>NZ_BDBM01000120.1 GCF_001612985.1 Nocardia gamkensis NBRC 108242 | reverse complement strand
CCGGCGACATCACCCGATCCAGGAGTTCCCCACACGACACAATCGTGCAAGTGCGCGCTGCTACCCAGGCCGGATCCGCCAGGTTCGAGCTGGTGGTTCACTTGAGGGGCGCTCAGCCGCTGGTTCCTCACGTACGCCTTTCCGTCTTGCTTGCCGGACCCGGACCATCTGGCCGTACTTGCCCGTCCCGTCGTTGTCAGGACGGCTTCCACCCGCACCCGTCATCCCACGAGCCGAGCTGTCCTCAGTTTCAACCAGTCGGCTGCGACCAACCGGCGGCGGCGTCCTTCCACACCGCAGGGTTCAGGAACGCCTCGTGGCGCTCGATGTCGCTGACCCACAACTGGTTCGGCCGTGATCGGGTGAACGCACGGTTGACCAGGTCACCGGCGGTCGGGCCCTGATGCCGTGGGCGTGCGCGCTTGACACCGGGCAGGCCCTTGATCCCGGCACGCGCCATCAATAGCTCGACCTGGTTGTAGCCGACACCGATACCGAGACCGATACCGAGAGTGAATTCTGCGTGCACCCGCGGGGCGCCGTAGGTGCCGCGGGAGGCGGCGTGCA
>NZ_BDBM01000119.1 GCF_001612985.1 Nocardia gamkensis NBRC 108242 | reverse complement strand
CCTGGGTACGGCGTTCGAGACCGAGTTTGGCCAGCAGTCGGGAGACGTAGTTCTTCACGGTTTTCTCGGCGAGGAACATGCGTTCGGCGATCTGCCGGTTGGTCAGTCCTTCGCCGAGGAGGTCGAGTAGTTTGCGCTCTTGGTCTGTGAGGCCGGCCAGGGGTCCGTCTTGCTGGGTGTTCGTGCGCAGTCGTTGCATGAGGGCGGCGGCGGCGCGGTTGTCCAGCAGGGAGCGGCCTGCGCCGATTTCTTTGATGGCTTTGGCCAGTTCCATGCCCTTGATGTCTTTGACGACGTATCCGCTGGCTCCGGCCAGGATGGCGTCGAGCATGGCTTGTTCGTCGGTGAAGGAGGTGAGGATCAGGCAGCGCAGGTCGTCGAGTTTGGACAGTAGGTCGCGGCACAGTTCGATGCCGTTGCCGTCGGGCAGGCGTACGTCGAGCACGGCGACGTCGGGGCGGAGTGCGGGGATGCGGGCGAGTGCTTGGGCGACGTCGCCCGCTTCGCCGATCACCGACAGTTCCGGGTCGTGGGAGAGCAGGTCGGCCAGGCCGCGACGGACGATCTCGTGATCGTCGACCAGAAACACCGTGATCAT
>NZ_BDBM01000118.1 GCF_001612985.1 Nocardia gamkensis NBRC 108242 | reverse complement strand
CCAGGACGATGATCCGGCACGCCGCCTCCAGCGGGGTGCCCTGATCGACCAGCGCGCGAGCGCGGGCGGCGATCCGCAGTTGGTAGCGGGAGTAGCGGCGGTGCCCGCCTTCGGAACGCTGGGGTGTCAGCAGTTCGGCGGCGTCGAGGGCGCGCAGGAAGGCGGGGGTGACGCCGAGGATTTCCGCGGCTCTGCCCATGCTGTAGGCGGGGTAGTCCTCGTCATCGAGCCTCTCGGCGGCACCGGAAGCGTCGACGGGGTCGGTGGGGGCCTGTGTTCGGTTGCTGCACAACACCTCTGGCTTCATACGACGACAGGCCCCGGCGCGTCGTGCGCCGGGGCCCGGGATATCGAGGGGGTTTTCACGTCAATTCCGTCGGTCGGCGGTAGGGCCGACCTCGGGCATCGCGCCCGGCAACAGGCCGGGACGCGGAATCTGGGAAGAGCTGCTCAGTGACCACCTCCTGGGTTGCCGGTCGGGCTGCGGAATCTCGTCATCCCCTCCGACGGTCCGGCCGACTGCACCAGGTTCTCTTCTCCGCCGGAGGGGATGGTCCATCTTGCTTCCGGTGCAGTTCACCTGCCCGGCCAACCAGACTTTCATCTCCAACGACAGCGACTGTATACC
>NZ_BDBM01000117.1 GCF_001612985.1 Nocardia gamkensis NBRC 108242 | reverse complement strand
GGCCACCAGATGTTGACGTAGGTCGCCGCGGTCACCTGATACAGCAGCTTGGTAGGGATCGAACCCCGGATAGCCAGATGGATGTGCGGGGCCCCGCGCTTCTGCGGTTCGACCGAGCCCCAGTACTGCACGTTCCAGCCCACCGCGCGACGCAGGTTCTGCACCCACCGGTCGAACAGCGCTTTGACGTGCATGATGTCGCGGGCCGCACGCGCGTAGTCGTAGGACTCCGGATCACGCGGGGAACCATCCGACACCATCTGTCCGGTCTCCTCGTCACGGACACGGTTGATCCCCCCGTAGGAATCCACGGTCAGGGTGTGGAACGTCGAGGGCCGGTACTTGCCGTCCGCGTAGGCGGTGCCGACCGTGGTGCGCGCGACCTTCTTGCGAGGCAGGTCCGGCAGATCGTCACGGCGACGGGTCGACTTGGCCTTACGACGCGGCTTGGCATCCAACGGCGGAAGACGATCACGCACACCGAGTTCGCGAAGCTCGGCATCGAGGTCGGCCACCAAATCCTTGATGGCCTCGGCCAGTTCGTCATCCCCCTCGCGGCGAGCGTCGTGATACCGGCTGAACTGGTCGGCACGCGTGGCCAGCACTTGCGCTTGTGCTTCGGTGACCACCGGTTCCGGTT
>NZ_BDBM01000116.1 GCF_001612985.1 Nocardia gamkensis NBRC 108242 | reverse complement strand
GGTGCCCCTACGCGATGAGCTCGCGTTGTTCCAGCAGAACAACTGGCGATGGACGTGGAGGACTTCGACGGGTTCGGACGATTTCCCGCCGACATCACCTGGGCCGAGTTCCGGGCCACAGTGGACGCTGAGGCAGCCGTATTCTGCTTGGCCGAGCCCGGGGTCTGCCCGGTTACGAAGTTGCCTCGCAAGGCCCTCCACGCCGACGACCGGACCATGAGCGGAGTTCAGCGTGGCTCGAGTGGGACGGGATGGACGCAGCTGTGGGAGACGGTGACCAGCGAGCATTCGACCGGAGCGCGGACAGGGCGGTAGGCGGCGGGGACAC
This sequence comes from Nocardia gamkensis NBRC 108242, assembly GCF_001612985.1. Lineage (GTDB taxonomy): Bacteria > Actinomycetota > Actinomycetes > Mycobacteriales > Mycobacteriaceae > Nocardia > Nocardia gamkensis. Next base: position 347 of record NZ_BDBM01000116.1, on the reverse strand, counting down.
CATCGTGGGCGGTGCGTTCCTCGACGAATCCGGCGGCGCGGTGCACTCCGGACACTGGTTCGTTCCATTCCTCCTCGCCATGGCGCTTCCCGCCTACCTGATCTCCTCGTTCGATGCCACCGGCAATGCGTCCGAGGGGACCAAGAGTGCGGCGCTCGAGGCTCCGATGGCATCGGTGCCGGCGAACACACGCTGGACCGGGCAACCACCCAGTATGGTCAGGCAAGGAAACCGTGTCGCCCCGGACATATGATCCTTTCCTCGGCACCCTGGCACTGCCCGAGAACGAAGCGTCGTGGACTGGTGGACGACCGGGGCACGGTCCACGCATTTGCCGCTGAAGATTC
>NZ_BDBM01000115.1 GCF_001612985.1 Nocardia gamkensis NBRC 108242 | reverse complement strand
CGGGTGTGCAGGGCGCGGCGTCGCGGGAGGTGGGGTTGTTGCCGGTGGCGGCGGAGGGGCCGCGGCGGTTGCGGGCGGTGACGCCGGGGGTGGCGCCGTTCGCGGGTGTGGTTCCGTTGCAGGAGGTTACGTTGCCGGCGGCGGGGGGTGCGTTGGGTATTCCGGAGGTGGTGTTGGCGGCGTATCGGAATGCGGAGTTGGCGTTGGGGTCCTCGGTGCCGGGGTGTGGGTTGTCGTGGAGTTTGCTGGCGGGGATCGGGCGGATCGAGTCGGGGCATGCGCGGGGTGGGCGTACGGATGCGGCGGGTACGACGGTGTCGCCGATTTTCGGTCCGGCGTTGGATGGGAGTTTGCCGGGTAATGAGGTGATCAAGACTGCTGATGGGGGGTTTGTGCGGGCGTTGGGTCCGATGCAGTTCTTGCCGGGGACGTGGGGGGCGTATGGCGCGGACGGTAATGGGGACGGGGTGGCCGATCCGCATAATGTGTTCGATGCGGCGTTGGCGGCGGGGAAGTATTTGTGTTCGGGGGGTTTGGATCTGCGGGATCCGTCGCAGGAGTTGCGTGCGGTGTTGCGGTACAACAACTCGATGGCGTATGCGGCGAATGTGCTGAGTTGGGCGGCGGCGTATCGGACCGGGGGTTCGCCCACGCAGGTGCGCATCTCGCCGGACCTG
>NZ_BDBM01000114.1 GCF_001612985.1 Nocardia gamkensis NBRC 108242 | reverse complement strand
TCAGCGCCCGCCTGGTCTTCGGGTCCACGAAGGTGCCGGCCGCGTGATCCCAGACCGGCATGTTGTCGCCGGTGTAAACCTCCTGGTCGAAGTGTGGCCACCAGATGTTGACGTAGGTCGCCGCGGTCACCTGATAGAGCAGCTGGGTCGGGACCGAGCCCCGGATGGCCAGGTGCAGATGCGGAGCCCCGCGCTTCTGCGGTTCCACGCTGCCCCAGTACTGCACGTTCCAGCCCACCGCGCGACGCAGGTTCTGCACCCACCGGTCGAACAACCGCTTGATATGCATGATGTCGCGGGCAGCACGGGCGTAGTCGTAGGAGTCCGGATCGACCGGGGAGCCGTCCGGCACCATCTTCCCGGTCTCCTCGTCACGGACACGGTTGATACGCCCATAGGAGCCCACGGTGAGGGTGAAGAACGTCGATGGCCGGTACTTGCCGTCCGCGTAGGCGGTGCCGATCGTGGTGCGCGCGACCTTCTTACGAGGCAGGTCCGGCAGGTCGTCACGGCGACGGGTGGACTTGGCCTTGCGACGCGGCTTGGCATCCAACGGCGGAAGACGATCACGCACACCGAGTTCCCGCAGCTCGGCATCGAGGTCGGCCACCAAATCCTTGATCGCGTCGGCCAGTTCGTCATCCCCCTCACGGCGAGCATCGTGATACCGGCTGAACTGGTCGGCACGCGTCGCCAGCACTTCGGCTTGGGCTTCGGTGACCACCGGTTCCGGCT
>NZ_BDBM01000113.1 GCF_001612985.1 Nocardia gamkensis NBRC 108242 | reverse complement strand
TTCGGCGCCATCCGGTGCCGGACGCCGGAATACTCCGCCCCGGCGCGTGTCGGTCGCCGGTGGACGCACGGGCGCGCGGCAGAATGTCAGCTCGGACAATCGCTTCGGGACCGTGCGGCGTGGCAGGCCGCCGAGGCGAGCGCGACGGCCGCGGATCGCGTGACCACCGGCCGCGCAGGAGGGAGGCACGCATGACCGTGCAGGAAACCTCCTTCGACGCGGCCGCTTTCGACGCCGACGCGTTCGAGCCGTACGGGCCGCTGCCCACCGGGACGACCGTGCTGGAGGCCAGCGCGGGCACCGGCAAGACGCACGCCATCGTCGGTCTGGCGGTGCGCTACGTCGCCGAGGCCGGGGTCGACATATCCCAGTTGCTGCTGGTGACATTCAGCCGTGCGGCGACCCAGGAGCTGCGGGAACGCACGCGCGACCGATTCGTCGCCGTGGCCGCCGGATTGGCCGACCCGGCAGCGGCCCGTGCGCACGCCGACGAGCTGGTCCGCCATCTCGCGCAGGCCGGGGAAGGCGAGGTCCGGCTGCGGCAGCGGCGGTTGCTGACCGCCCTGTCGGATTTCGACGCAGGCACCATCGCCACCACCCACAGCTTCTGCCAGCGCATGCTCGACGAACTCGGGCTCGCGGGCGAGCACGACCCGGCCACCAGACTGGTGGAGACCGTCGACGACCTCGTCGGCACCGTCGTCGACGATCTGTATCTGCACCGCTATGCCCGTGCCGAACCACCGTTCTCGGTCAAGGAGGGCCGCACGCTGGCGCTGGCCGCGGTGCGCGACCGGCACGCCGCGCTGGTGCCCGACGAC
>NZ_BDBM01000112.1 GCF_001612985.1 Nocardia gamkensis NBRC 108242 | reverse complement strand
GGTTGCGTCCAGCAGAGTGGTGTACCAGCGGCTTCGGCGCGAATGCCTGAGCGTGTCGTAGCCGGATAGTGGGCGGTCACCGCGTGATCCTTCTTGAACCGCCAAGCTCAACGAAGGAGAAGTTCACGCGATGACCAGGATCAAGCCTATCGAGGCGAGCGAGTCGTTCGCCGATCAACTCGCCGTCAACAGCCCTGACCTGCTGCGGGAGATGGTGTCGATGTTCGTGCAACAGCTGATGAGCACCGAGGCCGACGCCCTGTGTGGTGCCGACTACGGCGAACGGTCCAGCGAGCGGGTCAATTCCCGGAACGGCTATCGCCACCGCGAATTCGACACCCGCGTCGGAACGATCGATGTCGCGATTCCGAAACTGCGTCAGGGTAGCTACTTCCCGGACTGGCTGCTCGAACGCCGCAAACGCGCCGAACGAGCCCTCACCTCGGTGGTGGCGACCTGCTACCTGCTGGGTGTTTCCACCCGCCGGATGGAGAAGTTGGTGGAGTCACTGGGCATCACCAGCCTGTCCAAATCGCAGGTGTCGATGATGGCCCGCGACCTCGACGCCCAGGTCGAAGCGTTCCGCACCCGCCCCCTCGACCAAGGCCCTTACACGTTCGTCGCCGCCGACGCGCTGGTGCTGAAAGTGCGGGAGAGCGGCCGCGTTGTCAACGTCCACGCCCTGGTCGCGACCGGCGTCAACGCCGAGGGCTACCGAGAAATCCTGGGCTTGCAGGTGAGCTCCGGTGAGGACGGCGCCGGCTGGCTGGCGTTCTTCCGCGATCTGGTCGCCCGAGGCCTGAGCGGAGTCCAGCTCGTCACCTCCGACGCCCACTCCGGGTTGGTCGCCGCGATCGGGGCGACCTTGCCGGGTGCTTCCTGGCAGCGGTGTCGCACCCATT
>NZ_BDBM01000111.1 GCF_001612985.1 Nocardia gamkensis NBRC 108242 | reverse complement strand
CTGGGTCGCCGGGTGTTTCGGGTCCGTCTGCGGCGGGTGTTCCGTCTCATCCCGGTGTTCCCGGTGTGCCGGGTCAGCAGTCGGGTCAGTCGGGTGGTGTTTCGGGTCAGCCGGTTCCGGGTGAGGGTGTGGCTGGGCAGCCGGGTGGTGTGGTGGCTCCGCGGGTGGAGCAGGCGCCGGGGCCTGGTGGGGGTCGGGAGGAGGAGGAGCCGGAGCCGTTGGTGGATCCGGAGGTCGTGGCGGGTGTGTTGCCGATGGCCGGGATGATGGCGATGGGGATGTTGCCGATGATCGCTTCGGCGTTGGCGGGTTTGGGCAGTGGTGGCGGTGGTGGGGGTTCGGCGCCGGTGGCGGCGGGTGGGACCGATGGTTCGGGTGTGGCGGGGATGTCGCCGGAGGCGGCGCAGGCGTTGGATGTGTTGAAGCAGTTGGAAGGGGTGTATGGGGAGGGGGATCCGTCGGATCCGCAGATGCGGCAGGTGCCGCAACCGTCGGGTGGGTCGTCGGGGTCCTCGGGGAGTGGTGCGACGACGCGGGCGATTCGGGCCAAGCGATTGTTCCAGCGCAACGCGGCCAAGGCGTTCAACAATGTGGACAACCAGTTGGTGTCGTATATCGGGAGTTTGAAGGGGTCGAACAAGGTCGACAAGAAAGCGATCGTCAAGCTGGTGCGTGAGGTGAATGTGGCGTTGGCCGAGCTGGGTCCGCAGGCGTACACGAAGGCCGGGCAGCAGAAGGTGCATCAGATCCTGACCGCGGCGTTGCAGAAGGCGCAGGCGATCGTCTCGGGTGGGAACGCCACTTCCAGTGATACCGCTGCCGCGATCAACCGGTTGACCAAGCAGTACCTGTACAACATCGCGGGTAAGAACTACAAACCACCCACCGGAGCCAACGGATCCAGCGGCAA
>NZ_BDBM01000110.1 GCF_001612985.1 Nocardia gamkensis NBRC 108242 | reverse complement strand
CGGCCCGGATCTGGTCGGTGAGCCAGGCATGGCGGATCGCTCGCTGCGAGGGTGGACGCGATCTCCAGTGGTAGAAACCGGACTCGGAGACATCCAACAGCCGGCACGCGACCTGTACCGGCAATCCCCTCGCGGTTGCGTCCAGCAGAGTGGTGTACCAGCGGCTTCGGCGCGAATGCCTGAGCGTGTCGTAGCCGGAGAGTGGGCGGTCACCGCGTGATCCTTCTTGAACCGCCAAGCTCAACGAAGGAGAAGTTCACGCGATGACCAGGATCAAGCCTATCGAGGCGAGCGAGTCGTTCGCCGATCAACTCGCCGTCAACAGCCCTGACCTGCTGCGGGAGATGGTGTCGATGTTCGTGCAACAGCTGATGAGCACCGAGGCCGACGCCCTGTGTGGTGCCGACTACGGCGAACGGTCCAGCGAGCGGGTCAATTCCCGGAACGGCTATCGCCACCGCGAATTCGACACCCGCGTCGGCACGATCGATGTCGCCATCCCGAAATTACGGTCGGGCAGCTACTTTCCGGACTGGCTGCTCGAACGCCGCAAACGCGCCGAACGGGCCCTCACCAGCGTGGTGGCGACCTGCTACCTGCTGGGCGTATCGACCCGGCGGATGGAGAAACTCGTCGAGTCCCTCGATATTACCAGCCTGTCGAAATCGCAGGTGTCGATGATGGCCCGCGACCTGGATACCCAGGTGGAAGCCTTCCGCAGCCGCCCGCTCGACCAAAGCCCGTACACGTTCGTCGCCGCCGACGCCCTGGTGCTGAAAGTCCGCGAGAACGGGCGCGTGGTCAACGTGCACTGTCTGGTCGCGACCGGCGTCAACGCCGAGGGCTACCGCGAAATCCTCGGCGTCCAGGTCACCTCCGGCGAGGACGGTGCCGGCTGGCTGGCGTTTTTCCGTGACCTGGTTGCCCGCGGCCTCTCGGGCGTCCAGCTCGTCACCAGCGACGCCCACGCCGGGCTCGTTGCCGCGATCGGCGCGACCCTGCCCGGCGCGTCCTGGCAGCGCTGCAGAACCCATT
>NZ_BDBM01000109.1 GCF_001612985.1 Nocardia gamkensis NBRC 108242 | reverse complement strand
TAGGGAGTGTTTCGAAGTAGTTGATGGGGTGGCACCGTTATGCGGTGCCACCCCATCAATGTGTTCAGCGGGATCTGTTGTCGGCGTTGGTATGTAGGTGAGGTCTCCGGTAGTTGGTTCAGCTGTCGAAGAAGAACCTTGAATACCGGAGACCTCGTGGCCAGCGTAGCGGTGGTGGCGGGGCGCGCGGACCTGACCGATGCCCAGTGGGCCCGGTTGGAACCGTTGCTGCCCCGGAACAAGAAGGCGGGACGACCGCCTCAGTGGACGAAACGGCAGCTCATCGATGGGATCCGGTGGCGTACCCGAGTCGGATCACCGTGGCGTGACGTGCCGGCGGTGTATGGGTCGTGGCTGGCGGTGTATGGGCTGTTCCGGCGCTGGCAGCGTGCCGGAGTGTGGGCGTTGATCCTGAAGTTGCTGCAAGCGTTCGCCGACGCGGCAAACCGGATCGTGTGGCAGGTGAGCGTGGACTCGACGATTCTGCGGGCCCATCAGCATGCTGCCGGGGCTCGCCGCGACGGTGACGGGCAGGCCGAGCCGCCCGGAGGGGTGGTCCGCGAACCCGACGATCACGGGCTTGGCCGGTCGCGGGGCGGATGGTCGACGAAGTTGCATCTGGCTTGCGAACAGGGCTGCCGGGTGCTGTCGCTGCTGGTCACCCCTGGCCAGGCCGGTGACAGTCCCCAGTTCACGGCGGTCCTCGACGGCATCGAGGTGCCCAAGACTGGTGGTGGCCGGCCACGATCACGACCGGTTCGGGTGCTGGCCGACAAGGCGTATTCCAGTCGAGGAAATCGGGAATGGCTGCGTCGGCACGGGATCCGGGTGACGATCCCGGTTCCAGCAGACCAGGTCGGCCATCGCCGCAACCGCGGCTCGGGCGGTGGCAGGCCGCCGGTGTTCGATCCGGTCGTCTACCGGGACCGTAACGCTGTCGAACGTGGCATCAATCAGCTCAAACAGCATCGGGCGGTGGCCACTCGCTACGACAAGCTCGCTGTCCGCTATCTGGCGACGGTCCATATTGCTGCGATCAATCAGTGGCTGCGACACGGGTGAGGACGGGCCGAACAGCCCGCCCTCACCACTTCGAAACACTCCCTA
>NZ_BDBM01000108.1 GCF_001612985.1 Nocardia gamkensis NBRC 108242 | reverse complement strand
CCCCACCCCCTGGACCCACGGCCGCGACCTGTGGTGGCATGACACCGTCACCACCGCCTCCCCCCACCACCACGCCCAACCCTTCGACGCCGAACACCCCCTGTTCATCCTCTACACCTCCGGCACCACCGGAAAACCCAAAGGCATCCTGCACACCACCGGCGGCTACCTCACCCAAACCGCCTACACCCACCACACCGTCTTCGACCACAAACCCGGCCACGACACCTACTGGTGCACCGCCGACATCGGCTGGATCACCGGACACAGCTACATCGTCTACGGCCCCCTCACCAACCGCACCACCCAAATCATCTACGAAGGCACCCCCAACTCCCCCACCGAACACCGCCACTTCGACATCATCGAAAAATACGGCGTCACCATCTACTACACCGCCCCCACCCTCATCCGCACCTTCATGAAATGGGGCAGGCAGATTCCCGACGCCCATGATCTGTCGTCGTTGCGGTTGCTCGGCTCGGTCGGTGAACCCATCAACCCCGAAGCATGGCGCTGGTACCGCGAAGTCATCGGCGCCGGCCGCACCCCCATCGTCGACACCTGGTGGCAAACCGAAACCGGCGCCATCATGATCTCCCCCCTGCCCGGCGTCACCGCCGCCAAACCCGGCGCCGCCATGACCCCCCTACCCGGCATCTCCGCACGAGTCGTCGACGAAGAAGGCAAACCCGTCGGACACGGAGAAACCGAAGCCAACGGCTACCTCGTACTCGACCAACCCTGGCCATCCATGCTGCGCGGCATCTGGGGCGACCCACAACGCTTCCACGAAACCTACTGGCAACGCTTCGCCGAACAAGGCTGGTACTTCGCCGGCGACGGCGCCAAACTCGACACCGACGCCGACCTCTGGATCCTCGGCCGCGTCGACGACGTCATGAACATCTCCGGCCACCGAATCTCCACCGCCGAAGTCGAATCCGCCCTCGTCGCACACCACACCATCGCCGAAGCCGCCGTCGTCGGCGCCACCGACCCCACCACCGGCCAAGGCATCGTCGCCTTCGTCATCCTCACCGCACACACCCAACCCACCCCCACCCTCATCGACGACCTCAAAACCCAAGTCGCCCACGAAATCAGCCCCATCGCCAAACCCCGCGAAATCCACATCGTCCCCGAACTCCCCAAAACCCGCAGCGGCAAAATCATGCGCCGCCTCCTACGCGACATCGCCGAAGGACGCGAACTCGGCGACACCTCCACCCTCGTCGACCCGA
>NZ_BDBM01000107.1 GCF_001612985.1 Nocardia gamkensis NBRC 108242 | reverse complement strand
CCGAAACCTCCTCGACCACACCCGGCTTCTCGTTCACCACCACGTCGCCCGCGTCCACGGCCGCGCGCAGCTCCATGCCGGTACCCACGATCGGGGCCTCGGAACGGATCAGCGGAACAGCCTGACGCTGCATGTTCGCACCCATCAGGGCGCGGTTGGCGTCGTCGTGCTCGAGGAACGGGATCATCGCGGTCGCGACCGACACCATCTGACGCGGCGACACATCCATGTAGTCGACCTCGTTGGCGGCGACGAGCTCGTTCTCCTCGTTGCCACGCCGGCACAGCACGCGGTCCTCGAGGAAGCGGCCTTCGGCGTCGACCGGCGAGTTGGCCTGCGCGCGAACGTGCCGGTCCTCCTCGTCGGCGGTCAGGTAACGAACCTCGTCGGTCACCCGGCCGTCGACGACCTTGCGGTACGGGGTCTCGATGAAGCCGAACGGGTTGACCCGCGCGTACACCGACAGCGAGCCGATCAGGCCGATGTTCGGGCCTTCCGGGGTCTCGATCGGGCACATCCGGCCGTAGTGCGACGGGTGGACGTCACGGACTTCCAGGCCGGCGCGCTCACGGGACAGACCACCCGGGCCCAGCGCCGAGAGGCGGCGCTTGTGGGTCAGGCCCGACAGCGGGTTGTTCTGGTCCATGAACTGCGACAGCTGGGAGGTTCCGAAGAACTCCTTGATCGCGGCGACGACCGGGCGGATGTTGATCAGGGTCTGCGGCGTGATCGCCTCCACATCCTGAGTGGTCATGCGCTCGCGGACGACACGCTCCATACGGGAGAGACCGACCCGGATCTGGTTCTGGATCAGCTCGCCGACGGTGCGCAGGCGACGGTTGCCGAAGTGGTCGATGTCGTCCACTTCCACCGGAACCTCGGCGCCACCGGGGGCGGTCATGGTCTTGTCGCCCGAGTGCAGGCGGACCAGGTACTCGATGGTGTTGACGATGTCTTCCTTCGTCAGCACCGAACCGACGACCTGCTCGCCCACGTGGATGCCGAGCTTCTTGTTGATCTTGTAGCGACCGACGCGCGCCAGGTCGTAGCGCTTCTCCTTGAAGAACAGGTTCTCCAGCAGGGTCTGCGCGGACTCCTTGGTCGGCGGCTCACCCGGACGCAGCTTGCGGTAGATGTCCAGCAGCGCCTCGTCCTGACCGGCGGTGTTGTCCTTCTCCAGGGTCGACATCATGATCTCGGAGAAGCCGAAGCGCTCGACGATCTCCTCGGTGGTCCAGCCCAGCGCCTTCAGCAGCACGGTGACCGGCTGGCGGCGCTTGCGGTCGATGCGCACACCCACGGTGTCGCGCTTGTCCACG
>NZ_BDBM01000106.1 GCF_001612985.1 Nocardia gamkensis NBRC 108242 | reverse complement strand
TGTGGACAAGCGCGACACCGTGGGTGTGCGCATCGACCGCAAGCGCCGCCAACCCGTAACGGTCCTGCTCAAAGCGCTCGGCTGGACGGATGAGCCGATCCGCGAGCGGTTCGGTTTCTCCGAGATCATGATGACGTCGCTGGAGAAGGACAACACACCGGGCACCGACGAGGCGCTGCTGGACATCCATCGCAAGCTGCGTCCGGGTGAGCCGCCGACCAAGGAGTCCGCGCAGACCCTGCTGGAGAACCTGTTCTTCAAGGAGAAGCGCTACGACCTGGCGCGCGTCGGTCGCTACAAGATCAACAAGAAGCTCGGCATCCACTCCGGTGAAGTCATCGGCTCACCGGTGCTCGCCGAGGAAGACATCGTCACGATCATCGAATACCTGCTGCGCCTGCACGCGGGTGACAAGACCATGACCGCCCCCGGTGGCATCGAGGTTCGGGTCGAGGTCGATGACATCGATCATTTCGGCAATCGTCGCCTGCGCACCGTCGGCGAGCTGATCCAGAACCAGATGCGAATCGGTCTCTCCCGTATGGAGCGTGTGGTCCGCGAGCGGATGACCACTCAGGACGTGGAGGCGATCACGCCGCAGACACTGATGAACATCCGCCCGGTCGTCGCCGCGATCAGGGAGTTCTTCGGAACCTCGCAGATGTCGGTATTCCTCGACGAGCGCAACCCACTCGCGAGTCTGACCCAGAAGCGCCGCCTTTCGGCGCTGGGCCCAGGTGGCCTGACCAGGGAGCGCGCCGGCCTGGAGGTCCGCGATGTGCACTACAGCCACTACGGCCGGATGTGCCCGATCGAGACCCCGGAAGGCCCGAACATCGGCCTGATCGGTTATCTGTCGGTGTACGCGCGGGTCAACCCGTTCGGCTTCATCGAGACCCCGTACCGGAAAGTGGTCGAGGGCCGGGTGACCGACGAGGTCGACTACCTGACCGCCGACCAGGAAGACCTGCATGTCGTGGCGCAGGCGAACGAGCCACTCGATGCCGAGGGGCGCTTCGTCGAGCCGCGAATCGCGGTGCGTCGCAGGAATTCCGAGGTCGAGCTCGTCGATTCCGCGCAAGTCGACTACATGGATGTGTCGCCGCGTCAGATGGTGTCGGTCGCGACGGCGATGATCCCGTTCCTCGAGCACGACGACGCCAACCGGGCTCTCATGGGTGCGAACATGCAGAAGCAGGCGGTTCCGCTGGTTCGCTCCGAGGCCCCGCTGGTCGGCACCGGTATGGAGTCGCGAGCCGCGATCGATGCCGGTGACGTGGTGGTGAACGAGAAAGCCGGTGTGGTCGAGGAAGTCTCCG
>NZ_BDBM01000105.1 GCF_001612985.1 Nocardia gamkensis NBRC 108242 | reverse complement strand
GGGACTGTAAATACAACGGTGTAACTCCCGATCAAGGAGTGGCACTTGATATCTGATGTAGTGACGGCTGATGTGGCCGATACTGCTGCGGTGGCGAAGCGTAAGGATGCGACAGCACCAGCGGTGGATGCCGAACTGGTGGGTCAGCTGGTGGCTCAGGCCCGGAGCAACGGCTTGCAGCTGACCGGTGAGGGTGGGTTGCTGGCGCAGTTGACCAAGATGGTCGTCGAATCCGCCCTCGATGGTGAGATCACCGACCATCTCGGATATGACCATGGTGACCCGGCCGGTCGTGGAACAGGCAATTCCCGCAACGGCACCCGGTCGAAAACGGTGGTCACAGACGTCGGGCCGGTCGAGATCGACGTTCCTCGCGATCGGGACGCCAGCTTCGAGCCGCAGATCGTGCGCAAACGCCAGCGCCGGCTCAACGGCGTGGAGAACATGGTGTTGTCGCTGTCGGCCAAGGGCCTCACGCATGGAGAGATTTCCGCGCACCTGCGTGAAGTTTATGGCGCCGAGGTGTCCAAGCAGACGATCTCGGTGATCACCGACAAGGTGATGGATGGCATGAGCGAGTGGCAGAACCGGCCTCTGGACAGCGTGTATCCGGTGATCTTCCTGGATGCGATCCATGTGAAGATCCGCGACGGCAAGGTCGCCAACCGGCCCATCTATGTCGCGTTGGCGGTCACCGTCGAGGGCACCCGCGACATTTTGGGCTTGTGGGCCGGAGATGGTGGTGAGGGCGCGAAGTTCTGGCTGCAGATCCTCACCGAACTCAAGAATCGTGGTGCCGAGGATGTGTGCATGCTCGTCTGCGATGGTCTCAAAGGGTTGCCCGAGGCGATCGGGCAGGTCTGGCCGGCCGCTGTCGTCCAGACGTGTGTGGTGCATCTGCTGCGCGCATCGTTCCGTTACGCGGGTCGTCAGCATTGGGACGCGATCGCCAAGGCGTTGAAGCCGATCTACACCGCACCGACGGAATCTGCTGCGCTGGAACGGTTCTACGAGTTCACCGAGGAATGGGGCACGAAGTACCCGGCCATCGTCAAGCTCTGGGAGAACTCGTGGGCCGAGTTCGTGCCGTTCCTGGCGTTCGACACCGAGATCCGCAGGGTCGTGTGCTCGACGAATGCGATCGAGTCGGTCAACGCCCGCATCCGCCGTGCCGTGCGCGCCCGCGGCCACTTCCCCAACGAGCAAGCCGCCCTGAAATGCGTCTACCTGGCGATCATGAGTCTCGACCCCACCGGAACAGGACAGAAACGCTGGATCACCCGATGGAAAGCGGCGTTGAACGCCTTCGACATCACCTTCGAAGGCCGACTCAGCGCTGGACGGAAGTAACCCAATCAAACCGAGTTACACCGATGGCTGGACAGACCC
>NZ_BDBM01000104.1 GCF_001612985.1 Nocardia gamkensis NBRC 108242 | reverse complement strand
GGGACTGTCGGAACAACGGCGGATTTGACCTTGGTCTGACTGGCCGGACCTGACGGTTCGGCGGGAAGGATCGAGCAGTGTCGGAGACACTCGACGCCGTGGCGAAGAAGGACGACGCGGCGGACACCAAGAAGCTGGCCGAGCAGCTGCTGAAGCAGGCCAAGGAACAGGGGATCGACCTGGTCGGCCCGGGCGGGTTGCTCAACCAGTTGACCAAAACCGTGCTCGAGACCGCGTTGGAAGCGGAGATGACCGAGCATGTCGGCTATGAGAAACACGACCCAGCCGGGCGTGGAACACCGAACTCTCGCAACGGAACTCGCTCGAAGACGGTGGTCACCGAGATCGGTCCGGTCGAGATCGATGTGCCGCGTGACACCAGCTCGACGTTCGAACCGAAGATCGTCAGGAAACGTCAGCGGCGGTTGTCGGGGGTCGATGAGATCGTGTTGTCACTGACCGCGAAGGGGTTGACGACCGGGGAGATCTCGGCGCATTTCGCTGAGATCTACGGCGCTTCGGTGTCCAAGGACACCGTCTCCGCGATTACCGACAAGGTGGTCGCGGAGATGACCGACTGGTGCAACCGGCCTCTCGATCGTGTGTATCCGGTCGTGTTCATCGATGCGATCCACGTGAAGATCAGGGATGGCCAGGTCACCAACCGTCCGATCTACGTGGTCATCGGTGTCACCGTGGCCGGTGAGCGCGACATCCTCGGGTTGTGGGCCGGCGACGGCGGCGAGGGCGCCAAGTTTTGGCTCGCCGTGCTGACCGAGATCAAGAACCGCGGCGTCGCCGATGTGTGCATCGCTGTCTGCGATGGGCTCAAAGGCTTGCCGGAGGCGATCACCACCGTCTGGGAGCGAGCGATCGTGCAAACGTGCGTGATCCACCTGCTGCGCAACTCGTTCCGATACGCCGCCCGGCAGTATTGGGACCAGATGAGCCGTGACCTCAAGCCGGTCTACACCGCGCCGACCGAGGCCGCGGCAAAAGAGCGGTTCGATGAGTTCGCCACAAAGTGGGGGCCACGGTATCCGGCGATCGTCAGATTGTGGGAGAACGCGTGGAGTGAGTTCGTGCCCTTTCTCGACTACGACGTCGAGATAAGGCGGGTCATCTGCTCAACCAACGCCATCGAGTCCCTCAACGCCCGCTATCGCAGGGCGGTGCGGGCGCGCGGGCATTTCCCGACCGAGCAGGCAGCGCTGAAGTGCCTGTATCTGGTGACCCGCTCGCTGGACCCCACCGGACGCGGCCGGGCACGATGGGCGATGAGGTGGAAGCCCGCGCTGAACGCGTTCGCGATCACCTTCGAAGGCCGGATCACCCCGACCGGAAACTAACCATCACCGGGGTCAGATCCGCCGTTTACCCGACAGTCCCA
>NZ_BDBM01000103.1 GCF_001612985.1 Nocardia gamkensis NBRC 108242 | reverse complement strand
GATGGAGTCTTCGTAGGACACCGGGCCGGTGCCCAGGTCGGGGTAATGCTGGGTCCAGCTTCCTTCGGGGGGTTTGGGCCAACGAGGCATGGTCGTACTCCTATGCTGTGTTCGGGCCGGGTCACTGGATGGGTTCGTCGCCGAGCACGGTGGTGCGCAGCATCTCCCGTGGCGAATCCGGCTCGTAGGGTGCGGCGCGGTGGATCACGCCGCGGTTGTCCCAGATCACGGTGTCGCCGACGGACCACTCGTGCCGGTACACCCGCTCGGGTGCGGTGCTGCGGGCGAGCAGGTCCTCCAACAGAGCACGGCTCCGGTCGGCATCCAGGCCCAGCACCTCGCCGGCGGACGCGCCGAGCACCAGCGAACGCCGCCCGGACCGGTGTGTCCACACGATCGGATGCTCACGGACCGGCCGCCGCCGCCACGCCGCGAGCTGCTCGGGCGTCGGGTCCGGCGTGATCCTTCGCTGCGATGCCTCCAGCGAGTGCACCACCCGCAATCCGGCCAGATAGTCCCGCTCGGTCTCGCTCAGATCGTCGTAAGCCTTGTAGGTGCTGGCGAACTCGGTCTCCCCGCCGCTGTCCGCCACGGCCTTCGCCGACAGCATCGTCGCCATCTGCGGATACGCGCCGTCCTCCGGGGTGCACCCGTCGATGTGCCAGTCGAAGGTGGCGCGCAGGTACCCCGCCGAGGGGTTCTTCGAGGTGTCGAGACTGACTCGGTAGATCCCCTCCACCGGGTGGTGTCCCGGGGAGGTGTCGATCGGTCCGAGGGTGCGGCAGAACGCGACCTGGGTCTCGGGGTCGAGGTCCAGGCCACGGAAGACGAGCACGCCGTTGTCCTCGAGCGCCTGCTTGATCGCCCCGGGCACGGCGGGGTCGCCGACGAGCCGGTCGGGTGTGAGGCCGACGATCTCGGCGCCGACGTCGTGGCCCAGCTTCTCCACGGTGAGTGTTGTCATGATCTGATCCTTCGGATTCGGCCGGTCAGGGCGTGGGCTCGCCGACCCGCGCCAGCCAGGCGTCGGCGCTGTCGACCGGCGCGGGCTGCTGGAAGATCTCCACCGCCATCGCCACCATGACCAGCGAGTAGACGAGGTGGAGCAGGTTGAGGGCGTCGTCGGGCAGCTCGTCGAGGGGGAACTTGTCGCAGTAGACGATGGCGTCGTCCAGGCGGGGGAAGAACGCGTCGTAGAAGGCGTTGAGCTCCGCCATCGTGCTCGCCTGCCGCTGGGCCCATCGGGCGGACTCGGATTCCAGGCACCAGGTCGGCGCGAATCTCTCGAACTCGGCGAAGGCCGGAGGCAGCATGGGCCCGCTCATGACCGGGCTCCCACGCGCTCGCCGCGGTAGTCGTCCACCCAGTCGGCCACGACCTTGTGGAAGTGCCGCACCAGGATCTCCTGGTCGTTGACCGGGTAGTCGGTGACGTTCGCGGTGCGGTAGGCCTGCTCCAGTGCGGTCTGGGTGCCGGTCAACATGCCCGCGTCCTGCAACGCGAACTCCTTGAACACGACCGAGGCCACCTCGTGCTCGACGCGTTTGCGCACCGTATCGGCCGGCTGGAAGCACAGCGTGCCCTCGAACACGTGGGTGTTGTAGGAGGTGGGCCAGTAGCGGTAGAGCAGATACCAGCCGCGATAGAACAGGATCTCGATGTTGGGGAAGATCTGGAAGTTGTCGATTCCCCAGGGCTCCACCCGGCCGGGATTGATACCCGGCGGCAGTTCACCGATATCCGGTGATTCCCACGGACCCACCAGACCGCTGTGGGTGACCCGCTCGATCGGGTACATGTACTCCGCGGGCAGTGTCCAGCGCCGAGCTCCCCCGGTGCTGACCATTCGGTGCGGACCGTCGAGTTGGAAATGCGCGCAGGTGAATCCGGCATCCGGCTTGCGCACCGCCCCGGGGACCTGCTGCGAGTGCAGACCCGGCACGTGGTAGTACTCCTGGAAGGCATCGGCGAACAGTTTCCAGTTGCTCCGGTTCTCGGCCCGGAACTCGTACCACTCCGTCATGCGGTCGAAGGGGTAGCCCTCCAAAGCCGTCACCATCGGACCCAAGAACTCCCGCAACGTCTGCGACGGCTCAGCAGCCAAATTCACGAAAATAAAACCCGCCCACACCTCGCAATGCACCACAGCAAGCCCGAACCGATCC
>NZ_BDBM01000102.1 GCF_001612985.1 Nocardia gamkensis NBRC 108242 | reverse complement strand
GGGACCGTAAGGTAATAACGTGTTGTTTTGTGCTGCATGGTGTTTCGGTGCGTTATGGCGGTGTTGAAGGTGCCGAAGAGCGGCTTGGTCAGCGGTTCGAGGTGTTGTTGCCGCATTTGAACGAGCGCCAGCGGCGTCTGGCCTTGGCGACGGAGGCGCGGTTACTCGGCCACGGCGGAGTGCGAACGGTGGCTCGCGTTGCCGGTGTCAGCGAAACCACGGTCCGCAAGGGTGTCTTCGAGCTGGAGTCCGGGGATCCGCCGCTGCCCGAGCAGCAGGTGCGGCGCGCGGGCGGGGGTCGAAAGCCCGCTGGACAGGTCGATCCGCAACTCGTGGCGGCGTTGTTGAAGCTGGTCGAGCCCGACGAGCGCGGTGATCCGGAGTCCCCGTTGCGGTGGACGACGAAGTCGTTGCGGAACCTGGCCGAAGAGCTGAGCCGCCAGGGGCATCGGGTGTCCGCGCCGACGGTGAGGAAACTATTGCGGGACAACGGGTTCAGTCTTCAAGCCAACGCCAAGACGCTGGAGGGACACCAGCATCCGGATCGAGACGGGCAGTTCCGCTATATCAACGACCACGTCAAGACGCATCAGTCTGCTGGTGAGCCGGTCATCAGCGTCGATTCGAAGAAGAAGGAGCAACTCGGCCGACTGCCCAACGCCGGGCGAGAGTGGCGCCCGCAGGGAGAACCTGTCGAGGTGGAAGACCACAGCTTCTTCACCGGCCCGAATGTCGACCAGGCGATCCCCTACGGGATCTACGATCTGGCCACCGACGCCGGATGGGTCAACGTCGGCGTGGACCACGACACCTCAGCGTTCGCCGTGGCATCGATCCGCCGCTGGTGGCAGGGGCGAGGATGCTTCGACTACCCGCGGGCGAGCAAACTGCTGATCACCGCGGACGCCGGCGGATCCAACAGCTACCGCTACCGTCTATGGAAGGCCGAGCTGGCGGCATTGGCGGCCGAGACCGGTCTGGCGATCACGGTCTGCCACTTCCCGCCCGGCACCAGCAAATGGAACAAGATCGAGCACCGCCTGTTCTCCCAGATCACCATGAACTGGCGTGGACGCCCGCTGACCAGTCACGCGGTGGTCG
This sequence comes from Nocardia gamkensis NBRC 108242, assembly GCF_001612985.1. Classification (GTDB taxonomy): domain Bacteria; phylum Actinomycetota; class Actinomycetes; order Mycobacteriales; family Mycobacteriaceae; genus Nocardia; species Nocardia gamkensis. Next base: position 1,069 of record NZ_BDBM01000102.1, on the reverse strand, counting down.
TCAACACCATCGCCTCGACACACACCCGCACCGGGTTGCGTGTTCACGCCGAACTCGACACCCGCGACTACCCACTCGGGATCGCGGTCAACACAGAGCAGTTCCAGGCGCTGTCCGTGCGCCCACACGACTGGCACGGCGCCTGGAACTACACCGTCGGCCCTGCCTCAGCCGGGGTCGCCGTCACCGCCGAGCACCGTGACCACCACCGAGCCGAGTTCCTGGAACTGCTCACCGACCCGCAGTTGACCGGAATGACCCGCGACGAACTGGACGATCTCGCCGCCGATCTGGCTCCAGCTCAAGCCGCCCGCGCGGCGCAACGCTGCTGGGAACAGCGCGGCGGCCGACGCCGCCGAGCACCCGGAGCCGGTGGCAAACGCCTGCTCCCCGGCGCGGCATGCGTCCTGATCACGATCCTCTACCTGCGCCAGGTCTGCTCACAACGGGTCCTGTCGGAACTGTTGGAGGTCAACGCCAACTCGATCGGCGAGGTGATCGCCGAAACCCGAACCCTGCTCGACCAACACCCACACCGCGTCGCAACCTCGACCCAGCTGCGCTTCACCACACCCACGGCTTTGCGAGATTTTCTCCACCGAACCTCAGCCTCAGGGGCGCAACCGCCCGCGCAGCTGCCCGAGACGCTGTCCTCGCCGACGTTGACCGGGCTCAGCCGACAACAACTCCACGACCTCATCGAGCGACTCGCACCGCGACAGGCCGCACTGGTCGAACGGCATCGCCACACCCGACGCGGCGGCGAACGCATGCCCGGCGCCCGCGGCGGGGTGTTCCTACAGAAGATCACCGACGCCGAACGAATCCTCGCGACCGTGCTGCATCAACGCAAGCTATGCACCCGCGAGGTACTGGCCGAGCTGTTCGGCGTCAGCCCACGCACCATCGGCACCGCGCTGCTTCAAGTCCGGCCCCTTCTGGAACACGACGGGATCACGATCAACCCCGCAGCCACCCGATACCGCAGCGCTACAGACCTTCTCGCCGCCATACCACCATCGGACACCATCGCCACCGACTCGCCACGTTGATTTCTTACGGTCCCATT
>NZ_BDBM01000101.1 GCF_001612985.1 Nocardia gamkensis NBRC 108242 | reverse complement strand
CGCCGACAACATTCCTGGGGGCTCGAACGCCAATCCGGCGGACGTCTATCGCTACCTCATATCGAAACATGGACTCACGCCTGCGCAGGCTGCGGGGATCGTGGGCAATATCCAGGTCGAGTCGGGTTTCAAGACCAGCGCGTACAACTCGGGCGAAGGCGCTATCGGTCTGTGTCAGTGGCGGGGTGGGCGACGGCAGGCCCTGGAGCGGTTCGCGGCAGCTCGCGGGAAGCCGGTCACCGACTGGAAGGTCCAGGTCGATTTCATGATGGCCGAATTGCGCAGCAATGAATCCACCGCGTATGGATATCTCCGGGCCGCACAGACGCCTGCCTACGCGGCGGCGGTCTTCGACCAGTATTACGAAAGAAGCTCCGGTGAGGCGAGAGGGCAGCGCATCGCCTACGCCAACAGCATTGCCTCGGCAATGCGCAACGTCGCCGTTTGACCTCGCCCGGCCTTCGCCGGTCGCTCGGTGCAGTCTTTCACCGAGGCGCCTCGCGGTTGCCCCGCGGCCGGGTGCCGGGACCGGGGGCACTGGTATTCCCGCAAGCGGGAACAGGCGGGGCCGTGCGCGAGAGATATCTACATTAAGCTGCGGATACGTTTCGGGACGAGGGCCGAGTAAGAGGCATTCCGAGTCGGGTGATCCGACAGCCGGGCAAGGCGGCACGAAGTTCACCGCATCGGCGCGGATTGCCACGTCGCTGCCGCGTCGGCTGTGAACTCTTCCGGCTCCAGCACGCGCTGATCGTGTCCGGTGATCGGCAGCGCGTACCGGGGCGTCCGGCGGAAGGTGAATCGTGGCTGCCTCTGTGATCACCGTTCGTAGTGTCCGCGCGCATCGGGGGAACTGATGGCTCCGACGGATCGCACTCCGCCCGAGCGGGATTCCGATGATCCCGGCGATCCTCGCGACATGCGTGCGAGCGCCACCACCACCGCCGCGCCGCGCCGCCCCGCCAAGTCCGCGACGCGCGGTGCTCCCACCCCGATCCCGCGGGCGCAGGCAGGTGCGCCGATCGCCGCGCCGGCCGGCGCGACGGCTCAGGGACGCACCCAGAACGCGCCGTCGGCATCCGAGACAACTGCTGCCTCGGGCTCCGCTTCCCTTCCGCGCTCGGACGCGCTCGGCACGGCCGGTTCGTCCATGCCCATGGCAGCCGCGGCGATGGGCGCGTTGGCCGCCATCGCGGCCCAGTACGGTGACGGCTCCCCGACCGCCGTGGCGGGAAAGCCCTACGCGCCACCCGATGTCGACGCCGCGCGGCCGAGCGGCCCCGTGGTGTGGGACGGTGCGCTCGGCTCGCAGTACACCGCGAGCAGCCAGAATCGCGCTCGCCACGGCAATGCGACGCAGTCGATGAACGCCGAACTCGAGCGCATTCTCGGCGGCGCGGTCGACAGCACCACACAGGGGCGCGCCGCGATCGGAGCGATAGTCGCCGAGGTGAACACCGCCCTGACCGCCCTCGGCAATGTCCAGGATGCCAACGCGAGCAGGCAACTGGTGATCTCCACTCTCGAAAACGCCCTGCAACGCGCGGGAACAGTGCTGGGTCAGGGGCAGGCCGCGACGGTGCTCACCGCCGACCGGGTGGCCGCGCTGGCCGACAGCTACCTGCGTGAATCGCGGCCGGCCCAGCCGCGCAGACCTCGCCGCACATCGCACTCCGGCATGCGGACGCCCAGTGGCGGGCCGCCGCGCACCCGGCCGTCCGGCCAGCAGGGGCAATGGATCAACGAAGCGCTACAGGTGTTGCGCCAGCACGGCTACGACACGCGCCAGATCGACCCGGCCGATATCGCGGCGATCATCCAGCACGAATCCGGTGGCAACCCGAACGCCATCAATCTCTGGGACAGCAATGCCGCGGCGGGAATCCCCTCGAAAGGGTTGATGCAGACCATCGATCCGACGTTCAACGCGTATTCCGTTCCGGGGCACCGTGATATCTGGAATCCAGTGGACAACATCGTCGCGGGCGTGCGCTATGCCATCGAGCGATACGGATCGGTCGGCAATGTGCCGGGGATCGTGCAGATGCGGGGCGGCGGCTCGTATGTGGGGTATTGAGCCGGACGGTCATGCCCAGCGGGCGGCCGCGTAACTGCCGGGCAGCTTCCGGTATTGGACGTGGCCACCGGTATGTGGAGCCTCGACGCACATGCCGTTGCCGATGTACATGATCACGTGACCGGGGTTGTTCGCCCCTTTGAACGATTCGGACGGGAATATGAGGTCGCCGGGCTTGATGTCCCGGGGATTCACCTTGGGCAATGTCCGGTATTGATCCGCGGCCACTCGCGGAATCCGCACACCGGCGGCGGCCGCCGCGTATTGCATCAGGCCCGAGCAGTCGAAAGCGTTCGGCCCCTCCGCACCGAAGATATACGGGTCACCGAGCTGGGCGAGAGCCACCTGGATCGCCTTCGCGGCTGCTCCGGTCGCACCGC
>NZ_BDBM01000100.1 GCF_001612985.1 Nocardia gamkensis NBRC 108242 | reverse complement strand
CCGCTCGGCGACGGCGTCGGCGAGATCATCGGCGAGCTGGGTGATGATCGCGTAGGTGCGGGCGAGTTGCTCGAAGTGGCGTCGCTGTTGGCGTTCGGTTCGCAGTCGTGCCTGTAGATGCTTGTAGGTGCCCGCACTGGATGGCGGCGACGAGCCCGCGTGGGCGGCGACAGCCAGGGTGCGTGGGATCAGCAGACTCCTGCGTGGCCCCGTATTGCCACCGCGCCTCGTTGGTCAGGCGATCCATCACCAGGAAGCGATCCTTGACGGCCGGACCACGAATGACCAGCGAGGCAGTGTACGCGTACCGGAACGATGCGCGCAGCAGATGCACCACACACAGGCTGACCGCAAGCGCATGTCACCTGAGTGCTTCGATGGGCTTGGTGGGTGGTTCGAGGAGTGGAGGGCTGTGTTAGGACGGTTCCCGGATTTCGGCACTCACCGCTCTGACGTGATGCCAGATCTCATGGCCAGCAAAGCCATACGGCGTTCACAGTTGAGTGATGGCGTCATACTACTCTGGTGGAACACAGGGCCTTGATCCTCCTCGTAGTCATCGCCGGTATCGCTGTAGCAATAGGATTCATCTGGCTCGGCTCTTATTTAGCGAGTGAAATTATCTTTCTCTTCCACCGCTACAGTGCGCTGAGCTGGATTTATTGGCTCACCGTCCCCGCCCTGTTGCTGTTCTCGTACCTCGCCTGGACGTGGGTGCCATTGGTGGTTGCGATAGCAATGCCCATCATTGCTTTGCTAGTTAGCGCGGTCGGCAACACCTACGATGAAGCCCACCCCAAACGGCTGTATCGCCGCCGTGGCAGGTAGTTCAACGGGATACGGTGACCGGCAGGGGCAGTTCCTTCAAGTTCGGCAGTGGGGCATCGTGGTGTCGTGCGCACCGCAGTGCCCCACTCGCCGACCCGAGCATCATACTGCGAGCCATCGACCGCCCCTCCCGCAGGCCATAGAGCAGCCCCTCGAAGCGCGGCGCCAGCACAATGGGTATGCCGCATCGTCACCGGAAAGGCAGGCGCGGCAACTCTGTCCGTGGGGCTCACTGCGTCGCCCAGGGCTGATCGATCGTGATCGACTGGAGGCCGAACTCTTGGAACCAGTCGGTCCAGATCCGTCGGAAGGTGCATTGGGACAGTGCCAATGTCAGATCGGTGTTCTGCGTTGTCCCAGGGAACAGGGGCATGATGTTCCCCCGGTTTCGTGGAGTCGAGGTGCTGGACTTCAGGCCACGGGTTGGATGGACGGTTGCATCATTTCGTACTCGATCGGAGTCCGCATACCGAAGGCTGAGTGACGGCGGCGTCGGTTGTGGAAGATCTCGAGGTAGTCGAAGATCGCGTTCGCCAGCTCGATTCGGGTTCTCCAGCGTTGCCGGTTGAGTAGCTCGGTTCGCATTCTGCCCCAAAATGATTCAATGACGGCGTTGTCTAGCAGTCGCCGATCGAGCCCATCGAGGGCACCAGCCCCGACTTGCGGGCCCGGTCGGTGAAGGCCCACGAGGTGAATTGAACGCCGTGGTCGGAGTGAATGATCGTGCCCGATTCCGGCGATCTCTTGGAGATCGCCATCCCGAGCGCGTTGGTGACCAGCGCCGCGGTTTGGGTCGAGTCGATCGACCAGCCGACCACCCGCCGTGAATAGGTGTCGAGCACGACCGCGCAGTAGACCTTGCCTTCCCCGGGTGTAGTGCTCGGTGTAGGGGTCGGACCGCAGCGCCCTGCCAGCCTTTCGGCTGGTGGGTTTCTGCGGCCCGCCCTCCGAACCGGACGTGCGGCTTCCACCGCATCCGGCTCTCCATGTGTTCATTCCGCTTGAGCGGGTGATCCGGCTGTCGGTGTGCTCGACCATGGTGTGGCAATCTTGCTGCCCCGGTATCGGTATCGCTCGATGGCGACCGATTCGGGCCGGAACATTTCGACTCCTCCGGCGCGGATCTGCCAACCAGGCAGGTAGCGTCGGACCAGGGTGTGCATGTTCAACCCGAGGTGTCGTTTGCGGAGCCAGCCGACGATCCGCCAGACGGCGAAATGGTCGATGTATCCGAAAGTCCGCGACGACACTCCGTGGCGGAAGTAATTGCACCAGCCTCGCAGCACCGGGTTGAGCCGACGCAGCAAGTCCGCGAGTGTTCGATGTCGCTTGCGGCGAGTCAGTGTCCGCACCTTGTCGATGATGGAGGCCAGCGCCTTCTTCGACGGGTAGGTGTAGACAGCCTTCTTGCCGGTCCGGCTTCGCCAAGCTCGGCGCTGGATGCGCCAACCCAGGAAGTCGAACCCCTCATCAACGTGACAGACCCTCGTCTTCTCCTCCGACAGGCGCAAACCCATCGGAGCGAGCACCGTGCCGACCTCATCCCACAGCGCTTCGGCGTCACTGCGTTTCCCGGCGACCATGATTACGAAGTCGTCCGCGTAGCGGACGAGTTTCATGACCGGGGCACCAGCGCGGCGACGTTTGACGCGTGTCCAATACGGTCCGAGCGCGGCCCACCGGGCCGCGAAATGCTCGTCCAGCCCGGACAAGGCGATATTGGCCAGCAGCGGTGAGAGGATCCCGCCCTGGGGTGTGCCGGTGATCGTTTCCCGGTTGTGGCCATGTTCGGTCAGAACTCCGGCCCGCAGGAACGCCTTCACCCAACCCAGCACGCGTTTGTCCCCGACGCGTCGACGCACCCGCTCCCTCAGAGCGGTGTGGTCGATTTCGTCGAAGCATGCCGTGATGTCCGCCTCGAACACCCACTCGTAATTGCGGGCAGGTGTCGCAAGGTGATGGATCTCGGCGATCGCGTCCTGAGCCCGGCGCTTCGGGCGGAAGCCATAGGAACACGGCTGGAAATCCACCTCGAAGATCGGTTCGAGCACCAATTTCAACGCGGCCTGCACGACCCGGTCCGCGGTCGTCGGTATACCCAAGCGCCGAATCTTGCCCGACGCCTTGGGAATCGCTTTCTCTCGCACCCGTTGAGGAACGAACAGGTTTGCCTTCAGATCATGTCGAAGACGCTCCAGCAGTCCCTCAACGCCGAGGCCGACCGATCGCGGTGCGATCCCATCGACCCCGGCGGTTCGTGCGCCCTTGTTGCCCCGCACCCGTTCCCATGCCACCAGCAGGAACGCCGGGTCATAGACGAGGTTTGCGAGATCATCGAAACGACGACCAGGATCGGCCACCGCCCATCGGTGCAGCTTCTTCTGCATCCTGAGTACCCGGAACTCGGCCTCGGCGAGGTCCAACTCCAGATCACCGGTATTCACCAGAGACCTCCCCACAATGCGTCGATGCCGCGAACACACTGGACCCCTTCGCCATGCGACCGGCTTTCCCGGTCTCGGACTACTACGGGCCCTCCGCCCCACCCCGGCGGCATCGGCCGGCGATGAGCGTTCCCGCTGGACAGCAGGCTGCTGACCGGGTCAGGGACCGCCGAGGTGGTTCCCACGTTCACTCACGAACCCTTCGACGGGGTCGGCGCCCAGCTATGCCCCTGCAGCATCGCCACGGCTACGCCGCAGACCTTCACCATGGCCTCCCGA
>NZ_BDBM01000099.1 GCF_001612985.1 Nocardia gamkensis NBRC 108242 | reverse complement strand
GGCGTTGCCGGAGCCGGTGTTCGCGGCGCGGGCGTTTCGTGCGCCGTCGACGCCGGTGGAGGAGATCGTGGCGGGGGTGTTCGCGGCGTTGCTGGTGCCCGAGGAGGACGGGCGCGTCGGTGCGGACGATGATTTCTTCGAGTTGGGTGGTAATTCGCTGCTGGCGGCGCAGGCGGCGGCGCGGATCGGTTCGGCGTTGGGGGTGCGGGTGCCGGTGCAGTTGCTGTTCGAGGCGACGACGGTGGCGGGGTTGGCGGCGCGGGTCGAGCAGCATGCGGGGTCGGTGGCGGGGCAGGCGTTGCGGGCGTGGGCGCGTCCGGAGCGGGTGCCGTTGTCGTATGCCCAGCAGCGGATGTGGTTTTTGAACCGGTTCGATCCCGCGAGCGGGGTGAACAATATCCCGGTCGCGGTGCGGTTGTCGGGGCGGTTGGATGTGGCGGCGTTGCGGGCGGCGGTGGGGGATCTGGCCGAGCGGCACGAGGTGTTGCGCACGGTGTATCCGGATGTGGATGGTGAGGGTTTCCAGTTGGTGTTGCCGGTGGGGGATGCGCGGGCGGTGCCGGATGTGCTGGTGCGGCGGGCGCATGAGTCGGAGGTGGCGGCGTTGGTGGCCGCTGCGGTGGGTGAGGGGTTCGATGTGACCGCCGCGCCGCCGGTGCGGGTGCGGTTGATCGAGCTGAGCGACACCGAGCATGTGCTGGTGTGCGTGGTGCATCACATCGCGGGGGACGGGTTCTCGATGGGTCCGTTGA
>NZ_BDBM01000098.1 GCF_001612985.1 Nocardia gamkensis NBRC 108242 | reverse complement strand
GTTGGAGGTGCAGTACGCCGATTACGCGTTGTGGCAGCGGGAGATCCTCGGCGCGGAGGATGATCCGGAGTCGTTGCTGGCCGCTCAGATCGGGTTCTGGCGCGAGCGGTTGGCGGGGCTTCCCGATCAGTTGGAGTTGCCTGCCGATCGGGCGCGTCCGGCGGTGGCGTCGCATCGTGGTGCGACTCTCGGGTTCGAGATCGACGCGCAGGTGCATGCGGGGTTGAGTCGGGTGGCCGCGCAGCACAACGCGACGTTGTTCATGGTGGTGCATGCGGCGTTGGCGGTGTTGCTGGCGCGGTTGTCGGGTAGCCGGGATATCGCGGTGGGTACGCCGGTGGCGGGGCGTGGTGAGGCGGCGCTGGATGATTTGATCGGCATGTTCGTCAACACGCTGGTGTTGCGCACCGATATCGATCCCGGTGTGCGGTTCGAGGAACTGCTGGGGGCGGTGCGTGCGGTGGATGTGGAGGCGTTCGGGCACGCGGATGTGCCGTTCGAACGTCTGGTGGAGTTGCTGGATCCGGTGCGGTCGGCGGGGCGGCATCCGTTGTTCCAGGTGATGTTGACCTTCCAGAACCTGGCGGTGTCGGAGTTGGAGTTGCCGGGGCTGTCGGTGTCGGGGGTGGATCTGGCCGTGGGGTTGGCGAAGTTCGATCTCCAGCTGGCGGTCGCGGAGAACAACGACCGTCACGGTGGCGCGCAAGGTTTGTCGGCGGCGTTCACCTACGCCACCGATCTGTTCGACACGGCGACGGTGCGTGATTTCGCCGACCGGTTCACCCGGATTCTGGCGGCGGTGGCCGCGGACGCGTCGGTGGTGGTGGGGGATATCGATGTGCTGGCCCCGGGCGAGCGCGAGCTGGTGTTGCACGAGTGGTCCACCCCGGGCACGATCGTGCCGGAAGTGACGCTGGTGGAGGTCATCGCCACCCAAGCCCGCACCCGCCCCGACGCCGTCGCGATCCGTTGCGGTGATACCAGCCTGACGTTCGGGCAGTTGCAAAGCCGCGCCAACCAGGTCGCTCGGGCGTTGATCGCTCAGGGCGCGGGCCCGGAATCGGTGGTGGCGGTGGCGATGCCGCGCACCGAGGAACTACCGGTCGCCCTGTTGGGTGTGTTGACCGCCGGTGCGGCGTATCTGCCGATCGACACGACTTATCCGGTGCAGCGGCTGGAGTTCATGCTCGAAGACGCCGCCCCTGTCTGCATCCTGACCACCGCCACCGAGCGGGAATCGCTACCCGCGGGCAATATTCCGGTCCTCCTGCTGGAGGACACCACCGGCTACGACGACGCACGCGTCCGCAACCGCGAACGTGTGGTGCCACTGCGTCCGGACAACCTGGCGTATGTCATCTACACCTCCGGCTCCACCGGTGTGCCCAAGGGTGTGGGGGTCGCGCATCGCAACGTGGTCGAGTTGTTCGCCAACACCCAGTCGCTGTTCGAGTTCGACGAAACCGATGTGTGGACACTGTTCCACTCCTTCGCGTTCGACTTCTCGGTGTGGGAACTGTGGTGCGCGCTGGCCACCGGCGGCACCGTCGTCGTGGTCGACTACCTCACCTCCCGCTCGCCGGAACAGTTCCGCGAACTGCTGATCCGCGAACAGGTCACCGTCCTCAACCAGACCCCTTCGGCCTTCTACCAGCTCGCCGAGGCCGACCGCGCCGCGCGCCCGGACGAGCAGGGCGAACTCGCGCTGCGCTACGTCGTGTTCGGCGGTGAGGCACTGGATCTGCGCCAGTTGCAGCGCTGGTACGAGCGCCACCCGGTGGACGCGCCGTGGCTGGTGAACATGTACGGCATCACCGAGACCACGGTGCACGTGTCCTACCTGTCGCTGGATGAGCAGATGGCGGACAACCCGGCCAGCGTGATCGGACGCGCCATCCCCGGCTTGGACGCGTACGTGCTCGACGACCGGCTCAACCCCGCGCCGGTCGGCGTCGCCGGAGAGATCTACGTCGCGGGCGCTCAGCTCTCCCGCGGCTACCTCGGCCGTCCCGGCCTGGCCGCTACCCGCTTCGTCGCCAATCCCTTCGGTGCGCCGGGTTCGCGGATGTACCGCTCCGGCGATATCGGCCGGTGGGTGGGTCTGGGTGGCCTGGCCACCCTCGAGTACGCCGGGCGTGGGGATCAGCAAGTCCAACTGCGTGGGTTCCGTATCGAGTTGGGGGAGATCGAGGCGGCGTTGCTGCGGTGTCCGGGGGTGAGTCAGGCGGTGGTGATGGTGCGTGCCGACGAGCACGCCGGTGACCGCTTGGTCGGGTACGTGGTACCCGATGCCGGGACGAGTTCGGATCCGTCGGTGCTGCGTCGGCAGGTCGCGGAGTTCTTGACCGGTTACATGGTGCCCGACGCGATCGTGGTGCTGGACGTTCTGCCGTTGACCCCGAACGGGAAACTCGACCGCCGCGCGCTACCGGCCCCGCAGGTCGACAGTGCCGTCGCGTTCCGGGCGCCGGGTTCACCGGTGGAGCAGGCCGTGGCCGAGGTGTTCGCCGGACTGCTCGGCGCCAGCGAGGTCGGGCTCGACGACGACTTCTTCGCCTTGGGCGGCAACTCGCTGCTGGCCACCCGGGTGGTCGCCCGCATCAACGAAGCCCTCGACGCGAACGTGGTGGTACGCGAACTGTTCGAAGCACCCACCGTGGCCGCGCTGGCCGCGCGGGTGGTGCCCGGCGCCGGCGGCGGCACCCGCCCGCGCCTGACCCGCACCGAACGCGACCAACCGATCCCGCTGTCACTGGCCCAGCAACGGATGTGGGTCCTCAACCAATTCGACCCCACCTCCCCCGCCTACAACATCCCCATGGCCATCCGCCTGCACGGCGCCCTGGACGTGTCCGCGCTGCGCTACGCCCTCGCCGACGTCCTCGAACGCCACGAATCCCTCCGCACCCGCTACCCCGCCAGCGGACCCGGCGGACTGCCGTTCCAGCAGATCCTCACCGTCGACCAAGCACTACCCACCGGACTGGAACTGGTCACCACCGACGACCCCCTCACCCCCATCACCGAGCTGATGCTCACCGGATTCGACGTCACCGAGCAAGTCCCCGTCCGCGCCCTACTCGCCGAAACCAGCCCCGATGAACACCTGCTGGCGATGGTCGCCCACCACATCGCCGCCGACGGCGCCTCCATGGCCCCCCTGGCCCGCGACCTGGTCACCGCCTACCTCGCCCGCATCGGCGGCAACTCCCCCCGCTGGGCGCCCCTGGAAGTGCAATACGCCGACTACGCCATCTGGCAACGCCACGTCATCGGCACCGACGACGACCCCACCTCCGTCGCCGCCCGCCAACTCGCCTACTGGCGCACCCAACTCCACGGCCTCACCGGCGAGGCCGAACTACCCCTGGACCGCCCCCGCCCCCCGATCCCCTCGATGCGCGGAGCCAACACCGGATTCGGGCTGCCCCCCGAGATCCACCACGCCCTCACCGAACTGGCCCGCGAGCACAACTGCACCCTGTTCATGGTCATCCACGCCGCCCTCGCGGTCCTACTCGCCCGCCTCACCGGCGACGCGGACGTCGCGATCGGCACCCCCATCGCCGGCCGCGGCGAACGCGCCCTCGACGACCTGGTCGGCATGTTCGTCAACACCCTCACCCTGCGCACCCGCGTCGAAGCCGCCATGAGCTTCACCGAACTCATCGACCGCGCCCGCGAAACCGACCTCGCCGCCTTCGCCAACGCCGACATCCCCTTCGAACGCGTCGTCGAAATCGTCGCCCCCGCCCGCGCCACCACCCACACCCCCCTGTTCGGGGTCGTCCTGTCATTCCAGAACAACGAACAACCCACCCTCCGGCTACCCGGGCTCACCATCACCGCCCTCGACACCGGCACCGTCGCAGCCAAATTCGACCTCCAAGTCAACATCCACCCCCACCACCACCACGACGGCACCCCCGCCGAACTCGACACCATCTTCACCTACGCCACCGACCTATTCGACGAAACCACCATCCAAACCCTCGGCCACCGCCTCCACCGCATCCTCACCACCATCGCCACCAACCCCCACACCCCCATCGGCGACATCGACATCCTCGACCCAACCGAACGGGAACGGAT
>NZ_BDBM01000097.1 GCF_001612985.1 Nocardia gamkensis NBRC 108242 | reverse complement strand
CGGCCGCCCCGGCGCCACGGCCCGCGTGGCGATGCGCTGCTCGCCCGCGCGCTCGAGCAGCCAATCGCGTAAGCGCAGCACCGTGTGGCAATCGTGTTCGGCGGCGGTCGAATCGGGAAGCAGTCGCCGCAGCCCGCTGAGCCGGTAGGAGGACTCCCCGATGAGCAGCGCGTTACGAAGGATCGGATACAGGTCGACCAGGACGCCGTCGCACAGCAGCTCGTCGACGAGTTCTTCGTTGACGCCGTGCCGTCCGGTACAGCGCAGCAGCGCCGTGCGCACCATGGCCGAGTAGTGGTAGACGTGCAGGTCGGGATAGATCCGGCGGCGCTGGGTCAGATAGTCGAGCACCTGCTCGAGCACCCGGCGTTCCGCGGCGGCGGCAGCGCGGGGTTCGCTCGATCCGCTCGGCCCGCGCAATGAGAGGTGCACCGTGTCCGGCCCGCCGACCTCCACGACGAGCGGAGCGCGCCCGCCGCCCGCGATGGTGAGCGAGAGATCGCCGGGGGAGGGCGCGGGCAGCGCCCCGAGCGCGGCCGCGTCGAGCAGCGCGTAGGTGGGCTCGCCCGAAACTTCGCGCCGCAGTTGGATTTCCGCCTGGCGGCGCAGCGCGGAGACGGTGCGCGGCGGCACGCCTGGCACCGCGATCTCCGCGGTGGCCAGCCGATCGAGAGTGTTCACCCCCGCTTCGCGCAGCCGGGCGCGCGCCGCGGGCGGCATACCGGCCACGAGCAGCAGATCACGCGCCGCGGACAGGGCCTCGACGCAGGTGCGGCAGCGGCCGCAAGCGAGATAACGGGGATCGCCCCACTGCACGGGCAGCAGTTCGCCGAGCTTCTCCTCCACGATGCGTTCGACCCTGCGCCTGCGCGCCCGATGCAGCGGAAGCAGCTCGCTCAGCGCCTTGGCGCTGCTCTCCTCGCCCAGGTGCAGCCGCACCAGCGGCGCGGTGAGCGCGCCCGAGCGGTCGAGGGCCTCGGCGCAGGCGGCGAGTTCGAGTGCGGCGGCCACCCGGTCCGCGGTGGTCGGCGCGATGCCGTGCACGGTGTAGCGAACGCGGTGTTCGGCCCGCACCAGGAAGTCGGCGGAGCACTGGAACCGGCCGTCGAAGAAGGTCGCGCCGTGCACCACGTGTGCGCCCGAGCGCAAGGCGGCGACCGTGTCGGCGTGGGCGGCGGTCAGTGCCGCGACGTGGCGGGCCGGATCGCCCGGTTCGTCCGGCGGACGGTCGATCTCGACCACCGCACCGCCGAACCGTGCGCGGTAGTCGGTGAGAAGGCGTTGCCGCACATCCTCGGTTCCCCGCGCGGCCTCCCGGCCCGCCGCGGTGCTTCGTGGTTCGGCCGGGATGGTGCCCAGTTCGGCGTCGAGGGCGCGCAGCAGCGCGAACTCGCAGTGCGCCGCGCGGACGAGATCGACGGTGGTGCAGACGACACGATCACCGAACACGAACAAACGCGGCCCTCCTGTGTCTTCGCGGGACACCCGCTGTCGGCGTGCGCCGAATTACACTCGGACCGCAACACTGTAGCTAGCGCGCTTGACCTCGGCCTACCCTCCCCGGCTCAGGAACGCGGCTTACGACGCTCCGTCCGCTTGACGCCCTCGCGCTCGCGGCGCGGACCACGGGTGAACGAGCGTTGCTGCGGTGGGCCCTGATCCAGTTGCAGCTGAATGAGCACACCGCTGATCCGGGTGCGCCGCAACGCCTCCAGCGTTTCCTCCGGCAGCTGCGCGGGCAGCTCGACCAGGCTGTGGTCCGGACGGATGCTGATGTGCCCGAAGTCGCTGCGGCGCAGGCCGCCTTCGTTGGCGATGGCGCCGACGATCGCGCCGGGCACCACGCGATGTCGCTTGCCCACGCTGATCCGGTAGGTCGCCAGCTCGGTTCCGGTGGCGCGGTGATGCGCACCGGCCTGCCGGTCCTCTTCGAAGCGCCGGGCGGGCCGCTCACGCGGGGTCCGGTCGCGCTGCGGGCGCTCCACCGGCTCCGGCTCGGGCTCCATGAAGAAGTTGTCGCCGTCGTAGGAACCCACCGCCAGCGCCGCGGCGATGTCGGCCAGCGGGATGTTGTGCTCGCGCTCGTAGTCCTCGATCAGCTTGCGGAACAGCGGGAGATTCGCCGAGGTGAGGTTCTCGGTGATGGTGTCGCCGAACTTGGTGACGCGCTGCGCGTTGACGTCCTCCACGCTGGGCAGCTGCATCTCGGTCAGCGGGTGGCGGGTGGCCCGCTCGATCGACTTGAGCAGGTGCCGCTCGCGCGGCGCGACGAACAGCAGTGCCTCGCCGCTGCGCCCGGCCCGGCCGGTGCGGCCGATGCGGTGCACGTAGGACTCGGTGTCGTGCGGGATGTCGTAGTTGACCACGTGCGAGATGCGGTCCACGTCCAGTCCGCGCGCGGCCACGTCGGTGGCGACCAGGATGTCCACGGCGCCGGACTTGAGCTGGCCGATGGTGCGCTCACGCTGGTTCTGCGCGATGTCGCCGTTGATCGCGGCGGCGGAAAAGCCCCTCGCGCGCAGCTTCTCGGCGAGCTCCTCGGTGGCCTGCTTGGTGCGGACGAAGATGATCATCGCCTCGAACGACTCGACCTCGAGCACCCGGGTGAGGGCGTCCAGCTTGCGCTGATGCGAGACCTGCACCCAGCGCTGAGTGATGTTGGTGGCCGTCGAGGTCTTGGCCTTGACCGTGATCTCCACCGGATCGTGCAGGTACTGCTTGGAGATCTTGCGGATCGCGGCGGGCATGGTGGCGGAGAACAGCGCCACCTGCTTGTCCGACGGAGTGTCGGCGAGGATGCGCTCGACGTCCTCCTGGAAGCCCATCTTGAGCATCTCGTCGGCCTCGTCGAGCACCAGGTACTGCAGCTGCGACAGGTCGAGCGTGCCCTTCTCCAGGTGATCGATCACCCGGCCCGGCGTGCCGACCACGACGTGCGCGCCGCGGCGCAGGCCCGACAGCTGCACGCCGTAGGCCTGGCCGCCGTAGATGGGCAGCACATGCAGCCCGGGGATGTGCGCGGCGTAGCGGCCGAACGCCTCGGCGACCTGGATCGCGAGCTCGCGGGTCGGGGCGAGCACCAGGGCGCGCGGGGTGCGGCCGGTGGCTTCGAGCCCCATCAGGATCGGGATGGCGAAGGCCGCGGTCTTGCCGGTACCGGTCTGTGCGAGACCGACCACGTCGGCGCCGGCGAGCATCGGAGGAATCGTCGCCGCCTGAATAGGCGACGGCGATTCGTAACCGACGTCGGCGATGGCCGCGAGGATGCGGTCATCGATCCCCAGATCGGCGAAAGACGGGCCGTCGGTGTCCCTGTCGTTGTCGCCAGAAACGCTGTCGACCTGATTGGTACTCATTGACCAGGAGTTTACTGCCTCGTGCTGGTCGTCCCGGCCACCGCCCCAATACGGTGAGACCTATGCAACTGGACAACTCGCCCGCGCGCCAGGACGCGACGCCGGATCAGCTGGACGTGGCGGTCGTCCAGTTCGCCCCCTCGACGGACCCCTCGGCGAACCTCACGGCGGTGCGCGAGCATGTGCGCACGGCCCGCGAGCGCGGTGCCCGCGTGGTCGTCGCACCGGAGTACTCGATGTTCGCCGTCACCCGGCTCGATGAGCGGGTCGTCGCCGTCGCCGAGCCCCTGACCGGCCCATTCGTCACCGGCCTCGGGCAGATCGCGCGCGAGTTCGAGGTGTACCTGGTCGCCGGAACGGTGGAGCAGGTCGCACCCGGCGGCGACCGCATCCGCAACACCCTGGTCGTGCTCGGCCCGGACGGGTCCCTCGTCACCCGCTATCGGAAGGTCCACCTCTACGACGCGTTCGGCCACCTCGAATCCGACGTGGTCGAGCCGGGTGCGATCGAGGCCCCGGCCACCTTCGCGGTCGGTGATGTGATTTTCGGCATGCAGACCTGTTTCGATCTGCGCTTCCCCGAAGGCGCCCGCCGGGTCGCCGCGGCGGGCGCGCAGGTGCTGCTGTTGCCCGCCCAATGGATCCCCGGACCGGGCAAGGTCGACCAGTGGACCACGCTGGTGCGGGCGCGGGCCATCGAGAACACCGTGTATGTGGTCGCCGCGGACCAGGCCGCACCCCGGGGCGCAGGCGCGTCGATGATCGTGGACCCGGCCGGTTCGGTGCTCGCCGGACTCGGCGACGAGACGGGCGTACTCACCGCCGGAATCGACCTGGCGTACCTGAGCAAGGTGCGCACCGCCAACCCGAGCCTCGCGTTGCGGCGATTCGCGATCACCGAGCGCGGACCGGAGTAGCGTTCGACATCGATGATGTACGCCGATCGGACCTCGGCCGGTCACGCGCTGGGTGAGCATCTGGAACACCTACGCGCGTCGAACCCGCTGGTGCTCGGTCTGCCGCGCGGCGGGGTGCCGGTAGCGGCGGCGGTGCGCGAGGTGATCGGCGGTGACCTCGACATCCTTCTGGTCCGCAAGCTGGGTGTGCCGTGGCAGCCGGAGCTGGCGCTGGGCGCCGTCGGCGAGGACGGGGTCCGGGTGCTGAACCCGGATGTGCTGGCGCACACGGGGTTGACGCCGAGGAAGGTCGACTCGATCGAGGCGCGGGAGCGCGCCGAACTGGAGCGGCGCAGGCAGGTGCTGCGCGGAGCGTCGCGGCCCATTCCACTGACGGGTCGCACGGTGGTGATCGTCGACGACGGCATGGCGACCGGCGCCACCGTCGTGGTCGCCTGCCGGGTCGCGCACCTGCACCAGCCCGCGCGAGTCGTCGCCGCCGTCCCGGTCTCCTCCACGGAGGCGATGCGCCGGGTCGCCGACGAGGCCGACGAGGTGGTCTGCCCGTGGGTGCCGCGCTCGCTCGGCGGCGTCGGCGGCGCCTACCGGGATTTCCACCAGCTCGAGGACGCCGAGGTCACCGCGCTGCTGTGCTGACGGCGGTCAGATCTCGACGATGCCCTTGCGGTGGCGCTGCGCCAGTTCCGCGTAGAAGCCCGGGTTGAGCCGCACCCACATCTGCGCCTGAGTGCCCTCGATCGGCCGTTTCACCTCGGCGGGAGAGCCGGCGGCGAGCACGCCGTCGGGAATCTCGGCCCCGGGTGGCACCAGCGAGTGGGCGGCGATCATGCTGCCCGCCCCGATCTTGGCCAGATCCAGCACCGTGGTCCCGTTGCCGACGATGGCCTCCGCGCCGACCGCGGCGCCGTGGAAGACCACGCTGTGCGCGATCGTCGCGCCGGGCCCGATCTCCATCGGCACGTCCGGCGGCACGTGCAGCACCGCGTTGTCCTGGATGTTGGCGCGTTCCCGGATGACGATCGGCGCCAGGTCCGCCCGCAGCACCGCGCCGTACCAGATGGAGGCGCCCGCCTCGACCCGGACGTCACCGATCAGGGTCGCCGTCGGCGCGACGAACGCCGTCGGATCGACCTGCGGCCGTTTGCCTTCGAATTCGTAGAGTGGCACTCGTACACCGTAAACGGTCCGGTCGAGCCGTTGCCGGAGGCGTTGGGAACCCGCCGTGGGACGGCGGTCGACCCGTCAAGGGGGTTGACCACGAGGGCCGCCGAGATGTTCAACGCCCGGCGAAAGCCGTCGACGTGCGCGCTGCCGCGGTGACGAGCGGTCGCAGGTGCGCGGCGAAACCCTCCGCGGTCACCGCGACGACATCGACGTCCGTGCCGGTGCGCACCGCGTATCGGCCGTCGGCGAGGACATCGATCCAGCACAGCACGCCGAACGGGCACAGTTCACCCGCGCCGCGTCTTGCGGAGACCACCATCTGGCCGATGCCCTCGCGCGGCTGCTTGAGCAGCTTGCGGATCCGGGACGAGGTGGAGGGCCCGGCGACCGGAACGGTGACCAGGTTGCGACTGTCTTCCCCGACCTGGGCCAGCGGAGCGGTCATGCGCGGAAGCGTGCCGGGTGTGTTGTCCGGAAGCATCGAAACGATCCGCGCGCAGAGGCTCTTCGAGCTGCCCGCGAACAGCCGCACGTCGCCGCCACGGTCGGGCGTCGCGCCGGGGCGCTGCGCCG
>NZ_BDBM01000096.1 GCF_001612985.1 Nocardia gamkensis NBRC 108242 | reverse complement strand
GGGTTCGCTGACCGAGGCGGTGGCCGACCGCGACCGGCGCGGCCCCTCCACCGGCCCGCGTCCGGCCACCGGCCCGCGTCCGGCCACCGGCGCGCGTCCGGCGGTGGACCGTGAGGGACGTCGCGTCCCGGGCAGTGGGCCCTCCACCGGCGAACGCAGGCAGACCGCGGGCGGCCCGCCGTCGGGTCCGCCGCCCCGCCGTGGCGGCGGCAGTGGTGACGGCTCCGATGGGCCGGGCAGGCGCCCTGCGCAGAAGAAGAAGTCGCCGTGGCGCATTGTGCGGCGCACCCTCTATGTCCTGATCGTGTTGGCCATCCTGCTGCCCAGCGGCATCTTCCTCGCCGCGTACACCACGGTGTCGGTGCCGCAGCCGGGAGACCTGAAGACCAACCAGGTGGCGACCATCCTGGCCTCCGACGGTGACACGGTGATCAGCAAAGTGGTGCCGCCGGAGGGCAACCGGACCGACGTCACCATCGAGCAGATCCCGCCGCACGTCCGCAACGCGGTGATGGCCGCCGAGGACCGGGACTTCTACACCAACCCCGGCTTCTCGATCTCCGGCTTCGCGCGTGCCGCCAGGGACAACGTCCTCGGCAAGGAGAGCGCGGGCGGTGGTTCGACGATCACCCAGCAGTACGTGAAGAACGCGCTGGTCGGTGACGAGCACTCGCTGACCCGCAAGATGCACGAGCTGGTCATCTCGGCCAAGATGGCGCGGCAGTGGAGCAAGGACGAGATCCTCGCGGCGTACCTGAACACCATCTACTTCGGTCGCGGCGCGTACGGCATCGACGCGGCGTCCAAGGCGTACTTCGGCAAGCCCGTGCAGGAACTGACCGTCGCCGAGGGCGCGGTGCTGGCCGCCACCATCCAGCTGCCCTCCAGCCTGGACCCGGAGAAGAACCCGGAGGGCGCGAAGACACGCTGGAGCTACGTGCTCGACGGCATGGTCTCCGCGGGCAACCTGAGCGCGGGCGAGCGGCAGAGCCTGCAGTACCCGCAGGTCGTGTCCCTCGCCTCGACCCAGGACAAGGAGCAGGACTCCGGCCCCGAAGGCCTGATCAAGACCCAGGTGCTCAGAGAACTCGCGGCGGCGGGCATCAGCGAGCAGCAGCTGAACACCTCGGGACTGCAGATCACCACCACGATCGACCCGAAGGCGCAGCAGGCGGCGGTCGACGCCGCCACGTCGAAGATGCAAGGCGAACCGGAGCAGCTGCGCACAGCGGTCGTCTCGATCGATCCGCACACCGGCGCGGTGCGCGCGTACTACGGCGGCAGCGACGGCCAGGGCTACGACTACGCCAACGCCGGTCTGCAGACCGGTTCGTCGTTCAAGGTCATCGGCCTCGCGGCCAACCTGGAGCAGGGCATTCCGCTGTCGCAGATGTACGACAGCTCGCCGATCACGGTGAACGGCATCAAGATCACGAACGTCGAAGGCGAGCAGTGCGGCATGTGCACCATCGCCGAGGCGCTGAAGCGGTCGCTGAACACCAGCTTCTACCGGATGCAGCTGGACATGCAGAACGGTCCGCAGAAGATCGCCGACATGGGTCACCGGCTGGGCATCCCGGACACCATCCCGGGTGTGGGCAAGACCCTGACGGAGTCGGACGGTTCAGGGCCGAACAACGGCATCGTGCTCGGTCAGTACCAAGCCCGGCCGCTGGACATGGCCTCCGCCTACGCGACGCTCGCCGCCTCCGGCGTCTACCACGCGCCGCACTTCGTGACGAAGGTGGTGACCGCCGACGGCCAGGTGCTGCTCGATCGCGGCGAAGTGGCCGGTGAGCAGCGCGTCTCGGCCGCGGTGGCCGACAATGTCACCGCCGCGATGAAGCCGATCGCCGGCTGGTCCCGCAACCACGGGCTCGCCAACGGACGCGAGTCGGCAGCCAAGACCGGCACTGCGCAGCTGCTCGACACGGGCGAGAACAAGGACGCCTGGATGGTCGGCTACACCCCCTCGCTGTCCACCGCCGTGTGGGTCGGCAGTGTCGACAATTCTCCACTGCGCAACTACAGCGGCGGCATGATCTACGGTTCGGGCCTGCCTTCCGACATCTGGAAGTCGACCATGGACGGCGCGCTCTCGGGTACCCGCAACGAGACGTTCCCGAAGCCCGCCCCGATCAAGGGCCAAGCCGGTGTCCCCGAGTGGTCGGCGCCCTACACCCCGCCCACCACCGTGGACTCCCCTCTGCTGCCGCCGGTCGTGGTCGCGCCGACCCAGGTGGAGATCCTGCCCGGCATCACCATCCCGGTGCCAGGCGTCCAGCCCGCACCGCAGCAACAGCGTCCGCAACAGCAACGCGAGTCGGACGCGGGTCCGCTGCCCGGCCAGCCGGTCGCACCGACCGACGGTTCGTCCCCCACAGCCACGAACGCACCCCGCGCGGGCAACAACGGAAACGGCAACGACGCAGGGACGACCGGGGCGCCCCCGACCCGGGGCCGATAGCCAGGGAGTCATGATCGATCGGCAGTCGGCGAAAGACCGAATGGAATTCGTCGACTGCCCGATCGTTCAGGTCAGCTCATTTATACAGCCAGCCTTGCTCCCCAGGCGGTCGAATACTTACCGACCTTCGGCAGCACTTTCTTTGTGAGCGTATCGCCCGGCAAAACAGCGCTCTCAATAGTTCCATGCGGACGCGCGCCCAGCTGTCGTATAAACCGCAGCTGCTGAGAATGTTTTCCCGCGATCGGAATCCCGCACTAATTCGAGCAAATAAACCCCGCCCGACGTAATTCCCAGTCAAAGGAAAGAGATATATTCAGATCAGAATGTTGTGCCTTAGTGGCGACCGGACGAGCCACCTGATGCGTTACGGCCCTGGCCGATCTAGCGATCGCTGGCCAGGGCCGACGCGGAGGCACGAATCAAGCCGGAGTGATGTACCAGAAACCATTTGGGTCCTGGTAGCACTTCTCCCTGACACCCGCCCAGCTCAGACATTCAGTGAACTTATAGTACCCCCGCAGGACAACATAAGTTCCATCCGATATCTGCACGCACTTGTCCGGAATACCTTTCCACCCCAGACACTCCGAGTAGGACGAATACCCCGCGGTGGCGTTTCCAGCCAGTCCGACCAGCGCCGCTCCAGCGACAGTCAGCGATATAAATAATTTCTTGAACATGCCCACCCCGTTTCGAAGTAGACGCGTCAGCATTGCGCGTCGACTGATCGAAATCATAACACCCATGCCATTACCTAGGAAGAGAATTAACCCTTTCGGAAGCTTAGTGTGCGGCGCGCGAGCGGCGGCAACGCCCAGAAGACCGGAGACGAGTCGATCCGGACCGCGCTGCGCCCTCCGGGTAGCCTCGGGTTCCGTGACCGATCAGCAGTTGGTGGAGCCACGGAGGAATGGGAGGGCGCCGCTGTCGGACCAGAAGATGGTGCCCGGTGGGGCGTACTACGCCGCTCCCGCTCCGCTCGCCTCCGATCTGCGATCGGCGGACGCGCGCGACCGGCCGAGCCGCAACGATTCCCTCGCCGCGCAACTGTCCACGGTGATCGGCGGGCCCGTCGGTGATCATGCGCTGATCGGGCGGGTCCGGTTCTGGACGCCCATGCGGGTGCTGCTGGCGTTCACCGTGGTGTTCCTGGCACTCGGCTGGTTCGGCAAGGCGGGATGCCTCCAGCAGACCGATGGCGCGGACGGCCCGACCCTCGACTGGAACAACGGCCGCCAGTACGTGGCGATGTGTTACTCGGACACCGTTCCGCTCTACGGCGCGGAACGGCTGAATGAAGGTGCCTTCCCGTACAAGAAGCAATGGACCGAGCAGACTCCCGACGGTGGGCGGGAGACGCGATACATGGAGTATCCGGTGCTCTCCGGCCTATACCAGTACTTCTCGATGCGGATCGCGAAGAGCTGGGACGCCGCACCGCTGCCCGGCGCGTTGCAGGTGGTGATCTACTTCAACGTCGTCGCGTTCGGTCTGGCGATGGCCTGGTTGATCACCGTATGGGCGTCGGCGCTGCTGTCCGGCCGCCGGATCTGGGACGCGGCACTGATCGCCTGTTCACCGTTGGTGATCGTGCACGCGTTCACCAATTTCGACGCGCTCGCGACGGCCTTCGCCGCCACCGGCCTGCTCGCCTGGGCCCGGCGCAAACCCGTGCTCGCGGGAATTCTGCTCGGTCTCGGCGGCGCCGCCAAGCTGTATCCCCTGCTGCTGCTCGGTCCGATCGTCGTGCTGTGCCTGCGCACCGAGACGATGCAACGCACACCGCGCACGCACCTCGGCCTGCGGATCCGCGATATCGACAGTTGGCCCGCCTTCCTGGCGTGGGTGCGCGAGACGCCCTACCGCGTCCAATTTCTCAGCGCCCGCCCGCTCGGCGCCGCGTCCGTCACCGTATGCGCCGCGCTGGCCACCTGGCTGGCGGTGAACCTGCCGATCGCCGCGCTGTTCCCGAACGGCTGGCGGGAATTCTTCCGGCTCAACACCACCCGGCATGCCGACCCGGACTCGATCTACAACGTGATCTCCTCGTTCACCGGCTGGCCCGGCTTCGACGGCGTGCTGACCCACGGGGAGCAACCCGCCATCCTGAACGCCGTCTCGCTGCTGGCGTTCGTCGCGGCCTGCGCGGTGATCGCCTACATCGGCCTCACGGCGCCGCAGCGGCCGCGGCTGGCGCAGCTGTGTTTCCTCGTGGTCGCGGCGTTCCTGCTGACGAACAAGGTGTGGAGTCCGCAGTATTCGCTGTGGCTGGTGCCGCTGGCCGTCCTGGCGTTGCCGCACCGGCGCGTCCTGCTGGCCTGGATGACCATCGACGCGCTGGTCTGGGTGCCGCGCATGTTCTACTACCTCGGCTTGGACCGCAAGGGCCTGCCCGAGCAGTGGTTCACCGGCACCGTCGCCCTGCGTGATCTGGCGGTACTCGGACTGTGCGCCCTGATCGTGCGCCAGATCTACCGCCCCGAGGAGGACTTGGTGCGGCGCGACTTCGTCGACGACCCCGTCGGCGGGATCGTCGACCGTATGCCGGACCCGCTGCTGGCGTGGCTGCCGGCGCCGCTGCGACCGCGACCGGCGGTCGCACGCGGCTGACCAGGCGATCTCACGGGGTGCGCAGGAAGCGCGCCTGCCGTTCCGGCTCCTGCGGCAACATGTCCAGATCGAGTTCCCACGCGCTGCCGGTCCACGGGTCGAACAGCGGCGTACCGCCGATGGTCGGCAGATGGCGGCAAGACTGCGACAGCATCGCCACGGTGGTGTCGGCCGAGTCGGATTCGTCGGCGCCGACGATCACGATGGACAGTCCGATCAGCTCGCCACGCGTCATCAGCGCACCGATCCGCTGCGCGTCCGAGCTCTGGTAGCCATGCGGGAAATCCGCGGCCAGCAGGACTCGATGCTCACTGGGCGGTGTGTACGCGCCACTCGCATAAGCCAATTCGGCCAGTTCGGCGGCGTCCACCAGCGCTTGCAACCGCGCCGAGATATCGGCGTGGTCGGTGATCGGCGGGCCGTTCAGCACCGGAGCCAGCAAACCGGTGAAGCCGCTGAACGCATCGGTCAGATCGATGATGTCCAGCAGTGTCCGCCGCTGCGGCGCCGTGGCGAGCAACCGCGCGAGCAGCGCGCCCACCACGGGCGTGACCGCACGGGTCGATTCGGCATCGATCCACAACGGCCGGTTCAGCGGCACGGGAACGCAATACGGAATGCGCACCGATCCCCGGTCGAGCGCGTACAACTCGCCGAGCCGGATACCGTCGCTCGGTGCGGGCGGCTTGTCCCAAACGGGGGAGTCCCAGGAGGCCAGGGCGGGCGGCAGCACCCGGTCGGCCTCGGCGAGTTCGCCCATCAGCTGTTCGGCGTCGCGCTGATGGTTGCGCTCGGCGGTGGCGACCAGCTCGTCGTGCCGTTGCTGCGCGACCCGGCGCGCCTGCTCGGCTGCCGGAGTGTTCCTGGTCGCCGGGTCGGAGACGGCGAGCGACAGCTCGTGATCCAACCGCTTGGCCGCGTACTCCCGCGCCGAGATCAGCGCGGCAGCCGATCGCGCGGCGTCCTCGAACACCATCCACAGCCGTTCCAGGCCGTGACCGACCTCCAGCGGCGCACCGGCGGCGGCGATCTGCGCGTCGCCCGCCAGCGGACCGGCCATGGTGTGCGTACCGGGTTGGTCGGGAGCCCCGGATTCCGTGGCCGCGCCGTCGACCTCGACGCCGTGCGCCGTGAGCAATGCGGCGAGACCGCCCGCGTAACCTTGGCCCACCGCGCGCAGCTTCCAAGCAGGACCGCGCCGGTACACCTCCAGACAGATCAGCGCCGTCTCACCGGACGACGGTGTGATCGCGAATTCCGCGGTCACGCTGTCGTTCTCGGACAAGGTGGCGGTGACCGGCCCGAGCCCGTCGGCCCGCGCGGGGGCGGCCGGGTCGGCGCTGACCACAAGCAGCACGGCCTTCGCGTCGGCGCGCACCTCGGTGAGCGTGATCGTGATCCCGTCGGCCGTCAACGCGACGCCCGCCGTGGCGGGCTGGTTGTAGAAGACGAAATCGTCGCTGGAGAACACCTTCAGGTTCTCCGCGACCACCAGCGCGGAAACGTCGAGGGCAGCCTCGGCGCGCGCACTGAAACGAACGACCTCACCGGTCAACGGGATGTTCTGACCGGCCCGCAGTTGAATCACCGTGTCTGCCCTGCTGTCGCGCCGCCGGTCAATTGTTGACGAGGAACCGGCCGAGTTGCGGCACCGCCTCACCCGGATGCTTGGCCTGGAAGCCCTCACCGAGCGCCTGCAGTTTCCAGTCGTTGCCGACCCGGTACAGCTTGGACATCGCCATCGCGGTGAACGGCATGCCACCGGCGAGCGTGTACCTGGCCAGCTCGCCGTTGTTGGTCCCGTCGACCAAGCGGCAGAACGCGTTCTGCACCTGCTCGAAGGTGTGGCCCTTGTAGGAGGTCACCACGAACACCAGGGTGGTGATGTGCGCGGGGATGCGGGTCAGGTCGACCAGGATCACCTCGTCGTCGCCCTCGCCCTCGCCGGTGAGGTTGTCGCCCTGGTGGCGGATCGAGCCGTCCTTCGAGGTCAGCTGACCGTAGTAGGCGACGTCCACCGGGTTCATGTCGGCGAACAGGATGACCGAAGCGTCCAGGTCGATATCGACCGTGCGGTTGCCGAACATGCCGCGGCTGCGCACCGGATCCCAGCCGAGACCCATCTTGACGAAGGTCAGCGCGGCGCCTTCCTTACGCAGGGTCACCCGCTGGCCCTTGACGAGGCTGACCGCGCGGTCCTTGCTCAGGCTGACCTCGGCGGGCTGCTGCGGTTGTTGCGGAACGGGCTGGCCGGGCGGCGGATACCCCGCCCCGGGGGCGGGCGGC
>NZ_BDBM01000095.1 GCF_001612985.1 Nocardia gamkensis NBRC 108242 | reverse complement strand
GCGTCTTCGAGGCGATCCGGGCGGGCAAGGACTGACCGGGCAGCCCTGAGACGGCCGGTGGCGGACCTGTCACCGGCCGCACCCGTTAAGATTGCGTGAGGTGTGCCGGGAAGTCTGGTCGGCGAGCGGTCGCGCACCCGTTGAGCCGGTTCCGGTGGGTGCCGCCGCAGTGCTGCCCGGCCGCCGCCCGAAAGGTTTCCCGTGATCACGCGAGTGCACTCGGAATTGTCCCGCTACCTCCGCACGGAAACCGTCGGCGGCGCACTGCTTCTGATCGCGGCCGCGATCGCGTTGCTGTGGGTGAACTCGCCCTGGGCAGCGAGTTATGTGTCGATGACCGAGACGGTCGTCGCGATCCCGCCGCTGCACCTGGACCTGACCTTGGCCGACTGGGCCGAGGACGGTCTGCTGGCGGTGTTCTTCTTCGTCGCCGGACTGGAACTCAAACGCGAACTGGTCGTCGGCGAACTCGCCGACCGCAGACGCGCCACCCTGCCGGTCATCGCGGCGATCGGCGGCGTGATCACCCCCGCGCTGATCGCGGCGGTCGTCGGGTTCGGCATCCCCGGCATGGAGCGCGGCTGGGCCATCCCGGTCGCCACCGACATCGCG
Organism: Nocardia gamkensis NBRC 108242; assembly: GCF_001612985.1. Taxonomy (GTDB): domain Bacteria; phylum Actinomycetota; class Actinomycetes; order Mycobacteriales; family Mycobacteriaceae; genus Nocardia; species Nocardia gamkensis. Next base: position 8,710 of record NZ_BDBM01000095.1, on the reverse strand, counting down.
TTCGCGCTCGCCGTGCTGGCGCTGACCGGTTCACGCATCCCGGCGGGCGCGCGGGTGTTCCTGCTCAGTCTCGCGGTGGTCGACGACCTGATGGCGATCGTGGTGATCGCGGTGCTGTTCACCACGGCGGTGTCGCTGCTGTGGTTGCTCGTCGCGGCCGGATGCTTCGCCGGGTGGTCGATGGGGCAGCGCGCTCGGATCCGCACGCCCTTGCTCTATGTCCCGCTGGCATTGGTGTCCTGGTACGCGCTGCACGAGGCGGGCATCCATCCCACGTTGGCGGGCGTCGCGCTCGGCCTGCTCACCAGGGTGCGCCCGGATCCCGGAGAACTCCGAGCGCCCGCCACCCGGCTCGAGCACCTCTTCCAGCCGGTCTCCGCCGGGTTCTGCGTTCCGATGTTCGCCCTGTTCGCCGCCGGGGTTCCGTTGAATCCCACGGTGTTCGGCGAGTTGTACACCAATCGGCTCGCACTCGCCGTGATTCTCGGACTCCTCGTGGGCAAGCCCCTCGGGATCTTCGGGATGAGCTGGGTGGCAATCCGGTTGGGCGTCGCGAAGCGCCCCACCGGGCTCGGCTGGCGGGACATGTTCGCCCTGTCGGTGCTCGGCGCGATCGGCTTCACGGTTAGCCTTCTCGTGGCGGAGCTCGCGCTCGCCGGTGTCGCGGACGTCGAGTTGGCGAAAGCCGCTGTGTTGGTCACATCAATGGCGGCGTCGCTCGCCGGTTCGGCGCTACTGTTGCGGCGTGGGCGTGTCCACCAGGCTCGGCGGGACGCCCGTGCGCTAGAACGTGAACAGGACGGCGGCACGAGCGATCCGTCCGGAGGCGGTAGCCTGCGTGACCACGGAGGGCACCGGGAGCGCCGCCGTTCGAACGGGAGTTGAAGCAGTGCCGGGACAGGGAGAAGGGTCGACCAAGTGAGTTTCAACCACGGCGGTAACGGGAGCGGCGCGGAGCGCGGTCGTACGGTCACCTCCATTCCCCTCTCGGACGCCGATCCGCTCGGCTCCGCGAGCTTCGGGAGCCTGGTCCGCGACGCCGCCGAGCAGATGTCGACCCTGGTCCGCGCCGAGGTCGAACTGGCCAAGGCCGAGGTCACCGGTGAGATCAAGAAGGGCCTGCAGGGCAGCGTCTACTTCATCCTCGCGCTCACCGTGCTGCTGTTCAGCACCTTCTTCTTTTTCTTCTTCCTCGGCGAACTGCTCGACGTGTGGCTGGCGCGCTGGGCGGCCTTCCTGATCGTCTTCCTGCTGATGATCGTGGCCACCGCGGCACTGGCGTTCCTCGGATACCGGCGGGTGAAGAAACTGCGCGCGCCGGAGAAGACGATCGATTCGCTCAAGCAGGCGCGCACGGTGCTGCCGCACAGCTTGGGCGCGTCCGCGCACGACGACCGTCTCGCCCTGGAGAAGCCCGCTTCCTAGGCGCGTGCGCGGGCCGGTACGACGGCTACTAGGCTCGGTCGCCGTGTCGGCGAACTTGCTTCCGGATCCGTCCAGCGTCCGTTACGACGGACCGTGGACGCATCGGGACGTGCACGCCAACGGCATTCGATTCCACGTCGTGGACGCGGCGGCGCCCGAGCGGGCCGACGCTCCGCTGGTCGTGCTGCTGCACGGCTTCGCGGACTTCTGGTGGTCCTGGCGTCACCAATTGACCGGCCTGGCCGAGCTCGGTCACCGCGTTGTCGCCGTCGACCTGCGCGGCTACGGCGACAGCGACAAGCCGCCGCGCGGCTACGACGGCTGGACGCTCGCCGGTGACGTCGCCGGCCTCATCCGGGCGCTCGGCTACACCGAGGCGACGCTGGTCGGGCACGCCGACGGTGGACTGGTCTGCTGGACCACCGCGGTGCTGCATCCGCGACTGGTTCGCTCGATCGCGCTGGTCGGCTCGCCGCATCCGTCGGCGCTGAAGAGTTCCGTGCTGCGTAGCCGCCGCCAGCGCGCGGCCTGGCTGCCGAACTTCCTTCGCTACCAGCTGCCCCGGTACGGCGAGTACTTGCTGACCACCGCCGACGGCTTCGAGGTCGAGCGGCTGCTGCGTCAGCGGGTGAGCGTGGGATGGACCGGCACCGCCGAATTCGTCGACACCGCCCAGCGGATGCGTTCGGCGATCCGGATTCCCGGCGCCGCGCATTGTGCGCTGGAGTACCAGCGCTGGGCCTTCCGCAGCCAGTGGCGCCCGGATGGCCGCCGGTTCATGGCGACCATGCGCGAACCCATCCACATCCCGGTCCTGGCCATGCGCGGCGATCTGGACCCGTACGTGCTGGCGGGCACCTTCCGCCGCGATCCTCATCTCGCACCGGAGCGGCGACTGGTCACCATCCCGGCGGCGGGGCACTTCGCCCACCAGGAGAACCCGGACGCCGTGACGACGGAACTGGCCAAACTTCTGGCCTGAGCCGCGGGGGATGCCTCCCCGGCCACGGATGCCCGTGGCCGGGGACGCCGATTCAGCTGAGAACGCAGGCGCCGGTGTCCACCGCGGCGCTGACCCGTTCGGCCGCGTCGAGCTGCGCGCGGACCTCCGCGAGCGTGAGCACGTAACCGGTGTCGTCGTCGGTGACGGCGGCGCCGAAGACCACGCCGAGCACCTGCCCGTCGGTATCCACAAGCGGCCCACCGGAATTGCCCGCCCTGACCTGGCCGCGGACGGTGTAGACCTCGCGTTCGACGGTGCCGTTGCGGTAGATGGTCGGACCGGTCAGATCCAGCGTCTCGCGCACCCGGGCGGCGCTCGCTGTGTACGGGCCGCCACCGGGGTAGCCGAGCACGATCGCGCTGTCGCCCGACCGCGCGGGCGCCGGCGCGCGCGGGACCACCGGGGCGGTGAGACCGGGCACGGCGAGCACCGCGACGTCCTTGGACGGGTCGAACAGGACCACGTTCGCGTCCAGCGGGCCGCGCGGGGTGTCCACCGCGACGCTCGTGGTGCCCGCGACGACGTGGGCGTTGGTCATCACGCGCTCGGGCGCGATGACGAAGCCCGAGCCCTCCAGCGCCCGCTGGCAACTCGGCGCGACCCCGCGGATGCGCAGCACGCTCTGCTGGAGCGAGGCGGCGACCGGGCTGGCCAGCACGCTCGGATCGGGGGGTTCCACGGCCGCGATCGGCGCCCGTCCGAACGGCCCGATCACGTCCGGCAGGCCGGAGGTGTTGAGCAGCTTGGAGAACTCGTTGGGCAGCCTGCGCAGCCAGTTCGGCGCGACGTCGTTGACATCGGCGAGCACCCGAGAGCCGTTGATCGCCGTGGCGATGGCCGGCTGCGACGACGTGGCCAGCGGCAGCGCCAGCAGCCACGCGGTGACCAGCACGGCGACCGCCTGCAACACCGCGCCGACCGCGCTGTCCACGCTGCGCGTGAACGGATGACGCATACCGCTGCGCGCGGCGCGCCCCAGCACCATGCCCGCGACCTCACCGACGATCACCAGCACCACGATCAGCAGCACACCGGTGAGCACTCTGGTGCGGCCCTCGTCGACGTGCACCAGGATGTGCGGCGCGATCAGGATGCCCGCGACCGCGCCGAGCACCACACCGAGGAAGGCGAGCGCGGAGGCCACCGCGCCCTGGCGCCATCCCGAGGAGGCGGCCAGCAGCGCCAACAGCACGACGGCGATGTCGAGCCAGGCCGACGAACTCATAACGTCATCCCCACGGCGGCGAGTGCGGTCTCCAGATCACGAACGTCCCCGTGGTCCCACGCTCGGTCCCAGCCGCAGGCCTTGCTGATCCCGGCGAGGATGCCGCCGGTCAGACCCCAGACCAGCATCCCGTCGACCTGGAACGCCGGGCTCTGATAGCCCATGGGGCTGCGGACCAGGAAGCGGTTGACCGGATCCAGCAGCTGCGCGAGCGGGACGCGCACGACCCGCTCGGTCTCGCTCTGGTCGACCACCCCCACAGTGCCCGGTGTGCGCCAGTACGCGACCACCGGCGTGACGTCGAAGCGCGACGGCGGCACGAACAGTTTCGGCAGCACCGCGAACGGCTCGACACCGGAACGGTCGAGACCGGTCTCCTCGCACGCTTCGCGCAGCGCGGTATCGATCGGCCCGGCGTCGCCCGGGTCGACCGCACCGCCGGGGAAGGCCACTTGGCCTCGGTGCTGGCGCATGGTGGAGGCGCGCTGGGTGAGCAGCACCTCCGCGTCGGCGGGCAGTCCGCCCGGCGCGGCCGGGTCCGGCTCGGGCGAGCCACCGAACAGCACGAGCACCGCCGCTTGCCGCGGCTTCGAAGTCAGGGTCAGGGCGCGGCGCAGCACACGCTCCCTGGTCAGGGTGTCGGCGTCCTCCGTAGCCGGTTCGGCCGAGCGGGTCAGCCAATCCGGGATGCCGGGCGGCATTTCGATGCTCAACGCACACCTCCCCCGCGCATTCGCTCACCGGCCCGCGTGCACGCCCGCACCGTCACCTCCACCATTGATTCGTCCACCCGCATTGTCACGCGGCCACTCCGAGCTTGCCCGCGACCGTATTCGCGATGTCATCCACCCCGCCGAAAGCCCGCACCACGACATCGGCGACCGAGCCGTCGGCACGCACCAGCACCGAGATCGGCAATACCGCGGGGGCCCCTACGGCCGTACGCACTCGCGCGTCGGCGTCCGAAACGCCTGGCAACCGCACCTCCAGCCCACGCAGCCGGGACAGTGCCTTGGCCTCATCAGGGTCGCTGTGCACGGTCAGCACGGTAATCGCGTTCCCGGCGCGTTGGGCGTATTGCTGCAAATACGGCAACTCCTGGGCGCACGGTGCGCACCAGTAGGCCCACAGGTTCAGCAGAGCGGGCTTGCCCGCCAGCGCGGCGGCCAGGTCCACCGGCCTGCCGTTCGCCAGGCAATCCAGCGTTATCCCGGCCAGCGGCCCGCTGCCGGTGGCGGCGCCGCCGGGGCAGTCGGGCAAATGGGCGGCAGCGCGCAGGTCATCGGAGACGCCGGAGGCGGCGGGGGGCGACTGCGGCTGCTCCGTCGCCTCGTCGCCGCGCGGCCACACCGCGACCGCCAGCGCCACCACCACGATCAGACCTGCCAATGCCCAGCGCCACGCATGCCCCCTCCTCCTTCGGCCCGAGGGCTCCGAGCTCACCGGCCCACCAGCTCCAGCAGATGCTCGCGCTCCGGCCCTTTCACCAGCTTGGCCGCGGCCTCCGGATCGGTCGGCCCGATACCGAACGACGGGCAGTCCTTGACCAGGACGCAAGCGCCGCACGCCGGCTTGCGGGAATGGCAGACCCGCCGTCCGTGGAAGATCACCCGGTGCGAGAGCATCGTCCATTCCTTGCGCTCGATCAGCGCGCCGACGATGTGCTCGACCTTGACCGGGTCTTCCTCGTCGGTCCATCCCCAGCGGCGCACCAGACGGCCGAAATGGGTGTCGACCGTGATGCCCGGCACCCCGAACGCGTTGCCGAGGATGACGTTGGCGGTCTTGCGCCCGATGCCGGGCAGCTGGACGAGTTCGGTCAGGGTGTGAGGCAACTCACCGTCGTATCGTTCCAGCAGCGCTTGGCCGAGTCCGATCAGCGAGGCGGCCTTGTTCCGGAAGAAGCCGGTCGGCCGGATGTATTCCTCCAGCTCCGCGCGGTTTGCCTCGGCGTAGGCGCGGGCATCGGGGTACCGGGCGAACAGCGCGGGCGTGGTGAGATTCACCCGCTCGTCGGTGCACTGTGCCGAAAGTATTGTCGCGACCGCCAGTTCGAGCGGTGTGGTGAAATCCAGCTCACAATGCGCGTCGGGGAAAGCGGTCGCCAGTTCGCGGTTCATCCGGCGCGCGCGGCGGACCAGCCCGAGCCGGGTTTCCGCCTGTCGCGCCCTGGTTTTCCGTTGTGGAGCCGCGGCGGCGACCGGCGGCGTTCCGTTGGGATCGGAGCCGGGGGCAAGCCCGTTCCCGGCGGCGGTGGAGGGGGAGACGCGCACCCGTCCACCATACGGAATCGGCAGACAACGTTGCCCTTCCAGTTCAGTTGCCGTGTTCCATCTGAGACCTCGACGGTGTTTACTGCTCGTCATGCAAGGACTCGCTGTGGTGCTCTTCCCAGTGGTGCTGATGCTGTTCGCACTGGGTATGGAGCGGGTCGAGAACCGGCTCCGCAAGCTTCTCGAACCCGACGAAGAGGTTCAGCAGTACCTGGACAAGGCCAGTAACGCCGAGGTGAAAGAGCTGACGAAGCTCGGTCTGCCCGCCGCCGTGGCCCGGATGCGCAGGCGTCGCTCCCGCGGTGACGAGATGGACGTGGCCCGCGCGAGCTGACCCGGCGTGCGCGCCGCGCAATCCACTCGTTACGTGGTGTCCGTCACTACGCTGTAGTGACGCCGCGTAGACTGCGCTGTTGGCCGAGTCGCTTCGGTCCAGTACAGAGCCATTTCCCTAAGGAGCACATTCGTGGACGAGGCCCTCGCCAGAGCAGGCATCTTCCAGGGCGTCGAGCCCACTGCGGTGGCCGCCCTCGCCAAGCAACTTCAGCCGGTGGATTTCCCGCGCGGTCACGTCATCTTCAACGAGGGTGAGCCGGGCGACCGGCTGTATATCATCACGTCCGGCAAGGTGAAGATCGGACGCCGCTCGCCCGACGGCCGCGAGAACCTGTTGACCATCATGGGCCCGTCCGACATGTTCGGCGAGCTGTCGATCTTCGATCCGGGCCCGCGCACCTCCACCGCCACCACGGTGACCGAGGTGCGTGCGGTGACGATGGACCGCGACGCCCTCAAGACCTGGATCGACCAGCGGCCCGAGATCGCCGAGCAGTTGCTGCGCGTTCTCGCCCGCCGCCTGCGCCGGACCAACAACAACCTGGCCGACCTGATCTTCACCGACGTCCCCGGCCGGGTCGCCAAGGCGCTGCTGCAGCTCGCACAGCGCTTCGGCACTCAGGAGGCGGGCGCGCTGCGGGTCACCCACGACCTGACCCAGGAGGAGATCGCCCAGCTGGTCGGCGCCTCCCGCGAGACCGTGAACAAGGCGCTCGCCGACTTCGCGCATCGCGGCTGGCTGCGGCTGGAGGGCAAGAGCGTGCTCATCTCCGATTCCGAGCGCCTGGCCCGTCGCGCCCGGTAACGCACGGACTCCACGCCGAACGCCGGGTTTCAGCGCTCCACTGAACCCGGCGTTCTGTCGTTCCGGTTAGCCGTGCGCGCGCAGGTATTCCAGCTGCGCCTGCACCGAACTGCGCGCCGCGGGCCACAGCCGCTTGTCCACGTCGGCGTACACGCGCCGCACGACCGCCATCGCGCCCGCGTCCGCGCCGAGAACCCGCAGTGCCTCCCGCACCTGACCGAGACGCTCGTGCCGATGCGCGATGTAATACCGGGCGACCGGCTCCAGATCCGGGTGGTCCGGGCCGTGCGCCGGCAGCAACGCCTTGCCCCGGCCCGCCTCGACCAACCGGTCCAGCGAGGACAGATAGTCGGCCAGCGTGCCGTCGCTGGAGTCCAGCACGGTGGTGCCCGCGCCGAGGATCGTGTCGCCGGTCAGCACCGCGTCGTCGAGGACGAAGCTCACCGAGTCACCGGTGTGACCCGGCGTGGCCAGCACGGTGATGCGCAGGCCCGCCGCCTCGATCACCTCGCCGTCGACGAGGGGAGCGGACGAGCCGCGCAGGAAGCCGGAGTCCTTGGCGCGCACCGGCGTCCCGGTCAGCTCGACCAGCCGATCGATACCGCCGGTGTGGTCGTGATGGCGGTGGGTGATCAGCGTCAGCGCGATCCGGCCACCGGTGGCCTCGGCGATCGCGGCCGTGTGCGACTTGTCCTTCGGTCCCGGGTCCACCACCACACAGTCCGACCGTCCCGGCGCGCGCAGGATCCAGGTATTGGTTCCGTCCAAGGTCATCTGCCCCGGATTGTCGGCGAGCAGCACCGCCGCCGTCTCGGTGACCTGCCGGAGCTGCCCGTAGGCGGGGTGAGTCAACGTCATCGCAAAACCTCGGATAGAAACGGAGCCGACAGTTCCGGTCTAGCGCACCTCGGCGATCAGTTCGACTTCGACCGGAGTGTTGCGGGGAAGTTCGGAGACGCCCACGGCCGAGCGGGCGTGCTTGCCCGCGTCACCGAAGACCTGACCTAGGAACTCCGAAGCGCCGTTGATCACGACCGGCTGATCGCCGAATCCAGGTGCCGAGGCGACGAACCCGACCACCTTCACGATCCGCACCACCGCGTCCAGGCCCACCAGGTCGTGCACCGCCGCCAGCGCGTTCAGCGCGCACAGCCGGGCAGCCTCCTCGGCCTCCTCGATCGAGACCTCGGCGCCGACCTTGCCGACCGCGGACAACTGGCCGTTCACGAACGGCAACTGACCGGAGGTGTAGACCAGCGACCCGGTACGGATCGCGGGAATGTAGGCCGCGACCGGGGCCACGACCGGAGGAAGGGTGATTCCGAGCTCGGCGAGGTTCTTCTCCCACTGGGTCATCGCGTCACCGTCCTTCGCTACTTGGGCCGCTTGAGGTAGGCGACGTGCTGCTCACCGGTCGGACCGGGCAGCACGGTGACCAGCTCCCAGCCGTCGGCTCCCCACTGATCGAGAATCTGCTTGGTCGCATGCGTCAGCAGCGGCACGGTCGCGTACTCCCACAGGGTCGTATCACTCATGAGCGAGAAGCGTAGCTGTGTTCGATTTGCAGCGCCTTCGGCGCTGCGTGTTCGCGGCCCGGCTCGCGTGTGCGCGACCGCCGCTGGCGACTTCGTCGCGGACGCGAC
>NZ_BDBM01000094.1 GCF_001612985.1 Nocardia gamkensis NBRC 108242 | reverse complement strand
CTGCTGATCGGTTCGGCCAATCGTGATCCCGCGGCGTTCGACGACGGTGACAGTTTCCGTATCGATCGTGCCGACAAGTCCGGGCTGGCGAGTTTCGGTGCGGGAGTGCACTTCTGCCTGGGCGCGCACCTGGCGCGGCTGGAAGCGACCGTCGCGTTGCAGGAATTCGCCTCTCGTGTCACCGCTTTCGACATCGTGCCGGACGGCATCCAACGCGTGCATTCGTCCAATGTGCGTGGCTTCGCCCACCTTCCCATCACCGTGGAGACCCGATGAGCCGTCGATGCGAACGAATCCGGATACCCGGGTCGCGAAGCCGGGCCGTGCGGAGCCGGTCATGAGGATCCGGGCCGACCTCGATCTGTGCCAGGGGCACGCGGTCTGTCAGGCCGAGGCGCCGGAGGTGTTCACCGTGCCCAAACGCGGCCGGGTCGAGATCCTCGACGACGTGCCGGACGCCGGTCTGCGGCCCGCCGTGGCGGACGCGATCCGTTACTGCCCCACTCGAGCCCTGTCGATCGCCGACGAAGACGCGACCGACCACTCCCCGAAAGGTACCGACTGATGCCAGCTTTCGACCGCGCCGAGCTCGACGAGATGATCCAGCGCTGGATCGTGGAGAACCAGCGCTGCGAGGAGAAGGGCGACTGGAAGCCGCTCGCGCAGATGTACACCGAGGACGCCACCTACGGCTGGAACTACGGCCCCACCCAGGAGTTCATGGCCGTCGGACGCGACGAGATCCGCGATCTGGCCCTCGGCCAGGAGATGACCGGACTGGAGGGCTGGACCTACCCCTACCAGGAGTTCGTGGTCGACGACCGCACCGGCAACGTCATCGGACTCTGGAAGCAGATCAGCGAGGCCGAGCGTCCGGACGGGCGCAACTACTCGCCCGAAGGGATCGGCGGCAGCTGGTTCCGCTACGGCGGTGACTTCCAATGGTCCTGGCAGCGGGACTTCTTCGACTTCGGCAACGTCTCGGCGATGTTCATGGAGATGATCACGAACAAGGCGCTGACACCGGGCATGCAGAAGCGCATCGAGCGCTCGGTCTCCGGCAAACCGCTGCCCGGCTGGTACCGCATCGGCGAATCCCCCGTCCCGCTGTGGTGACCGACATGACCGCACCACACAGCCGATTCGCCGACCTGGACCGGGACACCCTGGCGGCGCTGGTACCCGAACTGCTCCTGTGCGGGCACCTCATCGACCGCTCCGGCATGGCGCATTCGATCGCCGCGTTCGGCCGGGAGGGCATGACCGAGATCGCCATCGAGGAGTGGCAGGTGGCCAGCCCGGTCTACACCCGGCGCATGCAGCGGGCGCTCGGCTTCGCAGGCGACGGCGTGGAGACCATCTTCAAGGGCCTGCAACTGGACATCGGCGCTCCACCGCAGTTCATGGACTTCCGTTTCCGGGTGCAGGACCACCACCACGGCGAGTTCTGGCTCGACCACTGCGGTGCGCTGGCCGACGTGGAACCGATGGGCGAGGACTTCGTCGTGTCGATGTGCCACGACATCGAAGACCCGACCTTCGACGCGACCGCGCTGGCCACCAACCCGCACGCGCAGGTCCGGCCCATCCACCGCCCGCCCCGCCACCCGGCCGACCGGAAGCCGGTGTGCGCGTGGACGGTCGTCATCGATCCCGGGCACGTGCCGCCGCCGGTGCCGCCCAACGCCGAGCTGGTCGCCGGGTCGGTGGCGGCGGGACTGGAGCTGGCCGCGATCGATCGCGACGACGAGGGACGGCCGGACTACGCGGGCCCCTTGCTCAGCGATGTGCGATTCGCGGACTTCTCCCGCTCCGCGCTGGTGCGTCTCGCCGACGAGGTCTGCCTGCAACATCATCTGCTCACCCTCGGTTTCATGATCGCGGTGCGGGCTCGCACCGACGCCGCCGCGGCGCTGGAGATCGGACGCAAACAGTTCGCGGGGATCGCCGGGCTCACCAGTGAGCGCCTGCGCAACTGCCTCGGCCTCGGTGCCGACGCCGCCGCGCTCGCGACGGTACTGCGGCTACATCCCGCTCTGAATCCATTGCCCTACACCGGTATCGAGATCGCGGACAGCGGCGACACGGTCACGGTGACGTTCCCGGCCGCGAGCGGTGCGCACACCGACGCAGCGTGGCCGTCGATGCTCGACCCCGAGCACCTTCAGCCGCTGAACGCCCTGGTCCGCGGCGTGAACCCGCGTTTCTCCGCCGAGGTCGTCGCGGTGGGCGCGGACGGGTGGCGCGCGGCCGTCACGCTCGGCGACAAGGCGTTCCGGGAGACGACGGAGGTCGCGCTGACCCGATTCAGCACCGGCGCCGCCTTCACCTTCACCGACCGGGGGATCCCCCTTCCGCTCACCGTCGTGTGACAGCCCCACCCAGAGATGGAACGAGATGGCCAACAACTTCGCCGACCTCTTCGAGCACTCCGTGGACGCCATGCCCGAGCGGGTGGCGCTGATCCAGTCCGGCCGCCGCGTGACCTACCGTGCGCTCGACGCCCGCGCCAACCAGCTCGCACACCATCTGGCGAGGCTCGGCGTCGGCGCGGGAACGCACGTGGGTTTCCAGATGCACAACAGCATCGAGACGATGGAGACGCTGATCGCGTGCTTCAAGCTCGCCGCCGTGCCGATCAACATCAACTACCGGTACGGCGTGGCGGAACTGGCCTACGTCTACGCCAACGCGGATCTCGAGGTGCTCGTGCACCACTCCTGTTACGCCGCAGCCGTCCAGGAAGCCCGGACGACCGCGTTACGGCACACGCTCTGCGTAGCCGACGAGTTCAGCGACGCGGATTCCGCGTCTCCGGGCTACGAAGCCGCCCTCGCCGGTGAGCCGACGGACCGCCCGGTGGTCCGCCGCGGTCCCGACGACCTGTTCATGATGTACACCGGCGGGACGACCGGCATGCCGAAGGGCGTCATGTGGCGGCAGGAGGACATGTGGCGGGTCCTCGGCGGCGGCATCGACTTCTACACCGGTGAACCGGTCGCCGACGAGTTCCAGCAGTCCCGCACCGGCGCCCAGGTCGATCCGAGCGCCTGGCTGGTGCTGCCACCGCTGATCCACGCCGCGGCCATGATGCCCACCTTCACCGCGCTGTGGTCGGGCAACACCGTGATCTTCGAATCCCGCTTCGACGCCGGTAGCGTCTGGCGGACCGTCGCCCAGCAGCGCCCCCAGGTCATGGTGATCACCGGTGACGCCATGGCCAGACCGCTGCTCGAGGCGTTCGAGCGCGAGCCGGTGGACGCCTCGTCCTTGCTGGCGATCGCCTCCGGCGCGGCGCTGCTGTCGCAGCCGGTGAAGAACGCGCTGCTGGAGCTGTTCCCGTGGGCGGTCGTCTCGGACTCCATCGGATCGTCGGAAACCGGTTTCGGCGGTATCGGTTTCGCCCAGAAGCACGACGACCCCGCGCGCGGGCCCCGCGTGCAGACCGGTCGCGGCGCGGTGGTCGTGGACGACGACGGCCACCCCGTCGCGCCGGGTTCGGAAGGCTGGCTGGCCAAGACCGGCAATGTGCCGATCGGCTACTACAAGGACCCCGGCAAGACCGACAAACTGTTCAAGACCGTCGACGGCACACGCATGGTCGTCACCGACGACCGCGCCCGCGCGGAGACCGACGGCTCGATCACGCTGATCGGGCGCGGCAACATGGTGATCAACACCGGTGGCGAGAAGGTGTTCGTCGAAGAGGTCGAAAGCGTGGTGAAGACCCACGACGCGATCTACGACGCGGTGGTGCTCGGCGTGCCGCACGAACGCTGGGGCCATCAGGTCGCCGCCGTGGTGTCGCTGTCCGGAGCCGGGCCGGTGGAGTTCACCGACCTGCACGCGCACGTGCGCAAATTCCTGGCCGGCTACAAGGTGCCCAAACAGATCTGGGTCGCCGACACCATCGTGCGCGCGCCCAGCGGCAAGCCCGACTATCGGTGGGCCAAGCAGTACGTGGGCGGCCGGGGCCCCGACCACAAGGCGGACTGACATGATCCGGGTGATCCAATGGGCGACCGGCGGAGTCGGGCGGGCCGCGATCGAGGGCATTCTCGACCATCCCGATCTGGAACTGGCCGGTGCCTGGGTGCACAGCGCGGACAAGGACGGCGTGGACCTGGGCGAACTGGTCGGCCGTGCGCCGATCGGAGTGCGCGCGAGCACCGATGCCGAGCGTCTGCTCGCCACACCGGCCGAGTGCGTGCTGTACAGCCCGTTCATGGCCGACACCGAGACGGTGCGCGCGATCCTGCGGTCCGGCAAGAACATCGTCACACCGCTGGGCTGGTTCTATCCGCGCCGCGCGGAGCGGCAGCGGTACGACGAGCTGTGCCGGGCCGCCGGAGTCACTCTGCACGGCGCCGGAATCCATCCCGGCGGCATCACCGAGAAGATTCCGCTGGTGGTGTCGGCGCTGTCGGGGGCGATCACCGAGGTGCGCGCCGAGGAATTCTCCGATATCCGCACCTATGGCGCGCCCGACGTGGTCCGGGACTGGATGCTGTTCGGCGCCACACCGGAGCAGGCCGCGACCAGTGTCATGGCGGACGTCCTCGCGGGCGGCTACAGCCAATCGGTGTGGATGATCGCGGAGGCGCTGGGCATCTCGCTCGACGAGCGACTGCGGGTGACGCACGAGACGGCGGTGGCCACCGCACCGATCGACTCGCCGATCGGGCCGATCGCGCCGGGACGCGTCGCCGCGCAACGCTTCCGCTGGCAGGGGACCGTCCGCGGCGCACCGGTGATCACGGCGGCGGTGAATTGGTTCATGGGCACCGAGAACCTCGATCCACCCTGGACATTCGGACCGGCGGGTGAGCGGTACGAGGTCGAGATCGTCGGTGATCCCGGCGCGACGGTGACCTTCACCGGCATGCACGCGCACAGCGCCGCCGCAGGTCTGGCGCGCAACCCCGGCATCGTCGCCACGGCCATGCACTGCGTGAACTCGATTCCCTACGTCGTCGCCGCCGAACCGGGTGTGCGGACCTATCTCGAGCTGCCGCTCGTCGCGGGTCGCGCCGCCGCCTCGTTGCGCGGTGCCGACGGCGCTTCGTCCGCCGCGGCCGATCCCGAACTCGCGCGGCGGACTGCGCCGCGCTGACCGGCTTGCCCGTTTCATCTAGGAGGTAGCAATGGCCGCATCGGCATTACCTGTCGGATTCGATTTCACCGATCCGGCGCTGTGGGAGAACCGAAGTCCGGTGGAGGAGTTCGCGCAGCTGCGCCGGACCGCCCCGGTGTGGTGGAACGCGCAATCCGACGAGACCTCCGGGGGTTTCCGCGACGGCGGCTACTGGGTGGTCAGCAAGCTCGCCGACATCAAGGAGATCTCGAAGCATCCGGAACTGTTCTCCTCGGAGCGGAAAGGGGCGATCATCCGCCTGCCCGGCGACATCACGCCGGAGCAGATGGCGCTCACCGGAGCCCTGCTGGTGAACATGGACCCGCCCAAGCACTCGAAGATCCGGCGGATCATCTCCAAAGGCTTCACGCCGCGGGCGGTGGAGAACCTGCGCGCCGCACTCACCGATCGCGCCGCGCGCATCGTGCACGGCGCCAAGGAATCCGGCGGCGGCGATTTCGTCGAACAGGTGGCCTGTGAACTGCCGTTGCAGGCGATCGCCGAGCTGATCGGCGTGCCGCAGGCGGATCGGCGCAAGCTGTTCGACTGGTCCAATCAGATGCTCAACTACGACGACCCCGAGTACGGCGATCCCGCGACTGCCTCGGCCGAGATCCTCGGCTACGCCTGGAACATGGCCGAGCAGCGCCGCGCCTGCCCGGTGGGCGATATCGTGAGCGAGCTCGTGCACGCCGACCTCGACGGCGAGGCGCTCGGCTCCGACGAGTTCGGCTTCTTCGTCATCCTGCTCGCGGTGGCGGGCAACGAGACCACGCGCAACGCCATCACGCACGGGATGAAGGCGTTCGTGGACAATCCGGAACAGTGGGAGATCTACCGGCAGCAGCGTCCGCGCACCGCGCCCGACGAGATCGTGCGCTGGGCCACGCCGGTGACCGCCTTTCAGCGCACCGCGACCGAAGACCTGGAACTCGGCGGGCAGCGCATCCGGCAGGGCGAGCGGCTCGGCTTGTTCTACAGCTCGGCCAATTTCGACGAGGAGGGCTTCGAGAATCCGTTCACCTTCGACGTCTTGCGCAATCCGAACCCGCACGTGGGTTTCGGTGGCACCGGCGCGCACTACTGCGTCGGCGCGAACCTGGCCAGGCTGGAGATCGATCTGATGTTCAACGCCATCGCCGATGTGATGCCCGATCTGCGGCAGGTCGCCGAGCCGGTGCGGCTGCGGTCGGGCTGGATCAACGGCATCAAGAGCTGGCGAGTGCGCTACGAGTAGGTCCGGGTGCGAGTTCCCCGTCACCCGGTGGCGGGGAACTCGCGCGGGCCCGGCCGTGCCCTCAGCCGTTGCCTTCCTTGCGGCGCCTGCGGTAGCGAACGGTGCACGGTTGCGCGAGTTGCACGACCATCTTGGAGTGGTCGTTGCGGTAGGTCTCCGACGGCTGGGCCATCTCGAACTCCCAGTCCCGCAACAGCAGCGAGAAGATGGCCTTCAACTGCATCAACGCGAACGCCGCGCCGACGCAGCGGTGCCGGCCCGCGCCGAACGGAATCCACGTCCAGCGGTTGACGAGATCGGCCTGGTCGGGATCGATGTAGCGGCTGGGATCGAACGCGTCCGGATCGGGGAAGTCCTCCGGGATCCGGTTCGAGATCGCGGGTGTGGCCGCGACGTGGTCGCCGGGTTCGATGCGGTGCCCGCAGACCTCGAACTCGCCACGGGCCACCCGCATCAGGATGATCAGCGGCGGGTGCAGGCGCAGCGTCTCCTTGAGCACGGACTCCAGGTGCGGGATCTGGCGCAGCGCGCCGAAACTGATGTCGGAGCCGTCGGCGTAGAGCTCGTCGAGTTCGGCGACGACCCGGCCGAGTACCTCGGGGTGGCGCAGCAATTCGATGATCGTCCAGGCCGCCGTGCCGGAGGTGGTGTGATGGCCCGCGAACATCATCGAGATGAAGATGCCGGTGATCTCGCTGGCGCTGAAGCGCGGTTCGCCGTTGTCGCCCGGGATCGAGATGAGCACATCGAGCATGTCCCGGTCGTCCTTGCCGGTCGGCGGGGCGGCGGCCCGGCGATCCATGATCGCCTGGACCAGCTCGACCAGCTCGGCCCGCGCCTGGTCGCGGCGGCGGAAGCTCTCGATCGGGGCGTACGGGTCGACGTAGGCCAGTGCGTCGGTGCCCCGTTCCAGGTCGTGGTAGAGGTGCGCGAAGCGGTCGTCGAGGTCGTTGCGGAATTTCACGCCGATCAGGCAGGCCGAGGAGGTGTAGATGGTCAGTTCGGCGAAGAAGTCGAGCAGGTCGATCTCGCCCTCGTCGCCCCAGCGTGCCAGCATCCGCTCGACCTCGCGGGCGATGGTCGCGGCGTGCCCGCGCATGTGCTCGGCGCGCAGAGCCTGGTTGTGCAGCATTTCCTTGCGGCGTTCCGGGCTCGCGTCGAAGACGACGCCGTCGCCGAAGATGGGCTTCATGAAGGGATAGGCGGCGGCCTGGTCGAGGTCCTCGTCGCCGGAGCGGAAGAAGAATTCGTTGGCCTCCGCGCCCGAAAGCAGGATGACCTGGCGCCCCGCCAGATCGAACGAGCCGACGTCGCCGCACTCCGCGCGGACCCGGCGCATCAGGCCGATCGGGTCGACCCGGAACTCCTCCAGGTGACCGTGCTCGTGGTCGCCTCCGGATACCCGCTGTGGTTTCACCAGAGTCATTGGAAATCCTTCCCCAGATAAGTGTCCAAGTTTTATGATGGACACGTGTCTGGACAGTACTACGGCCAGCGAGCGTCCGGCAAGACACGGGCTACGTCCGCCGTCGCGCAGGCCGGACGCCAGGATCGCGGGTGCCGCCATCGCCGCACAGCCCGCGCCGAGAAGTGATCGGTGGATTCGAAGATGAATGTCGGCAGGCAGGCCATGTCGGTGACGTGGCGGATAGTGCGGTTGAAGGTCGCGGGGGCGGTGCTGATCCTGCTCGTCGCCGCGCTGGTCGCGGTCGCCGTCGCGATGTACGCCGGACGCTTCCGCTCCACGGAGACCGTCACCGTCGAGACATCCCGAACCGGACTGGTTCTGGACCCCGACGCCAAGGTGCGGATGCGGGGGGTGGAACTGGGCCGGGTCAGCGCCGTGGAGTTCCATGGTGACCGGGCGCGCCTGCGTCTCGCGCTCGATCCCGCGCTGCTGCGGCTGGTGCCCGCCAATGCGACGGTGAACATCCGCTCGACCACCGTATTCGGCGCCAAATACGTGAATTTCGTCGTGCCGGGCGTTCCCGCGCCGACGCCCATGCGGCCCGGCGCGACGATCCGCGCGGAATCGGTCACCGTCGAATACAACACGCTGTTCCAGCGTCTCAGCGACATCCTCGCCGCGGTGGAGCCGGGCAAGCTCAACGCCACCCTGGCCGCATTGGGCACCGCACTGCAAGGGCGTGGCGATCGGCTGGGCGATCTCCTGGCTCGCGCGGACGACTACCTGCGGCAGATCAACCCGAGTCTGCCCGCGCTGCGGCGGGACCTGTCGTCTGCCGGTCAGGTCACCGGGCTCTACGCCGACACCACCCCCGATCTGTTGCGCACGGCGGGCAACGCCACCGCGACCGGCGCGACGGTCGCCCAGGGTGCGCAAGACCTGGACGCGGTGTTGCTCGACCTCATCGGCTTGGCCGACACCACCCGGTCGGTGCTCACGGACAACGAGGGGGATCTCACCGCCGTGACCGCGCTCCTGCGGCCCACCAGTTCGCTGCTGGATACGTACTCGCCCGTGCTGTACTGCGTGGTCGTCGGCATCGCGAAAGCTCTTCCCGCGGCCGAAGCCATCATCGGGGGGTACGAGCCGGGAGCAATCTTCAACGCGAGCTTCATGTACGGCGCGCGGCCCTATCGGTATCCCGACGACCTGCCGAAAGTGAACGCCACCGGTGGGCCACGTTGCGACGGGATCCTCGACCGGGTTCCCGGCAGCCACGCCGATTACGTGGTCACCGATACCAACGCGGGCGCGCCGTTCACTCCGTCCAGCGCGGTCGTGCCCAACGCGCCCAAGGTCTTCCAGATCCTTTTCGCGGGCATGCCCGGGGTGCCGCGTTAGCCGACCGCCTCGGTGCTCTGCTCGCGCAGGACGTCGTGCGGATCACCCTGGCCGGTGAGCCGGCCGTCGCGCAACAGCAGGCAGTGGTCGGCGCGCAGGGCGTCCTCGCGGCTGTGCGTGGCGTGCACGACCGTCACGCCCCGCGCGCCGACGCGGCGGATGGCCTCGGAGATCTCCAGCTGTGCGGCGGAGTCCAGGCCGGTGGCCGGTTCGTCGAGCAGCAGCAGGTCCGACTCCTGCGCGAGAGCCTGCGCGAGCAGCGCCCGTTGGCGCTGGCCGCCGGAGAGGGTGTCGAGCCGGCGCTCGCTCAGGTCGGTGATGGCCATCCGGTCGAGGCACGCGCGCACCACCGTTCGATCCTGGCGGGTGAGACGCCGCCAGGCGCCGCGATGCGCCCACCGTCCCATCGCGACTGTGTCCCGCACGGTGATCGGCAGCGTCGCGGGGACACCGCTGTGCTGTACGACGAATGCCGGGCGCCGGAGATGGTGTCGGCGAACGGTTCCCGTGGTCGGCGTGAGGACGCCGGCCAGCACCCCGAGCAGGGTGGACTTGCCGGACCCGTTGGGCCCGACGAGTGCGGTCACCTGTCCGGCCGGGATCGTGGCGGTGAACGCGTGCAGTACCGGTTTTCCGCGGTAACCGGCCGTCACCTCGGCGAGATGGACAGCGGACGGCGGCATGAGCGGACTCCGATCACCTCATTGAAATGAAAACCGTTATCATTGTAGAGTGCTGCCTCATGGAGTGGTTGGCCCCGTTCGAGGTTTCGTTCGTGCAGCGGGCGTTGTGGGGCGGATTGCTCGTGTCGTGCTTGTGCGCACTGGCCGGCACGTGGGTCGTGCTGCGCGGCATGGCTTTTCTCAGCGACGCGATGGCGCACGGCATGCTGCCGGGCGTCGCGATCGCCGCGTTGCTCGGCGGAAACCTGGTGCTTGGCGCGGCATGCAGCGCCGCGGCGATGGCGGTCGGGGTCTCGGTGCTTGGCCGCGGCACCAGGTTCGCCGCCGACACCGGCATCGGATTGCTGTTCGTCGGGATGCTGTCGGCGGGCGTGATCATCGTGTCGCGTTCGCCCTCGTTCGCGGTGGACCTGACCGGCTTCCTCTTCGGTGACGTTCTCGCCGTCGGGGCGCGTGACCTCTGGTATCTGGTCGCGGCCGCGGTGCTCGCGGCGGTGATCTCGGTGCTGGGCTACCGGGCGTTCGTCGCGCTCACCTTCGACCCGCGCAAGGCGCACACCCTCGGGTTGCGGCCCCGGATGGCGAACATCGCCCTGATCGGCCTGCTGACCCTGGCGATCGTCGCGTCCTTCCACATCGTCGGCACGTTGCTGGTCTTCGGTCTGCTGATCGCGCCGCCCGCGGCCGCCGTCTACTGGGTGCATCGCATCCCGCTGATCATGCTCACCGCCGCGGCGCTCGGCGCGCTGTCCACCTTCGCCGGGCTGCTGATCTCGTGGCACGCGAGCACCGCCGCGGGGGCGACCATCGCGGCGACGGCCGTCGCGCTGTTCTTCGTCTCGGCGCTGTCGTCCTGGCTGCGCGAGCGGATCCGCGCCTCCCGCACGACCACGAAACCACTGGCGCTCGGGCTGGTCCTCGCCGTGATCACGCCCCTGATCGGTTGCGCGACAGAACAATCCGAGCCTGCGGAGCCGACGCCGCACGGATACGTGGCGGGCGCGGAGGAGACCGACGAGGCGCAGCCGCGTCTGGTCGTGGCCGACAACGCGACCGGTGACGTGCGGGTGGTCGACCTCGTCACCGAGGACGCGATCGATCTCGGCCGGATGGAAGGCGTCGACCGGATGAGCACCGACGGGCGCTTCGCGTTCCTGTCCGCCGGCGACCGGATGCGGATCTTGGACGCGGGTGCGTGGACGGTCGACCACGGCGATCACGTGCACTACTACCGCGCGCCCGCCCGCGATCTGGGCGTCGGCACCGGCGGCCCGGTGTCGGTCGCGCACGCCGACAGCGCGGTCACGGCGCTCGTTTCCGAGGCGGGTAGCACCACGCTGCTGGACCGGTCCGCGCTCGGCGCGGGGTCGGTGCGCGAGCGCGGCGTGATCGCGGACGCCGCCGCCGTGCCGTACGCCGAGCACCTGCTCG
>NZ_BDBM01000093.1 GCF_001612985.1 Nocardia gamkensis NBRC 108242 | reverse complement strand
ACCCACGTCGTTCGACCGACAGTGCAGGGCCGCACCTTGGCCACGGTGGCGATATTGCACCTGCTCGTTCCCCTCGAATGCGCTGGCGTCGGTGCGGGCCCGCCAAGTCCAGTGTGAATTTCGACGCCGCTGGACTCAAGCCTGGCCTACAGGTCGTGATGCCAGGAGTCGTTGTGCCCGAGCAGAACGCGGCCGGTGGCTTCCTGTGCAAGTCGGCTCCCTGTGACGAGGACCTGCGCCGCACGCTCACGGGTGTCCGCAGGAAGCCAAGAAACGCGTCGTTCGGCGTCGAGCGGATCGACAGGTGCTGACGCCTGGTTTCGGAGATCGTGTTGCAGCAGAAGCTGGTAGAGACCGTGTGCCGGCCTAACTGGTGGTAGTCCTGCGGTGGCGGCCACGACGTTGGCCCGCTGCGGGATTATCAGTCCGTCGTTGTCGATGTCGCCGTAGTAGGCGATGTCGCGGACTTGTGGCAGTGTGGCGATCCTGGCAACCGATGCTTCGAACGCGTGGCCGCCGCCGAATGCGGTGTAGCCGACGTTGCTGCGCTGTCGGGCCAGCAGTGTCGTGATGGTTTCGAAGGTGTCGCTGTTCTCAATGACCAGGACGGTGGTGCCATCGCCGATGCGTTCGCAGGCCAGCGGCGGCGGGATCCGCGTGGCGAACAAGGTCGCGAGTGTGAGCCGCCCAGGGGCGAACAGGGTCGTGGTCATCAGCGTGTCGAGGCGTTTCTCATCCCGGAAGATGTCCAGCGATCTTTCCCGCATGGGGATGACAGTTCGCCGGATGTTGTCGCCGTCGGTGTCGCGCAACCACCGGTTGATGGTTTTGAGGACTTCGACCTGTGGGCTGGTCAGTACCGCTGTTGCAGCCCATGCGAGTTCGCCTCGCCAGACGATCGATGCCGTCGCCGCCACGGACTTGATATCCAGCTTGGGGGGTGCCGGTAGACGCAGCCAAGCGGGCAGTCGTGGATGTGCGCGGTCCCATCCGTCGCTGCTGCGAGGAAGTTCGATGAGGCGGTGTTCAGCGAGTTCGTCGAGCAGTGCGGACAACACGGGTCGGCTCTGGGTCGTGCCGGCCGTCGCGGGGCACGCCTTCGCGAACGCGGCGAGAATCGTCGGCTTCGTGATGCGCCGCTCGGTGAATTCGCCTAGGGCCGCGGCCAGGTAGTGCGCTGACTCCGACAGCGGAAGCGGTTTACTTCGGCGCTGGCCTACCGTGCTGATCACCGGATGCCACCATGTGTGTCGCCGCGACCGGAGCCGCGGTGCCGTCCGGAGGTCATGGTTTCGCTCCGGGAAGGCGTGGCTTGGTCATCAGTCGTGCTGCGCTGACTCGTCCGATCACCTCGTCGTCGACGGGTGCGCCGAGAATGCGGTCGATGACATGCAGGTGTCGAGTTCCTGTCCGCAGGTCGGCGTCGTTTCGCAGGCGTATGCAGAGCGGAAAGGTTGCCAGCACTCGGTCTTCCATACTGCCGGTGGTGAAGATCAGTTGGACGCCGACCGCGGCGGCCATGGTCATTTGCAGGCTCAGCAGGTAGTCGGCACTGGCTTTGCCGATGGGGTTGTCCAGGATCAGCATTCCGCCTTGTCGGCTGCCGCGGGATCCGCGGCGCGTGCTCGCGCGCAGTGCGGCGAGCGTGCAGTACAGCATGATCGCACCGGTGAGTTCCTGGCCGCCGGAGAAGACGTTGGCCATTTCGCTGATCGAGGCGTACTCCGCCCGTGCGGACGGGTCGGGTTTGAGGATCTCGACTTTGAAGTCGCGTGGCACCGCCGTCGTGACGCATCGCAGGAGGAGGTCCATGCCCGGCAGGGCGGGGTGGGTGCGTGCTTTGTCATCGAGTGTTTCAGCGATTCGCACTGCCAGGACCTGAGGATCGGGTTTGGCGAATCCGATCCTCAGGATCCGTCGTCCCGCCCAGGCGCCAGCGCTGTCGGGCAGGCGTGAGAGCCGTTCCGCCTTCTCCAACAGCCCCAACGCTTCGCCGACATGGTGGGCAAGTTGCTCGATCAGCAGTGCCCGGTGGCGCTCGGAGTCTTCGAGGTCGGTGTCCAGGCTCGCGGTTCGGCTGGCGAGTTGCCCGGACCAGTACTCGGCGCGTTCGACCAGCGAGGCGGTGTCGATGTTGGTGAGCTGGGTGTAGGCCGGTGCTTTGAGAACAGCGAAGCGGGCCGGCCTTGCCGCGTCACGGAAGTCGGTCACAGCTTCGTCGACGGCGCGCTCAGCCTCGCGCAGGTCCTCGGCGGCGTCGCTGTGTACCTGGACGGCGTCCTCCGTGGCTTGCTGGGCCTGTGCAGCGGTGCCGGTGAAAGGCGTTGAGTTGGAAGGCAGTTCCAGTTTGCGGGTGGCCGATTTCAGGGTGCTGTGCACGGCGGCCATCTCGCGTGCGCTGCTTTCTGCCTGGCGCAGCGTGCGCTCGGCGAGTCGCAGTGACTCCGCAGCCGCGGCGTAGCGGGCTTGGGCGTCGGATAATTTCGCTGCGGCGCGCTTGGTGAGGAGTTCCCCGTCGGTGGGATCGGTGGGAATCCATTCGGTGTCCAGCTCGATCCAGGGCGATCCGTTGGTCTGACTGGCAGAGTCCTTCTGCTGGGCGAGGCCGCCAATGCGCTGGATCAACGTCTGGTAGTCGGTCTCGAGGGTTCGCGTCGTGCGGCTGATTCGTCGCTTGGTGGCCTCGATGGATTCGACGCTGCCTGCGTCGGGAGTCGTCGCGAGGTGTTGTGCCCGGATCCTGATCTCGTCACGTTCGGCGAGTAGCTCTGTGTCCAGGTCTGCCGCGGCTTGCTGGGCCTGTTCTACGCGTCGTCTCATGTCTTCGCCGACTTCGACGGCGCGGAATGCGCTCGCGGCCGCGTCGTATTCGATCTCGAGGGTCGGGAGGTCTCCGTGTGGGGTGGCCGGATCGAGCGGTTCGTTTCCGTAGATGACGGCGTTGAGCTTCTTCGTGGCGGCCGTGGCGTCACGTCGCAGCGATTCGGCGCTCAGGGCATGTTCCCTGGATTGTTTGCGTAGCCGCGTCGCTCGAGCACGGTGTTCCTCGGCTGTTGCGGACAGTTGTCCTGCCTGTTCGGTGAGCGAGGCGATTTCGACTGTGTCGAGTTCTGCGGCTTGCACGTCGTTGGCGAGTTGGGTGCACTCGCGCGCGATGCGCTCGGCGGCCTCGGCGGCGGCCTCGGCTTCTTCGACCGATTCGGCGAGTAGCTCGAGGTTGTTCACTGCCTTGGTGTAGGCGTCATCTGCGGTCTCGCGTGCCGATTCGGCCTCGGTGGCGCGCTCACGAGCGGCGTGCGCGGCGGAACGCAGCCGCTCGGCCGTGCTGACGGGATGGTCACGAATCCAGGTGTCGAGTCGGTCGCTCAACCGAGACGCCGTGGCCCGTCGAGCGGTGAGCTCGCCTATGGCGCGCGCACGCTCGTCGATGCGCGCTCGGGCTTGTTCGCGAGCCTGGGCTGCGGCGACAGGGTCGTGCAACGCCGGTGTGGGTTCGACGACGAACCCGGTCCCATGTTGGGTCGATGCGTTCTCCATGACCTCGGCGGTCGTGACCAGGACTGCGGCCGCGGGCAGGGGTCGACTCGATGCCAGGTGTGTCCTGGCCCGGTCCAAGGTGGCTTTGTCGGCGACGATGATGCCGTCGACCAGTGCGGGGTTGGATTGGATGATCTCGGCGTGGCGGCGCGGGTTGACCAGCTGCTCGAGGGCGCGCCAACCTGCGGTCGCGGCGATCTCGTGATCGGCCAGGTCGGCCACCAGTTCCTCGACGGCTTCGCGGGGTGGCAGGAGTGCTTCGTCGTCGACTGTCAACGCTGCGAGCAGACGGTGATCGGTGCGGTCGGCATCGGTGAGCGCGGACAGGCGGGATTCGGCTGATCCGTGGGCGCTCACGGCCCGAGTGCGCAAGGTCGTGACGTTCGCCTCCAGCCAGAGCGTTGCGTCTCCGCCGGGGATCGCTTCGTCGTCGTCGAGCTCGGCGAGTTCACGCAGCAGCGCCTCGCCGGTCAAGGCACGCGCGGCGGTGTCGAGGTCGGCGACGGCCTGCTCAGCGGTGACGGCGGCTTGGCGTGTAATGATTTCGGGTTCGATCAGCTGACGGGCGGTCTCCCCGAGGCGTCGAGTCTCGGCGTCGAGTTGCTTGTGCAGGCCCGTTTGCCGCTCCGCTTGCGTCCTGGCCAGGATCGCGGCAGCGCTCGCTCGCTGTTCGGCATCACCGACTGTTTCGTCGCGCTCGATCAAGCCCGTCTCGCGCGCGTGCGCGACACGCGATGCGACGGCGGTGACGGCTTGGTTGAGCGTGTCGGCCCGTGTCGTCAGCGTGATGGCCTGTTTGTCATCTTCGCGAGCTTGCTCATCGGCACGCTCGGCCTCGGCTTCGGCCTTCTGCTCCTGCTCGTCACGGGTGCGTGCGTCTAGTTGGTACTGACGCTCCGCGTGCACCAGCGCGCTGGCGAACCGCGCGCCGGCGTGATCGCGGAGCCGGCGCGCCGGTCCTGCGGCAGCCTCGGCCTCGTCGAGCATCTTGCTGGCAATCTGGTATTTCGTGTGCTCGGCTGCAGCCTTGAGGACCTTGGGAACCAATGTCCAGCCAGCGAGTTCGTCACGGTGCCGGTCCAGCTGTTCGCTGATGGTCTCAGCGTCGGCTTCGGCTTGCGCGTGACACAGTTCCAGGGTCCGCCGCCGTACTTCTTTGCCGATCAGCTCAGCGTGTGTTCGCTCGAGATCGCGCTGACCGGCGGTCGTGTTCAGGGACTCCACCTCGGCGCGGTCGGCATGGAGCGTCTGCTCTGAGCGTGCGACGGTTTCCCGAACCGCGGCCGCCAGCTGAGCCAGTGTCGTCGTAGCGGTGTCAGCGGCCGCGGCGGCGGTGATTTGTTCCATGCGCTTGGTCGCCAGGCTGTGGGCAGCAGCGGCGGTAGCTCGGGTGAAGTCGCGTTCGAGCAGCATTTGCTCGCGACGGCCAATGTTCTTGGCGTAGGCGGTATAGGACGCGCCGATCTCGGTGTAGTTCTCCGCGTCCATCGCCTTGCTCAGCAGCCATTCCACGAACTGCCTGCCACTGGTGGTCTTGAACGCCTCGGCCGCATCTCCTTCATCGACGTTCATCGCCTGCTGCACCGCGAACAGATCAGGTTCCAGGCCGAGTCGGCGAAGGTGTCTCTCCCAGTCACCTTGCTTCTTCTCGGTCTCCAAGGCCAACGACTTGTCCGCGGTGTTGAGCCGTGTCAGGGCGTCGTGGAAGGCGGTCATCGTCAGTCGTCGACCGTTCTGGGCGAACGGCAGCGTCGCCAATGAGGTCACGTCGTTCGGGCTCAGGGAGTAGAACAGTCGCTGCGGTGGGCCCTCTCCCGGCGCGAGCGCTTGACCGGTGAGCACTGTATGGCCGGTACGGACTTCGACCCACTCCAGAACCACGTGCGAGGGCGCCGACGCGGACACCACATAGGCGCGCAGGGCATCTCGGCCTTTGCGTGACTGCCGCTCGGGCAGCACCGTCGACAGCAACATGCGGATGAACACCGATTTGCCGCCGCCGTTCTCCAGTACCAGCAAGGTCGCCAACGACGGCCGCCGGAACAGTTGGCCCGCGGTCGGGATCAGGCTGTCGATAGGAATCGGGGGGCCACCGTCGGACAGGTCCAGTGTGACGTCGTCGTAGCGGGCTTTCTCAGGGCCGATGTTGTACAGCCGGACACGGTTGAGCTCATACATTCGGTGGTCAGGCTCCTGATTCGGGGACTACGGGGGCATCCGACGCCGAAGCTGGAGTGATCGAACCGGGACCCGCAGCCCCCGTGTCTTCCGGGGCTCCGACGGTGATGCCGAGCGCGGCGAGTTGGCCGAGCATCTGCTGTCCGGCCAACTCGCGCACGTGGATCTTGTAGCGGGCGGTGGTTTGATAGGTGCCGCCGTTCTCGTTGCCCGCACGGCGCAGCATTCCGTTGTCGGCCAGGTATTCGGCGACCCGTTTGATGATCGCGAGTCTGCTTCCGGAGTGAGCTCGAGCGTCCCCTGTCGCCGCGACCGGGTTTCTGCGCCGGTAGTAACGCCACATTTGAATCAGGTCCGGATCGTCGACGGGAACCCCGTCATCAGCGTCGGACTCTGCAGCACGACGTTCGAGTTCCTGGGCTGCCTGATCGACCAGTTCGTCCACGTGTCGGACGGTGACCCTGCCGACGTGGGTGTCATCGTCGAGGTCTTCGGGGCGGTAGAACGCCAGCGCGGCGATGGCGAGGTGAGCCAGCGCCGCGATCGGGCGGTGGTCGAGCTTGGGGATGTGGTCGGTGACGCGGACAGCGAACTGGGTGCCGGTGCCCGCCCCGAGTACCAGCCCAGCGTTGGCGTCAACGGCCAGAACGATCACGTCGAACCCTTGTGCCACCGCGTGTACCATCTGCGCGAACACGGGATCTGAACCGCACCGTTTCGCCAGCGTGGAGTACTCGACGTTGCGCAGGGGCGTGAGTCCCGGCTGGAACCCGAACGCCACCAGTTTGGCCGCCGCGGCGACATCTTTGATGGAGTTCATTCGGAGGGCCTTTCATGGTCGTCGACAGGTATCAGGGCAACTGGTCGGCTACGTACAACGAGAAGGTCGTCCCCGGCGAAGATCTCGTCATCGAGCATGCGTTGGTCGACCAAGGCCGCCAGGAGCGTGTCGTGGGCGAGGTCGTGTCGTGGAGCACCGAACAGGCCCAGGACCCGCAGCCCCAGCAGGTGGTCGAGGTTCTCGCCGCAGCGATCTGTGGCAGCGATCTGCCGTGCGTTGGCGAGTAGCGTCGACAGGCGGACACCGCTGTCGTCGACTCGCTCGAGTAGCTCCTCCACTCGCGCATGCTGTTCGTGCGTGAACAGCGCGATGTCCTCGACATCGCCGAACTCGGGCTCGATGATCAGCGAATCGTCATGATCGCTGTCGGCGGGCAGGCGCATCAAGCCCTCGACCAGGTCAGGAAGGTAGACAACCGCTGGTCGATGCGGTGAAGTCGACACTGTGACGAAATCTTCCAGCAGCGGTCCAACGTGGCGAAGCGGCATCGCCAACGCCGGTTCCAGGAGCTGACGTCCGAGATCGACATATGATCGGCTCGGGGGTGGGACGAAGGTCTGTCGTTCCTGTTCGGCCCGGAATCGTTCGCCGACCTGCTGGAGATTGGCCTGTAACGCGGCGTTTCGGCGCAGACATTGCTCGAGGATCTCGATCAGCTCCCCGGCCTGCGCCGGTGTCGCTTGCTCCGTGCTGTTCTCCATGATCCGCGCGACGTTGTCCTTTATGGCACTTTCAGCCCGGATGCGTTCCTCGATGTGTGTCATCGCCTCGACCTGCACGGGTTGCACGTCACGCACCCAGTCGACCGTACGTATGTCACGATGCATCCCGTCAAGCTGCGTGCGGATGTGCTCGGCGTACTGAACCGTGCGGCGCAACGCCATCTCCGCGGCGCGATGGGCGTCGATGAGACGCCCCCGGTTGACCAACGCGTCGAGTTTGGCATCAGCGGCGACCTGTTCGGAGGCGATGTCGATATCCACGGCACCGACAAGCACCGCGATCGCTTCGTTGGAGGCCCGCAGCCGCGGCTTCCCGTCAGCTCCGACGACTTCCCGTAACAGTTTGAACGAGAAAAGATGTGAAGCGTACCGACCGCCCACGGCCGTGCCGTAGACGTGGCTGAAGCCCCGATCGACGGTGCCGACGTTGATCAGACAGTCCAACACCCACCGAGCTACGGCGCCATGTTCGTCGTGGCCGCGGTCTGGAAGTTGCAGGGCGGCGACGGCGGCGACGGAACTGACCACGTCTTCTGCTCGAACTCCATCGTCGAAGTCCATTTTCAGCGTGACGGTGTCGATCGCGGTCAGCGCCAGCTCCTCCATCTGGTAGCCGGTCCAGTCTGTGGACAGGAGTGCCTTTCGCCGTTCCAGATCCAGGACGGGGTCCGCGACAGCCAGCGCCTTGACCCGTGTGGCCAATCCCAGTAGGTCGCGTCCTTTCCCAGCTGATTCAGGCATCCCGATACCTTCCCTCCCCTCCCGACCCGTTCACCAAGTCAGCGCACTGACGTCGCGTTCGCTGGAATGCCGCCCACTGCACTGGCACTGATAGTGGATCATGTTGTCGGTCAGTGTGTTACGCAAGGCCCTGTCCGCTGGCCAGGGCCGCGTCGAATCGCGTCCAGGCGAGCGGTCAATGGACCCTGGCACACGAACTCGGACATCTAATGCTGCACACCGAGGTCCGTGAACTCACCGATACCCACGAACACCAAGCCAATCGGTTCGCTTCCGAATTCCTTGCCCTCTTCGCGATGGTGGCACCGATGGTGCAGAACGCGCCGTCTCTACTGAACCGCTTGCAGTGAAGCAGAAATGGGGTATCTCACAGGGAGCGCTGCTGCCTCACTTCCTGCTAGCCGCGCCGAGGCTCACAGCCGCTTGATCATGTCCACGCGACCGGGCAGGACCATGGGTAGGTCGGTCCGCCAATGGATGTTGCGCTTGGTCGCGCGCACCACTCGGGTGGCTGTGACGAAGTCGTGCACCGTGCGGCGCGAACCGATCGGAAGTGCCGCAAGCAGCAAGCTCGCGAGCACTGAGAGCATCCCAAACACCGCGATAGTGTTCAGAACCCCCGATTCCGAATTCGCGCCTGACAGCGACATGAAGAAGAACGGACCGAAGATGATCGTCATCCGCACCGCCGCCTGCCGCACCTTGAGGCGCGGCCTTGCCCACTCCCCCGCCGGGACCACTGCCAACCCGACGAGCCCTTTGCCGAGGGTCTG
Source organism: Nocardia gamkensis NBRC 108242 (assembly GCF_001612985.1). GTDB lineage: Bacteria > Actinomycetota > Actinomycetes > Mycobacteriales > Mycobacteriaceae > Nocardia > Nocardia gamkensis. The sequence goes on along the minus strand of NZ_BDBM01000093.1, from coordinate 2,812 downwards.
CCCGCCCCGACGGACCAACAAGAAAACCTCCAACCCGACGTAGGCCAGGAAGTAGCACAGCCACACACCGACCCCGTAGAGAATTTCCTCATAGGTCGAATCCGTCGCGATGTTCAGCGGTACGACCACCGCACCAACGGGCACAGCCACCGCAAAGGTCAACACAAGGCAGAAGACGAGATCGAGGATTCGAGCGAGCAGCCGCCTCGGGAACGGGGCAGGATCGTAGGTCATTGACACTCTTTCATGCTTGCGAGGACTTCGAATTGTCCTGGAGCACAGATAACTCAGCATCCGGAGAATCGACCCGAACCGGCGTGGCGTTAGCACGCCGCCGCCGCGAGCTCGTACCCACAAGAAGTCCATCGACGTGCGTGAGCCGCATCGCCGCAACCGGCTGCCGGAGTTGGAGAACAGGTACTGCTCGCGGCTCCGGTTCGTCCTCACCACCCACACGACGGGACCGGGACTCCCGAGGCGATCGAGACCTTCTCCGGGATAGCGAATCGCCCGCGCAGTGGCACATACATGTCATACCCCTGAGGTACAAATACCATGACGGAAGGAACCCGATATGGCGCGTACCAGGAACGATGAGACGATTCCCAATCCGAATGGTTGCCGGTGGTGTGGTGTCGATCGGGAAGAGCATCTCCAGCGGTGGGCACCGACCGTGAAGTGGCACGTGTGGGTCGAGCCCACCGCCGGGCAACGTAAAAAGCGACTGCTGGAGCGGCGAGCTCGGCGTCAGCGGCCGATGGAGGACTTGTTAGCCAGCTAGCTGTCGCAGGTCGGCAAAAATATCCAGCAGTTCGCTGGGGACATCGTCGCGCTGATTGAGTCGCACCACTACCTCCATCAGCATTGCAGGTTTGCCTGAGGGGTGCTGAGCGCTGTGATCTCTTAGCATTCCCTCGACTGCGGCGCTGAACTTCTTTCCATCCCGCTGAACGGCGAAATGCTCGGGAGCCCAGCCGCCGGGGCGAGGCCAGGCTTCGTTCGCGGTACGTGCCCACGTCTCATCGTCGAACAGCTCCTCGAGCTCATCGACGTCGGACTTCTGACCTAGATATTTCGCGACTTTTTCCTTGTCGGAGCCGAAATGCCTGGTGAGACTATTGTCGCTGAAGATCCGGCTGCTGTGCTCGCTGTCGGCGTCGATCATCAGCATCACACTGCGGCCGTGTTTGTGGAGGTAACTGGCGAGTCTCAGTGCGCCGTCGTTGCCGCCACACGCCCACAACGCGATTCCCGCAGCCTGCAGCGACATGCCTTCCGCAAGGTTGAACAGTATCGGCATCACCAACTGTTCGGTCTCGCCCTCGACTGCGAGAAAGCAACGCTCATGCAGCAGAACGGAATTGCGCAGGCCGACCGCAGCGGCGATCGCTCCGAGATGGCGGTCGAACTCCGCGTGCTCGGCACTGCCCAAACGCTGAATCACTGTTAGGCGTGTACCGTCCAGCCTGAGCAACACGACGTCTCGGATATCCACTCCGTCGATCAGGTTCATCGAGTGGGTTGCGACGACGACGCTGACGTGTTCTGCCATCGCTTGGCGACGGATGATCCCCATGACGTCGCGCTGGAAGTGGTAGTCCAAATGTGTGTCCGGTTCGTCGTACGCAACGATCACCTGTACCGGCGACTCGGCTTCGGGATCTTCCTCACCGTCCGCGGTTTCGGCGAGCAACTCAGTGGTGCCCTCCCACACCGCCATCGAGATTCGACGGCGGCTGCCGCGGCCGGAATGGTCCAACCGCACCTGCTCCCCGGTCGCGCGCTCCAAACGCAAGGTCGCCGAGCGCAAAGCCCCCGTGAAACTCACATCCGGCTCGACCGTTACGCTGGCAATGTCGCCGCAACGGTCCAAAATGCGGTCGGCAAGCGGTTTGGCCTCGATGCGCATCCGATCGCGCGCACTGGTCTCCAAGTCACGGATCCGGCCCTGTACGTCGTCTTCGGCCACGTAGTCCTGGAATCGGAGCTTCAGCGCCGCACGGATCGCTGCTTCAGGATCCGCTGAATGGCCCTCGAATTCCGCGATCCGCGGCAGCCGGTCCTTCAAACCGGGCGGCATCCCGCTCCAACCTTCAGTGCTGGAATGCTCACGCCCGTACGCGGTCAACCACTCCTGCAGCTTCGACTTGGTCAGCTTCGTCGACGACTTGTTCCCGAACTTGGCCGCGAGAGTCTTCAGTTCAGGTACCTGCATCGGGGCGAGGTCCCGCAACTCCTCGTCGTCAGGCACCGGCCCCCAGATCTCATAGCGCGGCTCGAGATCCGCTTCGGCACAGCGCCGTAGCCTCACATTCGCAGGAAGACCGAACTGCTCCTGTTCCCTCGCATCCACACGGAATTCGCCTATCACCTCGGTGATCTCGCTCCGCCCACCGGACTCACCAGAGAGGTAGGACCGGTCCTCTTCGGTCAATGTATGCGCGCCCAAGAGGAACCCCAGCGCGCAGAGCGCAGCGGACTTGCCACCGTCGTTCGGGCCGGCCACGATCGTCGGACTACCGATCGGGATGTCCGCTACGTCGGCGAGCGAACGAAAACCACGCACAGAGTACGTTTCAAGATGCACTTGGCTACCGTCCAGGGCAGATTATGTCGTGCAGGCCAATTGGAGCGAACCAGCGCGCGAACCCCCGATCGCGCACGATGGTCGCTAGACCATACCAGTCTCGGCTACGTACGAAAAGTCGACGCATCGAGGGCGCTACAGCTAGCTCTGAACACGCAAGCAAACGACACGACCGGCTCGCTTCTGTCCCGATTCGGCGGCGACGAGTCGTCGAACCCAAATCCG
>NZ_BDBM01000092.1 GCF_001612985.1 Nocardia gamkensis NBRC 108242 | reverse complement strand
ACTTCATCTCTTGGAGAAGATCTAGGGTCTGTGTCGAAGTGTGGTGAGGGTGGCCGTTTGGCCGCTCTCATTCATGCCGTAGCCATTGGTTGATGACGGCGATGTGGATGGTGGCCAGATAGCGGACAGCGAGCTTGTCGTATCTGGTGGCGACGGCTCGATGCTGTTTGAGCTGGTTGATGCCCCGTTCGACCACGTTGCGGTCGCGGTAGAGCACCGGGTCGAAAGCCGGTGGCCGGCCACCTGCGCTGCCGCGGTTGCGGCGGTGTCGGGCCTGGTCGGCCGGTACCGGAATCGTGGCCTTGATCCCGCGCCGGCGCAGCCAGTCTCGGTTGGCGCGGCTAGAGTACGCCTTGTCGGCCAGCACGCGATCGGGCCGAACGCGGGCGCGACCACCGGTGGCCTTGGCGACCTCGATCGTATCCAGCACTGCCGCGAATTGCGGGCTGTCGCCCGCCTGACCAGCGGTGATGAGTATCGCCAATACGCGGCAGCTCTGCTCACACGCCAGATGCAGCTTGGTCGTCCAGCCGCCCCGCGACCGGCCCAAACCATGATCAGCCGGCTCGGATTTCCCGCAGTCGCCGGGTGGTTCGGCCTGGCGGGCGCCGTCGCGGCGGGCACCAGCAGCATGCTGATGAGCCCGCACGATCGTCGAGTCGACACTGACCTGCCACCGGATCCGGCCGCCGGCTTCGGCAAAGACCTGCAACAGCTTCACGATCACCAGCCACACGCCACGGCGCTGCCAGCGGCGGAACAACCCGTACACCGCCGACCAGGACCCGTACTGCGGTGGAATGTCGCGCCAGGGGCAACCGACCCGAGTCCGCCACCGGATCCCGTCGATGATCTGCCGTTTCTTCCACTGCGGCGGACGGCCCGCCTTCTTGTTCGGGGACAGCAACGGTTCCAACCGCGCCCATTGAGCATCGGTCAGGTCCGCTCGCCCCGCCACCGTTACGCTGTTCACGAGGTCTCCGGTAGGTCTCCGGTTTTTCTTGGTCGTTAAACCACCTACCTGAGACCTCACCCATCTACCAACGCGGACAACAGCGTTCACCAAACGAGTTGAGGGTGGCACCGCCCAGCGGTGCCACCCTCAACTCACTTCGACACAGACCCTAGTCGTGTGCCACTCATGTCAACGGAACGCCAATCCGGGATCTGGCACGCTTTCCGTGATTTCGCTGCTCTGGATGGTTCAGTCGCTGAGCAGATGCGCTTGCGGAGCAGGTCGAGGTTGGCGCGACCAAACACCTGGCGTTTGATCATTTTGATGCGGTTGACGTGGCCTTCGACCGCGCCGCTGTTCCATTCCATGGTCAGCCCTGCAGTCGCGGCGTCTTGGTCGCGGCGTAGACCGCGAACGAACGAGTGCAGGGCGGGGTGATCATCGGCGTCGACGGCTTTCATCCAGGCTTCCAGCTCGCTGCCGCGTCGGTGACGCATCATGTCGGCGAAGCCGCGGACATGGTCGGCCAGTGTCGCCAATTCAGTGCTGGCGGTGAGGATCGCGTCGAGTTGCCGCTGCTGGTCGGGTGTGAGGCCAGCGGGATCGGTCATGAGCCAGGACGTGACTCTTCGCACTGTGGGCGGTTTGGGCGGTGTCCGCGCGACCTCGTCGCCGGTGCGGAACTGGTGCAGGTATTTCCGCAGGATCTTGTCGCTGCCGCGGTAGCCACGAGCCTTGATCTCGACGAACAGTTGAGTGGCGTTGCTGCAGCCCTCGTTCCACCGTTGGTGCAGATAGGGTTTGTAGTCCTCGAGGATGCTGCGACGGAATCCGGTCCGGTTGTGGACCAGCAACTCGTCCGGGCTCGCAGCGCGGGCGAACCGACGGGCGGTGCCGCGAGCCAAACCCAGGTCTGCGGCTATGCCGCGGATGCTGCGGCCCTCGGCGAGCAGTTGATGCACCGCTTCATGGCGCAGTCGGGTGCGCACGGCGGTTCGGTCAGTGCGCTCTGCCGGCCCCAATGGCATCGGTGATGGTGCTGGCGTGGTGGCCGGTTGCGGTGACATCGTGGGTTCGGACTCGTCGACGATGGCGGCCGCGAGGTATCGACGATGGGTGGTGACTGCTCTTTCGACCGCTTCGCCGAGGTTGTGCCACATGTGCCAGCGGTCGGCGACCTGCATGGCGTTCGGGGCGCCCGAGCGGATAGCTTCGGCGTAGGCGCCGCCGCGATCGCGGCATACGATCTCGATGCCCGGACGGTCGCGCAGCCACCTCGCCAGGGTCTCCCTGGTTCGATCGGGCAGGACCTCGACTGGACGCCGGGTTTGCATGTCGATGAGGATCGTGCCGTAGTGGTGGCCCCGGCGCAGCGCGAAGTCGTCGACGCCGAGCACCGTCGGGACCGGCGCTGCCGGATCGGGTAACGCTCTGATCTGCCGCAACAGTGTCATCCGGCTCACCGCGGCGGCCAGATGCTGGGTCAACCGCGCACCGGGGCGACCGCCCAAGGCCAGTGCCACAGCGTGCAAGAGCCGCTGCAACACCGTGGTGCGCCGCGCGTGACGCCCGGCCAACTCGGGCACCTGCTCGGCGAAAGTCTCTCTGCCGCAATCGGTGTTGTCGCAGAACAACCGCCGCACCCGCAGCCGGATCATGACCTCACGCCCGCCCACGGCAGTGTCGGACAATCGCCGCTCGTGGCGGCTGTGCACCCGCCTCGACGGCATCGAACACTCCGGACACCCGACCGGACCGTCGCCGGTCTCGGCCGTAATTCCGATCACCGGTCCCGTCGCACCGATTGCATCAATCCGCAGCCCGTTCAGGTGCGGGAACAAGACCGCCCACGGCCCAATCTCTGAACACCGGGCACATGATCAAACACCATGCTGCTGAACGCAATTTGCCTGGGTCAATCACGGAAAGCGTGCCAGATCCGATTTTCGAAGAGCGCTGACACCACCGGAGTTCCGTCAGCGCGCGATCGAGTTGGCACGCAGCAGCGACAAGCCGATCGGTCAGGTCGCGAAGGGTTTGGGGATCTCGGAATCGTGCCTGCGGAACTGGCTGCGACGTGCCGATATCGATGAGGGCGCCCGGGAGGGCGTGACCAGCGCTGAACGCAAGGAACTGGCTGAGTTGCGGCGCAAGACTCGGCAACTCGAACTGGAGAACGAGGGGCTGCGTAAGGCTGCGGCCTACTTCGCACGGGAGAACGTCCTCCCAAAATAGTGTTCCCGGTGGTCGCGCAACTGGCCGAAGCCGGCATTCCGGTCACGGTCTTATGCCGTGTGCTGCAGGTGTCGACCTCCGGGTACTACGAGTGGAAGCAGCGGGGCGAGTCTGCGCGTGCTCGCGCTGATCGTGAACTCACCGCCACGATCACCGAGGTCCACATCGCGGCGCGCGGTACCTACGGTGCTCCGCGGGTGCATGCCGAACTGCGGCTCGGTCAGCGGATCCGAGTGGGTCGCAAACGTGTGGCCCGGCTGATGCGCAGCGCTGGGCTGACCGGCATTTTCCGCCGTCGCCGAGGCTGCACCACGCGAGATCCGCAGGCCAGTCCGCACCCGGGCCTGGTCAACCGCCGCTTCAGCGCCGATGGTCCGGACCGGTTGTGGTGCATGGACGTGACTGCGCACCGCACCAGTGAAGGCTGGGTGTACTGCGCGGTCATGCTCGATGCGTTCTCCCGGCGCATCGTCGGCTGGTCGATTGCAGACCATCTACGCGCCGAACTGGTCTGCGAAGCCCTCGACATGGCCCGCTGGCGGCGCAGACCGCCGGACGGGCAGACCATAGCCCACAGCGATCACGGCGCTCAGTACACCAGCTGGGCGTTCGGGCAGCGCATCCGCGTCGCCGGGCTACTCGGGTCGATGGGATAGATCGGGGACTGTTTCGACAACAGTATGGTCGAGAGTTTCTTCGGCACAATGCAATTGGAATTGCTCGACCGCAAGCAGTGGACGACACGTCAGGAACTGGCCAACGCGATCTTCGACTACATCGAAACCTTCTACAACCCCAGAAGACGACACTCCAAGATCGGAATGCTCAGCCCCGTAGAGCACGAAAGAGCCCACACCCCCGCTCACGCAGCCGCGTGAGCATCACACCCAACCCGTCCGGGAAACCGGGGCCAACCTCACATCAAGTCGGTTGACCGCCGAGTTGAGCGATGGCCTCTCGTAGACGTGTCTGCTGATTCGCCGATTGCCGAGGGTTGGACAACAACGTTTGGAGTATATGAATTGCTCGTGCTCGGTCGGTATCGTCCAACCGTTCCGCCATCTCGCAAAGGTGCTCTGAAATTGTCTGCACCGGCCGCCAGTAGCTCAGTGCCTTGCCGATGCCCTCGTACACATCGATGACAGCGGTGTCGTCGAACCCCCTTGTGATGGCGACTGTTGCCGACTTGACCCGCCACTTGGGGTTCGTCGCTGCGGACCGCAGGAACGCGATCGGTGCCTTGCCATCGGTGACAAGGCGTTTGGCGAGCTTGATGCCTGCTTCGCCGAGTTCGTCGTGCCGAGTGGTCATGAGTTGCTGCGCCAACTCTCTGAGTTGCACAATATCGGCTTGCTCGGCGGATACGACTCTCTCTGAGAGTCGGTCAACCGCCATGATTCGAAGGTGCGGCTCCTCAAGTATGGTTGCCGCGAAACCGATGAGCTCGCTGTTGGGGACATCGTCATTCCCGTCAGCCAGTGCTGCGAGAACCCTCGAGCGAACCGGTGTGGGGTTGTCCAAGCGTGCACGCACGATTGCTTTCAGGTGCTCGGCGAATGACGCGGCGAAATCGGCCACTGACTTGTATCTGTTGTATCCGCGACGCTCGGCTTCGAGCCGGGAAAAGAATTCCTCGACTGCCTGGATCTGGCGGTGTGCCTGCATCACAATGGAGGCATCCGTCGTGGAATCGAGATCAAAAGAGACCGGACCCTCCCGTCGGTATACCAAGACCTCAGGGGTTCCTGATGCGTGATGGGCGCGAATTGCGTCCTCGTACTCCCATTCCGTCCCGGTGACAGGACGGTTCCCACCGTCTTTCGCGTATTTCGATGGCAAGGGGGTGCCGAGTCGACTGTGAATAACGACGACCACGACATCACATTCCGACGGCAGTGGCAATCCTGCTGAGACTGCGGTCTGGGGGTCCACGGTCGCTAGCAAGGGTATCGAGCCGTACGGGCCGTCCCACGCCACGATCTCGAGCGTGACCTTGCCGCGTAGCACCGGGTCGTAGGGTACTCGGGCCGCTATTTCGAAGATCGCTTGGCGCTCATCTCGCACATCGGACGGCGAGGCGACAAAGATGCGGAAATGCTGAGGCACTGACAGATCGTTGCAGATCTGGGTTGTCGATTGCCGGGCGCACGGGAAGTGACGGTACGGGTCACGGTGTCTTCGCATCAACACAGGGCTCGGTAGGCGAGACTGATCGGCACATACAGTTCCCGCTGCGACTGGATGAATGCTCCTCGAGCACCGGCGGACAGCCCCCACGGGAGCAGGCGTGGTCGATGAATTTGCGCTCGACGATGCCTAGACAGGCGTCAAGGACTCTATACGTCCGATGGCCTATACGCGCATGACCCGGAATTGGGTCTGACCTCGGCCTTCGGACGGTTGGCTGGAGTTGGGAAGCGCCTGCTCATTGATATCTCTTACCGTGGTTGTCCTGGGCGCACCAGGTAAGTTTCTTCACCAGCGAAGCAGCGCGGCGTGTGAATCCGAGGCGGGAAGAGTTTCTGCGGCTTCGGGCCGAGGGCCTGACGCGTGCTGAGGCGGCGAAACGGATGGGGGCCGACAAACGCTCGGCCGCGGACTGGGACAAGGGCATCACGATCATCAACCTGGGCCGGATCTACCCAGACGGCCGGGTCGTGCGTTACCCGGAACCGATACTGGCCGACGTGAATTCGGCACGCACAGCCCCTGCTATCGGTGGGAAGGTCGACCTTGATCGGGTCGAGAAGGTGATCCATCCGCGTTACTTGAGTTTGCTCGAGCGGGAGCATCTGCGTGACTTGCATCGGGCTGGGATGTCGATCCGGAAGATTGCCGCGCAACTGCAGCGTTCGCCATCGACGGTCAGCCGGGAGCTGCGCCGCAACACTGCGTCATCGCGTGGATATCTGCCTCATACGGCGCATCGGCTCTCGGTTCAACGCAGATCGCGGCCCCGGCAGCCGAAGCTGTTGGCCAATCCGCGGCTGCGCGACTACGTTCAGGCCAAGCTGAACAAGAAATGGTCACCACAGCAGATCAGCAACCGTTTGATCAAGGAATTCCCTGACGCGGCGGACATGCGGGTGAGCACGGAAGCGATCTACCAGGCGATCTACGTCCACGCCCGTGGTGAGCTCAAGCGCGAGCTCGCCCGGCAGCTGCGCCGCGGCCGCGCAGCGCGCAAGCCCCGCCGGGATTCGAACGTTCGTCGGCCCCGGTTCGTCGACCCGATGACACCGGTCGCGATGCGACCGCCCGAGGCGGACTCACGTGTGGTCCCCGGCCATTGGGAAGGCGACCTGATCATCGGTGCGACCGGAAGATCAGCGATAGCGACGCTGGTCGAGCGGTCCAGCCGGTTCGTTATGCTCGGGCACCTCGCCAAGGGTCGCAACGCCGACGCGGTCCGCGACAGCCTCGTCGCAACCGTGTCGAGGTTGCCGGCGGTTCTGCGCAACACGCTCACCTGGGACCAAGGAGCCGAGATGGCTGAGCACCGAGCATTCTGCACCGCGACGGACATGGCCGTCTACTTCTGTGACCCCGGCGCACCATGGCAGCGCGGCACCAACGAAAACACCAATGGCGTTCTGGAGTGGTCCCCGAAAGTTGGACCGTGGAATTAAACCTTATGCGGCAGTGGAGGTTTGGGCGAGATACTCGTCGGGGCTGAGGTAGCCGAGCCGTTGTTGGATGCGGGTCGTGTTCCACCACTGCAGGTAGTCGGCCAGTCCGGCGTGGAACTCGTCAATGGTCGCGGGCTGCTGGATTCGGAACCATTCCTCTTTGAGATGGCTGAAGAATCCTTCCATGACGGCGTTGTCGAGGCACGTGCCTTTTCGAGACATGGACTGCGTGAGGCCGGCCTCGCGGAGCACGTCCTGCCAGAGGGCGTGGCGGTAGAGGAATCCTTGATCGGAGTGAACCAGCGGTTTCTCACCTGGCTGCAGGCTGTCGATTGCGGTGCGCAGACCATCGTCGACCATCTTCACGCTCGGCGATGGCCCGGCCACGGCAGAGATGACCCGGTTGTCGTAGAGGTCGAGGACCGGCGAGACATACACCTTGGAGGCCCCGATCGCGAACTCGGTCACGTCCGTGACCCACTTGGCGTGCTTGACCGCTGCGGTGAACTGGCGGTTAAACACGTTGTCGGCCGCCTCGCCAACCTCCCCCCGGAAGGAGTTGTACCTCCGCCGACGGCGCACAGGGCACTGCAAGCCGAGCGTGCGCATCAATTTCAGTGCGGTCTTCTTCGACACCCGCCAACCGCGACGCAGCAGGATCGCCAGGATGCGCCGGTGACCGTACGCGCGTCTGCGTCTTCAAAGGCCTGACGGATGGCTTCTTTCAGCTCAGCATGCCGATTCGCGCGGGCGATTCTGTTCCGGTGGTCGTAGAACGTTGACCGGGGAAGGTGCGCGATCTGCAGCAAGAGCGATAACGGGTACTGCGCCTTGAGGTCTTCGACGGCGTGAACCTTCAGCGTCGTTCCTGTGACCTCAAGGCCCGCAATTTTCCCAGGTACGCGACCTCTGCGCGCAACCGCTCGTTCTCCTTGCGCAGCGTCTCGATCTCGTTCTCCGGTGCAGGGGTTCCGCGATCGGCCGGAGGCCGGCCGCGCCTCTTGGGTCGCAGCCCGTCTTCGCCCTCCCGTCGATAGACACTCGTCCAGTTCGCGACGGTGCTGGGCGAGGGGAGCCCGTATTCCTCGGCGAGAGCCCGTCCCGACTCGCCCGCAACATGACGGAGCACGATCTCGAGCTTGGTCCCGAAGTCGTACTGCCTGCGTTCCCTCGTCACCAGCGCGTCCCGTCCTCTCAGTTGCCATCGCTGGTACAACATTTGAACGGGGTTTGGGGCCAGGTCAAGCGACAAGGACGCGGACTTCGCGGTGAAGCCTTGTTCAAACAGTTCGACGGCCGAGACGGCGTCGGCCTGACTCAACGTGCTTCCCGAGTACATCGGCCTGCTCTCCTGAGGATGGACACTTACGGTGTCCAACTTCAGGGGACCACTCCAGTTCTGCGCCAATACTTCCCACGGACCAGTGACCTGCGAGCTCATGATACTGCGGCGCTCCAAGCAGTCGCGGACGAACTCAACGGCCGACCCCGCAAAGCACTGGACTGGGACACCCCTGCCGAGCGGTTGGCTGCTTTACTGGACGCCTCGTAGTCAGACCGTTGCGACGATTGCTGGAATCCAAGCCAGAGAGGGATGGGTCTACTGCGCCGCGGTCCTGGACGCATTCAGTCGGCTGATCGTTGGCTGGTCCCTCGACTCCAAGCAGGACTCGACCCTGGTGGTCAACGCCCTGGACGTGGCCATCCGCAACCGGAGCCCGGAGCCCGGAGCCCGGAGCCCGGAGCGATCGTGCACGCCGACCACGGCACCCAGTTCACCTCCTGGGTCTTCGGTGAGAAGATCCGCTCCGCGGGCCTGGTGCCCTCGTTCGGCACTGTCGGCGACGGCCTGGACAACGCGATGATGGAAAGCTTCTGGGGCTCAATGCAAATAGAGCTGCTGAACCGCCAGAAGTGGAACACCCGGGTCGAGCTGGCCAACGCGATCTTCGAATACATCGAGATCTTCCACAACCGCCAACGCCGCCGTTCCGCGCTCGACTACCGAACTCCGATCGAACACGAACTATCCTTCGACAACGACACCGTCCGCGCTGTCAGTTAGCCACCGCGACTGGAACCCAACCGGTGGGGCAGGTCAAATTTGTCACCTGATCGTGCAGCAGTCCCACGATGCGTCACCGTGGGTTTCGGATCGCGGCCAGGTTCCAGCGTTTGTGCGAGGCCGCCATGTAGTTGGCGAGATCGGCGGCCGGGTGAAGTCCCAGACGTCCTGGTCGAAGTTCGGTCCCGTGGTGCCGGGCGCGAAGGAGGTGACAGTCGAGTCGGGTCCGGCCACATGCGGCTTACTGCTGTAGCGGTTCGTTGCACGTGGTGTAGGGGATGGTCGATGTTCTGCGTCCGGGTGGAGCCGGGCGTGTTCGCCTATTAGCCGGTGTATTTAGGTGTTGGCTCACGGCGGGGCATCAGCCTGTCGACGCGATGCTCTGTCGGTGAGGGTCGACGAGTGCGAGGTGTGCGCCTCGTGCCTTTGGGGATCGATAGTCCGCCCGCGCGGCTCGTCGCTATGGCGTGGGCGGCCAGAGGGTGCGTGCGAGGCGCCTTCCAACAATTAGGGCGAATACCATTCCAGGGATCTTGTTGATGCTGGCTGCACTGAGAAACGGCGGCAACTTTAGGTCGTCGTACGATATGCCGTGAAACATTCGATACATGAAGGTTGGAACGAGGAATGCCGCTACAGAAAGTGCAAAGGTGAGTATGGTAGCGCAAAGTGGCAAAGAGTCCATCATTCGTCGTGGGCTATCGACACATGCGACAACCGCAGATGCGGCAACCAACGCTAGCGATATTCCTGAGAATAAATTCCCTGCTCTCGGCGGCAGCAGTTGCCACACTACGAGGACGGCCGCGGTTGCTGCGGCGGTGACCCAATAGAGTAATTGTCCTATCTCGTACCCGATGTCCCACAATTCGGCTGTAAGAATAACTGCCATGAAAGTTGCGCAAGTCAGGCCAATATTCCATACGGCAAAGGGCTTGCTGTTGCGGTTCAGCCAGCGATTTCTTGGTCCGTCGAATTGATACTGTCGATGTCCGGCGAGGAATAGGGGCTGCCCGTAGGCTACATTTGAGCGAGTCTGCCTCAGGAGGATCAGCAGGTGAGACTTGCGGCCTATGCTGGACTTTGTGAAGTGGATCGTTCTGCCGTTCAATCTGAGCCGCCGATTGACGTAGGTGCCACCTTCCAGGCACCATGTCATGGATACAAAAACGATGCCGAGCCAGAATGTATAGAGTCCGAGTTCGGTGACCAGCCTCATGGGAATGTCGAAATGAAATGATGGGGGTCGCCATCCATCTTCGCCGGGAAGAGTCGAATTCCATGGCCATTTCCAATCCCAGGGGATATCTCGACCGCCGCCGGTAGTTTGGGGCAACGTGAGCCCTAGAATGGTTCGAAGGGGGTATCCGAGGCCGACCAGGGCTATTACCGTCCACCCGGCACCGATGGATGCTTGGCCATCGGTGCTAGTATCGAAACAGTTGCGCTCTATGCTGCGCACTCTCTCGTACACAATGGCCAAGGTGATGACGCCAATTGCCATTGGCGCTACATGATGGAAGAACGAGATGAATGGTAGACCGCATAATATAATTACTAGTGCGAATCGTATGAATATAGCACCTAGGGTCGCAAAGGCTGCGATTCTTGAGCCGACGGCTAGAGTTGGGATCCGTCCGCGCTGGGCCGCTGCTGGTGATTCCTGATCTTCACTAAGCCCCCTGAGGTCGTTGAGTTGATAGCGCCCTTGGTACATCAGGATTTCGAGAATGAACCACAGTACGAGTGCCCTTGGGACGAGAAATGGAACTTGAAGTATCGGTGGTTGGATGGCTACTAAAACGAGGACTCCGATAAGAAAGAAGAGCGCCTTGCTCAAGTCCATTGGCCGGGGCAGCAGCAAATACGAAAAAAGTGAGCGCTCATCTAAGGAGGGACGCGTCTCCGGTAGCAATGAGTAAGTCCGTCGGACCCGGGTGTCTTTTACTAGCTTGAGAAAATATGTGCGACCGCGGACGGTCGCATTTAACCCTTCGACTGCTAGCAGCGTCACTATGGGGCCGTATACGACGAGCATCGTGAATTGTAGATAGAAGGCGTAGTCGCGCGCCATGTAGCAAACTAAAACGACAAAAATGAAGAGAAGCGAAATGATTGCCGTTATTTGCAAGAATCGCGGAATTCGGAATCCGCGACTGAGAGAGTTCAGCTCGACGATCATCTCGCGATACGTAAGGGCTTTGAGGTGCGGGTATCCGGCTAGGTCAGGTATTGTGGCCGGAAGCATCGTCGAGAGTTCTCGCTCTATCGCGCGACCGTAAAAGCTGCGGGCCGTCGCAATTGATGAGGTGATTTGTAGCATGCATCCCAAAGCTAGCGGGATTAGCGGGACCGTCGCTGCTGCCTCGTCTGGAATTCTGATGGTTGGCTTCTCGCTACCGACAAATGTGACGAATGCACCGAAAAGTGTCAGTGTTGCGACAACCCCGCTGAAGACGCCGACCAATTGATTGTTTAGCTCACGCTCATCGTCGCGTGATGCAACGTAGTCTGCGAGCAGTGCATCGAAGTAGTTCTGCTCACGATCCACGTTGTGCCTGTCTGCCTCGGGCTATCACCGTCTGCCGCGGTATGCGCATACTCGGTGACCGTCACGTCAAAAAGTAAGTACCCCAGCTAATCTGGGCTGTATGCTCCTCAAATATTCATCAGCTCAAGCGATCTTACCTGCTTCACACCTGTGGCACAGCCTGAAACAGGGTCCCGCTCGG
>NZ_BDBM01000091.1 GCF_001612985.1 Nocardia gamkensis NBRC 108242 | reverse complement strand
CCCACGATTCGTAGCGCAAGGTCCGCGTAATAGTCGCCGATGTCCTCCGGCGACCAGGAACCACCCTCGTGATACCAGCGCGCGATATCTATTCCGAGCGAGAGCAGAGCGGTCGCGGCCATGTGGATATTCGAGTTCTCGAACACCCCGGCAGCCGCCCCTCGCTCGATCAGGCTCCGGACCTCTCCTTCGATGGCACGCCGGGTCTGCTTGATCTCCTGTTGATGTTCCGGGCTGAGAGCGGCGAGTTCATAGTTGATGATGCGGGCGACAGTATGGGCGCGTGCGTGATGGATGGTGAACTCCCTCATCACGGCGATCAGTTGCTCGGCGGGGTCTTGTGCCGAAGCGATGGCGGTGCGGACGCGCTCCAGGGTGTCCAGGTGACCGGCGCGCGAGATCTGGTAGAGCAACTCTTCCTTGGAACGGTGGTAGACGTAGATCGCGCCCGTGCTCACTCCGGCGATCGATGTGATGTCGCGGGTCGTCGAGCCGTGGAAGCCGCGTTCGGCGAAGGCGACCACCGCCGCGTCGAGCAGCCGCGCTCGGGTCTGGTCCGCGCGCGAGCGGTCCTCTGTATCGGTCACCTGGACAGTATGGCTCTACACGGCGAGCACGAGTTTGCCGGTGTTGGCACCCGTGAACAGCATGTTCAAGGTTTCACCGAAGCGAGCTACCCCGCCGTCCACGACGTGCTCCCTGCTCTTGATCCTGCCCTCGGCCAGCCACCCGGAGATCTCCGCGACTGCCTCGCCGTAACGATCCGCGTAGTCGAAAACGACGAAGCCCGTCATGGACGCCCGGTGGACGAGCAGCGACATATACCGCGAAGGTCCCGGAGGGAGCTTCTCCGCGTTGTACGCCGAGATCGCACCACAGATGACGATGCGGGCGCCACGCCGGAGATTGGCGAGCGCGGCATCGAGGATGTCACCGCCGACATTGTCGAAATAGACGTCGATCCCCTCCGGAGCGACCTCCCGCAGCCGCCGCAGGACGTTCTCACTCCGATAGTCGATGGCCGCATCGAAGCCGAGTTCCTCGGTCAGCATCCGGCACTTCTCGGCACCGCCCGCGATCCCGATCACCGTCGCGCCTTTGATCTTCGCGATCTGACCGGCGATGCTGCCGACGGCACCCGCGGCCGCGGAGACCACCACCGTGTCTCCGGCTCGCAGGTCGCCGACCTCGAGCAAGCCGAAATAGGCTGTCATTCCCGGCATTCCCAGCGTGCCCAACCAGGTCGGACCGCCCGCCGCGGTCAGATCGACCTTCTGCACCCCGCGGCCGTCGTGGATCGCGTATTCGGTCACGCCGAAAGTTCCGCTGACCGTGTCGCCGACGGCGAAGTCCGGATGCGTCGACTCCACAACGGTCGCGATATCCAGCGACCGCATGACCTCCCCGACCCCGACCGGAGGCACATACGACCGCACGTCGTTGAGCCAGCCCCGCATGGCCGGGTCGAGGGAGATGAAATTCACCTGGACCAGGATCCGGCCGGGGGAGAGCGCGGGCAGTTCCTCGGTCGTCAGGTTCCAAGTGTCCGCGTCGGGCAGCCCTGACGGGCGTTTCGCGAGCCGCACCTGCTGAGTTGTCGTCACGGGTTCTCCTCCTCCTGATCGGTCATCACGGCACCAGCACCGCGACGGTCTCGGCTACACACGCGGGCTTGTCCGAGCCCTCGAGTTCCACGGTCACTCGGATCACCGCCTGCGATCCGATCGTGCCCGGCACGAGCGAGACCAGCTCGACACCGGCTCGCACCCGGGATCCGGCCGGGACCGGAGTCGGGAATCGCACCTTGTTGGTGCCGTAGTTGACGCCCATCGACAGGCCCCGCACCGTGTACACCTCTCCGGCCAGCATCGGCACCATCGACAGGGTGAGAAACCCGTGTGCGACGGTGGTGCCGAACGGTCCGGCGGCGGCCTTCGCGGGATCCACATGGATCCATTGATGATCCCCGGTAGCTTCGGCGAAGCGAGCGATTTGTTCCTGGGTCACCGTGTGCCAATCGCTGTAGCCGAGGTGGGTTCCGACGGCGGACGCCAGCTCGGACAGGCCATGAAATACCCGCACAGGTCTGCCTCCGTTCAGTTCCGCGGGCCGCCGGCCACGTAGATCACCTGGCCGGACACGAAGCCGGCGCCCTCGCTCACCAGGAACGCCACGGTGTGCGCGACGTCGGCGGGAGTGCCGGTACGGGCGACCGGAATCTGGGCGGCCATCGCCGCCTTGAACTCCTCGAAGGGAATGTTCATCCGGGCGGCGGTGGCCGCGGTCATCTCCGTCTCGATGAAACCCGGGGCGACCGCGTTCGCAGTGACGCCGAACTTGCCGAGTTCGAGTGCGAGCGTCTTGGTGAACCCCTGCAAGCCGGCCTTGGCGGCCGCGTAGTTGGCCTGGCCACGGTTGCCGAGTGCCGACGTGCTCGACAGGTTCACGATGCGACCCCACCTCTGCTCGATCATGTGCGCCTGCACCGCCCTGGCCAGCAGGAACGACCCGCGCAGGTGCACATTCAGGACGGCATCCCAGTCGTCGACGCTCATCTTGAACAGCAGATTGTCGCGCAGGATCCCGGCGTTGTTGACCAGCACCGCCGGTGCGCCGAGTTCGGCGGCCACGCGATCGACCGCCCGGGTGACCGCGGCTCGTCGGAAACGTCGACACCCACCGCGAGCGCACGGCCATCGGCCGACTCGATCTCGTCGACGACCGTCGTGCAGGAGGCCTCGTCCAGATCGAGCACCGCTACCGCCATACCGTCAGCGGCCAGCCGCCGGGCGACGGCGGCGCCGATTCCGCGAGCCGCGCCGGTGACGACCGCGATCCGCTGTGTCGGATGGGTCATGAATACTCCTCGAAGATGTGATTGCGGCGGAAACTCTTGAGCTCAGGGCGCGTAGACCACCCGGCCGACGGTCTCGCCGTCCGCGAGTCGCTGCACGGCGTCGGCGACGTCCTCCAGTCTCAGCCGGGCACTGACCAGCGGGCGGATCGCACCATCGGCGGCGAGTGCGGTCAGCGCGCGGTGGCATTCGGCGACGGCGGCCGGATCCTGGGTGTTGTACAAACCCCAGTGCAAACCGAGAATCGAATAGTTCTTGATCAGTGCGTGATTCAACGCGGCGGTTTGTATCTCACCGCCGGCGAACCCGACGATCACGATGCGGCCCTCGAAGGCGACGCATTTCGTGGACCGTTGGTACACCTCGCCGCCGACCGGGTCGTAGATCACGTCGGCACCGCGACCGCCGGTGACGTCCTCGACGACCTCGACGAAGTCCCGCTGGTGACGATCGATGACCACGTCGGCACCCAAATCCCTGGCGTAGGCCGCCTTTTCGGCACCGCCGACGACTCCGATCACCCGGGCGCCCGCGGCCTTGCCGAGCTGGATCGCGGCGCTGCCCACGCCACCCGCCGCGGCATGCACCAGGAGGGTCTCGCCCTCCGACAGTCCGGCGCGCCGATGCAACCCGAACCAGCCGGTCTGGTAGCCGATGAACAGCGCGGCCGCCTCCGCGTCATCCAGCGACGGCGGCGCGGGGAACGTCTGGGCGGCCTCCAGCACGGCGAATTCCGCGAAACCACCGTGGGGCAGCGCCGCGCCCCCGAGCACCCGGTCGCCCACAGCGATCCCGGCCACGCCGGCGCCGAGCGCCACCACTTCGCCACACAATTCGACGCCGGGCGTGAACGGCAACGGCGGCCGGACCTGATAGCGGCCGCGGCACATCAGCACATCGGGAAAGTTCGCCGCGGCGCCGGAGACCCGCACGACAACCTGACTCGGCCCGGGCTCCGGAACTTCCACGTCATCGAGCCGCAGCACCGCGCGCGGTTCACCCAGCTCGTGGACGCGCCACGCCTTCATCCGCGCCATCTCAGACCCCACCCGTCAGCGTGATACCGCCGTCCACGACCAGCAACTGCCCCGTCAGCCAGCTCGCGTCGTCGGACAGCAGAAACGCCACCACGCTGCCGATGTCCTCGGGCACGCCGAGCCGCTCGAGCGGGTAGGCCGCGGCGACTTCGTCCTCCCGGCCGTCGTAGAGAGCGGTGGCGAACTTCGTCTTCACCACCGCCGGGGCGACGGCGTTGACGCGTAGTTTCGGGCCGAGTTCGACCGCCAGTTCCTGGGTGATGTGCGTGAGCATCGCCTTGCTCGAACCGTAGAAGCCGATGCCCGGCGCGGGCTTGATACCGGCGACCGACGACACGTTCACAATCGCGCCCCCGAAATCCTTCATCCAAGCCCGGTACGTCTGCTGCACCCACGACAGCGCGGCCAGACAGTTGACCTCGACGATCTTGCGGGCCACCTCCAACGGCAGATCGACCATCGGCCCGAACGCCGGGTTGATGCCGGTGTTGTTGACGAGGAGATCGGCGCTTCCGAACGTGTCTATCGCGCGCGCGACGGTCTCCGCCTGGTGCTCGACGTCATCGGCGCGGCCCGCGACGGCCAGCGCGCGGTCGGGGCCGCCCAGTGCTTCCACCGCTTCGTCGAGGGCGTCCTGTTTGCGGGCGGTGATCACGACTCTCGCCCCCTCGTCCACCAAGCGCTGCGCGATGCCGAGCCCGATGCCCCGGCTCGCCCCGGTGACGATCGCTGTCTTGCCTTCGAATCTGTTCATCAAGGAGTCCTTTGCGGATCGGCGGTTACGACAAGCCCTCGAGCACCATCGCCGTGCCCCGACCGCTGCCGACGCACATCGTCTCCGAACCGATCTGCTTGTCGGGCAACTGCTTCGGCGGCGCGACCCGCACGATCCGCGCCTCCGAGTCGTCGGACCGCAGATTCCGCGACGAACCCTTTCCGACGCCACCGATCGGCGACCGGGCGGCGGAGACGATGACGGCTTCGTGCATGAGTGCGAACCTTCCGGGCAAGTTACTGAGCGCTTGTTAACCTCTCGACACCATGCTGGACGAACCGGCAGCGGTCAATACGTCAGAGCCTATTCGGACTGTGACGCAGGGCACATGCCCGGCGCGACCCTCGCCGAACAGCTCTTGGCTAGTCAGCCTCGCCCGTGCCGGTGGCATCGGTTCAGAGCAGATTGTCCGATCGCCCGGCCTGTCCGTGCGGCAGTGGACTCATGCTCGGCCGGGGCCGAAGTCGGTGAGCACTCGCACGACCTCGGCCGGAGAGAGGGTGGACTGCACATGGAAACGGACCGTGGTCATGAGGCTGCTCCTGGGCATCGGTACGAAGTCCGGACGGGCGGGACGCCGGTGTCCGGTGGCCCGACGGGCGGGCCGTGCCGCCGGCCCGCGGTGACGGTTCCGGCTGCCTGTCGAGCATCGCTGCCGAGGGCACAGCGCCGAATCCGTCGGATGACGTAGCGGTGACGTATCTTCCGCGGCACTTCGGCGGCTCGTGCCGGGCGCTCGAACGGTCGAATGACCTCGGTATCGCCGCCGCGGTAAAGCGTCGTCGCTCCGGAACCGACCGGTTAGTCTTGCCGCAGTGCGAGAGGAGCGACCGACATGGAGTCATATGCCGCGGCGATGGTGGGCCGCGACGACGAGCAGGCGCAGCTTTTCTCGTTCGTGACAGCCCGGGGCGGCAGGTCGCTGATCCTGCGCGGCGAAACCGGTGTGGGCAAGAGCGCGCTGCTCGCGCACGCCGCCGATATGGCGGAGCGCGCCGAGCACGAGGTCCTGCGCGTGACCGGCGTCGAAGCCGAATCCGAACTGCCTTACGCGGGGCTGCACCAGTTCCTGTACCCGCTGCTGGCGCACGTGCGCGACCTCGACGAGGGGTCGCGCGCCGCGTTCGACGCCGTCTTCGGGCAGCGGGCCGGGGATCCGCCCTCGGTCATGACGCTGGGTATCGCCGTGCTCAACCTGCTCGGCGCGGCCGCGCGGGAGCGGCCGCTGCTGCTGGTCCTCGACGACGGCCAGTGGCTGGACGCCGCCAGCGCCGAGGTGTGCGGTTTCGTCGGACGCAGGCTCACCGGCAGCGCGGTGAAGATGCTGATCGCACTGCGTGCCGACATTCCCTCTCGGCTGGATACCGCCGCCCTGCCCGAGACCACCATCCCGCCGTTGTCCGAGCAGGCGGCGGCCCGCCTGCTCGATCAGCGCCACCCGGGATTGAACGCGCGCACTCGCCGCCTCACCCTCGAGCACGCGCGCGGCAACGCGCTGGCGCTGCTGGAGCTGCCCGCCTACATCGTCGGCGCAGCGGACACCTCGGACGACGTCATCGATGAGCTCGCGGTTCCGCTGCCGAAACGGTTGCAGCGCTTGTACAGCGGGCGGATCACGGCGCTCCCCGAGACCGTGCGCGCGGAGCTGCTGAAGGGCGCGCTCGACGGGGTGGGTGCGCGCGCCGCCGCGACCGTGGGACCGGCCAGCCGCTACCGGATGCGCGACGCAGAGGAGGCGGTGCGCGTCGGATTGCTCGAAATCGACTTGCGCACAGGAGATTTCATGTTTCGTCACCCGCTGGTGCGTTCGGCGGTGGTGCAGCTGGCCACGCCCAACCAGCGGCGGGCCGCGCACGCTGCGCTGGCGCGAGTGCACCACGCCGACCTCGAGCGCCGGGCCAGGCATCTGGCGGCGGCCACCATCGATCCCGACGAGCAGGTGGCGGCGGCGCTGGAGGCGGCGGCCGAATCGGCGACCCGCCGCGGCGGGGCGATGGCGGCGGTGGCATGGCTGACCCGCGCGGCCCAGCTCAGCGAGAACCACGAGGACCGTTCGCGCCGCCTCGGCGACGCCGCCTTCGTCGCCGGGCACGCGGCCCGGCTGGGGCAGGCGCAGCGGATCGTGCAGTCGGATCCGGCCCCCGGCGGGAACGAGTCACCGGCCGCGGTGCTGGCCTCGGCGTATTCGGCGCTGTACGAGGACGGTGACGTACGCACCTCGCATCGCCGCGTGTCGGCCGCGATCGAGGAGTTGTCCACCCGGGGCGCGCGCGAGCAGCCGGAAATGCTGGTCCGGCTGGTGAACTTGCTGCTGGCGATCAGTCAGTACGCCGGCGACGCCGGGACGTGGACCAGCACCCGTGACCTGCTCGCCGGAATGGGCGAGTTGCTGCCGCCGCGTTCGCGGATCTACCGCGACTCGTGGAGCGATGTGGTGCGCCACGGCGCCGGCGTGGCGCCGCGGGTGGAGTCGGCCGCGGCGCGGCTGGCGGAGCTGGAACCGTGGGACGTCACCCGGCTGGCGGTCTCGTCCTATCATCTGGACATCGCGGTGGAATACCGCCCGCACCTACAGCGGATCGTGGACCGGGAACTGGAGACCGGCGCGGTGGCCAGCGGCATCGTCATGCTGCACCTGATCATGCTCGATCAAACGTCGACCGGTGAATGGGACGAGGCCGAGCGCACCGGTCTGCGGTCGCTGCGGCGGGCCGTCGACCTGGGCTACGACCTGTTCGCCCACCAGAGCCGCGGCTATCTGGCGCAGCTGGCGGCGCTGCGCGGGCGCCTCGACGAGGCCCGTGAACTACAGGCGGTGGTCGATTCCTGGGCAAGGCCGCGCGGCCTCGGGTTCCTCACCCAGGCCGCCGACGCCGCGGGCACGACCGCCGCGCTCACCGCGGGCGATTTCGAGGCGGCCTATCTGCACGCCATCGGCATCACACCCCCTGGCGAGTTCGCGCCGTACGCCTACCAGGCCTCGCGCGGCCTGCTGGATCTGGTCGAAGCCGCCGTGCACACCGGGCGCGCCGAGGAGGCGCGCGCCCATGCCGCCGCCGCGTGGGACGCCGGCCTGCCCGCGATCTCCCCGCGCCTGGCGATCCTCACCTTCGGCGCCACGGCGATGACCGCCGACGACGACGCGCGCGCCGCCCACATGGTGGCTCGGGCCGAGAGTCATCCCTCGGCAGCACGTTTCCCCTTCGAGCTGGCACGGATCCGGTCGGCGCACGGGCTTCGGCTCCGGCACGCCAACAGCAGGACGGCGGCCAGGCACTACCTGTCGGCGGCCGCCGCGTCGTTCGATCGGCTCGGCGCTGCGGCGTGGGCCGAACGCGCGCGGGCCGAACTGCCTCCGCTCGGCGTCAGCGGGGCCGGGGCAGCCGCGGAGCCCGCCACGCTGACCTGGCAGGAGCGCCGGATCGCCGACCTGGCGGCAGCGGGACTGTCCAACAAGGAGATCGGCGTACAGCTGCACCTGTCGCCGCGGACCGTCGGCTCGCACCTGTACCGGATCTTCCCGAAATTGGGCATCACGACCCGCGCCGCCCTCCGCGACGCGCTCACCCGCGACACCCCTGAGCCGGAGGGACAAGCGGCGGGTAGCCCTCAGAACTGAGCGCCGCCCGATCCGGCCCGGATGCCGTGGTCGGTCAGCCAGCCGAGGACATGATCGGCGATCGCGTGCCACCCGCTGTCGATCACCAGGGAATGCCCGCGGTCGGCGAACTGCGCGAGCTCGCTGACCGCTACGGAGTCGCCATAGCGCTTGTACATCGCCCGCGTCATCGAATCGGGCGCCAGGCGATCCTCCTGTCCGGAGACCAACAGCAACGGTCCGCGGTCCCGGTTGCCGGTGTCCACCGGCAGGCCCGGCCGACCGGATTCGCTTCGCGCGGCGATGTCGCCGAGCAGCCGCTGGGGCATGGGGACGACGTGTCGGCCGAAGAGCGCGGTGGCCTCGCCCGCCTCGACCGCGTTGGCGAAGATCTCCCGGAATCCGCGCAGCGACAGGCGGGCCGGCTCGCCGGGGGATTCCGGTACGGCTGGCCATGCGACGATCGGCCCGGTGAGATCGCCGGGTGGCAGCGGAGCCAGTGCTACGGCCGCCCGGGCCAGGTTCGCGCCGAGCAGATATTGGGCGATCAGGCCGCCGACACAGTGGCCGATGAGCACCGGGGGAGTGTCGAACGAGCGCGCGACGCGCGCATAGTGCGCGGTCAGTGCCGCCAGCCCGAGACCGCGCCACCCGGAAGGATCGGCGCGGGTCGCGGCCACGGTGTCCGGCTCACCCGGCCATCCGGGAGCGCTCACCGCGTACCCCCGGCTCGTGAGACACCGTGTCCACCCTTGCCAGGACGACGCGTGCAACCACGCGCCGTGCAGCAGTACCACGGGTGTTCGACGCACCGGCCTCACAGGTGGTCGACGTCGATGATCGCCTGGGCGAAAGGTTTCGGAGCCTCCTGTGGCACGTTGTGCCCGATGCCGTCGAGCACCCGGTGCTGGTATCGGCCGGTGAACCTCCCGCGGTAGGCCGCGCCGTCCTTGGCCGCGCCGTCGAAGTCGCTGGCCAGGGTGATGGTGGGCACGGCGATGGGCGGAGCGGCCGCGAGTTGCTGTTCGTAGCCGTCGTACTGCGGTTCGCCCGGCGCCAGCCCCAGGCGCCAGCGGTAGTTGTGGACGACGATGTCGACGTGGTCGGGGTTGTCGAACGCCGCCGCGCTGCGGTCGTAGGTGGCGTCGTCGAAGTTCCACTGCGGCGAGGCGTTGCGCCAGATCAGCTTGTTGAAGTCGTGCCGGTTGCGGGCGTAGCCGAGGCGGCCGCGCTCGGTGGCGAAGTAGTACTGATACCACCAGCCGAGTTCGGCCTGCGGGGGCAGCGGCTGCTGATTGCCGGTCAACGAGGTGACCAGGTATCCGCTCACCGAGACCAGGGCCCGGCAGCGTTGGGGCCATAGCGCGGCAACGATGTCGGCGGTGCGCGAGCCCCAGTCGAATCCGCCGAGGATGGCCGCGTCGATACGCAGCGCGTCCATGAGATCGACCACGTCGCGGGCGATCGCCGACTGCTGGCCGTTGCGGACGGTCCGCTCCGACCGGAACGTCGTCGATCCGTAACCGCGCAGGTAGGGCACGATCACTCGGTAACCGGCCGTCGCGAGCAGCGGCCCGACGTCGGCGTAGCTGAAGGGGTCGTACGGCCAGCCGTGCAGCAGCAGCACCGGTGTGCCGGTGGCGGAGCCGTACTCGACGTAACCGACGTTCAGCAGCCCCGCGTCGATCTGCTCGACCGGGCCGAGGGTCGTGTGTGTGCCCGACCCGGCGCGCAGGGCTGCGCCCGCCGGTGCGGTGGCGGTGGTCGACTCCGCGGCCGAGCAGGCGGCGAGTGAGCCGGCGGCCACCCCTGCGGCGCCCACGGCCAGCGCGCCGCCGAACAATCGTCGTCTGTTGATGGTCATCGCAACTCCCTCGGAAGGCTCGGCTCCTGACCGCATCCGGTCGCAATCGACGCTAGGCAGCGCCCATATCCCGCCGCGTCTGTCGGATGACGTAATCGGTGACTGCCGCTGCCCCACGGATGACTGTCGGTCATCGCCGCGATGATCCGCCATCACCCGAGGAGTTGACGCTCGGGTGCGATGCGTCGATCGTTCCTTCGGCGAAACGCCGCCGTACGGGCCCTACCGCCGGTGATCGATCTTCTCGGGGGCCGCGATCCGCTGCCACGGTGAAATCAACCAGTTCACCACAGGCGGGCGATCTCGGCCGGTGCCGCTTGGGGAGTCCTCGAGCGGCAAATTGCGGCGAGCTGTCATCTCTTCTGTCAACGTCTCCGGGATTGCTCGTGCCGTCGTTCATTCGATCGAGAGATAGGACCAGAGAACCGATGTCGCCTTCTTTCGGCCCAAACCTCGGGAGTCACGTTCATCCCTTGGCTGTGACGGTCCATATCGCCAGCTCGGCTTCGCGAGACGGCATTCCGTCCCACGGATGGCTCCGAAATTCATTGTCCACGAGGTACTCCATGTATTTCGCTCCGGCATACCCCCAATTGGCGATATCCAGCTCTGCCGTCCTCTGTCCGAGTTCGCTTTTCTTCCACACATGTGCGATGCCGGTGGCGATCGGGCGTAGGTCATCCGGCGTTGCCGCCGTGGGTACATCGAGGGTGATGAGGAATACCATTTCGTCCAGTCGGCTGGGATCTCCCACCACATCCACAGAATTGAGACACCCTCCCACCGGTAGGTGCGTCGCTGCCAGGGCGGTCTTCAATTCATCGGTAACCAGGGGATCGGCAGACAGGGCGGGGCAGCTTGCTGGTTTGGCTGTCGTCGAGGTGGCACTCGAGGGCGTCGCCCCGCTCGGCTCCGCCGCCGAATCCACCGAGCTGCCCCCACCGCAACCTCCCAGCACCGCGACACCGGCGACGACGGCCAGCAGACTCGATCCAATACGAACCATCGACCCCACCATGTTCCCTCCGCTCAGGTTCGACTCAGCCATGGGCCGCACGTCCTCCCTCGACGCATGTCTTGCGAGAACAGCAGGAACTCCCGATATGACTGAGGTTTTCATACTATCCGTCGCAACCGAGAGGCCCTGTGCCAGTGTCGCTCTACGCGGCGACCGGGTTCGAGGTACTGCCGCGTCGCTGGGCCGTGGAGCGGTCGTTCGGCCGGTCGGCAGAACACCGCCGCCTGGCCCGCGACTACGAAACCCGATCCGACCACCGCAAGCCATGGTCCACGTCGTCGCCGGCCATGCACTGAGCAGGCGGCTGACCACACCGGAGGCCCGGCAACCTGAATTCTCGGATGCGTTCTCAGATCACCGCGACCTCCGTCCGTCCTCGGATCGAAGTCACTCGGGTGTGGGCGCTTCAATTGTTCTCCGGGCGGATGCCACAGGGTCAGCTCCCCGCAGCACGCAGCGAACTCCTCGGCGTCGCACAGTGCCCGGCCGCCGCGAGGTCCAGTCCGAACGAGTGGTCGCTGTGGCCGGTCGCCGACACGATCATTCGGCGGGCGGTGGAGCGAATCGCCGTCTTGCCGCCGGTCACCGTGACGACGCGGTCTTATCGGAGCCTGTCCCGGTGGTGACCAGCGTCGGCTTCGGCCGCTACTGGAACTTGGTCAGGCGCTGGAAGCCTCTACCCGGTGGCCGTCCGGACACTTCTCCGTCCGGCTTGAACGGACTCCACTGCGCCAGGTGTTGCGTGATCGGACCAGACAGGATTCTCATCCTGCGATGTTTCCAAAATTGC
>NZ_BDBM01000090.1 GCF_001612985.1 Nocardia gamkensis NBRC 108242 | reverse complement strand
GGGCGATCGCGGCGGCGGTGGCGGCCGGGTCGGTAACCAAGTGCAGGGTCACTCCGTCCAGCGGCTCCGGGTCGCTGTCGGCCGGTGCCAGCCACAGCACCGCGCATCCGGCCGCGCGCAGCGCGTTCACGCGGGCCTGGGCACGGTTACGGTTGTGGCCTTGGTATTGGCCGTCGGAGATGATCACCAACAGCCGGGTCGCGCCGGGCCGGGCCAGGTCGAGGGCACCGTCGAGGGCCTCGACAGCGGTATCGATGGCGTGGAGGTAGTCCGGGCAACTGAATTCGGTCACCCGCGCCGGGGCGGTGCCCGGGTAGGTGATCGGTTTGACCGAGGCCCCGAACGTCACGGTCGCGGTTTGGGCGGGCATGGTGGCCAGCTCGGCCGCGCGGGCGATGATCCATGCGGCCGAGGCCGCCGGGGCGGCGTAGCTGCCCATCGAGGAGGACACGTCGCACGCGACACCGACTCGCAACGGCGGCACCGGAGGGGTTTTGCGGGTGGTGCGGGTGAACGGTTCGGCGGTCGGGATCGCCCCGGCGGCGCGTTGTGCCTCCCGGGCCAGCGCGCCGCGCATCCGCAACCGGCCCGGCGGCAGCGCGGAGGTCGTTTTCACCGTGGCCCGTTCGCGGGTGGCGGCGGTGTTGAGGGCGCGGGCCAGCACCCGCGCGGCGGTGTGCTCGGCCGGGCGGGCGGGGCGTGTGCGTCGCGTGCTTGCCGTCCGGCCCCGGCCCGACCCGTCACCGAACACCTTTCGTGCTTGCGCGGCAGCGTCTTTCGCGGCGCGTTCGGCAGCCTCCCGCGCGGCGGCGGCGACCTCGGCGGGGTCGGGGTCCACCGGCGAGGCGGCGACCGCGTTGCCGATGTTGGTCACGGTGTCGCCGATCGCGGCCCCCAGCGGCGAGGACGGCACCGGATCGGTGTGAGGGTCGGGGCCGACCAGGTCGAGCCAGCGTTGCCCGAGCTCGAGCATGGCGGCGGCGTCGGTGTCGGCCACGGTGTGGGCCTCGCGCCAGATGGCGCGCAACTGGTCGAGGGTGTCGGTGCCGAGGATGGCCTCGATCGCGGTGGCGGCGGGCGCGACCTCGGCCGCCTCCAGGATGCCGCCGTCGAGGCGGGCCAGGATGAGCGCGGCATTGCGGGCCGCGTGGTAGCGGGTTGGGGGGATCTGGGCGGCGGCGATCGCGCCGCCGTTGTCGCCGATCACGATCTCGGTGGTGCTGGCGCGTAACCAGTGCCGGTCGTCGGGGCGGCGGTGGACCTGGGCGGCCTCGATCCGTGATTCCTCGAGCAGCATCGCGGCCTCGACCACCCCCGGGTGCGCCACCGGCGGCGGGTTCCACGCCGAATGTTTGGCGTGCGCGCACTCGTGCACCAACGCGCCCCACACCGCCGGGTAGCGGTTGCGGTCGCTGTTGCGGGCGGGGTTGGCATCTGCCGGGTCGATCTTGAGGCGGGAACCGTCGAGTTCGATGGCCGCGAGCCCCGGCACGAACACCGCCGGGTTCCCGAACGCGGCACCGGGGGCGATGCTCACGGTCAAATCGTCACGGTCGGCGATCGGCGGAACCTCGGCGGTCATCGCAGCGGAGAGGGTGGCCCATCCCCCGGTCACCGGCACCGACGCCGGGGCGGGGGTGGCAGGCGCGGCGGGGGCCGGGGCGGAAGCGGTGCCGGTGCCCGGGGTAGCGGGGGCGGGGGCGGTGATCACGTGGCCGGTCATGGCGGGCGGGCCCTTTCGTAGGCGGGGCGGCGGGTCAGATGCGGGGGCCTAGGGCCAGCGGGGCGTGGTTGGCGCCGTACACGCTGCGCACCACGGCGGCCACGATGGCCCGGTCGTCCTCGGGGGCGGCCCCGATCAAATGGGCTGCGGCGGTGCCGGAGTCGGTGGCGGCGGCGATCTTGCGGAACGCCAGCAACTCGCGCAGCTGAGGTGCCCACCCGATTTCGCCCTTTTCCTGTCGGGCGGCCAGCTCCCGCGCCACCTTCACCGCCCGCCGTTCCACCCCGAGCTGGGCGGCGAGGTCGTAGTCGCTGCCCACCTGCACCTGGAAAGCGAACCGGCTCGCCAACGCATCGGACAGGATCGCCCCGTGCACCCCCGGGTTGTGCCCGGCCACCACGAAGAACCCGGACTCGGCTTTGACCACCTCGCCGCCATGGGCTTTGATCACGATCTCGCGGCGACCGTCCATGGCCGGGTACACCACCGACAGCACAGTCGGCGGGATGAGGGTCGCGTCGTCGATGAACAGCACCCGGCCCTCACGCATGGCCCGAACCAGCGGCCCGTGCACGAAAACGAAAGTGCCATCCGGATTCTGGGTGTACTCGCCCACCAGATCGGCGACCGTGGTGTCCCCGTCACCCTGCACGGTCAGCAGGTCACCGTAGGCAGCCTCGATGAGCGAGGTCTTCCCGGTTCCGGGCGGCCCGTACAGCAGCACCGGCACCTCTGCCGCGCGCATCGTTTGCAACACATCGACATCGGCACGCCCAGCCAGCTTCCGCACGTGGTAGTCCTGCCCGTTCGGCCGGGCCACCGTGTTGCCGGTGCGTGCCGGTGCCGCCGGGGCGGCAGGAGTGGCCGGGGCGGCGGGAGTGGTGTTCTTGGTCCGGCGGCGGGCCGGTTTCGCCGCCTTGCTGGGGGCCGGGGTGGCGGGCGCGGCCGGGGCGGCGGCAGTGGCCGTGGTGGCGGTGGCGCGGTAGCGGCGGGGCGACGCCGAGGTGCGTTCGGCGTGCCCGGCGGCGGTCAAAGCCTCGAGGGCGTTGCCGACCGCGCCGGACGACCGGTTGAGCCCGTTGGCGATTTCGCGGGGCGACTGTTCCCGGCCCGGGTCGGCGGCCAGCGCACCGGCGACCATGCGCCGCAATTCCCCGTTAGGCAGGCGACCGGCGGCGGTGGAGGTGGCGGGTGTCGTGGTCATTGCAACTCCTAAAAATCCGTTCCGAATTCGTGCGCCGATTCGGCACAGATGCGGCGGGGCCGCCATTCGGATTTCTGCGAATTTCCCGGCGAATTCCGGGAACGCAGTCGACGCTAGCTCGACCTCGAACGGGCTCACAACCCCAAAAAGTGTGCGGATTTACGGAATTTTTCCGGACAACAGCGAGTCGCGCAGTGCAATACGAACACGAAACGCGCACAGCAATACTCACGCGCGGCGACGGGCGGTCGACCAAACGAATGAAAAAGCAGCAAAGAGATAAAATAAGAAGGAGAAAGAAAGGAGAACAAGACGGACGGAGCAGCGATAGGCGGGCGCCCACTGAATGCCGGAGGCGGGCGACGACGGACCGGCGACGCATGTCTATATAGCTTTGTATATAGACAATCCTGGATGCTATCCGCGCAGATATATTGCCTACTACCTGCGGATATGATGGCAGTCGGTGGGGACATTTGACCGCCCCACGTATTTCCCACACGTATTTCCCCATGCATTTCCCCATGTATCGCCCGCGCAGAACTCGCAGAGAGTTCCGGGGATCGAATTTCCGGAGATTCCGAAGCGATCCGACTCGATAGATTCGGAGAACACTGTCGGGCGACCCGAATATCGAGGCGCCGATTCCGTGCGAATGGCCGTAGTGGATTCGACCATTCCCGGCAATAGACTACCTGCTGTTTCCGCATTTTTAGGCGTGTGCGGGTAGTTGATTTGTACCCGACCGGTCAGGGTTCTGACTGGAGTGGATTGCGGTCTTCTCCTCGGCGGAGGTGTTCGAGGAGTTCTCGGGTTTCTCGGCTCGGGGTTTCGCCGATCTCGCCGAGTTTGCGTGTCATGAGTGTGTAGGTGCGGGCGAGAGCGGCGTATTCGCCCAGGCGTGCGTGCTGGCGCAGGATGTCGCGCCAGACGGTTTCGTTGTAGGGGTCGGTTTCGGCTGTCAGCTCGAGCAATCCAAGGGCCGTGCGGGGGTCGTGGTCGGCGTCGTGGGTGGCTAGCCAGTCCAGCGCGTTGTGGGCGTCGCGCCGCGCGGATTCGCGCAGCGGTTCGATCCAGGAGCCGGTGATGTCGGTGGCCAGGTCGGTGGTGGCGATGCCGGTGATGGCCCGGCACGCGGCACTACGGTCGGTGTCGCTGCTGGCGCGGCGGCGCGTGGCGACAGCGGCGAGGAACTCCCAATAATCAACACTCGCCGCGGCCGCCGACAGGCGGCAGTGCAGCCGGTCATCGATGAGCACCCCGGTGATCTGCCCGCCGGTGGCCGCCGTGATCGAGGCACGCAGCCGCGAGAGGGCATTGCTGAACGCGGCCGAGCGCTCCGGTGAATGCTCGCCCCAGATCAGATCGATCAACCGAGGTCGGCTCAACCCCTCGGGATGCAGTGCCAGCAGGGCCACGATCTCGCGGCTGCGCGGCTGCAACTGGCTCGTGATCTCCACCTGCTCACCGGACTCGGGCGCACGCCAGAAGACCCTCGTCGCCCCGAACACGAACACCGACAGGGCAGGTGAGTCGAACTCCGGCGGCGCGGTGGCCGGGCTGGACTCCGGCGCCGCGGCGAGGTCGTCCTCGCCCGGCTGGCCGGCGTCCTCGGCTTCGCTCGCGAGGACAGGCTCGGGAGCCGGTGGCCCGCCGCTGGGCACCGGAGGTTCGGCGACTACGGGCTCCGGCGCGGGTGGGCGTGGTGGCGGCGGCAGGTCGATTCGGTAGATCGTCGGCCCGTCATCACGGCGGCTCGGGCGGTCCTGGCGGACAGCACGGGGTGTGTGCGGCTGGGCGAGGCGTTCGCGGCGGCCCTCGGCGCGGAGCTGGAGTTCCACAGCGGCGGTGATGAGCCGGGCAGGCGGGAGCAGTTGCGAGGACCGCCGGACGCGGCGGCTAGCCAGTAGCGCCTGAGCACCGGCGCGGGTGGCGGGCAGGGTGCCGACTACCGGGACACCGAGGGCAGTGGCGTAGTCGAGGCTGCCGCCGATGAGCACGACACCCCGGGGGCGGCCGTGGCGGGTGAGGGCTCGGATGCGCCGGACAGCGGGCTCGGGGTCGATGTGCTCGGCACGCACGACGAACAGGCAGCCGTCGGCGGCGGCGATGACCGGGTGCGGGGCCGAGTCCGGCTCGGGGACACCACAATCGGCGAACACGGTCGCGCCGAGCCCCCGCCAGTTCGCGTAGCGGCCGTTGAGCAATTCGGCGGCCGGGACAGCGCGCTCGGGGTCGCGGTGCGGCGGCGCGGCCAGCAGCGCCTCTCCGCCGGGCAGGAACTGCACGTGCTGTACCAGCAGATCCGGGGTGATGGGCTCGCCCATGGTCGTCCTGCGGGCCAGGCTCGCCAGACCGAGATACGGGTCCGCGCCGACCATGTCGGCGAGCTGCCCGCCTGCGGGGTCGGCTTCGACGATGAGGGCGGTTTCCGGGCCGGGCCAGGTGTGGGCGAGGGCGACGGTGGTCGTGGTGGTTCCGGCGCGGGGGCTGCATCCGGCGACGGCGATCAGTAGTGGCGTCTGCGAGCCTGTCCTCATCCCTCTATCCCTGCTTCTGGAAGTTGGAGATCAGCAGCAGCGCGGTACCGGTGCCGGTGTCGGCGGCGGGGCGGGTGTTGATCAGTTGGAGGTAGTCGACGCGGGTGCGGTCCGGACGCAGCTCGGCGATGTGGACGTTCGCGGTGGTCGGGGTGATCGCGGTGATCGCCACGCAGTGCCGAGTGCCGGGCGGGATGCTGGCGATGCCCGCGGCGAGGGCTTCGGCGGTGATCCCGGTCTCGGGCGCGAGCAACGGCATCGCCTTGCTGGCATCACGGTCGATGTAGTAGGCGGATTCGAACGAGGCGATCACCCCGGCCAGGGTGGCGGGGTCACCGGCGCGGTCGGTGACGACCTCGCCTGAGAGCCCGGCGCACGGGCCCTGCGCCGTGTTGGTCGGGCTCGGCGGCGCGGCGGTGGCCTGGACCTGCTGACCGGCGTCACGGCTTTCGGTCGCCGTGCCCACCAGGACCCCGGTCAGTATTGCGATGGCGGCCCCCAGCGCGGCCCAGGCCCCGCGCGGCAGCCGGTCCCCGATGCTGACCCACCATCCGGAAAACCGGCCCGTGGCGGCGGTGTCGGGAGTGTCCTGTAGCGGGGCGAACCAGACGCCCTCGGGCAAGGGCGACTGGCCGGGCTCGTCGACGCCGGAGACGAAGCTGGAGTCGGCAACGAAGTGCGAGTCCGGAAGAGGCCGAGGCAGGTCGACCCATGCTTCGGCCTCGTCGTCATCGGATGGATTGTGGGGATACCTCGCCATTCATCTCGCCTCGCCTCGGATCGGGGTGTCTCCGGGGCCTGCCCGCACCCCGGGAGGGGGTTGCGGGGTACGGGCAGGTTCCCCGGAGGGGGTCAGGGGCGGCTCGTGCGCTCGGCCTCCGGTGCCACCGGTGTGGTGGTGGGCTGATGCAGGGGTCGGCTGGTGATGTCCACGGTGAGCCGGGCCAGGACATCGGATATCGCCAGGTGCGCGGTACTGCGGTGGTCGGCGTCGTACTCGCGCCAGCTGACCTGAGTGCCGCGTTGGCGGTAGGCGATGAGGGTGCGACGTCCCGCCGACACGGGAACGATGGCATCCAGCCCGCCGTGGTAGAGGTGCAACGGCATCCCGGGGCGAGTGTGGGCGAGTGTCTCCATCGCCAGTACCCGCCGCCACCAGTGATCGTTCCAGGGATCGGGACGACGGCACCAGTGCGCCACCGGCTGCGGGAACTGTTGCAGCAGTTCGGCGGCGGTGAGGTGCTGGGCCTGCTCGACAGCGCGCGCCCCGTCCTCCGACAGCACGTGACGCAGCGGCAGGTGCTCATAAGCGCGGGAAAGGCCGACCAGGGCGGCGAGCCCGAGGCCGGTGGCCTCGCCGCGGGTGAACGCCGGTGCCAGGGCGGCGAGGTCGGAGGCCATGGCTCCGGCGGCGATGCCGCGCAGGTCCACCTCCGGCGCGTACCAGGGGTGTAGTTCCCCGGCGGCGGCGACCGCGCGCCCGCCATCGGCGTATCCCCAGGCCACCACCGGCGCGACCGCGACCCCGAGGTCCGCGCCCTGATAGACCGCTCGCGCGAGATCGAGCACCACCCGCCCACCAGCGCGTGCGGCGAGGAAGGTGTGTGGGCCGCCTCCGGTGATGCCCAGGCCCTCCCCGTCCGGGATTGCCACAACCCAGCCTCGCGCGAGGGCGGCCTCGATACCGGTGGTGTCGGGTTCGGCACCGATCGCCAGCAGTTGCGAGGGCGCGCAGACCCCGCCCAGGCCGCGAAACTCCGGGCAGTACACCAGGATCGCGGTCGCGCCTGGGGCTGCGATGGTCTCGGGGATCAGCACGATCCCTGAGGCCGCGATGGGTTCGGAGCGGGCGTTGGCCGTGGCGTAGACGACCTGCCACGCCCCCCGCGCCTCGCTCAGCTGCGCGACGAACACCGGTCGTGTGCGCACGAGGTCTCCGGGGCGGTAGCCATCGAGGGTCGTGACGTTGTAGAAGTCGTTGCTGCTGGTGGTCATCGGTGGCTCCCGGCGAGGTCGTAGGCGAGTGCGGTCATCCACGCGATGCCGCTGGCGAGTTGCCCTGTGGCGGCGTAGCCGGTGTGGCGGCCGTGTATGTCGGCGTAGCGCAGCCACACCGCCGGATCGAGTAGGTCGGCGTTGTCGCCGACCAGCTGGCCCCACGCAGCGGACAACTGCCCGGCCAGCTTCGGCAACTGCCCGACCGGGTCTGCGACCACGACCCTGGTGATCTGTCCCCACCGGGCCGTCGCGGAGGCCCTATCGTCCAGGCTCGCTGATGGGGTGCGAGGGTCGGAGGCGTCGGTGAGCCGGTCGGCCGGGCTCGCCGCGGGTACGTAATCGACGACGCCGGGGCCGATGAGGAAGTCGTTGTTCACCACGGTGGTCCAGGCGTCACCGAGCACGCCTGATAGCAGCGCCTGGATCGAGCCGAGCGCGGCCACCGGATCACGCAGATCCGCCTGGGCGGCGACCTGCGCGGCTACCCGCAACAGGGCGGCGCGATCGGGTGCCGAGCAACTCAAGTCACCCTCCACGCAGATATCGGCGACCCGGCCGGTCAACGCCCCGTACTCGGCACTCTCGCCGGTGGCGATCCCGCCGCCGGATGCCGGGGCGGTCGTGATCGCCACCCCCGACACCGCCGCGCCGGACGTACCGGGAGCGGGGTCGGGGGTGAGTTGCCCGGGGCGGCCGGGGATCACCGGCGATCCCGGGGCGCGATCGGGATCGGAGTAGAGGGCGATACCCGCCACCCGCTCGGCCGAGACGGGTCCCTCGCCCGCGCCGACATCGCGCGCGAATTCCGACACCACTTGTGCGCCTTGGGAATACCCGACCACGGCCAGCGCGGTGCCGGGGCAGTCGGCGGCGATCCTTTCCGCGGTGGCCGTGAGTGCGGAAAGGCCCTCGCCCATCGAGGCCGCGTAGGAGTCGGGGCCGCCGCCGGTCCCGACCGCGCCACCGAACCCGGCGGGATAGGCGATGTAGGTGCGCGCCACCAGATCCGGGACAGCGGCCACCACCGGGCCGAGCAGGAATCCGAGCATCCCGGTGTCTTCGACCGGGGAAGCCCCCGGCGAAGACTCGCCGGTGCCCTGCACCCCGAGGACCCACAACACCGGGCAACCCGGCCCGGCGGCGGATGGTTGCGCCGACCCGGAGCCGGACGCGTACAGCGCGCTCGTGCAGGCCGCCAGGACGGTGGCGGTGAGGAGACGCAGACCGGTCACGGCTGGCCCACCCCCACTCCGGCACCGAACCCCGCGCCCACCGTGCCACCGGCCAGCGCGCCGACCACGGCGGCGGGAACCCCGGCCACGATCGCGCCCGCGACAGCGCCCGCTGCCGCGCCCAGCGCGGTACCGGCCACACCGGAGGTGATCGTGCCGATGACCGGCACGCTCACCACGGTGCCCAGTGCGGCACCGGCGATACCGCCGATCGTGCCACCGGCAAGCCCGCCCGCGACCGCGCCCGCTGCCGCCGCTGGTGCACCCGCCAGTGCGCCTCCGATCGCACCACCGGCCCCCGCCCCGGCGATCGTGGCACCGGCCACCCGATCAGACCGTCCCGCCGGGATCCCGATCGAGTCCAGGAACGTCGCGGCCTGCGCTTCCAGGTTCGCGGCGGTGGTGTTGACGCCGTCACGGATCTCCGGAGGCACCCAGTCCGGTGACGGAGTCTCCCACTGGCCGATTCGGATCGTGTTCGGCGGGGCCTCGATCGGCGCGACCGGGGGCACCGGTTCCGGTGAGTGCAGCTCGATCACCTGCACCGGTGGCGCGGGAGCGGGTGGAGGCGCCGGGCGCGGGGCTGGGCCGTTGCGGATCTCGGGCGGTTGTTGCGGATACACCGCGGGCTCGGGCGGCGGCGCGACCGGTGGCGGCGGAGGCGGGGCGGGTGCGGCGGTTCCGGGTTGGACCGGGGCGGTGACTCCGGGCTGGTCGGCGATCGGATCCAGCGTCACAGCGCTGGTTTGCGGCGCGGCCAGCATCATCACCACCGGCACAGCGCCGACAGCCAACACACGGCCACCCCACAGCAGCCGACCGCCGTACGCGAGGGATGTATTCCCGTTTTCGGGCACGACAAATAACCCTTTCGATCGAATTAGAAAGGAGAGGAAAAGATTCAGAAAATGCGCGTGACAACGCGCGAGAAACGACGGATTCCCCGGCCGCCGATCGCAGCCGGGGGACCCGTCGCCGTATTCCTCATGTCAGAGGAATGGCATGGCTGATCAGACGAACGACAGGACCAGGCTCAATGCCTGCGAGGCGACCGACAGGACACTCGAGACCAGCGATGCGCCTGCGTCGAGCAGCGACAGGATGGTGTATGGGTCCACAGTTATTCCTTTACCGGAGGAGGTGCAGTTGCCCTACCATCACAGCCCCGAAAACCACTGCCGCGCCACCCCTTCGAGGGGTAAGGAATGTGCTACCACAACCATTACCCCTCCGACCATATGCAGTGGCCTGCGTCGATGCGAGAAAGGGGTAACGCGAGTGTAGTAGAGAAACTTCCCGAACGTGTGATCCCAGTGCGCGGGTACGACAAATACGCCGCGCCCGTCGCACGGCTACCGATGGCTAATCATCGGCTATCTCACGGAGAATAATATTTGCCGAGATGATCTTCCTCTGGTAGGAACGAATCAACTCGGGGGAGTGAACCTTTCAACGTACCCCACGTGGAAGGGAATACGGAAGACCGTAGTAGGAGGGGCTTTACATGACCCGGACGACGAACCCGCACCATCCACGACGACGACGCCGCCAGCAGGACCGCGCCAGTTCGTCTTGTTCGGAGATACCTGACCTCGGTTGCTGGGCGCGCCGGATCCGCGAGCGCCACAAGCTCCCGCGCCCGCGCGCCGCCGATCGCCTTCACATCAGCAAGGACATGCTCAAAAAGATCGAACACAACCAGGCGACGCCCTCACCAGCGGTGCTCAACCACCTCGTCACCGCCTACGACCTCGATCGCGCGCAGGAACGCTACACCCGCGACCTCGCCCGGCCCCCGGTCGCTCTGCCGCCGATCGCGGAACTACGCACCCGCACCGACACCCCCGAGCACCGGGCGACGCTGACCTACCTCGACCGCCACGAGATCGCCAGCGCCTACATCGATCCGCTGTGGAATGTGGCCCTCGCCAACGAACGGTTCACCGCGGGCATGCCCGGCATCCAACAGTTCCGCGACAACATCGCCTTGTGGTTCTTCCACCCCGGCTCCACCACCCCCACCGCCGAACCCATCGTCATGCACTGGAACAGCGCCGCCGCCTACCTGGTCGCAACCCTGCGAGGCGCCCTCGGACGCCACCGCGACACCCCGCACGCCCTCACCCTCTTCCACGACCTGCACGCTGCGGCTACCTTCAGCTCGCTCTGGAACAGCAGCATCGCGGTCGCCTACGGCCGCCGCCCCGAGGAACCCGTCCACCTGCGCGACCCCACTACCGGCGAGCCGTACTCCGAACGCATCCACCTCGGCTACGCCTCGAGTTCCCACGACGTCCGATTCTGCGTGTGCTACCGCGAGCCCTACAGCGGACCAGCACTGCTCTGACCGACCACCGAACAGGAGTACCGAATGACAGGCAATCCCCCCACCCCCCACCACAACTCTGAGTCGGCGTCTCATCGTTGGTACGCCGGGGACATCGCGCACCCGCTACCCCCGCACAGACGGGCAAGATGAAATGCTGAAAGCCCCGCCACTCGACGCGATGCCCGACTTCCACGACTCGCTGGAATGGCTGCGCCACCACCATCACCTCTCCCGCGAATCCACCGCCCAACAGGCAGGTTTCAGCAGCTCCTACCTCCACCGGCTCATCCGGAATCGGACCTACCCCGGCCTTCGTGTCTTCACCAAACTGGCCGCCTCCTTCGACCTCGACCCCGCACAGCGACGACACCTGCACGAACTGTGGCAACCCTCCCTCGAGCTACCACCCGCCCAGGAGCTACGCCAGCGCCTCACCGGCCTGGGCATCCAAACCCACCTCGACCACCTCGATACCCGTAAGGTCCTCGCCGTCTACCTCGACCCCCTCCGAACCGTGCTCCACGGCAACCGCACATTCCACCGCATGGTGCCCGGCCTCCCCGAGGCCGACAACAACTACTTCCAGTGGATGTTCTCCCCCGCCGCCCGCGACCGCATTCACAACTGGGACAACGAAGCCCGCTACACCGTCACCATCCTGCGCGGAACCCTCGGTCGATACCGCGACCTCCCCCGAGCACGAACCCTGTTCCGCAAACTGCGGACCACCCCCGAATTCCCCCGCATCTGGGAATCCACCCCCATGCAAGTCACCTACGACTTGCCCCGCCCGACACCGATCCATATACGTCCACCCGGCACCGATCAGCCCCTCCCACTCAGCCTCGAGATCAGCGACTACCCCGACTGCCCCGACGTCCTCCTCGCCTACGGCCTCTACGACACATCGGCCATCGCCCGCTAACGGCTGCACCACTCGAACAACGGAGTGGTTCGAGGGCGCATGACTGGGCCCCGGGCTTCGGTTCGCCTGACCGAGCCAGCGGGGTCAGCTCACATCTGGCGGGACCCATTACCTGCCCCAT
>NZ_BDBM01000089.1 GCF_001612985.1 Nocardia gamkensis NBRC 108242 | reverse complement strand
CCGCGGGCCGGGCGGATTCCACCGCGAGCACCACACCGGTCCGCCCGGCCTGCTCGGCGAGGCGCGCGGCGAAGACACCCGCGCCGCTGTACAGATCCCAGGCCCGCCCGCCGGGCCCGAGTTCCGACCATTCCGCGATCAGATCCGAATAACGTTGCGCCGCACCGTGATGCGCTTGCCAGAAGCCCGTAGCCGCGACCTCCCAGCGGCGGCCTGCCACGTACTCGACCGCGCGTCCGCTGCCCTCGAACACCCACTCGTCGCGCGCCGCGTGGGCCGCAGCACGTCGCGCGGACGCCGCGCGGCGGTCGTCTCGGCGGGTGGAGTCCGCGGCGGTCCATTCTCCGCCGCGCCTGCCCCGGCTGTGCGGCCGATCGCGTCGGCCGCTTCCGGCGCCCCCGCGCCGATCCCGGCCACCTGCCTGCCGACCACTCGCGCCCGGGCCGCGACGATCCGCGCCACGGCTGCCCGGTTCGGTCTCGGGCGGGGCCAACTCGACGACATGCCGGATCCCGTCACCGTCCACCGCGATCACCAAGTCGGCGCCGGGCGTCCACTGCCGGGCCGCGATGCCGTCCAACGCCCCCGCGACCGGTTGCGGGCACCGCAGATCCGCGATCACGTCGGTGCTGCGATACCGGTGCACGCCAGCGCGTCCGTGGGCGTCGACCGCGAGCCGTACGCGCGTGCGCCACCCGCCGATCGCGTCACCGGACCCGATGGGCTCCACCAGCACGTCGCGCTCGATCCCGGCCAGCCGCCGCAACTGCTCGGCCACCACCGTGGCCTTCAGCGCGCGCTGGGCGACCGGCGTGGCGAAGGAGAAATCGCAGCATCCCGCTCCACCGGGACCGGAGACGGGACAGGTGGCCTGCACCCGGTCCGGTGACGCCTCGAGCACCTCGACCGCGTCGGCGCGGCAGAACGAGCCGCCGCGATCCTCGGTGACCCGGACCCGCACCAGTTCACCGGGCAGTCCGTGCCGGACGAACACCACACGTCCCTCGTGCCGTGCGACACAGAAGCCGCCGTGCCCCGGCGGCCCGAGCCGCACCTCGAACGTGCCGGTCCGCCGATCGCTCATCCCGAATGCTCCACTGGCGTCATGTCCGGTCCTCGTACCCGCGCCGGAACGCCCCCGGCGCGTTCACCACCCCGGGCGTCTTCAATCGCGCCGACGAACTCAGCTGCCACGGCACGCTGGTCACCATCACGCCCGGTTCGAACAGCAGCCTGCCCTTCAACCGCAGCGCGCTCTGGTTGTGCAGTACCTGCTCCCACCAATGGCCCACGACGTATTCGGGGATGAACACGGTCACCACGTCGCGCGGGGCGTCCTTGCGTACGCGCTTCACATAATCGAGCACCGGCTTGGTGATCTCGCGGTAGGGCGATTCGATCACTTTGAGCGGCACCGTGATATCGCTGTTCTCCCACTCCCGCACCAGCGCCCTGGTGTCGGCCTCGTCGACGTTCACCGTCACCGCCTCCAGCGTGTCCGGGCGGCTGGCGCGCGCGTAGGCCAAGGCGCGGCGGGTCGGCAGATGCAGCCGCGAGACCAGCACGATCGAGTGCGAGCGGCTGGGCAGCACACCGTCCCACTCGTGCTCGTCCAGCTCACGCGCGACCGAATCGTAATGCCTGCGAATCAGCTTCATCACCACGAAGATCGCGACCATGGTGAAGATGGCGATATAGGCGCCTGCGAAGAACTTGGTGATCAGCACGATCACCAGCACCGCTCCGGTGGCGCTGAGACCGACCGCGTTGATCACCCGCGATCGCTTCATCCGCGCGCGCTGCGCCGGGTCGGTCTCGGTGCGCAACAGACGGGTCCAGTGCCGCAGCATGCCGGTCTGGCTCAGCACGAACGACACGAACACACCGACGATGTACAGCTGGATCAGCTTGGTCACCTCGGCGCCGAAGAGCACCACGAACGCGATGGCCGCGCCGGAGAGGAACAGGATGCCGTTGCTGAACGCCAGCCGATCGCCTCTGGTGTGCAGCTGGCGCGGCAGGTAGCGGTCCTGCGCCAGGATCGAGCCGAGCACGGGGAACCCGTTGAACGCGGTGTTCGCGGCGAGTACGAGAATCAGCGCCGTCACCGTCGTGATGAAGAAGAAGCCCACCGGGAATCCCTCGAACACCGTCTCGGCGAGCTGCGCGATCAGCGTCTTCTGGTGGTAGTCGGACGGCGCGCCGGTCAGGTCGGCGACGTTGTGCGCGTACACGACTCCGATCTTCTGGGCGAGGATGATGATGCCCATCAGCAGCACGATCGCGATCGTCCCCAGCAGCAGCAGAGTGGTGGCGGCATTGCGCGACTTGGGTTTGCGGAACGCGGGCACGCCGTTGCTGATCGCCTCGACACCGGTCAGCGCGGCGCAGCCGGAGGAGAACGCCCGCGCGACGAGGAAGGCGAACGCCAACCCGTAGAGGTGCTCGTGCTCGGCGTTCAATCCGAAGCCCGCCGATTCGGCCCGCAACTCCTCCCCCAGCACGAAGATCCGGAACAGGCCCCAACCGAGCATGACGAACATGCCCGCGATGAACGCGTAGGTCGGAATGGCGAACGTGGTGCCCGATTCCCGCACACCGCGCAGGTTCATCGCGGTGAGCAGGGCGATGGCCACGACGGCGAACAGCACCTTGTGGGTGGCGACGAAGGGAATGGCCGAGCCGATGTTGGACGCGGCCGAGGAGATCGACACCGCGACGGTGAGCACGTAGTCGACCAGCAGCGCGCTGCCCACGGTCAGGCCCGCGGTCGGCCCCAGGTTGGTGGTGGCCACCTCGTAGTCACCGCCGCCGGACGGGTAGGCGTGCACGTTCTGCCGGTAGCTGGCCACCACCACCGCCATGACGAAGGCGACCGCCAATCCGACCCACGGCGCGTACAGGTACGCCGACACTCCGGCGGCCGACAGCACGAGGAAGATCTCTTCCGGGGCATAGGCCACCGATGACATGGCATCGGAGGCGAACACCGGGAGGGCGATTCGCTTCGGCAGTAGCGTATGGCCCAGCGAGTCGCTACGGAAAGGCCTGCCCAGCAGCACTCGCTTCGCTGCCGTCGTCAACTTGGACACTGGAGCGAGCATAGGCCCCCGCACGGTGGATCGCGCGCGTGGCTCGCAGGTTTGCTCGCCGGCTGGAGGGGGAACGTGGCCGGTGGAATCATTCGACGGGTAGCGTTCGACCGAACAGCAAACCAGACCGAACACCATGGTTCCAGGAACGAGGTTGCACGGTGTACGTAGTGATCATGGGGTGCGGGCGCGTCGGCTCGTCGCTGGCCCAGGCCCTGGTCCGCGTAGGTCACGAAGTCACCGTGATCGACCGGGATTCCAGTGCCTTCCTGCGCCTGGGATCCGATTTCCCGGGTGAGCAGGTGACGGGTGTCGGATTCGATCGAGATGTGCTGATAAAGGCGGGAATCGAGCGGGCGAACGCGTTCGCGGCGGTCTCCTCCGGCGACAACTCGAACATCATCTCCGCCCGGGTCGCCCGGGAGATGTTCGGGGTGGAGCGCGTGGTCGCCCGCATCTACGACGCCAAGCGCGCCGCGGTCTACGAGCGGCTCGGCATCCCGACCATCGCCACGGTCCCGTGGACCACCGACCGCTTCCTGCGCGCGCTCATCGGCGATACCGGCACCACCACCTGGCGCGACCCGACCGGAACGGTCGCCGTGACCCAGCTGACGCTGCACGAGGAGTGGTACGGCCGCACCGTGCGCGACTTGGAGCAGACCGTCGCGGCCAGGGTCGCGTTCATCATCCGGTTCGGCCAGGCACTGCTTCCCGACAGCAAGACCATCATCCAGGCCGACGACATCGTCTATGTGGCCGCCGCGTCCGGCGCCGTGGGCGAAGCCGTCGCCTTGGCGACGAAGCCCCCAGCGAGCGAGGACTGAATATGAAAGTGGCCATCGCCGGAGCAGGCGCCGTCGGCCGATCGATCGCCAGGGAGCTGCTGCGTGGCGGCCACCGGGTCATGCTGCTGGAGCGCGAAGTCGAGCACATCGATTCCGCCGCGATCCCCGACGCGGTCTGGGTGCACGCCGACGCGTGCGAACTGGCCCTGCTGGAGCAGGCCGGGCTGGAGACCTACGAGGTGGTCATCGCGGCCACCGGTGACGACAAAACGAACCTGGTGCACAGCCTGCTGGCCAAGACCGAGTTCGGCGTGCGCCGGGTGGTGGCGCGCGTGAACGACCCGCGCAACGAGTGGCTCTTCGACGGTTCCTGGGGTGTGGACGTCGCGGTGTCCACACCCCGGCTGCTCGCCTCCCTGGTCGAGGAGGCGGTGTCGGTCGGCGATCTGGTGCGCCTGATGACGCTGCGCCAGGGTCAGGCGAATCTGGTCGAGATGACGCTTCCGGCGGACACCGCGCTGGCGGGCAAACCCGTGCGCACGCTCACCCTGCCCCGTGACGCCGCCCTGGTGACCATCCTGCGCGGCGGTCGCGTGATCGTGCCGCAGCCCGACGACGCGCTGGAAGGCGACGACGAGCTGCTGTTCGTGACCTCGGTGGAGGCCGAGGAAGACCTCCGGCTGGAACTCGCCAACCACGGCATCAGGCCATAACTCCCCGAATACGGCCGGACGCGGGTTCGCGGGTTCGCGGCGAAGCACCGCCGGAGAGCTATGCGGCCGGTTTCAGCTGCGCGCGCAGCTTGTTCAGCGCGCGGTGCTGCATCACCCGGACCACGCCCGGGCTGGTGCCGATGGCCTCGGCGGTCTGCGCCGCCGACCAGCCGAGCACGATGCGCATCACCAGCACCTCACGGTGCGCGGGGGCCAGCACCTTCATGAGTTCTCTTGTGGCGGCCCGCCGTTCGGAGGCCAGCGCCCACTCCTCCGGCCCGGCGGCGGAGGACGCGTAGTCCGGCACATCGGCCATCGGGTAGGCGGGGTGCTGCTGCGAGCGGCGGAACGCGTCGGCGACCTTGTTGGCCGAGATGCCGTAGACGAAGGCCAGGAACGACTTGCCCTGGTCGCGGTAGCGCGGGATGGCGTTGACGGTGGCCAGCAGGATCTCCTGCACCACGTCGTCGGCGGTGACCTGCAGGTGGGCCGTATTGCCCAGGCGCGCGCCGCAGTAGCGCCGCACCAGCGGATGCACGATCCGGATGATCTCCGCGACCGCCCGGCGATCGCCCGCCGCCGCAGGCTCGATCAGCTTGTCCAGCTCGGCCGATACCCGCCGGCTCTCCGAGAGAGCGGGGTGGTGGTTCTTGGGCAGCGCCGCGGTGTTGTGCTCGGTAGCCACGTCCGAGTCCTTTCTTGCCGATCAGTGCGTGTTTTTCGGTACGCATTGATCGTCTGAGAAACTCGGAGGGGCGACCAGGCACCCCAGGGTGGGGAAGCACCCACCTCCGCGGTGGGACTTATCCCACCCCTGTGCATTTCGCCTGACGGCGGCGGAGGGTTAACAGCTCAAGCCGGTCCGGCCGCGACCACCGACTTGGTGGGCAGGTGGCCGGCCCGCCGCACCGCCCAGACGGTGACGCCCAGCGCCACCGCGGTCAGCGGCCAGCCCATCGCGATGCGGGCGAAGGCGAGCCAGCCGGTGCGGTCGGTGTCGTAGAGCTGCGACTGCACCAGGTAGCGGGCCCCGAACACCACGATCCAGGTAGCGGTGGCCAGGTCGTAGAGGCGCACCGAGCGCGGATCGGACCGCCAGTCGGAGCCGTGCCCGTTCAGCACGCCCCAGATCACGCCGACCAACGGCCGCCGGACCAGGATGGACGCGAGGAACACCCCGGCGTACACGAGGCTGGTGTAGATGCCGAAGAGGAAGAAACCCTTGGCCTCGCCCATCCGGTAGGCGATGAAGGCGCAGATGCCGACACCGAAGAAGCCGGAGATGGCGGGCTGGATGGGATCGTGCCGCACCAGGCGCCAGACGAGGATGGCGGCGGCCACGCCGAGAGCCGCCCAGATCGCGGCGGTCAGCCCGGCGAGACTGTTCACGGGAACGAACACGACAACCGGAAGCGTCGAGTAGATCAGGCCGCT
This sequence comes from Nocardia gamkensis NBRC 108242, assembly GCF_001612985.1. Taxonomy (GTDB): domain Bacteria; phylum Actinomycetota; class Actinomycetes; order Mycobacteriales; family Mycobacteriaceae; genus Nocardia; species Nocardia gamkensis. Next base: position 8,065 of record NZ_BDBM01000089.1, on the reverse strand, counting down.
GAAGCCGCCGAGTTGTTCGAGGAGGGTCTGTTCGGCACGTTCCTCGTCACGATCGGGCACATTCGGCCCGGTGCGGTCGTCCGATCCTGCGTTGTCGTCGCTCAATGGCATACGTCAGCTGTTCCCGCGCAATTCGTAGTAGGGGTTGAAGATCACTTTGCGGCCGTCACGGTCGCCGACCCGGCCACGGACGAGGATGCGCCGCCCCGGCTCGATGCCGGGAATGCGCCTGCGCCCGATCCAAACCAGTGTGATCGCGTCGGTGCCGTCGAAGAACTCGGCCTGGACGCTGGCGCCCGCCGACTTGGGACATGCTTCGACACTGCGAAGCCTACCGAGCATGGTGGCCTCGTCACCGCGCCGACACTCCGACGCGCGCGACGCCCCCGAGGCCTCGGAGGTCTCGGCCAGTTCTTCGGCGTCCAGCTGATCGAGGTCCTGGGTCAGCCTGCGGCCCAGACGTCGAAAATACCCTGAGGCTGCGGATGACATTGTGCACGCTCTCCTGCATAGAGCAGATGGCGTGGGTCGCACACCATCGTGAGGGATCCGATCCGCACGACCCGCTGCGGCCGTACAACGCCACTGTAGATGGGCGGGGCCACCCCCGCTACGCTCGGACCGATGTTCGACTCCCCACACCCCGCTCGCGTCGTGGCGCTGCCCGGCACCGGATCCGACGCCGATTTCGCCCGGCGCGCATTCGGGCCCGCCTGCGCAGCGCGCGGCTGGGATTTCGGCGCGGTGGAACCGGACCCCCGCCGGGTGGTGGCGAGCTGCCTTGCCGCGCTGGATGCGGCGTCCGGCTCCGGCCCGGTGCTGGTCGCGGGCATCTCGCTCGGTGCGGCGATCGCACTGGAATGGGCCGCCGAGCACCCGGATCGCGTCGTGGGAGTCGTGGCGGCGCTGCCCGCCTGGACCGGCCCCGATACCGCCGCTTGCCCGGCAGCACTGAGCGCGGCGGCCACCGCCGCACAGCTTCGCACCGACGGTCTGGCCGCCGTGACCGACCGAATGCGCGAGAGCAGCCCGCGGTGGCTGGCCGACGCGCTGACCCAGTCGTGGCGGGCGCAGTGGCCGGATCTTCCGCAGGCGCTGGAAGAGGCCGCCGACTACAAGTGGCCCGCCGCCGAGTTGCTTGCCACGTTCGAGCCGCCGCTCGCGGTGGTCACCGCGGTCGACGACCCGGTGCATCCGCACGCCGTCGCCGAGGAGTGGGCGGCGCTGGCCCCGCGCTCGCGGCTGCACCGGATCACCCTGGACGAACTCGGCGCCGACCCCGCGATCCTGGGACACGCGGGTATCGGCGCCTTCTGGTGAGTTCGCCGGCTCAGTTCAGGCCGAGCTGCTGCATGGCCGACCCGTCCGCGCCGCGGCGCGGGCCCTGCGGCATCCGCGGCACCGCGGGCTGCGCGCCGGTCTGCGCCGCCACCTGCGCGGCCATCGCCTGCTGCTGGGCTTCCACCTGCTGTTGATGGGCCGCGGCCAGCTGCTCGGCCAGCTGCTGGGGCAGCACCACCGGCAGCGGCTCCCGTACCGGCAGCGGGTCCTCGCCACGCCGCACGACCGTCTCGCTCAGGATGGCCCGCGCCGCCTTGACCAGCGGGGTGCCGTCGTTCGCCGCGCCCGAGGGGCCCGCCGCGACCAGCCGCACCATCCAGCGATAGCCGTCCACACCGATGAAACGAAGGTCCGCGCCTTCGGTCAGCGCCAGCAATTCCCGGCCCCACGGGCCGTTCTCGACCGACACCCGGGCGCCGTCCTTGCGCAGCGAGTCGGCCAGATCCGCGGCGACCAGCCGCCATTGGCCCGTGCTCTTCGGCGCGGCGTAGGCCGCGACGGTGATCCGGCCGTGCTCGGTGGCCAGGTGCACCGCTTGCGGTTGCCCCTCCGGTGTCATCTCGACCTGCAACTGACCGCCCGGCGGGACCGGCAACAGCACCGACCCGAGATCCAGCCGCTGCTCGGACACCTCGTCCAGCAGTTCGGCGACCTCGTCGTAGTCGTACGGGCCCGGCCGGCCGTGCGGACGGTCGGCGTTCATATCCACGCCCTCGTAGGAGCGCTCGTCGGTGGGGGCGTCGTCGTAGAACTCGTCGTCGTACTCATAGGCGTAGGCCGACTCGTAGTCGGCGTAGTCGTCCGCCTCGTCGTACCGGTCGTCCGCGGCCCGGCTCGCGTTCTTTCTCTTTCCGAACATTCCCGTCATGCCTCCTTGCCGGTCGTCCGGCCCACCCCGTTCGCCGGTGCGGTCAGGCTCGCGTGACCACCGCTGGAGCCGTACCCGCCCGCACCACGGGTCGTCTCGTCGAGCGTGTCGACCTCCACGAAATCCACCAGTTCCACTCGCTGCACCAGCAGTTGCGCGATCCGGTCGCCGCGACGCAACTCGATCGGTGTGCGCGGGTCGTGGTTGATCAGGCACACCTTGATCTCGCCCCGGTACCCCGCGTCGACCGTGCCCGGGGTGTTCACCACCGACAGCCCGGTCTTGGCCGCCAGACCCGAGCGCGGATGGATCAGGCCGACCGTGCCGACCGGTAGCGCGACGGCGACACCGGTGCCGACCAGCACCCGCTCCCCCGGCTCCAGGATGACGTCTTGCGTGGTGCACAGATCCACGCCCGCGTCGCCCGCATGGGCGCGCGTGGGCACGGGGATGCCGGGGTCCAGCCGCAGCAAGGGTATGGGTGAAAGTGCGCTCACGTTGGACGAGCCTACGCGTAGGCTGTTTGCCCTCGTGACTTAGTGTTGACTCGTGTCGGACCAGCCCAATCCCATGACCATGGACGAGAAAAAGCAGCCCGCGCAGCACTACCGGGAGCGCCTGTGGGTGCCGCTGTGGTGGTGGCCGGTGGCGTTCGCCGTCACCGGATTGCTCGCGGCGGAGATCCACATGGGCGCGCCGGGTCTGCGGGCGTGGCTGCCCTATGCGCTGTTGTTCCCGGTGCCGGTCTGGGTGCTGCTGTGGCTGAGCCGGCACCGCGTCGAAGTGGCGCCGGACGCGAACGGCACACCGGAGCTGCGCGCCGATAGCGCACATCTACCGGTGAACTTCGTTGCCCGCGCGGCCGCCGTCGCCCCCACCGCGAAAAGCGCGGCGCTGGGTCGCCAGCTCGACCCCGCCGCTTATGTCCAGCATCGCCCCTGGATCGGGCCGATGGTGTTGCTCGTGCTCGACGACCCGGACGATCCGACGCCGTACTGGCTGGTCAGTACGCGGCGGCCCGAACGGGTCCTTGCCGCGCTCGGTCTACCGAGCGCGGGCTGACACTCTGCTCGATCTCGTCGAGATCAGGCGGCACAATCCATGCAGATCATCTGGCCGCCCTTCTCACTGGCCAGCCTGCTCCGGTGATGAACCAGGAAACAGCTGGAACAGGTGAACTCGTCGGCCTGCTTCGGGATCACCCGAACCGTCAGCACTTCCTCGGACAGGTCGGCGCCGGGAAGCTCGAACGACTCCGCGGTATCGGATTCGTCGATATCCACGACGGCGGACTGCGCCTCGTTACGACGAGCCTTCAGCTCCTCCAGCGAATCCTCCGACACGTCGTCGGTTTCGGTGCGCCTCGGTGCGTCATAGTCGGTTGCCATGTCGTCTTCCCCTCGTCCTAACTCCGTATATCCCGGACCGGTCCGCTCACACCCGATTCCTGCCGGAATCGGCGCGACCGGTACCGCCCCGCCGGTGGTGCACGTCACACGTACACCGGTCGCCTATCAGGGCGGATCGTGTCGATCCACTCCCGATAGCGCTGGGTAAACGCAGGACATGCCCTTCTTGTTCCCGCGACCGACCACTGATTTCCGCACCGGCGATTCGATCTGGGCCGCCAGACAATAGCGGACCCCGGAGAAAAAGTCGCAATCAAAACACAGCCGAGTCGAAAATGAGGGCCAATCGACACCATCTGGGGAACGCACCGAGACCTTGCGCCGGGTCGCCGTCAGATTTTCGTAGAGTGTGCTGGTGGTTTCACTGATCACCGAAGGTACCTCGACGGATCCGCACGGGCGGCCGTTCCTGCGTCGCCGCCCCCAGCCCTGGCTCATCATGCTCGGCGTTCTCGCTCTGATCTGCGGGATCGTCTGGGTCAAAGCCCTCACGACGCACGACGCCGACCACACCGCGATGGCGTGCAACTCGCCCAGCCCCGCGTCGGATCCCGGTGCGCCGCAACCGGCTCCGCTCGGCCAGCGGGTCGGCGCAGGCCGGCTGCAGGACGTGGAACCAGCCCCGCTGGCGGCGAGCAAGGTGCGCGTGCTCAACGCGAACAATCAGCGCGGCCAGGCCGCGCACGTCGCCGCCCAGCTCGGCGACCTCGGCTTCGCGAGCGCACCCGGAACGCAATACGGCAACGATTCGGTATACGTCAACGGCGACCTGGAATGCACCGGGCAGGTCCGCTTCGGCGTCAACGGCCGTCCGGCCGCCGCCGCCGTGCAGTTGGTCGCGCCGTGTGCCGAGCTGATCGAGGATCAGCGCGGCGACGACACCGTGGATCTGGTGCTCGGCTCCCTGTTCCGGGACATCCGGCCCAGCAACGACGCGGAGGAGGTGCTGCGTTCGCTCAAGAACCCGGCGCCGGGCAACTCCACATCCATCGATGTCAAGTTGCTCGACGCCGCGCGGCAGGCCCGCTGCTGATCAGCGGTCCGGAATCGGCTCGGTAGCACCCACCCGGGCCAGCAGTTCGCCCAATTCCTCGGCTATGCCGGGCGCGGCGGCCACCACCAGGTCGCCGTCGGTGCCCGGCGCCGTCGCGGGCGGAAGCGTCAGCCGCGCGCCCGCCTCCGCGGCGATCAACGCGCCCGCGCCCCAGTCCCAGGCGTTCAATCCGTGCTCGTAATAGGCGTCCACCCGGCCCGCCGCGACATGACACAGATCCAGCGCCGCCGCGCCGAACCGGCGGATGTCGCGCACGTGCGGCAGCACCTGCGCGACCAGCTCGGCCTGCCTGGTCCTGCGCTGCCTGCCGTAGGCGAATCCGGTGGCCACCAACGACATCGCGACGGATTCGACGGGCGTACAACTCAGGTGCTCCACCACGCCGTCGGCGTCGACCCGCAGCGCACCGAGCCCGAGCCCGGCGCTGTAGGTGGCGGCCCGCGCGACGTCCACCACGGCGCCCGCGACCGGTCGCCCGCCACGCAGCGCGGCCACCGACACGGCGTAGCCGGGGACGCCGTAGAGGAAGTTGACGGTGCCGTCGATCGGATCCACCACCCAGTGGACGGTGTCCGCGCTGGCGTCGTCGAGGCTGCCGCCGCCCTCCTCGCCGAGGATCGGGTCACCGGGGCGTTGTTCGGCGAGCAGTTTTCGGATCAGATCTTCGGTCTCGGTGTCCACGATGGTCACCGGGTCGGTCTCGTGGCTCTTGGACTGCACGGCCCCTTCGGCGTGCGCGCCCGCGGGCCCGAACACCTCGGGGCGGCGGGCGCGGACATGGGCGGCGGCCGTCTCGGCGATGTCGACCGCGACGCGACGCAGGTCGGCTTCGTCGCCACGCGCGACGATCGAGACGAAGGAGTCGGGGGTGTAGTCGGACACTGGCGATGAGGTTTCCGGCACGCCCTCCATCGCATCACACATCCTCGCCGAACGCCCAGCCCCGTGGTCCCATTACTCTTGTCGTGCACGACACAGCGCCGTCGTCGGGCATCCCATTCGCAGCGCCCGCAGTGGCGTCGTGGGCCCCGTGCAGCGCTGTCATCACACCGGCCAGCACAGGGAACGAGGGGTTAGTCATGTCCGCTCGGGGGCACGCATTCGGCATCGACATCGGCGGCAGCGGTGTCAAAGGCGCCGCGGTCGATCTGGCCACCGGCGAGTTGGTCCACGAGCGGATCAAGATCGCGACGCCGCACCCCGCGACACCGGGTGCCGTGGCGGAGGCGGTGGCCGAACTGGTCGCCGAAGCCGAGTGGACCGGGCCGGTCGGCCTCACGCTGCCCGCGGTGGTGACCGGCGGAGTGGCGCGCACCGCGGCGAACATCGACAAATCCTGGATCGGGACCGACGCGCGGGCGCTGTTCTCCACCGCGCTCGGCGGCCGTCCGGTTACCGTGCTCAACGACGCGGACGCGGCGGGCATGGCCGAGGACCGCTACGGCGCGGCAAGCGATTTCGCCGGTCTGGTGCTGCTGCTGACCTTCGGCACCGGCATCGGTTCCGCGTTGCTCTACCACGGCACGCTGGTGCCCAACACCGAACTCGGCCACCTGGAGGTCCAGGGCATGGAGAGCGAGCACCGCGCGGCGGCCTCGATCAAGGAACGCGACGGCCTGAGCTACGAGCAGTGGGCAGCGCAGGTCAGCCTGGTGCTGACCACGCTGGAGGACCTGTTCTTCCCCGTCGTCTTCGTCGCGGGCGGGGGCATCAGCCGCGACGCCGAGCAGTGGATCCCGCTGCTCACCAATCGGACACCAGTCATCCCGGCCCGCCTGCGCAACACCGCGGGCATCGTCGGCGCCGCCATGGCGATCGCGGGAGGAGTCGCACCGTGAGGCGCGCGGGTACGGCGAGGATGCCGCCACCGGCATCGTGCCGTAGGTACCCTGGTTAGATCGTTACAATGGAACGTGCCCGGCTGAGCCGGAGAAACCCCGACCGGCCCTCCGCCGGTGAAACCCGACAGATCGCTCCGCCGGAACACTACTCTGGCGTGACGCCGCACGAGACCGTCACGAAAGGGCGTACGTGGTAGCCACGAATACCCGTCAGACCGCCGACTCGGCCGATGCCGACTCCGCAGATGTAAACGCAGCACGGCCGGTCCGTAAGGCTGCCGCGAAGAAGGCTCCGGCGAAAAAGGCCGCCGCCAAGAAGGCGCCTGCCAAGAAGGCCGCGAAGGCGACCAAGGCTCCGGCGAAGAAGGCCACCACCAAAAAGGCGGGCCCGGACGGCGAGCCCGGCACCGACGAGGCGATCGAGGACGAGTCGCTCGATCTCGAAGATCTCGGCGATCTGGAAGTCTCCGAAGAGGACCTCACCGAGGGCGACGAGCTGGTCGACGTGGCCGAGGAGGCGGAGACCGAGGAAGCCGAGGAACCGACGCCCGCGGACAAGGCCTCCGGCGACTTCGTCTGGGACGAGGAGGAGTCCGAGGCGCTGCGGCAGGCCCGCAAGGACGCCGAACTCACCGCCTCGGCCGACTCGGTCCGCGCCTACCTCAAGCAGATCGGCAAGGTCGCGCTGCTCAACGCCGAGGAGGAGGTCGAACTCGCCAAGCGGATCGAGGCGGGCCTCTACGCCGCGGAGAAGGTGCGCGAGTTCGCCGAGCAGGGCGAGAAGCTGCCGGTCGCGATGCGCCGCGACTACAACTGGATCGTCCGCGACGGCAACCGGGCCAAGAACCACCTGCTCGAGGCCAACCTGCGCCTGGTCGTCTCGCTGGCCAAGCGCTACACCGGCCGCGGCATGGCGTTCCTCGACCTGATCCAGGAGGGCAACCTGGGTCTGATCCGCGCGGTGGAGAAGTTCGACTACACCAAGGGCTACAAGTTCTCCACGTACGCCACCTGGTGGATCCGGCAGGCCATCACCCGCGCCATGGCCGACCAGGCCCGCACCATCCGCATCCCGGTGCACATGGTGGAGGTCATCAACAAGCTCGGCCGCATCCAGCGTGAGCTGCTCCAGGATCTCGGCCGCGAGCCGACGCCGGAGGAACTGGCCAAGGAAATGGACATCACGCCGGAGAAGGTGCTGGAGATCCAGCAGTACGCGCGTGAACCCATCTCGCTGGACCAGACCATCGGCGACGAGGGCGACAGCCAGCTCGGCGACTTCATCGAGGACTCCGAGGCCGTGGTCGCCGTGGACGCGGTGAGCTTCACGCTGCTGCAGGACCAGCTCCAGTCGGTGCTGGAGACGCTGTCGGAGCGTGAGGCGGGCGTTGTCCGGCTGCGCTTCGGGCTCACCGACGGCCAGCCCCGCACCCTCGACGAGATCGGCCAGGTCTACGGGGTCACCCGTGAACGCATCCGCCAGATCGAGTCCAAGACCATGAGCAAGCTGCGTCACCCCAGCCGCTCCCAGGTCCTGCGCGACTACCTCGAC
>NZ_BDBM01000088.1 GCF_001612985.1 Nocardia gamkensis NBRC 108242 | reverse complement strand
GCCAAACCGGTCGACGCGTCCACGACGCCGCCCAGGCCCGCGCCGAGACCAGCGCCCGCCTGCGCACCGGCGCCGAGCACGGCATCCACACCCGTGGTCAAACCGCTCGCCGCGTCCACCGCACCCTGGAGTCCAGCGCCGAGGCCGGCACCGAGGTCCGCTGCCCCGTTCACCGCGCCCTCCAGCCCGCCGCCCAGGCCCGCCGCCGCGTCCACCGCGCCTTCCAGGCCCGCGCCGAGTCCGGCGCCAGCGCCGACTGCCGCGTCGATACCGGTGGAGAGGCCGGTGCCGAGTCCTGCGCCGATGTTTCCCGCGCCTTCGGCGTCGGTGTCCAGGTCGATACCCCCGCCGATGCCACTGATCACCTGCGCGCCCGCACCGAGCAGGCCGCCCACGGCGGCGGACAAGTCGGCGCCCGCGTTCACCACGGTGTCGAGCCCCGCGGCCAGTCCCGCGCCCAGACCGGCGCCGAGTTCCAGCCCGGTCTCGATCGCGGTGTTCAGGCCCGCACCGACGTCGACGCCCGTACCGATACCCAGGTCGACGCCACCGCCCGCGCCCAGGTCCACTCCGAGATCAGCACCCAGGTCGACTCCGGCATCCGCCACTGCCGCCACACCCACGGTGCTCGCCGCGCCGACCGCGGCGGCGGCACCGGTCTGCGCGCCTACCGCCACGATGGACTGCAACTGGGAACCGCCGGTCACCAGCGCCGACTCCGCGACCATCGGAGCGCAGAGGGCGATGTCCTCCGGCGTCACCGCGCTCAGGCCCGCGGCGGCCAGCGCCTGGGTCGGGTTGGCGCAGTAGGCGACCGCGGCCTCGTGGTTCCGCAGCAGATCGAGGATGAACTCCAGAATCGCATTGGGTGTCATGAGAATCTTCTCCTGAGTCCCGGCGGACCTCACTGATCCGCAGTCGTTGGAATGCAAATCACGCTAGGAGCGCATCCCGTTACGCCGAAACGGGGCGAACCCCTACGACCGGCCGGGGGCACCCGATAGGGGCCGGAGCGGAATTAGGGGAATTTCCCTAAACGATCCCCTAACGAGGTAACGGCTGATGGCCAGCAACCGACAGAACGGTTGCGTCGGCAACTACAACGCCCAGCGCACCAGCGGACACACAGCAGCGACACCGGACCAGACAGTTTTTCGAACGGGGTTCTCGAATGACACAGCGCCTGGCGCTCGGCATCTCTGTCGGGGCGTCGAATTCGGTCGCCGTGGCGGCAACGGAAGAGGGCGACGACGGCCTCGGCCCGTCCGGCGGCGGTTATCTACGCTCGCATCCGAGCGTGTTGCGGCTGTCGGAGGACATGGCGCCCACGCTGGGCGCGGGTACGCGCTCCACCGGCCGCCATTCCAGCGACGTCCTGCTGGAAGGCTTTCTCGCCAGGGTCGGCGACCCGGTCGGCATCCTCGCCGAGGACGGCTCCTCTTATTCCGCGCCCGACCTGGTGGCCACCGCGATCGGATGCCTGGTCGACGAGATCGCCGAGGAGACGGGACGAAGCGGCGCCCAGGCGACGGTCGCCTGCCATCCGGCGTGGTGGTCGCGGCACACCGTCGACATCCAGCGCGACGCTTTGGAGCGAGCCGGGCTCGGCGAGGTGACGCTGGTGCCGGAGCCGACCGCCGCGATCCGCTGGCTCGACGCCGCGCACGGTTGGGCCGACGACGGCGCGGTGATCGTCTTCGATCTCGGCGCGACCGGCTCGACCGTCTCGGTGGTACGCACCGGCGAGCACGCCATCCTGCTGGGCACGCCGCTGCGCAACACCGACGTCGCCGGCGCCGAATTCGATCTGCTGACCATGCGCTATGTCCTGGCAAATGCGGTGCTCGCCGCGGATTTCGATCCGTTCGATCCGGTCGTGGAACGCGAATTATCGGCTTTGCGTGAGCGCTGCAGAAAAGCGAAAGAAGAGCTTTCCATAAACACCGCGACGGTTGTTCCGGTTCGGCTGGACCCCGCGGATCCGCACGGCACCGTGCGGCTGGTGCGCGGTGAACTGGAAGACCTGCTGCGTGGACCGCTGTCGAGTGCGATGGACCTGATCCGCGACGCGGTGCACCGGGCCGGGCTCGACATCGGCGATGTCGGCCGCGTCCTGCTCACCGGTGGGGGCGGCGCGATCCCGCTGGTCGCCGAACTGGTCTCCACCGAATTCGGGTTGCCCGTCGTGGCGGCTCCCGATCCGGAGCACACCACCGCCCGCGGCGCCGCGCTGCTGGCCGCCGATCTGCTCGCCGCCGAGACCGACCAGCTGCCGTTGGTCGATCCGGTGACCGAGGACGAGACCGTGCCGCAGCCCAGAGCGCTCCCCTCGGCGGGACTCGCGGCGTTGCCCGAGGAACGTCCCGCCCGCCGTCGCGCGCTGACCAGCAGGCAGCGCCTCGCGGTCGTGGCGGGCACCGCGGCCGCCATCGGCCTGCTGGCCACCGGCACCCTCGCCATCGGCACGGGCATCCAGTCCGGTCCGAGCACTCCCGCCTCGACCGAGCAGTCCTCCACCGGCGCCGCACAGGTCGCCGCGACGCCGGGAGCGCGGACGAGCGACCCGTCCGCACCGTCCGGCGTCGCCGCCACGGATTCCGCGAGTTCGCCCGGGCGGGCCGGCACCGGGACATCGCAGGCCGGTTCGCCAACGTCCCCGGCCCAGGGCACCACCGTGGCGGTGGTGAACAGCGAGCAGAGTCCCGATCAACCCGCCCCTGCTCCCGCCGCGGACTCCCCGGCGCCGCAACCCGCGCCGCAGCCGCAAGCCCAGCAGCCTGCTCCCGCTCCCGCGCCCGCACCGGCGCCGACCAACCCGTCGCCGCCCACCCAGCAGCAGCCGCGGCCCACCCAGCCCACCGCGCCGAGCCTGCCGACCGGCGTGCTGGGCGACACCCTCGGCACGGTGCTTCGCGCCCCCGGCGAGATCCTGGGAGGCTCCGGTGGCTGATACCGCCTTCGACACCCTCCCGTGCGCCCGCGACATCTTCCGTGATCTGGATTCCGCCGACGACCAGCCGGTGGTCTACCTGATCCGCGGCCGGTCCCAGACCGGCAAGTCGACACTGCTCGCGGAGATCCGGGCTCGCCTGCGCGCCAGAGGCGTCCCGCTACAGGACGACATCGCGGCTCTCCAGCACGCGCGCGCGGGCAACGGCGCGCATTCGCTGACCCGCACGCCGGCCACGGTCGCGGGCGGCGCGGCAGGCGTGACGACCGATACCGCCCGCCCGGCCCTGATCATCGACAACGCCCACACGCTCGGCCGGCTCGATCTCGAATATCTCTGCGCCGCGGTGGAATCCGGGCAGCGCACGATGGTGATCGCCGCCCAGCCCCGCCCGCATGATCCGCGTCTGCGGACGCTCGCCGACGCGGTCGCCCGTCGCGGTCGCGTCGTGGACCTCCGCCCGCTCGGCGTCGCGGACATGGCGCCGTTCGCCAGGGAACTGGGCATGATGGTGCCGCGCCAGGTCGCTCAGCACATCCACCTGCAGACCGCCGGTATCCGCGGCGGCGTGGTGGCCGCGCTCACCGCCGCCTGTTCGGCGCGCCTGGACGCCGGCATCTCCGCCGTCGACACGGCCGTCGCCGCGTGGGCGCGCGGGTTGCTGGACAACCTCGAGCCCGACCTGCTTGAGACCCTGGTGGTGGCCACCACGGGCACGGGCCTGGATTCCAGCGAGCTCACCGAGGTGCTCGGCGTGGAACAGTCCGTCGCCCAGGATCTCATCGACCGAGCCAGGGCCAGCGCCCTGGTGACCGATGCCGACCTGCTGCTGGAACCCGCCGTCGCGCCCCTGCGCACGTTGCTCGGCGACCGCAGGTTCGTCGCGGTCGAGCGCCGGTTGCTCGGCGCCCGGCTGGAGGCGGGCCTGCTGCGCGACCGCACCGCGCTGCAACTGGCCGAGTCCGGCGTCCGCGACCCTCGTCTGGCCGACTTCCTCGTCGGCGCAGCGGAGCAGGCGGGCCGCGACGCGGTTCGCTACTACGCCGCCGCCGCGGCCGCCGGAGCCGAACTCGATCTGATCGCGCTGCGCTGGGCCGAGGCCGCGGCACGGACCGGTGACGGCGACACGGCCATGCGGCTGGCCGAGCCGATGCTGGCGCGCTCGGGCAGCACCGGCACGGAACTGGCGACGGCGGTGCGGATCTGCGCGGCGGTGCTCACCCGACGCGGCCTGGTCGGTCGCGCGGCGCAGCTGTACACCTGGCTCGGCGGGCACCGGGTCGGCCCGGACTGGGCGGTCGGCGCCACGGTGTTGTGCCTGGCGGGCGACGTGCCGGGCGCCAGGGAGATGTCCTCCTCGTCGACGAAGTGGCCGCCCACCGAGGCGGGCGCGCACACGCGGCTGATCGCGACCGCGCTCGCGGACACCATCGAACCGGGCAACAACACCGCGGCGGCGGTATCGGCGCTGGTGCAAGCCGCGCACGCGGACGCGGGCGTGGACCGCTTCCTGCCGTGCACGGCGGCCTCCATCGCCACGCTGCTCTCGCTGGGCACCGGCGAGCCCCGCCGCGCCCAGGACGCCTTGCGGCGGGCCACCGCGAGCGGGCTGCGCTGCCATCAGCTCGACGTGCTCGCGGCCTGGACGGCGATGCTCGGCGGCGACGAGCGCGCCGCCGCGGCCACCGTGGCGGCGCTGGACCACGACCGGCTCGACCTGCGCGACCGGCTGCTGGCGCACGGCGTCGCGGTCGGTCTCGCCCGGCGCAGCGGCGATCACACCGCGCTGGCGCGCGCGTGGCAGGAGGCGTATCCGCTGTTCGACGACGTGCAGGCGGACCTGCTCGCGCTGCTGCCGATCGGCGAACTGTGGCTGGCCGCCATCCGGATGCGCGACGAACGCCGCATCACGCCCCTGGTGGACGCGGCGCTCGCGCTGCTGCACCGCTTGAACGATCCGCCCGCGTGGTCCAACGCCTTCCACTGGTACGGCGTGCAGGCCGCGATCGCGCACGAGAGCCCCGAGGCGCTGTTGCCGCACGCGCGAGCGCTGAAGGCCGCGGCAGAGGCGGGTGACCGGCATGCCGCCGTGCTCGCCGACGCGGGCCGCACCTGGGTGCTCGTGCTGCGCGGCCAGGTCGCCACCGCACCGGTCCACGCGGCGGTCGCCGCACTCACCGAGATCGGCATGACCTGGGACGGCGCCCGGCTGGCCAGCGAGGCCGCGCTCGCGGCGCCCGACTCCGCGACGGCCACCGCGCTGCTGAAACTGGCCCGCACCGTCCGCGCCGACGCCCGTCCGCAGGAGCCGCAGCCTCGGCCGCAGGCCCCGGCCGCCGCCAACGGTGAGGCCGCGCCGCCGCCCACGCCGCCGCAGGCCACGATCCTCAGCGAACGGGAACGCGAAGTGGCGGAACTGGTTCTGCTCGGACTCACCTATCGCGAGATCGGTGCGCGCCTGTACATTTCGGCGAAGACGGTCGAGCACCACGTAGCGCGCATCCGACGCCGGGTCGGTGCCCGTTCCCGATCGGAGCTATTGTCGATGCTCCGCGCCATGGGACACGGTTCGCTTCTGGTGTGACCGGGCGCGGTTCATCAGCGGGAACGCCGAAGCAAGGTAGGTGAGATGGCCACTGGGGTGGGCCTGCGCGTCGCCGAGGACGAGTGCACGGCTGTCATCGTCACCGACGGTGACGAGGAGCCGCGGTACATCGTCCGCGAGTCGATCCTGCACATGTCCGAGGACGGTGACGCCGCGTTGGGCGGTCTCCCGCCCACCGGATCCCATTCGATCACGGGTTTCGTGTCCGCCATGGGCGACCCCGCGGGCATCCGGGTCGACGACGGCGAGGCCTATCGCGCCGAGGATCTCTTCGCCACCGCGATGTTCTGCCTGATCAACCTGGCCGCCGAGCATCTCAGCGGTCCGGCCGAGTTCTACGCGACCTATCCGCCGGACTGGCCCGCCGAATATGTGCGCTCCCTGCGCGACGCGCTGGACTACCTGGGTCTGCGCTCGGTGCTGCTGGTCAGCGAGGGTGAGCTGCCCAGTGCCGAGACCGGAGCAGGCGGTACGTCGTTCGCCTACGACGCGGCCAGAGGGGCGCTGGCGGCCGTGCTCGCCACCCCCGCGGGCGCCACCCCGCCGGACCCGTCCACCGCGGAGAACTCGACGGTGGACACCATCGTCATCCCCGCGGTGCCCGCCGCCGACGCGCAGCCGCAGGCCTACTCGGCCGCCATCCCGATCTCCGAGCCGGTCGCGACCGCCGAACCGGAACCGACCGAGAAGCAGTCGCGGCCAATGGTTCCCGCGAAGGATCCGAGGCGTACGCCGCTGCTGATCGCATGTGCCGCCGCGATCGGTCTCGTGCTCGGCGGCATCGTGATGGCCATGCTGTTCCGCGACGGGGACGAGACACCGGTGCCGCCGCTGCCGGACGCCAAGTCCGAGCCGACATCGGTGAGTCCGGCCCTGCCTCCGCCGCCGGTCGTCACCACCACGACGTCCACCACCGAGCCCGAGCCGCCGGTGGTGATCACCGAGACCACGACGCCGGAGCCGACGACAACGACGCCGCCGCCCACCACCGAGCCGCCGAGCACGACGCCCACCACCACGCGGACCACCACCACGCGGACCACGACGACCACGACCAACCCGTTCGGGCAGCAGCTGCCGCAGATCCCCACCATCCCCGGCATGGGAATACCGAGTAGTCGGTGATTAGTAGCGTCCTAGTCGGGTTTGTGGCTTAGAGTGTTGCGCTGACCGTGTTGTCGGATGAATTTCCGCATCGGTCGGTTGCTGGACGAAGACTGTGCGCCAATGGATTCTGCCGTGGCCACGGATTTAGCTGGCACGTGCGTGCCGACGAAGGGACTTCATGCGCAAGTTGGTGGCGCGTCGCGCCGCGGTCAAAGCTGTCGCCATCGCATCGACCGTTCTTTTGGCTCCCTTGTTCGGCACGACCACCGCCTCGGCGGTTCCCGAAGCCCCCGCGCAGCTCGCCGCGGACAACCTCCCCCCGGAATTGGTGCAGGCCATCGCTCGGGATCTGCAGATGACGCCGACGGAGTATCTGGACCGCGCCGCGCGCGCCCAGCAGCTGCGCGACTACGCGCGCGATTTCCGTTCGGAGCGGCCGGATTCCTTCGCGGGCGCCTGGATCGGCGCCGACGGCAAGCCCGTCATGGCGGTCACCTCGTTGGACGCCGCGAAGATCGTCGCGGCCGACGGCTATCAGACCCGGCTCGCCCCCGTCTCGGCGGACAGCCTGGAGGGCTCGCTGGTCCAGCTCAACCAGTGGATCACCGGCCTACCGCGGGAGATCTCGCAGGCGATCAACTCCGTGGCGATCGACTTCTTGAACAGCCAGCTGGTGCTCAGCGTCGCCAACACCCCCGCGGGCCACATGCTCAACCTGCCCACCCTGCTGGCGAACATCAAGGTCATCCTGTCGCCGAACAGCGGAGGCCCGGTCGAGCGCAGGCCGATGGGCGGTGACACCTACATCAGCGCGCCCGGTTCGCTCGCCGACTCGTCGCTGCGCGCCGTCGACGTGTGCTCGTTCGGGTTCAACAGCATCGACGCGTCCGGCAACGCGCTGAACATCAGTGCGGGCCACTGTGATCCGAATCTGGGCAAGGGCAACCAGGAGGCGGGTGTCTACCTGCCGAACGTTCGGGACATCCCGGCCAGCCCCGAACTGGGCACCTTCGTGCGCGCCTCGCTGGGCGGGCAGTCCGCGCTGGACTACTCGGTGATCAAGCTGAACGAGCGCGCGGTGCGGGCGGGCATGGACCAGCCCTCGGTGCGCGGCGCCAACGGCACCACGCTGGCGATCACCGGCACCGCCGACCCGATCACCGGCGCCCCGGTCTGCAAGTCCGGTCAGTCGTCCACCTTCACCTGTGGTTTCGTCGTGGCCGATCGGGTGGAGACCCAGCTGTTCACCGCCGAGGGCGAGAGCAAGACCGTGCGCGGGTTCGCCAGCTCGGCCTGCACTCTCGGCGGCGACAGCGGCGGCGCGATCGTGTCCGGCACGCTGGCGCTGGGCATCACCAGCGGTTCCAACGCCGCCGACGCGCCGAACTGCAACGAGGCCAATGTCGCTCTGGCGCAGTACGGCGGCACCGCTTCGCTCGGCATCCCGATCCGGGCGATCCTGGCCGATGTCGACGCCTCCTCCGGCGGCGGTATCGGCAGCGGGATCGCGGTGCGCACCAGGCCGAACGCGGGCTGAGCGCGCGCCCGAATTATGTGGCAATGCACATATCCCCGGTCGAGGGGCTATGAGGGCGTCGAGAACCTCGAGATGAGTAGGCATACCGCGCCAAACCCCATATAGTCTGCTCATGCTCCTGCCACGTATAGGACCTCCACGCTCGACTGCGCGACAGACCGTAATCCGAAAGACAGTGATCGCCGCCTCGGCGGCGATACTGCTGTTCGGACCCACTGCGGCGGTAGCGACGGCTCAGCCGGACCAGGCTCCCGGCCTCCCCGCCGAACTGATCGCCGCGGTGACTCGCGATCTGAAGATCTCGCCCGACGAGTACCTGCACCGCGCGGAGCTGGCGCAGCAGGTGGCCGCGTTCGCCACCACCGCCCAGCGGCAGTACCCGGCCGTGTTCGCAGGCTCCTGGCTGGACGACGCGGGCAAGGCGGTCGTGGCACTGGCTCAGGGTCCCGGCGCCGACGATGCGAAGAAGGCGGCCGAGTCGGCCGGTTTCGAGGTCCGCAACGTCGCCAAGAGCGAAGCGGCCCTGCGTGGCGAGAAGAGCGCGTTCGAGCGCTGGCTGGAGGGCCAGCCCGAGGCGGTGCGGTCGCTGGTGCGCGGCGCGGTGGTGGACACCGTGAACAACACGATCGCGGTGCGCGTCGACCAGGCGGGCCTGCCGATGCCGAACTTCATCGACCCGGCGCGCGTCATCGTGATGGCCCCGCCCGTGGCGGGCGAGCAGGGCACCCTGCAAGCCGGTGAGATCGCCGGAGAGGCGCGCGGCGCCCTCGCGGGCGGCGACGGCTTCGCCTCGGTCGCCGGACGCAGCTCGCTGCGCTGCTCGCTCGGCTTCAACGGCACCGACCGCAACGGCAACACGGTGAACATCACCGCGGGCCACTGCAACCCCGACATCCCGTCCGCGGGCGGCGGCAACGCCGCGGGCGTGTACGAGATGAACGGCGACCGCCTCGGCGCGCAGCTCGGCGTCTTCCAGAAGTCGGTGCTCGGCGAGCAGGACTACTCGATCATCCGGGTCAACGACCAGGCCAAGGA
This sequence comes from Nocardia gamkensis NBRC 108242, assembly GCF_001612985.1. Taxonomy (GTDB): domain Bacteria; phylum Actinomycetota; class Actinomycetes; order Mycobacteriales; family Mycobacteriaceae; genus Nocardia; species Nocardia gamkensis. The sequence continues at coordinate 5,300 of NZ_BDBM01000088.1, read as the reverse complement.
CCGGTTCGCCAACAACGGCGTCCGTGCGCCCGGCGCGGCTCCGATCGCCGTCGACGGCGTGGCGACTCCGGTCGTCGGCGCGCCGGTGTGCAAGTCCGGTGCGCGCACCGGCTTCAGCTGCGGCGTGGTCAACGCCGTCGACCAGACCGTGCAGGTCGGCGACCGGGAGCTCACCCAGAGCTTCTCGGCCAACATCTGCGCGCTCCCCGGCGACAGCGGCGGGCCGATCGTCACCGGCCGCCTGGCGCTCGGCATCTCCAGCGCGTCGTCGGTGGCGGACTACCCGATCTGCGAGATCCCGAATCTGATCGGCGCTCTGACCGGCAACGTGCCGCAGCTGTTCGCGCAGCCGGTGCACGTGGTGCTCTCGGACAACCCGGGACTGCGCGTACGCACCAACTGACCGCAGGACCGCGAAAAGGCCGGCAGCTGTTGAGCTGTCGGCCTTTTCGCCGTCTCAGGGTCCTTTCCACTGCCCTTGCGCGGCCTCCCGGGCGGGAAACGCCGCATGGAGTGCGGTGGCGGTCCGGCATTCTGGTCGCATGTGTTTGGTGTTGATCGGCTGGCGCGCGCATCCGGATTACCGGTTGATCGTGGCCGCCAACCGGGACGAGTTCTACACTCGGCCGACCGAGTCCATGCGCTGGTGGCCGGAGGCGCCCGGCCTGCTCGCCGGACGCGACACCGGCGCCCCCGGCCGCGCCGAGGGCGAACCTCCCGGCACCTGGCTGGGCTTGAGCACCCAGCCGCACGGCAACAATCGCTTCGCGACCGTCACGAACGTGCGCGATCCCGCCGATCAACGCCTCGATGCCCGTTCCCGCGGCGCGCTGCTGATGGATTTCCTGCGCGGCGCCGCCGACCGCGGTACGGCCGGGGAGTTCCCCGGGCCGGAGAAATACGTGCTCGACGTCGCCGCCGCTCCCGACGACTACAACGGCTACAACTTGGTCGTGTCCGACCTGCGCACGCTGTGGTGGCATTCCAATCGCAGCGCCGTGGAACCGAGCGAACTCGCTCCGGGCTTCCACGGGCTCTCCAACGGCACGTTCGTCACGTCCGGGGGTCCGAGCCGGGGGGAAGAGGATCTGAGCGCCCCACAGCCCATCTGGCCCAAAGTCCGGGCGGGCCTGACCGGGCTGCGCGAGATCGCGCGAACCGATCCCGGTGCGGTGGACCGCTACTTCGAGGTGCTGGCCGATCGGACCGAAGCCCCCGACGAGCGGTTGCCGCGGACCGGGGTCCCGCACGATCTGGAGCGGGCGCTCTCGGCGAGGTTCGTCGCGCACACCGTGCACGGCACCAGAGCGAGCACGGTGCTGGTGGTCGGCGAGGACGGGACGTTCGAAATGGTCGAGCGCTCGTTCGGCAGGATGGGCGAGGAACTCGGCGAGGTCGTCGTCCGCGGCCTGCTCGATCTCACCGGGTGAAACGAGCGGCGGCCCGCCCTCCGAGGAGAGCGGGCCGCCGTGATCCGACGATCGGGGTGGGACCGAAGGCTTACTTCGGCTGGTCCGCCCACTTCGTGGTGCCCTCGGGCGCCTGCAGCGTGTTGATCAGGTCGATCCCCGCGACAGCCAGCATGGGGCCACCGACCGCCACGGTGCCGAGGATGCCGCCGATGCCCGCGCCCGCGATCGCGGCCGGGATGCAGCCGACGCCGAGGAACGGCAGGCCGAGGATGCAGCCGATCACCGCACCGCCGATGACACCGATCGCGGTGCCGAGGAAGCCACCGACCGCGGTCGCGATGCCGAACTGGCTGGCGAACTCGTTCTGCGCGCGCTGGTTCTCGATCGGCGAGGCGATCGGCTGCGCGACGACGTTGACGGCGTTGGCCGGCTTGTCCTTGGGCACGGCGACACTCTGGTCAGGCGTCAGCTCCAAGACGGTGTTGTCGTCCTTCACCACCGGCTTCACCGGAACGACGGTGTCGGCGACCTTGAAGGCGATCGGCAGCGTGAGGACCGCGTTGCCCTGCGAGTCCTTGACCCGGTAGACGTCGTCTTCCTTGACGTCCTCGGAGGATTTCGCCAGCTCGAAGGTTCCCCCCTTGAGCGTCGTCACGACGGTCTTCTCCACCAGCTTGACCGAGTACCGGATGGGGTCGGCGGCGACCGGTTCGGCATCGGCATGGGCCGTCCCCAACCCGATGGTCATCGCACCGATGACCATCGCGGCCGCCGCGGTGGTTCTGCGGAATTTCATTCAGTTTCCAATCCATCATCAGGTCGTACGTCACCACTGGTCTTCAACACGCGAGAGCTCTATCCAGCACATCCGGGTGTCGGCTCCGGATCCTCCCCGAGCGGTGCGAAGACGGTCGCAGTGATCAGAACGTCGTGAGCCTAATAGACGGCCGCGTTTTAAGCGAGATCCCTTATCAGCCATGGGGACTAAGCCAATCCTTACCGACTGGACGGGATGGTTCGGCGTTTACGGTGGTGAACAACGGGTCGGCAGGCGGATCGGAGGGAATTACTGTGACATTCATCACAGGTAAATAATGGGTCAAGCCCCAGCATATGGGGCTATAGCCCAAAAGCCGATCGTACGATGGACATGGTTGTTACTGGCGGGTAACTTACTGCCGGTTAGGATACGAGCGAACCGAGGCGGTACGGAAACCAACCGCAACCCGGGGTGCCTCTAAAGAAAGGTCGCGACATGAATGCCCTGACAGTGACGCTGGGCACGATTGGGGCGGCGCTCAGCCTCCTGTGTTGGGCGTCGTTCATCGGCGGCGTCCGCAATATCGCGCGCGCCATCATGATCGGACAGCCCGCTCCGGATCGTTGGCGGCCCTTCTTCCCGCGCTTCAAGCAGATGATCGTGGAGTTCCTCGCGCACACGCGCATGAACAAATTCCGCACCGTCGGCTGGGCGCACTGGCTGGTGATGATCGGCTTCATCGGCGGCGCCATGCTGTGGTTCGAGGCGTACGGGCAGACCTTCGACCCGGCGTTCCACTGGCCGATCATCGGCGATCTGGCGATCTACCACCTGTGGGACGAGATCCTCGGCATCGGCACCGTGGTCGGCATCCTGACGCTGATCACCCTGCGCCAGCTCAACCACCCCCGGCTGCCCGAGCGGCTTTCCCGCTTCAGCGGTTCCAAATTCGCCCCGGCCTACGTCATCGAGGCGATCGTGCTGCTCGAGGGCCTCGGCATGATCTTCGTGAAGGCGGGCAAGATCGCCGCCTACGGCCACTCGGATCCGGCCACCGACTTCTTCACCATGCAGGTGGCGAAACTGCTGCCCGCGAACACCACGATGGTGGCGCTGTTCGCCTTCGTGAAGCTGATGTCCGGCATGGCGTTCCTGTACTTCGTCGGCCGCAACGTCACCTGGGGCGTGGCTTGGCACCGCTTCTCGGCCTTCCCGAACATCTACTTCAAGCGGGAAGAGGACGGCGGCGTCGCGCTCGGCCCGGCCAAGCCGATGATGTCGAAGGGCAAGCCGGTCGACATGGAGACCGCGGACCCGGATACCGACACCTTCGGGGCGGGCCGGATCGAGGACTTCTCCTGGAAGGGCTGGCTGGACTTCACCACCTGCACCGAGTGCGGTCGCTGCCAGTCGCAGTGCCCCGCGTGGAACACCGGCAAGCCGCTGTCGCCGAAGCTGCTGATCATGTCGCTGCGCGACCACGGTTACGCGAAGGCCCCCTACCTGCTGGCCGGCGGCCGCAAGGACATGGGCGGCGACGAGGTCGGCCTGGTCGACGCCGAGGGCAACCCGGACGAGGCAAAGCTGGCCAAGATCTCCGAGGCCGCCAAGGCCGAGGCCGAGCGGCCGCTGGTCGGCGGCGCGGACGTGAACGGCATCATCGATCCCGAGGTGCTGTGGAGCTGCACCACCTGCGGCGCGTGCGTCGAGCAGTGCCCGGTGGACATCGAGCACGTCGACCACATCATCGACATGCGCCGCTACCAGGTGCTGATCGAGTCGGAGTTCCCGTCCGAGCTCGCCGGCCTGTTCAAGAACCTGGAGAACAAGGGCAACCCCTGGGGCCAGAACGCCAAGGACCGGCTCAACTGGATCAACGAGCTCGATTTCGAGATCCCGGTCTTCGGTCAGGATGCCGACAGCTTCGACGGCTACGACTACCTGTTCTGGGTCGGCTGCGCGGGCGCCTACGAGGACCGCGCCAAGAAGACCACCAAGGCGGTCGCCGAGTTGCTGGCCACCGCGGGCGTGAAGTTCATGGTGCTCGGCGCGGAGGAGACCTGCACCGGTGACTCCGCTCGCCGCGCGGGCAACGAGTTCCTGTTCCAGCAGCTGGCCCAGCAGAACATCGAGCTGCTGAACTCGGTGTTCGAGGGCGTCGAGGATCGCAAGAAGAAGATCGTCGTCACCTGTGCGCACTGCTTCAACGCGCTGAACAACGAGTACCCGCAGGTCGGCGGCAGCTACGAGGTCGTGCACCACACCCAGCTGCTCAACCGCCTGGTGCGGCAGAAGCAGCTGATCCCGGTGGCGTCGGTGTCGCAGAACGTCACCTACCACGACCCCTGCTACCTCGGCAGGCACAACAAGATCTACAACGCGCCGCGTGAGCTGATGGCCGCGGCCGGTTCGAACCTGGTCGAGATGCCCCGCCACGGCGAGCGGTCCATGTGCTGTGGCGCCGGTGGCGCGCGGATGTGGATGGAAGAGCAACTCGGCAAGCGCGTCAACATCGACCGGGTGGAGGAGGGATTGAGCACCCTCGCCGCGCCTTCTGGTCGCTCCGCAAGCTCCGCTCCCGGGAAGATCGCGACGGGCTGCCCGTTCTGCCGCGTGATGCTCACCGACGGCGTCACCGCGCGCCAGGAGAAGGGCGAGGGCGAAGGCGTCGAGGTGGTGGACGTCGCGCAGCTGATGCTGGACGCCATCGAGCGCGTCGAGCCCGCCGTGCTGACCGAGAACCTGACTGTCATCCAGGAACCGAAGGCGCCCGAAGCGGAACCCGAACCGGAGCCCGAACCCGCCCCGGCCGCCGAAGCGCCCGCACCGTCCGAGGCCGCGCCTACTGGCGGCGGTCTGGCGATGAAGGGCCCCGCGAAAGCACCCGGCGGCGGTGGTCTGGCCATGAAGGGCCCGGCCAAGGCCCCCGGTGGCGGCCTCGGAATGAAGGGCGCGGCGAAGGCGCCCGGCGCGAAGGCTCCGGCTGCGGAACCGGCCGAGACCGAGGCCACCTCGGCGCCCGCTGCTCCGGCCAAGGGTCTCGCCATGAAGGGTCCGGCGAAAGCGCCCGGTGGTCTGGGGATGAAGGGCGGAGCCAAGGCGCCCGGCGCCAAGGCTGCCGCGGCCCC
>NZ_BDBM01000087.1 GCF_001612985.1 Nocardia gamkensis NBRC 108242 | reverse complement strand
CTGACTGTTTGAGCGCGCCATCGTTCGTGAGACAAAGCTATAAGTGACGCAAAGCTGGCTTGCAGCAAGCTCGCGGTTGCCCTTGGTCGATGAGGCGGTATCGGACTGCTGTCCGGTGGCGCTCAGTTCGATGCCGACCGGGTCGAGTCGGTGTCTGCGGTGTTTGTCTCCAGCACGCGATCGAGCAGATGGTCGATGAGTTCGAGCGCGGATTGTGGGGTGATGAAGTTCTGGAGCATGGCCTGGGCCAGTCCGCCGATCGTCATGGTGATGAGTTCGGCGTCGCGTTCGGGGACGTTCGTGCCCGACCGGCCGGAGCTCCGGGTGCGCCGGAGTTGGTCGGTGACGATCGAGACGAGGGCGTGGGGCGCGGCGAAGGTTTCTTCGGCGGTGATGCCTCGGCTGGCGATCGCCGCGGTCGCGAACACGTTGAGCACGATGACTTCTTCCCGGCGCTGCTCGTCCAAGGGCAGCAGTTCGGTCAGGACCGCGTGAATCGCCTCTCGGGGTGTGGCCTCGGGCCCCAGTGCGGTCCACCGTTGGTGGAATCGGGCTCCGGCGTCTTGCATGACCGATCGGTGGGTCGCCAGCAGGAACTCGTTCTTGGTCCCGAAGTAGTACTGCACCAGCCGTATCGAGATCCCGGCCTCGGCGGCGACCGATTGGAAGGTCACCGCTTCCAGGCCGCCGGTGACGATGACTCGGCGCACGGCATCGGTGATCTGGCGACGCCGCACTTCATGGTCGACCAATCGTGGCACGGGAACCTCGTCTTCCTCGTCTTGTGGCGTTCTCAGCACTAGATGGTATGCCCATACCGCATAAGTGGTACGTTCATATCATCTAGATGATATGTTCATGCCATCAAGCGGATGAAAGGGGCGTCCAATGCCGAAACTCGGGAAATTCACCAGCGAGGAAGCGAAAGCGAGCTTCCTGCGCGCCTACGATGCGGTCGCCGTGAAGTGGCCGGTGCCTTCGACTCAGATCGACGTCGAGACATCGTTCGGGACGACCCGAGTGCGCAAATCGGGAAACGGTGCGGGTGCGCCGATCGTGCTACTGCCGGGTATCGGGGGAAACGGTCAGGTGTGGTGGCGGTTCATCGCGGAGCTGTCCCGCGGTCGCGTCGTCTACACACCGGACGTCATCGGCTGGGCAGGACATTGCACACAAACCGCCCCCCTGCGCGATACCGAAGACATCGCGACGTGGATGGCCGAGACGCTCGATGGACTCGGCGTCGATCGTGTCCATCTGGCCGGAAACTCTCTCGGAGCATGGCTTGCGAGCGCCATCGCGGTACATCGCAGCGATCGACTGGCAACTCTGACCATGCTCGAGCCCAGCGCGTCGACCTTCGCCAAACCGCGCCCGAGCCTGCTGTTCAAATTCTTGATGGCCGGGATGCGGCCGACGCCCGAACGGATGCGGAAGTTCAACAATTGGCTGATGCCCGGCTTCGAACTCGACGACGAAGAATTCGCCCTGGCGCGCGCCACGACCAAATTCCGGCCCGGCATGCCATGGGACCGCCCGTTCACCGACGAGCAACTGGCACTCATCACCGTCCCGACTCTCGTGCTCTTCGGAGCCGAAACGGTAGTGAACGACCTCGAACACACGGCAGACCACGCCCGCCGACACATCCGGTCGGCCGAGGTCGAAATCTACCCCGGAGTCGGACACGACCTGCTGTGGGCCAACCCCGAGCAGATCATTCCCCGCTACCTCACCTTCGTCGGCAACCACGACCAGATCCACGCCTGACCCATACCCACCCGGACTACGCGGTCCTCGCCACTCGCGTCACCTGGCAGCGCGAGAACACCGCCACTCATCGCTGCGATTCACACGCCTGGTCGCCTCCACGCCGCAGGTGTCCAACAAACGTGTCGAAAACCCTTGGTGTACAACAAGTCTTGTCGGACCTTTCTCGTACAGTCCGGGTATGACCGACACCCTCGCCCGCCCGCCCGCCCGCGCTCGTCCTCGACGGCGATGCCCTCGATCCGATCGGCGGGGGCGGCACGCTCGTCGGCTGGCGCCGGCGGTCACGAAACAATGAGGGGTCGATCCGGAGGAAGGAGTCGTCTCCGGGGTCGAGCATGTCAGGATTCACGAGGGGCTTCCTTACTGCGTGCGCTGTCGAAAAGTGGCTCATCGGGCCCACCCGCGCTCCGGCCAGAAGTTGAGCGAACCCAGCACAAGTCTGCACTTGAGCGGTCAATATTCCGCATCCTGACCAGCAGTAATCCGCTCGCCGTGAACAGGTTCACATCCAGTGCACGCGGTGACTGATTTCCCTCTCTTACCCACTAGGCGCGCCTTCTGCGTGTCTGTCGAAAATGGGGTCCGCCGCCCGCGCTCCGGCCAGAGATTGGCGGCGGGCCCCGCCTACGGCCGGTTCCAGGGGCGGCGGGTCGGGTACCCCGCCGGTAGCAGCGTCTCTCACGTCAGTCAGGAGCGGCCTCGGACCGCAAGTACGCATAGACGGTTTCGCGGCTGATACCGAACTCCTTGGCCAGCGCCGCTTTCGACACTCCGGCGGCCGCGCGGGCGCGCAGCTGGTCGGCCTGCTCGGCGGTGAGGGCGGGTTTGTGGCCGGTGTAGGCGCTGCGGGCCTTCGCCGCGGCGATGCCCTCACGCTGACGCTCCAGGATCAGGGCGCGTTCGAACTCGGCGAAAGCACCCATCACGCTCAGCAGAAGGTTCGCCATCGGTGAGTCCTCGCCGGTGAAGGTCAGCGACTCCTTCACGAACTCCACCCGCACACCCTTGCCGGCCAAAGTGCGCACCAGCCGTCGCAGATCATCCAGATTGCGGGCCAGGCGATCCATGGAGTGCACGATCACGGTGTCGCCGTCGCGGACGAACGCGATCAGCTCGTCCAGCTGCGGGCGTGCGGTGTCCTTGCCGGAGGCCTTGTCGGTGAAGGTGCGCTCGACCTCGATCCCGTCGAGCTGCCGGACGGTGTTCTGATCGACCGCGCTCACCCTGATATAGCCAACGCGCATAACGGACCTCTCCCCGACTTGAAATGTCAAGTTGAAGCCTGTAAATCAGGCGGACACGTGTCAAGAAATGGAGAATAGAATCCGTGTGACTCGCGGCGATATGTGGCGGTGTTTTCGCGCTGATAGTCGACGCAGCGAGCACGGGGTCTGCCCCCGCCGAACACCTGGAGTGCGGCGTATCTACGGGTGCGGGAGGACTTCGGGTTGAGCCAGGGCTGTGATCGCCTCGACGATGCCGGTGTTGTTGCGGCCGAAGACGGCGTCGAAGAAGGTACGTAGATAGCTTCGTTGCAGGTCGATCGAGCGCTGGGGGTCGATCTTGCCGACTGCTTTCGTTGTTGTTTCTGTCGGGAGCAGTCCGGCGACGGTCAGCTGAGGCAAGATCGTCTGCTGATCGCAGAAGGACATGTGCTCGGTGCCCGACACCTGCAGGGGCACCTTTATGCCGGTATTGCTGGACCAGTAGGGCTCCCAGCCAGGGCTGCCGTACCAGGGCGAGGCGCCACCGGCCAGCATGAGCAGCGGCTTGTCGGTTCCCTCGGTGGCGACCGATCCCAGGATCGGCCCGTCCAGATTGATCCCGACGCCGATCCTGGGATCGTCGTGCAGGGCTTGCACCGTGGTCGAGCCGCCGAGTGAATGCCCGAACATTCCCACCTTCGTCAGGTCCAGGCTCGTAGCCAGGCCTGCGGGCAGGGCTCTGGTGGCTCGAGATCCGTGCCCGGAGGCAGCGGCGGAGAGTTCATCGAGCACGAAGCGGGTGTCAGCCACCCGTGTCGGGAGCAGGACATCGCGCAGAACTTCCTGCGGGGAATCCAGCGGGACCACTGTGTGTTCGATCCGTCCGTCGGGGAAGTGGACCGAGAACGCCTCGTGCGTGTGGTTGATCGCGGCCACGACATAGCCGTGACTGGCGAGGTCCTCGGCTTGGGCCGTGCTCCAGCCGGTCGCGTCGCCCATACCGGGAGAGTTCAGCAACACCGGGAACTTGCCTGCTTCTCCGCGTGCCGGTCGATCCGGGTAGCTGTGACTCGGGCCGAGCGACCAGCGTTCTCGGGGGACGCCGAGTTCGGCGAGAAAGTCGGCTTCCTCCTCCCTCCCGTAGCCTGCGATTTCGGCTGATCACAACCCGTCCGGTACCAAGAGAAGCGAGCATCGTGTGGACATCGAACCTGAAATCCGCACCGCGACCGGAGTTGTGCGCGGCAGATGGGAAGACCCTGTCGCGGTGTTCCGGGGCATCCGCTACGCCGAACCGCCGGTCGGCGTACGACGATTCGCCGCCCCAGTTCCTGCACAGCGGTGGGACGGCATCCGGGACGCACGCCGGTTCGGTCCACCCGTTCCCCAACCCAGCAACACCGGTTCGGTGATGTCGTCGGTGTCCGGCAGCACCGACGACGGCTCCGAGGACTGCTTGACCCTCAATGTCTGGTCACCCGACCTCGGTGCTGCGAAGCTGCCGGTGATGGTGTGGATCCAGGGCGGCACCTATCTGGAGAACAACACTGCCAACCCGCACCTGGACGCCGCGACACTCGCCGGGGCGGGCGTGGTGGTGGTCAGCATGAACTATCGCGTCGGCGCCGACGGCTTCGCCCACATCACCGGCGCTCCTGACAACCGCGGCATCCTCGACCAGATCGCCGCATTGGGCTGGGTCCAGGACAACATCGCCGCATTCGGCGGCGACCCATCCAACGTCACCGTGTTCGGCCAATCCGCCGGCGGGGCATCCATCGCCGCCCTGCTCGTCATGCCGAGGGCGGCCGGACTGTTCCGGCGCGCGATCAGCCAATCCATGCCCGGCACCTACTTCACCCCACAACTCGCCGCCGCGATCTCGGCGACGATCGCCGCCGAGGCAGGCGTCCAAGCCACGGTCTCTGACTTCAGCCAGCTGCCACCGCGTGCCCTGACCGACGCGACCACCGCGGTGATCGCGAAGATGCCCGAGTTCGTCGATATCTGGGGTCCGATGACGTTCACGCCCACCCCGTTCTCACCCGTCGTCGACGGCGACGTTCTGCCCAGCGCACCGTGGAGCATGGTCGCCGACGGTGCCGCGCGTGGGGTGGACCTGCTCATCGGCCACACCCGAGACGAGTTCCGGCTCTACACATCCCGGCCCGGCAGCGAACCGACCCCAGCGCACATGACCGCGGCATTCCACCACCTCGCCCCCAACGCGGACGGCGACAGGCTCTACCGCACCGCCTACCCGGACGCCACCCCCAGCCAGCGACTCGAAGTACTCAGCACCGACTGGCTGTTCCGGATGCCAAGCCTGCATCTGGCCGGCGCCGCCCACGCCGGCGGCGGACCCGTGTGGCTCTACGAACTGGCCTGGAGCTTCAATTCCGAACAGGGCGCCTCGCACTGCCTGGACTTCCTGCTCCTGTTCGGCACCCTCGGCCCCGACGAGGTCCGCGCCCACCGGGCCGCCCATCCGAACGCCGCGAACGAAATAAACCAGGTCGGCCAGTGCATGCGTGCCGACTGGGTGCGGTTCGCCGCCACCGGCAAACCCGGTTGGGCACCCTACGATCCGCAGACACGAACCACCCGCGTCTACGACGCCGAACCGATCACCCAGCCCTACCCTGAAGACGCTTCGCGGCGAATCTGGTCAGCCCACCGATTCGACACTCTGGACCTCACTCACTGAACAACCAGCAAGGCAACGAATTCCAACCTGCGCGGTCATCCTCTCCGCCGATCCGCAGGGTCGCTGTCGGCCTGGAAGCGCAGCAGCCCCTCGTCGGAAACTCGCGCGTACTTCGCCAGGCTGCGCACCGAGGTGTGCCCGGACAGCTTCATCAGCACCGGCGTTGACGCGCCCTCTTCCGCGGCGTGAGTCAGGCGGGAATGGCGTAGCTGGTGCAGCGTGTAGGGGCCGCCGTCGAAGACGGCGGTGTGCTCCTCGAAAAGCTCGGCCGCCCGCCGATACGACAACCGCGCCCGCCCGGTCGTCGGGTCGATGTCGTTGACCGCCACCGAGGGTCGCGCCTTGCGGTCGGTCAGGAACAGCGGCCCGGACTTGCGGCCGGCCAGCATCCTGGGTAGCAGCCGGGCGGTGCCGGTCTGCCACGCGATGACTTCCCGCGCACCGCCTTTGCGGGTCACCACCGCGCACCGGTTGGCGGTGTCGAGATCCGCGACGTCGAGCCTCAGCACTTCCTCGGCGCGCGCGGAGGATTCGTAGAGTAGATGCCAGAGCACCCGTTCGCGCAGCGGCGCATCCGACCCCAGGATCCGCGCGACGCGGTCCCGGCTCAACGCCTTGCTCGTATCGGGTGGCGCGGGCCGGGCCCTCACCCGGATCAGCGGATCGCCGACCAGCCATTGCTGTTCACGCCAGTACGCGAACGCCGACCCCAGCGCGGTCAGCCGGATATTGAACGTCTTGGCCGACTTGGCGCCCCAGACGTAGGTGAACCAGCCGCTGACCCGGTCTGGTTCCGAATCCAGCAGCGCCACATCGGTATCGGTGCCGAAATCGGCGACCAGGCGCTCCAGCGCGGCGGCGTAGGTCGCGCGGGTGTTCGCGACGGTGATGGTGCCCAGATAGATCTGCACCGCATCGGCCAGCCGCATGCCGGTGACCGGCCGCGGCAGCATCCGCACCCGACCCATCGCACCTCCCGAATCCGATACCGCAGATAGTTTCCCGAGTCGCCGACGCGCGGATGGCTCATCACGCCAGGACGACTCAGCAGTTACCGCACATAGTATGTCACTATCTGCGGTAACTCCTAAGCGTGACTTTTCTCGCCGATGTTCCCGGATCCCCTACCAGGAGGAATGACAGTGCCGTCGCCACGGAACTGGCCGTTCATCGCGACCAAGGAACACCGCCGGTTCGTCGAGTTCGCCGACACCGTCAAACGCGACCGGACCATCGGAATCTGCTACGGCGCAGCAGGAATCGGCAAAAAACTGTCCGCCTCCCGCTACTCACGCTGGGACAAGGCCGCGCACCTGCTGACCACCTGGGGCCGCCGCGAGGACTCCGACGCCGATGTCTACGCCGCGCTGGCCCGCTGCCGCACCGTGTTCTACACACCCACCGTGGCCGCGCCCCTGCGTCAGCTACGCGATGACCTCCAACGTCTGACCATGCGGGTCAACTTCTGTATCGGCGACCACGTCCGCCCCGACCGCCGCGTGCACGAGTCGATCGATTACGTCGAACTGGTGATCATCGACGAGGCCGAACGGCTGCCCGGCACCGCCATCGAGCACCTACGCGACCAATACGACCGCGGCGACCACGGCCTGCTGTTCATCGGGATGCCCGGCATCGAGAAGACCTTCGCCCGCTACCCACAGCTCTACAGCCGCGTCGGCTTCGCCCACCACTACCGGCCCCTGACCGGCGAGGAACTCACCTTCGTGCTCTCGCGACACTGGCACAAACTCGGCCTCGACCTGGACGCCGACGACTGCACCGACGCCCAAGCCGTCGCCGCGGTCGCCCGCATCACCGGCGGCAACTTCCGCCTCCTGCAACGGTTGTTCGCCCAGATCCAGCGCATCATGCGAATCAACGAACTCCACACCATCACCGCCGACGTCGTCGAAACCGCCCGCAGCACCCTCGTCATCGGCACCACCACCTGAACGGCCCGAAACCCGCGCCACCCGACACCGCGAAAACACCGCCACTTTCCGCCGCGAGTCACAAGCCCAGGTCGACCGAACTTGGCATGTGTCGATAAAACGTGTTGAGAACTATTGGTGTCCAACAATTCTTGTCGGCCCTTTCTCGTACAGTCCGAGGTATGGCCACGCCGACACGCGATCTGGACATCCCCGCCCCGCTCACCCTCGACGGCAACGCCCTCGATCCGATCGGCGGCGGGGGCGCGCTCATCGGCTACGGCCGCGTCTCCACCAAGGACCAGAACCTGGACCGCCAGATCCACGCGCTCACCGCGGCCGGGTGCCAGAAGATCTACACCGACAAGAAGTCCGGCAAGGACGCCGAACGCGAGCAACTGTGGAAGTGCCTGGAGTACATGCGCCCCGGCGACACCCTCGTCGTGCCGTCGCGGGACCGGCTCGGCCGCTCCCTGCAAGACCTGATCTCGATCGTCGCCGGACTGCGCCAGCGCGGCATCGGGTTCCGGTCGCTGCACGAAGCCCTCGACACCACCACCCCCGGCGGGCGCCTGGTCTTCCACGTCTTCGCCGCCCTGGCGGAATTCATCCGCGAGCTGATCATCCAAGGCACCCACGAGGGCCTGGACGCCGCCCGTGCCCGCGGACAACGCCTCGGCCGGCCACCGGCCATGACCGCCGAACAGATCCGCCAGGCACGCGCCATCCTCACCCGTCCGGAGGAGACCGTCTCCTCGGTCGCCCGGCTGCTGGGAGTATCCCGCTCCACGATCTACAAGTACCTGCCGGAACTCTCTGGCAATGGTGTCGCGGCCGAGTCCACCCCGCAGCTGAGTGCGATCGAGGCGTAGAAACCGGCGGGTTGTGCATTCCCAGCTGCTCAACTGCTCGGCCAGCGAGGTCCACGCGATGGTCGACGGCGCGATCCACGACGGCACCGAGATGGCCGTGGAATCCTCGTACGTCGATACCCACGGCCAGTCCGAGATCGGGTTCGGGATCATGAAACTGCTGGGCTTCGACCTGCTGCCCAGGATCAAGCGGATCAACAAGGTGAAGCTGTACCGGCCCGCTGTTGGGGAACCGGACCTGCGGCCCGGACTGAAACCGGCGATGACCCGGCCGATCAACTGGACGAAGATCGCCGAGCAGTACGACCAGATGGTGAAGTACGCGACCGCGATCCGTACCGGCACCGCCTCCACCGAGGCGATCCTGCGTCGGTTCATGAAGGCCAACTCCACGCACCCGACCTACCAGGCGATGATCGAACTTGGCCGTGCACAAAAGACCGTGTTTCTAGCCCGCTACCTGCGCTCCCGGGAGCTTCAACGGGAGATCAACAGTGGCCTGAACGTGGTCGAAGCCTGGAACGGCGCGAACTCGATCATCTTCTACGGCAAGAACTCCGAAATTGCCTCGAACCGCCGCGACGAGCAGGAAATGAGCGTGCTGTGCCTGCGGATCTGCCAGGCCGCACTCGTCTACGTGAACGTGCTGATGATCCAGGACATCCTCGACGACCCCGACAACCCGATCGAGCTGGGCGCCGAGGACGAGCGCGGGCTGACCCCGCTGTTCTGGTCGCATGTGCTGCCCTACGGCGAGGTGAAGCTCAACATGACCAGCCGTCTGGCACTCGGCGGATAGCCGGGTGCCGAGTGCCAGGCGGGTGCTGCGGGACCCTGACGCGCCAGAGCTGGACGAGGATGAGGACGAACCGGTCGGCTCGAAGTGAGTCGGGGGCCATCACTGCCTGCTTTCCCACCGGTGGTCGCCCGGCGTCACAGGAACGCGCCGCCGGAGACCTCGATGCGCTGGGCGGTGACCCAGCGCAGGCCCTCGGAGGCCAGCGTGGCGATGGCGGCGCCGATCTCATCAGGTTCGCCGACGCGACCGAGAGCGGTCTGTCCGGCCAGAACCTGACGCATTCCGGCGTCGTCCCGCATCGCTCCGCCGTTGAAGTCGGTGGCGGTCGGCCCCGGGGCGATGGAGTTGACCCGGATGCCGCGAGGTCCGAGTTCTGCGGCGAGGGTGCGGCTCAGAGCTTCGACGGCGGCCTTCGAGGCAGAGTAGACGGAGGTGGCGGGGCTGGTGTGGCGGGTCAGTGACGTCGAGACGTTGATGACCTGGCCGCCCTGGGCCAGCAGCGGCACGAGCGACTGGATGAGGAAGAACGTGCCCCGGACGTTGGTGCCCATCACCGTGTCGAAGTCGTCGATCGTGACAGCCTCCAGCGGCCCGAAGACTCCCACTCCCGCGTTGTTGATCAGCACGTCGAGCCGCGAAGTACCCCAGCACTCCAGCTGCGCGCGGACTTCGGAGGTGAAGGACGCGAAGGAGGAGACGTCGCTGATGTCGAGCCGGAGAACAGCGGCCGTCCCACCCACGGCCCGCACCTGTTCCGCCGTCTTCTCGGCCCCGGCCGCATCGCCGCGGTGGGTGACCACGACCCGCACCCCGCGTGTGGCCAGGGCGATGGCCGCGCTGCGCCCGAGGCCACGATTCGCACCGGTCACCACAGCGATCTTGTCGATCGTCATGAACTTCCTTCCACGTGACAACCAGGATGCGCCCGCGTGCCACAGATCAGATGCGAGTCACACGACTCGCCTTGCTGGTGCAGCCTAAGTAGCTTCCCGAGGCGAGTCAAGTGACTCGCCTCGGGACTACGGCATACTCTCCGCATGGCAGCAGAACTCACCGCGCATCACCGCAGGCTCGCCCAGCAGAAGCGCGAGGCGATCACCTCCGCGGCCACAGAACTGTTCTTGGACCGCGGCTACGACGGCACCTCCCTCGCACGGATCGCCGAAGCGGCCGGGGTCTCGAAGTCCACCCTGTTCAAGCAGTTCCCCACCAAGGCGGCCCTCTTCGAGGCCATCGTCACCGAGTCCTGGCAGCGCGACGCCGGCGATACCACCGCGCGGCCACAGGCGGGAGATCTGCGCTCCGGGCTGACAGCCATCGGCCACCGCTACGCCGACCTGATCGGCCAGCCCCGCATGACACGCCTGTTCCGGATCGTCATCGCCGAACTGCCTCGTTTCCCCGAACTGGGACGGATGCAGTTTCAGCTCGGCAAACTGCCCTACTTCGCCTCCGTCCAGCACTACTTGGAATCCGAGCATGAGGCGGGAAACGCTGACGTGCCCGACGCCGAGAGCGCCGCAAACCAGTTCCTCGGCATGATAGCCAACTACGTCCTGTGGCCCCGCATGCTGCTGACCGGCTGGAACCCCGCAACCTCCGACATCCACAACGCCGTCGAAGAGGCCGTCCAGACGATGCTCGCCAGATACACTCCCGGCCCGCTGGCCTGACCCGAAGCCGGAACTTCGACACTGACGCGCAATGCGAAGACTGCGACGCCTTCACTCGCGATACCTGTCGGCAAACGGTCATGTGAAGACACCTACGGATTTCCCGGGCGTCGAGTCCGCGCCAGGACGCCCTGAGTCGACAAGCCAGCCCACTGGGAGAGACCCCCGACCGGCTACTGATCCCGGTCGAGACCAAACGCATTGCGGCGCAACTGCACTGTGGTTCTGGCCACAGTCAATTCAGCGGCATAGCCGCTGGTCGAGCCATTGTCGTTGTTTTTCGCGCGATTACTACCGGAACCCCGATTCCACGGTCGCGGTAGTTGTCCAGGCAACATCTGTCATGACTGTTGACACGCCGACGGCGCCATGCGGGGCTGCTCGACGCCGGACTCGCTCCGTCGGGGTGGCCGGAACGACGGTGGTCACAGCTTCTTGAGCCGCCGCCGATTGACCGTCAGCACCTCGTCTGACAGGTCCGGGGCAGCGTCCGCGATCGCCCGGGAGAGGACCAGCGCCCCGACCATCTGGCTGAACAGCGCCACCGCGCGCTCGCGGGCTTCGGCGGGAGTTAGTTCGGTGCCGGATTGGCGTGCGTGTTCGAGCAGCATGTCGGTGATGGTGACGAAGTAGCCGTCAAGCCCGCGCCGGTATTCGGCCTGGGCGGCGGCTCCGTGGCGGCTGGCGTCGGAGACGAGGGCGGCCGAGGCGCAGCCGATCTCGGGGTGGTCGCGGTGCTCGGCGTTGACGTACCCGTCGACCATGTCGTGCAGGGCCGCGCGCGCCGAGCGGGGATGCGCTTCGCGGATGGCGTCGAGCGCCTCGAGCGAGTCGGTGAAGCCTTGGTGGAGGACTTCGAGAGCGAGGTCGTCCTTCGAGGCGAAGTGGTTGTAAAACCCGCCGTGAGTCATGCCTGCCGACTTCATCAGCTCCTCGATGCCGATGCCGTCGATGCCGCGCAGCCGGAATCCCGCACCGGCCGCGTTGACGATCTTCTCGTGGTTGAGCCGCTTCTGCTCTTGCGTGATGCGGGGCACGTCGACCACCTTCCCGGCCAGCTCGTCTCTCCCGATGATACTCATCATCAAAACGGGAGTACACGAAGGAGTCCGGGCTTGACAGTTAATGATGATGTCTATAATCATAAATTATGATGGCGGACGTCATCGAAGACTGAAGGGACGGTCATGAACTTCGGAACCATCGGCGCCGGGACGGTCGCGCAGGCCGTCGCCGGCCACCTCGTGACGGCCGGCCACAAGGTGACGCTCAGCAACAGCCGCGGCCCTGACACGCTGCTCGACGTCGTGACCCGGCTGGGGCCGCTCGCGAGCGCGGGCACGGCCGACGAAGCGGCTGCCGCCGACATGGTCTTCCTCACCGTGATGTGGCCGCAGGTCGGTGACGCGCTGGCCGGGCTGCCCGAGTGGGACGGCCGCATCCTGGTCGACACCACCAACGCCTTCGCCGACCTCGAGGTCGAGACGGCGAGCGAGTTCGTCGCGGAGCGCGCACCGGGCGCGCG
Source organism: Nocardia gamkensis NBRC 108242 (assembly GCF_001612985.1). GTDB lineage: Bacteria > Actinomycetota > Actinomycetes > Mycobacteriales > Mycobacteriaceae > Nocardia > Nocardia gamkensis. The sequence continues at coordinate 4,067 of NZ_BDBM01000087.1, read as the reverse complement.
CGTGGTCAAGGCGTTCAACACCCTCTACGCCCAGTACATCGCCGCCGATCCCCGGCACACGGAAGGGCGGCAGCTGCTGTTCTACGCCGGTGACGACGAGGCCGCCAAGGCGGATTTCCACACCGTCGCCGACGGCATCGGATTCGCGCCGGTCGACGCCGGGTCGTTGCGCGATGGCGGCCGCCTGATGCAGATCGGCGGCCCGCTCTCGGCACTGCACGCCCTGAGGCAGGACTGAAGCCATGAAGGCACTCGCCTACGAGAAAGCGCACGCGCTGGATGCGTTCGCCATCACCCTGGCCGAGGTCGCCGAACCTCGGCTACGCGACGGTGACCTGCTGATCGAAGTCCGTGCGATCGGCATCAACCCGGGTGAAGCCGCGATCCGGCAGACGCGCAGCGCCGAGCCCGGCGGGCGGGTCATCCTCGGCTGGGAGTTCGCTGGGGTCATCGCCGCGGCCGGGCCCGCGGCCACCGGGTTCGCGGTCGGGGACCGGGTGATGGGCACCGGCGACTTCACCCGCGACGGCAGCTGGGCCGAGCGCGTCGCGGTCGACCACCGGGTGGTTGCCAAGGTCCCGGACCGGCTCGCGTTCGCCGACGCCGCATCGCTGCCCATCGGTGTCCTCACGGCCTGGGAATCGCTGTTTCGCGACCAGGATGCGCTGCTGCCCGGTGTCGGCCGCGTGCTCGTCCTCGGCGGAGCCGGCGGCGTCGGGTCGATGGCCACGCAACTGCTCAAGGCCACGACGCCGGCATTCGTGATCAGCACGGCCTCGCGGCCCGAGTCGCGGAAGTGGGCAACGGCAATGGGCGCCGACCTGGTCGTCGACCACCGCGGCGACCTGGCCGGACAGCTCCACACAGCGGGGATCGACCACGTCGACCTGGTGTTCTCGACCTCGGGCACCAGCGGCCACCTGAAGGCGATCGTCGAGGTGCTGCGCCCCTTCGGTCACCTGGCCTCCATCGACCTCACCGGCCCCTTCGACCCGCGGGCGTTCACGGGCAAGTCGCTGTCGCTGCACAGCGAGATGGTGTTCAGCAAGATCGTGGCCAGCGGTGATGTCGGCAGCCAGGGCCGGATCCTCGCCCGGGCGGCGGACGACGTCGTGGCGGGCCGGCTGCGCCCGATCGTCACCACCACGCTCGAGGGCCTGACCGCCGAGAGCATGAAGACGGCGCACGCCCTCGCCGAGAGCGGCCGGACCATCGGGAAGACCGTGATCCAGGTAACCGGCTGAAGCCGGTGAACGTGTTCGGCTCCAGCGTGCCGCCGGTTCTGGCTGCGACATCCACGGCCGCGCGTGAAACGCCACCCCCAATGAAAGGAATTCCCTGACATGACAACGGATCTGCTCGACGGTGAGTACGTCCCCAGTGCCGACGCGATGACCCGCGCTCAGGTCGAGCTCTACGAGCGCACCGACGGCCGCGAAGGCGCGACGACGGAGGGTGGCCCGGTGGTCGTGGTGACCATGCGCGGCGCCCGTTCGGGCAAGCTGCGCAAGGTCGCCCTGATGCGCATCGAGCGTGACGGCGTCTACGCCATCGGCGCGGCGGCCGGCGGCCAGGCTCGCAATCCGAGCTGGTTCCACAACCTCGTGGCGCACCCGACGGTGCAACTGCAGGACGGTCCCGATCGCCGGCTGATGACCGCCCGGGTGGCCGAAGGTGCGGAGCGGGAGAACTGGCTGGCCTACACCGACGAGCTCTACCCGTTTTTCGCCGACTTTCGCGCCCGGGCCGTCGAGGCCGGTAACCGTGAGGTGCCGCTGATCCTGCTCGAACCCACCGAAAGCTGACCGAACTCGCCACGGGCGCCCGGGCTCGCACCCGGGCGCCCGCCATCCGGCCGACGCCGACCGAACCATCCTGTGGATCGACGTCGCTCCCGACTAAGGGGCCGTATAGCTGCAGGTCGGCGACGAACTCGAGCGTGAGGTTATGGGTCAGCTCGGTCCGCCGCCACCGGCGGCGCTGCGAACACGGGTACCTGCAGCTTCAACGCCAGGTTCAAAACGTTGTCGAAGCCAAGGAGGAATGTGAGCCCGTGACCAGCCCCATCGTGACCGTGACAAACCGAGCAACTGTCTGCGCGTTGGCGTTCATGAGGATCTCCCAGCCGAGCCCAGAAGCTCGAAAGTCTCCTCGACCGTCAATGTGCCGATGAAAAGTTCCTGGTCAGCCCCGTTCCCATCCTTTGGTGGTCCCGCCACGGGCTCCAGACGGCCACGCAAATCGCGCCGCGCCTCTACACCGCCTACAACATCGCCGCGACCGTCGTGGCCTTCCCGCAGGGAAGGTCTCCGATCGCCTCGGGAAGCGCGGTCCACTGCTCGTGGTCGCCGCCAGAGTCGCCACGTTCCTGGTGTCCTACGTGCTCTTCGCCGCCTCACGAACTACGCGCGGAAGCTACATCCTCAGCCCAGCCGCCACGCCGAAATCGCTCGTTTGTACCTGGTGGCACGATCCTTACCGGCACCCCAACTACGGATCAGAAGATTAGGAGCCCAGCCGGACAGCGTCAGACTGACGCGGACAGCACCTCACTCTGACGCTCTCCGCGACGTCTCCGGGTGTGGTGTTGGGCCGTACCCCAACATGACGTCCATGAATCGGGATGTCTTGCAGTAGTGGGTGGCGGTGTTTTCGGGTCATCGGGTGGCGCAGAGGAAGAGCATGTTGTGAGTTCTGCGACGGCCTGTTCTGTCACAGCTAATTGCCGATGTTCGGCCGCTGGACCCGCGCGCAGTGCGGTGTACGGGTCAACGGCCGGCGGGGAAGTGCTGGGTCAGAGGGACTGCCAGGCGGGTGAGTTCGGTGCACAGGGTGTCTAGGTTGCCCGAGGTTTCGGTCGATGCCTGCACCTCGACGACGCCGGTCTTGATGCCATCCTGTGTGCCCTGGGGGATGTCGAGCAGGAGGGTGCAGGACGCACCGGGTACGTCGCGGGGCACGGCGAGCAGGGCACGCCGATCGCCCACTATGACCGGCCGGTGTTGGGTGAAAACCTCGTAGGCCCAGTCTGTGAACCGACTGTCCCGCGTGAATACGGCCACATCGTACGATGGGCCGGTCCACCGGCACTGTTTCGCCTCCGGGTACGGGATGTCCGTCTTCTTGGACTGTGGATTCAGACCCGCTGCTGTGACGTCGGCGCCGGGGATCGTACACGGATCCCAGACCGGGCGGGGCGCAGTGGGTGTCGTGGGGTCCGGGGCCGTGGTCACGGCGGAAGCGGAGGTGGTCGCGGACTCGGGCCGGAACGTCTTGCGCGGCAGGCTCGCCGAAAGATTGTGGATGAGTGCGGCCGCCATGGATTCGGCGCCGGAGGCGAGGTCGTTACGCAATCCCGGTGAGTCGCCGGTGGGCGGCGTACCACTTGACCCGGACCAGTTCAGGCCTCGGGTGTGGACGCTGACGGCGAGGTTCCCGAGCCTGGTCCGCACCGTCACCGCAACCTGGTTCTTCCCCACGGGTAGAGTCACGATGTCGGCCTGATCGCCGATGCCGCGTACGGGTGTCGGGGCTCCACTTGCCGAGGTGGGTTCGGCCTGGGTGGACGTCGTGGTCTGCCCAACCACAGCTGGGTTCGTCCACACCCAGAGATCGATCCTCGCTGTGCGCGAAAGAGGCTCGGGCGTGGACACCTTGTCGGGGTGGGGAATCGGATCCTCGTAGGTGACCGTGCAGGTGAGCGCCTGCCCGGCCGCGTTGTCGAGCTTGGACGTGGTGACAGGCTGCGCATCCACCATCGGCAGAGCGCCCGCGAATTGGTGCAGCGCATCGCCCGCCGCGGTGCCGATCTCAGCGCACGACGTGGGTAGTGCCGAGTATCCGGACGGATCCTGCGGCCCGGTCGTACCGCCACACGAGCAACACACGGCGACTACGGCCCCTATGACCGCGATGCCTCGCTGTGATCGCGATCCGGCCCCCATCAGCTTCTCGAACATGCTGAACCCGCCTCGATATCGATCGTCACCGTAGGCGTGTCATCCCCGGTATCAGCGCACAGTATCAAGCCCTGTCCGGCAACCGAAAACCGATTCAGGCAAAGTCGG
>NZ_BDBM01000086.1 GCF_001612985.1 Nocardia gamkensis NBRC 108242 | reverse complement strand
CGTCACCGTGACGATGCGACGAGAGTCGGCGACGCCCGTTTCTCGCCGTCGCAACGATAAGAACAGTGATTAACTTAGCAAGCGGTGTCGCCCGCTGTCTCCACTTTCGACGACTTGCTGGTACAGCCTCGCGCGGTAGCGAGCGATCCGCGTCGGCAGGCAAGATCACTGTCTACGACCAGCAGATTCACAGCTGTGCTGCGCAGAATTCCTAGTCAGTCGGCGTACCCGAGTGGGATGATCCAGCAGGGGAAGCACTTCAGGACAAGTCGCCATCGATCGCTAATACGGAGTCACATAAGAGAGGACCGGAAAGCCTCCTCGACGCCCCCGCGATCGCCCCCCCGGGTTCGGCTGCGTGTGGACAGACGAAAGGGCCGGGCGGTTGTACCGCCCGGCCCGTGCTCTGGTCGACGTCAGCGACCGGCGTGGCTGTGCTGACCGCCGCGCACCTTGGCCTCATTGGGCTGGGCTTCGGCGCCCTTGCGTCCGGCCGCACTCGGATCGGCGGAGTTGCGGTCGCCGAAGCTGGCGGTGCTGGCCTGGCCGCCGCGACGCGCCTGCTCCTCGGTATCGGAGCGGTTGCCGAACTGCCCGGGGTTGTTCTGGTCTGCCATCACATGCTCCTTTCGGTAGCGGATGAAACCGACTGTGGCTCTTCGCGCCACGTCTTCGTGCTACCCGCACTCCGGTGGACGAATCAGCCTCCGCCCTTCTTCATACGATCGAAAAGAACTGCCCCACGGCCGCTTCGAGTACCGGTCAGCCGAGCGCGTTATCCGGCTGCCGATCTGCTCTTGGACGTGCAAAACAGCCGGCACGAACATCCGGGTGATCGTCGACTCGACAGGCTCCGCGGTCCTTTCAGCACAATCGATGATTCCCCGAAGCGAGGACGCGCCGGACTTCCGCGACAGTCTGTTCCGCGTCGAGGTGCCCGGTGTCGAGCGCATGGTCCTCTAGTTCCCCTAGGTCCGCGAACGCGGTGTGCATGCCGGTGATCGCCTCGACATCCTTCAGTTCGTGCCCGCCGCGCTGCTGCGCACGCGCCAACGTCGTGTCCAGATCGGGCCGGAGGACCAGGTAGGACAGCGCCAGGCGGTCGCGTTCGGCGGCCGAGCGAAACGGCGTCAGGAACCACGGCCCCACGATTCCGTCCACCACGACGTCGTAGCCGCCACGCGCGAACGTCGCGACAGACGCGACGATCGCGTCGACGACCACCTCGTTCTGCCGCTGCGCTTCGGGCAGGTACGGCAGGACGAATCCGGTGCGGATCGAGCGATAGAACCAGTCGGTCGTCACGTGAACCGTCGGCCTGCTCGCGCCTGCGGCGAGCAGTTCGGCCACGGTCGTCTTTCCCGCACCGGGCGGGCCGGTCAGGATGATCACTTCACCGTTCACGATTCGCGAAGTTAGTCGCGCGACCGGCGTTCAGCCACCCGCGGTGAGCACGCGCGTTCGACACGCCACGAGCGCGGTGCTGGTGGCCGCGAACGCGGCAACAGCTCGCTTCCCGGCACGGATACCCCGTGATCGCCCTTCGGCTCCACCGGTTTCCCCTCGGCGTCCCGGCGCTCAGCGTCTCGCTCCAGCCCGCGCTACAGCAGCGCGGATGAAAACGAGTAGTCGCCTACTCACGATCGGGCGACTATCCGCGACGAGCATTCGGTACTGCGAACCCTTCGCGACCGGTAGGCGTCCGGAGTCGGCCGAAGCCCCAGCTACGGCGACGACGAATCCCGCCGGGTCGCGGCTCCCATCGGCGGCAGTCTCGGAAAAGGCGGAAGTAATGAAAAAGTACGAAGTTCGACCTGGCGACACCCTCTCCGCGATCGCGCATCGCGAGTACGGCGACAGCAGTCTGTTCCCGGCGATCGCGCGCCAGAACCATCTCGCCGATCCGAATTCGATCGACGTCGGGCAGCAGCTCCTGCTCCCGTACATCACCCGGCGCCACCTCGTCACCACTTCCGACTCCACCGCGGCGCGCAAGCAGATCACCCAGCGCTACTACGGCAGCGAGGACACCCATGTCCAGTTGATCTGGGAGGTGGTCAACGGTGTGGCACAACGCGAGATACAGCAAGGTGCGTGGCTGCACATCCCGGAGCTGGCCGATGTCGGCCACCACACGGTGACGGAAGGCGAGACGCTCACGGTACTCGCCGAGCGCTGGTACGGCGACGACCACCTCGCCCTGCTGATCGAACTGGCGAACCACCTGCCCTCCGGGAGCGAACCGGCTCCCGGCCACGTTCTCATCGTGCCCGGCCTGAACCGCCGCCAGACCGTCGCAGGCGATACGCTGCGGACGATGTGCCACCACGCGTACGGCCCCGCCGACTTGGACACCAGGGTGGGGGTGGTCGCGGCGGCGAATCACCTCGCGGATCCCGACGCGGTCTTCGCCCGGCAAGTGATCCACTTCCCGTCGTGACTCGCCGGACGGCTACGCCCTCGCGCCGTTGCGACGGCGTTCGGTTCTGCGGCGCAGCAGCCAGGTCGACAGCCCGGTGACCGCGAGCGCGAGCGGAGTCAGGCCGAAGACCAGCCAGACCAGTCGCCACCAGCCGTTCACCAGCCAGCCGAAGTGGGCGGGTTCGAAGACCTTGGCGTAGAAGGTGTTCGCCAGCGGCCGGTCGTGGCTCGCGTCGACCACCTTGACATCGGCGCCGTCGTAGGCGTTCACATAGACCAGGACGTCACCGCTGTAGAAGAGGCGATGCTCGCGTGGCGAGTAGGCGCCGGCCACGGCGGCGCGGTAGTACGGGGCGGTGTCGGTGGGCAGCAGCAGGTAGGCGAGCCGGCCCGGCGCGGCGCGCTGCGCGATCGCACCGGCCTCGCCGATGGATAGCGGAGCCAGGCCCGCCCCGCTCGAGCGCGGCTCGAAGGACCTCTCGGTCCGTTCCAGTGTCGTGTTGCCGCCGGTAGCGACGAGCCAGGCCCGCTGGACGGTCGGCCATTCGATGGTGGTCCCGGTGATGCCCCACACCAGCAGGAACGGTACGGCGAGAACGCCGATGACGTCGTGCAGGTCGCGGTCCCGGGCGAAGCGCCCCTTCCGCAGGCGGACCCGGAACCCGTTGCGCGACCGCCTGATCGACGGCCACCAGATGACCACACCGGACACCGCGAGCGTGACCAGCAGTGTGCCGAGCGAGCCCAGGATCACCGCGCCCCACTTGATGTCGATGAGGGGAGCCTGGTTCTCCATGATCGGGATCGCCCCGGAGTAGCGCGCGCAGCCGAATGCGCAGTTGTGCAGATTGGCCGACCAACCCAGCACACCGTCGGTCAGGTTCACCCGCTCGTTGATTCGCCCGGTACCGGGATCGACGGAGTAGGCGGCGGTGTACTGCGCGTTTCCGATCGCGATCACACCGCCGTCCACGCCGACCCAGCCGACGGCGAAATCCGGATCGGTCGCACGCACCAGCGCGACGGCCTGTTCGGTGTCGATCACCGGCGGCGTGTCCGTGTGCCGATAGAACGAGGCGTGCTGGGCCCGGAACAGTTCGGCGTGGTAGAGCAGGATCGCGCCCGATGTCGATTGGACCACCAGGACCGTGCCGAGGATCAACGCCGACCAGCGGTGGATCGAGATCAGTGCGCGCCGTACCCGTTTGCGGGATCGCTCGCGCGAGCGGACGATCCGCCTGCCGGGCTCGTGCACCACCGTGCTCGCGTTCATAAGGTTAGGCTAACTTGAAATAAGCCCTTCCCAGCTTCGGCGAGTTCCGGCCCGTCTCGGCCTCCCGATCACCCCGCGGGCATGAGGTCGACGCCGTATCCCGGGTATATCCGCGATGCCCCTCCCGTCCGGAACACCTCGACGGGACCGACCACCTCGGTCGCGAGCCCCGCCGCCCGCATCGCGCACGCTTTGAAGGCCCGTCCGGCCAGGCTGACCCGGTGCTGCACCGAACCGACCCGATGGTCGAGTTCGACGGGAAGACCCTCGCCCCACATCGTCACCTCGGTGCGCCCTCGGTCGAGACAGTCGAGCACGCCGTCGCGAACCCGGCTGTCGGACAGATAGGTTGCGGAGGCGACGGCGACTGCCTGCGGCCACGTCTCGCGCACCGGCGCGGCCGAGAACTGCTCGAGGTCGAGCACCGTCGCCCCGAGGATGCGCAGCGGGCGGGTGTCCCCCGGATCGGCCACCAGCACCGCGACCTCCCATCCCGCGACGGTGCGATCGAACAGCCACCCCCCGGTCCAGCGCACCACGTCCGCGATGTTCGGCGCGACCACCGCCAAGCGGTACCGATGCGGGCACCGGCGCGTCCGGTCTCGCCAGCGAGTGAAGGAGGGCGATACTGGAGCGCCTCGGTCAACGGAATCGACGGATCGTACAGCCATGGTTCCCATCCCGGTGTCACCGATGAAGATATCGACAGGTCCGGCCGCGGACACCGACTCCGATGGGTACCAACCATCGCGCCGGCCATCGCGGATCAGCGAGCCGCGCGGCCGAGGGGCGGCCGCGTGCCGAACCAGCGAAGGATCCGGAGAGCGGAGCGGCGGGTGAGAGCGGATCGCCGAGCCCCTCGCCGGAAGGTTCTGCCGCACACACACTAAGGCGGTCCACGATCCGATGACGGCGCTTCTGCCGAGCCGAGTTGTGACCTATATCACCGAGTCAGCAATTGCCTGGTCAAGGCCCTTCGTTCACCTACCGCAGCCCGTACGAGCCGCCGCATCTCCATGTGTCAACGACTGCGGGGCATCGGAGAACGGGCGGGCGCGCCTTGCCCGACGCACAAGGAACTCGAGTGATCACCGCTCGTCATCGTTGCCCGAGAATGCGTTATACCAGCACTTTTCACTGCCCGAATATTTGAGTCACAGCCGGTCCCCAGCCCTGCGGGAACCGGGACCGCGCTGCGATGGCAGCTTGACGACACCGCACTCATAGTTCAAACTGGTTACCTACCGGACAAACCTATCCGGATCGTCCGCCGGTCCGGAAATCAGCCGCTGGCAATCACTCGGCAATCACATGTCGAGGGTCTTGTCATGCGACGATTCCATCTGCGACCGAGGGGGGCGGCATGGGCAAGTCGGCGTCTCGGCGACGAGCACCAGGAGACGTATGCGAACGCTCACCAGTCGCGCCGATCCCGACGACTCGCTCACCGCGACAGCCTTCGACCTGCGCGCGGGCGCCATCATTCTCGCCGAATTCGGCGCTCCCCCGGCCGATCCGTTCAGCATCCGGCACCGCCTGGCGGACCTCACGCCGCTCGGTGCGCCGGTCCACCCACTTCCCCGGCACCTGCACCGGCTCGGCATACTGCTGCGCTGCTGCATCGACCACATGGCGATCACAGCGGAGATCGCGCAGATCCACGATCTGATCGGGCTCGCCGACGAACTCGTCGAACTGGTGGACATCATCAGTGACTCCGCCGTCTACACCGCCGAAGGCGTTGTCGCCGTGGCCGATTCGGCACAGCGACACGCACACGCCGCCGCGGTGAGACTCCGTACCCGCGGCGCCGACGCCACGGTACACCGGTTGCTCGCTCGCTGGTCGGCGGAAAGCGGAATAGATTTCGGGCAACGCGAATTCGCCGACGGGCTCCTGCACGTCATCCGGTCGTTCGAGCGCGTCGCCGATGAGCTGGCGTCGATCGAGCGCGCGCCGTGACAGGCGGGCGCTCTCTCAGCCGCGCAACGCGCGATCCAGCAACGCCCATGCCTGCCGGGCGGTCTCCTTCTTCGACTGCGCGTCGGTCTTCGACAGCACGGCAGCCAGCATCGCCAGGGCCAAGACCACGTCCGCGGTGGTGATGTCCGCACTGATCGTGCCGCGCTGACCCGGATCCTCCAGCTTCTCCGCGATGAGGGCGATCAGCCGCCGCGCCACCTCGAACAGGCGCATGTCGTCGGTGTCGGTGGGGTGGATCATCGCGATGAACGCCGCCGAGGTCGTGATCTGCTCGACCATGATCGCCAGCAGGTCGTCCACGGTGACCCCGGGATCGGCGGCCAGCGCCTCGATACCGTCGATGTTCTCCTCGAACACCGCCAGCGCGATACTCTCCCGCGTCGGGAAGTGCCGGTAGAGCACGCCCTGCCCGACTCCGGCGGCCCGCGCGATGGAACTGAACGGCGCGTCGAAACCACTGTCCGCGAAGATCTCTCGCGCCGCCTGGATCAAGGCTGCCCGGTTGCCGGCCGCCGCCTTCGGCCCCCTGTTCACACGGCGTGGCGAGGTCATTCGGGCAAGATTACCGGACCATTGTGGCCGTCCTCGCCCCACCGAGCGCCCGGCACGGCATCCCACATCGAGACTGTGAGCCGCGCTCCATCGACGTGGTGTCGTGATCTGACGCACACTACGAGCCGTAACCGGACAATACAGTCCGGAAGGAGTGGCCGGCGCGGCACTGCTACGACGAAACCGCCTGCTGCTCGGCGAGTTCGGCGAGACGGTCGAGGGAGGCCGACAGTTTGTCCGCGGTGGTCGCGCGGGCGCGGACCTGACGCTTCTCGTCGGTGAGCGAGGTCCAGTCATAGGTGTGGGTGACTCGGGTGCGGCCCTCGCCCACCGGCTCCAGCTCCCAGCGCCACAGGTGGCCGGGCGGCTGTTTGCCGGGCTCCGACGGGCGCCACGCGATGCGGCTGCCCTCGGCGAACTCCACCACGTGGTTGTCGCGGACGGCTCCGTTGGTCAGGGTGGTACTGAACACGGCCCCGGCTTCCCGTACCCGCTGCCCCGTCGCGGCCTCGGCCAGGTTGTCGTTGCCGTCCCAACGCGGCTGCTCGGCGGGATCGGCGATGAGCTCGAAGATGGCCGCCGGACCCGCGTCGATCTCACGGCTGGCGCTGACGATTCGGGGAGGCTCGTTGTGGTCGGTCACGTGCCGATCGAAACATCGGGCCGAGTGCGGAGCAAGCCTTCCGCTCGAGAGTTGTGGTAATTCACCCCGCGCCGATTCCGGTTCGGCGGCCGGTCCCGGCCACGGCGACCGGCCGGTGCGGTATGACTGATCCGACATCCGACCGACGAAGGGACGCGCTCATGGGCGAGCGAGTGGCAGTGGTTTCCGGCGCCGCACGAGGGATCGGCGCGGCGATCGCCAAGCGCTTGGCGGCGGACGGGCTTCGTGTCGGCGTGCTCGACCTCGACGCGGCGGCGTGCGCCGACACGGTCGGCGCCATCACCGAGGCGGGCGGGCGAGCCGTCGCGCTCGGCGCCGACGTGTCGAACGAGGAGTCGGTCGCCGCCGCCGTCCAGCAGCTGGACGACGAGCTGGGCGCGCCGACGGTCGTGGTGAACAACGCCGGCATCCTGCGGGACAATCTGCTGTTCAAGATGAGCGTCGCGGACTGGGACGCCGTGCTGAACGTGCACCTGCGCGGAGCCTTCCTGCTCACCCGAGCGGTGCAGAAGTACATGGTCGAGCAGAAGTGGGGACGCGTCGTCAACATGTCCAGCACCTCCGCGCTCGGCAATCGCGGACAGGCGAACTACTCGGCGGCGAAGGCGGGGTTGCAAGGCTTCACCAAGACCTTGGCGTTCGAGCTGGGCAAATTCGGCGTCACGGCCAATGCCATCGCGCCCGGATTCATCGTCACCGACATGACCGCCGCCACCGCCGAGCGTGTCGGAGTCTCGTTCGAGGACTTCCAGAAGGCCGCCGCATCGCAGATTCCCGTGCAGCGGGTAGGCACTCCCGAGGACATCGCGCACACCGCCTCGTTCCTCGTGAGCGAGGGCGCCGGTTTCGTATCCGGCCAGGTGATCTACGTGGCCGGCGGCCCCACCGACTGACCCCGCAGCCCCGCCCGCCGTGCGGGGGCGGGCCGGGGCGGTAACGTCGCAGCACATGAACCGGCGTGCGGCTCGTCGTAGCGTGACGAGCTATGTTCTCCTGCTGCCGAGCCTGATCGGCGTCGGCGCGTTCCTGCTGCTGCCGATCCTGGTGGTGGCCTGGCTCAGTCTGCACAGCTGGAACCTGTTGGGGCCCAGGGAATTCGTGGGGCTGCGCAACTGGCGCTCGGTGCTGGGCAACGCCGCGTTCGGCCATGCCCTGCTGGTGACGCTGGCGTTGACCGCCATCGTGGTGCCCGCGCAGACCGTGCTGGGTTTCACGGTCGCGGCGTTGCTGGCTCGGCGGCGCGGCGGGACGAGCCTGCGAATCATGTACGCGCTGCCGTGGATGTGCGCGCCGGTGGCGGTCGGTGTGGTGTGGCAGTGGATGTTCGCCCCCACCGGCGGTGCGGTCAACGCCGTACTCGGCAGGCGCGTCGAATGGCTGTCGGATCCGGCGCTGGCGCTGTCGTCGGTGGCCGCGGTGAGCGTGTGGGCGAACTTCGGGTACGTGGCGCTGTTCTTCGTGGCCGGGATCCGCGCGATACCGAGCGAGATCCTCGACGCGGGAGCGCTGGACGGCGCGACCGGCTGGCGCCGGATCCGCTGGCTGATCCTGCCGCTGCTGCGCCCCACCATGTTCTTCGTGCTGGTCACCGGGGTACTGACCGCGTTCCAGACCTTCGACACCGTGTACGCGTTGACCAAGGGCGGTCCGGGTGATCGCACGGATGTGCTCGCGATGCGAATCTTCTCCGAGGCCTTCGACGCGGCTCGGCCGGGCCGCGCCGCCGTCATGGCGCTGGTGGTGTTCGCGGTGATGTTCGCGATCACCGTGGCGCAGCACCGCTACTTCCGGAATCGGACCACCTATGAGTTCTGATCGCCTGCGTTCGGCCGCGGCCTACGCGGTGCTCTCGGCCGGCGCGCTGCTGACCGTCACGCCCCTGCTGCTCAGCGCCCTCACCGCGGTCAAGACACCCGACCAGTTCGCCACCGGGTCACCACTTGCCCTGCCGCATCCGGCCACCGCGGACAACTTCCGGACGGTGCTGGACTACGGGTTCGGGCGCGCGGTGCTGGTGACCGCGCTGATGACGGTGTTCGTCACCGGCGGCCAGCTGGTCACCTCGGTGCTGGCGGCATACGCGTTCGCCCGCACCGAATTCCCGGGCCGCGACGGGCTGTTCTGGGTGTATCTGGGCACCATGATGGTGCCGCCGATGGTGACCCTCATCCCCCTGTATCTGATGTTCGCCGAACTGGGCCTGCTGAACACGTTCTGGGCGCTCGTGCTGCCGTTCGTGTTCGGATCGCCGTACGCGATCTTCTTGCTGCGGCAGTACTTTCGCGCGATTCCGCAGGAGTTGATCGGTGCGGCGCGGCTCGACGGCGCGAACACCCTCGACATCATCGTGCACGTGATGGTGCCGATGAGCCGGCCGGTGCTGGCGACCTTGACGCTCATCACGATCGTCTCGCAATGGAACAACTTCATGTGGCCGCTGGTCGCGAGCAGCGGCCGTTCGTGGCAGGTGCTGACCGTGGCGACGGCGAACCTGCAGACCCGCTACAACGCGCAGTGGACCCTGGTGATGGCGGCCACGACGCTGGCCATCGCGCCGCTGGTGGTGCTGTTCGTGATCTTCCAGCGGCAGGTGCTGCGCTCGATCGCGTGGACGGGGGTGAAATGAGGACGTCGACCCGCGTCGTACTCGCTGTCGCATTGGCCGCGGCGCTGCTGGTCACGGCCGTCCTGTGGCTCGGCCGCAGCGGCGACGGGTCCGGGCGCACCGTGCTGGGGCTGCGCGTCTGGGACGAGAGTCTCGTTCCCGCCTACCGTGCCTCCCTCGCGGAGTTCGAGCGGGCGAATCCGGACGTCGAGGTGCGGCTCACGGTGGTGCCGTGGTCGTCCTATCAGCAGAAGTTGCGCTTGGACGTGGCCGGGGGCACCGCCGACGATCTCTTCTGGACCAACTCCTACGAGGACTACGCCGATACCGGGCGGTTGATCGATATCGGGGCGGCGCTCGGTCCCGAGGCCGCCGCAGTCTGGGATGCTTCGGCGGTAGCACAGTACACACGCGACGGAAAGCTCTGGGCGGTACCGCAATTCGTCGATGCCGGTACAGCGGTGTATTACAACCGGGAACTGCTCGCGGCCGCACACGTGGATCCCGCGGAGCTGAACGCGCTGCGGTGGAGCCCGGGCGGCGACGACACCTTACGACCGGTGCTGCGCAGGCTCGCGACGGCCGCCCCATGGACGTACAACGCAGGCCGCGACTTCCAGTCCATCGAGCTGCCCTACCTGGGCTCGGCCGGGGCACGATTGCAGGACGACAACGACCACTTCGTCTTCGACAGTCCGCAGGGGGTCGCGGCGTTCGACTATCTGGTGCGGTTGATCGCCGACCGGCTCACGCCCTCTCCCGCGGACACCAACACCAATCCCGACTTCGCGAAGAATGCCTTCCTGCAAGGCAAACTGGCGCTGCTGCAATCCGGGACGTTCAATCTCGCGCAGGTCGCGGAACGCGCCCGCTTCGGCTGGGGTGTGGCGCCGCTGCCCGAGGGCCCCGCCGGGCGGGTGAGCACGAACAACGCGATCGGCGTCGCCGGTAACGCGGCCACCCGGCATCCGGACGCGGTGCGCCGGGTGCTGGCCTGGCTCGGCAGCGGCGCGGGAAATCGCTACCTGGCCGATGGCGGCGCCGTCATCCCGGCGGTCGTCTCCGAACAGCAACGTTATCGCGACTACTGGGCGGCGAAGGGAGTGGACGTCTCGCCCTTCTTCGACGTGCTGCGCGGCCCGCGCATCTCCTCCGGTGGCGGGCCGGGTTTCCCGGCCGCGCTCCGCGCCGTCGAGCCGATTCTCGCCGAGATGTATCTGGGCCGGATTCCGGTGCCGGAGGCCCTGTCCCGGGCCCGGACCGCGGCCGAGGCCGCCGTGGCGGAGAACTGAGTCTACGCCGCGTCGTCCCCGGCCCCCGACAGCAACGCCATGAGCAGCGTGACCACGACGACGGGGCGGGTCCAGGTACGGACCCGCGTGGGCTTCGCTGCCATGGGACCGGCTCCTCTCGCTGCGGTGACGGAGACTATTCGGCGAACTCTTGGTTATCTTCACCCGTGCGCGCGGACATCCGGGAACCACGGTTCGGAGTTTCGCCGGGAACCGCGGACCCACCCGACGGCGCGCGGCTGTCGCTCATCCGCCGACCGCCGCGGCCAGCCGGGGCAACTGCCGCAACGGGTTGATCCGTTCGACCTCCATCCGCTGGTCGGCGTCGAAGATGTCGCTGAGGCCGGGAGCCGGATCGTGCGTGCCGGACTGCGGGAGGGTGAGCGCGCTGAAGGGCCAGTCGGATCCGAAGACCACGTGGTCGCGCTTGCCGACCGCCGCATGCGGCGCGGAGTCCGCGTCGTATCGGCACGGCCGTGGTCCGGCCGTAACGACTCGGTGTCCGCCCTCGATTGCCACATGACCTTCGAAAGGAATTCGAATGAGCTCTATGACAATCGCCGCCGCACGAGTCACGGCCGCCGCCGTGTCGGTTCTGGGCTTCGCCACGGTAATCGGTTCCGGCACAGCCCAAGCCGCGCCGCAGGACTGTGTCGTCACGCGAGACCTGTTCAACGCGACGGCGACCTGCCACGACGAGGATGCGCCCCCCGGCAGGGAGTACACCCTGGTGGTCGAGTGCGTCGGCCTGCACGGCGTACCGAACGCGTTCCCGCTCATGGCCATCGGCCCTTACCGAGGTTCGTGGAGCGGCTCCTTCAGCCCCTCCGGCCAGGGCACCGCCTCATGCTTGGGCCCCACCAGCATCGGCACCACCACCAACGCCTACGTCGCGATCTACCGCGACTGATCGGATCGCGGCCGGGCCGCTGCTCCGTCAGCCGCGGGCCGCGCCCTCCGGCCACACCACGTCCACCGGCACACCTGCTTTGCGGGCCAGCTGCACCACTGAGCCGGTTCCGCTTCGCTCCCCATCCGCACCGTCCCATACCGCGACCAGCCGGTCTACCGAGTCCACCACCGCCGCGTTCGCGGCCTCGTAGGCGTCGCGGCCCGCGTCATCGAAGTCCATCACGCGCACCACGTCCGCACGCTGCACGAGGTCGTCGAACAGCTCGGCGTGGTCGGGCTTCACCTTCCTCTGCCGGTAGTTGCGCGACGGCAACACGACCTCGAGCTGTCCGCCTGCGTCGAGGACGGCTCGGGCGAACACGGAATCGGCGCCACGGGCTATGCAGCTCACCCCGACCACCGCATCGCCGGTCCCGTTGATGGCGAGCAGCTCACGGATCGCCGCGTAGACCAGCGGCTCGGCGGCCTCGGTGATATTCATGTGCCCGGTGACCCCGATGCGCACCATGCAGTTTGCTCCTATGCTGTCGCCGCGACGAGCGGCCGCATCCGGTCGCGCAGTTCGGCCACTCCAGCCACGTTCACGTGCTGTCGGGTGCGGTTGTACACCCTGGCGAGCTTCTTGGTACCATAGCGAGGAGTACCGGCCGACGCCGCCGGTGTGAACGCCCCCCACCGATCGGCCTTCGGGTCCGACGGTCTTATGCGGTGATGCCGATGCGGTTGGCCAGCGCCCGGGCCTCACGCTCGATGATCCGGCCGCCATGTGTCACGAGTTCCGCCGCGAGGTTTCGTGACAGCGGATGGCAGCGCATCGACTCCTCGGACACCGCCGTAGCCGTTTTCAGCGCGCCGAGTGTTCCGATCCAATCACGCTGCTGCCCGTAAGCTCTGCTCAATTCCAGCCACAACCTGGCTCGCCGGTCGACGCTGGGTACGGCGTCCGGATCGACCACGCTCGCTGCCTCCAGCGCACCACCCGACTTGCGCATGTCCACCTGAACCGACACGGCGGTCACCTCTGTGTTGGCGACACCGAACAGCGTCCACGGATGCGCCGATCCGGACGGGAGCGCGCGAGCCATGCCCATCGCCTGATCGATGCCACGCAGCGCATCGCCCTCCCGGCCGAGCCGAGCAGCGGTGATCGCACTGTGCAGGTGGCACGCGCCCCATAGCGCTTGCGCCGCTTGGTCACCGTCGAGGCGTGGCTCCAGCAGCGCGACAGCGCTCTGGGTCAGCCGGTACGCATCCTCCTCCCGCGAGGTGGACCGCCACACGTTGCCGAGCACCCAACTGGCCGACGCCAATGTCAGCGGGTCGTCGGCGATTTCGGCCGCGGCCATGCACCGATCAGCCGCGAGCCACAGCAGCGGCGCGTCGGCGACCCACGCAAGGACTTGCTCGGACAGCGCGTACGCACCCGACAACGCGGCAGCAGCGGCGCGGCGCTCCTGCCCGGCGCGTGCGGCTGGGTCGGAGCCGCGATAGTCGATGACCGGCACGATATTCCGCGCTCATGCCTGATCACGCTGGGTGCCGTCACCGGCGTCGACCGCAGGCGGATGCCACCCGAGGCGGGTGATCGGGATGCGTGACATCGACGACGCGACCGTCGTTCTCGCCGATACCCCGGCAGCACGATGCCGGTTCTACCGGGAGACTTTCGGATTGCCCGCTCGGGTGCAGCCGGAGCTGGGCCGGATCTTCTTCGTCTCCGGCAGCGTCGGTGCGATCACGATGCCCGCGCAGCTCGGCGCGGGCGTGCGCGCGCACCTGCTCGACCGCGGTGTGCGGCTGGGACCGATCGTGTCGCATCCACGGTCGAAGCGGTGGACGTTCGTCATCGTCCCGGACATCCCGGACTCCGACATGGGCCTGTTCGCGGAGTTGTTCCGGCTCAATGTGTCTGTGGCCCGTCAGGGCGCGCGGATCGCGTTGCCGTCACCGGCAGACGGCGACCTCGGGTTCCGGGTCTGGGCCCACGCGCCGCGAGGCACCTACCGGCCGTGCGGCATGGTCGTGGTCGAGGCCATGCGCGTCTGCGCACCCGCGCGTCGGCGCACATCGCCGGACCGATGATGTCGGTCGTATCCGTGGGGCGGCGATAGCGGTCGGTTCAATTGTCGTAGGACGCGACGCCGACCGGGCCGACGCCCACGCACAGGTTCAGGCCCGGTGTGGCGGTGGTGATTCGCAGTGCCGAACCGCTGCCGATGACGCGAACGAAGACGGTGTTGGGGCCCTTTCGGACCGGCGCGGTCACCGTTTCGCCTTGTTCCAGGGCGACGGTGATGCGGCCGTCGCGGCTGGCGAGGTAGTTGAGTTGCGCTGTCCATTTGTTCGCGAGCATCGGGCCGTCGAGGAGCAGGCGAGCCGGGTTGGTGCCCTCGATACGGTAGCCGCAGCCGGGCTCCGGGCCGGGGAGGATGATCCGGTTCCACCAGACCGCCGCCTCGACGATCTCACCGTTGTCGGTGATCATCCGCAGGTGAGGTGTCGAGTCCGCGAAGGTGCCGGGAGCGGCTATGGGAGCCAGGACGTTCCTGGTGAGATTCTGCGGATAGGCCAGGGGATTCAGCACATTCCACGGCACCTCCTGCTCGAGCAGGGGCGCGCCGTCGGATGCGCTCAGCCCCGATTTCACGTTGGTGATGTAGGTTTCGGTCGGGCCGGCACGCCAGGATCGCACGAACGTCCAGGTGGACCAGAGACTGCTGACGACGAACACCACCGTCACGGCGATCGTCACCGACCGCCCGGGAAGCGCCGGGCCCCGGCACGGCCGGGGGCGGGCCCGCAGCATCAGCGCACCCGCGGCCGCCGACACCACCGCCGTGTCGGCGAAGTAGCGCAGCGACTGCATCAACTCCCCTGCGGTGTTCGGTCCGCCGCGAGCCAGCGCCACCGCCAGCTGAGCGATCAAGACGTACGCCGCGGCCGTCAGCCAGACCGCTCCGATCCGCCGCCGGGCGCGCATCGTCAGCGCTACGACCGCGACCAGCGCGAGCCAGGCCGACACCACCGCCCAGCCCGGTGGATCCGCCCACGGCGTCGACGGTAACCACCGCTCCCACACCCATGGGCCGCCGAACAGGGCGGGCACGACCCCCAGGGAGGCGGCTCCTGGCAGCAGGTCGCGCAACTCGTCCCACTTGTCGGGCAGACCGGGACCGTCGACCACCACGAGGTAGACGATCGACCAGCAGGCCAGCACCGCGCCCGATCCGACCCACAGCGCCGCACCCCGCCGGGCCACCGTGCGCATCGGGGCCGCGCGCCCGTCGACGTAGCGGGCCAGCGCCGTGATGGCGAAGGCGACGAACGGCACGACCGCCGACTTCTCGAAGAACAGCAGCGCCACCGCCAGCACCGCGACCCCGGACAGTGCGTATCGGCGGCGACCGGTCCGGACGAGCAGCACCGCGTCCCCGATCACCCAGGCGAGGGCGAACTGTAGCGGCAGCGCGTTCAGAGCGGCGGCCCACCAGGCGAACGCCGGGACCGTCAGAGGGCAGAACAGATAGAAGACCAGCGGAAGCAGGATCGGCCATCGTGGGCCCACCACCAGCAGCAGCATCCGCACCACGGCTACCGACGCGCCGAGCTGCATGATCAGCAGCACCGTCACCGGTCCGGCCCAGACCAGCGGCGCCACCGCGTTCACCGCCCAGGCCGTGGCGAATGCCAGCGGCATGAAGTGCCCGTCGTGGTCGTACAGCAGCAGGTCCGTAGACCACAGCCCGAATCGGGCCGCCCGGCCGACCAGGATGAAATCGTCCCAATAGAAGTAGCCGCTGCCCGCTACCCACCAGCGGACCGCCAGCTGCAACACCACCAGGCAACCGGCCACGACGACCAGTGGCCGGTTCCGGATCCGCCGCAACCGGCCACCGGCCGCCGCGGACCGAGGGGCGCGCGCGGGCTCCGGCACGGCGAGCACAGCAGTATCCATGTCGTCCCACCGTAGCGGGGGCCGGTCGCTTCGCGGCTATGGGAATTGCCGGTCCCGCCGATACGACAGGTCGCCCGAGGCAATGCGCAGAGTTTTCGCGCGTAAGAACAGCGACGACCGCTAGGTGAGTGTGTCCATCACGTACGCGGCAGCTTCGGCGAGGAGAGCCTGATCGTAGGCGGCATCTCGGGTGGCTTTGCTCGACATGATCGCGACGACGAGTGGCGCGGCATCCGGGGGCCACACGACCGCTATGTCGTTGAGTATGCCGTAATCGCCGGTCCCGGTCTTGTCGGCCACCCTCCATCCCTGTGGGGTGCCGGCCCGGATCCGCTGGGCGCCCGCGGGCGTGGCGTTGCGTTCCAGCAGATCGCGGAGGAAGTCCCGCTTGTCGGCCGGAAGGGCGTCGCCCAGCACGATCCGGTGATAGACCTCGCCGAACGCCCTCGGCGAAGTCGTGTCACGCGGGTCTCCGGGGGTGGCTTCGGTGATCGCGGGCTCGATCCGGTCCATCCGGGTGACCGGGTCGCCCAGACTCCGGGCGTAGGCCGTCAACTCGGCCGGGCCACCCAGATCGCGGAGCAGGAGATTGCCCGCGGTGCCGTCGCTGTACCGTATCGCGGCGTCACACAGCTGGCGGATCGTCATTCCCGTGTCCACGTACCGAGGGGTGACGGAGGCGTTCTTCAGCAGATCGTCGCGGGTGTAGGTGACGACGGTGTCCAAGTGCGACAGCGGATTACGCTGTAGCACCGCCGCCGCGGCCAAGCCCTTGAACGTCGAACAGAACGCGAATCGTTCATCGGCTCGGTGGGCGACGGTGACGCCCGTCCCGGTGGCGCGGGCGTAGACGCCCAGGCGTGCGTCGAACTTTCGTTCCAGCTCGATCAGCCGATCGTGGCGCTCGTCCGTCTTGGCGGTGGGCGCGGCCGAGGGAGAAGGGCCCTTCTCCGCAGCGCACCCGGCCAGCGGTAGGAGTGCCGCCGCGGCCAGAAGCGTCCGGCGGCCGATGGGCGACTGCGTCATACTCGTCCTCTTCCGGGGTCGATGTCGCGGTGAACGGGCTCACCACCGCGACCATCGTCCGCTGTCCCCACCGACGAGAGCCGAGGGTCAGTGCCCGAGCACGCCGCTCACTTCGTTCGGTGTGCTCGGCAGCGCGACACTCGCCGTCTTCGCTCCGGTGCCCAGGTCGATGCGGTGCACCTGCTTCGTCCCGGGGTCGGAGACATAGGCGGTGCCGCCGCGGACGAACAGCGCGGGCCGAGGCTTCTGCCATTCCAGCGGCTCCTGCCAGGGATCCGTGACCGGGATCGTGCGCACGACGGCGCCCGCGACGGGATCGATCACGTGAATGCGGCCATCGGTGCCGAGGACCAAGGCTTCGCCGTGCGGGCCCCGGGCCAGCGACCGGAAGGTGTAGCTGGTGCCCAGATCGACCAGGCGCAACGAGCCGGTGACCGTGTCGATCAGTGCGACCTTCTGCGGGCGTTCGAGTTCGGCGTCCTTGTCCTGCTTGTAGTCGCCGAGGACGACCGGCGAGGTTTCGCTGCCCGCCTGGTTGCCGATCCGGCCGTACTCGGTGGGGCTGGTCACCTTGGTGATCGCGCCGTCGCGGTAGACGAGCACGCCGTTCTCGCAGCCGATCACCACGGCCTCGCCCGCGGCGGTCGCCTCACCGTGCACGCCGGGGCAGTTCTCGTTGCGCGCCCTCTCCCTGCGGTTCTTGTCGAGCACCACGATGCCGGTCCGCTTCTCCTCGGTGCCGAGGGTGAGGACGAGTTCGCCGTTGGCCAGCTCGATCGCGACGCCGTGGTGCGGCGCGGCCGCGCGGTAGGTGTCGGTCTTCGGCGCGCCCTTCGCGAGATCGGCGGAGTCGAACGCGACGACTTCGCCGGTGCCGTCGCTGAAGAGCACGGTTCGCCCGGCATGCCGGACCACGTGCCCGGGATGGGGGCCGGGAAAGTCCGTGCCGGTGAATTCTGCTGTGACGGCGTCGAAGACCCGGAAGCCCGCTTTGGTCGAGACGATCAGGTGCCGGTCGTCACCCGCGGGGTTGAGCCGGTTGAAGCCGTCGAGCTCGACTGTGCGCGCGAGTTCGAGGGTGGTTCCGTCCAGTACGTGGATTCCGCCGTCGTAGGTGATCGCGACCGGGTCGGTGATCGGTGTGCGCCGGGTGTCTCGTTCCGGGGAAGTATCGGCGCCGCATCCGGCGACGGTGAGTACTGCGGTCAGCAAGCCGGTCAGGGCGGCCGATTTCGTGGTTGTCGATCGAACAGGCATGGGCGACTCCGTCTTTCGTTGCGTGGGTCGGGCTAGGGGGTGGCGAGGCCGCGCACGATCGACTCGGTGTTGGCCCGCATCATTTCCAGGTAGGTGCCCGCGCCACCGCCCGGCTCGGTGAGCGACTCGGAGTACAGGGAGATCACCTGTACACGCACCCCGGCCTGGTCGGCGAGCACCCGGGCCAGGCGATCGGGTTGCGAGGCGTCGGCGAAGATCGCGCCCACCCCGGCGGCCCGGATGGTCCCGGCGAGGGCGGACAGATCCGACGGGCTCGGTGAGGCGAGGGTGGTGCCACCCGGAATCACCGCGCCGACCACCTCGAAGCCGAATCGCTGTGCCAGGTAACCGAAGACGTGATGGTTGGTGACCAGTTTCCGCCGTTCGACGGGGATCGTCGCGAACCGCTCGGTCATCCAGCGATCCAGCCGGTCGAGTTCGGTCAGGTAGCGGTCTGCTCCGGCGCGGACCGCCGCGGCGTCCACGCCGGGGACGTGGTCGACGATCCGGTCCCGGATGACCTCCACCGCTCTGCGCACCCGGCGCGGATCGGTCCAGAAGTGCGGATCCGGTCTGCCGTTCGCTTCTTCCGCCGCGTAAGCGATGGGGTCGATCGCCGCGCCGACGGATACGCCCGTGACCCCGGCCTTCTCGGCCGCCTCGACGTTGCGCAGCACGCTCTCCTCGAGACCGAGACCGTTGTAGACGATAAGGCTCGCGCGTTCGAACCGGGCGGCCTGCTGGGCGGAGATGGCGAAGAAGTGCGGGTCCGCGTTCGCCTGCATGAGCACGGTGACCTCGACCGCATCCCCCGCGACGGCGCGGGTGAGATCGCCGAGGATATTGGTGGTGACGAGGACTCCGCCTCGGTGGGCGCCGGAATTCGAGCATGCGGTCAGTGCGAACAGCGCGGCGACGATCAGCGCGCACAGGCGGGCAGCGAGTCTCATCGGCCGGTCTCCACCATCGAGGTGGGCCTGATGTCGAGGCGGAACGTGCGCGCGGTGCGCAGGTTGTCGGTGTAGTCGATCTCGTGGATCGCCCGCGCCACGGGATCGTTGAGGTAGGCGCGGTGTTCGTCGACGAGGATCAGCGGCGCGGGTGCGCCGTCGGCTACCGGCGCGGTCAGCGGGCGCGCCACCGCGGACTCGCGGCCGGACGCGGCGTCGTAGCTGTGCAGCAGGCCGTCCGCGGTGAGCACCAGCAGTGCGGCGCCCTCCCCCGCCGTGTTCGCCGCGACCACCGGACCGGTGTCGACCGAGGTCCAGGTCTTGCGCCTGACGTCGAGCACCCACACCCCGCGCCGACCGGCCGCGGCCACGAGCGTCGCGCTGCCGCGGCGGTGGCGGAACTCGACCGCGCGGTCGGCGTCCACGGTGCCGGGCGGATAGGGGATCTTCTCGGCGGTGAACGCCGCGTCGCGTGCGGTCACCAGCAAAGCACCGTCGGCGCAACCGAAGACGACGCCCCGCCTGGTCACCGCCGAGCCGCGCGGATGCGGGCACGGCTGCGCGAGGTCCGAGGCGTGCGCGCCGTCTCGGGTGCGGACCTCGACGCGCGTACGGGAG
>NZ_BDBM01000085.1 GCF_001612985.1 Nocardia gamkensis NBRC 108242 | reverse complement strand
CCGCGGTGTACGCCTCCGAACTTCGGTCCCGTTCGCCCGGCTCCACCATCGACTTCTGATCGTTCTTTTCCGCCACGGGGTGAAATATCCTGGAGCAATGGCGAGCAGCCGCGCGGGCGGCGTTCCAGGGGCAGCACAGCCGACCGATTACGCGTCGGCCGACGCGTATTCGGTGCGTGACACGCTCTCGCAACTGCGGCTGCGCGAACTGCTCGGCGAGGTCAAAGATCGCATCGAGCAGATCATCGACGCCCGCGACCGGATGGACGGCCTGATCGAGGCCATGCTCACCGTCACCTCCGGCCTGGATCTGGACCGCACCTTGCGCACCATCGTGCACACCGCGATCTCCCTGGTCGATGCCCGCTACGGCGCACTGGGCGTGCGCGGCCACGACCAGCAACTCACCCAGTTCATCTACGAAGGCATCGACGAACCCACCCGCGAACAAATCGGTGACCTCCCCCAGGGCCACGGCGTCCTGGGACTTCTGTTCAGCCAGCCCAAACCCATCCGGCTGGACAACCTCGCCGAGCACCCCTCCTCGGTCGGCTTCCCCGCCCACCACCCACCGATGCGCACCTTCCTCGGCGTACCCGTCCGCATCCGCGACGAAGTGTTCGGCAACCTCTACCTCACCGAGAAGGCGGGCGGCCAGCCCTTCACCGAAGACGACGAAGTCATCGTGCGAGCCCTGGCCGCCGCGGCGGGCATCGCGATCGACAACGCACACCTCTACGAATCCGCCCGCACCCGGCAAGCCTGGATCGAAGCCACCCGCGACATCACCACCGAGTTCCTCGCAGGCACCGCCCCCGACCGAGTCCTGACCGACCTGGTGGAGGCCACCTGCCGGCTCACCGGCTCGCAACAGACCTTCCTGGCGGTCGTCCCGGACCCCGAGAGCCCGCCCGAGGAGATCACCGAACTCCTGATCACCCACACCGCGGGCAGCGCGGACGACCAGCGGCTGATCAAACTCTCACTCGGAGACACCACGATCGGCCAAGCGTTCGGCTCGCGTTCTCCGCAGCGGGTCGACGACGCGCGCCGCGCCGATCTCGGCAAGATATTCCCCGACGCCGGACCCGCCCTGGTGTTACCCATGCAAACCTCCGACTCCACCGTCGGCGTGTTAGTGGCGCTGCGCGCGGCGGAATCGGCGCCCTATAACGACGAGATCCTCGCATTGACCGCCGCCTTCACCGACCAAGCCGCTCTGGCGATGCGGCTGGCCGACGCCCAACAGCGCATGCGGGAACTGGACATCCTCTCCGACCGCGACCGCATCGCCCGCGACCTGCACGACCACGTCATCCAGCGACTGTTCGCCGTCGGATTGAGCCTGCAGGGCACCGTGCCGCGCACCCGCGTCCCCGAAGTACGCGAACGCATCACCGACGCCATCGACGACCTGCAAGACGTCGTCCAGGAGATCCGGACCTCCAT
Organism: Nocardia gamkensis NBRC 108242; assembly: GCF_001612985.1. Lineage (GTDB taxonomy): Bacteria > Actinomycetota > Actinomycetes > Mycobacteriales > Mycobacteriaceae > Nocardia > Nocardia gamkensis. The sequence continues at coordinate 18,808 of NZ_BDBM01000085.1, read as the reverse complement.
CTTCGACCTGCACGGCGGCGACAGCCACGGCGCGCGAGTACGCCAACGCATCGAGGAAGCCATCCGGCAACAGACCGAGGCCAGTGGACTGCGCACCTCCGTGCGCATCACCGGTCCCCTCTCGGTGATCGACCCGGAACTGGCCGACCACGCCGAAGCCGTTGTCCGCGAGGCGGTCAGCAACGCCGTGCGGCACTCCGGCGCCGACTCGGTCGCGATCGAGATCACCGTGGCCGACGACCTGACCGTCGTCATCGAGGACGACGGACGCGGTATGCCCGCCGATATGACGACGAGCGGACTGACCAATCTGGCCCGGCGCGCCGAGCAGGCCGCCGGAACTTTCACCGTCACGGCCGGTACCGGACCGGACGGCAGCCCAGCGGGCACCCGATTGCGCTGGACAGTCCCGCTGCGCTGATCATCGAGAGTCCGGTAAGGGCGCGCTGTCGAACGAGGAGGGTCATGGCCGAGGAGCCGATGGAGTGGGGTGGTGCGCTGTGGGCGGCTGCCGACCTGGTGACCCCCATGGCCATCCGGGTGGCGGCGACGCTGCGGTTGGCCGACCACATCGCCGCGGGCACACGGACGGCCCATGCGCTGACCACGGTGGTGGACGCGGACCGGGACGCGCTGGGACGCCTCTTGGACCACCTCGTGACCGCCGGGGTGTTGTCTCGTGTGGATCCCGGTACCTACGGCCTGACTGCGTTGGGTGAGCGCCTGCGCGACGACCATCCGGAAGGAGTGCGACGATGGATCGATCTGGAAGGCGCCGTCGGACGCGCCGATCTGTGCTTCGTGCAGTTGTTGCACACCGTTCGCACCGGTGAACCCGCGTTCCCCCGTCAGTTCGGCCGCACGTTCTGGGACGATCTGTCCGCCGACCCCGGGCTGGGAGCGTCTTTCGACGCGCTGATGGGAGCCCGGTTGGCGCAGGACGCGCCTGCGGTGGCCGACGCCTACCCATGGGGCGCCCTCGGGCACGTCATCGACGTGGGCGGCGGCGACGCCAGCCTGCTCATCGCCCTGCTTCGGGCCCACGACGCACTGCGCGGGACGGTCATCGACCTGCCCGGCCCGGTGGCCCGCGCGGACCGGGCCATCGCCTCCGCCGGACTGACCCATCGAGCAGACGCACAGGTCGGCAGCTTCTTCGATCCCCTCCCCGCCGGAGCGGGCGGCTATCTGCTCTCCGGTGTCCTGCACGACTGGGACGACGAGGCTGCGGTCCGCATCTTGCAGCGCTGCGCCGACGCGGCCTCGGAGACGGGAAGGGTGCTCCTCGTCGACCACATCGGCGAGGCGGGCGGCAGCCCGCCGGACACCGAGGGAGATCTCCGGATGCTCTGCTATGTCCGCGGCCGGGAACGCACCCTCGACCAAGTGAGCGCGCTGGCCGAGTCGGCCCGCCTAGAGGTCGGTTCGGTCGTCCCGGCCGGTTCGCGGTCGATCATCGAGTTGCGTCCTACTCGCTGAGCCACCACCGATCGGGCGCACCGGACCGCGGCCCGCGACTTCCGATCGTGCTCGCACCGGATGTGATCCAGGCACTCAGCACGGATCCCCTCCGGGGTGGATTGCGCCGCTCATCGAGGTGGGGTTCCGCTGACCGGATTCAGGGTCGCAGTCGGGAGGCGGGTTCGAACGCCTCGGTCACGACTCGAAGAGAAGGTAGAGACCGGTGAAGGTGAAGCCCACCATGACCAGCATCAGAGCCAGTTGACCGGTGACCCGGTGGGCCCGCGGCAGCAACCGTAGGCAACGGTCGTGCGCAGCGGCTACGCCGAGGATGTGGCCGATCACCACGGCCAGCACCTTGATCGTGCCGAGCACCGCGGGGTGAGTGGACAGGAGGTAGGCGACGTCGCGGTCGGCGAGGCCGGCGAGGTTCCATCCTCGTCCGAACGGATCCGCGAACAAAAGCACCGTCGCCTGGCCCTTCTCGACCAGGAACGTGAGGTAGTGGGCCACCAGATAGCCCGCGACGATCGGGGTCAGGCTGTGGGCGAGGCGAACCGGAAGCAATGTCCGCTCGGCCGCGGAGAGGCCGCCGGTGGCGCGGGAGGCGGTCCGGAACGCGACGGCGACGGCGAGGATGAAGCCCAGCAGCCCTGCCGTCTTCAGGAGGGTCGGCAGGACATCGGATCCGCTGTCACCGGCGTCGGCCAGCAGCCCGCGCCAGGAAGGGAATGTGGTGAAGCTGTCGAACGCCGTCGATCCCAGCAAAGTGGCAGCTACGGCTACCGCGCCGATCCGCACCGGGGTGCCCGCCAGATTGCCCAACGGCGATCGCAGGACGAACGCACCGGTCTCGCGCCGGCCGACCGGGCTCAGCCTGCCCACCAGACTGCTGTACACCTCCAGCGGATCGGCGTGCTCGGTCCATGCGGTACCGCACACGATCAGTCCCGTCGTGCTCACCACGAGGTAGGCCACGAACCACGTGGTCACGGCGCTCACCGAACCGGGTTCCGGGTAGGCCAGTTCGAGCCATACGAAGGAGAACAAACCCAGCACCGCGGGCCACTGTCCCCAGGAATCGGGATAACGCACCAGACCGTCGGCGGGCCGACGCCCCCACACCAGACAGATGGCGCGATGCACCGCACGCACCGGTGACAAGACCTTCCACACGGGTCCGGCGACCAGCGAGGCGACCATGACACCGACCCACAGGAAGATGTAGACGACACCGGGGACGGGGTTGCGTGCCGGGTCGGAAGGCCCGAACAGGCCGATCGCGACGACGGCGAGGGTAACGGCCACGCTCACCGTCGAGATCGCGACCCGGACCGCCCGCGAGTCCACGATCGCTCGCACCACCGACGGCAGCGCGACCCCAGGCGACCGGGAATCGAGCCGGGGTTCGCGCCAGGCGAGCACCAGCACCGCGAACGAGAAGGTCAAGGCCCAGGCGGCACCGATGAGCGCGTACGACAACGGGATCGGCAGGTCGGTGGCGCCGCCGATGCCGTGGGCGAGAACTGTCATCCGCGAACGAGCAGTGTCGCCACCGTGCGCCGGGCGTGGTGCAGTTCGATCTCCACCCGCCCCGGCACGTCCACGGTGAAGCGGAACCGCTGACCGGCACCAGGGGCGATCGCGAAGGTGTGCTCGGGCGTGGCATGGACGTGCAGTTCGTCGTCGGTGTCGCTGTCGACCACGAGCTCGATCGGTCGTCCCACCCGGGTTTCCAGGCGGACGTCGGCCGGACTCACCGAGCCGGCGGCGATCCGCACGGCGACGACGAGACTGTCCGACTCCCCGGCTACGGTGGCCGTCGGCGCGGTGGCGGCGGGATCCGACGAGGCGCAGCCCGCCACGAGCAGACCACCCGCGAGGACGAGCGCGCACCGATGCCGCGCGAATGCCATCACTCCTCCTCCCCTCCGTGCTCGGACGGCGAACCGGACGCGCGATCGCGCTCTTCGGCGCGACGATCTCGCACTGCGACGAGAACTACGACGGCGACGACGAGCAGGGCGGGCAGGAAGGCGGGTATCGCGAGCAGGATCGAATGATCGGCCAGCACGTCCACGCTGCCGGAGCCACGGGTCATCGCGAGACCGCCGGTTCGGGCACGGCCGTTCGGCTCGTGCGCGGATACCGGTCGTTGATGCGCGCCGCGCCCCAGGACAGCGCCCCGACGAGGATGAGGCTGCACGCCAGCACGACGAGCGACGCCGCGGCGAACAGCCAGGAGGGGTAGTCGAACGACCGCTCCCGCTGAAGCACGGAGATCTCGCCGATGAACGGCCGGGTGAACGAGGCGAGGGCGGGCACCTCCTCGACGCCGATGCCGGGGTCGGCGGCCATGAAGATCGGCACCGCGGTCAAGACGCGCCCGTCCTGCATCCGCAGGATGGTCTTCCACGACCCGTGAGCCGGAACGGGTTCGGTGGAGACGTAGTGCCCGGCTTCCACTCGCCGCAGGTGGTCGACGACCAGCCCACGGCCGGGACTGTCCGAGCCGATTCCGCCCTGCCAGGCGAGGATCTGCATCCATTCGGGATCGGAACCGACGAGATCACCGGGCGTGACGCGGACGTCCGCGAGCACCATCCTCCCGTCCGGGTCCGATCCGGCGTCGCGCAGTGTGACCGTGGCGGTGGCCTGTTCCGGTACGTCGATCAGCAACCCGTTGGCGGTCGCGGCCGCCACGATCAGCACCGCGGCGACCATCAACCCGCGGCGCACCGGCGGACGTGGCAGCGGCTCGCCCCGCAACGTCATCGCCAGCAGCGCGCCGACGACACCGCCCGCGATGCCGGTGGGCACTGCCATCGCCAGCAGTTCCGGCCACATGGCGGTCGGCCAGGGATTGACGAACATCGCATCGACCCAGAGCGATTCGAGCCACAGCCCAACGGTCGCGATCCCCAGACCGCAGAGCGCGCCCCACCAGATCGGCCGCCGGGCGAGCGGCAGCAGCGCGAGCAGTTCCACCACGACCGCGCAGCCCAGATAAAGCGGGAAGACATTGCGTGGCGCGTCGATGATCGGACCGCCGACCAGCACGGCCACCACGGTCCGCACCAGAGCGGCGAAGCCCACCACCACCAGCGTGCTGAACGGCCCCAGGCTCGCGCGCGCGGCGACCAGGGAGATGGCCGCCGCGGCGGCGATGAGCATCGGTTGCAGCACGAGCCGGAATTGCTGCACGCCGAAGTCGAATTCCACCTGGAACACCGAGAGCCCGATGAGCAGGCCACCGAAGGCGAACGACCGCAGCAGCCACATCAACCTGCCGTCGGCTCGGTCGGGTTCGGGCCTGCTGTGCCTGCCCTCGAATTCGAGCAGCAACACACCGACCAGCGACAAACCCGCGCCGCCGATGAGCATCAGATGCGTCGGCCCCCACAGCGTGACGTCCTGCCCGAAGATCCGATGCCAGATGTCGTCGAGGGGGAAGCCGATCAAGGCGTAGAGACCGGCGCCCGCGATCAGGATGCCGCCGACGGGCGCGTACCAGGTACGGGTGATGCGGACCGCCGCGGCGCCCGGCTTTTCGTCCAGGGGCAGCACGATCGCCGACATGCCGGCGGTGAACAGGAAGAACAATCCCGCCAGGATGAAGTAGTGCGCCGGATTCGCCAGCGGCCCGTTGTCGCGGCCGTTGCCCACGTGCAGGCTGACATCCCAGATGAAGCCCAGCAGAGCCGTCAGAATCGTCGCGAGGAACATCGCGAGCGGAAGGGCGACCCAGCCGGGGCGATTGAACAGTCGGCCGAGACGATCGGCGACCCGCTGCAGCCAGCTGATCCGGCGGGTGCGGTGCAGATACCCGACCCACAGCAGGACGAGAGCCACCACTCCGGCGGCGCCGGTCATGATCGCTACCTGGTCCAGCGCCGCTCCGCCGCCCTCGGTGCCGGGTGCGGCGAACCATCCGACCTGATCATGCGCGATGTCGCGCACAGGAGACCTCCATCACACGCAGGAATATATGTTACGAACGGTACCATAAAAGTCATCGTCGGGGCCGCGAACGGCGCGAACGGATCCGTTCAGCCGACGATCGGCAGGTTGCGTTCCTCGTCCAGCCTGGTCAGCGCCTCTTGCATGATCCCGGTGACGTGCTGGTAGGCCGCCTTCGGATCGAGCTCGGGACCCGACACCGCCCGCAGATCGATCGGGTCCAGGAACTCGACGGTGATCTTGCTGGGCAACGGCAGATGCCCGGCGAGGTCACCGACGTCGAGCCCCCACGGAAGAGCGATCGAGATGGGGAACACCTTCAGCCGCAGCATGCGGTCCAGCCGCAACAGGCGCGCGATCCGGTCCCCGCGGGTGAGCACCAGCTGGGTCTGCTGCGCACCGATGTTCACCACCGGCACGATCGGAACCCGCTCGTTCCAGGCCAGGCGGAGAAAACCGGTGCGACCGGCGAAGTCGACGCGGTCCTCCTCCCAGGTCGGGCGGTGCACCTCCCAGTCGCCCCCGGGGTAGACCAGCACGGCGGCGCCGTCGCGCAGCGCCTGCTCGGCGTTGCCCGGGTCGGCGTTCACCGTGCCGAAGCGGCGCAGCAACGAGCCGATCACCGGGTAGGCCATCACCATGTCGTGGGCGAGCTGGAAGAAGGGCCGGTGCGGGCCGAAACGCCGGACGAAGGCCAGGGTCGTCACCAGCACCTCCGGCGAGACGTTCCCGCCCGAGTGGTTGCTCACCAGCAACACCGGCCCCTGCTCGGGAATCCGCTCCAGGCCGCGCACCTCCGCCCGGAAGTAGAGGCGCACCAACAGCCAGCCGAGGCCCATGGTGTCCGCGATGAACTTCGGGTCACGGTCGGAGGGGTCCGCGGTGGGAACCCGCGCTTTCACTTGCCGGGCGACCCAGTTCGTCGCGTGATCGACCGTCGCGCCGGCCAGTCGGAAGACACTCATGGGCAACGACTTCCGTGACTACCCGCCGATCGAGAGCAGCTGGTCGAAGAACGCCCGGTACCCGCGCAGCGCCTGCCGCAGCCCCTCGGTGTCGGACGTGTCGCCGCGCCGCTCGTCCAGTTCGCGTTTGCGCTGCTGGTAGGTGGCGGTGATCTGGTCGATGATGTCGCTGAGCAGTGTGTCCGCCCGGGCGACGGCGTCGCTCGGATCGTCGACGAAGGTCACCTGGGCCTCCCGCCACTGGGTGCGCAGCCGATCCAGGTCGGTGTCGGCGAACAGCGGCGCGGGCTGGTCTTCGGCCGCGGGGGCAGCGGTCGGCGTGACGCCCGAGCGGGTACCCGTGTCGTGTGAAGCGGCTTGTTCGGCCGTCCCGATGCTGCCACGCTCGGCGTCGCCGCCGAGTTCGGTGTGCTCGGCGTCGGTGGCGTGCTGTCCTGCCGGTGCGTTCCCGCGGGCCGCCTCCGCTTCCTGGGCCACGGGACCGGGCCTATTCGGCTCGGACGCGGCGTCGGTGGTCCGTGCGCGTCCGGCCTCATCGATCAGATCGGGGTTCGCCGCCTGCTCGGTATCCCGGCGCGTTGCCGCGGATTCGCCCACCGCGCCTGCTTCGTGCAGGCGCTCGGCCTCGCCGGACCTGTCGTACTGCGATTCGGCGCGCGTTTCCTCCGCTGTCGCCGACTCCCCTTCCATCTCAACGCTGTACGGCCGCCGTTCGGACTCGGTACTCATTATTTCACGTCCCTCTTCCCCTGATCGGTCACTCCGACCAGGTCTTCGAACAGTTCCCGGTAGTGCACGATGGCCGTGCGACGATCCTCCGTGGACACCGCGGCGCCCGCGGGCCGAGTCGCGATATCGTGCGCGGCGCGATAATGGCCCAGCGGCTCGGCGTGCTCCACGGACAGATCCGCGAGCTGCTGCTCGTAGTTCTCCGTGGGGTAGCCGCGCTCTGACATGATCGTGGTGACGAGGCGATCGGCTTCGGTCAGCGCCCCGGCGGGGTCGTCGATGAATCGTTCCTGCACCTCTACCCAGCGGGTGGAATAGACCCGTTTCTCGTCCTCCGAGAGATCCCGCAACCGCAACTGCGAGTGCCTGCGCTCGCGCTCGGCGAGTTCCCGCTCGGCGGTCTTGCGGTCCTCGAGTTCCTGGACCGTCCGGTCGTATTCCGGGCCGAACCGGCGCCGTAGTCGCTGCCTGCGCAGCGCGGGCCACACCAGCAAGGCGATGATGGCCACGACGACGACAATGGCGATGACGACAATGATTGCCCATGCTCCAGCCGACATCCGAACCTCCTTGTCGAGCTTGTCCGCTGGGGTAATGCCTCCTCGCCGTGGTTCCAAACACATGTTCGTCAAGGGGATTCGACGGACGCGGCAGGGCCGCTCGGACACCCCCTCACATCCGGTGTCCGAGCGGCCCTGCGATGAGTTCAGCGCACCAGCGCCGGTCGCTTGCTGTCGAAGCGCCAGCCCGGCACGAGGTACTGCATGGTCGCGGCGTCGTCGCGATCGCCGAGACCGGCCCGGTGGTAGAGCTCGTTGGCGACGGCGATCCGCTCGTCATCGAGCTCGACGCCGAGTCCAGGGCGCGCGGGCAAGGTGAGCATGCCGTCGGCGATGCGGTAGGGATCGCGGGTGATGCGCTGGCCGTCCTGCCAGATCCAATGGGTGTCGATGGCGGTGATGGTGCCGGGGGCGGCCGCGGCGACGTGAGTGAACATCGCCAGGGAGACATCGAAGTGGTTGTTGGAGTGCGAGCCCCAGGTCAGACCCCACGCGTCGCACAACTGGGCGACCCGGACCGAGCCCGCCATGGTCCAGAAATGCGGGTCGGCGAGCGGGATGTCGACCGCGCCCGCGCGCACGGTGTGGCCGAGTTCGCGCCAGTCGGTGGCGATCATGTTGGTGGCGGTGGACAGACCGGTCGCCCGCTTGAATTCCGCCATGACCTCGCGACCGGAGTAGGAACCCTCCGGGCCCACCGGGTCTTCGGCGTAGGCGAGAACGTCGGTGAGTCCGCGGCACAGTTCCACGGCCTCGCTCAGCAGCCACCCGCCGTTGGGGTCCAGGGTGATCCGCGCGTCCGGGAACTCCTCGGCGAGCGCGCGGACGGCGGCGGCTTCCTCGTGCCCGGCCAGCACCCCGCCCTTGAGTTTGAAGTCCCGGAAGCCGTAGCGCTCGCGGGCGGCGCGGGCGAGCGCGACCACGGCGTCTGGAGTGAGCGCCGCCTCGTGCCGCAGCCGCTGCCAGGTATCGGCGCCGGCGGGCTCGTCGGCGCCGGATCGATAGGGCAGGTCGGTGCGGGTGCGGTCGCCGACGAAGAACAGGTAACCGAGCACCGGCACCGCGGTGCGCTGCACGCCGTCGCCGAGCAGTGCGGCCACCGGCACCTCCAGATGCTGTCCGAGCAGGTCCAGCAGCGCGGATTCCACGGCCGTGACGGCGTGCACGGTGACCCGCAAATCGAACGTCTGACTGCCGCGCCCACCCGCGTCGCGACCGGCGAAGGTCCGGCGGATGTCGCCGAGCACGGCGTGGTAGTCGCCGATGGAGCGGCCGAGCACCAATTCCCTGGCGTCGGTGAGTGTGGCGCGGATGCGTTCACCGCCGGGCACCTCACCCACCCCGGTGCGTCCCTCGGAATCGGTGAGGATCACCAGGTTGCGGGTGAAGTAGGGCGCGTGCGCGCCGCTGAGATTGAGCAGCATGCTGTCGTGGCCCGCGATCGGCACGACGCGCATGCCGGTGACGCGCGGAGTGCGCGGCGAGGATGTCATGACCGATTCTCCGAGGTGGTAGCGGCAAGGGTATTCGGGAAGGCGACCGGTTCGCGATCGGCGGCCTCGACGGTGGGATCGGCGGGGGCACCGGCGCGGTCGGCGGTGGGGCGCGCCCCACGCAGCAGCAGCACCGAGGCCGCGGCGAGCAAGGATGCGGCGGCCAGCGCGTACAGACCCCAGGTGACCTCGCCGGTGACCGACTTCACCAGACCGAAGCCGTAGGGCGCGACGAAGCCGCCGAGGTTTCCGAGGGAGTTGATGATGGCGATGGCCGGCGCCAGGACCAGCGGGTGCAGTCCCGACTGCGGGATGGACCAGAACAGCGGGCTCGCGCTCTTGAAGCCCATCGCCGCCACGCACAGGAACACCAGGGCGAGCCACGGCGAGGTGATCGCGGCCAGATAGGTGCCGACCGCCGCGGTGAGCAGCGCGATGACCAGCAGTGGCCGCCGGTTGCCGGTGCGGTCACCGATCCGGGCCGAGACGTACATGGCGACCACGGCGCAGATCCACGGCAGGGAGGCGAGCAGGCCGACGGTGATGTCGTTCACGCCGTCGATGCGGCGGACGATAGAGGGCAGCCAGAACGTATTGGCGTAGATGGAGAGCTGGATGGCGAAGTAGATCCAGCAGAAGAGCAGCAGCTTCGGATCGGCGAGCATGCGCCAGCGCGACGCTTTGTGCGCGACACCCGAATTGACGGCCTTGTCGATCTCCTCGTCGGCGATGGTTTCGCTCAGCGCTTTCCGCTCCCCCGCGGTCAGCCATTTCGCGTCTTCGATCCGGGAATCGAGAAAGAAGAAGGCGATACAGCCCACGATCACCGAGACCATTCCCTCGAGGCCGAACATCCATTGCCAGCCGTGCAGGCCCGCGCCGCCGTCGAGCGAGAGCAACGGACCGGACAGCGGCCCGGAGATCGCGGCCGCGATCGACGACCCGGCGACGAACAGCGCGGTGGCGCGGCCGCGGTGGCTATTGGGCAGCCATTTGGCCAGGTAGAAAATCACCGCGGGGAAGAATCCCGCCTCCGCGGCACCGAGCAGGAAGCGCAGGACGTAGAACATCGTGGCGTTCTGCACGACCATCATCGCCGCGGAGATCAGCCCCCAGCTGACCATGATCCGAGTGAGCCAGATCCGCGCCCCGAACTTTTCCATCATCACGTTGCTCGGCAATTCGAACAGCGCGTAGGCGATGAAGAACACGCCCGCGCCGAACCCGTACGCGGCGGCGCCGATGCCGACGTCCGCTTCGAGATACTCGCGGGCGTAGCCGATATTGGATCGGTTTATCTGGTTGCAGATCAACATGACGATGAACAGCGGGACGACGCGTCGAAAGAATTTCGATACGGCCGCATCCAGTTCCGCAGTCGGCTGCCGAGTGAACGACATCGTCCACTCCTTTCGGTCGAACCACCACCGCGCTCCACGGTGCTGTGGGAAAGAGATCTTCGGGGCGAGTGACTCGCCTCACAGCACCGAACTTAGAGAGCAGGCACGATTCCCGTCCAACACCATTTACGGATGAATCGATACAGGAAAGGTATCGGAAGGCGTTTCGGCCCGTTACGCCAGCCCCGCGAGCAGGCGGGCCAGCGCCGGGTTCTCGTGGTCCTGCGGCCAGACGAGATCGAGTTCGACCACCTTGGCGACGTCGGCCAGTGGTCGATACCGGACGTTGTCGAATCGCATGCCCGCCGCCGACTCGGGCACCAGCGCCACGCCCCAACCCAGGTCGACCAGGGCGAGGATGCTGTGCACCTGGGTCATGTACTGGGTCACCACCGGCACTACCGCCGCGGCGTGCAGCACGCTGGTCACCAACTGGTGGAAGTAGCGCGCTTCGACCGGGGCGTGCATGACCATGTCCGCGCCGTGCAATGCCGTGACCGGCAAGGGCTCGGCCGAGCCGGCGAGCGGATGACCACCGGGCAACGCGGCGATCAAGCCCTCGCGCACGAAGGTGCGGGTGGCCAGATCGGGCCGGGTGATCGGCGGGCGCACCATGCCCAGATCCAGCGATCCCTCCGAGAGCGCCTCCACCTGGTCCATCGTCACCAGCTCGCGCAGTTCCACATCGACATCCGGCAGCAGCGACCGCGCGATCGACAGCACCGGGGGCAGGCCGGAATGCACGCTCGCGCCGGTGAAACCCACCCGCAGCACCCCGCCGGTGCCCGCGGACACCCGGCGCACCGCCAGCGCCGCGCGCTCGGCCTGCTGCAACAGCCGACGTGCGTCCACCAGGAAGGCCTGACCGGCGCGGGTGAGCCGGACCGTGCGATTGGCACGATCGAAGAGTTCCGCGCCCACCTCCTTCTCCAGCAGCTGGATCTGCCTGCTCAGCGGCGGCTGCGTCATCCGGAGCCGCTCCGCCGCGCGCCCGAAGTGCAGTTCCTCGGCGACGGCCACGAAGTGGGTGAGCTGCACGAAGGTGAACATTCGATACCGACCTTGTATTGAAAGATATGCAAACAGTGTTGGACGTGAATCATAAATCGTTCCTAGGGTGGGCTCAGCCGGCCCATCGAACAGGAGAGCCACCATGACCACTGCCGCACCGCAGGACATCGCCCGGAAGCTCGGCTCCGGACTGTTGTCCTTTCCGGTCACCCATCTGCGCGCCGACGGCTCGTTCGACGAGGCGGCCTATCGGGAGAACATCGCCTGGCTCGGCGGCTACGACGCGTCCGGCCTCTTCGCCGCGGGCGGCACCGGCGAGTTCTTCTCCCTCACCCCCGCCGAGGTGGAGCAGGTGGTCTCCGCCGCGGTAGCCGAAGCGCCGGAGGGACTGCCGGTCATCGCACCGGCCGGGTATGGCACGGCCACCGCGGTGGAGATGGCGCGGGCGGCGCAACGGGCGGGTGCGCACGGAATCCTGCTGCTGCCGCCGTATCTCACCGAGGCGAGCCAGGAAGGACTGGTCGCCCATGTGCGGCAGGTGTGCGCGGCCACCGACCTCGGCGTGATCATCTACTCGCGGGCCAATGCCGCCTACACCGAGACCGCCGTCGCCGAACTCGCCGACCGTTGCCCGAACCTGATCGGATTCAAGGACGGCATCGGCAACATCGAGCAGATGACCCGCATCTACGCCGCCCTCGGCGACCGGCTCACCTACGTGGGCGGCCTGCCGACCGCGGAGATGTTCGCCCTGCCGTACCTGGCCCTCGGCGTGACGACCTACTCCTCGGCGATCTACAACTTCGTCCCGGATTTCGCGCTCGCTTTCTACCGGGCGCTGCGCCGCGGCGACACCGAGTTCGTGCGCACCGCGCTGAACGACTTCGTGATCCCCTATTGCGACCTGCGCAACCGCAAGCCGGGCTATGCGGTCAGCATCATCAAAGCGGGCATGAAGGTGATCGGGCGTCCGGCAGGCCCGGTGCGCAGCCCGTTGACCGACCTCGACGACGTCGAACTCGCCGAGCTGGCCGACCTCGTGAAGAAGGTGAGCTGATGACCGCCGCACGCACCGATACCGCGACTTTGACCGGCGCCAACCTGGTGGGCGCCACGGACGTCCCGGGCGCCGCCGGGCCGTTCCACGCGACCGACCCGGCGACCGGTGCCGACCTCGGCCCGGTGTACCGCGAAGCCGACGACGCGACGGTCGCCCGTGCCGCCGAACTGGCCGCGGCGGCCTTCGAGTCCTACCGGCACACCGGCTTCGGCCCCCGCGCGGCGTTCCTGGACAGCATCGCGCGGGAGATCGAGGCGCTGGGCGATGTCCTCGTCGACCGGGTGATCGCCGAGACCGGGCTGCCCGAGGCCCGGGTGCGCTCGGAGATCGGCCGCACCACCGGCCAGTTGCGGCTCTTCGCCGAAGTGGTGCGCGAGGGCAGCTGGACCGGCGCCCGCTGGGACCGGCCCGACCCGCAGCGCAGTCCGCTGCCGAAACCCGATCTGCGGCAACGCCGGATCCCGCTCGGACCGGTCGCGGTGTTCGCGGCGAGCAACTTTCCCCTCGCCTTCTCGGTGGCCGGTGGCGACACCGCCTCCGCCCTGGCGGCGGGCGCGCCCGTGGTGGTCAAGGCGCACCCCGCGCATCCGGGCACCTCCGAACTGGTGGGCCGGGCGGTGCGCGCGGCCGTACGCGCACACGACCTGCCCGAGGGCACCTTCTCCCTGATCCACGGCGGCGTGGACACCGGCTCGGCGCTGGTGCGCGACCCACGGATCCGGGCGGTCGGCTTCACCGGCTCGCGGCGGGCCGGGCTCGCGCTCGTCGCGGCCGCCGCGGCGCGGCCGGTGCCCATCCCGGTCTTCGCCGAGATGTCGAGCGTCAATCCGGTGTTCGTGCTACCGGGGGCCCTGGCCGAGCGCGGCGCGCGGCTCGGCGCCGAATTCGTCGCCTCGCTCACCACCGGCGTCGGGCAACTGTGCACCAGCCCCGGCCTGGTCTTCCTGGCCGACGGCCCCGGCGCCGACGACTTCGTGGATGCGGCGAGCGCGGCGGTCACCGCCGCCTCCGGTGCTCCGATGCTGAACCCGGGCATCGCCTCCGCGTTCGCCACCGGTGTACGCCGCCTGGCCGCCACCGAAGCCGTACGCACGGTCGCGACGGGCACCGACGCCGGGGCCGTGTGCATCGGCGTGCCCCAGCTGTTCGTCACCACCGGTGAGCGGTTTCTGGCCGACCGGGACCTTCAAGAGGAAGTGTTCGGGCCCGCCTCGATCGTCGTCCGGGTGACCGGCGAGGAGCAGTTCGCCGCCCTGGTCGACGAGCTCGAGGGCCAGCTCACCGCGACGGTGCACGCCGCGCCGTCCGATCGCGAACTCGCCCGAGCCCTGCTGGGCAAGCTCGAACTGATCGCGGGCCGGGTGCTCTTCGACGGCTGGCCCACCGGAGTGGAGGTCGGCCACGCGGTGGTCCACGGCGGCCCGTTCCCCGCGACCAGCGCGCCCGCGACCACCTCCGTCGGCAGCCGCGCCATCGAGCGCTTCCTGCGCCCGGTCGCCTACCAGAACGTCCCCGACGACCTTCTCGCCGATGAGATCCGCGCGGACAACCCACTCGGCATCTGGCGGCGCGTGGACGGGGCCATCACGCGGGACTGACATCCGGTCCGCGTAGGTACCGAGCGGCGCGCCCGGCGACACCGCCTGGCGTGCCGCCGCATCGGGTCATGGCCGCTCGGCGGGCGTCATGCCCACGCCTGCTGCCCGTTCGCCATGGGCAGCGGCGGGATGAGTTTCGCCCAGAACTCCCGGCGCACCGCGTCCCACAGCCTCGCCAACTCCGGGAGAAGTTCTCGTGCCCCCGCGAGGTCGGGGTAGTTCTCGGGACTGAAGGAGACGACGGGCGACGCATCGCAGGTGTTGTCCACGGCGACGATCGCGATCAGATGGTGCCGCACGAAACGCCAGGTCACCCGTACACCGTCCACTTCCGTATGGCGCACGTCATCCATCGCCGACACCCTGGCGCCGCGCGCCGCGTGCGCGCTCGCCCTCTTGGTCTACCAGCCGTACCACCGTCGTCTCGGCCGCCGACCCGCCACGGCGGCGGACGCGCCACCGTCGTCGCTCACTATGACTGCTCCGGCTCTCCGGCATGAAGAAATCCCACTCCGATCGCGACGCCCGTGGGTCCGGGCGCCTCTGCGGCCAGTTCCACGGCGATTAACATAAGACATTAGAGGTCATAGTTCAATGCCAGGGCGCAGCTATCACTGCTCGCGTACGTCCGCTCCCGTGTCGAGCCGGGCATGCGAGGGCCGGTACCTCTAATCTCAGACTTCATGTTTCAAGTGTTCGTTGACTAGGATCGATCTACATCCCATCGAGGAGTCGCGTTGTCCAAGCGGGAGAGCGCCGGGTTGTCCGCTCTCGGCGCCGTGCTGTCACCGCTCGAGGGTGGCGGTCCGAAAACCGAGGCGGTGGTGCAGCGACTGTGTGCCGCCATCGGCCTCGGCCTGATGGTCGACGGCCAGCAGTTACCGAGTGAGACCGAACTGGCCAACCAATTGGGCGTGTCGACGATGACCCTGCGGGAGGCTCTGGCAGTCCTCCGCCAGCGCGGCATCGTGCACACCAAGCGCGGACGCGGCGGTGGCAGTTTCATCCAAGGCGCCGCGGAGGCCTTGGAGAGCACGTCCTTGGCGAAGTTGCAGCAGATGAGTATCCAGGAATTGCGCGATCTGGGGGACGAACACTTCGCCGTCACCGGTGCGGCCGCCGTATTCGCCGCGCGCCGCGGCCTGCGGGCCGATATCGCCCGGCTCCGGTCCTTGGCCGACCGGCTGGAGGGCAGCAGCGAACCCATTTCGGCGCGCCGGGCCGACAGCCGTTTTCATATCGAAATGGCGGTGTGCGCACAATCCACCCGATTGACGCGCGCCCAGGTCGCTCTGCAAGCCGAACTCTCCGCACTGCTCTGGTTGCCCGGGCTGGAACTGGATCCGGCGGCCGAAGCCACCGCTCACCGTGACTTGGTGGACGCGATCGAAAGAGAAGACGATACCCGGGCGAGAGAACTGGCAGAATCACAAACCGAATCACGTATCCGCCGCCTCGTCGCCCTTCGTTTGGAGCTCAGTTGATCCATGAAGGACACCGATGAAGATGCCGCCCCGGTGACCGTCGAGTCACTCGCTTCGGCCGTCACGGAGCTGGCCGAGGAGGTCTACCAGTCGCTGGGAATCATCGGGTCCGAGCTGGCCACACTGTGGGAAGCCTTGACCGGAGAGCGACAGCTCGCCCCCCGATCGGCCGACTTGGCACTTCTGCGCGAGACCATCGTCGGCGAACTCGAGCGGCGCGGGAAGCTGCTCGAAAGCGCGGGCGTTGTGATGGCCGACGGCATTCTCGCCGATCGCCCCCGATACTTGGAGTGGTGGTTGCTGGACGCACAGCGCAGGCCGCAACGCCTGGTGCTGGAATTGAATCCCCACAGCGAATACTTCTACGACTACACCGGAATGGAATGGTTCGCGATACCGCGTGAGCAGGGCCGCCGCTGGGCGCATGGGCCGTGTCTCGATTACGCGTGCACCGATCAGTACGTCTGCACCTTCGCGGTACCGGTCACGATCACCTCCGGAACTTTCCTCGGAATCGCCGGTGCGGACGTCCCGGTCGCCTCGATCGAGGAGATCCTGCTGCCACGCTTCCGGGCATATGACCGGCGAGTGGTGCTGGTGAACAACGAAGGGCGCGTCATCATGGGGACCGATCCCGAATTCACCACAGGATCCAAGACGAGCCGGATGGACCGACCCGCCGCGGCGGTGCCGATCGAGGCGACGGCCTGGTCGTTGTATCCGCTGGGACAGCGGTAGCGGCGCCACCCACGCAGCGGGATCGTGCGGACGGCGTGTGGTGCGCCCCGATGAATGGGGTCGTGCGACGCGCAGGAGTTCGCCGAATACTCGTGCCCATGAAGGCGATCACCACGAGCCTCCTCGTGACGGCCACACTCCTCGCTCCGCTGCCGACCGCGTCCGCCGCGCCGCTCGAACAGCAGGCGCCCATCGCGGAGACCGGGTCGGCGTCGACCGGATCCGCCACCCAGGCGCTGTGCCGATTGCTGCGCATGCTGCGCGCCGGGTACGTCGACAGTTCCGGCGGCGGTCCCGCTTGCGCATTCCCCTGATGCCGCGGACGGCGACCGCTCTCGATACAGCCGGGGGATCGCCGCGTCCCGGACACGACCGCCGACCCGCCCATGCGCCATAGACGTCACCGAGATCGCTTGCTGCGCTTGCATTCTCGTAATAGCAAGCGGAGTGTACCCGCACCGCCGAGACCGGGCATCGTGAGCCGGAGCGCAAGCAGGCCGAGGGCCGCGGGAGTGCGGCGGCACTGGACTGGAGCGCCTGGTCGGCGAAAGATGTGAGACGCAGCATAATTCGCCCGGCGCTGCCGTATGCCGTGCCGAAGGCAGGTCACCGGCTGTGTACTGTCCGGGCGGGGGCAGGCACTCTGGACTTCTCGCGAGAGGACTACCGGTGTGTCTGCGACACCATTGCGAGCAAGTAGCGAGGTTGTGGGTCGGATCGAGGGTGTTCGGTGTGAGAACCGGCGCCGCCTGAAGGAGAGAGTACGGGAATGAAGATGGATCGCCGTTCTGCGCGTGGAAATCGCCGTCGCCGCTCCGGCGCTCCCCTCTTCGGGCAACTGCTCACCGCCGCGGTGGAATCCGCCGCCGACACGGTGGCGATCCGGTTCTCTCCGACCGGTGATCCCGCCGACACCGTGCAGCTGACCTACCGGCAGCTCGACGAATCGTCGTCTCGGCTGGCGCGGGAGTTGATCGACCGAGGACTGGGCCCCGGCGACGTGGTGGCCATCGGCATACGGCGCTCGCTCGAGTCGGTGCTGTCGGTGTGGGCGATCGCCAAGACGGGCGCCGCCTATGTGCCGATCGATCCCACCTATCCGCCCGACCGGATCGCCTACATGGTGTCCGATTCCGGAGCGGCGCTCGGCCTGACCACTTCCGCCTACCGCGAGGCCCTCGGCACCTCCCTCCCCTGGATCGAACTCGACGATCCGCGAGACCAGGAGCGAATCGGGCGGTGGCCCGCGCACCCCGTCTCGTACACCGATCGGGTGCGGCTGCTCACCGAGCAGCATCCCGCCTATGTCATCTTCACCTCCGGTTCGACCGGCCGGCCCAAGGGTGTCGTGGTCACCCATTCCGGATTGGGCGCGATGGTGGCGTCCGAACGCGAGCGCTACGACGTCACGGAAGGCTCGCGGGTGATGCACATCTGCTCGCCGAACTTCGACGTGTCGGTGCTGGAACTGCTGCTCGCCTTCGCCACCGGATCCACCCTGGTCATCGCGCCGCCGACGGTGTTCGGCGGGTTCGAACTCGCCGATCTGCTTCGGCGCGAACGCGTCACGCACATGCTCATCACTCCCGGTGCGCTGGAATCGGTGGACCCCGCGGGCCTGACGGACCTGCGCGTCGTCATGGTCATCGGCGACAGGTTCGGCCCCCACCTGGTGAACCGGTGGGCCGGTGACGGCCGCGCGATGATCAACGGTTACGGCCCCACCGAGGCCACCGTCATCGCGACCAGCAGCGCGCCGCTCGTGCCGGGTGAGACGGTCACCATCGGCAGCGCGATACCCGGATTCGGCTTGTTCGTATTGGATTCCCGCTTGCGCCCGGCTCCGGCCGGCGTGATCGGCGAGCTGTATCTGTCGGGTCCCGCGCTGGCGCAGGGTTATCTGGACCGGCGAGGTCTCACCGCGGCACGCTTCGTGGCCAACCCGTTCGGCGGCGAGGCCGGTAGTCCCGGGTCGCGCATGTACCGAACCGGCGATCTGGCGCGTCGTCTGAGTTCGGGTGGCATCGAGGTCTTGGGACGTTCGGACTTCCAGGTGAAGGTTCGTGGCTTCCGCGTCGAACTGGGCGAGATCGATGACGCGCTGAGCCGCCATCCGGATGTCGAGTTCGCGGTGACCTTGGGCAAACGGCAACCGAACGGCACGACCATGCTGGTGTCCTACGTGCTGCCCGAAGCGGCCACGGTCGACGCGGCGGGCACCGCGATCGACTTCGACACCACCGAACTCGTCGACTTCATCTCCGAGTCGTTGCCTGCTTACATGATTCCGGCGTCGATCATGGTGTTGGAGGAGATTCCGTTGACGCCGGTGGGGAAGCTGGATCGGGT
>NZ_BDBM01000084.1 GCF_001612985.1 Nocardia gamkensis NBRC 108242 | reverse complement strand
GGGACAGACCGTGGCCGGAGGTGCGGTGAGCGACCGCGGCACGCACCGCCGCCCACGGGTCGAGCGCGGTGACCGGGGCGTCGGAGCCGATCGCCAGGGCGACGCCCGCGGAGGCCATGGCGGCGAACGGGTTCGACGCCGCCGCGCGCTCGGCGCCGAGCCGCGTGGCGTACATGCCCTCCGGCCCACCCCACGCGGCGTCGAATCCCGGTTGCACACTGGCGATCACACCCCAGCGCGCCAGGCGGGCGATGTGCTCGCCGTCGACGAGCTCGGCGTGTTCGACGCGATGCCCGAGCGCCGCGACCGCCGGGACGCCGAGTTCGGCGACCACCCGTTCGATACCGGCGAGGACGGCGTCCATGGCGGCGTCGCCGATCGCGTGGAATCCGGCCTGGATACCGGCGACGGTGCAGGCACGGACGTGGGCGGCGATCGACTCGGCATCGAGATAGCTTCGGCCGCAGCCTGATTCGTCGGCGTAAGGCGCACGCAGCCATGCGGTGTGCGAACCGAGGGAGCCGTCGACGAACAGGTCACCGCCGAGGGCGTGCACCCCGAGTTCGTCGATCAGGGCACGGGCCTGCTCGGCGCTGCCCACCGCCTCGCCCCAATAGGCCCGGACCTGGACACCGTGTTCGAATTCGAGCAGTTCGCGCACGTCGGCGCGGCCCGCGATCTCCGGGCCCGCGCACTCGTGGACCGCGACGACACCGCACGCAGCGGCATGGTCGAGTGCCGCGGCGCGCGCTCGATCCCGTTGCGCCCGGGTGAGATTCGCGAGCGCGGCGGCGCGCACCGCGTGATGGGCGGCGGCGCGCACGGGCTCGCCACGGGTGAATCCGTCGGTGGCGGGCAGTTCGGGCAGCGCGTCCAGCAACGCCGAGGACGCCACCGCGGAGTGCGCGTCCACCCGTGAGAGATAGACGTGCCTGCCCGCACCCGCCGCCGTCTCGAGTTCCTCGACGGTGGGCGGCCGTCCCTCCGGCCAGGTGGTCTCGTCCCAGCCGTCGCCCAGGATCGCGCCGTCGGGGTGTGCTTCGGCGAACTCACGCAGCAACCGCAGGCAGTGCTCGAGCGACCGGGTGGCCGAGAGGTCGAGCCCGGTCGGTTTCAAGCCCAGCGCGGTGACGTGCACGTGCGGATCGACGAACGCGGGGGCGACGAAGGCGCCGTCGAGGTCGATGATCTCGGCCTCCGGGTGCAGCGCGCGACCCGGTTGCTCGGCGCCCAGCCAGACGACGGTGCCGTCGCTCACCGCCATCGCCGTGGCGTCGGGTGAACTGGCACTGTAGAAACGACCGCCGATCAGCAACTGGGTACTCACGAGGCACCAGTCTGCCGCATACCCGATCCGGCGGTTTCGGTCAGCCGTTCAGCAGGGGGTGGCGCGCCAGATCCTCCGGCTGCGCCAGCACCGCCATCACTTCCGCGTATTCCGGCGGCGCACCGCCGGTTGCCGCGGCCGCCGGGGCCAGGCAGCCCGCCTCCACGGCGATCAGCTCCAGCCGCAGCGCCGCGGCCGTGAATCCGGAAATCGACTGTCCCGCAGCGGCCGCCGCTCGTTTGACCGCGGCAGCCAGCTCCTCGCTCACCGTTACGGTGAGTTGCTCGGTGGCCATCGCGCCACGATAGCCCTTCGCGGCGCGACAGGGAACCGGGTACGCCGACTCCGACGCTCAGGCCGGGGTGATCGCGCGGCGTGCGTTGCCCTGGCCGTCGTCGTACCACTGCCCCATGACGGCGCCGTCGACCACATCGCCTCCGTCGACGACCACGCCGCGATAGGGCGCGGCCGCTACGAGCCTGCGAAAGCGGCGCGCGGCGAAGGCCAGCACGAGGGGGCGCACCAGGACTCGTGTGGGAGGCAGCAGCAGGAGCAGGCCGAACAGCGAGGTGACCAGGCCGGGCACGAACATCAGCACCCCGCCCGCCGCGACCAGGGCGCCGTCGGCCACGGCGGTCCCTGGCGCCACTTCCCCGCGCGCGGCCCGGCGGAACTGCTCGAACACCCGCCGCCCCTGGGAGCCGACCAGCAGCAGGCCCGCGGCCGATCCGGCGATCAGCACCAGGATGGTCGGCAGCACGCCGATCAGCTGACCGGCCGCGACCAGGGCGGCGACTTCGACGACGACGTACAGCACGAACAACAGGGCGGGCATGGCGATCCTTTCGGACGATCTACCCGGTCAACGTTCCGCACCCGGGTTTTTCTCCCCGATCCGCCTGATAAGGCGCTGAGATCCGCCTCGCATCAGCCGCCCGGCCGCACCAGCCCCGTCTCGTAGGCCAGCACGACCGCCTGAACCCGGTCGCGCAGACCGAGTTTGGTGAGGACCCGGCCGACGTGTGTCTTGACCGTCGCCTCCGACAGGTACAACTGTTCGGCGATCTCGGCGTTGGAGCGTCCGGCCGCGATCTGCTCGAGCACCTCGCGCTCGCGGGCGGTGAGCACGTCGAGCACGCCCGGGTCGCGGGTCCGTGCCGGGTTCTCCGCGATGAGCCGGTCCAGCAGACGTTTGGTGACCTTGGGCGAGACCACGGCGTCACCGGCGGCGACGCTGCGGATGGCCGAGACGAGATCCTCCGGCGGAGTGTCCTTCAACAGGAATCCGCTCGCCCCCGCCCGAAGCGCGCCGAGCGCGTGCTCGTCGAGGTCGAAGGTCGTCATCACCAGCACCCGGCTGCCGTGCCCTGCCTCCACGATGCGGGTGGTGGCGACGACCCCGTCCACCACCGGCATCCGCACGTCCATCAGCACCACATCGGGGCGCAGTTCCGCCGCTGCGGCGACCGCCGCGGCGCCGTTGGGCGCCTCGCCGATCACTTCGATGTCGGGGTGCGCGCCGAGCACCATCTTCAATCCCATCCGCATGAGTTCCTGGTCATCGACGACGAGCACGGTGATCGGCACGCTGCCCAATGTAACGTGACCGCTTCGGCGCGCCGGGCGACCTGCGCCGTGACGGCTCGCGCGCACCCGGCCGTGGGAGACGAAACCCCGTGCGGCGCAGCGCTCTACACGTCGCGGAAGAATCCGGTGGCCCGGCTCACTCCGCAGCGACCGGTCGCAGCGGGATGCCGGCGTGCACGCGCCAGGCTCCGTCGGCGTCGCGGCCCGCTTCCAGGCTGCCGCCGAGCACGGCGACGCGTTCGCGCATCCCGACCAAGCCGAGCCCGCTGCCCTCGATGCGCGTGCCCGATTCGTGCAGCGGGACCCCACCGGTGTCGGTGACGTCGATCAGCACGTCGGCGTCGGTGCGGCGGACCCGCACCCACGCCTTCGGGTGCGGCCCGGCATGCCGCAGCGTGTTGGTCAGCGATTCCTGCACGATGCGATGCACGCCGAGGCTGACCTCGGGGGCGATGTCGTCGAGTTCGCCGGTCAGCTCGAGTTCCACGGCCAGACCGGTGCCCCGCATCATCTCCACGACCTTGGCGATGCCCGCGGTGCCGTGCTGGGGCAACTGGTCGGGAGCGTGTTCGGTGCGCAGCAGAGCCACGGTTCTGCGCAGTTCGCGCAGTGCTTCGCGGCCGGTGCCCGCGATGGTGGAGAGCGCCTGCTCGGCGGCGTCCGGGTCGCGGCGCAACGCGTATCTCGCGCCGTCGGCCTGCACGATGATCACGCTCACCGCGTGGGCCACCACGTCGTGCAGTTCCCGCGCGATGCGGGTGCGTTCGGCCGCGACGGCGTCGTGCGCGCGACGCTCCCGGTCGTAGTCGGCGACCGCGAGCCGGGCCGCCACCTCGGCGTCGTAGGCGTGCCGCGCGCCGATGAACTCCGCGAGCGTCCAGCACAAGGCGTAGAACATGATGGTGAACACGCTGTCGGAGCCGGAAGGTTTCCCGATCGCCACGATCGAGAGCGCGAGATCCACCGCCAGGCCGAGCCCGTACCACAGTCCGTCCCGCCGGCCGACGTAGGCGACCAGGGTGTAGAGCATGATGCCGTGCGACAGCATCGCGATGTGGTCGGCGTCGTCCTCGGACAGGAAGCCCACCAGCGTCGCCGTCAACGACAGGGCCAAGGTGGTGGCCGCCATGGCGCGGGGGTACACCCGGCGCAGGGTCAGCGGCAGCGGGAGCAGCACCCCGATGGCCAGGTAGGCGATCTTGTTGTGCGCGTTACCCACGCCGATGATCTCGAGCAGCACGAAGACCGCCGCGAGCACCGAATCGGCCACGACGGGCTTGCCCCGGAGCCACAGACTGAAACGACGCACGCGCTCAGCCTAGAGGCGCCCGGCTGGAAGGCAGGCGGGCTCCGTTGCGGACGGCGGGCGCGATTTCCGGCGCGACACGGCCGTCGAGTACCGGTCGAGGCGTCCGAGGGTTGCCCGCGCACGATATCGCGGCCGCACGCGCGCCGATCTCTCCAGGACGACGCGCATCCGGTCAGGACCGGGAAACCGATGGCAGGCGGAACACCCGGCCAAGCCTGGGTCTGGTTGTCTACCGGGGTGGAGATCGGAGACTGGGCGGTTCTGTTGACGGCGGCGACGGCTGCGGGCTGGGTGGACGCGGTGGTGGGTGGCGGCGGGCTGATCGTGCTGCCGACGTTGTTCGTGGTGGCCCCCGGCATCGCGCCGCAGACCGCGCTGGGCACCAACAAGCTCGCCGCGGTCGCCGGGACGAGCGCCTCGGTGCTGACCTTCGCGCGCAAGGTGCCGATGCGCTGGCGGGTGCTGCTGCCCGCGGCGATGATCGCCGCGGCGGCGGCCGCGGTGGGCGCCGCGGCGGTCTCGCTGATCGACCGCGAACTGTTCGTCCCGATCGTGATGGTGGTGCTGGTCGGCGTCGCCGTATTCGTGACGCTGCGTCCGTCGATCGGCGTCACCTTGGCCACTCATCCGCCCACCCGGCGCAAGATCGTGCTCACGGTGGCGCTGGCGGCGGGGGTGATCGGCTTCTACGACGGCCTGCTCGGTCCCGGCACCGGCACGTTCCTGATCATCACCTTCGCGACCCTGCTCGGCACCGAGTTCGTGCGGGCCGCCGCCATGGCGAAGGTGATCAACTGCGGCTCCAACGTCGGAGCGCTGATCTTCTTCGGGGCGACGGGGCACATCCTGTGGGCGCTCGGCGCGGGAATGGCCGTGGCGAACGTTCTCGGTGCCGTGGTCGGCGCGCGCATGGCGCTGCGCAAGGGCGCCGAGTTCGTGCGCGTCGTGCTGCTGGTGGTGGTGATCGGGATGGTGATCCGCTTGGGCTGGCAGCAGTTCGGCTGATCAGCCCACCGGTTCGGCGCGCTGGGTGGCGAGCCAGGGTTGCAGCACCCGCGATGTCGTCTCGTGAATCCTGCGCTGCAGCCGCTCGGCGTCCTCGACACCGGCCACCGGCTGCTGGAACAGCACGGTCAGCGCACCCGACACCGCGCCGACGACGGCGCCGACCAGGGCGGCGGCGCCGACCTCGTCGAGTTCGGCGGGAAACGCCTTGTGCAACTGTCTGGCGATCTCGCGCTGGGTGACCAACTGGGCGTGCGCGGCGCGGCCGCTCACCGCGGGCACGGTCCGCGACACCTGGGCGCGCAGCGCGCCTATCCGGGCGTAGAGGTCGTCGACGAGATGCTCGCCGGGATTGTCACCGGCGGCGCGCAACGCGCGCAGCAAGACCTCCACCGGCCGCTCCCCCGGTCGCCGGCTGGCGATGGCCGCCACCGCGGCGCGCACGCGCTGGTCGGATTCCGGGAAGAGCAACTCTTCCTTGCTGGCGAAATAGTTGAAGAACGTGCGGGTGCCGACGTCCGCCGCGGCGGCGATGTCGGCCACCGTGGTCTCCTCGTAGCCTCTGGTCTCGAACAGCTCGGCTGCGGCTTCCAGGATGGCTCGGCGGGTACGTTCGCGTTTGCGGTCACGAAGGGCGGATGGCGGCACGCGGGCACAGTACGGCATCCGGCGAGCAACACGCCGGAGGTACGGGTGTCGCGCGCGCCGTTCGCCCTGCGGCAGCGGCGTATTCCGCGCGAACCGGCACACGATGCATTCTCGCACGGCGTGTGATCACCGCGCCCGCACGCACTTGCGGCGCCACCGGCTAGGTTGGTGCGGGTGAGCATCGCGACTTCCAGAGACGTGGACGCCGAGTTCCTCGACCTGCCGCTGGCCGCGCTCGCCGACGCCGCCCTGGCCGCGGCGACGGCAGCCGGCGCCGAACACGCCGACCTGCGGGTGCATCGCCTGGTCACCCAGTCGATCCGCTTGCGCGACGGCCGGGTCGAGGCGGTCACCGACAGTACCCGACTCGGCCTGGCCGTGCGGGTGATCGTCGACGGCACCTGGGGTTTCGCCTCGCACGCCGCGCTGACACCCGACACCGCCGCCGAGGTGGCGCGTACCGCGGTCACCGTCGCGACCACGTTGCGGGCGCTCAACCGCGAACGCGTCGAGTTGGCCGACGAGCCGCGCTACGCCGACGCGCGCTGGGTCTCGGCCTACGACATCGACCCGTTCACCGTGCCGACCGGCGAGAAGCTGGCACTGCTGCAGGAATATTCGGAGCGGCTGTCGCACGCCGACGGGGTGGACCACGTCACCGCGAGCGTGCTGCAGGTCAAGGAGCAGACCTTCTACGCCGACACCGCGGGCTCGTCGATCACCCAGCAGCGGGTGCGGCTGCACCCGAGCCTCGAGGCGATCACGGTGGACACCTCGGCGGGAGTATTCGAGACGATGCGCACGCTGGCCGCGCCGGTGGGCCGCGGATGGGAATACGTCACCGGCGCCGACGGCGTGTGGGACTGGGACGGCGAACTCGCGCGTATCCCGGAGTGGCTGGCCGAGAAGGTGAAAGCGCCCAGCGTGCAGGCCGGGCCGACCGATCTGGTCATCGATCCGACCAACCTGTGGCTGACGATTCACGAATCGATCGGTCACGCCACCGAGTACGACCGGGCCATCGGCTACGAATCCGCCTACGCGGGCACCTCCTTCGCCACGCCCGACAAGCTCGGGTCGCTGCGCTACGGCACACCGATCATGCACGTGACCGGCGACCGCACCGAATCGCACGGGCTGGCCAGCGTCGGCTACGACGACGAGGGCGTCGCGGGGCAGCGCTGGGACCTGGTCCGCGACGGCGTCCTGGTCGGTTATCAACTGGATCGGGTTTTCGCGCCGCGCCTGGGTCTGCGGCGGTCCAACGGCTGCTCGTACGCGGACTCGGCGCATCACGTGCCGATCCAGCGGATGGCCAACGTCTCGCTGCAACCCGACCCGGGCCGCGACACCAGCACCGAGGAGTTGATCTCGCGGGTGGACGACGGTCTCTACATCGTCGGCGACAAGTCATGGTCGATCGATATGCAGCGCTACAACTTCCAGTTCACCGGCCAGCGGTTCTTCCGCATCCGCGGCGGGAAGCTGGACGGCCAGGTGCGCGACGTCGCCTACCAGGCCACCACCACCGAGTTCTGGGGGGCGATGGAAGCCGTCGGCGGACCGTCCACCTGGCAGCTCGGGGGCGCGTTCAACTGTGGCAAAGCGCAGCCAGGCCAGGTCGCCGCGGTCAGCCACGGCTGCCCGTCGATCCTGGTGCGCGGCGTGAACATTCTCAACACCCGGACGGAGGCCGGCCAGTGAGCGACGATCTGTTCCCCGCGAGCGCGACCGTGGAGCGGGCGCTGGCGCTGTCGCGCGCCGACGAGGCGATCGTGATCGTGCGCGACGAGCACGAGGCGTCGCTGCGCTGGGCCGGGAACTCCATGACCACCAACGGGTCGTCGGTGTCGCGGCACTGGGCGGTGGTCTCGGTGTTCCGCGAGGGACCTACCCTCGCCCGGGTCGGCACGATCGCCTCGACCAGTGTCGATCCCGGCGATATCGAGGCCGTGGTGCGGGCGAGTGAGGCGGCGGCGCGCGACGCCGAGCCCGCACGAGACGCGATGCCGCTGCTCGAGCCGGACGCCGCCGACGACGACTGGACCGATCCGGCGGGTGGCACCGGCATCGAGGTGTTCACCGATCTGGCCGACGGCCTGGCCGCCGGATTCGACAGCGCCGACCGGCTCTACGGCTTCGCCCACCATCAGATGCACACCACGTGGCTGGGCACTTCGACCGGCATCCGCCGCCGCTTCGTGCAGCCCACCGGTTCGGTGGAGATCAACGGAAAGCGCGGCGAAGGCGCGGATCTGGCCAGCGCGTGGGTAGGGGTCGGCACCGCGGACTTCACCGACGTCGACGTATCCGGCCTGCTCGCGGACCTGTCCCGCCGCCTGGACTGGGCCAAGCGCAAGGTCGAGTTGCCCGCGGGCCGCTACGAGACGTTGCTTCCGCCCTCGACCGTCGCCGACCTGATGATCTATCTGGCCTGGTCGATGGAGGGCCGGGGCGCGCAGGAGGGCCACACGGCGTTCGCGCGGGCGGGCGGGACCCGGGTCGGCGAGCGCCTGAGCGATATCCCGCTCACCCTCTACTCCGACCCGGACGCCCCCGGCCTGGAATACCGTCCGTTCGTGGCGGCGACCGCGTCGTCGGAATCGATGTCGGTGTTCGACAACGGCTTGCCCGCCGAGCGCGTCGACTGGCTGCGCGACGGCGTGATCTCCGCGCTGATCTATCCGCGCGCCAGCGCCGCCGAGTTCGACGCCCCCGCCACGGTTCCCGGCGAGAACCTGCTGCTCACCGGCGGTTCGGAAGCCACGATCGATGACATGATCGCGCGCACCGAGCGCGGTCTGCTGCTGACCACGCTGTGGTACATCCGCGAGGTCGACCCGGCGACGCTGCTGCTCACCGGACTCACTCGGGACGGGGTGTACCTCATCGAGAACGGCGAGGTCACCGCCGCGGTGAACAACTTCAGGTTCAACGAGAGCCCACTGGACCTGCTCCGGCGGGTGAGCGAGGCGGGCGCGACCGAACTCACGCTGCCACGCGAATGGAAGGACTGGTTCACCCGGACCGCCATGCCGCCCTTGCGGATTCCCGACTTCCACATGTCGTCGGTCAGCCAGGCGACCTGATCGGCGCGGGTCAGGCAGCGGGGGTGATCTCGATGCCGATGGTGCCGGACTTGCCGCGCCGCAGGTTGCTGCCGAGGATGACCAGCGGCCCGGTGAGCCAGTACTTGCGGCGCAGCAGTTTGCGCACCTGTTCGGTGCCCTCGGCGTCGAGCAGCCGCCCGGTCCCTTCGATCACCGCACCGCGTGGCTTGCCGGTGGCGTTGCACGCTTGCAGGGTGACCGCCGGATTGCGGCGCAAGCGCTTGACCTTCCAGCTGTCGGTGACGGTCCAGACGTACAGTTTGCCGTTGTCGGTCACCGCCCACACCGCGGTGCCGACGGGAGTTCCGTCCTTACGGAAGGTGGTCAGCAGCACGTAGTCGGCTTTGGCGACGGCGTCCAGCGAATTCGTCATGCCGGGCAGCGTATCCCGCGTCCCGGCGCGGGGAGTTGGGCGGGAAAGGCGGCCTGCTCGCCGACGACCTATTCCGGCATCCGGTACTCCCCCGCTTCCAGGCGCGCCAGCACGCCCTCGGTCCACGCCGACAGGTTCGCGAACACGCCGCTCCACAGTTCCAGCAGATCGGTCGCGTGCGGCGCTTCGTATCGCCCGGGAAAGTCCGGGATCATGGCCAGCAGATCGGCGCGCACCGCCGCACTGCGGCGGCTCTGTTCACGCAGCTTCGCGATGACGTGCGCCCTGGGCAGCGCGTCCATGAAGGCGATGCCCGCCCCGAGTTCCTCCATGTCGATGCTGATCAGCGCCTCGTCCATCAGCTTGCGGAATTCGGCCTCGCCCGCTGCGGTCAGCTCGAACAGCGTGCGCCCGGGGCCCTGGTCGCTGTTCTCGGTCGCGAACGCGCTCAGCTTCCCCTCCCGCGTGAGCTGCTTGAGCGCGTGATAGATCGAGCCGGGTTTGACATTCGTCCAGGTCTCGGCGCGCCAGGACAGCAGTTCCTGGCGCAGCGCGTACCCGTGTACGGGCTGACGCAGGCGCATCACCCCCAGCACCAGCAGGCGCACCACCGACATCGTGAACTCCTTTCGCCTCCCGGACCGCATGGTAGTCAAGTTTGACTTCCGGGCGGACAGGGGCCTACCTTTGCTAGTCAAAATTGACTACCGCAGGCAATCGGGAGGATCTCATGGCCGACACGGCGGTACCGCAGCTCTGGACCGACGACCTGGCCAGCACGCTGGATTTCTACAAAGCACTGGGTTACACGGTGACGCACGAGCAGACCCGCCCCTACGTCTACGGCGCGATAGAGGACCACGGCTGCGCCCTGCACTTCGTGCCCGCACCCAAGGACGGCGACGTCCCCGCCGAACGCGCGGGCTGTCTCGTCATGGTCGACGACGTCGCGAGCAGGCATCAGGCTTTCAGCACCGCGCTGCGCACCCGCTACGGCAAGGTCCCCGCGAAGGGGCTGCCCCGGATCACCCGCTTCCGGCCGGGCCAGTCCCGGTTCACCGTGGTCGATCCGGCGGGCAATCAGGTGATCTACATCCAGCGCGACGAACCCCCGGAAGTGGAATACGGCGGATCGAAGAAGCTGGACGGGCTGGCCAGAGTGCTGGACAACGCCCGGATCCTGCGTGATTTCAAGACCGACGACAAGGCCGCGTTCCGCGTGCTCGAGGTCGGTCTCGGCCGGTTCCGGGCCGAGGCGCCGCGGCTGGAGGTGGCCCGGGCGCTGGCGGCGCTCGCCGAACTGGCCGTCGCGATCGGAGAACCGGGTCGCGCCGAGCAGTTCCGCGACGGGTTGCGCGCGATGGAACTGTCCGCCGCGGAACGCGCGTCCATCGCCGGGGAACTGCGCGCCTCCGACGACCTGACGGCCTGGCTGTCGGAGACATAGCCGCCGGTCGGCGCACTCACGCCGCGGTCAGCACCTCCGGTCCGTCCGGGGTGATCGCGATGGTGTGTTCGGAGTGGGCGGTCCGTGAGCCGTCCGCCGAGCGGATGGTCCAGCCATCGGGATCGGTGACGATGCGGTCGGTCGTGCGCGCGAACCACGGTTCGATCGCGATGGTGAGTCCGGGCCGCAGCCGATAGCCGCGCCCGGGCCTGCCCGCGTTCGGCACGTGCGGATCCTCGTGCATGGTGCGGCCGAGGCCGTGTCCGCCGAACTCGGTGTTCACCGGGTAGCCGTACGCACGCGCCACCGCGGCGATGGCGGCGGAGATATCGCCGATGTGGTTGCCGGGCACCGCGGCCACGATCGCCGCGGACAGCGCCTCCTCGGTGGCCCGCACCAGCCGCACGTCCTTGTCCGCGGCGGAACCGGTCACCACCGTGGTCGCCGCGTCCGCGACCCAGCCATCGATCCCGACCGCGAGGTCGATACTCAGCACGTCACCGTCGCGCAGCGTGTAGTCGAACGGAAGTCCGTGCAGCACAGCGTCGTTCACCGACAGGCAGACGGTGTTGCGGAACGGCCCGCGCCCGAACGATGGCGCGTAGTCCCAGTAGCAGGACTGCGCGCCGCGTTCGCGGATGCGCTCGCGGACGTGGGCTTCGAGGTCGAGCAGATTCACTCCCACCCGCGCGCGCTCACGCAGCTCGGCGAGCACGCCGGCGACGAAACGCCCTGCCACTCGCATTCGCGCGATCTCCGCGGGGCTCTTCAACTCGACCATCAATCCTCCGTACGTCGGTATTTTAATACCACGATAGCCGTGCCGGTATTTTAATACCAATCGGGTCGCTTGCGGTGCTCACAGGCCGTCCGTAGCCTGAGCGCATGGTCCGGCTCCCGTTGACTCCCGCGCAGATCGAGGCAGGCCGTCGCCTCGGCGCCGCCTTGCGCGCCGCTCGCGCGGACCGCGAGCTCACCGAGGTCGCGCGGGCGGCCGGGATCTCCCCGGAAACGCTGCGCAAGATCGAGAGCGGCCGGCTGCCCTCTCCGGCCTTCGGCACCGTCGTCGCGTTGGGGCAGGCGCTCGCGGTCCCGCTCGACGATCTCGCCGACATCTGGCGCTCGGCGGGGCTCGCCGAATCCGCCTAGGGCAGATCGCCTGCCGTCCTCGGATCGATCGCGATGCCGACGGACGCGTCCGCGCCGCGCAGCAGCTTGTGGCCGCGAATGGCGAGCCGGCCGATGAGGCCGTATTTGCTCGCTACCAGGTCCCGGACCCGTTGCGTGCCCTCCGCGTCGAGGATGCGGGCGCTGCCCGGCAAGACCTCCTCCGCGGTCGGGCGGCCGCGCCCGTCGCAGACCTGCAGCGTGACGTCGGGATTGCGGCGGATCCGCTTGACCTTCCAGGTCTTCGGATTGGTCCAGACGACGATCCGGTCCCCTTCCGGAGCCACCCACACCGGTGTGCCGACCGGCGTCCCGTCCTTCTTGAAGGTGGTCAGCAGGACGGTCCTGCTCTGGCTCATCTCGTTCCACGTCATAGGGGAAACGGTAGACCCGAACATCGGCGCAGACATCCGACCGGAGAACGGTTCGCCGTTACGCGTTCGCGCGTAGCTCTCCGACGAACGTGGGCGGCGACGCGCTCGCTCCGCCGCCCACTCGACCACTACCCCCGATGCTTGCGGAAGAAGGCGCGGACGTCGGCCACGAACAGCTCCGGTTGCTCCGCCGCGGCGAAGTGTCCGCCCTCGCTGTATTCGGTGAAGTGCTCGATATGCCCCTCCGGATTCATCACCCGGCGCATCAACGGGTGCGTGCCGAACACCGCCCATCCCTGCGGCACCCCGGATGGCATCACCCAGTCCATCCCGGAATGCGCATTCTCCCAGAGGAATTGCGCCGCCGAGGCGCCGCTGCGGGTGAACCAGTAGATGCTGACATTGGTCAGTAGCAGGTCACGCTCCACCGCCTCACCCGCCGGCTGTGCCGGGTCGGTCCAGGCTTGGAACTTCTCCGCGATCCAGCCGAGCTGCGCGATGGGCGAATCGGTCAGGGCGGCTGCGATGGCGTTCGGCTGAGTGGTCTGCAGCGTCAGGTATCCCTTCTGCTGTGCCCACTTCTCCCGTTCGGCATCGATGGCGGCGAGCTCGTCGCCGGTGAGCCCGTCCGGCATCGGCAGTTGCTCGCCCACCAGCCCGAGTGTGCCCGGGTCGCTGTTCACATGCGTCGCTATCACCCGCTCCGGATGGGTGGCGGCCAGGCGTCCGGTGACGCCCGCGCCGATGTCGCCGCCCTGCGCCACGAATTTCTCGTAACCCAGCCTGCTCATCAGCTCCGCGAACGCCTCGGTCGTGCGCGCCAGCTCCCACCCCGTCGAGGCCAGCGGCGTGGAGAACCCGAACCCGGGCAGCGAGGGGATCACCACGTGGAAGGCATCCGCCGGGTCACCGCCGTGCGCCCGCGGATCGGTCAGCGGGCCGATCAGCTCCAGGAATTCCACCACCGATCCCGGGTAGCCGTGGGTGATCAGCAGCGGAATCGCGTCCGGCTCGGGCGAGCGCACATGGAAGAAGTGGATGGTCTGCCCGTCTATCTCGGTGGTGAACTGGGGGTGGGCGTTCAACCGCGCCTCCTGCGCGCGCCAATCGAATTCGTCACGCCAGTACTGCGCCAGTTCGCGCAGGTAGTTCGGCGCGATCCCGCGGTCCCAGCCCCCGTCGGTGCCGGGCACCACGTACGGCGAGCGCGCCCGGCCGAGCCGGTCCCGCAAGTCGTCGAGGTCGGCCTGGGGGATGTCGATGCGGAAAGGCCGGATCTGCTTCGTGTTCGTCATGAGAGCCACTTTTGCGGCAATTGCGGAAGACTTGCTTCCGCATTGTGCCGACTTCGTCGCACCGGTTTCCGGTCGGGTGCCGGGGACGCTGCGCGGGTACGGCGAAGAGCCGAGAATGGGTGTCATGATGGCGCGGCATCTCGAGGGCACAGCCGGCTCGGCGACACCCCGAGCGGCATCGGACGCGGATCGGCACCGCTCGCGCGGCGACCTGGTCTGGTACGCCGCGTACGGCTCCAATATGAGCCTGACCAGGCTGCGCACCTACCTTCGCGGCGGCAGGCCGGAGGGGGGAGCGCTCACCCTGCCCGGCTGCCGCGACCACGCCGACCCGATCCGCTCGATCCCCCTCCTGCTCCCGGGCGTGCTGTATTTCGCCACCGAATCGCTGACCTGGACCGGCGGCCGCGCCTTCTACGATCCGGGCTGCCCCGGCGAGATGGCCGTGCGCGCCCACCTGCTCACCACCGCCCAGTTCTCCGACATCGTGGCGCAGGAGATGTATCGCGCCCCTGGCACGGCGCTGAGCTCGACCGAGGTGCTCGAGACGGGGACGACCACGCTCGGTCCCGGCCGGTACGAGACCCTGGTCTGCACGGGAACACATACCGGTCACCCGGTGCTCACCTTCACCGCACCGTGGCGTTGTCGCGACGTTCGGGGCAATCCGCCCGCCGCCGCCTACCTGCGGCACCTGGCCGCGGGCCTGCGTGCCGCGCACGGCTGGTCCCGCCGGGCGACCGCGGGCTACCTCGCCACTCGTCCCGGCGCCGACCGGCGATGGACGCCCGAAGCGGTTCACGAACTGATCGGCGCGAAGCAGCCGCGACGGCGAACCTACGAGGAGACCGCGGCCGCCGGGGTCCAATCCCCGACCGGCGACTCGTCCTCGTTGTCCCGGTAGCTGCGGGCGACCAACGCGGCGCGCAGATACCAGACCCCGGAGGCCTGAGCCGGGTCGAATCCGGTGAGTTGACCGATGCGCTTGAGCCGGTAGTCCACGGTGTTGGTGTGGATGTGCAGCGATCGTGCGGTGCGCTGGCGATTCAGGTTCGTGCCGATATGCCGTTTGAGCGTTTCGAGGAGTTCGGGGTGCTCGTCGAGCGGATCGAGCAGCGTCCGGAGGGTTTCCAAGCCGGGGCCCGGCCGGGTGAGCTGGTATTCCAGCGCCAGGTCGTCGAATCGGAACAGCCCGCGTCTCCAGCGCAGCCGCTGCACCATGTCGAGCAGTTCGTGGGCGCGGTCGGCGGCCGTCGGCACCTCGACCGGCGCCGCGGCGATCACCGTCGCGACGATCGGCACCTGGGCCGCACGGCCGAGCCCCTCCACCAGGTCGTCGAGGGCCTTGTCCTCGAACGAGGCCGACGGCAGCAGGACGGTGCCGCCGTCCACGCTCAGCAGCGACAGCACCGCCTCCCCGCAGCGGGTCGCGAGTTCGGATTGCACCCTGCGCAGCTTCCGCCGCGCCACCACCGCACCGTCGAGTTGCGGATTGCGTTCGTCCGGATGGGGTGGAATCGCCAGCGCGAGAACCGAATACGAGTCGGCGATCTGGATGCCGCACTCACGGGCCATGGTGAAGGTGGGGTGTCCGCCGAGCAAGGCCGAGGCGAGGGTGTGCGCCGCCGTGTGATGCTCGCCGACCACCGCGCGCAACTCGGTCACGTAGGCGCGCGAGACGGTCGAGGTGATGGTGTCCAGGATCTCCAGCAGGCGGCGGCTGATGTCCTTGAGGCTGTCGAAGTCCGCGGCGGTCGCGTTCGCGACGATCAGGTCGAAGCCGAGCTTGAACCCTTCGTGCACGGCGTGGTGGATGGTGTCGATCGGGATTCCCTCACGCGCCCAGCCCGCCGCGGCGTTGCGCAGCAGCAGGGTCTTCTCCGGGATGTCGCTGCCGTCGAGCATGCTGACGGCCAGTTCCAGGCACAAGCGGGTGATGTTGGTGATGTCGCCGTTGAGCGCCTCGCCGGGGAGGGTCCGGCAGTGCGCGACGGTCTCGATGAAGTGGCCGACCATTTTGCGAGACAGATTCCGCACGTCCCGCAATGAAGAACTGGCCGGGCGGCCCGAGAGGGTCAGATCCGGGCCTGCCGAATCGGTGATGGACATGTGACTCCTTCAGTCCCCGATCACGGAAAGTACTCAACGGTAACTTGACCGGGTCGACGTGCCGAGGGTCGCGCCCCCGGTTGGGGACACCACCCGAACCACGCGGTGCGCGTCTGTGAAGCCTCACAAGTCGTATTCGCGCGGTCGAATTCTTTCGATCCCCGTCGTAACGTCGGTAGCAGCAGGGTCGCCGGGCGGAGGGAGGGCCATGAATATCGGCCCGCACGAGAAAGATCGGGACATCGCCGAGGTGTCCGCGAGATCCGATCGTGGCACCCGTCGCGGTGGTCCCGACGCGCTGATTCGAATGGGGCTGGAGCTGGCCCTCGTGCTGGTCGACGCGGCCGAGGCGGCCGGAAATCTCGCCCTCGGCCGATTCGAGCACGCGGCCACCCGGTGCGCCCAGGCGGGCATCCCGATCGAAGCGGTGCACGCCGTTCTGCGCGACAGCGTCGACGCGGGCCTCGCCGGGGCCGTAGCCGGTTCGCC
Source organism: Nocardia gamkensis NBRC 108242 (assembly GCF_001612985.1). Taxonomy (GTDB): domain Bacteria; phylum Actinomycetota; class Actinomycetes; order Mycobacteriales; family Mycobacteriaceae; genus Nocardia; species Nocardia gamkensis. The sequence goes on along the minus strand of NZ_BDBM01000084.1, from coordinate 4,385 downwards.
CGAGCGACGCACCCCGCGCGACCAGGTCGAACCCGGTGTTCTCAGCGAATTCCTCGAGGCGCTGAACTCGGTCGTGGCGCGCAGTTACGCCAACTGATCCGACCGGGTCACGGTCCGCTCACAGCGCGGCGACGAGCGCCGCGCTATCCAGCGCGCATCCGTACCCGATGGTGATGCCGGAACCGCCGTGGCCGTAGTTGTGGACGACGGGCGTGCCTGGCAGCACGGCGGTGTCGAGTTCCACGCGGACTTCCCGGCGACCGGGGCGCAGTCCCACCACGGTTTCCAGCACTTCGCTGCCCGCGAGAGCGGGAACCAGATCGCGGCAGCGCCGCAGGATCGATCGAGTGAGGTCGGGAGCCGGCGCCGTGTCCCACTCGCCGATGTCCAGGGACCCGCCCAGCACGCAGTCGTTCGCGCGCGGATGGACGTAGGCACGGCCGAGCGGATGCGCCTCGTCGCGGACCGAGACGGACAGTCCGGGATTCGCGACCCGCACGATCTGACCCCGGATCGGATACGCCTCCCGGTCGCCGACCAACTCGGCGGCCCGCAGGCCTGCGCAGTTGATCACGGCATCCGGTGACAGGTCGGCGAGCTCGTCGAGCCGTCGCACAGTGCGGCGGACGCGGTGCGCGCCCGCCGCGTCCACTTGCGCGCTGAGGAAGGGCAAGTAGGTCGGCATCTCCACCAAGGGAACTTCGAAACGGAACCCGAATCGGTAGCCCGGCGGCAGTTCGGCGGGATCGGCCGAGCGGAACGAGCGCACCGATCGCGACCACGCCGGTATCGGGGGTTCGTCGCGATACAGCGCCATCGACGAGCACATCCGCACACCCGGCGCGCCCGCGGCGGCCAACCCCGCCAAGTGCTCGAAAGTGATCTCGCCCCAGGCCCGCACACGATCGGCGGGGCCCGCGGCGGTCGGAAACCAGACCGCGGCGGCCAGGAAGGACGTCGTCGCCGTGATCGGCCCGGCGCTGACGATCACGACCTCGTGCCGCGCCCGGAGCAGTTCGGCCGCGGTGGACAGACCCGTGATGCCCGAGCCGAGGACGACGATCCGCATGAGGGCGACATTATCGACCCCCGCCCGCAGGGGCTGTTGCCCCAGCACCGCCCGTGGGGAGCCGTGCGTTTCGGCTGACTAGCCGGGGCGCCCCTGGGTATTGCCCGCACATGGACGATGGGCGCCTGACGGTCGGCGTAGAAGAAGAGTTCCTGCTTGTCGACCCCCGTACCGGCGAGCCGCTGGCACGCAATGTGGAAGTGGCGCGCACCGCCGAGGAGATCGGGGTCGACCTGCAACTCGAGCTGACGCGCTGTCAGGTGGAAACCAGCACGGCGGTCCACACCGATATCGGCGCACTGCACCGGCAGTTGCGGGAATTGCGCCGCGATATCGCCGCCTGCGCCGAGCGCAACGACGCACGCCTGCTCGCCGTCGGCATCCCGCCCACCGTCCCGCACGAATTCCCCGTCACCGATACGCCGCGCTACCAGCGCATCGCCGAGAACTTCGGCATGCTCGCCCATGAGCAGGGGCTGTCGGGCTGCCATGTGCACGTCGGCGTCCCCGACGCCGAAACCGCGGTGCAGGTCAGCAACCATTTGCGACCGTGGCTGCCGCAACTGCTGGCGATGACCGCGAATTCGGCCATCTACCGCGGCACCGAGACCGGATTCGCCAGCTGGCGCAGCATCCTGTGGCGGCGCTGGCCCAGCGCGGGGCCACCGCCGTATTTCGAGTCCGCCCGTGACTACGAGGCGATGGTCGCGATGATGCTCAACAGCGGCAGCATCCTGGACAAGCAGATGGTCTACTGGGACGTTCGCCCGTCGGTCTCGTTCCCGACCGTCGAAGTGCGGGTGAGTGACATCCCCGCCACGGTCGAGGAGACCGCGCTCTTGGCGGCGCTGGTGCGCGCCATCGTCGTCACGGCGCGGAAATCGTTGGCCGCGGGGCAGATCGCACCGCCGGTCCCCGCCGAAGTGCTGCGGGCGGCGTACTGGAAAGCCGCCCGTTCGGGACTGGACGGCGACGGTGTGGATCCCTATGACAGCAATGTGGCGCCGGTGCGCGATTTGCTGTTCCGGCTGATCGAGCACGTGGCCCCCGCGCTGGACGAGGCAGGCGACCGGCAGTTCGTCGACGAGGCGTTCGCACACCTGCTCGCGCGCGGCAACGGCGCGCATCGGCAGGTCGCGGCGCTGCGGGCGCGCGGCGAGATCGATGACGTCGTCGAGGAGGTCGCGCGCGCGACTCTCGAAGGGTGCGACTAGCCAGGGGCGTCTCGGCGCAGGCACCGGTGGGTCGAAGACGCTCAGCCCAGCGTGACGGTCGCGATCTGCGGCGAGGTCGGGCGAGGCGATCCTTTCGCGGGTTCGATGGTGACGGCGACGACATCCGCGGGATCGAATCCGGTCGTCACGCCCGCCTGCGGCACGCCGGTCAACACTCCCGCCGAACGCGGCGTACCCGCCGGTGTCACGACCCAGAGCTGATATGCCCGGCCGGGCGGTGGCGCGGGTACCGCGTCGAAGGTGACCGCCACCGCGCCGAGCCGGTCGGAGGTGCTCACTGTCAGCCTGCCGCCGACGGACAGTTCGATCACCCGGGAACGCGCGTCCGGTTGCCTCGAAACCTGGTCGGCCGTGACCGCCGCGGCATGCGACCCCGCGATCCGCTCGGCCACCACCACGGCGCCCGCCCCGGCCGCGACGGCCACCGCGGCGGCCACCACCAACTGTGCGAGGCGGCGACGGGCGAGGATTTCGCGACGGCGACGCGCGCCGGGACGCGAGTCGTCGATCGCCGCGAGGATCTTCGACTCCAGGGTCGGTGGAGGATTCACCGCGGCGGTCGCGCTCAGTGCCGCCAGGGTCTCCCGGATCCCGTGCACCGCCGCCGCGAACGCCGCGGCCGTGCCGGAATCGGTCTTCGCAAGGCGGTTTTCGATGCGCCTGCGCTCGATCTCGGCGACCGCGTCCATCGCGAAGGGATACGCCAGGTCGAGCAGATCCGCGCGCGAGGTCTCGGTACCGGTCATCGCCGGTCACCTCCGGTCGGTAACCGTGGGTGCGCTCCATTCACCCGTAGAACGCTCGCCACTACCTCCGCACGCGAACCGTCCCTGGACTCCGCAGGCGAACGACCGCGCGTGGTGGGACCCGCGCCGCGGTTTCGGCGCACCTGCCCTGTGCCAACCCGCATGCCTTGACTTCGCGGCGAACGGCCTCGCGGATTGGATTCTCGCCATATCCGGCACGAACACGGGTACGCTGCTCGTCCGCCGGAATCGTCCCTATCGTCTCGGTCATTGCGTTGCCGGGCGCACGTAAGGCCGCGCGCTACGACCCGGGGCACATCCACGCTCGACGGCGGAACCCGACCGCTTTCCGACGCAGAGGAGAACACCGATGCTCACCGTGCTCCGCGATGAACGCGACGTCCCGCTCGAGCACGTCACCGTGGCGCTGGGCTGGGACCCCGCCACCCGTTCGCGCTTGCTCGGCCGGCGCAAGGAGATCGATCTCAACGTCGCGGCCCTGCTCTTCGCCGCGGACCGGCTCGTAGACGTGGTGTATCACGAGCAGCTCACCTCGACGGACGGGGCCGTCCGCCTGCACGGCGACAGTCTCACCGGAGAAGGGGAGGGCGACGACGAGGTCATCAGCGTGGACCTGTCGCGCCTCTCCCCACACGTCACCACCATGCTGTTCCTCATCACCAGCTACACCGGCCGGACGCTCGATCGGATCGCGAACGCCTACTGCCGGGTGATCGATACCGCGGCGGGTACCCAGCTCGCCCGCCACGAGCTGACCGGCGGCGGCTCGCACACCGGCATGGTGCTCGGTCGAGTGCGTCGCGCCGGTGGCGGCTGGCACTTCGAGGGCATCGGCGCGGGCTTGCAGGCGCGGCACCCGGTCGAGGCCGTTCCGCAGATCGGCGCCTACATCGAGTGACCTCCCAGCGATTTCGTTTGCACCGCAATCGCTTCGGAGACCGTCGGCGCCCGGCGATCGTGGGTGGGTCCTCCCCCGCGCGCCGGTTACCCGAGCCGCGTCCGACCGGCCCGATGTCCGATTGGAATCCGGTCGCGCGGGTAGTCGCGGTGGAGGAGGTGTGACATGCCGAAGGAGGTCTCATGACCGAGACGACACAGATTCGGCCGCCCGCGAACGCTCGGTCGGTCACCGAACTGGTGGAGGACGCCACCGCACAGGTGTCCCGGCTCATCCGCGACGAACTACAGCTCGCCCGTGTCGAGATGCGGGAGAAGGGCAAGCGGTTCGGGCTCGGTGCCGGCTTGGCGGGGGTCGGGGCGCTGCTGGCGTTCTACGGCGGCGCGGCGTTGGTCGCCGCCGCGGTGCTCGGCCTC
>NZ_BDBM01000083.1 GCF_001612985.1 Nocardia gamkensis NBRC 108242 | reverse complement strand
GTCCCGTCGGGCGTTGGGACGGCAAGCCGCGGCCGCGAATCTGGGACCAGCACCCGAGGCCGGGCATGTGGTCGACGTTGTTCCGCCCTTCGCGAGTGATCAGCGGGCGGAGCCGGATTCGGGCGCGTGCGACTGGGCCCGGCATCGGCGTGCCCACCCACCGACTGTCAGGGAGCTGCCGTGAGAATTTCGCAGAACACACGGGATCTGTGGGCCGTGCAGTATCGCGACTGCGCGGCCGAGCCCATCGATTTGGATTCGGACCGCGCCCGCTTCATTCTTCACACTCATGCCGCCCACGGCGGCGGATGTCTGCCCTACCTCGCGGCGATGGCCTACTCGTTCGGAACCGAGGTGTAGCCCGAGCATGCCCACCGAACGCCACACACCCATCCTCGCGCGTTCATCGCAGATGACAGCGGCTGCGCGACAGGATGTCTCGCTCTCCGGGCCGGATTCTCGGCTGCCTCGGATTCCGGACTGGCACGAGCTCTGCGCGGCATTTCGCGGCGTGACGGGCCACAACCCGGCCGACCATCTGATCACGCGGTGGGCGCAGGCGCTGGCGCATCTGCACCGCACCCGTCGCGTCATCCCCGAACGCGCGGCCGAAGTCGATCGACGCCGAGATGATGTGGTCGCGCTGATCGACAACTGGGTCAGCACCCACATTCAGCCACGGTGCGGCACGGAACGCATGGGGCCAGCCGTGGATGCGCTGGCCGCCGCGTACGTCGATGCCGAACTGACGCTGGCCGCCGCCGAGCACGCCTCCGAACCCGCCGTGCATGAGGCATGGATCCACGTCAGTGCCCTGGCTGTCGGCTGGGCTGACCTGATCACCGAAGTCGTCGACGGCCAACCACCTCCACCGCGGCCAACCGGGCGCGCCACTCCGAAACATCCCTGATCGAAAGGACACGCCAAATGTTCACCCTCGCAAAAGATCCCCAGTTCATTGCCACCTGTCAGGCCGAAGGCCTCGCCCCTGACACCGCCGCCCGGCGGGTCGAAACCGGCACCCTGGTGTTCCTGCGGTCGCAGGCGAGCCGACACATGACAGCCTTCAAACCGCTGCTCGTCGGTGAGGACACTCGCCGCAAAGTCGCCGCTCTTGTCGGACTGGGGCCGCGTGACCGCGACAGGCAGACCATCGTGGAAAGCATGGCGGTCATCCTCGCCGCCGGTCCCGACGCTGTCATGGACCTGACCACCAACCCTGAAGGGGTGGCGCTGCGCGCGGATTTGAAGGAAGTCATGGGCGTACCGCTCGGCGCATGCCTGACATACGACCTGTTCGCTGACCCGCGGAAAAAGCTGAGTCGCAACGAATTCCTGGACCGATTCGAGCTCGGGTTGGCCGCTGGCGTCGACTTCGTCCTCATCCACGCAGGCATCAACCCCGCCCTCGCGCAGATGAGCGAGAAATCCGACCGAATCATGCCCACGACCTCACGAGGCGGCGGATTGCTGGCCCGCTACATGCGCCTCCACCACTGCGACAACCCTCTGATCGAGTACTTCGACGGAATCCTCGACATCTGCCGCCGCCACGAAGTCGTCCTCGACCTCGGCGACATCTTCCGCCCCGGCGCCACCGCCGATGCGGGCGACGACCTGAAATGGCGCGAAATCCAACTGCTGGCCGAACTCCGCAAAAATGCGTTGAGCGCCGGGGTGCAGGTGTTGTGCGAAAGCGGCGGGCACATGCCGCTGCACCGCATTCCCGAACTGATCCCCGCCTACAAAGAAGCGCTCGGCGGTGCGCCGCTGTGGCTGGCCGGACCGATGGTCATAGACAACGGCGTCACCCTCGACGATACCGTCAACGCCCTCGGTGTCGCGGCGGCCGGACAGTGCGGCGGCGACATGTTCGCCTCCATCACCCACAACGAGCACTACGCCATGCCCACCGCGCCCGACACCGCCACCTCCATCCGCATGGTCCGTGTCGCCATCACAGCGCTCGACCTCGTACGCGGCTGGAAACCCGAAATCGCACGGCAACGCGCTATCAGCGTCGCCCGCCGCGCCAACGACTGGGACATCCAGCAAGGCCACGCCCTCTACCCCGGCCTGGCAGGCAACGCGTTCATCACCCACGGCCTGCGCAAAGGCGCGCCCTGCACAATCTGCGGCTCGTTGTGCCCGCACATCACCGCGAAAAAGGCCCACGAGGAAACACCCGTCCCCGCCCACCAGCCCGGACCCGTTCTGCTGCCCATGCCCACGCGGTCCAGCGAACCGGAGGCATGAAGTGGACACCACCACCTTGGCCGAACGCATCACCTCCCGACTCCCCCACGCCGCCGCCGTCGCCCGGGAAGCCTTCGATATCGCCGAAGACCTCCGCACGCTCGGGCACTGCGTACCCGCCGACGACTGGCTGATCGTCGGCGGCTCCCTGGCCCGCGGCGAACCCACCTTCATCCGCATCGGCGGTAAGCCGTTGCTGATCAGCGACGTCGACCTCCTCTACGTCCACTACGGAGACCACCCCTCAACCCAAGTCCACGACCTCATGGCCATCGCGGAGAAATACTTCGCCACAGTGGATTTGATGACTTTGCCGCTCAGCGACTACCTCGCCATCCAAACCTCCCTCGGGCACGACTTCAAGAATCTCGGCCTGCCCGTCACCGACCGCGGCCTACCCGAACACCACCCCGTCACACTCGACGTCCGCGACGCTTACGAAATACTGCTCTACTACACGCAGGCCTACTTCTGGCTCGGCCTCCACGACCAATGGCGCACTGGGGCGGCTTCCACGCACTTCCACCTGCTCATCAGCCGACTGTGCGTGAAGATCCTGCGAGCCACCGCCATGCTCGAGGGCGCCTACGCCCACCACGACTTCGGTCAGATGGCGCCGCACCTCGCCGAGCAGATGCGCGCCGAGCTGCGCTGGCGGGCCGACCCCACGCAGCCGCCGATGGATCCAGGACGATTCTGGACCTACCTCCACCACGCCTTCACCCGGTTCGACACCGAGTTCGGACAACCACGCCCTGACGCGGTCAACTACACCCGTTACGCCGTCACCAGCAGCGGCCGAATCGTCGCCCGCCACCACCAAACCGTCCACGCCCTCGCACGCGCCATGGCCGACGCATGGCACACCACACCCGGCCCGACCGCATTGACTACGGTGAAGCAGCGCGCCTGGGAACGCATCACCGGCTGGACCGGCAGCGCACGCCGCGAAAGCCCTGAAGACCACTTCCGCGCGCACAAACAAACCATCCACGACCACCTACTCGCCATGAAAGTGCAGGTCAGATGAAAATCCTGGTCACCGGGGGCGCAGGATTCGTCGGAGCCACCGTCACACGCCTGCTCCTCGACGCCGGACATAACGTCACCGTCATCGACGACCTCTCCCGCAACGACGACCGCCAAATCCCCCACGACGCCGAATTCATCAAACTGCGCGTCCACGACATCGCCCAAATCCTCACCCCTAACGCCGGCTACGACGCCGTCCTGCACTTCGCCGGACTCATCGCCGCAGGCGAATCCATGCACCACCCCGAATGGCACTGGGACAACAACACCCGCGCCTCCCTCGCCCTCCTCGACGCCATGCACACCGCTAACGTCAGCCGACTCGTCTTCTCCTCCACCGCCGCCGTCTACGGCGAACCCACCCACCTGCCCCTGCTCGAAACCTCACCCACCAACCCGGTCAACACCTACGGCGACACCAAACTCGCCATCGACAAAGCCATCACCACCTACACCCGCGCCCACCGACTCGGCGCGATCTCCCTGCGCTACTTCAACGTCGCAGGCGCCCACGACTGCGGCGACGGCACCATGATCGGCGAACGCCACAACCCCGAAACCCACCTCATCCCCCTCGCCCTCGACACCGCCCTCGGCCACCGCGACAAATTCACCCTCTACGGCGACGACTACCCCACCCCCGACGGCACCTGCATCCGCGACTACATCCACATCACCGACCTCGCCCACGCCCACCTCCTCGCCCTCAACCATATTCACCCCGGCGAACACAAGATCTACAACCTCGGCAACGGCATCGGCTACTCCAACCACCAAGTCATCCAAGCAATCCGAGACGTAACCGGAGTCCCGCTCGACGTCGAGACAGCACCACGACGACCCGGCGACCCCGCAACCCTCTACGCCTCCTCCGAACTCGCACAACGCGAACTCGGCTGGACACCACAGAAACCAGACATCACCGACATCGTGCGTGATGCGTGGAAGTTCCATAGTCGGCATTCGATGCATTAGCTCGAAGGCGGCGGCGCGCTGTAGAACCCGCCGCACAGGTGCCGCTCGCCGCGCCACGCGCGCCGACTCGGAAGAAGCGGCTCTCAACCCGACGGTTCAGTGAGCAATTCAGCGCAAGCGTCGTCTGCATCATCGACGCCAGCTCAGCCCTGCGGGGTGCTGCGCAGAAGCTGACAGGACAGCGCGCCCTTACCGATGAACCACGACGAACTCGAGCCTTCATAGCCGGAGAACTACGGTGTGACGCCTGTAACGGAAATGGCTCTGTCGCGACAGTAACTGCAGGTCGGAGTTGTCCGGTCGGCTCGTGTCGAGAATCGGAAGAGGGGTGACGAGATCGGCCTTGCCCGACTCACAGAACAAGTTGACGAGGGGGACGGCGATCCGTTCCACATTTTGGCGCAACTCGTACAGATCTATCCGTCGAGGGCGTACACGTGCGCCCGCCGATAGCGCTGATGCAGTTCACCACTGCTGCGCAGGACGGTCGGGTTCCACTCCATCATCGGCCGTACCGGTGAATCGGCCGGGATACTGTTCTGCCAGTTGCGTGGATCCGCGGGAAACCGCTCGGGATCATTGAGAATTCGAAGTGCGGCAGCGTAACCGATCACCAGGGTGGCCGGGACACCGGGCGCCAGTTCGATGGGAACCACCGAGCCGTGGCGATCCCGCATCGCGGCATACGCGCGATGCGGATCGTTCGCGAATTCCTCCGAGTAGATGCTGTAGCGCGGCCCCACTGCTCCGGTGGGCTCGCCGTGGATCATCGGGCACCTGCGGACGAACGCTGTCGCGGCGACACCGAGATGTAGTGCACGGTCAAAGACGAGGCTCCCATCGATGGAACAGATACTCGCCGAGTGTGACCACTCCTTGCAGGCAGGTACGCCGATCCACTCGGCGAACAGTGCTGTTCAAGAACAACTTTCGCCGATTCCTACATCTCGCGATGTCCGCGTCGAGCCATCGGCGATGGGGGCGTAGGTGTCAGCCCTGTGCACGGTACCGGTCCGAGCAAGGATGCACAGGAATTCTTGGCAATCCATTGAAGTCATCGGTGGACGGCTGCGGTCGGTGGACAGCCGCGACCGCTTTCGAGCCTGAAGAGTCTGTGCAATGAGTCATGGGAGAGTGGATCACCCTGCGCTACAGAAGCTCGATCCGATCAGGCTCGGGTAGTGCATGTGGGCGCTCGTCCGTATACCAGGCGTACTCGATTCCGCTGAGCCAGCCGTCCTCGACCCACAGAATCACCTCGCCGATCGGTGACCGCTCCACCGGCGAAGATCCCGTCCGGCGCACCGGATGCTCGCACCGCACCGGGCCGCACCGAAAGATCGACGCTGGGCGAACGGGCACCCCAGGTCGCGACGACCTGCGCATACGGCACCTGCGCCAGGTACTCGGTGGCGCCGGGAGCGTCCGAGGACAGCAGCTTGGTGACGACGCTGATTTCGAGATCGGTCAACGTTCGCGGCGGAATCGGGGCACTACTCATCGGTCTGTGGCCGCGCACATCGTTTCAGCTTTCGTCGGTGAACGGTCGCGACACCCTCGGGCCGCCTGGTCTCCGCTGGGGCGGATCGACTTCGATCCGACCTCGCTCGAGTGCGGCATACGCTTCGAAATCTTGGAGTTGCCAGCATATTCGGAGTTGGTCACAGCGTCTCGGTCGTCGACTACCGCGGTCAGCGTCTGACGTGGGCCGATCCGTCCGTGAGGAGTGCCTCGACCTCGGCGAGCGAGGCCATGGACGCATCTCCTGGTGTTGTCATGACAAGGGCTCCGTGGACTGTGCCGTAGGCAAGGGCGCGTTCGATCGAGGCGTCGGTGAGTAGACCGTAGATCAGTCCGGCGGCGAAGCCGTCGCCGGAGCCGACGCGGTCCAGGATATGCAGGCCGCGCATCCGGGGGCCTGTGATGAAGCCGGTCTCGGCGGTCCAGGCGGCCGAGGTCCAGTCGTTGACATCGGCCGAGGAGACTTCGCGCAGCGTCGTTGCCACGACCGAGGCGTTGGGAACCCGGTTCGCCGCCTCCAGTAGCGCGTCCGGTATCTCGTCGGCACTGAAGCGCACCTCGCCCGGGTGTGCGCCGGCCAGCGCCAGGGCACCCACGATGACGTCGGCGTGGCGGGCCAGTTGCAGGTCGACCTCGCGGGCCCGGTCCGGGCCGCCTCTGTCTGCCCAGATGCTGGGGCGGTAGTTGGGGTCGTAGGAGACGGTGAGGCCGTGGCGGCGGGCGGCTGCCATGGCCTCCTCGGCGACATCGATGGTGGTTTCGGACAGGCCGGCAAAGATGCCGCCGGTATGGAACCAGCGCGGGCCTGCCGCGAAAATGGCGGCCCAGTCGAAATCACCCTGGCGCAGTTGGCTGACAGCGGTGTGCGCGCGGTCGCTGACGCCGAGCGCGCCACGGATGCCGTAGCCGCGTTCGACGAAGTTCAGGCCGTTGCGGGCGACGCGGCCGATGCCGTCGGCCGGCACCCAGCGGATCAGCGAGGTGTCGACTCCTCCCTGGAGTATCAGGTCCTCGGCCAGTCGGCCGACGGCGTTGTCGGCGAGGGCGGTGACGATGGCCGTTCGCAGTCCGAAGCAGCGGCGCAGGCCTCGGACGACGTTGTACTCACCGCCGCCCTCCCAGACCTGGAAGGTGCGGGCGGTGCGGATGCGGCCCTCGCCCGGGTCGAAGCGCAGCATCACCTCGCCCAGGGCCACGACATCGGTCACGGCGTGCTCCGATCGACGGCCTCGGCAGTCAGCCTGCGGATTTCGTCGTACTCGCCTCGCTCCAAGTGCGTTGCGGTCGCCATCCAGCTGCCGCCGACGGCGAGTACCGCCGGGTCGGCGAGGTAGGAGGCCAGGTGGGAGTCCTGGATCCCGCCGGTCGGAATGAAGCGGGCCTGCGGGAAGGGCGCCGCGAGTGCCCGCAGTGTTCGCAATCCGCCGAGTGGTTCGGCGGGAAAGAGCTTGACGGTGGAGCAGCCTGCCCGCAGGGCACGCATCAGCTCGGTGGCGGTGGCTATGCCCGGCACCACGGGCAACCTCAGCTCCCGGCACTTTGCGACGACCTCGTCGTCGTAGCCGGGCGAGACGACGAAGCGGGCTCCGGCGGCCCCAGCCCGTTCCGCCTGATCCCTGGTAACTACGGTGCCCGCGCCGACTGTCAGGCCGCCGTGAGCCGCCATCGTCTCGAGTACCTGCTCGGCGCCCGGGGTGCGGAAGGTGACTTCGGCGCACCGGGCGCCTCCCGCCGCAAGCGCGTCGGCCAAGAGATGGGTCGTGGCCGGGTCGGTCACGGTCAGTACCGGCAGGATCCGAGAACCCTGCAACACGGAGTCCATTTCGACCGTCATCGACCGAGCCGTCCGCCGTTGACCGGTGGAACCACACCTGGGACGTTCGCGGCGGCGTTGGGAGCGAGGAAGACGGTTGCGCCCGCCGGGTCGCCTGCGCCCCTCCATCTATCGGCCGCGATGCGCTCGAGGGCCGCAGTGGTGCGCTGCGGATCGCCGCGCAGGGACTGGATGTGGGCGACGCGTACCACCGCGGCGTCGCTCGACGAAGACCCATCCGCTCCAACGACGACGACCAGACCACTCATATCGCCTCCACGCTGTTCGGTTCCGACCCCATCGGGCACTTCAACTCCGGGCATCACTCCGACCGAGACCGGCATGGGGTGGTAGCTCGTTGACCGGGAATCGTGGCGGTTGCCCGGTCAGAACCCGTACGGCCTCTTCAGCGGCGATGGTCCGTATCGTTGCGACAGATTCCTCGGAGTAGTAGGCGGCGTGCGGTGTGACGATGACGTTGGGCAGTTCGAAGAGGGGATTGGTCGCGCGCCACGCGCGCTGTTTCGCGGGCTCCTCCTCGAGGTCGTCCAGTGCCGCGCCGGCGATCCAACCTTCGGTGAGTGCCTGCTGAATCGCCGTGTCCTCCACGATGGGTCCGCGTGCGGTGTTGACAAGGATGGCGTTGGGCTTCATCCGGCGGAGCGTCGCACGGTCGAAGGTGTGGTGTGTCTGCGGCGTGAGCGGCGTTTGGACTATCACGTAGTCGGCACCTTCCACCAGGTCGTCGAAAGACATCGGCCGGACCTGGGACTGGCGGATCTCGTTCTGGTCGAGGAATGGGTCATGCGCCCAGACCTCGACACCGAACGCTTTCGCGCGTTCGGCGATGAGCCGTGCGATCGAGCCGAAAGACAGCAGGCCCAGCACCTGACCCCGCAATCTGTGGATGGGCTCTCCGGTCTTCCAGTGCCATTCGCCCGATCGGGTCGCCCGGTCGTACCGGCAGATCTTGCGGGCGGCCGCGAGCCAGAGCGCGACGGCATGATCGGCGACCTCTTCGGCGCACCAGTCGTTCGGTGCGTTCGTCACCTGGACTCCGTGCCGGGTCGCGGCGTCGACATCGACGATGTCCACGCCGGTGCCGTAGCGGGCGATCACCCGGCAGCGGGTCAACGCGCCGATGGCCCGCGACCCCACCTGTGCGTACTGGGTCAGGATGCCGTCGGCTTCGCGGCCCGCCTCGATCACCTCGTCCTCGCTTTTGCACTGCGCGGCGAGCATCCGAAGTCCGGCGCCTTCGACGATTGCGCGTTCGATATCCACATCGCCGAAGTCGTAGTCGGCGATCAGTATCGTTGCGCGGGAGTCAGTGTGAGTCACGGGGAATCCCCTTGGTGTGGACGAGGTCCTGGTACGACACGGCGAGTTCCAGGCAGCCCCCGCTGTCCAGCTGGCCGACTGTGGAACGGTAGATCTCCTGCCATGGTGTCTGGTGCTCCAGTGCCGGTGGCGTGTAGTCGGCCCACCGCGCGGCGATCTCTTCATCCGTCAGGAGGACGTCCACGCGCGCGTTGTCGAGGTCGATACGGATCCGATCACCGGTGCGCAGGATGGCGAGGTTCCCGCCGACCGCGGCCTCGGGGCTGGCGTTGAGGATGGACGGTGCGTCCGATGTGCCACTCTGCCGACCGTCTCCGAGTGTGGGCAGCGCGGTGATGCCTTGTTGGATCAGCGCGGCGGGAACCTCCATGTTCACGACCTCGGCGGAGCCCGGGTATCCGACGGGCCCGGTGTAGCGGATGACCAGAAGGCAGTCCCGGTCGAGGCCCAGCCCCGGGTCTTCGATGCGTGCGTGGTAGTCCTCGGGTCCGTCGAAGACGATGGCGCGCAAGTCGAACGCTGTCGAACCGTCGGGGCGCGGCATGCCGCGGGCCCGGAAGTCATCGGTGATGACCGATGTTTTCATGATCGCGGAGTCGAACAGGTTCCCGGTCATGACGAGTAGTCCGCCGTGTGCGGTGACGGGGTCGTGCACGGGGCGGATGACCGCCGGGTCGGCGGGCGGAACATCCGCGAGGTTCTCCGCCACGGTTCGACCGGAGACGGTTATGGCGTCACCATGCAGGTGGCCGGCTTCCAGCAGCGACCGCATGACTGCGGGGACGCCGCCGGCGCGGTGGAAGTCTTCACCGAGGAACTCTCCTGCGGGAGCGAGGTTCACCAGCACCGGAATATCGCGTCCGACGCGCTGCCAGTCCTGGTTGGACAAGTCCACCCCGACATGACGTGCGATGGCATTGATATGAATGGGCGTGTTGGTCGACGCCGCGATAGCCGATGCGACAACGATCGCGTTCTCGAAGGCCTGCAGTGTCATGACCTTGCGGGGAGTGAGGTCCTCTCGGACCATGGTCACCGCTCGGAAGCCGGTAGCGTAGGCCATTTGCGCCCGCTCGTTGTAGGGGGCCGGTATCGCCGCGCAACCCGGCAAGGACATTCCCAGGGCCTCGGCCAGGCTGTTCATCGACAGCGCAGTGCCCATCGTGTTGCAATGCCCGATGCTGGGCGCGGAGGCACTCACCCGCGCCATGTACTCGTCGTAGTCGATCTGCCCGCTTGCCAAGAGCCGCTTCGACTGCCAGATCACCAACCCGGATCCGGTCCGCATGCCGTTATGATAGCCGTTGAGCATAGGTCCTCCGGACAGGACGATCGCCGGGATATTCACCGTCGCCGCCGCGGTCAGGCAAGCGGGCGTGGTCTTGTCGCAGCCCGTCGTCAAAACCACTCCGTCGAGTGGATATCCGTAGAGCACCTCGACCAGTCCGAGATAGGCGAGATTGCGGTCCAGCGCCGCGGTGGGGCGCTTTCCGGTCTCCTGCAACGGATGCACGGGGAACTCGAACGGAATGCCGCCACCATCGCGGACCCCGTCCTTGATCCGGTCGGCGAGCTCGAGATGGTGCCGATTACAGGGGACCAGATCGTTACCTGTCTGAGCGATTCCGATGATCGGCCGGCCCGACTGAAGTTCGGCCCGCGTGAGGCCGTAATTGAGGAAACGCTCGAGATACAGAGCCGTCATCTCCCGGTTTCCCGCGTTGTCCCACCATGCCTGACTGCGTAGCTCCCCCGCGGTGCGCTTCGTCGGTGACATAGTGTAAGAGAATGACTTACGTGGGGCATTTCTCGTAGCAAGCCGGACCGACGGCGAGTCGGAGAAATACCGCGAAAGATATCGGACGCTTTCGCGGCCCCGAGGTGGCTGTCAACGACGGGTGCCCGCCGGCCCCGGTGATCCCGCGGGGTAATCGTCGAGCGGTATCAGGTCCCGTGACCAGGCCGAAATTATCGGGGTGACCACCCGCCACGCCTCCTCTGCCTCGTCGCCGCGGATGGACAGGGCCGGATTTCCGAGCAGCACGTCCAGCAGGAGCCGTCCGTAGGCGGGTAGGTCGGGGGGATGGATCGGTGCGGTCATGGTGACGGGGACCAGGGCGTCCACGGCAGCGCCGATGGCCGAGAGGGTGAGTGTGAGGTTTTCGGGATCGAGTCCGAACCGCAGGACGTTCGGTGCTGTCGTCCCGTGGTGACCGAAGGGCATATGGGGGACCGGACGGAAATGGATGGCGACTTCTTTGCGGTCGGCGGCGAGGGCTTTGCCGGTGCGCAGCAGGAAGTTCGTCCCGGCCCATCGCCAGTTGTCGATCGTCAAGTGGACTTCGGTGAAGGTCTCGGTGCGCCGTTGCGGGTCCACCCCGGGCTCGTCGGTGTAAGAGGGGACGTGGCGGTCTCCGATCACGCCGGCGCTGTAGCGGGCTCGGCGGGTGCGGCGCGGAATATCGTCGTCGGTCAGGGTGCGGATGGATCTCAGTACGTCCACCTTGCGATCGCGCAGATCGCGTTCGGACAGGGTGATCGGTGGTTCCATGGCCACCAGGCAAAGCAGTTGCAGGAGATGGTTCTGCACCATGTCCTCGAGCGCACCGACACTGTCGTAATATCCGGCGCGGTCCTCGAGGGTGAGGGTCTCGTCCCAGATGATCTCGACTTCGGCGATATGCGCGCTGTTCCAGAGTGATTCGAGCACCCGGTTGGCCAACCTGCTCCCGAGCAGGTTCTGCACAGTGGTCATGGCGAGGAAATGGTCCACCCGGAAGACGGCCTGTTCGGGAACGAGGTCGGCCAGCAGCCGATTGAGGGTTTCCGCGCCGGCGAGATCCTCCCCGAACGGTTTCTCGAGCACGAGCCGGCTGCCGGCCGGGAGATGCGCGGCGTGCAGTGTCCGGACCGCGGTGGGGAACAACGCCGGCGGCAGCGCCAGGTAGACGGCCACCGGTCCCGCGCCGGCGATTGTTTCGGCCACCTGCGCCGGGTCTTGTATATCGGCCTGGCGGTATCGCGCAGCCGTGAGTATCGCCTGCCGGGTATCGCCCGAGATGTCCGGCGAGTGCTGATCGAGCTGGGTCGCGGCCCACGTCCGGAACTGTTCGTCGTCCCGGCCCTTCCGGTCGGCGCAGACGACCTCGAAGTCCGCGCCGAGGCGGCCGGTCTCGTGGAGAGCGGCCAGCCCCGGTAGGAGATAGCGTCCGGTCAGGTCACCTGTGCCGCCGAAAATGACAAGTCGTCGGATCATCGTGTGGCCGCCTTTGCACGTGCGAGGTTCACGCCACTGGCGATGACGCCGATATGGCTGAACGCCTGCGGGAAGTTGCCCATGAACGCGCCGGTGGAGGGGTCGATCTGTTCGGAGAACAGGCCCAGGGGACTGGCGCGGGCGCACAGGGACTCGTAGAGCTGCTCGGCCTCCTCGATTCGGCCCTGGAGGGTCAGATTATCGATCAGCCAGAAACTGCACAGAACGAAGGCGCCCTCGTCGCCGGGCAGGCCGTCGGGCGATTCGTCGTGCAGATAGCGGTAGAGCAGTCCGCCGCCGGCGTCGAGGCGTTCGGTGATCGCCGCCGTCGTCGCCACCATGCGCGGATGGCCGGCGGGGACGACATGGCGCAGCGGCAGCGCGAGCAGGCTGGCATCCAGCGCGGGACCTCCGTCGAGATGGGCACTCAACCTCTGTGCCCCCTCGTTCCAGGCGTGCTCCAAGATGGACTCGCGGATGTGCGCGGCGGTGGCGCGCCACGTACCGACAGGCCCGGGTAGCCCGAAACGCTCGCCGATCGACGCGGCCCGGTCCAGCGCGACCTGGCACATCGCCGCACTGTAGGTGAACGTGCGGCCCTCGCTGCGGACCTCCCAGATCCCTTGGTCCGGCTGCTCCCATGCGCGGCCGGCCATATCCGCCAAACCGGCCAGACCGGCCCAGAGAACAGGCTGTAGCTCGCCACCGGCCCGCAGCCATTGGTCGGCGCAATCGAGGATCTCGCCGTAGAGGTCGTGCTGGCGTTGATCGGCGGCGCCGTTGCCCCACCGGACCGGCGCCGAACGCCGGTAACCTTCGAGACCGGCGTCCGCTACCTCGTCCGGTACCGGGTCGCCGTCGAGGTCGTACATGATGCGCGGCCGGTTTCCGCGTTCGACGGCGTCGAGGACCCAGCCGAGGAACGCGTCCGCCTCACCGTGAAAGCCGATGCGGCGGAAGGCGAAAACGGCGTAGGCGGCGTCTCGGATCCAGACATACCGGTAATCCCAGTTGCGGACGCCGCCGATCGGCGCCGGGATCGACGACGTAGGGGCGGCGATCACCGCCCCGCCGGCCCAGTGATCGCACATCTTGAGTGTGATCGCGGCACGACGGGCGAGTTGCTGCTGCGGGCCTGCGTAACTGCAGTCGTTCAGCCACGACCGCCAGGCATTCGCGGTTTCGCGGAGCATGGACGGCGCGTCGAACCGATGATGCCGGTGAAAACGCCCCCACGACAAGCCCAGGTCCAGCTGCTCACCCTGGGCCAGATCAAAGGTGTTCTGCGGCCCGGACATCGGCCGGTTGCTCCGCAAATGGAGCCGCTGCCGGGGCTGGGTGCTCGGGCGGATCTCCAAGCCGCTCAGCACCGGCCGTACCTCGGCACCGCCCCTCGGCAACACATCGACGGCCAAACGGACCCGGCCTTCGATGACCAGGGCGCTGCGAACGAGTTCCGCCCGGTCCGCGGCGGCATCCTCGGCGAGGTCGGCGCCCGAACGCAGGACCAACGCATCGGTCACCCGGACGACTCCGGTGGCGCAGCGCAGTTCGGTTTCCAGCACCCCGGTGTCCGGTCGATAGCGTTGGCGGCCCTCGCGCAGGTCTACCGGTGCGATGGTGAACGACCCGCCCCGAGCGTGATCGAGAAGTCCGCAGAACAGAGGTTCGGCGTCGAACCGTGGAATACACAGCCACGGAATCGAGCCGTCGACACCGACCAGGGCAGCAGTCGCGCCGTCCCCGATCAGCCCGTAATCCTCCAGAGGTAGATAACCGTCGACCCGGCGTATCGGCCGAAAGGGTGGATCGGGATCGTGCATCTCACCTCCTCCATGGCACACGGCGAAGCGGCGGCGGATCAACCGAACCGGATCCGCACTGTCAGGACTTCATCGAGTTTCATGTCCGACACTTCGAATGCCCGATTCCCTTCAGGACGAATGCTTTGATCGCCCTGCCTCTCCGACTCGAACAGTCGTAGAACGGCATACCGAAAGCGGACCACTGCCTATCCAACAGCCCCTCATCAGCGCGAACATACCCACCCAGCATCGCCCGAAACAGGAACTGAACGCCAGTCACGGTAGCGGCCAGGAGAGGGCGGTTCACGGATCGCCATATGCCCGCCGGACGGCGAACCTGCGCGGCGTCCTGCCCGTTTCCACACTGTGATCGCGCCGTGTGGTTCGGCGACCGGTGACCGGGTAGACGCCCGGGAGTATCGCAGCCGCACGGCACCGGAAGGCGGAAACAGATGCGGCACATGCCCTCGGGCACCCATATCGTGGTGGGCATCGACGGATTCGACACCTCACCGGCAGCCGCCAAGTGGGCAGCCGCACTCGCCGGAAAACTCGCACTGCCGCTGCATCTGATGCATTCGACGACGGTGCGGGGACTGATACCCGACTACCCCGGCGCAACCACCTGCGAAAGGTGAGAGGCATGCAGTCCACCCCTTCGCCGCGCTACATCGTGGTCGGCGTCGATGGCTCGCAGACGGCCCTGGCGGCGGCCCGATGGGCGTCGGTGTTCGCGGGCGCGCTCGCGCTGCCGCTGCACCTGGTGCACTCCTCACCCCCGCCTGCGCCTGTCGACGGGGCGGCGTTCGACTATGCGGCATCGTCGGAGGTGCACAAGGCGCACCGGGAGGAGGTGCTGGCCGAGGCCGAAGCGACGCTGCATCGGCATTCGCCGAATACCGGTCTGGTATCGATCGCGGCGGACCATTCGCCCGCGAAAGGCCTGCTGGAAGCGGCCGAGCGGGCCGAGATGATCGTGCTGGGCGCGACCGGAGCCGGATCGGTCGAACGGTGGTTGCTGGGGTCGACAGCGCTACGGGTAGCCAACCAGGCACTCTGCCCGGTCGCGGTGTGGCGCGGCGATCCGGCGAACGTCTCCGTCGACGACCGCCCGATCGTCGTGGGCGCCGAAGGAAGCCCGTTCTCGGCGCCCGCGACCCGGCTCGCATTCGAATGGGCGCAGTTGTTCTCGGTCCGGGTCACCGCCGTACGGGCGTGGAGTGACAACACCGCGGTCCTGGCTTCCGACCCGACCTCCCTGCATATGCTGGGTCCGGCAGCAATGGCCATCGACTGGGAAGCCATCGCACGCGCGGAAGCCGGGCATCTCTCCAAGATCATCGCGCCCTACCGCCGCGAATATCCGGACGTCGCGGTGGAGGAACGGTCCCAGCGCGGATCAGCACCCCGCCAGCTCTTGGATGCCCTCACCGACGCACAGATGGCGATCGTCGGCAGCAAAGGCTGGGGCCGGATCCGCGGAGCCCTCCTCGGTTCCACCAGCCAGAGCCTGCTCCACCACGCTCGGACCCCTGTGGTCATCTACCGCGGTACCGACACATGAGCACCACCAGCCCCCGTGCGGATCACGTGTTCGAGCCGGGTGACTCGGTCGTTGTCGGTGTGTCCGCCGAGCATGTCGGTGGCGGCGGTGATCGGCGGGGCGTTGCCGGTGAGCATCAGCGCGACCGAGAGCGCCGGCCGGAGTTGGCGTTGCCGAGGACCCCGATTCCAGGACCGAGGCCGGCTCGTCCAGCCCGAGACGGGCCGCCGGATCGAACTCCGGGCCAGGTCTGCGGGCCGTCACGACGGCCCGTGTCCGACTACGCACGGCGCTGCTGGAAACCATCGGCCTGCCGAGGCCGCGGGCGGACTCACGCCCGCCGACTCGAAGCTTTTGGTACGGGGGCCGACCGGCGAGAATCATCCACCAATCAGCCCGCAGCGGGAGCGGAATCTCATAACTATGGCGGATCCGCATATCACCGTCACACATTCTGAGATTCCGACACGCGTTCTGAGATCCTACAGATCGAGCAGACGCAGCTCAGGGCCGGTCGAATGCCCCGTCGCGCGCCCCCGACACGAACACGTCCCACTCCGAAGGCGTGAAGACCAGCACTCCGCCGTGAGGATTCTTCGAGTCGCGAACCCCGACGCGCCCGCCGTCCAGATGCGCGATCTCGACGCAGTCACTACCGGCGGAACTACGAGTGCTCTTGAACCAGCGCGCTCCGGATAGATCAACGGACACAGTCGAACTCCTTCGCTGCCTGCCGCAGCAGGCGTTTGCTACTCGGCACGTCCAACGCTACCCGCTGCATCACCTCGATTGCAGCTCGATAGCGGCGAACAGTGCTCGGTCGCTCCAGATAGATATCACCGGTGTAGCTCTGGACGTAGACCACTGGTGGCTCCAGCGCCCGCCCGGCGTTGTCTGCCGCGAAGTCCAGAATCGTGAACGGTCCGGTGGAAGTCCCCAGCGGATACCCTGCCCCGAATGGAAGCACCTGCACGCGAACGTTCGGCGGCAGGTCCGCCAGGTGCCGCAGCTGCACTGACATGACGTGGGGGCTGCCGACCACTCGCCTGGTCATTGCTTGGTCCAGCAGCAGCATCGCGTTCAGCGGGGCGATATCGCGGGTGATCAGCCCTTGCCGGTTGCGCCGAACCCTAACCCTCCGCTCGATCTCCTCGGCTGTATCCATCGGGAAGTACACCCGGTCGAGTGCACGCGCATACTCGGGGATCTGAAATATTCCGGGCAGTAGATCTGGACGGTAACTCGTGAGATGGGTGGCCGCCGCCTCCATCTGGATGTAGGCGTTGAAGGTCGGATTCACCTGATCGGGAAACTCGTCCAACCACGACGGCGTCCTCCCCTGCGCCGCTAGCGATTTCAACACCGGCAACATGTCCACCCGCTGATACAGCCTGCACAGCCGCCGCAGATCTTCCTCTCGTACGACCACGTTCGGCGCACCGGTTTCCAAACGGTGCAGCGTCCCCGCCCCGCGCCCGATGGCCCGCGCCGCCACTTCGATGGACAGTCCCGCCTCCTGCCTCATCCCGCGCAGGCAGCGGCCGAGGCTGCGGTGTGGAACGCCTCCCGTCCCGCGAATATCGGCTTTGAGCTGCCGGATACCGGCGCTCGAATCGTTCTCCCCCATACTGTTTGCTCCCTTCCGTGGAATATTCACACCGGCCGACTGGAATGTTCCCAAAGTCGTTGTGGAAGGCCTTATTTCGTCCTGCCGGAGGCTATTGTGCAGGGTCGCTGGAAGGTGTCCAGGGCTTTTGCCACTTTCTGCCGCGAATTCGCGCGGGAATGTCCGTACGGCCCGCATCCGGTGCTCCACTGGCCACGTGATCGGCGCGGCGTGCCTCCGCATTCGCCGCCACCGGACAGTGGGAGGACACATGACCAACGCACTACCGCAACGCGTTCCGTTCCCCCGGGCTCGCGCCCCCTACAAGGGGGTGCCGCTGCCCGTGCTCGAGCGCTACGCCGACGCGCTGCGGCAGTGGGCCGACACACCCGAACGTCCCGGAGGCGGGGTGCCGACCCCTCCCCCGCCTCCGGTGACCCTCACCGAAGCCCTGTCATGGACCGAATGACCCGGCATCGGCCCGTCTACGCGCGCAGGTCGTGACCGTGCGCCACTACCACGTCACAGCGCACTGCTGCGGCCCACACTGGCTCATCCACGTACCCGCCGTGGACCGCTGGACGGTGACCGAAGACAAGTCCACGATCCGATCCACCGCCCGCCAGATGATCGCGACGACGACCGGACACGACGACAACCCGTTCGCACTCCACCTCGTCGCGGGCAGAGCGTTGCGCGACGCGGAGGAGTTCGCGGTGGGATACCGCGTGCTGACGCGCTGGCAGCCGCCAGGGAAACAGGCTTGACCGGGGGCGCGTAGTTATCGGGCAGAAGTGCCGAAAATAGATTTATGCCAGCACTTTTCAGGGTCGCGGAACCAAGGGCCGATTCGACTGTTGTCGAGCTGGCGAAGTTGGGCCAGTCGATGCGGTACCGGTAGAAGAGGGCCATGAGCTCTCGGAGGGAGTCGTCGTCCACCGGGGTCTCGACGATGATCTCCAACGTGCTGAGTCGGCCACCGTGGGAGCGGACCGAGGGGATCCTGTCGAGCCAGTCGAAGAATGCCGCCTCGTCACCGCGCGAGTAGTACCAGACGTCGGTCGCCTCCAGCACCGCCGATCCATCGCTCCATTCGCCTTCTCCTCGGATCGCAGCAGCAGTCGTCATATCTTCCGAGTGCCTCCCGAGTATCAAACGACTGGCCTAACTCGACGTGCCGAAGACGGCGTCATGCCAGTAACTCTCGGGTTTACGGAACCATTCGCCGATCCGTTCCGTGTCGAACACTCGTAACTGCGACATGTCGACGTGGTATCGATGAAACAGGGATACGAGCTCGTATACGGATTCGTCATCGGCCGTGGCGTCGACTTTTATGTAGAGCGTTCGCAGCTCACCTTCGTATGACCGCACGGCAGGAATCTTGTCGAGCCACTCGAAAAAGGCCGCTTCATCGAACGGTGACCCGTACCTTACTCCGGACGCCTCCAGCGCGATCTCACTGTCGTTCATCGCCGTTTGCCTCCTGGATAGATGTTGTCATAACTGCCGTCCTTGCCCTGCACATCCCAGTGGGGTCCACCATGGGCGACACTGCCTTGCCCGGTCGGCACCCACACATTTCCATCGGCATCTTCCCAGCCGAAACGAGGGCCCTTGGGACTCGGATTCGGCACCCACCGGTCACCGCCTTTCGGTGGCACGAATCCTTCCGCTTCACCTGGACGGCCCGGCGCCTTCGGCCCGTCGGGATCGTAGGCATTGGCCGGAGGCTTGTAGTTGGCGTTGAACGTCGAGTCACCGGCGATGGACAGGATGGTCAGTCCGGTGATGGTGGCGAGTGCTCCTACGGCCAGTGCCGCGGTGCTGAACTTGATCCCGGCCAGTGCGGTGAAGAACGACCCGACGGCGCCTGCGATGGCGTTCGCGGCGGTGTCCAGTGCGGGGCCCTCCACCGTGGCCGCGCGCGGGTTGCGGATTGCCACGGCGGTTACCGCGATGACGACCGACGCGACGACGAGCGTTGCCGCCACCTGGGTGTTGATGTCCGCGCGAACAGCGACGACAGCGGCGTGGTGGCTGGTTGTCGATTTCGCGAGATCGTCGGCGACCAGCTTGATGTCGTCCGCGTTCTTCGCCAGTGTTTCGAGGTGGCCGGTCAGGTTCGGGATGTCGGGTGCGTCGAACTTGCCGAGTCCGGCGGCGACGACTCGCAGGCGGGGTCCGGCGGCGAAGATCGTGTTGTTGTCGGCGAAGGCTGTCCACGCCTGCGCCGCACGATCGAGCTTGTCTGTGTCGCCATCGGGGACCTTGTCACCCGCAAGCTTGGCGACGACCCTGTCGTACAGCTCGGGAAATTCGGTCTCCAGTCCGGGGCCGTTGTTCCGCGACGACGCGACGCCGACGACAACGCCTGCACCATAAGGCAATTCGGAGGGAATGGTGCGCGGGCAGGCTGGACCGGTCCCCTTGTTCGGGTCACGATTTGCCGCGTAGTTGGAACATTCCCAGTTGTAGCCCGAGGCGATCAGGATGTCGCCGAAATGCTGCAACGCCCTGGCGAAGTTGGTCGCCGCGGTGGTGAAAGCACCCGCGCGCTCATCGTAGGCCGTGGACCACGCCTTCGCGGCCTGGCAACTCCCGGCCATACCGCTGGTTTCGAGCAACGCCGTCTGCAGCGGGTTGTACGCGGATTGGAACTCTCTCGACAGCTTGTAGCACTCCTCCGCAGCCGTGTAATACGTCTGCGGCGCAACAGTAGCCACGTCATCCCCCTGTCATGCGCAGGTTCACGGCCGCCGCGTCAGAGTAGGAGGCGTGTGCCGTCCGGGCGGCCTGTTCCATCTCAGCCAGTCCGTCGAGCAGTTCGCGTGCCGCTGCGACCCAGACCTGATGCTCCTCGGCGTATGCCGCCGCGGCCGCGCCCGTCCACTGCCCACTCTGCATGAGCCCCTGCACAGTGCGGTCCAATTGATCGAGATGGTCGGCGAAGAACTCCTTGAAGCCGCGGGCGCGGGCGGTCACCTGATCGATGTGATCGAGATCGAACGCGAATTCAGAGGTCATGCCATCAGTCCAACTGGAGCGAGCTGATCGGCGCCGCGTTGAAGTTGTCCTGATCCTGTAGCGTCGACACACTGACGCCGAGCTTCGATGCCAGGTCGGTGAGCGCATCCCATGCCTTCATCGCGCTGTCCTGCATGTCATCCCACCCCTCGCGATAAGCATCGGCGGCGCTTCCCTTCCAGGTGTCGAACAAAGCCTGGACCTCACGGTCCAACGCTGTCGATCCCGATCTCAGCTGTTGAGCGACGTCATAAGCCTGCCTGCCGACCGCCGTCACCGCATCGGGGATCATGTTCAGTGGTTGATCGTTTGTCGCCATGGTTCTCTCCTCCCCGGCCCCCATACCATCGCCCTGACCCTACCCGCCCTCCGCAGCGCTCATCAGGGCTTCTCCAAAGGAAGGAAAGGCGTACTTTGACGATCTGGAGTGACGCAGAGTGGGGCCGGGGATGATTTCGGTTCGGCCTGAACGAGAGGTTTCTCTCAATGGCGAGCAGTTCAAAGCGGTTCGACAACTCACTCTGCAAATAGCGAATGTTCGGGAAGACCTCCTGATTCCCTTGGGCTGGAACGCCGGGGTCCAGGACCATC
Source organism: Nocardia gamkensis NBRC 108242 (assembly GCF_001612985.1). Taxonomy (GTDB): domain Bacteria; phylum Actinomycetota; class Actinomycetes; order Mycobacteriales; family Mycobacteriaceae; genus Nocardia; species Nocardia gamkensis. The sequence continues at coordinate 256 of NZ_BDBM01000083.1, read as the reverse complement.
TGCAGCGACTTGTCCGCTCCGTGCCCCGCCAACTGGACGCGGAGGCGCGAGTGAGAGTGGTCGCCTACGAAGGCGAGGGGGCCAACGAGGAGGCAGCAAACTCGACCGGTGAGCTCGTGCGGCACGTGCCGACATCCATCGCCGATGTGTGGCCACGCCTGTTGGATCTCACCTTTCAGTTTCTGGGCAGCCAGGAAGCGCGCTACCGAACCGGCTTCTACGAAGAGGAGATCAACGACGCGCTGGCGGCAATTGG
>NZ_BDBM01000082.1 GCF_001612985.1 Nocardia gamkensis NBRC 108242 | reverse complement strand
GATGAAGTCTCCGGACTCGTTGAGGGGGACTCGTTCAGTTGGCCGACCCGCTGGGGAGACCCAGGAGAGACAGGAGAGATTGGGTCGGTGAGGGGGCGGGGGGCTGCGACTTATCCGGAACCGCACCGGTGTACCGTGCATCCCGGACTACACCCTTGTGGGTGTCGCCCTCTTTCCAGCGCGGTGGTGGGTATTCGTAGTGGGTCCAGCTATCGTTGTAGTAACCCATGTAGCGGGGAGGGTCCTGCACCCATTTGCCCGGTTCCTGCTCGGTGGGGCAATCCGCGTTCAGGCCCCCCCAGTTATGCGGTCCCACCCAGGTATGCTGCCCCGGAACCGTGACCCACTCCTGCGCCGCTCCGAGATTCCAGCAGATCGCATCCCAGTCGATACGATGGGTCTGATCGGTGTCGTTGCGGCAAGTCGTCCCCACACACCAGACACCGGGCACGAGCGTATGTCGCTGCGGACCCGGATCGGTGGCGGCCTGCGGCGCCAGTAGCCCCACCGCCACGATTCCAACCGCGGCAACCCCGATAGCCGTACTCGCTCGTTGCTTCATATCGTGTCAACTCCTGTCTGAGCTATACCTTGCCGTCGACAATGATTGCGGCGCAGACTTGCAATCGGCTTAACATCGACTTACCAGCCCCTACCGGCACCGCCACTGCCTCAACAACGCCGTCCTCCCCAACCTCTGGAACCCGACCCCAGAGATGACCACGTGGCGGCGCACCTTACCCAGCGATGCGACCACTGCCGAAACCTCGACCCGCGGCTGGAGCGCCACCGCACGGGCGGCTCGGCGGTGTCGACTGCTTCGGTGATCCGCTCTGCCAGCGGACCGGGATACGCGGTGACGTCTCCAGCATGCTCAAGCCGCCCGGTCGGTACGGCGGTCGGAGTTGGTGGCGTGTTCTACGCCGTCGTCGCGCTGCGACTTGACCGTGCGGCGGTGATCAGTTGCCGGGCTTGTTTGGTGCTGATCTCGAGCAGTTCAGCGAGCTCGTCGTCGGATGCACCGTGCTCATGCATCACGGCGGCGGCGTCAGCTTGGTCGGCGTGGTCGCGGGCGATCTCCTGCAGGCGCGTGACTCGCTCGCTGATCTGCTGCCGTAGCGCGGCGATGTCCTGATCGCGTTTGGTTTCGCACGCGGTGATCGCTTCCCAGTCGGTGAGGTACCGCTTCACCACCTCATGGATGGTTCGTTCCCGCTGACGCGCCAGGTCGCGGCATTGTTTGCTGCGGACGCCTGAGCGTTCCAGTCGTGCAACGATTTCGGGGGGTCGAGCCGTCCGCGGGGCTCGCGGTGGGCGAAGCGACGACATGGCGGCAATCGGGCCCGCCTGCTGGTTCTCCCCATGTTCGATCGTACTCACCACAGACTGTGGCTCACCGCGCATCTCAATCGAGGCAGTCGACTGCCTCGGTCGATCCGCTTAGCGGGAAGGAGCTTCGGCGTGTGCTCGCTAACCGATGTGGGTCCGCGGACCGAGGCAGGCAAACGATCAAGATCACCGCTGGGCAGCGATGTTGCTGTTCAATTCTGCCAACTTCGCCGCCAGGTCCAGGAGTTTCAGCCGTTGCCCTGGGGTTGTCCCGATCTTCCGGACGGGTTGGGTGTAATGCCGCCGCGCGCAACTGCCCCCAGTAAAGGCGCCCCGCAGCGGGGGTGTCCTGGCCAGTGAGGACGGCGCGGTCATGCTGGTCTATGCGCACAACGGAGACTGTCGCGACTTCGACTTTCGCGTTGCACCGGTGTCTGAGGAGATTCGCGCCGGTTTGGCTGCCGCGTTCGCCGAGCCTGTAGCGCCGGGCAACGGGTTGTCCTCGATGAGCCCGATGGTCGACAGCTCGACGGCCGCCACACGATTCGCCGATCAACTTGTAGCGATGCCCTGCCCGCCGACTCGGATGGTCGAGATCGCACCGCGGCACATCGACAACTACATGGCCGCTTTGACGGTAGCGAATCCGAGGAAAGAGCTGGGAATTCTCAAACAGTTGCTGGTGCGCGCGGAAGGGATCGGCGACGAGTTGGCCGGCAAGCTCGAGGAGCGCAATCCTCGTCGCCGGGTCGATGCGGAGCCGAAACGCAGCTACAGCAGCGCCGAGCTGAGACGTATCGCCGAGGCCGCGCGAGCCGACCTGCGCTCGGCTGCCGGACATATCTGGCGGACTGGTACGCCGAGAACTGCCCACGGCCTGGCAATCCGCGGTCTTCGCCGGCATCTCATTGCACCAGCTACTGCCTTGTCACTGATGATGAGTCGCGGTGATCACGTCGCGCGGGTCGTCGAGGTCGCGGTTGGTTGGATCCGGGGTGATGTATGTGGTGGCGATCGTGATAGTGGTGAGGATGCACAGGTAGCCCGCGATGAACTTCCATGCGCCGAGGCCGGCCTCGGGGACGTCGGGCCCACCGTCGGTGGCCGCGACCTGGGTGATAATCCACGCGCCGATCAATGGCGCGATACCGCCGGATATCACTGCCGAGACCTCTCTGGTTACTGACACGCCGAGGTAGCGTTGTCGGGTGCCGAACAGCTCGCTCAGCAACGCGCTCTGCGAGCCGAACATTCCCGATGTGCCGACACCGAGGGCTAGTGAGATGACCACTATCGTCGCCACCACGTTTCCTCGGCTGAGCACCCACCAGATCGGAAACGCCGAAAACAGCTGGAAGTAGGCGAATCCGCGATAGGTGCGTACGCGGCCGAATCGGTCGGAAAGGATTCCAGCGATCGGTATCGTCACCGATCCGAGCGATGCCGCGAACACCAGCGACAGTGCACCGATCGGTCCTTCGAGACCAACGGCCGCACTCGTCGCATACGCTACCGCGAGCGCCTGGTAGATCGATGATGAACCGTTCTCAGCAATCCTCAGGCCGATGCCCCGCAGCAGTGCCGGACGTGACGATCCGAGCAGGTTCCGCAGTGGACGCTCGTCTATCCGGTCGCAAGGGGCGAGCTTGGTGAACGTCGGCGACTCTTTGAGGTTGGCTCGCAGGTACATTGCGACGACAAGGATTGCCCCGCTGGCGAGGAAGGGTGGCCGCCACAGCCACGAATCGGTAATCGAGTGATGGACGTGGAACACCGCGAAGTACACCAGCGCCGCCGCGACAGTGCCGACCTGTACTCCGAGGAAGGGAAGGGAGGCATACAAGCCACGCCGACGCGGTGGTGCATATTCCGTCATAAGGATCGACGCGCCGGCCATCTCGGCGCCGGCTCCGAGGCCCTGCACGATGCGTAGCCCGATCAGCAAAATCGGGGCAAGTATGCCAATTCCGCCTGAGTACCAGTCGTTTTCGTTGCCATGGTAAGTGGGCAGCACACCGATACCGGTGCTGGCCACGCCCATCATGATGATCGTCGCCATGAGCACGAATCTGCGCCCCAGGCGGTCGCCGAGACGGCCGAAGAACAGCCCGCCCAGCGGCCGCGCCGCGAAACCGATGAAGTAGGTGGCGAAGCTGAGCATCAATCCGGTGGAGGCAGTGTTGCCTGGGAAGAACAGTGGCCCGAATACGAGCGCGGAGGCCAGGCTGTAGAGCGCGAAGTCGTAATATTCGATCGCACTTCCGACCGAGCTGCCCCACGCGGCACGCCGCAGCTCCGCAGTCGTCACGACCGGAGTGTCGATTGCGGCGGTGCGCGTTGATGAGGAAGGGGAGTCGGATGCAAGAGTCATGGGGGTGAGCCGATTCGATCGATGTGTGAGGTGTGCACTGAAGCGGACCAGGCGTCCGCGAACTGTAGGGGCGATTCGCGAGAAAATCTGCAGACTCGCCGCTGACATCGTTGGGGCGCAGTTGATTTCACCGACGTAGGTTTCCTGCCAACAGGGACAAACTCCGCGTCCTGCCCATCACCCACAAGTAACCTAATCACCAAGAACGAACAAGTTGCACCGGCTGATGGGCAGGCCGGACGTTGTTTACCGGTGTACGGGTGCACCCCAGCGCGTGTCGAGGAAGTCGAGGTAGCGCTGCCAGTCGAAGGCGGTAACGTCGTGCTTACCGGAGCGGATGTGGTAGGCGGTGTTGGTGTCGGTTCCGATCGGACGATCGACCGCCGGCATGGCCGTGTCCGGCGGGAGGGCGCTCGTTCCCAGCAGCGTGTAGGTGGTGGCGGCGCTGCGCAGGGCGAGGAATTCGCCTTTAGGGTCGGCCCAGCGGTCGTCGTTGGCGCTTGCGGCGTACAGCGGGCGTGGCGCCACCAGTGACAGCAGCATGTTTCCGTCTGCCGGTATCTGCTGGTCACGGTTTATCCACGTGGCATAGGCCGGGCACATCCAGTGAGGGAACTTCTCAGCGAGGTGTTTGACGGTTTCGCCGAGCTCCCGTCGCTGGATCGACTGCCCGCCTTTTCCGGATTCCGTCGACAGCAGTGCGCCGATCTCCGGGGTGGTGGCCGCGGCCCAATCAGCGGCCTTGCCCAAACGGCTGTGACCGGTCACCGCGACATGGGCCGCGTCGACGGCGGGATTGCTCCGCAGATAGGCGACCGCCTTACGGTATCCCCAAGCCCACGCCGCAACAGCACCCCACTCGTTCGGCGCTGAGACGGTGCCGGGGGCGTCGAACAGGGCCCGCACACTATTGGCGCGTTGGTCTTTCGCGTCGGGCTCGAGGTCTTGGTAGTACGCCGTTGCCAGTCCGTAGCCTCGTGACAGCACGGTCTTGACCTGCCACTGTGTGCTTTGCGAGCCGCGGGTGTCGGCTCCTGGGGTTTCGGGGTGCGGCGCCTGCTCGTCTTCGCTGACCCAGATATCGGTCGGCTTGATGCCCGGGTCGTCGACGACCGACTGGTTGCCGCCACCGTTGAGGCCGAAGATCACCGGCACCGGTCCGGTCGCACGGGCAGGCAGGTACAGCAGCACGCGCATGCGCCAGGCGGTGTGGCTGCCCGGCTTCGGTGCCGGCCCGAAGATCAGGTCCACTTGCTCGCGGTAGGCGAGCCCATCCAATGCTGGGGTGCGGCCTTCGACGGACTCCACGCGCACGGGAGCCTGCTCGGCGGCAGCCGGGGTACGCCCATAGATGTTGTCTTCGAACAATTTCACGATCTCGGGCCGACGCTGAGTCCACCATTGTTGCGGCGTCGTCACGGGTTTCCCGTCGGCCATGCGCTGCGGGTCGAGCAGCTCGTACGGCGGGATCTTCGCCTCGTCGTAGTTGTAGCCGGGCATGTTGTTGTAGTCGACCGTCTTCGGCCCCGGCGCGGGGCTCGCGCACGCGGCCGCACCCGCACACAGGACGACGCACAGCCATCTAGCCTGTCGCCAGAAACCGCTTACTTTCCTCATGCGGCATGACCATACCGGGCATGATGGCCCGTTGTATAGCGGCAAGATTTTCAGAACTGGTCGTGAGTGGATTTGCCGGTTTTGATCTTCGGGCCAGTTGATTGGCGTTGGATCAAGGAGGTGGGCAGCAGCGTGGATACCTCGGTAGGAGGTTGCTGATCCAGGGCGGCGTGGAGCAGGGACCATGCCTGGCGGCCGAGTTCGTCTCGTGGACTTGCGACGGTGGTGAGGGCAGGGTGGACATGGCGTCCCATGGTGATGTCGTCGAAACCGGTGACCGAGATGTCGGTTGGCACGTCGATCCCGACTTCTCGCAGCTTGGAGATGGCGCCGATGGCGGACAGGTCGTTGAAACAGATCAGTGCGGTCGGATGGTGAGCGAGCGCGTGTTCGATCGCGTGGTAGCCGGCCTCGAGTGTTCCGTCGCATTCGACTCTGACGGCCTGTAGCCCCAAAAAGTGGCTGGTCTGGATGGCGCGCCATCGTTCCCGGTCCTGCCAGGCATGGTCAGAACCGGACAGGTATACGACCTGGCGGTGGCCGAGATCTACCAGATGGGCGCAGAGTTCGAGCATGCCGGTGAAGCCGTCCACTCCGACCATGGGGAGATCGACGCCGAGCTCCACGCGGTTGACCAGCACCACTGGGGTGGTTTGGCGTGCGAGGTCCTTCAGGCCTATCGCATTGATACGGGAGGACAGCAGGATCAAGCCGTCCACGTGGCCCATCAGGTCCCAGGCGGTGGTGTACTCGTCGGCCGGGTCGCCGGTGTGATCGGCGATGAGCATGCGGTACCCGGCCTGCGCTGCCGCGTGATGCAGATGTTTGGCGATGTCATGGAAGTAGGAGTTGGCGAGGTCGGGCATCAGCAGGCCGATGTGGCGCAGGCCGCCGCGCGCCAGGCCGCGAGCGGCCTCGCTGGGGCGGTAGGCCAGTTCCTCAGCGACTCGCCGAACCGCCGCGGCGAGTTCGGGATTCACGGTGCCCACACCGCTCATGACACGAGAAACGGTCGCGGTCGACACCCCGGCCGCGTCGGCGACCGTTCGGATGGTGACACGGCCAGGATGCTTACTACGGACCCTTTCGCTCATCCTCCGCAGTCTCCTTCTCTCCGCCGCCTCACACTGCTACGCATGCCGGCAATCCGTCCCAGCATATAAAACCAATCGCCCAAGCCCTGAGGTGGCGCATGCGCCGCGTCCACCCATCGGGGTGACTATCGAGGAACCGGTTACTTGCTTCCGTCGATTTGGTACCGGAAGGTTGCGAAAGACCGCGGAACCAGGATTGCCTCGCCCGGATCAGCTTCAGTAACCGCTTATCGACAAGCTAGGGCGCGTAGTACACTGGCAATCGTGCCGTTATACAGCGGCACATTGCTTGTTCTGGGGCTTGTCCCAGCGAGGAGGCATGACTGCCGAAACGCGGATTGATGGTGTTTGCGGTGCACTTCGCGGGCGCGGGCGAACTACCGGGGTGCCCGCGGATCGAACCCGGGTGCGGCGGTGTGGCTTCCCGATGGTGGTGGGACCGCGGGCGTCTGCGGTCAGGTCATGAAGAGGAGGCCGGGGAAGGTTCGATAGCCTCGATGCCCACAGCATCCAAGGAAAATCGCTGACGTCGCTGTACCCGCATCGCAGCGGGTGAACCCCGATATCCGGTGGTGTTACGAAGGCAGCCGACCGAGTTCGACGAAGTTCGGCCGACGGCCGTCCGCTTCGCTACAGCACCACGGTATGACCGCGCGGGAGTCATCACCCAGCGCCGCACCAAACCGCAGTCACCGACCACGACCGGCAAGATCGAACGGTTCCATAAGGCCCTGCGAGAGGAATTCCTCGACCACGTTGCACCATTCGAGTCACTTGCCGCCGCACAACAGGCTGTCGACGGCTGGACCGCCGCCTACAACCAGCAGCGCCCGCATCAAGCGCTGGACATGGCCACCCCGGCCAGCCTGTTCCGCCCGAACGGACCTACCCGCCTGGACGTGCTCACCGACGTCGACGCGGTACCGAGCACCGATGCTACGCGCTCACGTGCTGCGTCGCTTCTCGTCGACGTGATCGAACCTGCTCCGCGCCGGTTGCCGAAGACGCGGTCGAACTGGAAGTCCGGGTGCCGGCGCGTCTGGGCAAACCCGCGCAGCCTGCACGTCAGCGTCGATGGGCATCTGGTCCGCACCGTCCCTTCACGGCTGCTGCCGGAACATCTACAGCTACTGCGCATGTGCGGCGCCCGCCCGGCAGGACCCGAACCCGGCAAACCCGCAAGGCGAAGGACCAACGGCACCACGGTGCTTCCCGCCCGGGCCGCGATCGAAATCAAACGTGTCGTCAACAAAGACGGTGGTGTCGGCATCGGCGGACACCACCACGTCGTCGGGTTCGCCTGGACGGGCCGCGCCGTGACGCTGCGCCTGGACGGGCACCTCATGCATGCCATCGCCGACAACGCTCTGATCGGCACCTGGCCCTGCCCGATCGGCCGCGATCACCTTGGTCGCCTCCGCGGCGCTCGCACACCCATCACCCCGCCACCATCGGCACCGTTGCCACCCGGATCCCTCCGAGCCCAGCGACGTGTTCACGAATCCGGACGAACCCTTGTCGCCGGCCACGCATCAAGCTCGGGTCCTGCCACCGCGGCAAGCTCGTGAGCGTCGTCATCGAGGAAACCCATCTGCGCATCCTGCTCGGCGATGAAGAGACCGCGATCCGGCCCCGCAAAAGCACGAAGCCGATAACCTTCCTCTACGTCACCGGCAAAGAGGTCCGCTCGGACCGATATCTGAGTTTGCTCGAACGCCAACGAATCGCCACCCTGTGAGAACGCGGGCTCTCGATTCGTGAGATCGCACGCCGACTCAGCCGGGCCGCCTCGACGATCAGTCGCGAAGTGCGCCGCAACACCTTCGGCCACGACCGCGGCCGCTACGACGCCGATCTCGCGCACGCGAGGGCCGCCGCAGCGTGCCCGCCGTCGTCGGCCGGGCCGGCTGCTGACCGATCCGCAGCTGCGAGCGGTCGTTCAGGCCAAGCTGGAACTGGACTGGAGCCCGCAGCAGATCAACGTCTGGTTGCGCCGCGGATTCCCTGCGCAACCGGTGTGGCATGTCAGCCACGAAACGATCTATCAAGCCCTCTACAACGCCGAAAGATTCGGTTATCAAAGCTTTTGACCAAGAGTTCTGCGGACTCGACGCTCCCTGCGGCGTCGGCGCAGTCGCTCCGATGCTCGGCCGGTTCGTTTCATCACCCCGTCGAATCTGATCGAGGCGCGCCCGGCCATCGTCGATCAGCGCACCCGCATCGGCGATTGGGAATCTCAATGGTGTTGTGCTCCGCCAGTACCTGCCCAAGAATGCCGCCCTCTTCCGGTTCAGCCCAAGCAGATCTCGACGTGATCGCCGAGGAACTCAACAACCGCCCCGTAGAATCCACCGATACCGCAGTCCGCAGAGATATACGCTGAGCACCTCAACAGCGGTGATGCAACGAACCATTCGAGCCCAAGATCGGTTACAACACCTCGACATCGCTCAGCCCCAGCGGGGAGGCCGCCGCGTCGGTCGGTATCTGCTACCGGCCGTTCATACATCCGACAGTGACATCGGAAGTGCTGGTATGTGAGAATCTGCTGTCGCACGCCGAGCCGGAGGCAGTGCAAAACGCTGGTTCGGTTATCGGAGGAGTTCTGTGGCAGATGTGCTTCGGGCATTGAAGCACGTGCTCGAGCGGACGAAAACGGCACTCGTCGACGGTGTCGCCCACGTCCTACACAAGGACATCTCGGAGGTGGCCGGAAAAGCGGACGAAGCAGCCCGGGTGTTGAAAGATCGTGACCTCGACTCCGCAAAACCGTTCTCGACACACGGCTTCGCCCACTCGGCCACGCGCGCCGCGACCGAAATCGACAGTTCATCCGGGCATGGCGTGCTTCAGGGACACGATATGCCCGGTGGTCGGCTCACAACAACCGAGATACGCCGCTTGGTACCCGACGAATGGCACGTGATCCGGTATTTCGGCCTGAAACACGCCGGACGGAATCCTCTCGACTTCAGATCCTCACGTGCAGACATGGAGAAGAAGACCGAACAGGACTACCGCAAGGACTTCGACACCATCGAAAGTTTCTTTGCCTTCCACGCCAACGAGCCGATAGGGCGGGTTCGCCTGGTAGCCACGGATAACTCGCAGGTCAGAGAGATGATAGCGGTAAACGTCGATCCCCTTGCTCGCGGCACGGGCACAAGTGACCGCCTGATCCAGACGGCCTTGAAATGGGCCAGGAACAACAACTGTGCGGCGGTCGAACTCTGGGTACGGGACAACAACGACCACGCCATGAATCTCTACCTTCGCAACGGGTTCGTGTTCACCGGCGAGGCAGAGCCCCACTGGGCAGATGATTCCCTCCGTACGGTCCAGATGCGGCATGACCTCTCCTGAGAAGAGTGTCGTGAAATTGACCGGATATCAATCCGACAACGCGTGGCCGCTTTCCTTGAAGAAGGTGCTCGAAAACTGCGAGGTTGTTCACGGATCCCCCTTCGATTTAGGTCTGGGTGGTGTGACGTGACCCCGCTGATTCGGTCCGGGTGATCTGGTCCCTGCTCGTCGGTCCGCGCTTACGAGAGTTGAGGGCTTGGTTGGATGTCGAGCCACAGCGTCTCATACTCGGTGGGGCTGAGGTGGCCGAGGTAGGAGTGACGGCGCTCGGTGTTGTAGAAGTTGTCGATCCAGTCGGACATGGCGATGGTCAGCTCGAGGGTTGTCGACCACTTCCTGGTGTTGAGGAGTTCGGTTTGCATCCGTCCCCAGAACGACTCCATCGCTGCGTTGTCGAAGCAATCACCGACAGTTCCGAACAAGGGCAGGAGCCGGTGCCGACGAAGGTTCTCACCGAACGACCACGAGGTGAATTGTGTTCCGTGATCGGCATGCACGATCAACCCCTCGGCGGTGACGCGTTCTGTCATTGCCATGTTGACCGCGTTGTTGACCAACAGCGTGTCGGCGATGGTGGAAAAGGCTCGGCCGACGATCTTCTTGCTGAAGCAGTCCAAAATGGCGCAGCATAGACTTTTCCGTCTCTTGCGGGATGTTCGGTGATGTCGGTGCACCACAGCTCGTTGGGGCGAGCAGCGGTGAAGGCCCGGTTCACCAGGTCTGCGGGAGTGCTCGCTGCGAGCATCGGGTGGCCGCGTCGTTTGCGTCTGGGCAGGCCGAACAGCCCCCGCTCGGCCAGGATCGAGGCAACCAGTTTGTGGTTGACGATCATCTCGCGCTCGGCCAGCAAGGCGGCTTTGATCCGGCGTTTGCCGTAGGTTCCGCGGGACTGGGCATGAATCCGGGATATCTCATCGGCGACCACGATCCTGCGAATCGTTCTGGTGGACAACGGCTGCCGCCGCTGCCGCAGAAAGGTGGATCTGTGCACTCCAGCGATTCGGCAGGCCGACCGCCCGGAATGTCCGAGTGCGATCAGCCCTTCGACGACCGCGATCCGCCTTTTGGGGACACCACCGCCTGCGCATCGAATAATTCGCGGCGTCGCGAGTGAGTTTCAATTCGGCTTCCAGTGCGGCGATCCGCTTCTTCGCCGAGGCCAGCTCATCAGCTTCCACGCTCGGAATGCATAAGTCGTGCGGGTCTGGATGGTGTGTTCGCTCGCGTTGCTGGGGCGTTCGGTCGGGCGGAGCCGCGAGGGTGGGCAAGGGCGTATGTGACGGGGTTGCTGGCGCCGGTGGAGTGAGAAGAACTCCTGGCAGCTGGCCGAGGCGGCGGGAGCGGTGAGTCCCGACGGATGTCAGCACCTGCTGAACCGGGCGCGGTGGAGTGCCGATGACGTGCGCGATCGGGTCCGCTCGTATGTGGTTGAGGCATTGGCTTCACCGGATGGGGTGCTGGTGGTCGATGACACGGGTTCGTGAAGAAGGGAGTGCGCTCGGCCGGGGCGCAAAGGCAGTACTCGGGTACCGCGGGCAGGATCGAGAACTGTCAACTGGGTGTTTTCCTCGCTTATGCCGGTCGTCACGGCCGGGCGTTGATCGATCGGGAGTTGTATCTCCCGGAGTCGTGGATCGCAGACCGTGATCGTTGCGCTGACGCCGGTGTGCCCGAAAGTCGCTGGAGTCAGGGCGTTGTGACCGAACCACGGTTGGCGGAGGCGATGATCGGTCGGGCACTGGCCGCGGACGTGACCGCCGGGTGGGTGACCGCCGATTCCGCCTACGGGCGTGACGGGAGATTCCGGGCGTTCCTGGAGTCGCACCGGATGCCCTACGTAGTGGAGGTCCCGGTCAGGGACACCGTGACCGACATCGATGGCCGCCGCAGAGTCGATACCCTCATCAGCCGCGCCCCCGCCGAAGCATGGCATCGGGTCGCGGCCGGTCCCGGAGTCAGGGGTGAACGCGAATACGACTTCGCCTGGGCCACGCTGCCGGTCCTCGATGACATCCCGGCCGGTTTCGTGCGCACTCTGCTGGCCCGGCGATCTCTCGACGATCCGGCAGATATCGCCTACTACGTGTGCTTTCACCCCGACACCATTGATCGCGGCCAGATCGTGGCCGTGGCCGGTGCGGAGCTGGGCGATCGAGGAATGCTTCCAAGCCGCCAAAGGCCAATGCGGCCTCGACCACTACCAAGTCCACAAATACGACGCCTGGTACCGGCACATCACCCTGGCCATGCTCGCTCACGCCTTCCTCGCCGTCACCGCCGCCACCGACCCAAAAGCCCACGCGGGCTGGGCCGAATCACAGTCGCCGAAATCCGCCGTCTCCTGGCGATAGTGCTCCACCCCGCCCGCACCCTCACCCACGCCCTCGCCGCCTCCCGCTGGCGCCGACACCACCAAAACCGTCCCCGACAAACCCGCTACCAACGGACCCGATTACCCAAGTAACGAACTACAACTGTCGTGCTTTAGAGCGCCGGATTGGCGGATTTACTTCTCGACCCCCGACGACTAGCGGTTGACAGACCCGACGCAAGGTGATCGTCGTGCCCGGCCAGCTGGTCAATGTCGTCGCCTGAGGCGGATGATCAACTGCGCCTGGTGTATTCGTACTGAACGGCCAGCCAGGAGGTGCCGGTCCCGTCGGCCTGGATGAAATGCTGCTGCTTGGTCTGGCTGTTGTTGTCGGACCAGGAGATCACCATGTCGGAGCGCATCATCTTGCCGTCCACCTGCTGGCCGAAGCCGACGAAGGCGATCGGCTGGAATTGAAGGGAGACCTTGCTGTTGTCCTCGGCCCCGAAACTGTAGGCGGGCATGATTCCCACCGGCAACCGAGTATCCATCGAGACATATTGCCAGCGTCCCTCCACGCGGCTGTACTGCAGATAATCGATCCGCTGAAAGTCGGAAACCTGGGATCCGGGTGAGGGCTGGATCGTCTCCTGTAGCAGGATGCCGACCATCTTCCGTTCCGCGACCAGGTCTTTCGTCACCATCGGCGCGCTGCCGGGGGTCGGCCACATCGTGGCGACAACGTCGAAGGTTCCGGTCAGCGCGGCGAGTCGTTTGGCCTCCGGACCCGGTTCGTTCAATCGCTCGGCGGCCGATTGTCCGGGGGTGCTCGGCGCTGCCGAGGTGGTGGACGATGACGATACGATCTGTGGACTTTTGTCCGTGGAGGTATTGGAACATGCGGTGGTTGCCGTCAATACGCCCCCGAGCAGGGCGCACAGCGCGAGCATGCGAACCGATCCAGTGGTGCGACGCACCTGTGGGCTTGTCATGGCATTGCTGAGGCTGCGCCGACGCACACTGCGGGACGGTAGGCGCTTACCCTGGAATATCATCGTTGTCCTCTCGTACAAGGGCCGGTTCGACGTGTATACATTCATCACGGCATTTCGGTCTCCGACCCGGATCGTTGCACCGGCCGACAGGAGTTTGCCCGCCAGCGCGCGACAGCGTTTCCAGAGCGCTGGAGGTCGAGTACTGCGAAGTCGTGGCCCAGCAGGAGCACGTGCGTGAGGACGGCGTCGAGACTGCTGTGGGGCGCCGTTGAGCACCTCGCAGCGCTCGTTCCCTCGCCGTCGTACGAGGGCCGCCGATGCCGGGATCTGCGCGTATACCGTGTCGGACGAGGCGTGCACGAGGAAGTGCGCCCGGTGCGGGTAGGTCCGACTCGCCACAGGTGCTCGATCGCGTCGATGGCGCGGACCGCGAGGCGGTTCAGCAGGTGCTGGCGGGCCAGCGTGGCCCGTTGAGACACGCTGGCTCAGTATGTCCGTCATTGCAGCGGTCCGAAAAACGCCTGTAGGTCCGCTGCTAGCAGGGCGGGGGCCTCTATCGCCGGGAAGTGCTTGCCACGTTGAACTCGGTCCAGTGCGTGTTCGGCGGCACGGGGACCAGTTTGCGTACCGTCTCGTCCGCGCCGAAGACCGCGAAGCCCTGCGGTACGGCCGGCGGTGCTCCCCAGTCCGACGAGTGCGCCTGCTCGTAGAGGGTGTGCGCGGCGGTGGCGCCGGAGCCAGTGAACCAGTACAGGCTGACAGTGGTGAGCAGTTGGTCGCGGTCGATCGGCAGGTCCGTCCACTCCGCAAACTTCTCCGCGATCCACGCAAGCTGCAGCAGGGGTGAGTCGACCAGGCCGTAGCCGATGGTCTGCGGTCGGCTGTTCTGGATCGCCAGGTAGCCGGAGCCGTCCGTTGTGAACTCGTCCATTCGGTCCAGGATCATTTTGTCGACAGGGTCGTTCTCGTCGAGCCTGTCGGCCATACCGGGCAGGAAGGTGGCCACGTTCGCAGCGGTCGGGGTCGGTCACCACGTGTACACCCGTGACGTGCATGCCGTCGATGCCGGCCACCAGTCCGGATACGCCGCCGCCGACGTCACCGCCGTGCACGCCGTATCGCTCGTAGCCGAGCCGGCGCATCAACTCCACCCAGGCACGTGCGGTGCGGCCCATCGACCAGCCGGTCGATCGCAGTGGGGTCGAGAACGCGTAGCCGGGCAGGGACGGCGCGACGACGTGGAATGCCGGGCCGTCGGCCGGGTTGACCAGCGGCTCGATGAGGTGCAGGAATTCTGCGACCGAGCTTGGGAAGCCGTGCGTAATCAGCAGTGGCTTCGCAGCGGGCCGGTCGGATCTGACGTGCAGGAAGTGGATGCGCTGGCCGTCGATCTCGGTGGTGAACTGTGGGTACTGGTTGAGCTTCGCTTCTGGGGCGCGCCAGTCGTACCGCGTGTGCCAGTAGTCAGCGAGGTTCTTGAGCTCGCCCAGCGGTATTCCGCGGGTCCACCCCACGTCGGGTAGCTCGCCAGGCCAGCGGGCGTTGACCAGCCGGTCATGCAGGTAGTCGAGGTCGGCTTGGGGGATCTCGATGCGAAAAGGCTGGATCATGCTTCTCCTGTGTCACTGGGCTCGTGACGGGACCCCGGTGATCGGTCCCCGGGCTGTGAGAGCCGGTCACTGACGTGTGCAGATGGCAGCGTATCCGGCCGGGGTGCGGTATCCGAGGGCCGAATGCCGCCACCGCTGGTTGTAGTCGGTTTTCCAATCGGTGATCACGACCCGGGCCTGGGTCAGCGACCAGAAGCTTTTGATGTTGAGGCATTCGTCGCGAAGACGTCCGTTGAACGACTCGATATAGCCATTACGCCAGGGCTGACCAGGCGGAATGAACGCCAACCCGACCCGTTCACCCGCCCAATCGGCCATCACCGAGCACGCCAGCTCCGGGCCGTTGTCACAGCACAGCACCGCCGGATAGCCTCGTTCAGCCCCGATGCGGTCGAGCTCGTCGATCCGCCGATCGGCGGTGATCGAGCGCTCCACGAGCCCGCCCAGGTATTCACGGGTGTGCTCATCGACGATGGACACGATCTTCACCGGTCGGCCGTCGTCGGTGGCGTCGAACTGGAAATCGATGGCCCATAACCGATTCGGTGCCTCCGCGGTCACCTCGGTGACAGTGGAGGCACCGAGGCGTTTGCGGCGCCGCCGCACTGGCACCCGCAGCCCCTCGGCTCGCCACAGGCGCCGAATCTTCTTGTGGTTCACCGCCCATCCATCGGCGCGAGCATCGTGGTAGGCGCGGCGGAACCCTTGCCGCGGACGGGTTTTAGCCCACGGCCGCAGCCATTCCCGCAACCCGGAATCCGGGTCGGTGCCCCGCTGATCAGCCGGTGGACGGCGCTGGGTACTGCGATGCTGCCCGGTTACCCGGCACGCAAAACGGTCACTCACCCCGAACAGTCGTTGCAGGTGAGCGACCGCTGCGCGCCGACGTTCGGGACTGTAAATTGCTCCTCTGTCAAGCTGCGGTGGGAGTTTCGGCTGATTGGTGGTCCAGGTCGGCGATCATGGCGCGGTAGACGACGTCGGAGAGTCGGCGTTTGAGGATCCGCAGCGCCTCCATGCCGCCGTCGCCTTTGGCCTTGCGTTTGGCCAGCAGCGCTCGTGCGTCCGGGTGGCAGCGTGCCTGCGTGAGCGCGATGCGGTGGAGCGCGGCGTTGAGTTGGCGGTTCCCGGTGCGGGACAGACGGTGGCGTGCTCGGTTGGACGACCAGACCGGCAGCGGTGCCGTTGTGGCGGGCGAAGGCGTCCTTGGATCGGAACCGGTCGACGCCGGCGGTTTCCCCGATGATCTTCGCCGCGGTCAAGGCCGCGCATCCGACGATGGCCAGCAGCGACGGCGCGATCCGTTGGACTCGTTCGCCGATCTCGCCGGCCAGCGCATCGATCTCGATGGTCAGTCGTCGGCAGTGTTGGATCAGGTTCACCGCCAGGCGGGCGACGAGCTCGTCGAACTGGGCCAAGTGGGCTGCGACGCGGTCGTAGGCGCTGGCGCGTTCGAGCTTGCCCGGCGGCAGCCAGCCCGGGTCCAGCTCGTGCAGGTGCCAGCGCAGCCGTGCAATCACCCGGGTGCGCTCGGCAACGAGGTCTTCGCGGTGGTCGACCAGCAGCCGGAGCTCTCGTTCGACTCCATCGAGCCGGGCCACCGGCAGGTCGGGTTCGCGCAATGCAGCCCGGGCGATGGCTAACGCGTCGATCGGGTCGGACTTGCCGTAGGTGCGCGCAGAATCCCGGGCGTGAGCCATCAGTTTCGGTGGAACCCGGACCACGCGCTCTCCAGCTGCGATCAGGTCGCTTTCCAGGCGCCGGGTCATATTACGGCAGTCTTCCAGCGCCCATAACCGTTCCGGATCGGGCTGTGCCCGCGCCCATTTCAGCAGCGCCAGATGATCAGTGCTGGTTGTTCCGACGGTTTTGGTGGACAGTTTCCGGCCGAGTTCGTCAGCGGAGACTGCGGTGTGGGTGCGCTTGTGCGCGTCGATCCCGATGACCATCATGGGTGCGTGTCAGCCCTTTTCGTAGCGGGGTGTGGCACGGACCGGTCGGCAGGCATATCCCAGTCAGGGCGATGCCACGCTCCTCTCAAGCCATGTCGGCCGGTCCCGGGGTGTCGACCGGCCGCAAAACTTACAACAGCCACGAAAGCGGGAAGACAACGGCAGAGCGAACCGGTCGACCACAAGATCGTGACACTGGATACAACGGCTCTGTCGCACTTTCGGTGGTGCCGTGATGGCGCTGACGGCACGATGTTCCGGTGTGTGAGGTGAATGTACCTGTTGCTGTGGTGTTTTCGGGGTTGTCGCCGCTGGTGGTGGAGGATGTGGTCGACGAGGGAAGCCAGATCGTGGTGTGGGCACGGACGCCCGACTGCCCGGCCGCGTGTCCGGGCTGCGGCGCGGAGTCCGCGCGAGTGCACGGATATCACTGGCGGACGGTGGCCGACGTGCCGCACGATGGCCGCCCCGTGATCGTGTGCGTGCAGGTCCGTCGCCTGGTCTGCCTGACAACGGGCTGCCGCAATACCTTTCGCGAGCAAGTGGTCGGTGTTCTGGAGCGATACCAGCGTCGCACGACGCGTCTGACCTGCCAGGTGCGGTCGGTGGTGCGGGAGCTGGCCGGTCGGGCGGGTGCCCGGCTGCTGGCGAGATCGTCGATCGGGTTGTCCCGGCATACCGCTGTGCGTGTGCTGCTGGGTATCCCCTTGCCGCAGCGACCGGTTCCGGCGGTGGTGAGTGTCGATGATTTCGCGTTGCTGGGCCGCCACCGGTATGCAACGGTCGTGATCGACCCCGCATCCCACGACCGGGTCGATGTGCTGGCAGACCGCAAATCCGACACCCTGGCCGCCTGGCTGGCCGATCATCCCGAGGTGACGACCGTCGTACGGGACGGTTCGGCCACCTACGCCGAAGCCGTGCGTCGCGCACGACCTGCGGCGACACAGGTGTCGGACCGATGGCATCTGTGGCATGCTCTGGCGCGTGCCGTCGAGACGGCCGTCGCCGCGCATGGACGTTGCTGGGCG
Source organism: Nocardia gamkensis NBRC 108242 (assembly GCF_001612985.1). Lineage (GTDB taxonomy): Bacteria > Actinomycetota > Actinomycetes > Mycobacteriales > Mycobacteriaceae > Nocardia > Nocardia gamkensis. The sequence goes on along the minus strand of NZ_BDBM01000082.1, from coordinate 3,592 downwards.
GCCTCGGGCGAAGCGGCGCCGGATGGCGCGGGAGACCACCACCATCGAACGCTGGCATGCCGTGCACAACTTGCTCGACCAAGGCGTCGGGCTGCTGGACTGCGCACGGCGGCTGAACCTGGCGTTGAATACTGTGAAGCGGTATTCCCGGGCGCCTGAACCTGATTCGCTGCGCCGTCCGCCCCAGTACCGGCCCGGACTGGTCGACCCCTACCGTGATCATCTGCGGGCTCGACGGGCCGCTGAGCCGGGTGTGCCGGTCACGCACCTGTTTGCCGAGATCAAAGCCCTGGGTTACACGGGTGGGCTGAACCTGCTCTACCGCTACCTCAACGAAGGGCGCCTGGCCGGTGACCGGGTCGTTGTCTCGGCCCGCAAACTCACCGGTTGGATCATGAGCAGGCCATCAGACCTCTTCGAAACCCGCCGCGGTCACCTCGGCGAACTCGTCGCCGCCTGTCCGGAGATGACCCGGCTGACCGAACTGGTCGGTGACTTCGCCACGATCATGACCGACCGGCGCGGCGCCGACCTCGACTGCTGGATCAAGCAGGCCCGCGAGGCAGGACTGCCCCAGCTCGAGCCGTTCCTGCGTGGTCTGGACCAGGACCACGACGCTGCCGTCGCGGGACTGACTTTGCCCTACAGCAACGGGCCGTGCGAGGGAGTCAATACGAAAACCAAGCTGCTCAAGAGGCAAATGTACGGACGCGCCGGATTCCGGTTCCTACGACACCGGATCCTGCTCGGATAACCCCACCGAAAGTGCAACAGAGCCAAAATTCCGACACTCCCGTCGGTGTGGATCTCGACGTCTTGCCCGTCGGTGGAGCAGCGCAGGTATCCGACGCGGAAGGGACTCGATCACGACCCGATATGTTCCATATGGCGGGGGTTCATCGGAACAGTTCGCGGGAGCAACCGCCGGTCAAATGATGTCGGTCTTCTACCGCAGAGACGGTGGTATCACCTGTAGGCCTGAAGAGGTTTAGGATTGTCGGCGAAGGCCAGGCCAAGCACCCCGGCGTGCCTCGACCTTGCCCGCGTCGCGCAATGGCCGAATAGCGAGCGATATCCGCCGTGCCGACCAGGATGTGACCGGGTGAGCGCGTACCCCGTCCGCCCACCGAAGCCGTTGCGGCAGCCATGTTTCTGCTCGGTGAGTGGCTGCGGTATGGCTATCCGGTGGCCCGCTCGATCCGGCCGAGAATGACGCCGGTCAAAGCCGCGATGGCGTCGTCGACGGTCGCGGTCCCACGGTTCAGCTCAGCGGCAATGGCCTCGGCGGCACCGAGCGCGCCGAGGCAGTGCAGCCGCAGCGCGGGCCGACTCAGGCCGGAGTACGGCGCTAATGCATCGGCCATCAAATCAGTGTAGCCATCGTACATCTCGTGCTGGATCTCCTCCATTTCGAGATCGCCTTTCAGCGCCGCGGAAACGGCGTTGAACTCCGGCAGTTCGGTGGCGCAGGCGAAGTATGCAACGCTGATGACCCCCGCGATGCCCGCCGCGCTCGGCGGGGCTTGCTCCAGCGCCTGCGTGGTGGCGGCCCGGTGCCGTTCGTCGAGCCGCCGATACAGCGCGAGCAGCAGTCCAGGGCGGGTACCGAAGTGGTCGTACACGACGGGCCTGCTCACCCCGGCCGCCTCGGCGAGAGTGGGCAGCGTCAGCCCGTCGGCGCCATTGGCGCGCACGATCGCCAAGGCCGTGTCGAGCAACTGCTCGCGCCGGGCCTGCTGGGACAGGCGGGTCGGTGTGGTGGTCATTGCCCTCCTCTTGCGTTCTCGCGCGATTCTAGCTACAAAGTGTAGGTTACAAATTGTAGGTATCTGGAGATCGAGAGGAAATGCACATGGACGAGCGGAAATCGGTCTTGCTCCTGGGCGGGTCGGGGCAGGCGGGCTCGGCTACCGCCGCTTACTTGCGGCGGCGGCACCCGGAGCTGCTGTTCACCATCGCGGGCCGGAATCTGGAACGCGCACAGCGGGTGGCCTACGAACTGGGCGGTGCCACTGCGGTGACCGTCGATCTGGCGCGCGGTGATCTCGGACTGCCCGCCGATCAGGATTATTCGGCGGTGGTCGCGACGCTATGGGACAGCAGGCTGACCGGGCTGCGCTTCGCGCAGGACCACGGTGCACCGTACGCCGGTCTGTCCAGCGGCATGATAGACATCGCGCCGGAGATCACCGCCGCTGCGCAGCGCCCGGCCGCAGCACCGGTACTGATGGCCAGCCACTGGGCTGCCGGTGTCATCACCCTCACCACGCTGGAGTGGGCCAAGGAGTTCGACCGGGTCGACACCATCCGGATCGGCGCGATGCTCGACGAGAACGACGCGGGCGGGCCCGCGGGGCTCGCGGATCTGGAGCGCTGGGCGGAGGTCACTTCAGCGGGGTACGCACGGCGCGATGGCGTGTTCGCCTGGGTCGGCGCGGACAAGGCACAGATGGAGCTGCGCAGCTTCGACGGCACCGCCATCCCCGGCCAGACCATCCCGATCCTCGATGTGCCCAGTCTAGCGTTCGCGACAGGCGCCCCGAACGTCGAATTCGCCTTCGCGCTTGGCGAATCCGCGGGTTCGCGCCGTGGAGAGGGGCCGTCCGTCGAGGTTCGGATCGATCTCGAAGGGGTGGGCCCGACGGGCGCACCGCTGAGCATCAACCGGTACGTGGTCCACCCGGACGGTCAGCGCCCGCTGACCTCCCTCGGTCTCGCCCTGGGTGTCGAACGATTGCTCGGGCTGCGCGGTACTGCGGTGGCGCCCGGCATCTACACCCCCGAGGTACTGCTCGATCCGGCCTATGTGGTCAAGCAACTGGTCGACGTGGGGACCACCTTCGTCGACGCGTGAGGCGCGCAAACCGGCTGTGGCAGTGAGTTTCGGCTGTGGTCGGCCGGTCGATGCGGTGCCGCGGCCGGTTCCTGACGCCCAGCACGCTACGGCGGCCGTGGCTCGGCCGCGACAGCAACGGCAGGGCGACACCCACGAACCCCGAGATCAGCGCACCAGCGACTCCCCCCTCGCAACCTGATCAGGTCACGAGGGGCACCGTAGGATCCGCCCTAGATTAACTGATGTTCCCCCGGTTTTCCGGAGTTGGTTTGCTTGACTCTTGGTCACGAAGTCGTCGAAGGAGACTTGTTCGTGCCAAGGCGTTATCCCGAGGAGTTCCGTCGGAAGGTCCTGGATCCGGTCGCCGCCGGGTGTCCGGTTGCGCAGGTAGCTGCGGACCTGGGAATCAGCGACCAGAGGATCTATGTCGGGCGTAAACAGGAACTGATCGACACCGGTCAGATACCGGGCGCGACCAGCGCCGAGCAGTCCGGACTGGCCGCGGCCAAGCGCCGCATCCGAGAACTCGAGCATGAGGTCGCCATCCTGAAACGAGCTCGTGAGCTGCTGAAAGAACAGGCCAGCGGCCCAAAAGGCGTTACGCGGCCATAGCCACCATCGGCCAGCGAGGGGTTGCCGGTACAGGTCGCGTGCCGGCTGTTGGATGTCTCCGAGTCCGGTTTCTACCACTGGAGATCGCGTCCACCCTCGCAACGAGGGATCCCCATGCCTGGCTCACCGACCAGATCCGCGTCG
>NZ_BDBM01000081.1 GCF_001612985.1 Nocardia gamkensis NBRC 108242 | reverse complement strand
AGGTGCTGCCGTCGGGCTCCGATGGAGGTGTTGCATCAGGATGTGCAGTGTTGTCGGTCATGATCCTGCTGTGCCACCTATCAGCGCCGTTGGGGGGCTGTTCGGGCCGAGCGGTTGGGATCGGCGCCCTCCGTTGGAGTCAGTTGCGCGTTAGCTCTCAGCTAGCACCTAGGGCGCAAACCTACGACGCGTGATCCTGACCTGCGCAAATGTTGGTGCAGATTGGTGCCCTCGGCGTGGCACATCGAAGAAGGGAACGCGGACGACCTGGGCACACGCTCTGGTCAACTGGTGGTCGAAGCCGATTTCTCTCTTGGATGAGTAGAGCTTAGCGCGGCCGGGGCCGCTTGCGCGGCCTGGGGGAGGCCCAGCGGCGGAATTTCGTCGCTGCTTGGATGCGGTAGAAGCAGAGAGTGCTGCATCAATAGGTTCCATTTGATCTGTCGTGCTGGAAGGATGTATGCCGTGCCCAAGCCCTACCCCACAGAGTTCCGCGGCACATCGTGCATTCGATGGACCGCCGCAGGCTTCGCTTCATGCTACGGACCGCTCAGTTACTCTTCCTAACAGGACTTTTGGCGCCGGGCTTCGACCCGGCCCGTTTCCAGGACAAGCCGCCAGCCTGCCACCAGATCTCCTGGCAGCTACCCGGACCGGACTTCCATCGGCAAGCGACGGCGAGCTGACAACAACAGGTCACCTACCCGAGGCCACCTCCTGTCTGCTGGGCACGAGAAATTTCTAGGTTAGGGTTTCGGCTGGTATTCTGCCCAGCCGGGAGGTGGGTGTGCTGCGGCCTCGGCAGGTCAAGCCGGAAACTGATGGGCGGTTCTCGGATCGGATCGCGATCGGGTTGTTGACCATGACGTTTCCGCCGGATCTGGTGGATCGGATCGTCGCTGGGGGTGAGCGGTCCGGTGTGCGTACACAGTTGCTGCCACCCTGGGTGGTGGTGTATTTCGTGGTGGCGATGTGCCTGCTGGGAGGCACTCGCCGAGCCAATCGAGGACGAGGTTGGATATGACGGACGACGTTTCGCAGGCACCAGGGGCTACGCCGGACGCGCAGCAAGAGCTGTTGGCGGCGCTCGCCGACTTGGTTCCTTCGGCGTTCCCGGATGGAGTCCTTGACTTCGGGCTTCTGTTGGATGCGCTCGGCGAGTCCGATAGTTTAGGAGCGTCGTTCTCCTTCACTTGGCCGGGGATCGAGCAGGCGCGCTTGGACGCCCGTGCGGCGACGACAGCGACCCTCGTTCCCGACCCGGATGCGTCTCTCAATTGGGCGACGGCCCGAAATGTCCTGATCGAGGGCGACAACCTGCAGGTCCTCAAGCTCCTCAAGTCCGGCTACAGCGCCGCAGTCAAGCTCATCTATATCGACCCGCCGTACAATACCGGCGACACGTTCACCTACAACGACGACTTCTCCGTACCTGAGAGCGAGTACCTCAAGGCCACCGGACAGGTGGACGAGCAGGGCAACGTCACCACCAGCAAGCTGGAGAAGGTCGGCAAGAAGCACGCGCCGTGGCTGTCCATGATGTTCCCGCGGTTGGCAGTTGCACGGCATCTCCTGCGACGCGATGGCGTCATCCTTGTCTCAATCGACAACAACGAGGTGCACCACCTGCGCCTTTTGCTTGATGCTGTCTTTGGCGCGGCCAACTTCGTCGACATGTTCACCTGGCGTGGTGCGCGAAAGGGTGACGCGAAACTTACTGGTGGGGGACAGGACTACATCCTCGTCTACGCACGAGACCGCGAGTGGTTGAAAGCTAACGACGTGCGCTGGCGCGAGCGGAAGGAAGGACTCGAGCCCATCTATGCCCGCGTCGACGAACTACGCGCCGAGCACGGCAGCGATTACGTGGCCATAACGAAGGGCCTCCGTGAGTGGTATAGGTCGCTGTCCGACGACAACCCGTCCAAGGCGCACGCTCACTACGCTCGCGTGGACGAGCGCGGCATCTGGTTCCCCGACAACATCTCCAGTCCGAATTACCGCGAGAACCTGATCTACGACTGGAAGGGCTACAGCCCGCCGGACAACGGCTGGCGGTACGAGAGGTCGCGGATGGAGGAGCTCGACGCTGACGGGCGCCTTATCTACCCAGAGGACAAGTCCAAGCGGGTGCAGATCAAGGCATACCTGCATACGCGAGAGGACTGGGCTCCGCCTTCAGTCTTCTACCGTGACCGTCGCGCGGCATCGACCCAGCTCGACGAGCTCATGGGCAGCAAGGTCTTCGACGACCCCAAGAGCACTGACGTGCTTGCGAGGCTGGTTCATTCGCTGACCGGCGACGGTGATCTGGTCGTGGACTTCTTCGCAGGCTCAGGCTCGACTGGGCACGCGATTTGGGAGCAAAACCCGCGTGACGGCAAGGTGCGTCGCTGGATCCTGGTTCAGGTTCCGGAGAAGCCGGATGATTCCGAGGAGTCGGGCAGGAACGCGATCAAGGCTGGGTACAAGACTATCTTCGAGATAACCGCAGACCGCCTTCGTCGTGCCGCCAAGGCGATTGGCGACGACTCACTCGGCTTCCGCATCTTCCGGAGCCGCGAGACCAACCTCGTGATCGACAAGCCAGTCATCGCTGAGGAAGGGATGACCGGGCAGACCTACATCGAAGCCGTGCTCAGCAACGCCCAAGGATCACCGGTCGCCAAGGGTGCCTGCGATGAAGCGGTTGCATGGGAAGTCGTCCTTAAGGCGACCGGCACCAAGCTCGACGCCACAGTGACCACCCACGACGTCAATGGCATCACCGTCTATGAGTTCGTCCAAACCGACGGGCACGGTACCGGCCGGCTCTTCGTTTCCCTGGGCGCGTTCAGTATCGACACCGCCGACGCGCTCGGCGTGGGCAACGACGACATCCTGATTCTGCGTGGCGACAAGGTCGACGACAGCACGACGCTCACACTGGCTCCGCGGCTGCAAAAGAACCTGGTGCTCTTGGAGCGGGTGGCCCGTGAAGTTTCGCTTTGAGGACCAGCCGCACCAAGGCGCCGCGATCGCCGCAGTCGTCGATCTCTTTGAAGGTGCGCTGACGCCACCGCTCGTCGGCATCGTCGGGCAGGCTCCCGGTGCGGTTGGACACAATGGATTCACGCTGGACCGCGCGATCTTGAGCGATCGGCTAGGAGCGGTCTCCGAGCGCGAAGAAGGCGTCGACAAGCAGTCCGAGCTGCACCTCCTGGAGGTCGAAGCCGACCTGCAAGGTGAGGCTCGCGACTTTCCGAACTTCTCCGTCGAGATGGAGACCGGGACCGGTAAGACCTACGTTTACATCAACACCGCGCTCCAGCTCGCGCAAACGCACGGCCTGCGAAAGTTCGTCATCCTGGTTCACTCGGTGGCGATCCGCGCCGGCGTCGTCAAGACGTTTGAACAGACCGAAGAGCACTTCCGCGCCAAGTTTCCGTCGCTCCCGTACAAGTGGGGCGTCATCGGCGAGGGCCCCGCGCTCGACGACTTCCTCGAGCCGAGCAGCACGGTTCAGTTCCTCGTCGCGAGCGTCCAGGCGATCGACAAGCCCGACACTGGCGTTGTCTACGGCGTGCCCGAACAGCCGCAGCTGTGGGGCGATTCCGAGAGCGGCATGAACTCCATTGCTGCCACGCACCCCGTCGTCATCGTTGACGAGCCACAGAACTTCAAAACTGACCTGCGCAAGCGAGCCATCGCCACGCTCAACCCACTCTTCGTCCTCCGATATAGCGCGACGCATGCCGAGAAGTTCAACCTCGTTCACGTCCTGGGTCCCAAGGCCGCAACTGAGCAGGGTCTGGTGAAGCGTGTGTCCGTCAAGGGCATTGCGCCCGGTGCCACCGGCAAGGCGTACCTACGCGTGGACAAGATCCGCACCAAGGCCAAACGGCTCTTCGCCGAGGTCATGATCGATGTCGACTCGGCATCCGGGCTGAAGCGGACCGACGTCGTCCTTCGGAACGGCGACGATCTATACGACGTATCTGGCGGGCTCGATCAGTACCGTGGGCTCGTGGTTGAGCGCTTTGAGCGAAAGCCTGACCGCGTCATCTTCGAGAATGGAACCGAGCTGCGCGTCGGTGAGGAGACTGGCGTAGATCGAATGTCGATCTGGCAAGAACAGATTCGACACACGATCCGTGCCCATCTGAATCGACAGAATCAGATCGATGCCACCGGTCGCGAGGTCAAGGTGCTATCACTGTTCTTCGTCGAACATGTGGCGGATTACTGGCCTGTCGAGGGCCAGCCCGAGCCTGTCTTGCCGAGCATGTTCGATGCGCTCTACCGCGAGGAGTGGGTGCGTGCTGGTGGCAGGCCGGAGACGTGCCCGGATCCGTCGACATTGCGGGTGCACTACTTCCCGTCGACTAAGACCGGCATCTTCAAGGATTCCACCGGATCCTCCGCCAAGGCCCAAGAAGAGCAGGCCCGTGCCTACGCCGAGATCATTGCCAACAAGGAGCTGATCCTCACCAAGGACAACCCGCACGCGTACATCTTCTCTCACTCTGCGCTCAAGGAAGGTTGGGACAACCCCAACGTCTTCCAGGTCGGCTTCCTGCGCCATAGTGCCTCCGAAGTCGAGCGTCGCCAACAGATTGGCCGGGGGCTGCGCCTCCCTGTCGACGAGACCGGTGCGCGGGTCACCGATCCCGCGACCTGTCGCCTTACTCTCGTCGTCGACGAGACCTTCAGCGAGTTCCGAGATGGGCTCAACAAGGAGTACGCCGCAACGGGCGGAGGCGGTGGACCGGAGCCCGATGATGACGACAACACGGTCCAGGTACGTCGCCGTAGCAAGAAGTTCCTCAGCCCTGAGTTCCAGGCGCTTTGGAGCCGCATCCGCTACAAGGCTCGCTACCGGATCAGGTTGGATTCGTCGGTGCTTCCGGCTGCGGTTGGCGCCTCCGAGCAACTTGAGGAGATCCGCTACCTGGCCAAGCGCGCGAACATCGTGCAGACGGCTGAGCTCAGGTACGACGATGGTGGCAAGGTCATCACAACAGACACCGAGGTCGCGGAGAGTTCTGGCGCCTCGATCACAATCGTCGGCCAGCAGCTGCCTGACCTCGTCCGCCTGGTCGAGGACCAACTCCTCACAACCAAGTTCCCGCTGCAGCTCACCCGCCCGACGGTCGCCGCGATCATCGCGGCAGTGCCATCCAACCTTCAGGCCCGCGCCATCGATGATCCGGAACGGTGGGCGCGGATTGTCGCGTCCGCCATCCGCACGGTGACGATCGAAGAGATGGTCGAGCACATCGGATACGAGCCCGAACCTGAAGCTGATTGGTGGGACGCAGAGGTCGTATTCGTGGAGGTTGAGGAACAGAACCCGCCCCAGCCGAAGGGCGGAGCGGACCCTAAGAACGGCGTCGTCGCGGCTCCCGAAGGCGGCCTGAACCTGTACGACCACGTCATCTATGACAGCCATGTTGAACGTGAGTTCGCTGCCATGCTGGAGAACGATGAGGAACACATCAAGCTGTTCGCCAAGCTCCCGCGCCGGTTCCGCGTGCGCACTCCGGTCGGCGAGTACTCGCCGGACTGGGCCATCGTCTACGACGACAAAGGCACCGAGCGGCTCTACCTGGTGCGTGAAACCAAGGGCACGCTGAACCTCGATGACCTTCACTGGGATGAGGCCATGCGGATCCGATTTGCACGTCGTCATTTCGAAGTCGCACCAGCTGGGAAGATCGACTACCAGTTCACGACCGCGCAAACCGGGCTCCGGGTCAACGCCGATTGGGCTGACAGTCAGGAGGACGATTAGTGGAGCGATTCGGATTGGACGGTGAAGAGTCGAGCTGACGCGGGACATCGTGCACCAGCGGATCTCCTTGAATCCCCGCCAGCTGACCAGGAGCGAGCAGCATGACACTGAACCGTCACGGATTTGGGGCCGTCTTTGGGCCGCCTCGGGGTTTGTCCGCTGAGTTGTGAGATTCCAATCCGTTTCAATGGAAGGATCTCCGCTCGCGCCGATGGTGTACTAACGGCAGTTCCGTGAACGCGCTGTCGCTTCGCTCTGATCGTCGATGCGGACGGTCTGTGGTGCAGTGCTCGAACATTCCGACGACGGCGGTAGCGACGACGATGTAGGTTATGTTGAGCACACCATCGCCGCGGGCGTGCAGTCTCAAGAACACCTCATGTGGGCACGGATGTTCGCGTCCGTCGTCGAACGCCGCCTCGATGGCGACCATGCCGCGCTGAGCACTCGTGGAATCGGCGCTGGTGAATCGCCCCGGGATTCGTGCGCACTCTCTTTCTTGAGAGGATGGGCGCGTTATGCCAGCGAAGTATGATGCGGCGACCAAGGCCAAGGCTGTCCGGCTGGTCGTTGATCATCGGGACGATTACGACAGCGAGTGGGCGGCGATCAAGGCCGTCTTGGTTCGGTTGGGGATGACCGCGGAGACCCTGCGCAAGTGGGTGCGGCAGGCGGCGGTCGATTCCGGTGAGGTCGAGGGCGTTTCGACGGACGCAGCCCGGGAGATCCGCGAGCTGAAACGCAAGAACGCCGAACTCGAGCAGACGATCGAAATCCTCAAGGCCACAACAACTTTCTTCGCGCGGGAGAGCGACCCGCGACACCGTTAGTCTGTGCGTTCATCGCCGGGCATCGGGCTCGGTTCGGGGTCGCTCCGACGGATGGCACGCCTGCTGGGTGTATCGGCGTCGGGCTAGCTGACTCGACGGCATCGGGGTTGGAGGTATCCCCGAGTCAGGAGTTGCCAGATACTGCACGTGGGGAACGCCAGGATCTCAGTCGTGGTCGTCTGGGCGAGTTACCTGGTGCGCGCGGTGGCATCTCGGCGTCGTTCGAGATTCGCCGTGTCGACGGCGCGGAAGGAGAGCGCCTCGCCGCGGTGCAGGCCAAGGCGATTGCCGCGCTGTTGGTCTGGCTCCGCGATCATGGGGACGGTGACGGTGTGAGCTGAATCCGGGCGGTGCTGGCCGCGACAGGCGATCCGGTTGATCGGCGTGTCGTGGCAGTTTGATCGGTGTGTTGTGCGCACCTAGGGCGCGAACCTGCGACGCGTGACCTGGGGTTTCTTGTGAGGTCGAGTTAGCTTTGCTCTGCCAACATCGCCCTGAACTGCGGAAATGCCGTCGCCGGTTTGTGCCCTCGGCAGGATTCGAACCTGCGACACCCGCTTTAGGAGAGCGGTGCTCTATCCCCTGAGCTACGAAGGCGTGGGTGGGCTGGGCCCGCCCGGGACGTTCGCAGTCTACCGGGTGAGGGGCTCGGAAGCCGCATCGCTGTCGTGGGATATCGCGAGCGATCAGAAGCCGCCTCCGTCGAAGCCGCCGCTGTCGAAGCCTCCGCCGTCATCGAAGCCTCCGCCGTAGTCGCCACCCGAGTCGTACCCACCGTCGTAGTCGCCACCCGCGTCATTGCCCCCGTCCGCGGCCATCCCGTCTTGGAAACCTTCGCCGTAGCCGCTCTCGAAGCCGGACGCTCCGTAGCCCACTCCGGACATTCCGGCGAATAGGGATGTGAACAGCAGGGTGGAGCCGAGGCCCCACGCACCGGCGATCAACGCGGGTTTCCACCAGGGCTCGGAGTACCACCCCGCGGGTACCGGACGCCCGGCCACTCGGCCACCGGGGTAGTAGTTGGGGGTCGATGGCGAGGGAGCGGGGGCGGCGGCGATCTGCCTGCCTTCGTATTCGACTACGCGCTTCTCCGTGACCTGTCCGGCGGTGTTCTGGCCGTCGAGGGCGGGGATCGCGGGGCCTGGGTCCATGTTCATCGCGGTCCGTGCGGCCCTGATGTAGTAGAGCCCTTCCAGGGCGGTCTGCTTCGCCAAGCGTGCTTGCGTGGGGGTGCGGGCCCGGTCGAGTTGTGCGCCTGCCGCGAGATGCCGTTCGGAGGCGTCGGCGAGTGCCTGAACGGCGGCGTCGTTGCCGCCGGAGAGGCTGTAGACCTGGCCGCCCAGTCGTTCGTTCACTTGCCGGGCGTCGGCGAGAGCGTCGGCGAGTTCAGTGGCTTCGCGCTGTTTGCCCTGCTGCGACTGCCAGGCCAGTAAGGCGATCAGCGCTATCAGCACCAGAACGATCAGTAGCCACCACATGGCACCTCTTCCGCTGGACCTCGGACCAGTTCAGTTTACTGACCAATAGCTGAGGTCGGGCTCGGTGTGCGGGGTCAGCGCGTTGGCGCGGCCGCTTGCGCCTCGTCGTAGTCGGCGGGGTCGAAAGCGCGGGTCTTCCAGCGGTAGAGGACGGTGGCGCCGGGCCAGTTGTTGGTGATCCGGCCGGAGGCGTTGCGGTACCAGCTGGAGCAGAAGTTCCAGGGGGTGTCTTTCAGGCGGCGCTGTAGCCAGTCGTCCCAGTGCTGGTCGGCGGTGGGGCGGGCGGCGAGGTAGCGGCCGGGGCGGTCGGTGAGGTAGCGCACGACCTGGCGGATGTAGCGGGCTTGGGATTCGAGCATGTAGATGATGGAGCCCGCTCCGACGTTGGTGTTCGGGCCGTACATCAGGAACAGGTTCGGGAACTGCGGCACGGACAGGCCGAGGTAGGCGCGGGCGCCTTCGTCGCCCCAGACGTCGGCCAGTTTGCGGCCGCCGAGGCCGTAGATGTTCATCGGCGCCAGGAATTCGGTGCCCTTGAAGCCGGTGCCGAAGATGATGACGTCCACTTCGTGCTCGACGCCGTCGGCGGTGCGGATTCCGGTCGGCGTGATCGACTCGATGGCGGTGGTCTCCACGGTGACGTTCGGCTGCGCGAGCGCCGGGAAGTACTCGTTGGAGAACAGTCCGCGCTTGCATCCCGCCGCGTAGTCGGGCGTCAGTTTCGCGCGCAGTCCGGCGTCGGGAACCTGCTTTTCGCGGTGGCGGTCGGCCAGAGCGATCACGGGGGTCTTGATCGCCGGGATGTCGGTGAGTCCGAGGGCGAGCAGTTCGAAGACGGACCAGATGGCGAAGCGCTCGGCGAGACGGCTGGGTGGGAAGTACTTGAAGAGGGCGTGGTGCAGGGCGCTGTACTCGACGTCGGCTTTCGGCAGCACCCAGGCCGCCGAGCGCTGGAACAGCGTGAGGCGGGCGGCGTTCGGCTGGATGCGCGGGATGTACTGGATCGCGCTGGCTCCGGTGCCGATGCAGGCGATGCGCTTGCCGGTCAGGTCGACGTCGTGGTCCCACTCGGCGGAGTGGAAGGCGGCGCCGGTGAAGGTGTCGATGCCGGGAATGTTCGGCAGGGCGGGACGCGAGAGCTGGCCGACCGCCGGGATGAGGATGTCGGCGGTCAGTTGCGCTCCGTCGGCCGTGCGGACGGTCCACCGGCCGGTGCGCTCGTCGAATTCCGCGTCGGTCACCTCGGTGCCGAAACGGATGAAGCGCCGCAGGCCGTGCTTGTCGGCGACGCCCCGCATGTACGCGTGGATGTCGCGCTGTTCGGAGAAACGCCGTGGCCAATCGGATTTCGGCTCGTAGGACCAGGAGTAGAGCGGGGAGGGCACGTCGCAGGCGGCCCCGGGGTAGGTGTTCTCCCGCCAGACGCCGCCGAGGTCGGTGGCGCGCTCCAGGATGGTGAAAGTGTCCAACCCGGCCCGCCGCAGCTCCAGTGCCATGCCGAGCCCGCCGAATCCGGCTCCGATGATGATGATGGACGGCGTCGTCATGGTTCGAGGGTACGAAACAGTATTCGCAGGTCCGAAGACATCCGCGGTCAATCAATCGGTATTTTCGGCCACGGGTGGTCGCGGTGCGGCGGTCGCCCGGCCCGCGCGAAACATGGACCGCTCGATCGTGCGCGAGTTATTCGCGCAGGCGCCCCGGCATCAGTTGCCCGCGAGCTGGCGTGCGATGACCAAACGCTGAATCTGGTTGGTGCCCTCGAAGATCTGCATCACCTTGGCCTCGCGCATGTAGCGCTCGACGGGGAAGTCCTGGGTGTAGCCGTAGCCGCCGAAGACCTGGACCGCGTCGGTGGTGACCTTCATGGCGGCATCGGTGGCGACGAGTTTGGCCACGCTGGCCTGGCGCGAGTACGGCAGCCCCGCGTCCCGGCGGCGGGCGGCGTCGAGGTAGGTGGCGCGGGCGGAGTCCACCGCGGCGGCCATGTCGGCGAGTACGAAGCCGAGCCCCTGGTGGTCGATGATGTGGCGGCCGAACGCCTCGCGCTCCTTGGCGTACGCGACGGCCTCGTCGAGGGCGCGCTGCGCCAGGCCGGTGGCGACGGCGGCGATGCCGAGGCGACCGGAGTCCAAGGCGCTGAAGGCGATGGAGAGGCCCTGGCCCTCCGCGCCGACGCGGCGTTCGGCGGGCAGGAACGCGTCGTCGTAGGCGGCGGTGGTGGTTGGCACGGCGCGCAAGCCCATCTTCTCCTCGGGTTTGCCGAAACTCAGCCCCTCGGTGTCGCCGGGGACGAGGAAGCAGGAGATGCCGCGGGAGCCTTCGCCGGTGCGGGCGAACAGAGTGTAGAAGTCGGCGCGGCCACCGTTGGTGATCCAGGCTTTGGCGCCGGTGATCCGGTAGCCGCCCTCGACCGGGGTGGCGCGGCAGCGCAGCGCGGCCGCGTCGGAACCGGCGTGCGGCTCGGACAGGCTGTAGGCGCCGATGGTCTCGCCGGAAAGCATGCCGGCGAGCCAGCGCTGCTTCTGCTCCTCGGTGCCGAACGCGAACAGCGGATGGCAGCTGAGACTGTGCACGCTGACGGCGACGGCGACCGCGGCCCAGCGGGCGGCGAGTTCCTCGAGCACCTGGAGGTACACCTCGTAGGGTTGCGCGCCGCCGCCGTATTCCTCCGGATACGGCAGGCTGAGCAGGCCGGCGGCGCCCAGCGCGGGGAAGACGCCATCGGGGAAGATCCCGGTCTTCTCGCACTCGGCCACGCGCGGCTCGAGCACCTTGTCGGCGATGTCACGGGTCAGTTCCAGCAGGTCCCTGGCTTCGGGGGTGGGCAGCATTCGGTCCACTGGCATGTCGTCTACTCCGCGGTCGCTCGATTCTCGTGATTCACAGTAACCGGGTGTCGGCGGGGATCGGTCCGCTCGTCCGGGAGCGGTGATCGGCAACTGTCGTCGCGGGTCGGAACCGGTGGGCGCGGGCGGAGATCACGGTACGGACAGGATTCGCGCGAGTACGCCCGGTTCGGTGCAGAATGTCCGGATCGCCGGTGGCGCAGCCGGTGCGACCGAGGTGCCGGGACGCTCGCGCGGCCCGTGCTGCACGTGCAGCTGTGCGCGCAGGTGCGCGTGAAGTTTTCGGCCGCCGCCGGATCATTCGTGCTGGTCATCGCCGTTTCATCGGGCGCGGTCCGAAATGGAGTGCGCAGCTGCGCGATTGGTTCGTCTCATTCGGGTGATATCCCTTCGATCGTCTGGCGCAGTGACGCCACACTCGACTAAGACAGAAAGCTGTTGGGATTCGGGGTCGACCGGTGCGTCGGCGGCAACGCAGGGGGTGCCGCCGCCGCATCGGCCCGGAGACCTGGTTTCGCGCCGCAATCCGTTCTAATATCTGCGTATGAATGCAGATAGCCAGGAATGGCGGTCGCGTCTCGCCGAGGACCAGGTCGGACTGGTTGTCGAGGTGTTCCGCATGCTCGCCGATCCGACGCGTGTGCAGGTGCTCTGGGCGCTGGTGGATCGCGAATTGTCGGTGAACGATCTGGCCGCGCGAGTCGGCAAGCCGGCGCCTTCGGTGTCGCAGCATCTGGCCAAGCTGCGGATGGCGCGGTTGGTGAGCACCCGCCGATCGGGGACGACGATCTTCTACCGGCTGGAGAACGAGCACGTCCGGCAGTTGGTGATGGACGCGGTGTACAACGCCGAGCATGCGGGGCCCGGTGTTCCCGCGCACCATCGCGGCGCGGGCGCGGAGCGCGACCTCCCCGGCCGCGACGAGGCGAGTGCGTCATGACCCATCAGCATCATCACCACCATGCCGGGCATCATCACCACCATCGGTCGAGCGCGATCGGCGCGTTGCGGGAAGTCTTCGTCCCGCACAGCCACGACGCGGCCGACAGCATCGATGACGCGCTGGAGGCGAGCGCGGTCGGCATCCGGGCGGTCGCGATCAGCCTGGTCGTGCTCGGGTGCACCGCGGTGCTGCAACTGGTGATCGTCGTCGCGTCCGGCTCGGTGGCGCTGGCCGCGGACACCGTGCACAACTTCTCCGACGCGCTGACCGCGGTTCCGCTGTGGATCGCGTTCGCCCTCGGCCGCAAGGCCGCGACCAGGCGCTACACCTACGGCTTCGGCCGGGCCGAGGACCTGGCCGGGCTCTTCGTCGTCGCGATGATCGCCCTGTCCGCGCTGATCGCCGGCTACGAGGCGGTGCGCAGGTTGCTCGATCCGGTACCGCTCGACCACTTGGGCTGGGTCGCCGCGGCCGGGTTGATCGGATTCCTCGGCAACGAGACGGTGGCGCTGTACCGGATCCGGGTGGGGCGGCGAATCGGCTCGGCGGCACTGGTCGCCGACGGTCTGCACGCGCGCACCGACGGGTTCACCTCGCTGGCGGTCCTGCTCGGGGCGGGGGGAGTGGCGCTGGGCTTCCCGCTCGCCGACCCGCTCGTCGGGCTGCTCATCACCGTCGCGATTCTCGCGGTGCTGCGGACCGCGGCGCGCGACGTCCTGCGCCGGTTGATGGACGCCGTCGAGCCCGAGTTGGTCACCGCGGCCGAGCGGGCGTTGTCCGCGGAGCCGGGCGTGCAGGGTGTGCGCAGCCTGCGGATGCGATGGATCGGCCATCGGCTGCACGCCGACGTCGAACTGGACGTCGCCCCGACGATCACGCTCGCGGACGCCCATCACGTCGCGCACGAGGCCCAGCACACCCTCACCCACGTGGTGCCCAAGCTGGACACGGCTGTGGTGCACGCGTATCCGGCGCATACCGAGGTCGCGTTGCCGGGCACAGCGTGAAGCCGGGCAGTTGCTATCGGGGTCGCGGTGCCGGGTGCGGCAGGCGGCCGGGCATCCGCTACCGAAGTCGCGGTCCCCCAAGAGGTTGGAGCCGACCATGTGCCCACCGAGGTCGAAGCGCTGAGCTGACCAGCGGAAACTGAGGGCGCGCGCTGTCGGATAGGTGCCCGCGGGATTGCCCGTCGGCCTTGCCCGCGGCCGCCTACCGTTGGGTAGCATCGCCGGTGTGATGTGGCTCATGGTCGGTGCGTGCTGAACCATGCCGCCGCGTGTAGCGACTTTTGCTGAGCTTCCCGACCTGGTCTTACGCAGCCGCATCCCGGAAGATCCCGAGGCCGCCGTGATCGGCGTGGCGGCGGGTTTCGCCGACCTCGTTCCAGAGCGGGCGCCGAGCCGGGCGCGCTCCGATGTGCCTGCCGGCGCACCACGCCGTTCGGTACCGGCTCCGAGTCCGAAGGCGTCACCGCATTCGTCGTGCACCTGCTCATCGAACGTCGACAGCTTGGAACCACACGTACTGATCGGCCCGCCACATTCCCGGATCCGTTTATCACCGAGCGGGATTGAGGATGAGCGGACAGGTGCTCGGGCGTCGGTCCGGCGTGGTGACGTGGCCGGAAATCCTCGCTGCAGCGCCGGGCCCGCGATCCCGGATCGAACCGGACCTGACATCGCTGGTGAATCGGGTCTTCGGCCGCGCCCCGATGCTCGTCGGCCGGGTGTTCAGCCTGTTCCGCCCCGATGCCCGCCCGCCTCGGCAGGACCGGCGATGCGGCGCTGTCGTATGCGGTGCTCACCCGCGGCGAACCGATTCCGTATCTCGCACGGATCCGCTGGGGCGGGTGCTCGCCGGGAGCGCGTCGCAGGTGGCCGAAATCGACTTGGCTTTCTGACGGGAAGTCACCGAAGAAAAGAGGAGTTCCGATGTTGAGCACCATGCAGGACGAGCCGTTGTCGCTGGCCACGTTGCTGCGCTACGCATCGACGTTCGCCGGCGATTCCACCGTGTCCACCTGGACCGGTACCGGCGTGCGCACCATGACCTACCGTGAGGTCGGCGCCGAATCGGCGCGGTTGGCGAACGCGCTGCGCTCGTTGGGCATCGGGGTCGGCGATCGGGTCGGCACGTTCATGTGGAACAACAACGAGCACCTGGTCGCCTATATCGCGGTGCCCGCGATGGGCGCGGTGCTGCACGCGCTGAATATCCGGCTGTTCCCCGACCAGGTCGTCTACGTGGCCAATCACGCCGAGGACCGAGTGGTGCTGGTGGACGGCACGCTGGTGCCACTGTTCAGCCAGATCCTGCCGCACCTGACGACGGTCCGCCACGTCATCGTGGTCAACGGTGACGCGGCGACGCTCACCGCGCCCGAGGGCGTGCAGGTGCACTCCTACCCCGAGTTGCTCGGCGCGCAGCCGGACACCTACGACTTCCCGGTGATCGACGAGCGTTCCGCCGCGGCGATGTGCTACACCTCCGGCACCACGGGCGATCCGAAGGGCGTGGTGTACTCGCACCGCTCGAACTGGCTGCACGCCATGCAGGTCGGCGCGAACAACGGGATGGGCCTGTTCGAAACCGACACCATCCTGGCGATCGTCCCGCTGTTCCACGCGAACGCCTGGGGTCTGCCGTACGCGGCGCTGATGTCGGGGTCGAATCTGTTGATGCCGGACCGGTTCCTGCAGCCGGGCCCGTTGCTGGAGATGATGGCCGCGCAGAAGCCGTCGTTCGCCGCCGCGGTGCCGACGATCTGGGGTGGGGTGCTGGCGGCGCTGGCGGCGAATCCGCAGGACATCACGCACCTGCGCTCGGTGGTGGTGGGCGGCTCGGCGGTGCCGCCGTCGATGATGCGCACCTTCGAGGACTCCCACGGCGTGCGGGTGCTGCATGCGTGGGGCATGACCGAGACCTCGCCGCTGGGCAGCGTCGCGCATCCGCCCGCCACCGCGGTCACCGACGAGGAGAAGTGGGCCTACCGGGTGACCCAGGGCCGCTTCCCGGCCGGTGTGCGCGCGCGTCTGGTCGGTGACGACGGCGTGGTGCCCAACGACGGTGTGTCGCTGGGCGAGCTGGAAGTGCGCGGGCCGTGGATCACCGGCTCGTACTATTCGCCGGACGGCGCGGTGGTCGATCCGGAGAAGTTCGACGAGGGCTGGCTGCGCACCGGCGATGTCGGCAAGATCAGCCCCGACGGCTACCTCACGCTAGTGGACCGATCCAAGGACGTGATCAAGTCCGGTGGCGAGTGGATCTCGTCGGTGGATCTGGAGAACGCCGTGATCGGCCATCCGGCGGTGGCCGAGGCCGCGGTGATCGGCGTGCCGGACGAGAAGTGGGACGAGCGACCGCTGGTGGCGGTCGTCCTCGCCGAGGGCGCCGAGGTGAAACCCGAGGATCTGCGCGACTTCCTGGCCGACAAGTTCGCCAAGTGGCAGTTGCCGGAACGCTGGGCGTTCATCGCAGAGGTTCCCAAGACCAGTGTGGGCAAGTTCGACAAGAAGCGGCTGCGCAGCCAGTACTCCGACGGTGACCTGGAAGTCACCACGCTCGGCTGACCGCGCCGCCCCGCGTCACCACTTCAGCATCGGCAGTGGTGACGTGGGGTGGGTCCGCAGCCGCCGCGCGGCCAGCGATACGAGCCTGCGGTGGAAACCGTGGTTCGGGTAGCGCTTCGCCAGGTCGCGGTAGGTTCCGCGGGAGATGCCGAACCGGCCGAGCAACCCCCGTTCGACGTCGATGGCGTCGGCGCGCCGGAAGATCTCGACCGGGTCGTGCGGCGGCCCAGCCGGGCGGAGCTTGTGATGCTGATCGATCATCGACACCACCAGCCCGGTCGAGTCGTCGCGGTCGATGCTGGCCAGCCACGCGCGTGCCTGGTCGCACGAGGGGGCGAGGTAGTCGAAGCTGCCCGCCGACCAGATGCCGATGTCGTGCAGGACGGCGGCGGTCAAGAACTCCTCGCGCGTGCTCGGTCGAGGTTGCTGGTCGGCGGCCAAGAGGTCGCACAGCGTCAGGACGCGCAGCACGTGATTGGTGTAGGCGGCGCGGTCCGACCCGAGCTGTTGCTGCCACGGCGCGAGCCGGGCTTCGACCTCATCGTGAAGATCGTTGCTGCTCATGGCGGTTGACCCTACGCGCAACCGACCGCCGTCGACGGCGGCGACGCGCGGGCGCACGGCCGGATGGACGCGAACACCCGGCGCGGGCGAATCGGTTTGCCGCGCCGGGTGTTCAGCTCGTGGATCAGCAGTTGCGCAGTTCCGGGCTCTGGTTGAGCAACTGGGCCCGGGTGCCGATGAACCTGGTGTAGGTATCGCCGCCGACCGCCGCGAGCGGGAACGCGGCGACCCGGTGGCAGTTCTGGAAGGCGAGCTTCACACCGAAGTGCCGCTCCAGTCCACCGCGAATCGCGTCGGAAGCCATGGCGCGCAGCAGTTGTCCGCGTGCCACGTCGTCGGGCGGGGCGATCGTGTTGTCGGCGTATTCCTCCGTGCCGGAACGCAGGTCGGCGGCCACGCGGCTGACCACTTCCCAGGCGTACGGCAGCGAGTTGCGGACGACCTCGACGAAGTCGGCGTCGTCGACCTCGCCGCGCTCGGCGCGTTCCAGTATTGCGGTGGGGACATCAAGGGACATGGCGCTCTCCTCCAGTGCTGGACGTCGATGCGATGCCCGAGTCTAATCGAAAGTCGTTGTCAATAATGCTGGATTCGGCGTGAAAGAGCTTTTTCCAGTGCGGCTTTCGTGTCGGCTGCCAGCTGGGCGACCAGTTCTCCCGCGGGTAGCTCGGGAGTCAGCGTATGGGTTTGACCGGCCCAGAGATTGACCTCGTCCGGGTTGCCCGCCGCGCGCGCGGCGGCCCGCAGCGGGGCGGTGGCGTAGTGGATCTCCGGGTATCCCACCGGCGCGGTTGCGCTGTGCCGCAGCAGGAATCGGTTGCGCAACCCGCGTGCTCTGCGTCCGGTGAACGCTCGCGTGAGCATCGTCGGCGTGTCGGCGGTCAAGGCGGTGCGGTGCACCGGGTTGGTACCTGCTTCGGGGCAGCGCAGGAATACCGTGCCCAGTTGCGCGGCCACGGCGCCCGCCGCGAGGGCGGCGGCGATGCCCGCGCCGGTCGCGAGGCCGCCGGTGGCCACCAAGGGCCGGTCCGTGGCGGCGGTGAGCAGTTGCAGTAGCGCCAGCAGGCCGAGCGGGTCGGTGGTGTCGTCCGCAGGGCGGTCCACGAAGGTCGCGCGGTGCCCGCCCGCCTCCGCGCCCTGGGCGATGAGCACGTCGGCGCCCGCCTCGACCGCGACGCGCGCTTCGTCGACCGAGGTGACGGTCACCCAGATTTCGGAACCGGCGGCATGCAGCCGCCCTATCTCCGCGGCGCTCGGGCAGCCGAAGGTGAACGACACGGCGGCGACCGGGTCGGCGACGAGCAGGTCGAGCTTGGCGTCCCAGTCGTCGGTGTCGTAGCGCGGAGCCCCGAGCGTGTGGTCGGCGCCGAGTTCGGCGAGATAGTCCGCCAGGTCCGCGGCGGGGGTCGGTGGACCGGGTACGAAGAGGTTCACGCCGAACGGCTTGCCGGTGGCCGCGCGCGTCGCCGCGATCCGCGCCGCGGTGTCGGCCGCGCTCTGATAGCCGGCGGCCAGCTGGGCGAAGCCGCCCGCCTCGGCCACTGCGGCGGTCAGCTCGGGAGTGGAGGGGCCGCCCGCCATCGGGGCCAGCACGATCGGAACGTCCACCTGGTCGAGGATCACGCTCCGATTGTCGCGCATCTGGACATGTGACCCGGACCTCACCAGCGATTTTCCGCTGGAAGGTTGCGGAATGGTCACGACGCGGTAGAGTTCCCGTCACGACGGATGCCAAACCGTTATCCGCTCGGCTTCACCGGATCGTTATCGAACCCGGTTCGGCTCGGGCTCCGGCATCCCGGACCCTGTTCTACGACCGAGGACTCAGCTTTGTCGCAGCACCGTGTAGGCCCCAGTTCCATTACCGTCCGCAGCCTCCTCGGCGACGGCGGCGAAACGGGCCGGCCGACGCGGCACCGCGCCGAGCCGTCCGCCACCGAGCGTGTGAAGGCCGCCGCGACCGCAGCGGTCGCCGCGGGCGCTCTGATCGGCGCCGCCAGCCAAGTCGCTCCCGCGATCGCCTACGCGTCGCCGTTGCTGCCCGGCTCGCACGATGCCGACGAGGAGACCCACGCCGCGCCCTCCACCGTGAAGGGTACGAGCATCCTGCCGATCGCCGAGGCGAAGGTCGCCGAGCCGGTCGCGCAGGCCGCGCCGGAGCCCGCCGCCGTCGCCGGGCAGATCGCGGCCCCGGTCGCCGCTCCGTTCGGCATTCCCAATCTTCCCCCGGAGATCGCGGCCCCCTTGGCTCAGGCCGAAGAGGTCCTCAAGGGCGTGCAGCAGCAGGTCGCCCCGGCGCCCGCGGTGCGCCCGGTGGCCGGTGAGATCAGCTCCGGCTTCGGCAGCCGCTGGGGCGCCATGCACTACGGCCTCGACTTCGCCGACGCGCTGGGCGCGCCGATCCACTCGGTCAGCAACGGCACCGTGATCGAGGCGGGACCGGCTTCCGGTTTCGGCCTGTGGGTGCGCGTGCTGCAGGACGACGGCACCACCGCGGTCTACGGCCACGTGAACGAGATGTTCGTGCACGCCGGGCAGCGCGTGAACGCGGGCGACGTGATCGCCACCGTCGGTAACCGGGGGCAGTCCACCGGTCCGCACCTGCACCTGGAGATCTGGGACCAGGGGGGCACCAAGATCGACCCGATGCCGTACCTGGCAGCCAAGGGCGTGCCGTTGCAGTGGGGCCCGTCGGCGCACTGATTTCTCCTGTCCAGCTTGATATTCCGGTCAGCGCACGGTTGCGCGCAGCGGAGCTTCCCGCGACGAGGTAATGCGGGAAGCGGTTGGCGCGCGGGTCTTTCAGAGCCGCCCCATAGGCACCGGTCGGTCGCTAGGCTCGGGCCGTGATCGAGCTGGGCGACATCTTCGAGCCTGGGTCACCGCACGGCCGCGTCTACGCCGTGCTGGTGCACCATCCGCGGTCGAGTCTCGCCGATATCGCGCAGTACCTGGGCGTTTCGGAAGACCTCGCCGCGGACTCGTTGGATGTGTTGTGTGAATTGCGCGCCGTGGTCCGAGTCGAGTCGCCCGAGGGCGAACCGCTGTGGGACGCGCACGCACCGGAATCGTTGTCCGAAGCCGAGGCGCGGCGCAGACAGCAGGAGATCAACCAGATGCACGCGGCCGCGGCGCGTTTGAGCGAGACGTTCCGTTCGGTACGCCGCTCGCCCCGCGGCAACGGCGCGGTGGTGCCGGTGTACGAGCGGCTGGAGATGCTGGCGGATTTCGAGGAGATGCAGACCGGCGCGCGCAGCTGCGTCAAGCTGGTCGAGCGCGGCCCCTATCTCAGCGATCCGGAACGCGAGCGCCGGCTTTTCGAGCTCAAGCGGACCAGGCTCGGTGAAGGAATCCGCTATCAGACCTTGTATCAGGACACCGTCTACCAAGATCCGGAGCGCTTGCGGCACGCGCTGTCCACCAACGCCAGCGGCGCACAGGCCAGAACGCTGCCGGAGCCGCCGTTCAAGCTGATCATCAGCGACGACGAGCGCGCCAGCCTGGTGCTGCACGCCGACGAACGCAGGCCCGACCCGATGGGTCTGCGCATCACGGGGTCCCCCACGCTCGAGCTGTTGGTCAAGACCTTCGACGTACTGTGGACGATGGCCGCGCCCATATCGGTGAATCCGGCCGCCGAGGCGCTGGACGAACGCGACCGCGCGATCCTGACCTTGATGGGACTGGGCGCCACCGACGACACCATCGCGCGCAGGCTCGGGATGTCCCGGCGCACGGTGGTCCGCCGGACCGCCCGGCTGCTGGAGCGTCTCGGCGCGAGCACGAGATTCCAGGCGGGGGTGCAGGCAACCCGGCGCGGGTGGCTGTGAGCAAGCTCACCGATCGAACGAGTCATGCAACATGAGGGACTCGGCGCCGATATAACGGCAGGCATCACGCAAGACACCGATTCCATGGGGGAGTGGGCGGCGCTCGACGAGAGGACAGCACCGAAAGGGGGGACGCGGACCGCACCGACGGCAGCCGCGGCAATCCGATACAGCGCGCGGGTTGGGCAGTCAAGCCCCTATATGATTGCTCGGTCCGCGCTGGCCCCGGATAACGAACCCTGCGCAGGGTTCGGCCCGGGTCCTGGCTCGATGCGAGAGGTGAATGCACTCGAATGGAAACCGCCCGTCGCTCTGCTCGCGGTAGCCGTCGCCGCAGGTCGGGCAGTCCGCTGTTCGCGCAGCTGCTCACCGCCGCCGTCGAGTCCGCCGCCACCGAGGTCGCGATCCGGTTCAACCCCACGGGAGATCCGGCCGACGATCGGGAACTCACCTACGCCGAGCTGGACGCGGCGTCCTCGCGGCTGGCCAGGGAGCTGATCGAGCGCGGTGTCGGGCCGGGCGACGTGGTCGCCATCGGAATCTCGCGCAGCGTGGAGTCGGTGCTCGCCGTCTGGGCCATCGCCAAGACCGGCGCGGCGTACGTGCCGGTGGATCCGACGTACCCCACCGATCGCATCAACCACATCGTCGCCGACTCCGGCGCCACGGTCGGCCTGACCACCTCGGCGCACCGCCCGGTGCTCGGCACCGGCGTGTACTGGATCGAGCTGGACGACCCGGTGCAGGCCGCGCGTATCGCCGCGCGCCCGGAGCACCCCATCTCCTACACCGACCGGGTGCGTCCGCTGGACGAGCGGCACCCGGCCTATGTCATCTACACCTCCGGGTCCACCGGCAAGCCCAAGGGCGTCGTGGTCTCGCACAGCGGCCTCGCGGGACTCGTGACCGCGGAGCGCGAGCACTACGGGGTGACGGAGGATTCGCGCGTTCTGCACGTCTGCTCGCCGAACTTCGACGTCTCGGTGCTCGAACTGCTGCTGGCCTTCTCCACCGGCGCGACGCTGGTGATCGCGCCGCCGTCGGTGTTCGGCGGTTTCGAGTTGGCGGATCTGCTGCGGCGCGAGCACGTCACGCACATGCTCATCACGCCGGGAGCCCTGGAATCGGTGGATCCGGCGGGGCTGGACGACTTGCAGGCCGTCGTGGTGGCCGGCGACAAGTTCGGACCCGAACTGGTCGCTCGCTGGGCGGCCGAGCGCGAGTTCTACAACGGCTACGGGCCCACCGAGGCGACGATCCTGGCCACCAGTACGCCACCGATGACGCCCGGCGAGCCCATCACGATCGGCACGGCCATCCCTGGAGTCGGGGCGTTCGTGCTGGACTCGCGGCTGCGGCCGGTGCCCGCCGGGGTGGTCGGCGAGCTGTATCTGACCGGTCCCGCGCTGGCGCAGGGCTATCTCAACCGGCCGGGCCTGACCGCGGAGCGATTCGTCGCCAGTCCGTTCGGCGCCGACACCGGCAACCCCGGAGCGCGGCTCTACCGCACCGGCGACCTGGTGCGCCGCACCGAATCCGCAGGCCAGGACGGCGTGATCGAGTACCTGGGCCGCTCGGACTTCCAGGTGAAGATCCGCGGTTTCCGCATCGAACTCGGCGAGATCGACAACGCGCTCACCGGCCACCCGGACATCGACTTCGCTGCCACTCTCGGCAAGACGCTGCCCTCCGGCGCGACCGCGCTGGTTTCCTATGTGCTGCCGCGGCCCGGTGCCGACGTGGACACCGGCGCGCTCGCCGAGTTCATCGGTGAGTCGTTGCCTGCTTACATGATTCCGGCGTCGATCATGGTGTTGGAGGAGATTCCGTTGACGCCGGTGGGGAAGCTGGATCGGGC
>NZ_BDBM01000080.1 GCF_001612985.1 Nocardia gamkensis NBRC 108242 | reverse complement strand
CACCGAATCCTCGAACGAGATCGGGCCGGTGCCCAGGTCCGGATAGTGTCGGGTCCAGCTACCCGCGGTGGGCTTGGGCCAATCGGTCATCGTGGTACTCCACTTCTGCGGTGAGGGACGGGTCAGATGACGGTGCCGCCGTTGACGCCGACCACCTGCCCGGTGATGTAGCGGGCGTCCTCGGAGCACAGGAACGCGCACGCGGCGGCGATGTCGTCACCGGTGCCGAGGAAGCCGACCGGGATCGCGTTCGCCATGGTCGCGTTGTCCGGCAGGTGCCCGGCCGCCTGCGAACCGCGCGACATCGGGGTGTCGATACCCGACGGCGGGATCGTGTTCACCGTGATGCCGCGCGCGGCGTATTCGCGGGCGAGCCCCTTGGTCATCGCGATCACGGCGCCTTTGGCGGCGGTGTAATGCACCATCCCCGGCGAGCCACGCTGGGCGCTCGACGAGGAGATGGTCACGATCCGCCCCCACTTCCGGGCCAGCATGTCCGGGACGACGGCCTGCACGCAGTGGAACGTGCCGGTGAGATTGACCTCGACGACGCGATTCCACGATTCCAGGGAGATATCGGTGAACGGCTCGAAAGCCACCAATCCGGCGCTGGTGACGAGGACGCCAACCGGGCCGAAGGCCGTGCGGGTGGCGGTCAGGGCGGCTTCGACGGCGGCGCGATCGGTGACGTCTACCGCGAAACCTGTTGCCGTGCCGCCGGTCTCACGGATCTCCTCGGCGGCGCGCTCGGCGCCGTCGAGGTCGAGGATCGCCACCCGGTCGCCACCGGCGGCGAGGCGGCGGCAGATCGCCAGGCCCATGCCGGAGGCTCCGCCGGTGACTACGGCGGTCCGCCCGGCCGGTTTCTCGGAGGTGTGCGGGAGTGACATCGGTGGCGCTCCTAGTCGTAGTCGACCCGCAGCAGCGGGCCGGTCGGGACGGCCTGGCAGGTGAGCACCCAGCCGTCGGCGATTTCCTCCGCGGTGAGCACCTCGTTGTTGCGCATCACCGCACTGCCTTCGACCACTCGTGCGATGCAGGTCGCGCAGCTGCCCGTCTCACACGACGAGGGCGGGCGCAGGCCCAGTGCCCGCGCCGCCTGCAGGACGGTGGTACCGCCGCGGTGCTCGCCGCCGGCGGTCCGGTGTCCGCAGCGGATGGTGACCCGCGCGGGCTCGCCGCCGGCCGAGTCCTCGGGAGCGGCTGCTTCACCGGGGGTGAAGCGTTCGAGGTGCACCCGCTCGTCCGGAACACCGCCCTGCGACAGGCCGGAGCGAACGACATCCATGAAGGGCGCCGGACCACACAGGAAGTACTCGTGATCACTTGCGCCGGAGAGTGTTTCGCTGATCCGCCCGGCCGTGAGCAGACCCGATTCCGCGTCGATGTGGTGGACGACGGTCAGCCGACCGGGGTAGCGCGCGACAAGATCGGCCAGGCCGGTCCGGAAGATGATCGAATCGCGATCGCGGTTGGCGTAGAAGAGGCGCACCCGGCGCGTGGTGGTGGCCAGTGCCGTCTTCACGATCGAGAACACCGGAGTGACACCGCTTCCCGCCGCGAAGGCGACGATGTCGCGCTCGGAGTCGGGCAGGACGAACGCGCCCATCGG
Source organism: Nocardia gamkensis NBRC 108242 (assembly GCF_001612985.1). Taxonomy (GTDB): domain Bacteria; phylum Actinomycetota; class Actinomycetes; order Mycobacteriales; family Mycobacteriaceae; genus Nocardia; species Nocardia gamkensis. The sequence goes on along the minus strand of NZ_BDBM01000080.1, from coordinate 20,266 downwards.
GACCGTGACGTCCATTGTGTCGCCGGGCCGCACCTGTTCGGTGAGCCAGGTCGACACCAGTCCCCGCGGTATCCGCTTGACGGTGATCTGCGGGTGCGGGTCGGTCACCGGTGAGGAGGACATCGAGTAGGACCGGTGATGGACCTGCGCACCGATCCGCACCCGCAGAGTGAGGAACTGCCCGGCCCGGTACGCGTACCTGTCCGCGAGCCGCGGCGGGATGTCGAGGACGAACGAGCGGGCGTCGGCGGTCTCGGTGCGCACGTCGGCCACGCGCACCGGGTGCGTCCGGATGCCAGGCCGGAGCGCGGCTTCCTCCGCTGGAATCGGCACCGCGTTCTCCATTCGGTTCGCCGGGAAGTCCCGGCCCGAGAAGTTTGATCGAACAGTTAATTTGATCGGCTGGTTAAATTTATAAGGTCGACCGAGGCACGATGTCAAGGCTTGACAGACCTCGTCGGCCATATGATCGAGCGGCGGCGTGCGACCGCGGACCGCCGCCGGTTCTCGGAGCCGGGCGGCGACAGCGAAGGGAGGCGGCAGGCGATGAAGGTGGAACGGGCGAGCAGGGCCCACAGTGCGGCCACCCGCGGCGCACTGCTCGACGCGGCCGAGCAGATCATGCTCGAGGAGGGCTATGCCGCCGTCAGCTCACGCCGCCTCGCCGCCAGGGCGGGAGTCAACCCGGGGCTGGTCTACTACCACTACGACACCATGGACAACCTGTTCGTCGAGTTGTTCCGTCGCGGGGCCGACCGCAGCTACCAGCGCCAGCGCGAGGCCCTCGAGGCCGCCCAGCCGCTGTGGGCGCTGTGGGAGGCCATCCATGATCAGTCGCAGACCGCGCTCACCATGGAATTCGTCTCGATGGCCAATCACCGCAAGACGATCAGGGCCGAGATCGCCCAGTCCTCACGGCGATTCCGGCTCCTGCAACTCGAGGCGGTCGGCGACATCCTGCGCGGCTACCCCGACGTCGCGCCCATGTGGACGCCCACCACTCTCGTCATGCTGATGTCCAGCATCTCGCGATTCCTGCGCATGGAGGAGTCCTTCGACATCGACACCGGACACACCGAGACGATCGCCTTGATCGAGAACTTCCTACGCAGCGTGGAAGGCGAACGCAGCCCCGGAAAGACGCGCGCCGCAGGAAGCAGCCGATCCTGACCTTGTTCGCGGCCCGCGAGCACGCTTACGCTGTGCGGGTGCACAGCATCACGACCGTTCACCTCCGCCGGGAACGACCGGCGGCATGACACCATCCGAGCCCCGGCTGCCGCCGCTGCCGATCCACCTGTGGGACGAGCAGGCCCGCGAGATGCTGCGCGGACGGCTGACGATGGCCGACCGCTACCTGTCCGGCGCCCCCGACGCCCCTCCCCTGCCCAACGTGCTCGGAGTGCTCGGGCACCATCCCGAGCTGGCCGCCGCGTGGCTCACCTACAACAGCCTGCTCCTCGAGCGCTGCACCCTGGACCCGCGCTGTCGTGAACTGGTCATCCTCCGTGTGGCCTGGCGCAGCCGTTCGCGCTACGAATGGGAACAGCACGTGCGCATCGGTCTGCGAACGGGCCTGTCCCCCACACAGATCGCCGCGGTACGGCAGGATCCGGGCGCCGAACTCTGGACCCGACCGGAGCGGCTGCTGCTGACCGCCGCCGACCAGTTGCTGGACCGGCACCGCATCGACGGCGACACCTGGACGGAGCTCGGTACGCACTTCGACACCCGGCAGCTGATGGAGCTCATGTTCGTCACCGGCTCCTACCTGTGCTTGGCCATGGTCTTCAACAGCGCCGATCTACAGTCCGACCCGGATGCCGAACCCCTTTCCGCCGAGCTGGAGTTCGACGCTCGCGACGACGAGAACCGTTCTCCCTCGGCGTGATACACGGCTCGGCCATGCGCCGCATCCCTCGCTATCGCGACGGCCGAAGAGCCCGCCGACTCGCCGACTACGCCGCGCGCCCTACCAGCTCGGCCACGATGACCGCGCACCGACACTTCCGCGAGCCGTAGCCGGTCGGTAGCGGAGGCTCGTCAGCAGGCGGGTGATGGAGAGTTGCCGAGTACAGCCAGGTCGACCGTCTCGGCCATCGCACGGTAGCCGGCGAGGCTGGGATGCAGGCGATCCGGACTGGCGTAGTCATTTCGCAGGACGGACGGGTTTGCGGGGTCACGCAGAGCGGCGTCGAAGTCGACGACGCCGTCGGCGAGGTTCTGGGTGCGTATCCAGGCGTTGATCTGCTGCCGGTCGGTCTCGCTGCGGGGTGCCAGAAGTACACCGTCGACGAGGGCGTCGGAGGCGGGAAGCAGTGTGCCCAGCCAGATCTTCTTGCCGTGCCCGTGTGCGGTGGTGATGAGTTTCTCGTAGCCTGCGATCATCTGGGCGGCTCCGGCGGGCGGCGGCAGACCGAGATCGTTGATGCCTTCTTGGACGAGAACCCCGCTGACACCGGACTGAGCGAGCGCGTCGCGCTCGAAGCGCGCCAGCCCGCTGGGGCCGAGCAGAAGCGGCTCGCCGCTGGTGAGCACACGATTGCTGCCGATTCCGGCGTTGACCACCGAGATCGGAATGCCCGCGGCGTCCAGACGGCGTTGCAGCACGTCGGGATAGCGCCCGTTGGTGTCGGCGACCGCGCGATCCACCGGCACGCTCAAAGCGGTCGCTCCCACGAAGCCGTCGGTGATGGAGTCACCGAACGCCACCACCGCACGGGTATCGGAGGGTGCGAGAACGTCCAGAGCGGCGACATACAACCAGGAACCGGTGGTGGAGCCGAATCCGTCGGCGCCTGGCCGCCCGGTGAGATCACCGCTACCGGCGGGAGAGTAGAACGAGGTGGCGTTGGCGTTCCAGTGCTTGGTCGGCGGCCCCGCCGAATCGGGAACATAGATGCTGACCGCCAATGGGGCGAACGCCGAGACTCCGAACGACACCGGGTCGCTGACGACATCGGCTCCGGCAGGCAAGGTGATCGCTGCCTGCCCGCCGAACAGCACCGGCACCGCGTTCGCCACCGCCGCGCCGGATACCTGGTCGGCGATGCTCACTCGTTCGAATGTGACCGGCGTCAGCCCGAACCGGTTGGTCAGATGCACACGCAGTCTCGATCCACCCAGGTGCGGAGTGATGACCATCCGGAAACTCTGATCGTCGACCGCGACCGGAATCGGCCCTCCGGCCGCGTCGAGGGGGGTCACCGAATCGGTGGGGCTGGCCGTCCACGACGCCACGAAATGCTCCCCGCGACACTCGGGAGGTTGCGCCCGAGCTGTCGCGGTATCCGCCGCGACCGCCGCGGCTCCGGCCGCGAGCAGGACGACAGCGACCAGCGCCGCCCCGCACATGCGGGTGCGCCGCCGGATTCGCCTGCCGGGAAGTATCTCGGCCGAAGTCACACGAGCCATTGCAGAAGATTTCACGATGATCACCGCTCCGTCGAGGGAAGCTCGCGCGTCAGATCCGGGTGCCGATGTCGCTGGCGACGATATTGTCCATGGCGCGTTCGGCGACCGCGGCGATGGTCATCGACGGGTTGCACGCCGCGGTGTTGCCCGGCATCAACGCTCCGTCGAGGACGTAGAGCCCCGGTTGGTCGTGCACGCGGCCGTCGAGGTCGCAGACCACGCCCATTCCCGCCCCACCCAGGGGATGCCAGGTCGAGGGGAACAGGGCATTGGTGTCGAGCAGCATGCCGTCGGGTCCGGCGATCCGGTGGACGGCGGGGCCGATGTGATTGTCCTGGATGTAGCTGTCACCGTCGGTGGGCCAGTGCAGGATCGCGTCGTCGCGTGCGGAATCGTAGGTGAACGTGCCGCGTCCGTCGCTGACGCCGTAACCGACCATCATGGTGCTGCGAGGGTCCAGCGACAAAGGCGGAATGGATGCCTGGATCACCGTGTGGGCGGTATGCGGATCGCTCCAGTTCTCGCTGCCGTAGACCACTGGCCCGCCCTGGGGAGCACCGAAATCGGCCGAGGGATCGGTCCAGACGTAGATGCGGTCCGCGTTGGTGCCCCAGCCCTGACCCAACCCGTCCGGAAGATCGCGGATGAGCCCCTTGGCGCCCGCGCGCACCAGCAGACGGGTGGTGTTGAGACTGCCCGCCGCCAAGATCAACGCGCCGGTGGTGAGCACCTTGTTCTCGACCACCGCACCGGTGGTATCCAGGCGCTGCACATGCACGATCCACCGGCCGTCGGCTGCCCGTTCGACGTCGGTGACCTCGTGCAGGGGTTCCACCCGCACCAGACCGGTGGCCTCGGCGGCGGCGATATAGGTGACATCGACCGAATGCTTGCCGCCGTTGTTGACGCCCATCGCGCCGTCACCGTTGGTGTAGGACGGTTTCATCTCCCCGCGCAGCTCGGCCAGCGCGAAATCCCAGTCGATGGGCATCGGGATCTTCGACAACGGCATCCCCGCCCGCCGGACCCGGTCCGCGAATACGCGTGCCGCCCGATAGTTCTCACTGGCGATCAGCTCGTCGGGGGCCTCCGCCAGACCCAGCATCCGGGCCACCCGCGGGTAGTGCACCTTGTTCATCAGTGCGAAGTCCAGTTCCGGCGGGAAGTGGGTATCGAACACCTCCTGCCGGGGACGCAGCGACATCCCCTGGTAGACGAGAGAACCGCCGCCGACGCCCGACGCGCACAGGGCGGTCATGTTCACTCCCGGCACCGCTTCGACCAAGCCGGTGTAGGGCTCGAACACCATCGGCCGCCCGAAGAGATTCGGACTGGAGCGGTACCACAGCAATCGCTTGTCCGGCGAGGAAGCACGAGGGAACGTTTCGGCATTCGGCCCGGTGGGCCAGCGCATACCGCGCTCGAGCACGGTCACGCGCACACCCGCTTGCGCCAAGCGCAAGGCACTGACTCCGCCACCGAAACCGGAGCCGACCACCACCACACGGTGTTCCTCGTGGGTCAGCGCCACATTGTTCACCTGCGCGGCGGCAGGGACGGGTGCGCGGACGGCCAAGGCAGCGGCACCGGTGGCGGCGATACCGGTCAACAGTGACCGGCGCGAAATTGCTGTCATTACAGATCCTTCGGTGGCAAATACATGTCGAACCAAGTCCTGAGCGTCGTGCGAGCCGGGCTTCCGACCGCCGGATCAGGTGGTGTGCGCGTGGCAAGGCGATCTCCACCGCAAGCCGGGTGCGGCCGGCTCGGACGGTCGGAGATCTCGGTCAGCGCCGATTCGAGCCCGGCGCGATGGGGTCAGTCGAAAGTGCAGCCGGTGACAGGCTTGTCCGCGAGGCGATCGAGCAGATAGGTGACCGCGTTGTCAGGGCCGAATCCGTCGATCATCTCCGGCCCGAAATGATTCGGGATAGTGGTCCCTGGAAGGATCGGCGGCAGATCATTCGTGCGGAAAGTCACCGTAGCGCCCTTCGCACACCAATCCTCGGCCAGCTGACGCGCTTGACCGTAGGGGACGGTGTCGTCGTTCAAACCGCTGGTGATCAACACCGGCGACGCCGGGGTCAGGTTTCCGACGCGCAGTTCGGCCAACGCGGGGGCCGCCTCCGGGATGCCCGCCAGATGCTCGCTGAGCGAGCGGCCGTCGAGGGTCAGCGAACTGGTCTTCAGGAAGGGATGGCGCGTGATGATGTCGCCGATGCATGCATCGCTGAGCGTTTCCAGTATGGCGCGCCCGGCGGGACTGGTCACCCGGTCGACGGCCTTGTTCAGTTCGGGGTAGCGCGCGAGCAGGCCGTTGATCGCGAACCCGATGGCGCCGCCGATGAGGGCGCCGTCGATGCGCGCCAGGATCGCGGCCAGATCCGCGACCGGCCCACCCGCCCAGGTGCCCTTGAGATTCAATTCCGGCGCGTAGTCCGGTTGCATCTCCGCCGCCGCCGCGGTCGCACCGCCACCTTGCGAGTACCCCCAGAGCACCACCGGCGTCTCCGGCCCCACACCCGCCAGATTGTGGGCCGCGCGCACACCGTCGAGCACGGCATGCGCCTGCTCGATCCGGTTGGCGTAGGTGTGGATACCAGGCGTGCCCAGACCGATGTAGTCGGTCACCAGCACTCGCGCACCCAACTCGCTCCACACCACCGAAGCCGGAAGTTCCTGATTCGCCGACAAACTCGGCGAAGGATCGGCGAACACCGTCAACCCGGTGGAGAACGCCACCGACATCGCACAGCGATCACCCTGCCCCGACGTACCCGGACCGATCACCACCGTCGGACGCGGACCCGGCCCCTGCCACGGTCCCGTCGCATCGATGAACGTCCCGGACACCGCCACCGGAGACCCGTCCTGCAACCGTGAGGTGTACATGACGTGCTGCGCCTTGCCCGGCCACCCCTTGTCCGTGGGCGGCGTCGCGAACAGCGGCATCGGCGCGGTCTTGATGATCGCGCCTCGTTCCGACGGGATCTGCGCGGGCGGAAGGTAGAAATCTCCGACCGGCGCGGCCGCCGCCTCCCGCGTGTCGACTCCCACCACGGTCACCACGGTGACGCACACCGCGGCCACCACCACCGCCACCGGAGCGGCCCAGCGCCCACCCCATCGGGAACGCCCATGCTGTCGTTGCATCGATCAACTCTCCGTGAACTCCACCCGGCACCGTCGCCGGGTGTCCTGCGTCGCAATAGCCGATTGACATGAACTACGTCACAGCCTGCAACCTACGGAACGGTAACACGGTTACTCGAAAGTTGGAATCGCGTCATCGCCATCCCCCGGAGGCCGGCGAGAAATCGGTCCGCGTAGGTCGGCTCGGGCGGCCGACCGGGCTGAGGTCGCCCCCGACCGGAGCCACGGCCGACAACCCACTACGGAACACCTCGATCGCGCCGACCGCGGCCCCGGTGATCGTCGCGGCATGCAATGCCTGCGCTTTGAACGCACGCGCGGCGATACTCAATCGGTGCAGGACCGGATCGACCCGATGTCCGGATAGGGACGGCCACCCCTCACCCCACACGACCACTTCCACACCGCCGTCGTCCAACGCCTCGAGCAAGCCCCGGCGCGCGCGGCGATCGTCTGCGCAGATGTTCGCACCGGCAGCCAGCGCGTCCGGCCGACGCCACTCCCCCGACGGGGCGAGCGCGGACTCGAGTGGCACCACTTTCGCGCCCAGGATGCGCAGCGGCCGGGTATCCGACATGTCCGCGACGAGCACTGTCACATTCCAGCCCGCCGCCGCACGATCGAACAGCCAGCCACCGGCATGCTCGACGGCATCGGCAACGCTGCTCGCGACCACGTCGAGGCGATACCTCCGCATCATCGCCCCCTCGGCTCGGGTGGTGCGCACAGCGAGCCGGCCACGCCGGTTGCCGCCTCGCGACGATCGATTCCCACCCAGCCGACGCCACGGCCACGACTGCCGCGATCCGACCGGTCCGTGCTCGCGCTTCCGACGAGACGTTGTCGATACATCAAATGACTCCCCAGAACTCCACCACCGCGACTTGCCGTCCCGAGTGATCCAGATCGCGAAGATGACGTCCATCACGGTGCGAACCCCCGCACAGTAACACAGTTACTCTCGGCGGATCGGAAACTTGGTCGCGGTGGCCCGCGTCCTTCCGGGCGACCGGGAGCGCCGTCGATCGCCTCGAGGAGTTCGGCGTACTCGGCTCGCCGTGCTGTGGGTCATCGCGGGACCGCGACAGGGGCGGAGGTGCCGCCGTAGGGAGTGGGGATGGACAACGGCCCGATCGGCGGGGGCTCAGCGGTCTCCAGCGGATCACGCCGCGGGGCGGGAGGCACGGGGTCGTCGGGCGGGCGTGGAGCGTTGCGCGCGCCGCGGGGAATGAGCGTGGTGTCGGGGCGCGGGGCAGCCGACAGCCCGGTTGCGCCGAGCCGGGATCAGGACTCCCCCACTACGGGATCGGCTCCGCCGCACGGCGATACGCGACACCGTGAAAGAAATCGACCGATTTGATCATGAATTTGCATACGAAGTGAAGATCAAATGGTGTTACCTCGGCACAATATATCGTTAGCCAACTATTAACGGTGATTATCCCCACAATAAGAGAAGTGGATTTATAGATCTCTTTTTCCTAACGTTGCTGGTGCACGCCATATGGCGTCGTTATCCAACTGTGAAAGGAAGCTTCGTACATGTTCTCTCGCAAGGCTCTGATCGCCGCCAGCAGCATCTCCGCCGCCGCCCTGCTCTTCGGCCCGGTCGCGGTGGCTTCCGCCGCCGGTGCCGGCGCCGCCGGCTCCGCTGCCACCGGTTCCGCTGCCACCGGTTCCGCCTCGGGTTCGGCCGACGGCGGCTCGTCCACCGGTTCCGCCGGTTCGTCCTCCGGTTCCGCCATGCTCGACTCCGGCAGCTCGGCACTCGACGGCGGCACCTCCGCGATCGTCAACATCATCGATGCGATCACCGGCGTCCGGGACCTGAACCAGCCCCCGCCCGCCGCCTGATCCGGTCCCGGTAGATCACCACTTCCTCCGAGCCACCGCTCGGGACCGGCATTTCTTCTCACCGCCACGCTGCGCATCAGCGATGCACGCATCATTGCAGTGTATTTGCCAGATTTTGAATATTCATTCGATGTGCCAGCGTAGCCACGGCGGATGAACCTCGGCGATTACATTTGCCCGCCAAGGACATAGCGCCTTCACGCGATGAGCGCGAGGCTTCCTCGAACACCAGCTGCGGGACCTGTGGGCGAACTCGAATCCACTCGCTACCGGAACCGCGGACACGATGGACCGGCGCCAGGGCCGACCGGACGATCGCCGTGATGGCCCACCGGCACCCCACTTCATTCCGCCGGCACCACGACCAGCCCGAACACCGTGCCAGAGCCGTGACATTTCGTCAGGCCGGTGTCAGCCGACAGTTTCGATGTGAACAGCCCGGCAATCGCACTGCTCGGCCTGCAAGTCTCCCAACCACAGAACGACCGTTGACAGCATCGATCCGACTATCGGTGCCCGCCGGTTCACCGCACACGAGCCTGCGGTCACTGCCGAGCCGCCTCCACGAAACTCATCGACCTCACAACCGGCCATCAGGACTCGGACCGCATCTGATGGTCCGGCCCCACCGTGCTGACGGGCGCTGCGGCCGGCAGTGGAGTCATCTCAGCCACCGGACGGCCCGGATCAGCCACCGGACGGCCCGGAGTCGTCCGAGCCCGGGTGGTGCGCGAAGGGCCGGGGCATAGCGGACCGCGGCATGACGCGAACTCGTACTCTCCGAAGGATGCGCTACTCGTGTGTCCGGATCACCGCTCGGATCAGGCCGGCGACTAGCGGATGGCAGCGGTGCTGCGCTGGCCCGCGCGCACGTGCCGAACGAGTCCGCGGACTATCGGGAACCAGAGCAGGGTGAGGACCGTCAGCGTGAGCGCGTGCCAGGCTACCCGCCACCACCATTGGACCACCGGCGGGAACGATGTCGCGGTGGTGGCGAGCGGCACGGCGAAAGCCCAGGCCAGGAAGGCGTCACCGATGGGGAGGGCACCGAAGGCGTAGCGTTTGGAGTTGCCGAAAGTGATCGGTACGCCCAGGCTTTCACCGAGGCCGGTGAGTGGACCGGAGAGGGAGCGATCGCCGTGTATTCGGGCCGCACCGATGGCGACCACGGTGGCCGACGCGCTGATACCGAGAATGAGTGGCCCGGAATCCACATCGCCCGCGCCGCTGCGGCCGTGCGGGTACTCCCGCACTCCTGGCAGGCCGAGTGGGGTATCGATGAAGAGTCGGCGGAATGTGCTGTACTGCTGTCCGGCCCACGCGGGGTCTATCTCGGGCAGGAACCGCTGGATCATCGATTGTGACGAGCCGCGCGCACCCTCCATCACGGGAGTCGTCTGGTGCGGCAGTAGACCGGTCGCCGGGTCCAGGCGCGAGCGAGCCGCGGTGAGCCATTCGGCGATCACCGGTTCGAAACGCGGTCCGAGGATGCGGTCGTGCAACCTCAACGCGGACACGGCCACCACACTGTCGACCGGCCAAGCCTGACCCGGATACGCCGCGAGGAACGGCCCGTCCATACCGAAAGCGACCGCGAGTCCCTCGCAATCCGCGATGAATTGCGCCGTCTCCGGTGCGCCGGCACCGGCGAGTTCGATCACGTCCCCACGCAACCGGCTGGACCATCCGACATAGAAGACCCCGTATGCCGGGCGCAGCCGCGCATCGAAAACCGCCCGTGCCGATGCCGATCCCAATCGCTCCAGCGCCCAGCGTGCCTCCCGAAGCGCCTCGTCCCGATACGTCGTGTCGCCACGGGCGATATCAGCCCACGCCAACCCGTACAAGACGTGGGAAAAGAAATAACCCTCGGGGAACATGCCCTGCATCTCCTCCCCGAGCCCCGACCCCAATTCCGCACGAAGAAACCGCAATTGAGCGATGACATCGGCACGCGGCTGCTCATCCCGATACAGCCGCACCTGCGGGACGAATAACACCAAGGTGAGCAGAGCCGCGACGGCGACATACATCACGCTCAGAACGGTCCTCAGTGATTCTGGGTTCCGGCCGGCCGCAGAGACCCGTGCGCAGCCGCGCTTGTACCCCATGCGGCCGGAATCTATCAGAACCCGTCCCCTGCCACTCTGCGCCGCTCGAATATGCAGGTCAGACGGCTACGCCGGGGTCGAGTACGCGCATCGGCATCAAATGTGACGAAGTCCGGCCATGGAATGTGATGCAGGCCATTGCCCTAGAAAGGCACGGTTGGGCATTGTCAGCAATTCGTTTCGGAAAGAACCTCGTTGGAGATCCCGAATGACCGACCACAATTTTGCCTACGACCTCACGCTGGACGAGGCACGTCGGCGCAGCGCCGTCCTCGCGGCACTGGAGGACGACTGGGATCCAGTCGCGGTGCTCGCCGAGGAAGACCTGGCGTACGACATGCTGTACTCGAATCTCGATGACGAGCAGCAGCGAATCTACGAGGAACTCGTCCGATCCGGGATCCTGCCCGATCGGACGACGCGCGATACCGCCCACTGATCTCGCCGCCGAGCACAAACTACGGTTCGTTGTGTTACCTCCGGCTGCTGATTCGTACGCGTCTTCCACTGCCTGTCCGACCGGACGGCCTGCATCCCGAAACGACCGCCCACCGATATACGCGGGCGGGGAAACTGTCTCAGCGACCGGGAATTGGAACACCACCGACACCCCCTGGTTCCGATCTCCTGGAGCGTGCGTCCACGCTCCGTTGTCGGCATGGTGGACAGCCGCACGCGGTCCGGCAGTACATTCGGCCGACACCGAGCCCGGCTGGGAATTCCCGACGCCGGTGAAGGGTCAACAAGACGCACTGCGGAATGCGAAACCTGCTGCGTGCCCGCAGGTGTCGACGGACAATACCTTCGACATCCACTGATCAGGCCCGTTCGCGTGGCGCCTGCTGCTTGGAGGGCAGTCGGAATGTTCGTTGAACCGCTGTCCGGGCATCGCTATTTCGCACCGCTGACCCCGAGGTAGCCCGGGCGGGGATGAGCGGCATCCTGCGTGAGCACCGGCTCGACCCGGGCGCCTCTACCATGGAGGCCAGCTGCAATGTCGTCCGGTACGGCGATATCGGCCTGGTCTACAAGCATTACGGGGTTCAGGTTCGGATCCGAACCGAACCCATCGAAACCTTCCGCCTGGTTCAGATACCGCTGGCCGGGTGGGCCCGGGTACTCAACGGGACCGCGGATATTGCCTCCGACCCGGCGGTGGCCTCGGTTCCGGACCCGGACGCGCCCCTGGACATGAACTGGCACGAGAGCAGCAGGCAACTCCTCGTCCGATACGGCCGTGCCGCGTTGGACGACCATCTGCGGCGGATGCTGGGCCGGCCGCCGGATCGTCCGCTGCGGATGGCCATCGCCATGCAATTGCGGTCACCGGCCGCCCGGACCTGGTTCGAATCGCTGCGCATACTGCAGACCGACGCCGAAGGCCCCGGCCTGTTCCTGGATCCGCGGCTGCGGCCGCAGATCGAGCAGCTGATGATGTCGCAATTCCTGCTGGCCCAGCCGAACAGTTACTCGGAACTCCTGCTCGACGGCGTCCCCGGAAAGTCGACGCCGCGTCCCATCCGCCTGGCCGAACAACTCATCACCGACCATGCGCACGAAATGCTCACCGTCACCGACATCGCAGAGGCAGTGGGACTTTCGGTGCGGAGCCTGCAGGAGGCGACGGTGACAACAAGGCCGATGCGCTGCGGGTCTGCAACTGAGGGTTGCAATTGCAGTACTCGATGAACCCTCCCGGCACGCAGCCGGGAGGGTTGCGCGAAGGACGGCCCGGCCACCGGACCGGGTGATGGTCGCTTCGTCGGCCCGCCCACAGGCGTCGCAGAACTGGGGCGCCACGCCGCCAGGGAAAAGGATCCCAGGCATCGCGCGCCCGCAACGGTCGCACGATCGGCAATGACCTCCGAGCAGCCGTCGGCCGTGCCGAGTCATGGAGTTTCGTTGAATTCTGGACAGGCAGGTTATTCGCCCGCATGTGTGCTGGATCGTCTAGGATCGTATACGCAGCTACCGGTCCGGGATGTTCTGTCCCCGATGCGGACGCGGCGTGTGAATTCGCGTCACCGCTTTCTCCTCTCTGTTTCGGATGAAACTCATACGGTAAGGAGCGGTACATGACTGCACAATCCACGACGATCAATGAACCGAATCTGCAGGACAAGATCGCGTATCAGCTGTGCGAGTACGCGAATCTGGTCAACAGCATCAGCAAAGAAGACAACGACTTGGAGGGCACGCTCTCTCAGAAGATTCAGCAGTATCTCGACACCAACCGGGGAGTCATCGGAGGGTGGGAGATCGTCTGGGGCCCAGGAGTCGCGCTGTTCGACACCGACTTGTACGCGGTCAACGCCCTGTACATGGTGCGAAGCACCGAGGATCGCTCCCGGTATGTGCTCGCCATGGCCGGCAGCACCGACGCACTGGTGTTCGACTGGCTCGTCGAGGACTCCTTCATTCTCCAGACGCCGTGGTTCGCGAATAGTGCGGCCATGCACACGATCGGCACGGCCATCGGGGTGAAAACCCTCATCAATATCAGACCCTCCGGCCGACGTCCCGGCGCCGGTCACACCTTGCCCGAGTTCCTGAGCACGCTCGGCGACAAGGCGATCGACCTGACCGTCACCGGCCACAGCCTCGGCGGTGCACTGTCACTCACGCTGGCCCTGTTCCTGCGCGACACCCAGTGGCTATGGGACAATTCCGAAAAAGCCAAAATCGGCGTGCTCTCGACCGCCGGACCGAGTTTCTGCAATCAGGAATTCGTCGACTACACCACCCAACGCCTGCAACGAGTGCAGCGCTACGCCAACGACCTCGACATCGTCCCGCACATGTGGAACCCGCCCGACATCGATGGCGCCAAGGCTCTCTACTCCAAGAACAACCGGCCTGCTCCCGGTGGTATGGAGGTAGTGTTCGACTTGCTCGAGGCGCAGGCGTCCGTGTCGGGTCGATATGCGCACTTCGAACCCAGCAGCGGCGTGTTCCAAGGCACGTTCAACAATGAGATAAATCAAACGCAAGGCTCGACGCCAGACGATTTGTACTGGAACCAGGTGGGTTTCCAGCACATAGGTGGCTACCATGACTTCTTCGAAATCGAAGGCGTGCAGTGGCCGCAGGGCGTGGTAGCCCTGCCGCCGGTCGGCGCCGACACCGTGATGGGCCGCCTCCTGGCCGCAGCCGGTCTACCGGGCGGCGACGGTGCCGGAAAGGTACTGGCGAACCGTCGGCCGGTGACCGTCCCGATCAACGGACGGCCCGTGGAGCTGCCCACCGACCACGACAGCCCCGAAGCCAAGAAATTCGTGGACCGCGTCACCGCCGAGTTCGACCCCACCTCCGCATGAACTGACGCCCCGGCCACGCACTCGGTGACACGCGAGCTTTGATCCGGTAGAGCGCGAATGCGCTCTACCGGGGCAGGACGTGGCGGTCGATTCCGGCGGGCAGCTGGGCGGCAACAGGTCAGTCGCCGAGGTCCAGCGTCGGCCTCCGAAGTCGGCCGCCACGACCAGGTGGTGTCTCCCGATGATTCGAGCCATTCGACGATGAGGGCCAGGACGAACGGCTCGGATAGGTGGTCGCGTCGAAATCAATCAGATCCCCACTCCCGTAGCGCAGGCCCGGCGTAACCGATGTCGTGGTGCCCGGTCTCACTCACCGACGCGGTCCATTCCGCTCACTATCGGACGGTCGGTGACGGCCTTCCGCGTGTGGGATCACCATGGTGCCCGACTATTCGGCGCTGCGGCTGGTGAAGTCGAAGGATCCGCCGTCGATGCCCCAGGAGATGATCCGTTCGGGGTGAATGCGGATGACCGCGCGTTCCTGGGGTGGGAACGGCGGCTCCTCGTCATCGAGCGCCTCGGCCGTGCCACGTACCTCGATGCCGCGGATCACGTATGGCTCCAAGGAAACCTGTTGGTCGATCACGAACGACACCCGGCTGCCCGCCTCGACATTGCGGTACTTTCGACTGGCACGCATCCCCATTCCCCCGATGTCGATTGTGCCGTCGGCGTTCACCCGATAGCTGGTCGGGTTGTTCTGCACAACGCCGTCGGGCGACACCGTGGCCAGCCGACCGATCCCGGCCTCGGCGAGGAACTGCTGTTCATTGATGGTGAAGGTCATGTCCGTTACTCCTTGGTGAATTCGATATCCGGTGTGCCCGGCGATCAGCCGGACGTTGTCGGGTGGAGGAAGCTCGAGCTGTTGCCTGCCGCGTCCCGCGCGTCGTGCGTCAGCGGGACGGCGACGACGAGCTTCCTACTGGTGCGCCGACCACCTACTCCGCGCGACACCGCCTACCCCGTGTTCTGAGATCAGAAGAGAATCAACGCGGCGCACAGTCCGGCGATGGCGATGAACTGCAGGGTGACCCGGTACTTCAGAATGCTGTCCCACTTGTCCTGCAGCGCACGGGCATTGGCCGGGATGATGCCGCTCCGCGCAGCGGCGGTCTGCTGGGAATTGATCGGCTTGGCGATACGGACGTAGAAGGCGAGCCAGGTGAACAGTGCCGCCACCGTGATCCCGGCCGCGATAGCGGCGCCGATCTGCCCGGTCACCAGTGCGATCAGCAGCGTGAGCACGGCGCTGACCACACCGACCACACCGACAACCGGCATGCGCTTGTCGCCGTAGTAGTGACCCCAGCCCGCACTCACCGTCACGGCCGCGTCATCGAGCTTGCGGTACACGGACCGGGTGATCACGGCCACGCTGACATCGGTGCCATAGACGATGGCGTTGGAGAGAACGGCGGCGGCGGCGATGGCCTGGCCGGTGAGAATGAGCATTTCGACTTCCCTTCCGAATTTCTAGCATCGCTAGGAACTGGAGCTACGGTAGCATTCGTCCGCTACGTTGTCTAGCTTTGCTAGCTTTCAGGCCGCGCGCCCGCTCCTGCACGCTGCATCAGCAGTGTCATTTCCGGCTCATGCACGCCGCGGAGGACGGCGCTGCCTATGAAGCCGTCAGGGCATAGCTCGGTGCGCCCTCACGAACTACGCGAGGCGACGGCCTACTGCGCTATCAGGCCGACAGCGACACTGCTGCGCGGCGGCGGCCCGATGGTGTTCACGGATGGAGTCCGGGACGGCGGCGGCGCTGGTGGCGACAGCGTCCGCGCCGATGCGGTCGACCAGCGGCGCCAGCGGCTGGGGAGCCCTGACCTCGGCAGAGGCCTATCGGGTCCATTGGTCGAGCAACACCGCTAGGCGGGCCTCCCGCTGAGCCGGCCGCAGACGTCCACCGCGGTCCAGGGTCGCCAGGCCGTGCAGGGTGCTCCAGCCGACCTCGGTGAAGGTCTCCGGATCATGGTCGCCCGCGAACGGCGAGAAGGCGGCGAACATGACGGCGAACGCGTCCCGCAGCGGCTGCGAGGCATTCTCGCCGAACGCGAGGTTCACCTTCATCAGGAACATCGCGTCGTAGAGCGCGGGCCGCTCGGTCGCGAAGTCGAGATAGGCCCGCGCCACCGCCGCCAACGCTGCGCGCGGCTCGCCGCCCGCGGACTCCAACGCCGCGCGGCTCCACGCGGCCATCTCCGCGATGCCTCCCTCGGCGACCGCCGTGACGATCTCGTCCTTGCCCGCGAAGTGCGAATACAGCACAGGCTGGCTGTATTCGATCCGTTCCGCCAGCCTGCGCACGGTCACCGCGTCCCAGCCCTGCGACTCGGCCAACTCCCGAGCCGTGTCGATGATCAGCCGGTGCCGTTCGGCGCGTTCCCGTTCTCGCCGCGTCTGGGTCGTCATAGGCAGATTTTAGCACTGCTATACCATCTAGTGTCACTAGATCTATGTTTCATCAGCACAGAATGACGGCCTCGGCCACAGCGCGCCGGGTCGACCATCGCGCCGATCGAAGCGGTGTTGATGACAATGCAGCCCTTGACGGATCGAAGCCGAACGCACAGCGTCGTCAGCCACCTCGCGTGCGTGACGGAACCAGGACTGCCCGTGGTTCAGTGGATCGAACCCAACACCACTTCATGCGACCACTGCTCGTGCAACACCCGAGCCAGGAGCGAATCCGTCGACGCTACGCAAACCGGCAGTCGCGCGGGATCTTTCACGATCGCCTCGACCGGCGATCCCAGCATCCCCCACGCCGGAATCTCGTTCGCCAGATAGCCTTCGATGCGCAGCCGGGAATAGCCCGCACCCCACCAAGCTTCGCAGATCGACCGAAATTCGGCGGGATGGACCAGGAGCCAGACCCCGAAAGTAACCCGATAACCGCCGGTCAGCGCGACCGGAAGCGTCGCGCGCGCGAACGGTTCCGACCTGCCGCACTTGAAGCAACTCCGAATTGCCCATATCCGAGCCACTCATCCACACGTCCCGCGCGGGCACCGGCTGGGACACGCGCAACACCGGTTCTGGCAGCCTGAACAGGTGGTGCCGGTCGTGTTCGTCGAGCACCCGTCCACAGTCGGGGCAGTTGTCGATAGGCACGCCACCAGTATCGGCGACTCAGGGCGCGGCTGCTGTGTCACCGGAGCAGCCCGGTCGCTCCGGCATCAGCTATGAGCACGCATTCGCTGGACGCGCGGAAAATTCCGTGCCAGCACAGGGTCACGGTGGTGTCGATGGCTTCGCCTTTGGGATCGGCTGGCCGGCGTCGATCCAGTAGCGAGTCGCGTCGGCCCACCAGCACAACTCCCAGCCGGGCTGAACAGCGGTGCCCCCGCGACCCGGGGCTGGGGTGTCCCTATGGTGTTGGTCGAGCTGGATCGGTCGTGGTTGGTTGCGCCGTCGTGGCGTTCGGTGTCAGTTCAGTCGGAGTAGGCCGGCGTCGGTGGTTCGGAACCCGCAGGTGTCGCGATAGAAGCTGTCGAGGTGTGGTTCGTAGTCGACGTGGAGCCACTCGATACCGAGTTCGCGAAGGTCGCTGATAAGAGCCGCGACCAGGCTGGTTCCGATGCGCTGATACTGGAAGTCGGGGGCGACCATGGTGTCGAGGAGGAACGCATGCCGACCTCCGTCCCAGACTGCGTGCACGAATCCGACAAGCTGATCGCCGACGAACGCGCCGACCCACGATCTGCTGTGCCGTTCCAGGCGTGCCTTCCAAGGGCTCGGCACGTGGTCACCGCCGAATGCGTCGGTGTGCAGCCGCGAGAGTGCCTCATCGTCGACAGCGAAACGGATGCGGAGATCCGCGATCATGCGGCGTCCTCTCAGCGGTCGTCATGACGCGATGTCACGTGATCGTGGCATCACGTCGATGCTGGGACCAGCAGATTTCGGTGGGGCTGTTCGGTTTTGAGCATGGCGTAGAGGACGTCGCAGCGGCGTCGGGCCAGGCAGATGAGGGCGGCGTTGTGTTTCTTGCCCTCGCCGCGCTTGCGGTCGCAGTAGGTGCGGCTTGCCGGGGCGTGCAGGGCGGCGAAGGCGGACAGGAACAGGGCGCGTTCAGGTTTGTGGTTGCCTGATCGAGCTGGTGATTCGCCGCGGATGGAGCTGCCGGATCGGTGGGTGACGGGGCGATTCCTGCGTAGGAGGCGAGGTGGCCGGCCGAAGCGAAGGCCGAGCCGTCGCCGACCTCGAGCAGGATGCGGGTGCCGGTCCTGACTACGAGGCCCGGCATCGAGGTCAGGACCTTGAAAGGGGGTGGTCATCGAGCATGCGATCGACCAGAACCCGCACCCCGCGGGCGGTGTGGTCGGTTCAGGCCAGCGCGACGCCGAGTTCGGCGGCGAAGGTCTTGATCATGTGCTGCACGCCGATCTCGTTGCGGCCGATGATCATGTGGTCGTGTTGGCCTCGGCGCACACCCTCACCGCACTGGGGCAGCATGGCGAAGTCCTCGTCACGGACCGCGGCGTGGACCTGGTTGTAGATGTCGTCGTAGACGGCGCGCTGTTCGTCGGTGGTGGCGGGGATTTCGGCCATCCAGCTGTGGCGGACGGTGCAGCGGGTCGGGGCCCCGGCGGGCAGCATGTCCAGGATCTCCACGCCCACGGGGCTGTTGGCGAGGATCAGATTCGGATAGACCCAGTAGATGACGCCCATGTTCATCATCGGGTCCCAGGAGCCGGTGGGGTCGGCATCCAGCGCGGTGATCCAGTTGAACGGGAACCCCATCCGGTGGTGGCGGCCGAAGACATCGTGGGTGGAGGTGTTGGCGACGGTGTTCTGGCCGATCACGCTCTGGCCGTGGACGAACGGGAAGTGATAACTCTCGGCGAAAGCTTCCAGTGCACCTTTCCAGCTGACCTCGGACACGAACTCGCGCTCGTCGTGGTAGCCGTAGGAGGCGTAATCCAACTGCGCCAGTTCCTCGCCCATCGGGCCGAGGTGGGCGTCTATATCGATCGCGGCATCCGCGGTGAGTACCGCCCAGACGAACCCGTGCCGCTCCTGGCTGGGCAGCTCGACCAGCCCGTAGTCGCCGCGGTCCATCCCGGTGAAGCCCTCCTTACCCGGCACCCCGGCCAACTCGCCGGTGTTGCGGTAGGTCCAGGCGTGATATGGGCAGGTGAAACGAGTGGCGTTACCGGATCCGCAGGCCGGCTGGGCGCCGCGGTGGCGGCAGTAGTTCAACAGCACGTGCGCGACTCCGCCGCGGTCGCGGGTGACCAGCAGCGAATCACCGAGCACGGTCCGCACCACATAGTCGTTCGGCTCGGGAATGCGCGCCGAGGGCACGATCATCAGCGGTGTACGCCGCAGGATCTGAGACTCTTCCACTTCGGTGATCTTCGGATCCCGGTAGTAGTGCAGCGGCACCCGCAACGGCGCGTCGGCCATTTCGGTGGTGCGGTCGAGCACCAGCCGCAGCGCGCGGCGGGTCAGGTCATCGGTCAGGCCGGCGGAGGGCCCGGTGTATGTCGTCATAGAACATGACCATACATATTTATGTATCTGTATGGTCATGTTTCGCGGGAACATCCCGGGGCCGTGACCGGTCGGCGCGCGCTATGGTCAGCCGAGATGTTGAGCCACGAGGGAGGGGCACGATGCGCACGCACGGCTGGTCGGGAACCACCCCGGCCGACGATGGCGAAGCAGTCGACCGCATCCTGGCCGCCGCGCGCGCGGCGATCGAGCGCAGCGGTGCAGAGTTCACGATGGCCGAGATCGCCCGGGATCTCGGCGTGACCCGCCAGACCGTCTACCGGTACTTCGCCAACGCCGACGCGCTGCTGGCCGCCACCGCACTCGCCGAAACGGGGAAGTTCCTCGACATCCTCGCCGCACACCTGCAGCACATCACCGACCCCGCCGAAGCCGTGGTCGAAGGCATCGCCTACACCCTCGAAAAGCTGCCTCAGGACCGTTACCTCGGGTTCCTGCTCACCCCCGGCCGCGCCGGAACCTTCTCCGCCGGCGTCACTTCCGACACCGCACTGGCCTTCGGCCGCGCCGTCCTCGAACGCATGGCCGTCGACTGGGATCGGGCCGGCATCACCGGCACTCGGCTGGATGAACTCGTCGAGCACATGCTGCGCATCGTCCAGTCCTTCGTCATCGACCCCGGCCGGCCGCCCCGCTCCGGCATCACGCTGCGCAACTACCTCACCACCTGGATCGCCCCCGCCCTCATCGGCACCCCGACCAATACCGCTCCCGGGTAGCGCCTTACTCTGTAAGCCCCTCCACGGAAACGACATACACCATTCCCGGTCCATCAACCGATCGGTTCTCCGACACACCGCCGGACCTCAACATCGTCCGGCCGTACCACGAGAATGTCCCCAATGATCACAGAGACAATCCGCATGTGGACGGATCAGCGAACGCTGGTGCCCC
>NZ_BDBM01000079.1 GCF_001612985.1 Nocardia gamkensis NBRC 108242 | reverse complement strand
AAAGTCGGACGTGCAATGAGAACCCCTCATACAGAATACAAAACCAATCGTTCCGATGATAAGCACGGCCTTCAAGGCAGTGTCTCCCAATAGATGTCGCGGCGCTCGTGCGGCCGATTGATTCACTGGATCGTCTCGTCGGCGAGGCGTTGCAGGTAGCTGGCGAATTGGCGGCGGTCGCGTTCGTTCCACGCCGCGGTGAGCTGGTCGAAGCAGCAGCGTTGCCAGTCGTGGGATGCGGTCAGCAGCTCGTGTCCGCTTTCGGTGAGTTGCACGACGACGCGGCGACGGTCGCGAGCGGAGTCGCTACGGGCAAGGTATCCGGCTGCGACTGCGTCACGCACCATACGGCTGGCGCCGGAATGGTCGAGACCGAGCTGCTCGGCCACATCGGTGACCGCTGCTTCCTCGCCTGTCCGTAGCGCGGCGGCGACGGCTTCTACGACCTGAATGTGCTGCACCCGCCGCAGCTCCGCGTCCGTTTCCCGAGCCACACGAGCGAGGGCCTGGTTGGTCCAGCGGCGCGACCAGAAGCGGACCAGCCGAAACAGGGCCGGGCCTCCCTCGGCCGCGTCGCCGATGGTGGCGGTGTCGGCTGCGGTCGGGGTGTTTCGAGCGTCGCGTGTACTCACCCTCGACATCGTATGCGATACGCACCTATACTTGTATGCACATCGCATACAAATGGCTTTTCGGGGTCTACGGCACAGGAGGCAGTGATGCCCATCGTTCTCAATCACACGATCGTCCCGGCGACCGACAAGCAATCCGCAGCAACATTTTTCGCCGAACTGATGGGACTGGTGGTCTCCGCTCCGAGCGGGCCGTTCGTGCCCGTGCGTGTCAACGACGATCTGACGTTCGACTTCGACGACCGCGGGCGGGTCGAGCCCGGTCATTACGCCTTCCTCATTGATGACGACACCTTCGAGGCAGTGCTGGAGAGGCTGGCGAAATGGCCTGCCGTGGAGTACGGCTCCGGCCCGGAACACGGGTGGGACCGGCAGACCAACAACCTGGCAGGCGGGCGCGGGGTCTACGTGCACGCCCCCGACGGGCACAGCTACGAGCTGTTCACCGTCGTTCCCTGAGCCGCGCAGTCGACAACAGATTTCTGCGAATGGCAACACTGCCTAGTGCCCGCAGATGCGGAGCAGACGAAATCCTGATGGTGGTGGTCACCGTCGACGGTGTGAATCTCGACGAAACACGCGACGATCGCTCACCACACGCTGCTGCGCTGGCGCACTGCCTTCACGCATTCGGATACCACGACGCCGACACAGTCGAGCGCCGCGACGATTTGTCGGGTGTTCGCTACTGATGCGGCGCCGGTGGCCCGGCGTGCGTCGACGGTGTCGAGCCATTCCCGTGATTGGGGGAAGAACCTCCAGAGCAGTGCGATCGGCACGATCGTGCCTACGCCAGAGGCGAAGAACATTGCCCGCCAGTCCGAGGAGTGGGTTCCCGCGATCAGTGCCGCGAGCATGCCGCCGACTGGGAAGGCGCTCATAACGGACGCTACCGCTCGGCCACGTTCCCGTGCCGGCCAGGACTCGACGACGTAGGTCGAGACGATCGCCCAGACTCCGCCGAGGCCGAAGCCGGCGATCAATTGCAACAATATGATCGCTGCGAAGGTGGGCATGACCTTGACCAACACCGTGCACAGACACCGAACAGAGTTAGGCTGCCCGGCAGAGCTATCTTGCGGCTGTGTCTGTCAGCAATCCTGCCCACGGTGACCGAGCTGGCGCCGATGCCTAGCAGGGTAGCCGTGGCCAGCAGGCCGCCTTGTACGACACTGATGCCGAGGTCGGCGCGCATCGACGGCAATGCCAGCGAGATAATCACGATTTCCAGCGCGTCGAACAGATATACAGTGGATCAAGATGATCCACCGCACGGGAATTTCATTTCATGACCCCATGTCAGATGATGCGATCGAGCCGGGCGCTCAGTTCGCCGCGCGGAAAGTCGCACCGAACCAGTCGGCGGTCTTCGCGGCTGCGATATTGGTGTCACGCTGGTCGGAGTACAAACTCATGTGGCTGACCTCGGGCAGGATCTCCAGCCGTTTAGCGGGGCTGGCGATGGCATTGAAAGCGGCAATCTCCCTGTCCCACATCGTGATGTTGTCGCCCTCGGCGACGATCATCATCAACTTCTTGTCGAGTATACGGTTCAGGAAGGGGAACACCGAATAGTTGAGCAGCAATTCGGTGGACTCGAGAGTGCTCCAGTGCTCATGTCGAGCGGCTTCGTCGGACTCTTTCAGCGAGGTGAACACTTCTTCGATGCGAGGGAAGGGCCAGGTGGACAGCTCTTTCGCCGGAGCCGAGGTGCGCATGGGCAGATTCGCGCCTTCTCCGCCCGCGGCGCGTGCCCTGCGATCGGCCAGGATCTCGGACTCGAGATGCGCGAAGGCGACTTCGCCGTGAGCACGGCGCATGTTGTCGAACCCTTCGACTACTGGAACCACGCTAACCGCGGCCTTGATTCGACTGTCGGTGGCCGCCAGCACCAGCGCGTGCCCGCCACTGTAGGAGATGCCGAAGACTCCCAGCTGCCGAGCATCGACATCATCGCGGGTTTCGACGTAGCTCAGTGAGTTCTTGTAATCGGAGATTTGTTCCCACGGGTCGATGTGCTGGCGGCGTTCGCCACTGCTCTCCCCGAATCCGCGGTAGTCGAATCCCAGAAACTCCACCTGCTGCTCGGCCACGATCCGTGCAACGTGAGGAAGAACGATTTCCTTCACATAACACCATCCGCCGCCGGCGACCACCGTGGGCAATGGCCCCTGGACTCCGTGCGGCCTGAACAACGTACCCACCAAGGTCTCGCCATCGCTGTGAAATGTGACGCGCTCTTCCATGATTTATTCCTTCACCGAGTCGGATAATGCGATATCGGCGACTGCCGTGGACGAAGGCTATGCGCGCGGCGCAACGCTGCAGTGTCTCGACTTCGAGACCCTTGCACA
This sequence comes from Nocardia gamkensis NBRC 108242, assembly GCF_001612985.1. Classification (GTDB taxonomy): domain Bacteria; phylum Actinomycetota; class Actinomycetes; order Mycobacteriales; family Mycobacteriaceae; genus Nocardia; species Nocardia gamkensis. The sequence continues at coordinate 19,096 of NZ_BDBM01000079.1, read as the reverse complement.
GCCTTGGCCCCGCGCACGCTCAGGGCGCCGTAATGTCTCAGATCCGAGACACCATCCAGCGGCCGCGCGAGCTACCATCGAGACAACTATGTTGCTGGTCCCACGATTGCGGTGATGAGCATTATTCGTAGGTGGATCGTCGGCAAGGAGAGCCATGAACGATCAGGCACTGATTGCCGCAGCGCGGGACGCGTTCTTGTACGAGGGGATCGAATCACCCGATGTCCGCCCGGCGACGCTGCGTCCGTGGAAGCGTGCCCAGCTGGGCGGAGTGCGCCCCGACGCCGAGCCGACCGTGGTCTTCGCTTCTGCGATGGACCCCGGCAGCGCGCTTCTGCGCGCGGTCAGGCCGGTAGTCCAGGCCATCATGGCCCAATTGGGTACCGCCGAGTTCGCCATGATGGTGACGGATCGGGATGCCTACATCGCCGGGCGATGGGTCTCTAGCTCGTCGATGGGAAGGCTGCTCGATGGAATGGGGGTATTGAAGGGGGCGAAATTCGATGAGGCCAGTGTGGGCTCGACGGGCCTGGGAACAGTGCTGGAGGAACGTGCGATCTCGATCGTCGACGGTGCCGAGCATTTCAATCGCTACTTCGATCCGGTAGTCGCCGTCGGTGCCCCGGTGATTCGGCCGGGAAGCGGGACCATCGAAGGCGTCCTCGACCTCGTGTGCCCTACCGGCACTCCTCACGAGATACTCGCCGCGCTGGTCGAGCGTGCCGCCGCTGATGCTGGGGAACGACTCCGTAGGTGAGTTTCAGGCCGAGTTGCCGGTAGACCTCGAGTTTGTCGGTGGGGTCGGCCGCCTTCAGTATGTGGACCAGGCCGCCCAGTGAGGTCACGAGCTGGTGGATCTCCTCCTTGTTCAAGTGGTGAACCGAGCGTTGTTCGGCTTCCAGCGCGGTGAGCTGTGCCGCGGTGTCCTGGCGTTCGCGTTGAACTTGTTGGGTCCAGCCCGCCACAAGGACCGGGTCGGTGCCCGCTTCCAGTGCTGCTCGGTACCGGGACAGTTTGCGGTCGTGTTCGGCAAGCGATCGTCGTGCACTCTCGATGGCGGGAGTGTTGTCGGTCTGCGCATCCTCGAGCATGGTCAGCGAATGCTCGATCCGGTCGGGGTGGAAGATGTCGGCCAACCATGAATCGATCGGGGCGCTGAGCTGATCTTCGCGCAGGTAGACGGTCGTCGGGTGGTCGAGCTTATTGGCGAGGGCGTACTCGGACGGATACCGGCAGCGGTAGTGCGGCAGCCCGTGGTTCCAGTTGCCCTGCATCCGCCGTCCGCAGGCGTCGTGAAACAACAGTCCCTTGAAGGCGTACGGGTGCTGGCGACGGGTCGTGGTCCTGCCCGTCGATTGCGGGCCTCGGGCGGCGAGCCGTAGTTGTGTCTGTTCGAAGGCGTCCTTGCTGATGAGTGCGCTATGGGCAGGTTGGTCGGAGTAGACCCACTCGTTTTTCGGGTTCCACGCCAAGCGGGTGTGATGGCCCAAGGCGACGTCATCGACGTCGATGAGGGACTCCTGCTTGCGTTGTTTGTTCCACACCTCGTAGCCGGTGTAGCGCGGATTGCCCAGGATCGCGCGCACCGCGCTCTTGGACCACGCGGCGCCAGAGCGATGGCTGTTGCGCCTGCGGTCGTAGGCCGACGGGCACAAGATGTTGTCGCCGGTGAGGCGTTGCGCGATAGCGAAAATCCCTATGCCGGACAGGTACTCGCCGAAGATCCGTTGCACCACTGGCGCGGTGACAGGGTCGGGTTCAAGGGTATGCAGCCTTTACCGTCGGCGGCTTTGCCCGGATTCGGATGAGGCCCGGCGTCGGCGAGACGGTACCCGTAGGGCGGTCGGCCGCCGAGGTAGCGGCCCTCGACTTGCGCTTGCGCGGCCATGGCGGCGCGGACGCGGATCTTGATGCGGTTGCGTTCGCCTTTGGACATGCCGCCGAACACCGACATGATCAGATCGTGCGCTTCGGATTCCGGGTCGATCGGACCGCCGACCTCCGGCACCCACAGCTGCACGCCGTAGTGAACGAAGACCGGAAACGTCAGCCCGAACTGGTTGCCGTAGAACGCGCGCTGCGGTTCGCCGATCACGACCGCGTCGAACCCTCGCTCGGGTTCTTTGAGCAGCTCGAGCAGCCGCCCGGCCGCGGGGCGGCGCTTCCATGGAATCGACCGCGACTGCCCGATGTCGAAGAACTCCGCGACGATCCGCCCGTGCTGACCGACCAGGGCGTTCGCGCGTCCGAGCTGCCAGTTGCGAGACGCGTCCGGATCTTGCTGGTCTTCGGTGGAGACCCGCCCGGCGAAGGCGAACCTGATCATTGCTGCGATTCCTCCTGCTGGTTGAGAAAGACATCGGCGTTCGGCGGTAACCCGGTCGAACTGCTGCGATTGCCGGGGTGATCGGTACAGAACGAGGCGCCGGTCGATGACGGATTTCCTGGGCCGCTACATGCACGTGGGAGGCCCAGAGGAGCACCGCGCGGCGCTCGAGTTGTTCAGGCACAAGCTGATGCACCTCGGCAGACAGGCGTTCGTGCGCGACAGTACGACCAACATCGCCTACACCCGGCGCCTCCAGTTCACCGACGTCGACTCGATCCGGTTGCACCACTTCACGCTCAGTGTCCTCGACCCGACGACCGAGCCTGAACTGGTGTCGTTTATGCCGAGTGTGCCGTCGGCGGTCAAGGCACTCAGTATCCATCTGCCCTCGCTGGCCGACGACATCCACCGAGTCAGCGAGTCGTATGTGACCGCCATGCTCGCTGACGTCGGACTCCGACAGAAGGCCGAGAATGTATATCCCGATATTCGTTTGCAGTCGTTCGCGTAGCTGGCTGCACTAAGGCCCGCATCTGTCAACTTGGCCGTCGCAGTGGATCGGAGAAGATATGGGGATCGGACACGATTCCGATATGAGGACCCTGGCGCTTGTTCTGATGGGCGAGTTCGCGAAGGTGCAGGACAGCATCGACGGCTTGGTGGGAATGTACTTCGCTCGCAGAACCGCGGGCATTCAGTGGTATCTGAAGCAGAAGGGGATACCTTCTCGTATTCGCGACTCGGAGCGTCCGCGCTTGGTGGTCTCGATCGCGGCCGATCTGGGCACCACGAGTGACCTGTCCAACTTCACCGAGACCTACTAGCGACTGAGGGAAATCAGGGATTACACGGCTACTCCGTGCGCGTTGACTTCTTGAATAGCGACACGATCGTGCTCACGAAGCAGTTCTTCCAGTCCGGCGGCGGAACACCACAACCGTCGCTGACGGTGGCACGCCAGGAGTTGATGACTGGGCACCGGGACGCGCTGTGGCTGCTGCATCACGTGCACTACATCATCGCGTCGAGCGATCTGTCCGTGAGGACTTTCCTCGGCGATCGGGCGATCCGGTATGTCGAGCCGACTCCAAGTCCAGCCGAGTGGGACGAAGTCGCGTTTGTCTTCGTTGATGAAGTCGGAAGCACGACCGCTGGTGGATGACTCCTCACTGTCGGAACAGCCTCTGCACCATCCCTTGATGGGTCCCCGGCCAGGTCGAGAACATCAGTCCCCGCGCACCACTGGCCCTCTGAACCAGCAGTCCGCCTTATCGGCCAGCACCCGCTGCGGCCGCACCCGTGCTCGCCCGCGACCGAGTTTCGGGCACCTTAGGTGTGCACGCCCTGGACTCCGAGGAAATGCCAGATAGGTGAGCATCGGTCAGGCGTCGGGAGTGGAGTCGAGGACCGCTCGCACGGCCGTCCTAGCTGCGGCCGGGTCGGTGGCCGTTAACGCCGCAGACGCGGCGCGCCGGCACTGCTCGCGAGTCGTCTCGGCGAGGCGGGCGCCTACCGCGGGGATGGCGCCTGCAGCCATGGACAGTGATCCGACGCCGAGGCCGACCAGCACGCAAGCCAGGGCCGGATCGGCCGCGGCTTCACCGCACACCCCTACGGGCTTGCCCAGTCGTTGACCAGCGGCCGTGGTGCGTGCCACGAGAGCCAGCACCGCAGGCTGCCACGGGTCGGTGAGGGCGGCCAGTGCGGGCGACATCCGGTCGGCCGCCATCGTGTACTGCGCGAGGTCGTTGGTGCCGACGGAGAGGAAATCGACATGGCGCAGAATCGCTTCCGCGGTGAGCGCGGCGGCGGGCACCTCGATCATCGCGCCGGGGATCAACCCCCGGTCGCGCACCTTCTCGGCGAAGGATTCCGCCTCGGCCGCGGTCGAGATCATCGGTGCCATCACCCACGGCGTCGACGCGCGGCCGACGGCGGCTCGGGCGATCGCGTCGAGTTGCCGGTCGAGGATTCCGGCGTCGCGCGCGGCGATGCGAATACCCCGCACCCCCAGCGCGGGATTGGCTTCGTCGGGATGGTTTGCGAACCGCAGCGGCTTGTCCGATCCGGCGTCCAGGGTCCGGATCACCACCTTCGCGCCGGCGTAGGCGTCGAGCACTTCCCGGTAGATGCGTTCCTGCTCCGCTACCGTGGGCTCGGTTTCCCGGTCCAGGAAGCACAATTCGGTGCGGAACAGGCCGACACCTTCGGCCGGTGTCCGGCGCGCAGCCTGCGCGCTCGGGCCGTCTTGGACGTTGACCAGGACTTCCACCCGGTGACCATCGGCGGTGGTGCCCGGCCCGGCCCAGGCGGCGTCGCGTGCCGTCCTGGCACGGAACTGCTCGACCGCGCGTGACGCGACCTCGGTATCGGGATCGATGACGATGCGCCCGGACGAGCCGTCGAGCAGCACATGCGCACCTGCCGCGATTGCGTCGAGACCGGCCACCGCGACGACACAAGGAATGCCGAGTTGCCTCGCGATGATCGCCGTGTGGCTGGTAGGCCCGCCGAACGACGTGGCCAAGCCGATGATGAGCGAGGGATCCAACCCCGCAGCATCCGCGGGCGCGAGGTCCTCGGCGAGCAGGACCGCCGGCTGCTCCGGCACCGGAATGCCTGGTTCGGGCGCGCCGGCCAGTTCGGCGACGACCCGATCGCAGACGTCTCGGAGGTCGGTCACGCGTTCGGCCATCAGCCCGCCGAGCTTGGTGAACATCTCGGCGAACTGGTCGGTGGCCGCGACCGCCGCCGCACGCGCCGGTGTGCCCGCCGCGATCAGCTTCTGCGCCCCACCGAGCCAGCCGCGGTCGGTGGCCATCGCGGCGTTCGCGGCGAGGACTTCCGCGGCGGCGCCACCGGCCCCTGCCGCACGTCCCCGCAAACGGTTCGCGACCGTCGTCGCCGCGGCCAGCAGCGCCGCCTGCTCGGATGCCCGATCGGACTCGGCAATCACATCAGTCGACTCCGCGATGTGCGGCCGGGCGCTCGGCCGGACAGCGGGCGCGAACGCCACCCCGGAAACCGCCGGTGTGCCGACCAGTACTACCGATCCCGTCTCTACCTGCAAAGATCCCGTCACCTGTCGCCTACCTCCACAGCTGAACCAGCGAGCCCGATTCCATGCCCGCCCGGCCTTCGATGTGATCCACACTACGCCACATCATTGACAAAGCAACACGGACAGATATAAAACAACATAAACCAACATCGAACCGGGAGGTCGGATGTACGCCGAGGAACGGCAGCAGGCGATCGCGACGCTGGTCGGGCAACGAGGCCGCGTGTCGGTCACTGAGCTGTCCGACCAGTACGGCGTCACGACCGAGACGGTTCGGCGTGATCTCGCGGTCCTGGACCGGATGGGCTTGGTCAGGCGTGTGCACGGCGGCGCGGTGCCTGCCGCGGCGCTGACCGCGATCGAGCTCGGCACCGGCGAACGCGAGCACAGCCGTGCGGCGGAGAAGGACCGCATCGCCAAAGCGGCCTTGGATTTCCTGCCGCCCACCGGCGGCAGCGTCCTGTTCGACGCGGGCACCACCACCGCGCGGATCGCCGCCCTGCTGCCGACCGACCGCGAACTGGTAGCGGTCACCAACTCGGTGCCGATCGCGGCCCGCCTCAGCGGGCACGCCGCGGTGCGGTTGCACCTGCTCGGCGGACGCGTCCGCGGCGTCACCCAGGCCGCCGTCGGCCCGGAGACCCAGCGCATGCTCGCCGAACTGCGCGTCGATGTCTGCTTTCTCGGGACCAACGCGCTCACCACCGCCCACGGCCTGTCCACCCCGGACATCGATGAGGCCGCGGTCAAGCGCGCCATGGTGGCCAGCGCCCACCGCGTCGTCGTGGTCGCCGATTCCACCAAAGTCGGCCGCGAGGACTTGGTGCGCTTCGCGGAGATCGAGGACGTCGACGCCCTGGTTACCGACACCGGCGTGCCGGATTCGGTGCGCAGCGAACTCAGCGCGTCCGGCCTCGAGGTGGTCACGGCATGATCGTCACGCTCACCGCCAACCCCAGCATCGATCGCACCGTCACCCTCACCGAGGCATTGCACCGCGGCGCCGTGCACCGCGCCGCCACCGTGAACTCGCATCCCGGCGGTAAGGGCGTCAACGTCTCGAGGGTGATCGCCGCCGCGGGCCGCGCCACCGTGGCCGTGCTGCCCGGCAACACCGGCGATCCGCTTCTGCGGCAGCTCGGCGACGCCGGCATCGCCTACCGCGCTGTTCCTATACCGGGGACGGCGCGAACCAATCTCACGATCGCGGAAACCGATGGGACCACGACGAAGATCAACGAACCCGGTCCCCCGCTGACCACTGCCTGCACCGCTGCCCTGGCCGAGACGCTCGACGGCCTCGCCGCTGCCGCGTCCTGGGTGGTGCTGTCGGGCTCGCTGCCGCCGGGAGTACCCACCGACTGGTATGTCGCGCTACTGCGGCGGCTGCGCGGCATACCGGTGGCGATCGACGCCTCGGACGCGCCGCTGCGGGCAGTCGCCGCCACCGTCGGCTCCCATCCGCCGCGGTTGCTGAAACCGAACGCCGAGGAACTCGGTCAGCTCACCGGCGCCGACCTCGCCGAACTGGAGAATCCGGTGGCCGCCGCCCGCGCTGCCGCGACGCTGGTCGAGCGGGGCGTCGGGACGGTTCTGGCGACCCTCGGCAAGGCGGGCGCCGTCCTGGTCACCCCGGATGGCGCCTGGTACGCGCCCGCGCCGAGGGTGACACCGCGCAGCACGGTCGGCGCGGGGGATTCGGCCTTGGCCGGCTACCTGCTCGCCGACTCCGACGGAGCCGAGCCCACCGAACGGTTGCGCCACGCGGTCGCCTACGGCAGCGCCGCCGCCGCCCTTCCCGGGACCGGCGTACCCGGGCCGCATGACATCGACCTCGACGCCGTGCGCGTCACGGCGCTGGACGCCCTGCACAACAGCTGAAGGAGGCCATGGTGGCCGACTCGATCATCTCCGAGGATCTGATCACCCTCGACACCGACCTCGGCGCCGCCAAGGATGCGGTGATCACCGCACTCGCGCAGCGCCTGGCCGCAACCGGCCGTGCGCGCGACGCGGCGGCGCTTCGGGACGCGGCGCTGGCCCGGGAAGCCCAGTCCGCGACCGGGCTTCCCGGTGGGATCGCGATTCCGCACTGCCGCGCCGCGACCGTCACCGAAGCCTCGCTCGCGTTCTCCCGGCTCGCCCCGCGGGTCGATTTCGGCGCCCCAGACGGTCCGGCCGACCTCGTGTTTCTCATCGCCGCGCCGGAAGGCGCGGGAGCCGAGCACATGAAACTGCTGTCCAGCCTGGCGCGTGCGCTGGTGAAGCCCGAGTTCGTCGCCGACCTGCGTGCGGCGGCGACACCCGCGCAGATCGTGGCCCTGGTCGAGGACGTGCTCGACGCGCCCACTACCACTGCCACGACCGCCGCGCGTAGCACCACCGCCGCGGAGAACGCGACCACGGGTACAACATCCGAGCACGAGGAACCCGCGGTCGAGCGCACCATCGTCGCGGTCACCGCCTGCCCGACCGGAATCGCACACACCTATATGGCCGCCGATGCCCTCGTCGCCGCAGGCAAACGCGCCGGTGTCACCGTGCGCGTGGAAACGCAGGGGTCCAGCGGCAGCACTCCCCTCGGTGACGAGGTCATCGCGGCCGCCGCCGCGGTGGTCTTCGCCACCGACGTCGGCGTGCGCGGGCGCGACCGGTTCGCGGGCAAGCCCGTCGTGGCCTCCGGGGTCAAACGGGCGATCAACGAGCCGGACACGATGATCGCCGACGCGCTACGCGCCGCGAATGATCCCGGCGCCGCGACCGTCCCCGGCCGCGCACCCGATGAAAAGTCCTCGGCCACAGAGAAATCCGAAGCTCTCGGCTGGGGCACCCGGCTACGCCAGATCCTGCTGACCGGCGTCAGCTACATGATCCCGTTCGTCGCGGCGGGCGGCCTGCTCATCGCGCTCGGCTTCCTGCTGGGGGGCTACGAGATCGCCGACCACGCCAAGACCATCGTGCTGGACAACTCGCTGACGGCGTTGCCCCAGGGCGGACTGGCCACCTATCTCGGCGCGGTGATGTTCCAACTCGGCACTCTCGCCTTCGGCTTCCTCGTGCCCGCGCTGTCGGGCTACATCGCCTTCGCCATCGCCGACCGCCCCGGCCTCGCACCAGGATTCACCGCCGGAGCCGTCGCGGTGTTCGTCGGGGCCGGATTCCTCGGCGGTCTGGTCGGCGGACTGATCGCCGGGTTCGCGGCGCTGTGGATCGCGCGCCGCACAGTCCCGCAATGGGCTCGTGGCTTGATGCCGGTGGTGGTGATCCCGCTGTTCGCGTCACTGATCGTCGGCGCTGCCATGTTCATCGTGCTGGGCAAGCCGCTCGCCGCGGTGACCAGCGGACTCACCCACTGGCTCAACGGGCTGTCCGGCACCTCCGCGATCACCCTCGGGATCATCCTCGGCCTGATGATGTGCTTCGACCTCGGCGGACCGGTCAACAAGGCCGCCTACTCCTTCGCCGTCGCCGGACTGGCCGTCACCGATACCGCGTCACTGCGCATCATGGCCGCGGTGATGGCCGCGGGCATGGTGCCACCCCTGGCCATGGCGCTGGCCACCACGATCAGACCGCGCCTGTTCACCACCGCCGAACGCGAAAATGGCAAAGCGGCTTGGCTATTGGGCGCGTCGTTCATCTCCGAGGGCGCTATCCCCTTCGCGGCCGCCGACCCGCTGCGCGTCATCCCGTCCATGATGGCGGGAGGCGCCGTCACCGGCGCGCTGATCATGGCCACCGGAACCACGCTCAGCGCACCACACGGCGGCATCTTCGTCTTCTTCGCCGTCGGCCACATCCTGTGGTTCCTCGCCGCCCTCACCGCGGGCACGCTCGTCGGCGCGATCTGCGTCACCGTCGCCAAAGAACTGGCCCGCACACGAACCGCCGTGCCCTCCCCCACCACCGTCACCGCCGGATAAACGTCCCCAACAGAAGGAATCCCGCCATGCCGCAGACAACCATCGAAGTCGGCTCGTCCATCGGCCTGCACGCCCGTCCCGCCAACATCATCGCCGAAGCTGTCCAGGCCGCGGGCGTACCTGTCACCCTCTCGCTCGTCGGCGGCGATCCGGTCGACGCGGGCTCCGCGCTGATGATCATGACCCTCGGCGCCACCCAAGGCACCCCGATCCTCATCACCACCGACGACCAAGCCGCGCTCGACAAGGTCGCCGCACTGGTCGCCGCCGATCTCGACACCTGACCGGCACCACGACCGACGAAGTCATGTCCAGAAGCTGTCGCCGCACCGCGGAAGCATTTCCACGCTGGCTGAGTCGCGGAGCTCGGGAGGAACCCAGCCGCTGTTCGCGCTGTCGGCGGCGTCACCGAATCCGGCGCTCCACTCTTTGCCGCGCTTGCGGGCCACATTCGCAAGCGCTGACCTGTAGCCGGTCAGCTTTGTTTGCGCGTCCGCTCTCGCAGTACGTGGGAGCGTAACCGGGGAATTCCCTTGACCCGCACGCTGCGCAGATGGCGCAGGAGGAATTCGTCGTCGTCCTCCAGAACGGCGGCGGCGCCGTCGTCGAGCAGGACTGTTCCCGGCCGGGCCACGCCGGTCAGCCGGGCCGCGACATTGACCACCGTGCCGTAGAGGTCGCCGAAACGGGTGAGGACCGGACCGTATGCCAAGCCGATCCGGATCTGGGGCATTTCCGGAATCGTCTGCGCCGCTCGGGCGATCGCCGCGTTCATGGCCACAGCGATCCGGGCGCCGTCGCGTGCGTTGTCGGCGGCGAACATCACCTCGTCGCCGACGTTCTTGATCACCCACCCACTATGGGCGGTGACCGCTTCGGTGGTGGTGGTCTCGAATGTCTCCAGCAGATCCGTCAGCTCGTCGAGGTCGAGGTGACGGGACAACCGGGTGTAGCCGACCATATCGGCGAACCCGACGAGCAAATGCCGTGTCGCGCCATCGGATACCAGTGAGCGGCTCAGCGCCGCAGCGAGATGCCGTTGCCAGGCATACTCCTGCAACCGGGCGAGGACTGCGATGGTCCGGGCGGTGGCGTCTCGGTTCGGTTCGGAGACCGGCTGCCCGCCTTCGGCGGTGCGGCTGCCGATCTCACGGGCGATCAGGTCCGCCTGCCACTCGGCCAGCCGCGCCATCGCCTGACCGACAGTGCGCGCGGCGGCGATCTGGCTCTGCTCACTCGCTCCCGCGACCGGGTCCATCGCGGTGAACTGGCGCACCGCGGCGATGTCGGAGTCGGTGAACGCCACTTCGTCGTCGCTCGCCGCGGCCGGTAAGCCCAGCGCCACCCACAACTTCATGGCACGATCGACAGACACCCCCGACAGCTCGGCAACCTGGGTGCGGGTGTACCGCCGCGGACCCCCGAGCAACGGCTGCTCGACTACAGCCTCGACCACCTCACCCTCGCCGTGGGTGTAGTAGCGGCCACCATCGGCGACGCTCACCACAGCCACTTGCAGACCGCACCCACCCTCGGGTGTCCAGTCGCTACGGATCGGCTCGCCGGCAGCGGTCATCAACTCTCCCTCGCAGAAATTGGTCAATCGTCCAGTTTCGGGTGTCGATAGTGCCAGCGCGAACTCCCCGACACCACAGTGCTGTCCAACCTCCATGAACGCTCACAACCCGACCACCCACCGGCCCCTCACGCGCCACAGCTGACCCCGGGCAGCAAGAAACCCTTTGCGGTCCGCCGATGGTCCTGCCCGGATCAGCTTCGGCATCCTCGACGACCATACTCACGCGCATGCGGTTCGCCCCGCGGTCTGTCCCTCCGGGGCCGGGGGATCTCGGGATATGTGTCCACCGTCACGATCCGCCGCCCGCCACCTCGCACTGCGTAGGGCGGCGCGCTCGCGGGATCTGCTGGTCCGCACGATCGACGATACCGTGCCGGCCACCGCCCTCAGCGGCATTGTGGCTAGTGCCGCGTCAAGCAACGTTCGGTAGGTAATCCGGCCGTCGGATCTTGGAGCCGACAGCGAAGTCCCGGATAGGTGTGGCGTGTTGGTTACGCCAGCGGATGTAGTCACCGATCGCGGTGTCCTGCTCTGTATGGCTGGGTGGTCGGTGCCGTTCAACGCGAAGTGGCGCAGGGCGGCGAACTCGCACTCGATTCGGTTCAGCCACGACGAATAGGTGGGCAGGAACACCAACTCGACCTGGTTGGCCGCGCACTAGGCCCGCACCTCGGCCCGCTTGTGGACCGAGTAGTTGTCGCAGATCAGATACAGTTTCTGCCCCGGCCAGCGGGCTCGTAGCGATTTCAGGAACGCCAGGAACTCTGTCCACCGTTTCCGGTCCCGGATCCGGTAATTAAACTGCCCCGTCCCCAGGTCCAGGGCGCCGAACATGTGCCGGACACCTTGGGTGCGGTTGTAGGTCGCGCGTAGGCGTGCCGGGCGCCGGACTCCGAACCAGCCGCGGCCGCCGCGGGGTTGCAGGTTCAACGGCCCGAACTCGTCCACACAGATCACCCGGCCGTCGGCGGGCGGATTGTCGTAGAGATCGAGGACTCGGTTCATCTTGGCGATGAAGTCGGGGTCCCCGGAGCCCTTCCACGTCTTCGTGGCCTGCCACGACACAGCGCCGGCGATCAAGATCTTCCGTAGTGTTTCGCGGCTGATATCGGCGATCTCGTTGATACGCAGCACATCTGCCAGTTTCGACAGACTCCACACACTGAACGGCCAACCCAGGTCACGGGGACAGCACCGGGCGATCTGACAGATCCACTTCACGCATCGTCTGATCGGTCTTGGCCGGTCTGCCCCCTTGCCATTTTGGGTCCAGCGCCTCGAATCCATGAGCGTTGAAGTCGTGGATCACTTGCCGCACATACGATTCCGAGACTTGCATCAGCTTCGCGATCAACCCGACCGGCTGATGCTGGGCCGAGGCCATCACCACCACCGCCCGACGCATCCGCACCGGCACCTTGCTGCGCCGCGCGATCTGCGCCAGCTTGCGGCCCTCTTCCGGGGTCACCGCTCTAACGAACACTTCCGGTTTCCGAGCCACCGCCACCACCTCCACCGGGCAGCATCACCGCTCAACCCGCACCGGGCAACTCGCCACCCCGACTGATTACCGCATCAACCTTCCTGGACACGGCACTAGCCGCCGCCGCGACGACTTTGTTGGCCATCGTCGCCTGAATCGGCGCCCGCTGGCGCCGACAACACGCGCACATTCCGCGGTGCGGGTGCTCGGCGCTCACAGTCTGTCGGATACGGCCGACGGTCACGATCGGGACTGTATTGGTTCGAACATCCATTCCTGGGAGAGCGGCACGGGCTCTGTGGCCTCCTGCAACGCGACCGGGTCGATATCCAAGACGAACCAGACGCTGTCCTTGGTCCAGTTCTGGGTACTGCGGATCCGGCACCGGCCGGTGCTGGTGGGCTCGATCGTCCACTCTTGCCCGGGTTCTGGTTGGCCGATCTTGGGGTGGGAGGCGTAGATGTACTTGTCGTAGACGGAACGCAATTGCAGGTGTTTGATGTATAGCCGTACTTTGCCGTTGGCCTTGACCACCACCTCCCATATCGAGGGCGGCACTTCCGAACCAAGGACCTTGACCGGCTTGGAGACGGTCCCCGAATGCATATCGTCAGGGTGCACACCGACCGCATTGGCCGGGTGGCGAGCCGAGAACAGATGGTAGTGACCTGAGACAAGTCCTGAAGAAGACGAATTCATAGCGTCCCCCATGTGCACGAGTGTGGTCATTGTCTTTCTTCGGCGAATCCACTGTCGGCCACGAGTCGCATCCCGCACCGCGATCCCGGCGCATGCGCGCTCAGAGTCTTCCCTCCTCAGCCACGCTATAGCAGACGGCCTCCCGGTCGAGGACGTCATCAAACGCCGCCTGGTCGAGTTTCGGACTCTGCGCCGGGGTCGCGGCCCTGCCTACGGAGGCTGTTCAAGCCGACGAGAGATGGGTACTTCCGATCGATGGCGAATGACGACTCCGCGTCATTCCTCCTGCACGAGCGCTACCTTGAGGGTGGCGTTGTCTCCGCGACTGTCCTCCTTGACGGAGGAGAACCGCGTCGGCGTACGCACGGAGGTCTGGTCGGAGCCTACGTAAGGGTTGTCCCAGTAAACCTTGAATTCCCCTGCGGCGGAGGCGTAGACGACCTCGCCTTCGGTGCCGGTGGCGAGTCCATCGGACTCGCTCCCCCATTCCGCTCGCCGACCTTCAGGGATGACGTCGGGTGGGGTGGCTCCGCCGTTGTTGCTCCAGACTCCGTGCTGCAGTGCCTTATTCGTCAAAGTGAGGTCGGTCCCGGTGTAGTTGTATACGCGTACCCAGTACGATCGTGCCGCCATCTGTCGAGCTCCTTCATACTTAGGCCGCCCCCGGACATTGGAATCCTTCCCCGGGCGGACCTGTAGCCATGTTGCCCTGTGTCGGATGAGATCGTGATGCAGCGAACGGCATCCCCCTTTGCGAGTGGAGACGAGCGACCAGCAGTTTGTCACGAACTACGCTCAACGACCATCGGCGCACATGCGGGCCGATCGAACACCCAGGGATGAAGCACCGCACATGCCGGAGCGCGTATTCGATTGTACCGCCTGCCTTCTCATCTATTTCGATTTCGGATCACCTTGCCGATGGCGGTCATGATGTCGACACGACCATGCGACGGTGGTCTCTATCACGCGGTGGTGCAGTCAGTCATTGGCCCGAGTCAGGGCAACGCCACCAGCGCATGGCGAATGGTTCGGTGCCGCGACGGGCGACGTGTCGGATCACGCCGCGATGTTCAGCAGTGTCATCAATCTCTCGAATCCCGCCGTCACCGCGGCCGGGTCCTGCAACTGCAGTCCATGGCCGACTCCGGTCAACGCGACAACCGCGCAGTCGGGCGGTGCTCGCGGATCACGGCCAGGTCCGCGTCCGTGAGAAGACCACCGACGCCGGGTCGTTGACCATCGCCGAGATCGTACGCCAAGTGGCCCGGCAACTCGGCCGGTCACCGGCGCAGGTGGCCCTGTCCTGGCTGCTGCGCCGACCTGGGGTCACCGCACCCGTTCTCGGTGCCCGAACCCGCGCGCACTCGAGGACAACCTCGGCGCCCTGGACCTCGCCTTCGACGACCACCATCTCGGGCGCCTCAGCAGTGCATCCGCCATCACGCCGGGATATCCGCACAACGTACCGCCCGCTTCCACTCCGACGCCGAACTCGTCGCCTTGCTCGAAGGCGCCGGCCTGCGGGAGCCGAAAATCAGACGCGTAGACAGCGCTTTCCAGATCGCCACCGCCACACGGCCGGCCTGATCGATACGGGCTGGGCGCACACCAGGTTCGGTGGCTTGTGCTGACAGGATGTGATCGCCTCTCTCACCCAAGCTCTACCGGAGGGCATACGGGCTCGCTTGAGTAGACGACTACTCGAATAATCTCGGATCCACGATCAAGGCATACAGGGCCATGGAGCCCCGGCCAGACGGTTGCCGCACAGTCGAGCGATTTCCGTCGCTGTGGTAGCCACGCGACGCCGCGACATCGCACCTGCTCACTGTCCCGGTCGGGGGATTGCACCCTGGCGAGGTAGGCCGCCGCGGTTGTATCCGCTTCTGGCGCCGAAAGCGCCGGTAGATCTCGACTGCCTCGGGCAACTCGGGTACGGCAGGGACCGTGTCGCCGAGTTCGACCCGACACCGGGCAGATCCCTACGTCCTCACCAGTTTCGACGTGCCTCCCACGGCCCTGCCTGTCACCAGCGTCCAGGACGTCACCGGCCGACCCGCGACGACCTTCGCCCGGTGGGCCGCCACCAATGCCGCGCGTTTCGGCGCCGACCGACACCACCCTCACCGGCAGGGCGTCCGCCGACCGCCTAGCCCAACGCACCACGAGAATCGACCCGAAACGCCCCGCATCGTTGGGAACTCCGACCGGAGCGGCGAAATCGGTTCACCGGCAGACGTGCCACACCGAAGGGGTGCCCGATTTTCCGGTCAGGATGGTGGCTCTTCGTCGAGTTCGCGAGCGAGTTCCAATGTTTCGTACAGCGGGCTGCCCGGCCCGGCATCGACCGCGAAGACGTCGGAATAGTGTTGTGGCGCAGGCAGGTCGGGGTTGGCCGCGAACTGGTCGGCAAGGGCGGTGAACATCGCGTCGACGAGGCTGGGCGCGAACTCGAGGGTGGGCAGGGAGCAGTAGGCGGCGATCCATGTCGGCAGCATGAAGGCTTGGCCGAGCCATCTCAGTTGGTCGGGCAGGTAGACGGTGAGGATCGGTAGGTCGACATCCCTGATCGTGGGCCAGGTGTCGGCTGCCTGATCGGCGTGCTGGGTGAGGAAGACGATGGCCTCGGTGCGCAGTTGCAGCATACCGCGTTTGATGGCGTGGCCGGGGTCCTCGGCGAATGCTCTCGCGTCCAGCGGTCGGCAGTCGATGACCACGCGCTGCGAGTTCCAAGAATTCGAAAACCAGCGGCGGATCTCACGGTTCCACTCCAACGCGGCCAGCAGGTCGGTGTCTGCGTTCTGGCGTCGGCTCAGGTCGGGTACTCGGTCTACGACTTCGGCAGAGTCCAGTGCGAACTCCGAACGAGGATAGTCCCGGCTCAGACGCACCGGCGATCGCCGATGCTTGCGCCCGTACTGCGGCAATGCCCGGAAAGCCGCGCGGTGCATCGCCCAACCCAGCGGGTGGTTGGTCGGCGAAGGAAGAGTGATGAGCTGATCGGTGAACAAGTCGTCGGCGATTCGATTGACTGCGTCTACGTCGCCGAGGAGGCCGATCAGCAAACGCAACGTGCTTACTGCCGCGAATACGTCGATGAGCACGCGCGGAAGGCTCGGTACGTCCAGCACAATGGTGTTGGGCGGGAAGTCGGGCGTTCGCCGCCCCGACCGCACCGATAGCAACTGCCGCGCCGCGAATTCCTGATCGACCGCCGACAAGCTGGATACGGTGAGATCCGCGACGACACGGCCGCGCAGGAAGTCGGATCGATCCCGCAGATATTGCGTCAGTTCCGCCTCACGTCTGCACCACAGACTTGCGGCATATCTGTCCGAGCGCACGCGCACGATCGCAGGCGCCGCGGCGAAGAGGCGCCACACCATTGCGGTGTTGGTTTCCCCCGCCGGGACCGTCACCGCGTCGATGGACACGTGGGCGGCGCCCCAGAGGCCGAGCGTCATCAGCGTCGGTTTGACATCGCCGGATCTGTGGCTGATCGCGAGGGAGGGGCGCGGCCACCACGCGGCGACAGCGCCGAACGCGTAGAGCACGACGTCGGCCAGCCGGACGTCTTGCCACGGATGCGAGATTGCTTCCTCCAGCCATGCCAGGGCCCGCAGCCCCAAGGCGTAACGGCGCAGGACGCACAAGCCGAGTGCGTTCACGGGATCGTCTCTGGTGGCTACGAAGCCCACAGCAGCCACAAGCGGCGGACAGACCAGGAGCTCGGCGACGAGGTGTATGGCCTCGCGCAGGGCGTCGTGCTCCCATGTCCGGCCCAACCAGTACCAGTGGTCCTGCCACCAAATGGGTTGTCCCTGCTGCGTGGGGACGAGATTCGGTTGCTGGTCGCGCCATTCCGCCGCATACCAGGCCTCGACGGCGCGGGCGAGGTCGATCTGCGGCTGGTCTGTCCACTCCACGATGTCCAGCACTTGTTCGAGTCGTTGCAATGTCGCTCGATAGAGCAGGTCGGCGTCGGTGGTTTCGGCGAAGATGAGGCCTGTGAGCGCACTACCGGTGATCGAACTCAGCCAGGCGCGAACGAACTCCGCTTGCAGCAGCCGCTGTGACGGTTGTCCGGCCGCCCCTGGCTCTTCCCGAAGGATCGGAATGAGCCGAGTGAGGCATTCCGCCCGCCGGTCGGCGAGGGGCTCCGCGCCGGTGAGCACATCGTCGAGGGCAGCGGAGTTCGATGTCCGGCCGAGACCGACCGGCACCAAACCCGGCGGCTCGGCTTCCAGCAGCGGCCAGTCGTCCAAGGGGCCGCGCTGACTCCAGGTTTGCATCGCGAAGCCGATCACGGAGTACCGGACCCCCTGAGCAACCCAGTAGTCGTGCGGCCACGGTTCGTGCCACATCACGTCGGTTCCGTCGTTCACCCGCCGCTCGAGCGAGATCCACCAGGACTCCCAGATCTGCGGATCAATCTCGTCTACCGCTCGTCGAAACCAGGCATACGCACCGGCTGCGACATCAGACCCCGACACGTGCGCATCCGGAAAGGCGCTCAGCCACAACGACGCTCACTACGGCTTCATTGGCGATCTGCGCTGCCTCGATGTCGAGATCCAGGGCCTCGACGAAGATGTTGATAGCTTGTTCCGACGCCCGAAGGTGTTCGAGTCCATCGGCACCAGTCGGATGCAGATACAACAGCCGAAACCGCTGCTGCCGCCAGACCGGACCGTCAACTGTGTGCACGAGGTGTCTAACGATCTCGACGTTCGTCGTGACAAGTGAGACGACCACCCGTTCACCGACTTTCGCCCACTCACGTGCATTGGCATCAGGACACTGCCGCGCGGCCTGGTCGCTGGCATGGTCGAGGATCTCATCCCATGTGCGGCCTGCCGACAACCCCATGGCCAAGGCGACTTGATCGATCACCGACAGTGCGATTCGAAACAGGTCGTAGTCGTCCCAGAAATCGCCGTCGAGACTCGATTTGGTCCGTTCGAGGTCGGTGAGCATCTGGATCGGAGCCAGCGCTCGACGGCGACGGGTGATCGAGTCGTCGTCCGTCGGAATGACGACTTGCCAGGTCTCGGGAAGCTCGAAGAAGCTCGACGACTCCGTCACAGCGATCTCCACGCCCGTAACCGCACTCCTGCCCCCGTCATCGTCGATTACGACTGTATTGCTACAGTCCACGAAACCATCTCTGTAGCTGAGCAATCGATCTGGATTCCCACACTGTTACGGGTCGCTGGCGCCACATCGATGACAGTCGCCGTGCCAGACTCCCCGACGATATGAGCCGGAGGTTCGAGCTTCCTTCCTCCGACGCGAACGGGCGCGATTCTGGCTCGTCTGCGCGAGGTCGCGTCGCGTGCCACGATGACCATGCCTCTCACCATGACATACAGCTATCAGTCGAGTGGCCGTGTTTGGCGGGCTCACCGCTCACAGATGTCCATAACGGCGCAGATCTCGCCAACTTTGACCACTGACCTTGTGCCGTAGGAAGTGGCGTGGTTGACGTCCATGATGTTGGTGAACTGCTGCACGATAGATCACCGCGATGTTCGCCGTCAGCGCTCTGGGGATAGGGACTGGCGCCGCCGCCGACAACACCAAGCCCGCCTCTCCCACTACCGACGACGAGGACATCCCCTCTGCGCGCGGGTGATCCGGGCACTGGTGAGACGTCGATCCGGTGCAGGTCGAGGATCCGATGGCCGTCCCGGAACTGGTTGGACAGGTTGGTGCGCGTGACGCCGAGTAGTTGGGCCAGCAGCGTGCTGGTGACGGCCCTTCGCCGTCGCAGCAGGGCTGTCAGAAGCCTGTGGAAATGGTCGACGCTGCTGGTTTGTGGATGCAAGTAACCGCGGGGGCGGTGGAAGCGACGCTGGAAGGCCGCCTCGGTCAGGGCGTCCCAATACGGTTCCGAGACCGCGACCAGGTGCGCGAAGTCCGCTCGTGTCATGCCGGTCAGAGCTGGATCGGTGAGCATCTCGGTCACGGCAGGATCGGACTTGCGACGGGTCGGGGCTTGCTCGGGAGGGTGTGGTGG
>NZ_BDBM01000078.1 GCF_001612985.1 Nocardia gamkensis NBRC 108242 | reverse complement strand
TTCACCGCACGCCCTGCCCCTCCCAACGGTTTCAGGCCGATACCGCAGCACCGCAATGGCGACGCGCGCACTCCCCCGCACGGCCGACTCGGCCCGCAACAGCCGTGCTGATCCGCCGCCGTCCCCGGATCGCGTCCACATACGCGCCCACCGGATCGAAACGTCGCGCGGCCGAACCGACTGGGGGAGACACTCGTATCGCCGAAGAGCTTCGGCGCGCCAGGTGATGCGCGGGAGGACACCTTCGGGGCCCAGCATCACCAGGACCTCACGGCGGCCACAGCAAGTCGGCCGCACTCGACAGACCAGGCTAGGAGGCGCGCTGGTGTGTGCTGTTCGCCCCGTCCAGCGCCTCACGGATGATGTCGGCATGCCCGGAGTGATGCGCGATCTCCCGCAGGATGTGCAGCACCGTGTAGCGCACCGACCACCAGATGCGCTCGGGAGTCCACGGCGTCGTCGGAGTGGGGATAGAGGTGTCGAGGCTGTCCACCGAGCGGATCAGCTCGGCCGTCGCCGCGGCAACCTCGTCCCAGGTCGCCAGCAGGCCTGCCACGGTCTCCTCGGGGGCCATCACGTACTCGGCGCCGAACTGGGAGACATCCAGTTCCGCGTTCTCGTCCCGCCGTACGATCACCGACGTCCAGTGCCGTTCGCAGCTGACCAGGTGGTGCAGCAGCCCGCCAAGGGTCAGCTCGCTCACCGTGGTTCGCTTCCGCGCCTGCTCGTCGTCGATGCCACGCAGGGTGATGCGAAAGAGCTCGCGCTGCTCGGCGAGCATCGCGATCAGATCCTCGCGCTCCTGTTCGGTACTCATGGCGCTCAGGCTACGGCTATCGCCACGCGCCGAGAACTCACGACTTCCCGACGCCGGTCTTCTTCGCCGCCGTCTTCTGCGCCGCGGTCTTCTTGGCTACCGTCTTCGTAGTGGTCGCCTTCTTGGCGGCGGTCTTCTTGGCCGCGGCCTTCTTGGCGGGAGCCTTCTTCGCGGCGGCCTTCTTGGCGGTCTTCTTCACCGGCCCGCGAGCCCGCCGGTCGGCGAGCAGTTCCATGGCCCGCTCCGGGGTGATCGACTCGATCTCGTCGCCCTTGCGCAGCGTCGCGTTGGTCTCGCCGTCGGTGACGTACGGACCGAAGCGGCCGTCCTTGATCACCATCGGCTTGCCACTGGCCGAGTCGTTGCCGAGTTCACGCAGCGGTGCGGCGCTGGACGCCTGCCGCCCACGGCGTTTCGGCTCCGCGTAGATCTTCAGCGCCTCCTCCAGCGTGACGGTGAAGATCTGATCCTCGGTGTTCAGCGAACGCGAGTCGGTGCCCTTCTTCAGGTACGGCCCGTAGCGCCCGTTCTGCGCGGTGATCTCCTCACCGCTCGCCGGGTCGGTACCGACCACACGCGGCAGCGACAGCAGCTTCAGCGCGTCGTCGAGCGTGATGGTGGCCAGGTCCATGGACTTGAAGAGCGAGCCCGTGCGCGGCTTCGGCGCAGCGGCCTTCTTCGCGGTCTTCTTGGCGGGTTCCTGCCCCTGCTCGACCTGCGGTTCGGGCAGGACCTCGGTGACATACGGGCCGAAACGCCCTTCCTTGGCGACGATTTCGTGCCCCGACTCGGGATCGATGCCGAGCGAACGACCCTCCTGCGGCGTCGAGAACAGCTTCTCGGCGACTTCGGGGGTCAACTCGTCCGGCGGGAGATCGTCCGGCAGGTTGGCCCGCTGCGACACCGGATTGCCCTCGGGGTCATCGGGATCGGCGACCATCCGCTCCAGGTACGGGCCATACTTGCCGACCCGGACCACGACATCGCGTCCGTCGGCATCGCTGAACAGCTTGATGGAGTTGATCTCGCGCGCGTCGATGTCGTCGAGCCGCTGCCCCACCATCTTCTTCAGACCGCCGGACCGCGCGACCGACCCTTCCACACCGTGATCGCCGCCGAAGTAGAAGCTGGACAACCAGTTTCCGCGCTGCTCGCGTCCACCGGCGATGGCGTCGAGATCGTCCTCCATGGCGGCGGTGAAGTCGAAATCGACCAGTCGGCCGAAATGCTCCTCCAGCAAGCCGATCACGGCGAAAGCCACCCACGACGGCACCAGCGCGCTGCCGCGCTTGTAGACGTAGCCGCGGTCGAGAATCGTCTTGATGATCGACGAATACGTCGAAGGGCGGCCGATGCCGAGCTCTTCGAGCGTCTTGATCAGCGACGCCTCGGTGTAGCGCGCGGGCGGGTTGGTGCTGTGCCCATCGGGATTCAGCTCGACCGCCGTCACCGCCTGGCCTTCGTCCAGCGCGGGCAGCCTGGACTCGGCGTCGTCGGACTGGCCGCCCGCCTCCTCGTCGACGCTCTCCACGTAGGCCTTCAGGAAGCCGGGGAAGGTGATGGTGCGGCCCGAAGCGGAGAACACGCACTCCTCGCCGGTGCCCGCGACGCCGGTGATGCGCAGCGTCAGCGTGGTGCCCCTGGCGTCGGCCATCTGGGAGGCGACCGTGCGCTGCCAGATGAGTTCGTAGAGCCGGAACTCGTCGTTGTCCAACCGCGCGTGCAATTGACCGGGCGTGGCGAACGTGTCGCCCGCCGGACGGATCGCCTCGTGCGCCTCCTGCGCGTTCTTCACCTTGCGGGTGTACTGCCGTGCGGTCGGGTGCACGAACTCCGAACCGTAGAGCTGCGTGGCCTGCGCACGGGCCGCGGCGATGGCCGACTCCGACAGCGTCGTGGAGTCGGTACGCATGTAGGTGATGTAGCCGTTCTCGTACAGCCGCTGCGCCACCCGCATGGTCCGCTCGGAGGTGAAACGGAGTTTGCGTCCCGCCTCCTGCTGCAGCGTCGAGGTCATGAACGGCGGATAGGGCTTGCGCGTGTACGGCTTGGCCTCCGCCGAGGAGACCACCAGGTCGGCGCCGTCCAGCGCCTCGGCCAGCCGCCGCGCGTAACCCTCGTCCAGGACGACGACGCCGCTCGTGGCCTTGAGCTGCCCGTCCGATCCGAAATCGCGCCCCGTGGCGACTCGCGCGCCGTCGACGGTGACCAGACGGGCGCCGAAGGTCCTCGGATTGGTGGCGTCGCCCTCCTCGCCGTTGCCCGCGTCCAGCTTGGCGGCGATGTCCCAGTACTCGGCGGAACGGAACGACATCCGCTCGCGTTCGCGCTGCACGATCACCCGGGTGGCCACCGACTGCACACGGCCCGCCGACAGCCGCGGCATGACCTTCTTCCACAGCACGGGGCTGACCTCGTAGCCGTAGAGCCGGTCGAGGATGCGGCGGGTCTCCTGCGCGTCCACCAGATCGTTGTCGAGGTCACGGGTGTCCGCGGCGGCGGCCTGGATGGCGGGTTCGGTGATCTCGTGGAACACCATCCGCCGGACCGGCACCTTGGGTTTGAGCGTTTCCAGCAGGTGCCAGGCGATCGCCTCGCCCTCGCGGTCGGGGTCGGTGGCCAGGTAGAGCTCGTCCGCGTCTTTCAGCAGGCTCTTGAGCTCGGTGACCTTGGCCTTCTTATCCGGGCTTACGACATAGATGGGTTCGAAGTCGTTGTCCACGTCCACGCCGAGGCGCGCCCATGACTGGCCCTTGTACTTGGCCGGGACATCCGCCGCACCGCGCGGCAGATCCCGGATATGACCGACCGACGCCTCGACCGTGTAGTTACGACCCAGGTACGGCGCGATCTTGCGGGCCTTGGTCGGGGACTCGACGATCACGAGACGACGCAGGGCACGGCCCTGGTCGGCTGCACCGCGGTCTCGTGTTGCCACCGGCGAATACACCTTTCCTGATCGACCCGCGCTGCGTAGTTTCCGCTGTGCGCGGCTTGGGGTGAGCGGCTGCGACGGCTGAACGTCGCACCAGACACGTTTATACCGTGACGCCGCGTGTGGTCGAGTGCTTCCGACTCGAACCACTGAGCGTACGCCCGCCAGTTCGACTCAGTATGCCTGCCGTTTCGCCACACCTGCGCCGCGGCATGCTCGGCGGACCGATCCGCCGGCGCACACGGGCCGTGACTACCCCAGATATAGCTCGTCCCTCACCCCGTTGCCGGTGGTGAGGGACGAGCTGTGGATCCTCGTGCGCTCAGCTGAGTGCACGCACTCCGGTGGCCTGCGGGCCCTTGGTGCCCTGGCCGACCTCGAACTCGACCTTCTGGTTCTCCTCGAGGGTGCGGAAACCCGAACCCTGGATCTCGGAGTAGTGGACGAAGACGTCAGCGGAGCCGTCCTCCGGCGCGATGAAGCCGAACCCCTTCTCCGCGTTGAACCACTTCACAGTTCCCTGTGCCATTCTGTTCCTTCTCTTTTCTTACCGGAACGGCGGACAACTGGGTTCGTCCACCGGGTCCGTTCCGACCGCTGTACTGTTGGTTCCCCCTGCAGGAAAGCACCAAGCACACCGTTCGCAACATCGATCCTGCTGACGGTTTGGACTTTGGATCCGTCCCTCGAACACAGAAGCTTGCGACCAGGAACCAGTGAACCATGTCTTCGGGCAATTCAACAGTCGAGTTACCGACAATTTGCAAAAAAGTTGATCTTGCGAATGCGCAGGTGAGGGACACAATGGTGGAATCCGGACTTGGGGTTCGTTTGCTTAGTGATAACCGAGTCGATGTTCAGCAAAGAAGCTGTGACCCAGGTCGCTATTTGGTATCGAAATGGCAGGTAGGGGTTGCCGGACGCACACGTTTCACACTTCCGGAGCGTCCTGCGGGGTTCGCGTCGTGAATCAGCCGTACTCAGCGGTCCGTGGACGGCCTCCCTCAGGGCTCAGCTACGGGGCATCGTTGCTGAATCGTGTCCTAACGGGAGTGCCGGACAACGATCCTCGGCTGACGCATGTGGTCGAGCTGCCCGCACGGGCCGCGGCACACTCCGCCTGGCCCGCCTGGGCATCACCGGATGTGGTTGCGGCATTACGCGACACGGGCCTCGAGGCGCCGTGGCGCCATCAGGTGGAGACGGCGGATACGGCGTTCCACGGACAGCACGTGGTGGTCAGTACCGGGACCGCCTCGGGCAAATCGCTCGGTTACCAGCTTCCGGTGCTCACGGCGCTGCAAGCCGATCCCAAGGCCACCGCGCTGTATCTGTCGCCGACGAAGGCGCTCGGCGCCGATCAACTGCGCGCGATCGGCGCGCTCACGCACGAAGGTCCGTTGCGGGATATCCATCCGGCCACCTACGACGGTGATACACCCGCCGAGATCCGCCAGTGGGTACGCGCCAACGCGCGGTGGATCTTCACCAATCCGGACATGCTCCACCTGGGCATACTGCGATCCCACCAGCGCTGGGCGCGCGTACTGCGCAGGCTGCGTTATGTAGTGGTCGACGAATGCCACGCCTATCGAGGTGTTTTCGGCTCGCATGTCGCGCTGGTGCTGCGCAGGCTGCGGCGGATCGCCGCACGATACGGCGCGGACCCGGTGTTCGTGCTCTGCTCGGCGACCTCGGCCGAACCGGCGGCGGCCGCGTCGCGCCTCATCGGCGCGCAGTGCACCGCGGTCACCGCGGACGGATCGCCGCAGGGGCCACGGACCGTCGCGCTCTGGGAACCGCCCTTGCTCACCGCGTTCACCGGCGAGAACGGTGCGCCGGTGCGCAGGCCCGCCACCGCGGAAGCGGCGCGGATCATGGCTGATCTGGTGGCCGAAGGCGCTCGGACCTTGACCTTCGTCCGCTCGCGCCGAGCCGCCGAACTCACCGCGATGGAGGCCAGAAGACTGCTGGCCGAGATCGATCCGGACTTGGCCGCGCGTGTGGCGTCCTATCGCGCGGGATATCTCGCGGAGGACCGGCGTGATCTGGAAGCGGCCTTGTCGGACGGGTCGCTACTGGCCGCCGCGACGACCAACGCCTTGGAACTCGGCGTCGATATCGCAGGGCTGGACGCCGTGGTCATCTCCGGTTTTCCCGGAACGGTCGCGTCGTTCTGGCAGCAGGCCGGACGGGCCGGGCGACGCGCTCAGGGATCGCTCGTGCTGCTCGTGGCGCGGGACGACCCGTTGGACACCTACCTGGTCCACCATCCGGAAGCACTGTTGGACAAGCCGGTCGAGGCCACCATCACCGATCCGCGCAATCCCTACATCCTGGGACCGCAGCTGCTGTGCGCCGCGCTGGAGCTGCCGCTCACCGACGCCGAGGTGGACGAACTCGGCGCAGGTGAGGTCCTTGCCGAGTTGGCGGCGAAAGGATTGATCAGGCGGCGCGGAGCGGGGGATCGCGCGCGCTGGTACGTGACCGCGGAGACGCAACCGCACGACGCGGTGGATGTCCGGGGCGGCATCGGCGCTCCAATAGCCATCGTGGACGGCGAAACCGGCAGGCTGCTCGGCACCGCGGATGCGGGGCGGGCCCGGGCCACGCTGCATCCCGGCGCCGTTCACCTGCACCAGGGCGAGACCTACGTGGTCGACGAGCTGGATCTCGACGACGGCGTGGCCTTCGTGCATGCCGCCGAGCCCGGCTGGACCACCAGCGCGCGTCAGGTGACCTCGATCGCCATCGATGCGGTGACCGATCGCCGCTCTCACGGTCACGTGACGGCCGGGCTGGCGCGGGTGCGGGTCACCAGTCAGGTGATCGGCTACCTGCGCACGCTGGTCACCGGCGAAGTGCTCGACTTGGTCGAACTCGATCTACCGCCGCAGACACTGCCCACCAGGGCGGTCATGTACACGGTGACGCCGGAGCTGCTGGCGCTGGCCGGAATCGAACCCCAGGACGTGCCCGGAGCGCTGCACGCGGCCGAGCATGCGGCAATCGGGCTGTTGCCCCTGGTGGCGACCTGCGACCGGTGGGACATCGGCGGCGTCTCCACCGCCGAGCATCCGGACACCGGGCTGCCGACCGTCTTCGTCTACGACGGCCAGGCCGGCGGAGCCGGGTTCGCCGAGCGCGGCTTCGCCCAGCTGCGGCAGTGGCTTTCGGCCACCCTGTCGGCCATCGAGTCGTGCGGCTGTGCGGCCGGCTGTCCGTCCTGCGTCCAATCACCCAAGTGCGGCAACGGGAACCACCCGCTGGACAAGGCGGCAGCGGCACGCCTGCTCACCGCCGTGCTGACCGAACTGTCCGCCGGTGCGGAGGCATCGCACGATTCGTGACAGCGCAGAGTCGGACGCGTGACCAATTGTCGACCTTGCCAGCGCGGACGCTGGGAAGACTGGGAGACCTCCCAGTGGAATGACACCGCTTCACCCCCCGCGAATAAAAAGGATTAGTTTCATGTTAACTAGAGTATTGCCACTGGGTCCATTGCCGACATGCGCAATCCTCGATATTTGATATCCGGACCCGCGCGGGGAATTCCACGGGCCCACTTTTAACCGGCCAGTAGAATTACCGATTTCCGCTACCGGACGCGACGTAAGGGCGACCGTGTATCGAACTCGTCAGCCTTCAACCGGGCCGGCCCGCGCACTCGCTCGAACGACGCGATCGCCATACAGACCTATTGGTACATTCCTTTCCACAACGACCGTGAGGTCCCACTCCGCAACCTCACAGACGCGGATTCGTGTCCCCATCCGCCGCGCCGCCTCGTCCGCCTCCGCGCATCCGGCTTCGACGCCGGCCACCAACGCGCCCGCACCGGCGAGCGCCGCCGAATCCGCGGCTGCCTGCGCCCGATGCCGCGCCACCACCACGGTGCCCACCTGGGCGATCAAGAGCGTCACACCGATCAGTCCTACGAGCGCCAGGCAGCTGAAGACTGTGGCCAACCCGTCCTCCCTGGATGCGCGTCGTGGACTCCGCGCCACAGATGCATCCCGCCAGGCCGACAACTCTCTTGATGCGCAGCGTTGCCCGTGTGGGAGCACGCCGTGGGTACCCCCTCTCACTCCGCGACCCCGGGTTCGATCGTCGCGACCGCTTCCGCGCGGAGGGTGAGCAGCGGTAACAGTGGAGTTCCCGCGGAGACCACGGCTATGGCACGAGTGCCCTCGATGCGGAGTGCGATGTCGGCCGAGGGCGGGGCGATGCGCTCGGCCGCCGGGCGAGCATTGGCATGATCGCCTCGAGCGGCGAGGCGGGCCGCCTCGCGGGCGGCGTCGACACAGCGGACCTGCGTCGACGCCGCCAGTAGAGCCCCGAGGCAGAGCACGACGGCCGCCATGAGCGCGGTCAAGGCGAGCGCGGCCTCGACCGTCACCGCTCCCCGATCGTCGCGCGGTCCCGGCGCGGCACGGCATCGTTCTGCCGCGGCAACGCCTACACCGACGTGTTGAGCGCCCGGTCGATGATCTTCGTCAGCGCGTTCACGATGCTGTCGCCGGTCACCACGCCGTAGAGCACGGCGCCGAATGCCGCCGCCGCGATCGTGCCGATCGCGTACTCCGCCGTGCTCATGCCGTCCTCCGCGACCACCGCCCGAAGCACTCGCACCCGCAAGCCCATATATACAGCCCTCATCCTCCGGCCCACGGACCTCGCGACCCCCTGGATACGCACCCGATTCCTCCTTTCCGGCCCGTGCGGCCGCTCCGCACGGGCACGCTTGTTCCGAAGCGGTCCGCAGCGCGTGCCGCCGTCTCGGAACCACCTCGCCGCCGCCGATCCGCACACCCGGATCAGGCGAACGCTCGCCTCGCGAAATGCCCGGCGGCGCCACCTCGCCCCGCCGCACCGCCGACCACGGACCGCCGCACCGTGCTCCCCCGAACCGGTCACACTTCCGAGCCGACACTGTCGGGTCGCGAGGCCACGGCACGTCGCGGAATGACAGCAATCCGCTCACACCCCGTCTGCTGTCACACCCGCGCACCGCCGCACCCTGAACCGCCGAACCCGTCCGAAAGCACCGCGTGCTTCGAACCGATCTAGTGGAAGGCAAAGTCGCGGGATGCCGCAGGATTACAACAGTCCGCCGTCGAGCACTCGTCCTGCCAAGCCGATGACCACCGGCACTATGCCGAGGCAAACGAAGGCCGGGAGGAAGCACAGACCCAACGGCCCGCCGATCAGGACACCCGCGCGCTCCGCCTTCGCTGCTGCCGTGTCTTCGACCGCGGACCTCTGCTGCTCGGCCAGTTCCAGCACCGCGGCCGCCAGAGATGACCCGGAGCGTGCCGAGCGGCGTGCCATCCGGGCCAGTGACTCGATCTCCTCGGCCCCGGGACGCCCATTCGCGTCGCACGCCACCTGTTCCCAGACCGTGGCCGCGTCGGCACCCAGTGCGAGCAGGTCCGCGGCGCGTCTCAATGCTTCGCCGAGCGCTTCGGGCGCCTCCGGCGCGACGGCCCGCGCCGCGCCTGCCATGGGCAGCCCGGCCCGCAGGCAGGCGGCCAGCAGATCGAGAACCGAGGCGACGGCCAGCGGATCCATCCCCTTGTTCGCTCGGCGCGACGACTCGGTCGGCCCGTGGTGGGCTCGGCCGAGGTCGGATAGCCGCCGGCTTACGGCGACCCGCCCCGGGAGCAGGGCGAGCGCCACGGCTACCAGCAGTAACGGCAGCGCCGCATTCGGGGTGAACGCCATCATCAGCCTCCTTAACCTGCCCTGTGGCGCGAGAACCGCAGATATGACCTGGCGTCAGCACATACGGCGACATACCGAACGTCACAGACGTGCCACCGCACGCACCACACGTCGAGCGACAACCACGGACACGACCCCTCATCAGGACAGACGGCGGCACACCGAACGCCACGGACCTTCCAGCGCCCACCACGACCCTCGAGTGAAAACCGGGGACGCGACCCGTCGCGTGGCTGCACGGCGGCGTAGCACGCGTCACCGGCTTGCCGGAACCCCCGGAACGCTCGGTGCGAGGATCACGGGTACGGCCTGCTGGTAGGACACACGGTGACATGCCGCGCTCGGCCGACCTGCCGCCGCCGACACACTCGCCGATGAGTTCGGTCGGCGGTCGCGGCACTGGGCGGGTACTGCGGACCGGGCGGTGGCTTCGTGCGGCCGTACCGCTCGCGGTTATGGCAGAAACCACCGCTGCCATCGGCGGCCCTACGAACCTCCATGTCTCGCCGACGGATCTCCATGCATCGCGTATTGACGCCGACATCGAAAGCGGTAGGTCGGCTTGGATATTGGGCCGCTCACGGCCGACCGTCGTAAACGTCTTCAAATCAGCACCTTTCGCGTGATCACATCGGTCCACAGCAGGCCCGCGCAGGCCAGGCCCGCGCCGAGCGGAAGCAGCACCGTCCCTGCGGACGAGGCGAAGAGGACGTGCAGCGGCGCTGCGCCCATCATTTGGCCGAGGGCGATGCCGAGAAGCGGCAGGCAGGCGAGGACCGCGGCGGTGGCGCGCGCGCCGGCCAGCGCGGCTGTGGTACGGCCGTGGAATCGAAGGCGGCCCGCGAGATCCGTTCGGGCTGCCGACAGCAGCTCGGCCAGCGCCAGGCCATGCCGCTCGGCCACCTGCCAAGCGCCCGCGACCCGGGAAAGTTCTTCGGTGATCAAGGAATCCGGTCTGCGCAGGCCCTCCGCCGCCGAGCCACCGAGCCGGCTGCGTGCGGCGCCGATGGCGAACGCGCGTGCCGATTCGCCCCGCACCTCACGCGCGGCGGTCTCGGCGGCGGCGCTCGGGTGCGCCCCCACCCGCAGTTCGGCGATCACGGCCTCCAAAGCGTCGAGCAGATGTCCTTGCTCGGCACTCCTGCGCCGGTCCCGCGCCGCCCGGCGGGCACGCAACCCGACTGTTCCGCTGACCAGGCCGGCTGCGAGGAAAGGACCAGGGCCGAAGACGAGGAGCACAACCACCACGCCTGCGCTCGCAACTGCGCGAAACAGTTTTTCGCGCTCCGGCATCCGATACTCGGCTCGCGCGGTCGACAACCGCTCGAACCGGCGGCGCGACCGCGGCGCGGGGACCACGATCAACGCCAGCGCGAGACACAACATCGCGCCGCTCATCGGTCGAGCCGTTCGGCGAGCAGGCTGGACAGGTCCGCGGCGGCCGGAGCCGCACCCGTGTCGTGCCACGCGGCCGTGATCCGCACGTGTCCCTCGCCGGTACGGTGCACGAGGCCGATCTCGCGTAAGCCGCGCGAGCCGTCGGATCGACGGTGCACATGCAGGACGACCTGCACCGCGGCGGCGAGCTGACTGTGCAAGGCCGCTCGATCCATTCCGCCCAAGGCGGCGAGAGCTTCCAAGCGGGCCGGGACTTCTCGCGGTGAGTTGGCGTGCACGGTGCCCGCTCCGCCGTCGTGACCGGTGTTCAACGCGGTCAGCAAATCCACCACCTCGGCTCCCCTGACCTCGCCGACCACGATCCGGTCCGGCCGCATGCGCAGCGCTTGGCGGACCAGGTCACGCACGGTGATCTCACCGACGCCCTCTACGTTCGCGGTCCTGGCGACCAGCCGGACCACGTGCGGATGCGGTGGCGCGAGTTCCGCCGCATCCTCGACGCAGACGATCCGCTCGGACGGGTTCACCGTGGCGAGCAGGCCGGACAGCAGCGTCGTCTTGCCTGCGCCGGTGCCACCGACCACGAGGAATGCCAGCCTCGCCCGGACGATTCGTTTCAGCAGGACCTTCGCGTCGGCGGGCACCGCGCCCGCCGACGCGAGCGCGTCGAGTCCCTGAGTAGCGGGACGAAGTACGCGCAGCGACAGACAGGTGCCCCCGTGCGCGACCGGCGCGAGGACCGCGTGCAAGCGGACACCGAAGGAATCCCCCAGTGCCGCGCCGGTTCCCGTCAGCCGGCCGTCCACCCATGGCTGTGCGTCGTCGAGCCGTCGCCCGGCCGACAAGGCCAGGCGCTGCGCCAGCCGCCGTACCGCGGCCTCGTCGGAGAACCTGATCGAAGTCCGCTCCAGACCGTGCCCGCGATCGATCCACACCGCGTCGGGCCCTGTCACCAAGACGTCCGCGACGTGCGGATCGTGCAGTAGCGGTTCGAGTACGCCCGCGCCGGTCAGCTCCGTCTGCAACAACCGCAGGGCGCGCAGCAGATCGGTGTCCCCCAGCACCCCGCCCGCTTCGGCGCGGATCGCGGCGGCGACCTGCGCCGGATCAGGATCGCCGGTCTCGGTGGCCAGTCGTTCCCGCACCCGATCCAGCAGCTCGGTGGTCAGTATCGCGCTCATCTTCCCCGCCTCACCTCCGCTGTCCAGGTGGTGCGCCGAGCACGCCGAGCACGGCGTCGGCGGCATCGCGCAACGGTCCGCGCCTGCGGACCGAGATCCCGCCACGCTCCAGCCGGTGCGCCAGACCGCTCTGGGCACGGACGGCGGCGAGCAGTGGAAGATCGAGCACCTCGGCGACCTCGGGCGCGCGCAGGCCACCGGGCGCCGGGCCGCGAACGATCAGGCCCTGGTTCGGGTTTCGGCGCGCGATGTGCGCGGACACCGCTTCGGCGGCGGCGACCGCCCGCAGGCGCGCCGGGACGACCAGCACCACGAGATCCGCCGAGTCGAGCATCTGGTCGGCATGCGGTCCGCGCTCACCGGAAATGTCGCAAACTACGAAATCGCCTGCGACACGGCCCGCTTCGATCACAGCGCGGACTCCGGCCGCACCGAGCTCGCGTGGCAATCGTCCCGCACCGCAGCGCCCGCAGGACAGTACCGCCAGTCCGGGCGCCGCGATGGGCAGGGCGCCGTGCAACGCGGTCGCGGAGACCCGCCCGTCCTCGATCACCAGATCGGGCCAGCGCAACCCAGCCGTGTTCTCGATACCGAGCAGCAGGTCGAGGCCACCCGCGAAGGGTGCGCCGTCCACCAGCAAGGTCTCGCGCCGGAACCCTTCCGCGGCGGCGCGCAGCGCGACAGCGACGGCCAAGGTGGATGCCCCGGCCCCACCGCCCGCCCCCGCGACGGCAACCACCACACCATCGCCCGCACGTTGCTCGCCGTACTCGGCAAACATCTCGATAAGCCCCACCGCCGCGCCGGGCAGCGCGATAGCCCGCTCCGCCCCGACCGAGGCGGCAGCCTGCCAGTCGAGCAAGCCTGGCTCACCATCGGTTACCAACACCACGCCGGTCCGGCGCAGGTATCCCGCCGCGGCCGCCTCCCGCGCCGCATCGGTGTCGAGTATCACCAGCGGAGCGCCCGTCCAGGCATGCCTGCCGACGGGTTGGGTCCGCTCGTCGAGAGACCGTTCGGCGGCCGCCGCGATGCGCCGGACCTCCTCGCGCAGGCGGTCGTCATCGATGAGCACGAGAGCGGGCGGCGGCCCGGTCGGCTCCGATGCTTCGAGGTTCATGCAGGTCAGCGTCGCTGAACACGCACGGACAGAGAAGGGCCGATGTGCCGAATGTGGATAGCTTCCGGGGTGTGGACAACTTCCGAGCCGGGCGTCCTACCGCACTGTCCCTGAAATAGAGGACGGCCCCAGCCGGGGGGGGAGGAGGCTGGGGCCGTCGGGGTTCAGCCCCGGGGGGTCGGGCTGAACGCGCCTGGACCATGTCCAGGTGCCAGCAATACTACACCCAAGCCCCGCCCACAACGCAAGTCTGCCGACGCACATCTTTGCGGCCCTCGTGGCTTCGGCGTCTACGGGGCAAACTCCACCGACGCGCCGTCCGCACGCCCGCCGCCGTTCGGCACACACGTGCCGATCGGGCACCACCGTCGTCCATCCGCCGCCCACCTGCGGCGGATCGAAGGCAGGGAAGCCACACGACAGGCGCGGCAGACCCGATCCGCCGGTCCGCCAGGCCACCGCACCGGGCTGCCGAGATGATGCGGCCACGCGGCCGAAGCACCGCAGTGAGCCGCCCCGCAGCTCAGCGCCCCTCCGGAGGGAGGCGACTCCGCCGCCTATCCTGGTCAGGTGGACAACTCAGCCCCTACGGGTGGACGCGTCGCGGCCTTCTTCGATCTGGACAAGACCGTGATCGCGAAGTCGAGCACGTTCGTGTTCAGCAAGCCCTTCTTCGCGCAGGGGCTGTTGAACCGCCGCGCCGTCCTGGAGAGCAGCTACGCACATTTCCTGTTCCTGCTGTCCGGCGCCGACCACGACCAGATGGAACGCATGCGCGCCCACCTGACCAGCATGTGCGCGGGCTGGGACGTCGAACAGGTGAAATCCATTGTGGCCGAGACGCTGCACGAGCTGGTCGATCCGCTGATCTACGCGGAGGCCGCCGACTTGATCGCCGACCACAAGATCCGGGGCCACGACGTGGTGATCGTCTCGGCCTCCGGCGAGGAGATCGTCGGTCCGATCGCCGAAGCGCTCGGCGCTTCACACACCGCGGCCACCCGGATGGTCGTGGCGGACGGGAAGTACACCGGCGAGGTCGAGTTCTACTGCTACGGCGAGGGCAAGGTCGCCGCTGTCGAAAAACTCGCCGCCGGGGAGGGTTACGACCTGTCGCGCTGCTACGCCTACTCCGATTCGATCACCGATCTGCCCCTGCTCGGCGCGGTGGGGCACCCCACCGCGGTCAACCCGGATCGCAATCTGCGCCGCGAGGCCACCGCGCGTGGCTGGCCGATCCTGACCTTCTCCAACCCGGTATCGCTGTGGGCGCGTTTCCAGGCGCCGTCCTCGACGACGGTCGCGGCCACGGCCGCGGTCGGCTTGAGCGCGGTGCTGGCGGGCGCGATCAGTTACCGGATGCTGCGCCGCCGGCGCTGATATCCGAGCGCTCGAGCACCTCGTGATACCTGGTCGCGGGATGCTTGCCCGAGCATTTGCCGACTTAGCACACGCTGCGGCGGACCAGGCATTTAACCACGAAACGCCGGGAAACACGCCGATTATTCAATGTCTTACCATCCCTTGATGTGAGTGCAGTCACAGTGTAGAAAGGTAACTACGGAAGGGCGGAAGGCCAAGGCAGTACCGGAAGAGAAGGCACTGTCTCCCGACCATCCTTCCCAGCACGGACACCAGGCACCCACGCGGAGCGCGCCGCGACAAGGGCAGAAGCGTTGTGGGCCTGCGAAATACGGATAGTCGACGGCGAAGGCCTCGCACAGGTTGCGGGGATGAACCGGCCGATGTCCGGATTGTCGCCGAGGCCGCAGAACACAACCCACCTAGCACGCTTGGTAACCGGGTAGTCCGTGCTAGCGGGCGGTGAGGTCGACAGACAACGCCGCCCGCTTTGATGTGTCCGGGGGGGTTATCCCGCCGCCGAGTCGGCGATCGATGTGGCTTCGCGCGCACCGTCTTCGAAGGCCGCGCAGCAGAAGATCACCCATCCGCCCACGGCCTCCGCGTCCCCGGATTCGAACCCGGCGGCCGCGTCCAGGTACGCCTGACGCCTGCGCAACAAGAACACCTCCGGCACGCCGAGGCTGTGCGGGTCCAGCCCACTGGACACCGCGACCAGCCGGGACGCCGCCCGCGCGACCACGCCGTCGGCCGTGCCGAACGGCTTCAGCGCCAGTAGCTCACCGTGTACTACGGCGGCGAGCACCGGTGCGGGCGCGCGGGAGCCGACCACCGTCTGCGCCAGCAGGTCCAGCCGCTGCGCTACCCCGGAATCGAAGCGCGGCCTGCCGAGCGACTCCTCCTGCGGCACCAGGTCGGCCGCGGCGAGCAGATGCAGCCGGGCCAACGCCTGCAGCGGAGCGCGCTGCCAGGTGCCGACCAGATTCCGCAGCGCATTCCCGTCCAGCGCCTGACCGACGCGCAGCGACCCGGCCAGTATCGGGTCCGCCACCCGCCCGTCGGCGGGGATGTCCGTGCTGCCCCCGTCGATGGCCGCCGAGGACCGCGCCGCGCGCACCGCGGCCTCGGCCGCCGTGATCGGCCACCCGCGCCGGTTCGCTTTGTGCCGGTGCACCGCGGCGAGCGCGTCGCGGGCGCGGTCGGCCGCGTCCCGGACACCGGGAAGATCGACGAGGGGCTGCAGCGGATCGGTCACGGCATACGAGGCTACTTGCGGCCGCGCGGAACGATCCGCTCGCCCGGCTCGCCTACCCGGCTAGCAGATCGCGTCCCGGGATCGCGTCGAGCAGCTTGCGCGTGTACTCCTGCCGAGGATGGTCGAACACCTCGTCGGTGGTCGCCGCTTCGACCACCTTGCCGCGCTGCATGACGAGCACGTCGTCGGCGATCTGCCGGACGACGGCCAGATCGTGGGTGATGAACAGATACGCCAGACCCAGCTCGGCCTGCAGCTCGTTGAGCAGCCGGAGGATCTGAGCCTGCACCAGCACGTCGAGTGCGGACACCGCCTCGTCGCACACCACCACCTCCGGCCGGAGCGCGAGCGCACGCGCGACGGCCACGCGCTGACGCTGCCCCCCGGACAGCTCGTTGGGGTAGCGCCGCAGCACATCGGCCGGCAGCGCCACCTTGTCGAGCAGCTCCCGCACGGTCGCCTCCCGTTCTTCGGGAGTGCCGATCCGATGGGTGCGCAACGGCTCCTCGATGGTGCGGTAGATGGTGTACATCGGGTCGAGCGACCCGTAAGGGTCCTGGAAGATCGGTTGCACCCTGCGGCGGAAGGCGAACGCGCCCTTGCGGTCCAGGGCGGTCACGTCCTTGCCGTCGAACGTGACGGTGCCGGAGGTGGGTGCGAGCAGCCCGAGCACCATCTGCGCCACCGTCGTCTTGCCCGAGCCGGATTCGCCGACGATCGCCGTGGTCGACCCGCGCCGCAGCCGGAACGACACGTCGTCCACGGCGACGAATTCGGTCGATCTCCACGGCGTGCGCTCGCGGATGCGGAACGTCTTCGTCAGGTGCTCGGCGACCAGCACCTCGTCCGG
Organism: Nocardia gamkensis NBRC 108242; assembly: GCF_001612985.1. Taxonomy (GTDB): domain Bacteria; phylum Actinomycetota; class Actinomycetes; order Mycobacteriales; family Mycobacteriaceae; genus Nocardia; species Nocardia gamkensis. The sequence continues at coordinate 5,475 of NZ_BDBM01000078.1, read as the reverse complement.
AACCACCGGGAGTTCCGTGTCGGCCGCCGCCACCTGCTCGGCCACCTGGACCGCCTGCGCGCGGATCTGCGCCCGGCGCCGCACCGCCGAGCGCCGCGCGGCCAGCGACGGCGCCGAACTCACCAGCCGCTTGGTGTACAGGTGCTGCGGATCGCGCAGAATCCGCAGGGCGGGGCCGGATTCCACGACGCGGCCGCGATACATCACCACCAGGTGTTCGGCCCGCTCCGCCGCCAGGCCCAGGTCATGGGTGATCAGCAGCACGGCGGTGCCGAGTTCGGCGGTGAGCCGGTCGAGATGGTCGAGGATCTGTCGCTGCACGGTCACGTCGAGCGCCGAGGTCGGTTCGTCGGCGATGAGCAGCTTGGGCCGGCAGGACAGGCCGATCGCGATCAGCGCGCGCTGGCGCATGCCGCCGGAGAACTCGTGCGGATACTGGTTCACCCGGCGTTCGGCGTCTGGCATGCCCGCTTCCTCGAGCAGCTCCACGGCCCGTTTCCTGGCGGCCTTGCCCTTCGCGATGCCGTTGGCCTCCAACGTCTCGCGGATCTGGAATCCGACCTTCCACACCGGATTCAGATTCGACATCGGGTCCTGCGGAACGAGCCCGATGCCGCTGCCGCGGACCGCGACGATCTGTCGTGCGGAGGCCGCCGTGAGGTCCGTGCCGTCGAATCTGATCGTGCCGGAGGTGATCCGGCCCGTGCCGGGCAGCAGGTCGATGATCGCGTGCGCGGTGGTCGACTTCCCCGAACCGGATTCGCCGACGATGGCCACGGTCTGCCCGGGATAGACCGACAGGCTCACATCGCGGACCGCGGGCACCGGCTTGCCGTCGGCGGTGAAACTCACGTTCAAATCGGTGATCTCCAGCAGCGGGCGCTCGGTCTCGCTCATCGCTTCCTCGCCTTCGGATCCAGGGCGTCCCGCACGGCGTCGCCCAGCATGATGAAGCTCAGCACGGTCAGCGCGAGCGCCGTCGCCGGATAGAACAGGATGGCCGAGGTGCGGATCTCCTTCTGCCCGGTGGCGATATCCGCACCCCAGGACACCACCGTGCGGGGCAGGCCGACACCGAGATAGGACAGCGTCGCCTCGGTGACGATGACGACCCCCAGCCACAGCGTGGTCACCACGATCAGCGGTCCCGCCGCGTTCGGCAGCACGTGACGCAGCAGCGTCCGGATGCGGGAGACGCCCAATGCTTTCGCCGCCGTGACGTAGTCGCTGTTCCTCGCTTGGATGACGGCGCTGCGCGCGATCCGCGCCGCCTGCGGCCAGGTGAACGAGGCGAGGATGACGATCACCGTCCAAATAGTGCGCGCCTCCAGCAGCTGCATGATCACGATGGCGGCCAGCATCAGCGGGATCGCGTAGAAGATCTCGGCGACCCGGGAGACGATCGAGTCCAGCGGCCCGCCGTAGAAGCCCGACAGCGCCCCGAGCGTCCCGCCGATCAGTACGAACAGCAGCGTCGCGCCGACACCGGCGAGCACGGAGGCCCGTGCGCCGTAGACCGTCCGGGCGTAGATGTCGCAGCCCTGCTTGTCGAAACCGAACGGGTGGCCCGCGCCGCGCGGATCCATGCTGAAATCGCCGTTGCAATACCGCGGGTCCTGATCGGTGAACAACCCCGGCCAGATCACCACGATCAGCACGAACACGATCAGCACCGCCGCCACGACGAAGATCGGGTTGCGCCGCAGCTGCCGCCACGCGTCGCGCCAGATGCTGGTCGGCGCGCCTGCGGCGGGCACGGCGTCGGTGGCGAGCACCTCGACCTCGTCGGGCGGGGCGACGAAGTGCTCCTGGCCGCGGCGCGGCTGCCCCTCGGTCAGGTCAGGCATAGCGGATCCTCGGGTCGAGTGCGGCGTAGAGCAGGTCTACGACCAGGTTGGTGACCAGGAAGATGACGATCAGCACCGTGACGAAGGAGACCACGGTCGGCGGTTCGCCCCTGGTGATGGCCTGGTAGAGCGTGCCGCCGACGCCCGGGATGTTGAAGATGCCCTCGGTGACGATCGCACCGCCCATCAGGGCGCCCAGATCGGCGCCGAGGAACGTGACGACCGGGATCATCGAGTTGCGCAGGATGTGCACGGTCACCACACGCGGCCTGCCGAGTCCCTTGGCGGTCGCGGTGCGCACGTAGTCGGCGGACATGTTCTCCGCCACCGAGTTCCGGGTCAGTCGCAGAACGTAGGCGAACGACAGCGAGCCGAGCACGAACGCGGGCACCACCAGTTCACCGACCGTCGCCTTGCCGGACACGGTCACCGGAACGATCCCCCACTTCACCCCGAGCAGATACTGCGCGAGGAAGCCCACCACGAAGACCGGCACCGCGATGACGATCAGGCTGACCACGAGCATCGTCGAATCGAACAGTTTGCCTTTGCGCAGCCCGGCGATCAGGCCGAACAGCACGCCGAAGACCGACTCGATCAGCACGGCCATGAGCGCGAGTTTGATCGTGATCGGGAACGCGCGCGCGAGTTCGTCCCGCACCGGCCTGCCGGAGAAGGCGGTGCCGAAGTCCAGCGTGACGATGCCTTTCAGGTACAGCAGGTACTGCACGAGGAAGGGCTCATCGAGGTGGTAACGCGCCCGCAGCTGTGCCTCGACCGCGGGCGTCATCGGTTTGTCGCCGGCCAGCGCGTGGATCGGATCGCCCGGGACGAGGAACACCAGGGCGTAGATGAGCAGCGTCGCCCCGAGGAACACGGGGATCATCTGAAGCAGACGCCGCACGACATACCAGGCCATTTCGCCTCCTGGGTAGCGCCGCCGAGCGCCGTGCGGACGCCGGGCGGCTGGCGGCTACTTCTCGATGTTCTCGAAGGCGAACAGACCGTTCCAGGCGAGTTCGGCATTCCGCACCCGGTCGGAGCGGCCCGCCGCGGCCACGTAGTCGAACACGGGAATGTCGGCCAGGTCCTTGATCAGCAGCACCTGCGCCTGCGCGACGAGCTTGTAGGACTCCTCCTGGGTCGACGCGGCCAAGGCGGCATCGAGCAAGCGGTCGAACTCGGGACTGTTGTAGTCGACGTTGTTGGTGTCGGAGTAGCTGTAGTACTGCGAGGTGAGGAACTGCAGCATGGTCGGGTAGTCGCCCTGCCAGCCGTAGCGGAACGCCTTGTTGATCGTGTGCGCGTTCACCTCGTCGCGGATGTTCTTGAACGTCGGGTACGGCACGCCGATGGCGTCGATGCCGAGGGTGTTCTTGACGCTGTTGGCCACCGCCTCCACCCAGGCCTGATGCCCGCCGTCGGAGTTGTAGGCGATCTCGTAGCGGCCCGACCACGGCGATATCGCCTCGGCCTGTGCCCACACCTTCCTGGCCTCGTCGGGGTTGTACTTCAGCACCTCCGTGCCGGGCAGGTTCGCGTCGAAGCCGGGCAGCGTGCTGGCGGTGAAGTCGCGCGCCGGGATCCGGGTGCCGTGGAAGATGTTCTGCGCGATCTGTTCCCGGTTGATCGCCATCGAGATCGCGCGGCGCCGCAGCAGCCCCTCCTGACCGGCGAAGTGCGCGACATTCGCCTGAATGCCGATGTGCTGATTCTGGGCGGTCGGCTTGGTGATCGCGCGGTCGCCGAGATCCTGCTGATAGGAGGTGAGCGCGCTGTCGGGCACGGTGTCGAGCGCGTCGAGGTTGCCCGCCTGCAGGTCCGCGTACGCGGTATCGAAGGACTGGTACATCACGAACCGCAGCCCTTTGTTCTTGGCCGGGCGGCCGCCGGGGTATTCCGGGTTGGGCACCAGATCGATCTTGACGTTGTGCTCCCACGCCCCGGCCCGGGCGAACTTGTACGGACCGTTGCCGATCGGGTTCTCCCCGAACGCCTTCATGTCCTTGAACGCGGCTTCGGGCAGCGGATAGAACGGCGCGTACCCGAGTTCGGTCTCGAAGTCGATCGACGGAGCTTTCAGCTCGATGGTGAAGGTGCGGTCATCGATCACCTTCAGGCCCGACATCGTCTGTGTCGTCGGCTTTTCCGCGGTCACCTCGTCGAAACCGACGATGGGGCCGAACACGTAGCTCTGCAACTGCGCGTTGCTGCCGAGGGCCCCGTAGTTCCATGCGTCGACGAACGACTTCGCCGTCACGGGGGTGCCGTCGGTGAACTTCCAGCCGGGCTTGATGGTCACCCGGTAGTTCTTCCGATCCGTGGTCTGGATCGACTCCGCCATCTCGTCGTGCGCCTTGCCGTCGGCGTCGTAGTACTTCAAGCCCGCGAACAGCCGGTCGACCACGCGCCCGCCCATGTTCTCGTTGGTGTTGGTGGGCACCAGGGGATTCTGCGGCTCGCCGCCGTTGACGGTGACGATGTCGGCGTCGGCGCCGTCGCCCGAGGAACATGCGGACAGCCCGAGCGTCGTGGCCAGTACGACTGCCGCGGTCAGCGCCATCGCTCTGTGGAATTTCAACGCGTCCTCCCGATGCGAGAAGGGGGGAGCCGATCGGCACCCGCGCGAGGTCCATCAGCGCATGCCGACACGATCCCCCTGTGTGTTGGCAGAGTAACGACCGGCGCGGGCACTGTCACCTGATTGCGCCGAGTTCGGTGCACTTGTTACCGATCCGGCAACATCGCCGAAACACCCCATGTTTCGTGCGGAAACGGGCCATTCGACCGGAATATTGCCTTCGTCGGGGCGGGGAGGGACGCACGTCCCGGGAGGACGCGCGGCGGTGCGGTGCGCGCGGAGCCCGGCCGATACACCGCACGCGGCATGGGTCACAGTTGATTACTGTCGAACTCGGCTGCGTCGAATCGTGCGCTCAGGCTACGTGGAAAGAAGAGACGAGATGACTGGAACCAGCGCCGACCACAGGGACTCGTACCCGCCGAGCGCGGAGTTCGCCGCTCAGGCGAACGCCGACGCCGGGTTCTACCAGCGGGCGGCGGCCGATCGGGAAGCATTCTGGGCCGAACAGGCCGGACGGTTGCACTGGCACCAACCCTTCACCCAAGTACTGGACTGGACCGACGCACCAGTCGCGAAATGGTTCGCCGACGGAAAACTCAACGTCGCCTACAACTGCGTGGACCGCCACGTCCTGGCCGGCCACGGCGACCAGATCGCCATCCACTGGGAAGGCGAACCCGGCGACTGCCGCACCCTCACCTACCGCGACCTACTCGACGACGTATCCCGCGCCGCCAACACCCTCACCGACCTCGGCCTCACCGCAGGCGACCGCGTCGCGATCTACATGCCCATGGTCCCCGAAGCCATCATCGCCATGCTCGCCTGCGCCCGCCTCGGCCTGACCCACTCCGTCGTATTCGCCGGATTCTCCCCCACCGCGCTGCGCCAACGCGTCGACGACGCCGCCGCCCGCCTGATCATCACCACCGACGGACAATACCGCCGCGGCAAACCCGCCCCCCTCAAAGCCGCCGTCGACCAAGCACTAGGCCACGACACCACCACCGTCGAACACATCCTGGTCGTGCGCCGCACCGGCAC
>NZ_BDBM01000077.1 GCF_001612985.1 Nocardia gamkensis NBRC 108242 | reverse complement strand
CGGGCGCCGACCTCGGCGCCGGTGTGGGGGCGGGCCTCGAAGGCGCTGTCGGCGCGACGACCGGACTCGGCGCCGGTCTGGAAACCGCCATCGGTGGCGCGGCGGACATCACCACGGGTCTCGGCGCAGGCTTGGAAGGCGCGGTAGGAGGCGCGGCGGACATCAGCACCGGCTTGAACGCGGGCCTCGAGGGTGGTCTCGGCGCGGCGACCGACGTGACCACAGGGCTCGGCGCGGGTCTGGAGGGCGCTGTCGATGCGACCACGGGCCTCGGCGCTGGTCTCAACGGTGCTGTCGATGCGACGACCGGGCTCGGCGCAGGTTTGGAGGGCGCGGTCGGCGGTGCGGCGGATGTCGCCACGGGCCTGGGAGGTGCCGCGAGTGCGGCGACTGATCTGACCGCCGGTTTCGAAAGTGCGGTCGGTGGTGCGGCGGATCTGGCAACCGGTATCGGCGCGGGTCTCGGGGGTGCCGTCGGTGGTTCGACGACCGGTCTGGACGCGGCGCTCGGCGCCGGTGGACAGGCGGGTGCTGGTCTCGGCGGCGCGGTGGATGCGACAACCGGACTCGGCGCGGATTTGGGCGGTGCCGTCGGAGGCGCGGCGAATTTGTCGACCGGTGTGGGTGCGGGTCTCGAGGGCGCTGTCGACGCGGGTGTGGATGCGGCCCTGGGCGCCGGTGGGCAGGCTGGTGCCGGGCTCGGCGCGGGTCTCGGGGGTGCCATCGATGCGACGACCGGGCTCGGCGCAGGTTTGGCGGGCACGGTTGGTGGTGCGGCGGACGTCGCCACGGGTCTGGGCGCTGGCCTCGAAGGTGGCGCGTCGACTGATCTGAACTCCGGTTTCGAAAGCGCGGTCGGTGGTGCCGCGAACCTCCCCACGGGAGTGGGCGCTGGCCTCGAAGGTGGTTTGGGCGCGGCGACCGACGTGACCACAGGGCTCGGCGCGGGTCTGGAGGGTGCCATCGATGCGACGACCGGGCTCGGCGCGGGTCTCGGTGGCGCAATCGGTGGTGCGGCGGATGCCGCCACGGGCCTGGGCGGAGCCGCGGGTGCGGCGACTGACCTGACCGCCGGCTTCGAGAGCACCGTGGGTGGCGCCGCGGACCTCTCCTCCGGTGTGAGTGCGGGTCTCGGGGGCGCTGTCGACGCGGCGACCGGCTCGGGTGCGACCCTCGACGGAGCGGTGGGTGGCGCTGCTGGTGCGGCGACTGATCTGACGGCTGGTCTCGGTGCCGGTGTGGGTGGTGGCCTGCAAGGTGCCGCCGATGCGGCGCTGAATGCGGGCGGCTCGGCTGGTGCCGGTCTCGAGGGCGCTGTGGACGCCGCGAGTGGTCTGACCGCAGGCCTCGGTGCCGCTGGGCAGGCCGGGGCCGGTGCGGGTCTCGAGGGTGCGGTAGACGCGGCCACGGGCTCGGGCGCTGGTTTCCAGAGTGCTGTGGGTGCCGCGGGCGACCTGGCGACGAGTCTCGGCGCCAGTGGGCAGGCCGGTGCCGGCATTTCCACCGGACTGCACGGTGCGGCCGACGCGGGTACGCAGATCGGTTCCGGTCTGGAGACCGGTCTGGGCGGCGCGCTCGGCGCCGCAGGCCAGGCGACGGCCGGGCTCACCGGCGGAATCGACACGGCGGCACAAGGCTCCGGTAATGCGGCCGCCGGACTCGGAAGCAATTTCTCCTCTGCCGTCGGCGGGGCCGGAAACTTGGGAACGCAAGCGACGGCGGGTCTCGAGACCGGGCTCGCGACGGGTCTGGGCGCGGCCGTGAGCACCGGAGCGGAACTCGGTGGCGGACTGGAGAGCTCGCTGAACACCGGCGGGCAGGGCGGCGCGGGCCTGGAAAGCGGGCTCGGCGGGGCGCTCGATGCCGGGGTCCACGGTGCGACCGGACTGGAGACGGGCCTGTCCCCCGGCCTCGGCGGTGGGCTGTCCACCGGCGTGGACAGTGCGGTGCACGCTGGTACCGGCCTGGGAACCGGACTCACCGGCGCCCTCGACGCCGGAGCTCAGGCGGGTGCCGGACTGGGTTCGGGCCTGTCGGCCGGACTCGACGCCGGTGCGCAGGCTGGTGCGGGTCTCGGTTCCAGTCTGTCGGCCGGGCTCGATGCGGGTGCGCATGCGGGCGCTGGGCTGGGCTCCGGCCTCTCGACCGGAATCGACAGCGCGGTCGGCGCAGGCGCGGGCTTGGAGAGCGGCCTGTCGACCGGTCTCGGCGCGGCAGGCCACGCAGGCGCGGGCTTGGAGGGCGGTCTGTCCACTGGTCTCGGCGCTGCGGGCAACGTGGGTGGGGGCCTGTCGAGCGGTCTCGAGGGCGCGTCGAGTGCGGGTGCGCACCTGGGTTCGAGCCTGGATAGCGGCATTGGTTCGCACGCCACATCCGGCCTCTCGACCGGAATCGACAGCGCGGTCGGTGCAGGCGCGGGCTTGGAGAGCGGTCTGTCCACTGGTCTCGGCGCTGCGGGCAACGCGGGCGGGGGCCTGTCGAGCGGTCTGGAAGGCGCGTCGAGTGCCGGTGCGCACGTCGGTTCGAGCCTGGACAGCGGTATCGGCTCGCACGCGTCCTCGGGCCTCGACGCGACGGCTGGTCTCGGCGGTACCGCGCAGTCGGCCGTCGGCGGCGCGGCAGACGCGGGCGCTGGAATGGCGGGTTCGGCGAGTGGCGCGGCGCACGGCGCGGTGGACACCGGTGCGGGTCTCGGCGGCAGTGTCGGCTCGACCGCGCACACCTGGTCCTCGCTGGATGTGTCGAGCGCCTTCGGGTCGGGCCTGGACAGCAGCGGCGACACCGACGCGGGCCTGTTCGGAGAGAGCCACGCGGGCACGGAGTTCAGTGGTTCGGCGGGCGCCGACCTGGGTGGCGATACATTCCTGCACTGACAGTTGCCCGGTAATACGGAAAGAGGTCCATACCGCGATGGGGACGCCCGCGCCGAACGCCACTCCACCGGCGGTACCGCTGCTCTCGGTACTCGGTGAAACCATCGCGGCGGCCCGTGCCGCGGGCCGCAACGATCTGGTCGGCCGCCTGGAAGTGGCGGCCGACCGGGTTCGTGACCCGCGCAGGCGCATCGTCGTCGCCGGACAGCTGGACCAGGGCAAGAGCCGTTTCGTCAACGCGCTCCTGAACCTGGACATCTGCCCGGTGGGCGACGACGCCACCACCACGGTGCCGATGCTGCTCGCGCACGGCGCCGAGCCGCGCGCGGAGCTGGTGCTCGCGGCGCACGGCGATTCCAGCGGCGCGGAGACCAGGGTGGCGGTGCCGATCGCGGAGATCGGCGCGATCGATCAGCGCTCACCGCTCGCGCAGGGGCGCCGGATCGTGCGACTCGAGGTCCAGATACCCAACGCGCTGCTGGCCGACGGGATCGTGCTGATCGAGACCCCGGGTGTCGGCGGACACGGCAACGCCCACGCGGCGGGCGTGCTCGGAATGGTGCCCGCCGCGGACGCGGTGCTGGTGCTGTCGGACGCGTCGACCGAACTCACCGAGCCCGAACTGGCATTCCTGCGGCAGGTGCGGGAGCTGTGCCCGACGGTCGCGCTGTTGCTCACCAAGACCGACCTGTACCCGCATTGGCGGCAGGTGCACGAAGCCGATCTGCACCATCTCGCACGGGCCCGCCTGGACGTGCCGATGATCCCGGTGTCGTCGCTGCTGCGCAGCCACGCGATGCGATTGCAGGACCAGCAGCTCGGCGTCGAATCCGGCTTCGGCGTGCTCTACACGTTTCTGCGCGACCAGGTCGTGGCGCGCGACCAGCTGGCCACCCGGGCCGCCGTGGCCCGCGATATCCGTTCCGCGGCGGAGCATCTCGCGCTGGCGCTGGGTAGCGAGCTGGTCGCGATCCGCGATCCGGCGCAGGGCGCTGCGGCGGTGCGCGAGCTGCAATCCGCCCGCGCCTCGGCCGAGGAACTGCACCGCAGGACCGCCGCATGGCAGCAGACGCTCGCGGATGGCATCACCGACCTGGCCGGGGACGTCGACCACGATCTGCGCGACCGTCTGCGCAACCTCGCCCGCACCACCGAGGAATGGATCGACGAGCACGACCCGGGCAGGCACTGGGACCGCATCGCCGAACACCTCACCGGCACCGTCGACACGGCCCTCGGCGACAACTTGCTGTGGACCCATTCCCGGGCTGTGCAACTCGCCGAGCGCGTCGCCGAACATTTCTCCGAACTCGGCGCCGTCGACCTGCCGGACGTGCGCCCCGGCGCCGGAGCCGACTCCGGCCGCGCCCTCTCCGGCACGCTCGCCGATCTGGAACCCGACATCGGTTTCGGCAGCAAGCTGCTCGTCGGCATGCGCGGCTCCTACGGCGGCGTGCTCATGGTCGGGCTGGCCAGCACCTTCGCCGGACTCGCCATGCTCAACCCGATCTCCATCGGCGCGGGATTGATCGTGGGCGGCAAGGCTTTCCGGGACGACAAGCAGGCCAGGCTGGCCAAGCGGCGCAACGAGGCGAAGGCGGCGGTGCGCCGCTTCGTGGACGACGTGGCGTTCCAGGCCGGCAAGGAGTCGAAGGACCGGCTGCACCGCATCCATCGCGCGTTGCGCGACCACTACGCGGGCGTCGCCGAACGCAGTCTGCGCTCGATCGACGAGTCGCTGCGGGCCGCGCAGGAGGCGGCGTCCATGGTCGCCACCAGCCGCGCCGAACGCGGTGCGCAACTGGAACAGCAGCTGCGCGTAGTCGCGGAACTGCGCCGATACGCCGATGCCATGCAGACCGCACTACCGATGGGACCCGCCGGTACGGTAGCCCCGTGAGACGTGATGGTGGCCCGGTGCCGGGAATCGTCGCCGAGGCCCATCGGCTGGTCGGCGCGGCTCAGGCGGCGCTGGCGGGCGAGCCGCGCCCGCGTGCCCTGCTGGCCGATTGTGCCCGCCGATTGGACCAGCCGTTGCGCGTCGCGCTGGCCGGTTCGATCAAGGCGGGCAAATCCACATTGCTGAATTCCCTTGTCGGACAAGATATCGCGCCCACCGACGCGACCGAGTGCACCAGGGTGGTCACCTGGTATCGGTACGGATCCACGCCCAGCGTGACGGCCTACGCCCCCGATGGCGCCCGCGCGCACGTCGTGGTCCGGCGCGGCAGCGGAACGCACGGGCTGACCTTCGATCTGGACCGGCTCAACTGGAACGCACCGGCCGCGCGCGAGGTCGACCATCTCGAGGTCGAATGGCCCGCCGCCGCGCTCACGCAGACCACGATCATCGACACCCCCGGCACGTCCTCGCTGTCGCGCGAGGTGTCGCGGCGCACCGCGCGTCTGCTGACGCCGGGTGCGGAGGACGAGCGGACCGAGCAGGGCATCGCCATCCCGGGCGCCGACGCCGTCGTGTACCTGCTGCGCAGGCTGGACGCGACGGACGTGCAGTTCCTCGAGCGCGTGGGCGCGGGAACCGCCGCGGCCAACGGCGGGCCGGGGGCGCCCGGTCCGCTCGGCATCGTCGGCGTGGTGTCGCGGGCCGACGAGATCGGGGCGGGCCGGATCGACGCGCTGCACTCGGCACGGGATGTGGCAACGCGTTTCGCCGGGGAGCTGGAACGGACGGGGCTGTGCCAGGCCGTGATCCCGGTCGCCGGGCTGCTCGCGTTCGCCGCGGCGACGCTGCGTCAGCAGGAGTTCGCGGCGTTCGAGACGCTGGCGCGGGTGCCGGTCGACGAACTGAGCGCCGCGTTGCTCTCCGCCGATCGCTTCGCGCGCGCCGACGTGCCGCTCCCGGTGCCGCCGGAGCTGCGTGCGCAGCTCGCCGAGCGGTTCGGGTTGTTCGGCATTCGCATGGCGGTCACGCTGATCCGGCTCGGCGTGCGCGATTCGGCCGCGCTGGCCGAGGAATTGACCAGCCGCAGCGGAGTGGACGAACTGCGCTCGGTGCTCGACGTGCAGTTCGGTCAGCGCGCCGACCAGCTCAAAGCGCATTCCGCGCTCACCGCGCTGGCCCGGGTGCTGACCGCCTACCGTGGCACCCCGGCCGATCGCCTGCTGCCCAGGGTGCGCACCCTGCTCGCGGACGTGCACGGTTTCGCCGAGCTGCGTCTGCTCGGCCGCCTGCGCACCGACGAATTGGCGCTGCCCGCCGACGATCTCGCCGAACTGCATCGCCTCATCGGCGGCTCGGGAATCGCACCCCACCTTCGTCTGGGCCTCCCGTCCGACGCGCCGTTCCCCGCCCAGCGCGCCCAAGCGGTGGCCGCGGTCCGGAAATGGCGCGCCCGGGCGCGCCACCCCCTGGCCGACCAGTTCACCGCCACGGCCTGCCTGACCGCCGCCCGCAGTGCGGAGGGCACCTTGAGCGTGCTGCCGGAATGAGCCGCTGAGCGCCGCCTCCGAAGCGCCGTGACCTGCGGGGACGGGCGCATTCCGCCGCCCGTGGGCGGTGTAGTCGCCGTGGGGCCGGGTATGCGCCTTGGTAGCGAGAGGAGGTAACGATGAGCCAAGAGGACGTCGTACACGAATTGCTCGTCCGCGCGGGCACGGGATATGCCGAGGAAGCGGGTATCACGCTCGATGACAAACCGGCCGCGCTCTTCCAGTTGCTCATGCTTTCCCAACTGCTCAGCACCCGCATTTCCGCCGATATCGCCATCGGGGCCACGCGAGAGCTGATCAGCAGCGGCTACCGGACGCCGCACCGGGTGGCCGACGCGGAGTGGCAGGAACTGGTCGACGCGCTGGGGCGGGCGAACTATCGCCGCTACGACGAGAGCACCGCCACCAGGCTGCACCACAACGCCACGCGCTTGCTCGACCGCTACCAAGGTGACCTGCGGGAACTGGCGAAGAAAGCGGACAACGACCCCGAGCGGGCCGCGGATCTGCTCCAGGAGTTCGACGGCATCGGTCCGACCGGGGCACATATCTTCCTGCGCGAGATCCAGGACATCTGGACCTGGGTCCGGCCGCATTTCGACGAACGGGCCTTGCGCGGCGCCAAGCGCGTGCAGTTGCCGGAGGATCCCGACCGGCTGGCGCGGCTGGCACCGGATCACCACACCGCGGAGCTCGCCGCCGCCTTGGTGCGGGTGACGCTGGACGAGAAGATCGCCGACGAGGTTCTCGCCGCCGCGCCCTGAGCGCGCGTCCTCAGATCAGGGCGGCGCCGGAAGCGCGCGGATCGATCAGGATCTTCGCGTGCCGCTCCGGGTTGCCGAGGGCGGTGAAGGCATCGGCCACGCCGTCGAGCCCGACGGTCCCGGTGATCAGCGGGCCGGGGTCGACCTTGCCATCGGCGAGCATGTGCAAGGTGTCGCGGAACTCGCCGGGGTCGTAGCCGAGCACGAAGCGCAGCTCGATCTCCTTGTTGATGGCCATCGCGGGATGGAAGCGGTCGGTTTCCATGCACACCCCGACCACCACCACGCGTGACAGCGGCGGTGCGGCCGCCAGGATCTGGTCGATGATGCCGGGCACGCCGACGCACTCGAAGATCACCGGCCCGCTCGGCCCCTTGTTCAACGTGTGGGCCAGCCGGAAGACGTACCACCACGGCAGGTTGGGGACCCGCCGCAAGCGGTCCATGGCGTCGAAGCCGAGAGCGAGTATGTCGGTGACGCCGTTGATCCGGCCCTTCCTCGGAGCGGCCGTCCAGGGCGATTCCGCCGCCGGGTCCACCACCACATCGGCGCCGCAGGCGGTGGCGAGTTCCCGCCGGCGTGGCGAGAAGTCGCTGGCGACCACGGTGCGCACCCCCGCGGCCTTCAGCATGCTGATCACCGCGAGGCCGATCGGCCCGCAGCCGATGACGAAGGCCGTCTGCCCCTTCCCGACGCGGCCTCTGCGTACCGCGTGCCAGGCCACCGCCATGGGTTCGGTCAGCGCGGCGTGTTCCGCGGACAAGCCGTTGGGCACCGGCATGGTCATCGATTCCTGGACCACCACCTGCTCGGCGTAGCCGCCCGGCGCCGCGGTCGACAGCCCTACCAGGTGGGGCTGCTCGCCGTGCCGGACGATCGGAAGCGCCACCACCGGTGTCCCGGTCCGCCATCTCCTGCGGCAGTCCGGGCCGTAATCGACGATCGTCCCGCTGAATTCGTGCCCGAGCACCACGCTCTGATCCGAGCGCATGAAGTGCTCGTATCCCGTGGCCACGGCCAAGTCGGACAGTTCGTCGGCGTGGGTGCGGGCATGCAGGTCCGAGCCGCAGATACCGCAGCGCGACACGTCGATCAGCAGTTGACCGGCGCCCGGCCGGGGCGTGGGCAGCTCCGCGACCTCGAACTCGGCGGCGGTGACGACGGCGGCCCTCATGGCGGCTCCTCGGATCGACGGCGCACGGGGGCCGACCCGGCCACCCGCCGTCACCCTACTGCGCGAGGGGGCCCGCCGTGACTGTCCTCGGTGTACGGCGGTGGCAGGGCCTAGCGGGCCGAAGGCAGCGAATGCCTCGGCGACCCTTCTGTGCCACAGGTCACACACTCCGGTGGTCGTCCGGGAATTAATCGCGCGAGCCGCCCGTTGAGCTTTTCGACAAGATTGAGTGTGTATGGCTCAAGTTTCGGTTGACTCCGGAACTCCGGCGAGGCAGGATTGAGCCGACCACGCTCAGTGTTGCTGGGGCCGTGCTCCGTGAGGTGCTAGGGGCGAGGTCTCGCGGCGTCCTTCATCGGACGTCGCAGGGCGGTTTTCGCCCGGCACCGACACACATTGGTACGTCAACTAGGAGGAACCACAATGGCTCGTGCGGTCGGAATCGACCTCGGGACCACGAACTCGGTCGTCGCCGTTCTCGAAGGCGGAGAACCGGTCGTCGTCGCCAACTCGGAAGGATCGCGCACCACCCCGTCGATCGTCGCGTTCGCGAAGAACGGCGAGGTGCTGGTCGGCCAGCCGGCCAAGAACCAGGCCGTCACCAACGTCGACCGCACCATTCGCTCCGTCAAGCGGCACATCGGCACCGACTGGACCGTCGAGATCGATGGCAAGAAGTACACGCCGCAGGAGATCAGCGCGCGCACGCTGATGAAGCTGAAGCGCGACGCGGAGTCCTACCTCGGTGAGGAGATCACCGACGCGGTCATCACCGTGCCCGCCTACTTCGAGGACGCCCAGCGGCAGGCCACGAAGGAAGCAGGCCAGATCGCGGGCCTGAACGTCCTGCGCATCGTCAACGAGCCCACCGCGGCGGCGCTGGCCTACGGCCTGGACAAGGGCGACAAGGAGCAGACCATCCTGGTCTTCGACCTCGGTGGCGGCACCTTCGACGTCTCGCTGCTGGAAATCGGCGAGGGCGTCGTCGAGGTCCGCGCCACCTCCGGCGACAACCACCTCGGTGGTGACGACTGGGACGAGCGGGTCGTGCAGTGGCTGGTCGACAAGTTCAAGGCCAGCTCGGGCATCGACCTGACCAAGGACAAGATGGCCATGCAGCGGCTGCGTGAGGCCGCCGAGAAGGCCAAGATCGAGCTGAGCTCCTCGCAGAGCACCTCGATCAACCTGCCCTACATCACCGTCGACGCGGACAAGAACCCGCTGTTCCTCGACGAGCAGCTGACCCGCGCCGAGTTCCAGAAGATCACCTCGGACCTGCTCGACCGCACCCGCGCGCCGTTCCAGTCCGTGATCAAGGACGCGGGCATCAAGGTGTCCGACATCGACCACGTGGTGCTCGTCGGCGGCTCCACCCGTATGCCCGCCGTCTCCGATCTGGTCAAGGAACTGACCGGCGGCAAGGAGCCCAACAAGGGCGTGAACCCGGACGAGGTCGTCGCCGTCGGCGCCGCCCTGCAGGCCGGTGTGCTCAAGGGTGAGGTCAAGGACGTCCTGCTGCTCGATGTGACCCCGCTGTCGCTGGGCATCGAGACCAAGGGCGGCGTGATGACGAAGCTCATCGAGCGCAACACCACCATCCCCACCAAGCGCTCGGAGACCTTCACCACCGCCGACGACAACCAGCCGTCGGTGCAGATCCAGGTGTTCCAGGGTGAGCGCGAGATCGCCTCGCACAACAAGCTGCTCGGCTCCTTCGAGCTGACCGGCATCCCGCCCGCCCCGCGCGGCGTGCCGCAGATCGAGGTCACCTTCGACATCGACGCCAACGGCATCGTGCACGTCACCGCGAAGGACAAGGGCACCGGCAAGGAGAACACGATCAAGATCCAGGACGGCTCCGGCTTGTCCAAGGAGGAGATCGACCGGATGGTCAAGGACGCCGAGGCGCACGCTGCCGAGGACAAGGCCCGCCGCGAGGAGGCCGAGACCCGCAACCAGGCCGAGTCGCTGGTGCACCAGACCGAGAAGTTCATCAAGGAGAACGAGGACAAGGTCCCCGCGGACGTCAAGTCCAAGGTCGAGGCGGCCATCGCCGAGGCGAACGAGGCCCTCAAGGGCACCGACATCGCGGCGGTCAAGGCGGCCGTCGAGAAGCTGGCGACCGAGTCGCAGGCCCTCGGCCAGGCCATCTACGAGGCCTCCGCCGCGGACGCCGCGGCGCAGGGCAACGGCGCGCCGAGCAGCGCGCAGGACGATGACCAGGTCGTGGATGCCGAGGTCGTGGACGAGCCGGTCGACACGGAGAAGAAGTGACCGAGGGCAACTCTGAGAAGGAGCCGATCACCTTCGTCGACAACCGGAAGATCGATCCGGAGACCGGTGAGATCAGGCAGCCGGCCGCGGACAACGGCGCCGCGGCCGCGCAGGCCCCGGAGACGGGCAACGGTGCGGAGAACGGCAACGGCGGCGACGCGCTGGCCGACGCCATCAGCGGTGAGCTCGCCGAGCGCACCGCCGACCTGCAGCGGCTGACCGCGGAGTACGCCAACTACCGGCGCCGGGTCGAGCGCGATCGCAAGGCCACGATCGATTCCGCCAAGGCGTCGGTGGTGACCGAACTGCTCGGTGTGCTCGACGATCTCGATCGCGCGCGGGCGCACGGCGACCTCGATTCCGGTCCGCTGAAGTCGGTGGCCGACAAGCTGTCGACCGCGCTGCACAAGCAGGGTCTCGAGGAGTTCGGTTCGGAGGGTGAGCCCTTCGATCCGACCTTGCACGAGGCCGTGCAGCACGAGGGCTCCGGCCACGATCCGGTGATCGGCATTGTGATGCGCAAAGGCTATCGCTTCGGCGATAGGGTGCTTCGGCACGCGCTCGTCGGGGTAACCGACGGCGTGGCCGATCTGACGGAAAACGCCGAACAGCCGACCGAAGAGGCATCGGATGATGATGCCGGCGCGAACGATCAATGATGCGAGAGGAGGAGATGCTCGGTGAGCCAACGGGAGTGGATCGAAAAGGACTTCTACAAGGAGCTGGGTGTTTCCTCCAGCGCCTCGCAGGACGAGATCAAGAAGGCCTATCGCAAGCTCGCGCGTGACTTGCATCCGGACGCCAACCCCGGTGACAACAAAGCCGAGGAGCGGTTCAAGACCGTCAGCGAGGCGCACGCGGTGCTGTCGGATCCGGCCAAGCGCAAGGAGTACGACGACACTCGCAAGCTCTTCGCGGGTGGCGGCTACGGTCGCGGTGGGTTCGGATCCGCTGCGGGGGGCGGCTTCTCGCAGGAGTTCAACATCGGGGACATCTTCGGCGGCGGCGGCGCCGGCGACGGTGGCCTCGGTGACCTGCTCGGCGGTCTGTTCAACCGGGGCGGCGGCACGCGGACGTCAGCGAGCCGCCCCCGGCGCGGCTCCGACGTGGAGACCGAGACGACGCTCGGTTTCCGGGAGGCGGCCCAGGGTGTCACGGTTCCACTGCGGATGACCAGCCCGTCGCCGTGCACCACGTGTCACGGCAGCGGCGCGAAGCCGGGCACGAGCCCGCGGGTCTGCCCGATCTGCAACGGAACCGGCGTCGTCAGCCGCAATCAGGGCGCGTTCGGCTTCAGCGAGCCGTGCGACGAGTGCCGGGGCAGCGGATCGATCATCGACGATCCGTGCGTCGACTGCCACGGCAGCGGCATCCAGAACCGCACGCGCACGATCACGGTGCGGATTCCTCCTGGAGTCGGTGACGGGCAACGGATCCGGCTGGCCGGTCAAGGCGAGGCGGGACTGCGCGGGGCGCCTTCGGGCGACCTCTATGTCACCGTCCACGTCAGCCAGGACAAGGTCTTCGGCCGCAACGGCGACGACCTGACCCTGGTGCTGCCGGTCAGTTACAGTGAATTGGTGCTCGGCACCACGGTTTCGGTGCCCACCCTGGAAGGCCGGGTCGGCGTCAAGGTGCCTCCGGGTACCGCCGACGGCCGCACCCTGCGGGTACGCGGCCGTGGTGTGCCCAAGCGCGGCGGCGGCGCGGGTGACCTGCTGGTGACGGTGAAGGTCGCGGTCCCGCAGAAGCTGGACCGCGAGGCCGTCGAGGCGCTCGAGCGCTACCAGGAGGCGGAGCGAGCCGGTGGCTTCGATCCACGTGCGGGATGGGCAGGTGCGTAATGTCCTCGGAACCGAAGAACGCGTCCGGCGGGTCGCGGGCCGAGTTCTTCATGATCTCGGTGGCGGCCCAGCTGGCCGGCATGCACGCGCAGACACTGCGCACGTATGACCGTCTGGGACTGGTCACGCCGCAACGTACTTCGGGCGGCGGTCGGCGCTACTCGGCCCGGGACGTGGAGCTGCTGCGCGAGGTGCAGCGGTTGTCCCAGGACGAGGGCGTCAACCTCGCGGGCATCAAGCGCATCATCGAGCTGACCAATCAGGTGGAGGAGCTGCGGCAGCAGGTGGCGGAACTGTCGGCCGAGCTGGAGCGAACGCGGGCCGGATACCGTCCCGACCTCGCCCCGCAACGCAGTACCGCGCTGGTGGTCTGGCAGCCACGGCACCGTCGCGAGGACGGTCAGCGCAGACGATAACCGGCACGACGACGGCCCCGGCCTCGATCGCACATCGCGATCGGAGGCCGGGGCCTTCGTCGTTTAACCGCCGCTGCCGCCGATAATTTGCTGAGAGTAAACCAGAACATGTTCGACGGAAGTCGTGCGGCGGAGTTCATTTCGTTGTCGAATCAACTGGACATTTCTACCATAGATATGTTTACGGAACCGGTGCTGTTTGCCCGGTTCAGTCCTCGTTCGAGGGTCTCCATGTTGCCCCGATGTCGCTAGAACAGACCAATCGGGACGAAATCGACCAAGTGCCACTTACCTTTTCGCTGTGCATATGACCGATTTCGCGTCAGATCTACGGTCTTGCAGTCGGTTTCTCTGGCGTGTCTCGCTGAATATCCTGGTTTCGACGAAATTACACGCGTGATGTTCCTTCGAAAGATTCCGTTGCTGGCAAACCTCGCCTACACTCCTTTCCGTCGGCTGCTGTCGAGTGGCCCCGCAGCACCTCACTCGCCGGCAAGGTTCGTGAACGAGTGCGAAATGGGGTTGTGACATCAATGGATTCACGCGCTGTCGCTTTGATCAGAACAACTTTCAAGGCGGTTGCTGCGGAGGATGGGGGGCCGGAGAAACTGGCGAGATCGTTCTACGCGATCTTGTTCACCGACTACCCGCACGTCCGCGATTTCTTTCCCGCCGCGATGGACTCCCAGCGCGATCGCCTGGTCAAGGCGATTTCCTACGCGCTGGACCGGTTGGAAGAGCCCGACAAGCTACTGCCCTTCCTGGCCCAACTCGGTAGGGATCACCGCAAATACGGCGTGCAGCCCGCGCACTACGCCGCCGTGTCCACCGCGCTGAAGACCGCCGTCAAGGTGTTCGCAGGGACCGAGATGTGGACCGACGAGGTCGACCGGGCCTGGGACGAGGGCCTGAAGATCATCGCCGACACCATGATCGGCGCGGCGGAGAAGGAGACCACACCGTCGGCGTGGACCGGCACGGTGATCGAGCGCCGCGAAGTACTACGCAATCTCGTCGTCGTCCGGCTGCAACTGGACCAGCCGATGCGCTACGCCGCGGGTCAGTATCTGAGCGTGCAGATCCCCTCGCGGCCGCGCATGTGGCGCTATCTCTCGCCCGCCGTGCCCGCGAACACCAACGGTGAGATCGAGTTCCACGTCCGCAGTGTGCTGGGCGGCTGGGTCAGCTCGGCCATCGTCGGCCAGACCGTCGTCGGCGACCAGTGGCTGCTGGGCTCACCGCTCGGCGGCCTCGGCGTTCCGCGCAACACCAAACGCAAGATGCTGATGGTCGGCTGCGGCACCGGAATCGCGCCGCTGCGCGCCCAGCTGATGTCGATGGCGATGCGGCGGACCAATCCGAAGGTGCATCTGTTCGTCGGCGGGCACCACCCGTGCGACCTCTACGACCTGGAGACGTTGAGCAAGCTGGCGATGGCCAACCGCTGGCTCACCGTCACGCCGGTGAGCGAACACGACGAAAACCCCTGGTGGTACGCGGAACCCGAGGAGCCGCGCACCACTTGGCCCGGCCTGGAACCCCGCGTGACCGGCCAGATCGGCAAGGTCGTCGCGAGCTTCGGCGCCTGGTCCGACCGCGATGTTCAGATCGTCGGTTCACCGTCGATGGTGCAGACCACCAAGTTCCGCCTCATGGCAGCGGGAACCCTGGCGAAAAACATCCGCCACGACCCGCTGTACTGAATTGATTGCCAGCGCCTGCGGCGCTGGGTGTTCGCGGCCCCTTCTTGGCTCGCGTCCGAGCGGCCACCGCTTGCTCCTTCGTCGCCTACGCGGCGGCCACTCGGACGCGAGCCGGGCCGCGAACGGCGCATGCTCGGTCTCGCTTCGCTCGAAACCGGGAGTTGAGGTGCGCTGGGCGCGTGCGGTGGTGATGGCACGACTTGAAGTTCTGCCGTTGCGGCGCCTCGGAACTGGTGCTTGGACGTCCTCGCGGTGTGTCCTTGCGAATGGCCCAGCGACAGGTCAGAGGCCCTCGAATTGGATGCGCTCCGGGGGTGTTCCGGTTTCCAGGAGGCGGTCGACCGTGGTCTGGACCATGGCGGGGGAGCCGCAGACCAGCACTTGGTGCTCGCGGAAGGCGCCGTGGGAGCCGAGGACTTCGGCGAGTGTGCCGTAGAGCAGGTCGTCGGGTGAGAAGCCGATGTCGACCCGGGACTGCTCGTACCACTCGTCGACCCAGTGCGGGTCCTCCAGGCTTTCCACCACGGGGATCACGGTGAGCCAGGGCAATTCGGCGGCCAGCAGGAAGAGCATGTCCGAGGCGTACAGGTCACGGGGGGAGCGCCCGCCGACGAAGAGGTAAGTCGGTGGCGGGGAAGGTTTGCGCGCCAGTTCCAGGATTTGGGCGCGCATCGGCGCCAATCCCGTGCCGCCGGCGATCATGACCACCTCGTCGCCGTCCGGGTCGACCCAGAATCCGCCTGCCGGAGCGCCGATTCGCCACTCGTCGCCCGGCTGCGTGTCGGCGACGATGGCGGCGCTGCACCAGCCGCCCGGCACCGTGCGCACGTGGAACTCCAGCTTGCCGTCCAGGGAGGGCGGCAGCGCGGGGGAGAACCTGCGGCGCACGCCGGGGTGCTGCGGAACTCGCACCTCGACCGATTGCCCGGCGGCGAACGGCACGAACTCGCCGATCAGGCGGATCACCGCGAGATCGTGCCGGAGCCGATGATGGCCGACCACGGTCGAGGTCCACTCCGGCGCTTCATGACCGTTACCGAGCATGCTCGGATCCCCCAACGGGGCCTCCTTCGTTACACAGGGTCGCAGCTGATGTTCTGCTCCGGCGTGCCGACCGCGATGAGCGCGCGCTGGGTATCCGCGATCATCCGGGCCGATCC
Organism: Nocardia gamkensis NBRC 108242; assembly: GCF_001612985.1. Lineage (GTDB taxonomy): Bacteria > Actinomycetota > Actinomycetes > Mycobacteriales > Mycobacteriaceae > Nocardia > Nocardia gamkensis. Next base: position 6,665 of record NZ_BDBM01000077.1, on the reverse strand, counting down.
GGCGATCTGGATCTGGCGGTCCGCCCACGCGCCGAAGCTCGCGACGACGGCGCCCAGATTACCGATCAGGCGCCGGTGCATGCCGTACGGTGCGTCCTGCGGCGGATGCGGGTACCACCACGGATTGGTCTTCTGCTCGCACACCGGCACGATGGTCAGCCACGGATTGCTCTGCGAGAGCTGCCACATGTTCTCCACGTCGTACAGATCGCAGGGATAGCGGCCCCCGATGAAGAAGTGCACGCGCGGATTGATGCCGCGCTGGCCCATCTCGATCAGCTGGGCGCGCAGCGGCGCGATGCCGGTGCCCGCGCCGATCATGAGCACGTCGCGGCCGCTGTCCCGGTCGACGTGCAGTCCGCCGAGCGGGCCCGCGATCCGCCAGCGGTCGCCGACCCTGGTCTCGTTGACGATCGCGGGGCTCACCCAGCCGCCGCGGATCTTGCGCACGTGGAACTCGATCTCGCCGTACGGGTTGGACGGGATGGCCGGGGAGAAATAGCGCCACATCTTCGGCCGCTGCGGGATCGTGACCGGCACGTACTGTCCGGCCTGATACGGCACCGGCCCGTCCGATTGCAGCCGCACGATGGCCAGGTCCTCCAGCACGCGGCGATGACCCACCACGGTCGCCTCCCACACCGGCTGCGACTTGTCGGAGTTGGCGCCGATGGCCATGGACGCGGAGATCAGGATGGTGATGTCGCGCCAGCCCTCCTCCAGGCTCCGGTTCCAGGCCGCGCCGTTGTAGGCGCGGAACGCCGCGAGCAGCGCACGGCCCGCCACGTCGTAGTGCGCGGCCTCGACGCCGTACTTGCGATGGTCGCGGGCGAGTTGCTCCAGGAATTTCTGTGCCCGGTCCCAGTCCTCCAGGTGATCGAGCACGTACTGGATGGCCGTGGCGATGCGCTTGGCCTGCATCTCCATGGCGGGCGGGAACAATTCGCGCAGCCGGGGATTCTCGGCGAACAAATGTCCGTAGAACGCACTGACCAACCGCTCGGGTCCATTCGGTGACTCGATCACCGAACGAAAATTGGCGCGGACCAGCGCAGCCGAACGCGCATCCACGACGTGGAGCTTCCTTTCCCTCAGTTCTGCCCGGGGACATACCCGTTACCGGCGGTCTCCCGCCGACAAGTATCCCCGAAAATGCCGTGGTCGTGTGGGTATAGGCATACCTTCGCCTTCGCTCCGGCCGGGCACTGGCTGGAGACGAACTACCTCCGGCCGGAACCGTCGGTGCCGTAAGACCCGGCCAAACGGTAATCGGTGGGCAAACGGCGGACGTTGCTGACCCTTCGGTAACCGGAGCCACGGACGGACGGCGCCGCGGCTTCGCGGCCTGTCCCCGCCGAGCAGACGCCGGTCACGACCCGGCGCCGGCCCGAACCGCGGGCACGACCTGCTCGGTATAACGACGGATCTGCTCGACCGGTTCCCCCTCGGTTGGCCAGAAGACGAATCCGTCAATCCGCTGGTCACGGTGCAGAACCAGGAGATCGTCGACCCACCGCGCGGCCGGACCCTCGAGGAATCCGCGGTCGGTTCCGTCCGCGGTGATGGTCCCGGACACGTTCAACACCCGCCGCACCGCCAGCGGGTCCCGGTCCGCCGCGGCGGCGGCGTCATCGATCCGCCTGCCCGCGTCGGCGAGGAACTCCGGCGGCGCCCACGCGGCCGACGGCACCCAGCCGTCGGCGGCGCGTCCGGTGAGCTCGAGCATGCGCGGGCCCCGCGCGCCGAGCCAGATGCCGGGATCGTGCCGAGGACGGGGACCGGGATGCGCCCCCGCGAGGGAGTAGAAGGATCCGGGCACCCGGACCGATCGCTCGTCGCTCCACAGGGCGCGGATGACCGCGATCGCCTCGCCGAGGGCGCGCACCGCTTCGCCACCGGTTCTGCGCGGTCCGCCCATCCCGGCCACAGCGTCCCAGAACGCGCCCGCGCCGAGGCCGAGCTGGATCCGGCCGTCGCTGATGATGTCGAGCGAGGCCACCGATTTCGCGAGCAGCGCGGGGTGGCGCAGCGGCAGGTTCGCCACGTCCGGGAAGAAGGTGATCCGCTCGGTCCGCGCGACCAGAGCGGTGATCAGGGTCCAGGTGTCCAGGAAACGGCGCTGGTAGGGGTGGTCCTGGATGCCGATCAGGTCGAGCCCGGATACGTCGGCGTACACACTCAGCTCGGCGAGCCTGCGGAAGTCCTCGGCCTCCGGGATCAGGAACAGGCCGAATTGGGGCACTCGGGTGTTCAGCGCACACCTCCGGGGTCTCGCGGGAGGCCGGCCCAGCGGGCCGGTACGGCTCAGATGGCCAGCACGGTCTTGCCGCGTGCGCCGGGCGCTCCGATGACCGCGGGTCCCTCCGCGAGCGGGACGGTGGCGTCGATCGGCACGACCACGTCACCCGCGGCGACGCGCTGGATCAGTCTGGCCAGCTCCGGCGCTTTGCCTTGGGATTCGATGTTGCCGCCCTTGATCGACCGCGCGCGCAACGCGTCCTCGTCGGCGGCGAAGGTGGTGGAGTAGACCGTGCCGCCGTCGCGGACCAGCGTGGTCAGTTCTGCGAGCGCCTCGGGCGGGCTCACCAGGTCGAACAGCACGTCGATGCCGTCCGGATGCGCGGCGGCGACCTGGTCGCGCACCGGGGCGGCGGTGTAGTCCACCGTCTCGGCCGCGCCCAGCCGGGTCATCTGATCGGCGGAATCGCCGCGCGCCGTCGCGATGACGTGCGCGCCCGCGATATTGGCCAGTTGCACCAGGAAGGAGCCGACGCCGCCGGTCGCGCCCACGATCAGCACGGTCTGGCCGGGTTTGATGTGCGTGGCGTCCACGAGATCCTGCGCGGTGACTCCGGCGGTCGGCAGCGCGGCGGCCGCGACGGTCGGCACTCCGGGCGGGATGGGCACCAGCGTGCCGCCCTCCGGGAGCACCGCGTACTCGGCGAAGCTGCCGTGGCCCACCGGCGGTGTGAGGAACTTGCCGACCACCCGGTCCCCGACGGCGAAGCGGCTGACGCCCGCGCCGATCGTGGCGACGGTGCCCGCCCCGTCCACCCCGAGGATCATCGGGAAGTCGTGGGGCAGTCTGCCGTCCAGGATTCCGGAGGCCACTTTCCGGTCGAAGGGGTTCACCCCGGCCGCCTGGAGTTGGACCCGCACGGCTCCGGGTCCGGGCTCGGGCATCGGCATCTCGGCCAGTTCCGGCGTCGCTCCGAACTTCCGTACCACGATCGCGCGCATCCATTCGCTCCTTGATTCGGGGTGAAGAGTGATGCAACAAGTGACGGCCGAGGTCATCGTAGGCATCCGAACCCCGCCGACGTGCGGAATCACCGCATCGGCGGCGTCGGCGAGGCGTCGCTTTCGCCGGTGTCGGGGCGTAGCGTTCGATCCGATCCCCGGTGACGGGCGGGCGCGCCGGAAAAATTAAAACTTGAGCGGAACAGACTCAACCTTTCCGACGTTGGACGGTAAGGAACGGCGGCGAGCCGGTAGACGAGCGGGCGAGACGAAGCGAGGGCTTCGGTCGCACCGGATCGTGCTCGGCGTCGTGCGAATCGACTAGTAGGAAGGTGACTCGTGGACTCGTTCAATCCCACCACCAAGACTCAGGCGGCGCTCACCGCCGCCCTGCAGGCGGCCTCCGCCGCGGGCAACCCGGAGATCCGTCCGGCGCACTTGCTGGTGGCGTTGCTGGACCAGACCGACGGCATCGCCGCGCCCTTGCTGAAGGCCGTCGGAACGGATCCGGCGACCGTTCGACGCGAGGCACAAGACCTGGTGGACCGGCTGCCGCGGGCGACCGGCGCCACCACCACACCGCCGCTGGGCCGCGAGGCGCTCGCCGCGATCACCGCGGCGCAGCGCCTGGCCACCGAACTCGGTGACGAGTACGTCTCCACCGAGCACGTGATGGTCGGTCTCGCCGCGGGCGACTCCGATGTGACCATGCTGCTCACCAAGTACGGCGCCACCGCCGACGCGTTGCGTTCGGCGTTCACCGCGGTCCGCGGCAGCGCCCGGGTGACCAGCCCTGATCCGGAAGGTAGCTACCAAGCGCTGGAGAAGTACTCCACCGATCTCACCGAAGCCGCCCGCTCCGGCAAACTCGACCCGGTGATCGGCCGGGACACCGAGATCCGCCGGGTGGTGCAGGTCTTGAGCAGGCGCACCAAGAACAACCCGGTGCTGATCGGCGAGCCGGGCGTCGGCAAGACGGCGATCGTCGAGGGCCTGGCCCAGCGCATCGTGGCGGGCGATGTCCCGGAGTCGCTGCGCGGCAAGTCCGTGGTGGCGCTCGATCTCGGCGCGATGGTCGCGGGCGCGAAGTATCGCGGCGAATTCGAGGAGCGGCTCAAGGCCGTGCTGGAGGACATCAAGAACAGCGCGGGCCAGATCATCACGTTCATCGATGAGCTGCACACCATCGTCGGCGCGGGCGCGACCGGCGAATCGGCGATGGACGCGGGCAACATGATCAAGCCGATGCTGGCTCGCGGCGAGTTGCGCCTGGTCGGCGCGACGACGCTGGACGAATACCGCAAGCACATCGAGAAGGACGCGGCCCTGGAGCGGCGCTTCCAGCAGGTGCTGGTCGGGGAGCCGTCGGTGGAGGACACCATCGGCATCCTGCGCGGCATCAAGGATCGCTACGAAGTGCACCACGGTGTGCGCATCACCGACTCCGCGCTGGTCGCCGCCGCCACGCTGTCGGACCGCTACATCACCTCCCGGTTCCTGCCGGACAAGGCGATCGACCTGGTCGACGAGTCGGCCTCGCGGTTGCGCATGGAGATCGACTCCCGCCCGGTGGAGATCGATGAGGTGGAGCGCGCGGTGCGCAGGCTGGAGATCGAAGAGGTCGCCCTCGCCAAGGAGACCGACGAGGCATCCAAGCAGCGGCTGGAGAAACTGCGCGCCGAACTCGCCGACGACCGGGAGAAGCTCAACCAGCTGACCACTCGCTGGCAGAACGAGAAGAACGCGATCGACCAGGTGCGTTCGCTCAAGGAGGAACTCGAAGCGCTGCGCGGCGAATCCGAGCGCGCCGAGCGCGACGGCGACCTGGGCAAGGCGGCCGAACTGCGCTACGGCCGGATCCCGGCGCTGGAGAAGCAGCTCGACGAAGCCGAGAAGACCTCCGCCACAGCCGGAGACGGCGAGGTCATGCTCAAGGAGGAGGTCGGCCCGGACGACATCGCCGAGGTGGTGTCGTCGTGGACCGGAATCCCGGTGGGCCGGATGCTGGAAGGGGAGACGCAGAAACTGCTGCGCATGGAGGAGGAGCTGGGCCGCCGCGTGGTCGGTCAGACCGAGGCGGTGCAGGCGGTGTCCGACGCGGTGCGCCGGGCCCGCGCGGGTGTCGCCGATCCGAACCGCCCGACCGGCTCGTTCATGTTCATCGGCCCGACCGGCGTCGGTAAGACCGAGCTGGCGAAGTCGTTGGCGGACTTCCTGTTCGACGACGAGCGCGCCATGGTCCGCATCGACATGAGCGAGTACAGCGAGAAGCACTCGGTGGCCCGGCTGGTCGGCGCCCCGCCCGGCTACGTCGGTTACGACCAGGGCGGTCAGCTCACCGAGGCGGTGCGGCGCAGGCCCTACACGGTGGTGCTGTTCGACGAGATCGAGAAGGCGCACCCGGACGTGTTCGACATCCTGCTCCAGGTGCTCGACGAGGGCAGGCTCACCGACGGCCAGGGCCGCACGGTGGACTTCCGCAACACCATCCTCATCCTGACCTCGAACCTGGGCGCGGGCGGTGATCGCGAGTTCGTCATGAACGCGGTGCGTTCGGCCTTCAAGCCGGAATTCCTCAACCGCCTCGACGACGTGGTGATGTTCCACGCGCTCGACGAGGAGCAGCTCGAGCACATCGTCGACATCCAGCTCGACCAGCTGCAGAAACGGCTGGCGCAGCGCAGGCTGAAGCTGGAGGTCAGCGATTCGGCCCGATTCTGGCTCGCCGTGCGCGGCTACGACCCCGCCTACGGCGCGCGTCCGCTGCGCAGGCTGATCCAGCAGGCCATCGGCGACGCACTGGCCAAGGAACTGCTCGCGGGCGAGGTCACCGACGGTGACAGCGTCAAGGTGAGCGTCAGCCCCGACGGGGACGGTCTGATCGTGGGACGGTGAGCGAACGGGCCTCGCTCCGGGCAGCGCTCGGGGCGAGGCCCGTTCGATGACCACTGCGCAACTCGATTCGCGCACAGCATGTTTCATCGACTCGGCAGGGTGGCGACACCGGCCGGAGTAGATCGACGGCCGCCTCGCGTGCGAGGGATCGGGCTCCGGCATGGGTCTTCCGGAGGGCACACCGGTGCAGCGGGTGCGGGCGCGAGTGCGCGAACAAAGCTTACGCTGGAACGCATGACCAACCCGAACGATCCCTGGGGGCAGCGGCCGGAGGATGCGCCGACCGAACACCTGGGTCCGCCGGGCAAGTCCGGATACGGGGACCCCGCGCACACCACGGAGTACCTCGAGGCGTACGGCACCGCCGCGCCGTCGGAATATCCCCCGACGGAGCATTACGGAGCGTGGGGGCCGCCGGGCACCAACGCGACGCGCGAGTTCCCCGCCTACGACGCCCAGTGGGCCGCCTATCCGGACAGCGGCGGCGATCGGTGGCCGGGCCCGGCGGGGCCGCCCGGTGGCGCGATGCC
>NZ_BDBM01000076.1 GCF_001612985.1 Nocardia gamkensis NBRC 108242 | reverse complement strand
GGAAGTCGTGGTTGTGGTGAGCTGGGCGCGTTGTTCTCCGTTTCAGGGCATCGGGCGCGCGGTCGGCGTGGGTGGCTTCTCGGGGTGAGCCGGGCCGCGAACGGCGGATGCTCGGTTCCGCTCTACTTGAAACTGGTGGTTGAGCTGGGGTGGTTGGGTGGGTCTCGAGGAACTGTGCTGTCTGAAGTTCGCCATGGGTGTGGTGTGGGTTGAACGTTCGGCGTTTGCTTCTCGTCGTGACGTGGTGGCTGCTCGGAAATGAGTGAACAGTGCTGTTCGCCGAGGTCTGCGGCGCGGACGGGCGAAGGTCCGTGGTTCCCCGGTAGCAGGAGGTCGGCGGTGGACGGCCGGATCCCTCTGGGATGGACGGGGCCGGGATGATCCTCAGCGGTCCAGGCGGCTGCGGAGGGTGGCGGTGGTGAATTCGGCGGCGGCTACGCGCAGGCGGTGGTGGCGCGGCACCGCGGCGCGGTGGTCGAAGACGGCGTAGTCGCTGCGTTCGATGTGGTGCAGGATGTCGGAGTAGAGGGTGGCCGCGGTGCGGATGGCGGGGCGTACCCGGGGTTCGAGCAGGTCGATACCGGATTCGGCGCGGCGGTAGAGGTCCCGGTTGACCGCGATGAGATGGGCGAGGGCACGGCGGACGCGTGGATCGGTGCGGCCGGTGCGCCGGCATTCGAACAGTAGGTCGTCGTCGACGCCGAACGCGGTGAGGGCATCGGCGGGCAGGTAGACCCGGTCGCGGTCGAGATCCTCCGCGACGTCGCGCAGGAAGTTGGTGAGCTGGAACGCCTCGCCCAGAGCGGCGGCGGCGGGCTCGGCCTCCGGCACCGGGACGACGGTGCCGAGCACGGGCAGCAGCTGCAATCCGATCGCGGCCGCGGAGCCGCGCATGTAGGCGCGCAACTCGGTCATGGTGGCGTAGCGGTTACGGAAGGACGGTGCGCCGGGCGCGTCCATGCGCATGGAGTCCAAGAACGTCCAGAAGTGCTGCGCCGCGATGCCGTAGCGGTGGATGGTATGGGTGACGGCGGCGAGCACGAGGGCGCGGGGCCGTAGGCCCGCTTCCCGGCTTCGGTCGTGCTCCGGATTCGGGTGGGAAGGCAGCAGCGCGTCGCCGGTGTGCGATCCCAGCGCGGCCCGCAGGTCCCGCTCGATTCGGTCGATTTCGGTGACCGGGTTGCTGTCGTGCGCGGCGGTGGGATGGCCCGTGCGGTCGACGACGTCGTCCACCATGCGCGCGAACGCGTACAGCGCGTGCACGGCGGGCCGTCGCTCGGCCGAGAGCAGCCGGGTGGCCAGGAAGTAGGTGCGGCCGTGCGTGGCGGCGATCTGCCTGCACTCGCGGTAGGCGAGCGGGAGCAGGGCGGAACTGGGTAGCCGGCCTTCGGTCATCGTGCGGCGGGCGAAGCGGTGGCCTCGCCGGGCGTGGCCGTGACCGTGCTCGGCGGCGTGGTGCGCAGGCGCAGCGGGTCCACCGTGCGCAGCGACAGCGCCGCGACGCTCGCGGCGAAGGTGGCGGCGACGACGTGCCAGAAGTTGTACAGGCCGATCGAACCGTCCGGCTGGAAGACCAGCATCAACCAGGTGCATACGCCGACCAGCGCCATCAGCGTCGTGGTGGACAGCGCGAAACCGGCGGCCAGCGCCAGCGGCCACGAGTAGTACCAGGGCAGCGCGGCGGGCGAGAGGATGACGATCGCGACGAACGCGATCAAGATGCCCAGCACTGCCTCGCGCTCGCTGTGCCGGAAGCGCCACCAGGTCAGGGCGAGCACGGCGACCAGGGCCAGCGCGCACATCGCGCGGGTCACCTCGAGCACCGATTCCAGCCGCAGCGGGGTTATCCAGGTGATCGCGTGCGCCATCACGGTCGGCAGCGAGAGCCAGTTGATGATCTTCTTCGACCCGGACAACGCGGTCAGCCAGCCGATGCCGACGCCCGCGATGGCCGAGGCGGCGACGAACACGACCGCGAACACGCTGAGCCCGAGCCCGGCGATCTTGCCGAACATCAGCGCGGGATGCGGCATGTCCTCCGTCGGCTCCGCGGCGTCGCCGGGCTGCTCGCTGGCGGGCAGGTGCGCCGGATCGCGCCCGACCCGCTGGGCGGCGCGGCGTTCGCGTTCGTGCAGCATCCAGATCCAGACCAGGAACGGCAGCGCGACGCCCGCGGTCGCCTTGATGGCCACACCGATCGCGACGACCACGATGCCCGCCACGTGGTGGCGCTCCAGCACCAGCGCGATGCCCGCGCACATCAGCCCGACCATCAGCATCTCGTTGTGCACGCCGCCGATCAGGTGGATCAGCACCAGCGGGTTGAGCACAGCCAGCCACAGCGCGACGGTCGGCTTGCCGCCGAGGTGCTTGGTCAGATACGGCACCGCCCACATCATCAGCGCCAGGCCGGGCAGCATGACCAGCCGCATCGCGATGGTGCCCGCCACCACGTTGTCGCCGGTCACGGCGGTGATCGCGCGACCGAGCAGCAGGAAGACCGGGCCGTAGGGCGCGGTGGTTGTGGTCCACACCGGACTGACGTTGTCCAGCAGCACACCGGGATTCGCGACCGGGCCGACCTGGTAGGGGTCGAAGCCGTCGCGCAGCAGCGCGCCCTGGGCGAGGTAGGAGTAGGCGTCGCGGCTGAACATCGGCACGGCGAACAACAGCGGCGCGATCCAGATGCCGACGATGGCGCGCAACTCGTTGAGCGTCACCTCGGCGCCGGTCCGGTCGCCGGTGCCGATCGTGGCGCGCCCGAGACGGACCCAGGCGGTGATCATGAGCAGCACGCCGATCCAGATGCAGATGGTCGACAGCGCGTAACCGTGCCCGAACCGCAGCCAGGACAGGTGCATGGCCTCGAGCAGCGGGTCGCGCTTGCGCACGCTGCCCGCGCCGAAACCGCCGAACATGATCATGATCGCGCCGAAGAAACCGAGCAGGGCGGCATGGCCCTCCGGGCTTCTGGCGAAGTCGGCGCAGGTGCGCATCCACCACAGGAAACCGCGATCGGTGGCCGATTCGCGACGTGCGGAGGCGGGCGACGAGGGACGGGTGTCACCGGCGGAGGCGGCCTCTGCGGTGCGCGTTTCGGGGGATGCCATCTGGTGTCGGTCCCCCCGAGTGGTCGGCGGTCGCAACCGCGAGCGAATAGGTCGGCGCTTAGTTTACGGCGTCGTCTCGAACACTATCCGGCTGGTGCGCGGGGTCGCACGCGAAGTGTGCCCGACCTCGCCCGCGATGCGGTTTGCCGCCAGTTTTCCGGATAACAGCGCGGTCGGCACGCCCACGCCCGGAGTGGTGCCGCAACCGGCGATAACCACGTTGTCGCTGGAGCGCGGGAAATTGCGCGACCTGAAGGGGCCGGTCTGCCGGAAGAGGTGTGCGGCGGAGAACGGCGTGCCCGCGAACATGCCGTAGTCCAGCCACGTCCGAGGTGTGTCGAGCCGGTCGACGGTGAAGTGCTCGGCGATGCCCCGGTAGCCGCGCGCTTCCAGCACGGTGAGCAACTCGCGGAGGTAGGCGGGGCCGAGGCGCGGCCAGTCCAGCGGCGCCGCCGCGAGATTCGGGCACGGCGCGAGCAAGGAGAACGGCTCGTGGCGTCCGTCGCCGCGTTCGACGAACAGGCTCGGATCGGTCAGAGCGGGCCGGGTCAGCAGCAGCGAGGGGTCGCTCATCAGCTTGCCGCGGCCGCGGCGGGCGGTGATCTCGGTGAACGTGCGGTCCCAGGCCTGCCCGAACTCGATGGTGTGGTGCGCCTGCACCGGCCATCGCGCCGCGACCGCGGCCGGGACGGTGCCGTGCGCGACGAGCGCCGACGGCGAGGCGCGCAGCCCGCGCCGCGGTCGCACACCGAAACGGTCCAGCGAGCCGAGGTCGGCGGTGAGCACGAGCGCGTCGCAGTCGAACGAGCGCCCGTCGGCGGTGCGGGCGCGCCGGGCCCGCCTGCCCGCGTAGTCGATGCCGACCACCTCGGCGTTCAGTTCCAGCGTGCCGCCTGCCTCGGCGAACGCCTGCGCCAGCGCCGTGGCGATCGCGCGCATACCGCCCTCGGGGAAGTAGACGCCCAGCGAGGTGTCCATATGCGGGATCGCGCCGTAGACGGCGAGCGCCTGCGCGGGCGGCATGCCCGCGTAGAGGGCTTGGAAGGTGAACAGGCGCGCCAGGCGCGGATCCCGCAGGAACCGGCGCACCTGCGGGCCGAGCCTGCCGAACCCGCCGAGACGTGCCAATTCGACCAGCGCGCGGCGCTTTTCGGGGAGGCGCACCATATCCAGCGGCGAGTCGAAGTTGGTGTCCATGAACTCGGTGAACTCCGCCGCGTAGACCCGCGCCAGCCATGCGCGCAGGCGCCGGTATCCGCGTGCCTCGGCCGGGCCGCAGGTCCGCTCGACCTCCGCGGCCATGGCGTCCGGGTCGGCGAAGACCCTGATCTGCGCGCCGTCGGCGAACCGGGCGTGATAGCCCGGCGCCAGCCGGTGGATGCGCAGCGGGGGCTCGCAGGTCTCCGGCGCGCGGCCCACGGCGGCGAGCGCGTCGGTGATCAGTTCGGGCAGGGTGAGGACGGTTGCGCCGGAATCGATCTCGTAATCGGCGCACTGGTACCGCCCCACCCGGCCGCCGGGGTGGTCGGCCCGCTCGAGCAGCGTGACCGTGTGACCCGCGCCGGTCAGGTAGAGGGCGGCCGACAGGCCGGCCAGGCCCGCGCCGACCACCACGACGCGATCGGTCGGTCCCGCAACGGTTCTCATCCGGTTCGTCTCCTTGCCGTGGCGCCCGATACCCGGCTCACGCCGCGCGCTTGGTCGCGGCCAGCGCCATCGCGCGCAGCCGTTCCTTGGCCACCGGCGTCGCCGAACTGGCTTCGATGGCGGCCAGACCGCTGTCGGTGAGTTCGGCGATCCGGCGTTCCACCTCGTCGACCGCGCCCAGTTCGGCGAGCAGCGCGCGCAGCCGCTGCACCTGCTCGGCGCTCAGGTCGGTGCCGATACTCGAACGCAGCAGCGCGGCCGCGGCGGTATCTGTCTCGTCCGCGCGGCGCAGCGCCTCGGCCAGCAGCACGGTGCGCTTGCCTTCGCGCAGGTCGTCACCGGAGGGCTTGCCGGTGACGGCCGGATCGCCGAATACGCCGAGCAGGTCGTCGCGCAGCTGGAAGGCGATCCCGATCGCGGTGCCGAACCGGCGGTAGGCCTCGATCAGCTGCTGATCGGCGGCGGCGATGGCGGCGCCGAGGTGCAGCGGGCGTTCGACGGTGTAGGCGGCGGTCTTGTAGCGGTTGATCCGCAGCGCGGCCTCGACCGATTCGTCGCCGCCCGCCTCGCCGTTGATGTCGAGCAGTTGACCGCCGAGCACCTCGGTGCGCATGTCGGCCCACACGGGGGCGAACCGGGCGATGGCCGCGGGCGTCAGTCCGGACGCGTGCACCATGTCGTCGGCCCAGGACAGCGCCAGGTCGCCGACCAGGATGGCCACGCTGGTGCCGAAGTGCGCCGAGTCGCCCGCCCAGCCGCGGTCGCGGTGGCGCTGCTCGAAGTCGACGTGCACGGTGGGGAAGCGGCGGCGGGTGCGGGAGGAATCGATGATGTCGTCGTGGATCAGCGCGCAGGCCTGGACGAGTTCGAGGGCGGAGCAGGCGGTGAGCACCGCGGTGGCCTCGGGGGCGTGCGGATCGCCGCCCGCTCCGAGCCACCCGGTCCACGCGAACGCCGGCCTGGTGCGTTTCCCGCCGCGCAACACGAACTGCTCGAGCGCGTCGGTGGCCTCGACGAAGACCGTGCCGAGGCGCTCGGTCGTCGGGCGGCGGGTGGCGAAGAAACTGGTCAGGGCGTCTTCCACGGCGGTGACGAAGGCGGGGGTGCCCGGCTGCGGCACCGCGGGACGCGGCGTCTGAGTACCGGTTGCGGCGGACAGAGGAGCCTCCAAGGTCGTGCGGATGGTTCACGCACGGGGTCGCGGAGGGTGCCCGGGCGCTGCGGGTGATTCGGGGCCGAGCGGGGGGCGGTCGCGCGTGTCGCTCGGCGTGGCGAACATGTCGCTCGAAGCGAAGAATACGCGGGACGTCCGAGCGACCCGACGGGGCCGCCACCGGCCACCTCTACACTGAACCGGTGACTTTCGACAACGTGCGGGGAAGCTCGACCCCTGGCCGGCCGTCCCGGACGCACCCGAACGTCTCTGGAACACCTTCGGTCGTACAGAGTCTGCGGGCTCACGCCGGGCATGCGGTGCCGTTCTCCGTGGAGTTCAATCCGCCCCGCGACGCCGCCGCCGAGGCGCGGCTGTGGCGCGCCGTGCGGCAGTTCGAGTGCATGCATCCCGCGTTCGTGTCGATGACCTACGGCGCCGGTGGTTCCACGCGCGACCGCACCGTCCGGGTGACCGGGGAGCTGGCGCAGCAGACGACGCTGCTGCCGGTCGCGCATCTGACCGCGGTGGAGCACAGCGTCGCGGAGCTGCGCTCGCTGGTCGGCGCGTATGCCGACTCCGGTATCCGCAACATCCTGGTGCTGCGCGGCGACCCGCCGGGCGACCCGCTGGGGGAGTGGCACAAGCATCCGCAGGGCGTCTCCTACGCCGAGGAGCTGGTGCGTATCGTGCGCGACCTCGGTGACTTCCACGTCGGTGTGGCCTCGTTCCCGCAGGGCCACCACCGCTCGCCGGACCTGGCGACCGACACCGCGTTCCTGGCCGCGAAACTGCGTGCGGGAGCGGAGTATTCGATCACCCAGATGTTCTTCGACGTCGAGCACTACCTGCGCTTGCGCGATCGGCTGGCGGCGCTGGACCCGATCGAGGGCGCCAAGCCGATCATTCCGGAGCTGATGCCGATCACGTCGCTGCGCACGGTGCAGCGCGCCGAGGAGCTGTGCGGCAGGCCGCTGCCGGACTCGGTCATGCGGCGGCTGCGCACGGCGGCGGGCGACGGCGGGGAGGAGAACGCCGCGGCGGTGCGCGCGGCGGGCATCGAGATCGCCACCGAGATCGCCCAGCGGCTGATCGACGAGGGCGCGCCGTGCCTGCACTTCATCACGCTCAATTTCGCCAAGGCGACCAGCGAGGTGCTGACCAACCTCGGTTACGGCGTCACGGCCGCCCCGGTCAGCGTCTGAGACTTCCGTCTCGGGTGCGCTACGTGCGCGGCACGGGCCGCTTCGACGCCGTGCCGGCGGCCGCTCGTCCCCGGACGGCGCATTCGAGCCGCTCCGGCGAGCACTGTGGCGGCCTCGGTGACCGGCTGGTGCGCTTCGAGCGCGCACCGGCCGGCGCAGCGTCAGGCCGCGCGGGCCGCGCGCAGCCCCCACGCCTCGGCGAGCAGCCGATGCGATTGCAGCCGATCGGCGTGCCGGTGGGTGATCGTGGTCACCAGCAGTTCGTCCGCTCCGCTGACGCGTTGCAGCGCGGACAGCCGATCCACGACGGTGCCGGGTGACCCCACGAACTGGGTGGCGAGGCGATCGTCGACCAGGCGTCGCTGCTCCGCGGTGAGCGGGGCGATGGTCGCCGGATCGGGGTAGTCGGCCGCGCCCGCGCCGCTGCGGATGCTGTGCACCCAGTGGCCGTAGCTCGCGGCCAGCCGCCGCGCGGTGGCGTCGTCCTCGGCCACGACCACGTCCGCGGAGATCACCACGTACGGCTCGGCCAGCTCGGCGGACGGGCGGAACGCCGCGCGATACGCCTCGATCGCGTCCAGCGCGGTGCCCGGCGAGACGTGATAGGCCGCGGCGAACGGCAGCCCCAGCCGCCCGGCCAGCTCCGCGCTCTCGCCCGCGGTGCTGCCGAACAGCCACAGCCGCACCTGCGCGCCCTCACCGGGAACCGCGTGCAACGCAACGCCTTCCGGGCTGACGAAGGTGCCCGCCAGTAGAGCGCGCACCTCGCCGATCTGCTCGGCGAACTCCAGCGGCTGCGCGCCGCGCTGCTGGAGGGCGCCCACCGAGGCGATGAACTTGGACCGGTCCAGGATGCGGCCCGGATCGAACGGCGGCGGAACGACCACGCCGTCACGGATCTCGGTGCGTCCGGTCACCGTGCCGACCACGGGCTTGCCGCGCGCGGGCCGCGCGGCCTCCGCGCCGAACTGGCCGCGTCGATGACCCGACCGGCCGAGGCCGAGGTCGAGCCGGCCCGGGTACAGCGCGTCGATCGTGCCGAACGCCTCCACGATCGAGGCCGAGGTGTGATGACCCACCTGCACCGCGGCCGAACCCACCCGGATCCGCTCGGTGGCCGCCGCGACCAACCCGATCAGGGTGATCGAGGAGGAACTGGCCACCGAGACGAAGTGGTGTTCGGCCAGCCAGTAGCGGTGGTAGCCCCACTGTTCGGCGTGCTGGGCCAGATCGACGGTGTTGCGCAGGGCCTGCTGCGCGGTCGAGCCCGCGCTGATGGGGGACAGGTCCAGGATCGAGAGGGGAACGAACCGGCCGCTCATGCGGCACGTCCCCGCCGCGGGTCCTGCTCGCCCGCTTCGATGGCCACGCGCAGCCGGTTCTGCGCGGGCGCCACCGGGCAGGTCGCGAAATCGGTGAAGGCGCACGGCAGATTCGCGGCGCGGTTGAAGTCCAGCAGCACCGTGCCGTCCGCCTCCGGCGTGCCCACGGTCAGCGATCGCGCCGCCGGGTAGGTCGTCACACCGCTCGTGGCGTCGGTGAACAACACCCGCAGGTTGTCCTGGTCGCCGAACGCGACGACGCGTTCGGTCACCTCGCCGATGCGGAATTCGATGGTGCCCGCTGCGCTGTGGTGGTGCTCGAGCCCCTCGACCACGGCGCCGGTGATCACGGTCCGCTGCTGCGCGAACGGCGTGAAGCGTCCCGGGACCACCCAGCGCGGGTCGGGCCGGTAGGCCGGGATGCCGTCGAAGGTCAGCAGGGCGGGCGAAGCGGGGTCGTGCACCCGAACGGCGTAGCGGCCCGTGCGGCGGATCACCTCGAGCACCCGCCGCTCCTGCCGGACGTGCAGCCCGGGCGCCCCTTCGGCAGGGGTGACGATCTGTACGCCCGCGATGCCGAGCCCGTCGTATTCGAGCCGGTCGGCGGGCTGGGCGGTGATGAACACCTTCTCGTCGGTGACCCACCAGGTGCCGGGCAGATCGGGCAGGCGTTCGGGGCGGTCGGTGAGCCAGTGCAGCGCGGTCAGGCCGAGGAAGCCGAGCGGGTCGCGCAGTCGGTCTTCCCGCGTGTGGTGCCAGCGTGCCCACTCGGTCTCGAAAACGGTGGTGATGCTCGTGGTCATGACGCTTCGGCTCCTTCGTGGGCGGTGGTGCGACGGTGGGGATGGCGCAGGCCGAGGTGGTCGCGCAAGGTGGTTCCGGCGTACTCGGTGCGGAAGCTGCCGCGCTCCTGTAGTTCCGGGACGACCCGGTCGACGAATTCGTCCAGCCCGTGCGGGGTGAGGTGCGGGACGAGGATGAAACCGTCCGCGGCGTCGGACTGCACGTAGGCGTCGATCCGCTCGGCGACCGCCGCGGGCGTGCCGACGAACTGCTGGCGCGCGGTGACCTCGATGATCAGCTCCCGGATACTGAGCCCTTCGGCTTCGGCTCTGGCCCGCCAGGACTCGGCGACGGCGCGGGGATCCTTGGCGTGCCGCACGCGGCCGCGGGTGATGTTCACGTCGTCGACGGGCTCGACGTCGGGCAGCGGTCCGTCCGGATCGTATCCGGACAGATCCCGGCCCCAGACCTGTTCGAGGAAGGCGATCGCGGTCTGCGGGCCGACCTGTTGGAGGCGGATGTGCCTGGCGCGTTCCTGCGCCTCGGCCTCGGTGTCGCCGAGGACGAAGGTGGCGGCGGGGAAGATCTTCAGCTCGTCGGGGGTGCGCCCGTACTTGGCCAGGCGACCTTTCAGGTCGGCGTAGAAGCGCTGCCCGTCCTCGAGGGTGCCATGGCCGGTGAAGATCGCGTCGGCCGTGGCAGCGCCGAATTCCCGGCCGTCCTCGGAGTCGCCCGCCTGCAACAGCACCGGGTGACCCTGCGGGCTCGGCGGCAGCACGAATCGGGCGGTGATGTCGAACTGTGCTCCGCGATGGCGGGTTTCGGGGATCTCCCGGGCGAACACACCGGCCTGCCGGTCGACGACCAGTGCGTCCGCGGCCCAGCTGTCCCACAGCGCGCGGGTCACCTCGACGGTCTCGGCCGCGCGGTGGTAGCGCTCGCGGTGCTCGAGATAGCCGCCGCGCCGGAAGTTCTCGCCGGTGAACGCGTCGGAGGAGGTCACGACGTTCCAGGCCGCGCGGCCGCCGGAGAGATGGTCGAGCGAGGCGAATTGCTTGGCCAGCTCGAACGGCTCGTTGTAGGTGCTGTTGATGGTGCCGGCTAATCCCAGCTTCTCGGTGACCCCGGCCAGCGCGTTGAGCACGGTGAAGGTGTCCGGCCTGCCCACGACGTCGAGGTCGTGGATGCGGCCGCGATGTTCGCGTAGCCGCAGCCCTTCGGCGAGGAAGAAGAAGTCGAACAGGCCGCGCTCGGCGGTACGCGCCAGATGCTCGAACGACGCGAAATCGATCTGGCTGCCCGACTCGGGGTCGCTCCAGACGGTGGTGTTGTTCACGCCGGGGAAGTGGGCGGCGAGGTGGACCGGCTTGCGCGGCTTGTCGGTCACGACGGGGTGCCTTTCGTGCTGATGGCGTAGCGGCTCTCCGGACGGGGCAGCCCGAGGCGTGCGCGTAATGTGCTGTACGACAGCGGCTTCCGGTTTATCGCGGGCAGCAGGCGCACGGCGGCCGGAAGCGCGAGCGGGCGCAGGACGACACCGTCGGCGGCCTCGGCGCTGTCCACCGCCGCGAGCACTTCGCGCAGCGTCTCTGCGGTCCCGAGGTGGCGCAGGGCGCTGGGCGCCGCGGTGCGGACCGGGCCGGCCCAGCCGTCCAAGGTGTGCGCTTCCGCCCGTGCCGCGTCTGCGGAGCCGGCCAGGTGGATGTCGAGATCAAGCAGTACGTGCACGCTGTCCGGGTCGCGGCCCGCGTCCGCGAGCGCAGCGCGCAACGCGGTGCGCCGTGCCCGCGCCGCGTCGAGATCGTCCGCGCCGATCCGGATCAGGTCGGCGCGGCGCAGCGCGACCGCGGTGGCGGCCGCGCCGTCGGCGCGCACCGCGACGATCGGTTGGCCCTGTGGGGAGCGCGGTGTGATGGAGGGCCCCTTCACGGCGAAGTTGTCGCCGGTGAAGTCGATGTAGTGCAGCTTGTCCCGGTCGACGAAGCGGCCGGTCGAGGCGTCGCGGATCTCCGCGTCGTCCTCCCAGCTGTCCCACAGCCGGGTGGCGACCTCGATCGCCTCGTCGGCCTCGTGCCACAGCGCGGCCGCGTCCTGCGCCGGTTTGCGCCCGAACGCACGCGCCTGCTCGTCTCCTTCGGAGACGGTGACCTCCCAGCCCGCCCGGCCGAGCGTGGCGAAGTCCAAGCTCTGGATCGCCTTCGCCAGATGGAACGGTTCGGTGTGGGTGACCGGCGCCTGGGGAATCAGACCGACGCGGTGGGTGGCGGCCGCGACGTGGGCGGCGATCGCGACCGAGTCGAGCCTGCCGCGGGTGGCGCCGGGGCCGCCGGGCTGCACGCCGAACGAGTCGGGCAGGAACACCGCGTCGATGCCCGCTCGCTCGGCCGCGACGATCACCTCGGTCCAATACCGTCCGGTGAACAGGTCCTCCGCGCGTGAGTCGGCACGCCGCCAGGACGCGGGGTGCGCGCCGGTGCCCGCCGCTTCGACGGCGAGGAAGAAGCCGGAGTGCGCCATCAGGCCGTGCCCTCCGCCTCGATCTGCTGCCGCAGCGCCGGATGGGTCCCGGATCCGGCGACATCGGGTCCCAGCAGCAGCGCCTGCTGCCACAGTGCGGCGCGCATGCCTCGCGCGGACCGGACGGCGCGGCGGTCGCGTTCGGCGCGGACAGGAGCCACGGCGTGCACGCGCGGGTTGCCGGAGGTGTCGGCGGCACGCGGGGCGCGCAGACGGGTGCGCCACCAGCGCGCGGTATCGGGTGCGACGCCGGCGGGGGCGGCCGGGATGTCCGGCGCGGGAGACGGTTCGGCGTCGGTGGCGGCCGGTTTCCGGTTGAAGGCGGAGTACACCATCAGGGCGATCCTTTTCGGTCGGTGCCACCACGGCTCGTGGCCGGTGGTGGGCTCCGGTGCGGAGGGAGGGGTGATCGCGCAGGACGCGACGGCGGGTTCCGGGCGGCTGCGGCACGGGGCCCAGCGCTGCTGCCGGTTCAGCACCCGGCTGTGGCGGTAGGTCGGACGGGGCATTACGACACGCCTTTCGGGACTGCGGGCGCCGGGATGGCCGACAAGAGCTCGCGGGTGTACTCGTGCCGCGGGTTGCCGAAGATCTCCGCGGTGCGGCCGGATTCGACGATGCGGCCGCGCCGCAACACCGCGACGTGGTCGCTGATGCGGCGGACCACCGCCAGATCGTGCGAGATGAACAGGTAGCTCAGCGCCAGTTCGGCCTGCAGGCCGTCCAGCAGTTCGAGGATCTGCGCCTGCACCGAGGCGTCCAGCGCGGAGACCGGTTCGTCGAGCACCAGCAGCTCGGGACGCAGCGCCAGCGCCCTGGCGATGGCGACGCGCTGACGCTGCCCGCCGGACAGCTCGGCGGGCTTGCGCTGGGCGAACCCGGACGGCAGCGCGACTTGCGCCAGCAACTCCGCCACCCGCTCGCGCCGCTGCGCGCGACTGCCGACTCCGAACGCGCGCAACGGTTCTTCGATGATCGAGCCCACCCGCCAGCGCGGATCCAACGAGGCGTAAGGGTTCTGGTACACCACCTGGAAGCGTTTGCGCAGCGCGCGCAGCCGCGACCCGCGTGCCTTCGACAGCGGCTGTCCGTCGAAGGTGACCTCGCCCCGATCGGGTTCGGTGAGCCGCAACGCGATCCGCGCGGTGGTGGACTTGCCCGACCCGGATTCGCCGACCAACGAGAGGGTCTCGCCGCGGCCCAGTTCGAAGCCGACCCCGGCCACCGCGGTCACGCTGTCGCCCCCGTGGGCCCGGAAGGTCTTGTGCACTTCGCGCAGGACCAGCAGCGGCTTACCGCCGCGTGGCTTGGGCTCGCGGTAGCCGCCCGCCGGAGCGAGGCTGGGCGAGGCGGCGAGCAGGCGCTTGGTGTACGGGTGGCGCGGTGTGGCCAGCAATTCGGCGGTCGGGCCGCTCTCCACCACCTCGCCGCCGTTGAGCACGACGAGCCGATCGGCGCGTTCGGCGGCGACGGCCAGATCGTGGGTGATCAGCAGCACCGCCGTGCCGCGCGCCGCGATCTGCTCGGCGAGCCGGTCCAGCACCCGGCGCGCCACGGTCACGTCGAGCGCGCTCGTCGGCTCGTCGGCGATGACCAGGTCCGGTGCGCAGGCCAGCGCCGCGGCGATCAGCACCCGCTGACGTTGTCCACCGGACAGCTCGTGCGGGTACTGAGCGGCCCGCAGTTCCGGCCGATCCAGTCCCGCGTCGGCCAGCAGTTCGATCGCCCGCGCCCGCCCCGCCTTGCGGTCGGCCAGTCCGTGCACCACCAGTGCTTCGGCCACCTGATCACCCACGCGCCGCACGGGGTTCAGCGACAGCCCGGGGTCCTGGGGGACGAACCCGATGCGAACTCCGCGCAGCCGCCGCAGCGCGCGTTCGGAGCCGGTGTCGACCACGGCGCCGTCGAAGGTCACGGTCCCCCCGGTGGTCTCGGCGTTCGACCCGAGCAGGCCGATCACGGCGTGGGCGAGCGTGGACTTGCCGGAGCCGGATTCGCCGACCAGCGCCACCACCTCGCCGCGGGCCACCGTGAGCGACACCCCGTTCAGCGCGGTGGCCCCGCCGGTTCCCGACCGATACCGAACCCGCAGGTCCTGGACGTGCAGCAGCGGAGATGCCGGGGCGCTCACGGGTGTTCTCCCTTCCCGATCGCGCGTCCGAGGCGCTGTGCGGCGAGCACGACGGCGATGATGACGAACCCGGGCAGGGTGGTCATCCACCACGCGGTCGCGAGGTAATTGCGGCCCTCCGAGATCAGCGTGCCCCACTCGGGGGTGGGCGGCTTCGCGCCGTATCCGAGGAAGCTCAGCGCCGACACCGCCAGCACCGCCATGCCGAATTCGACCGCGGCCAAGGCGAGTACGGGCTGGTAGGCATTGGGCAGCACGTGCCTGGCCAGCACCGTGTACCAGCGCAACCCCGCGGCGTGGGCCGCCTCCACGTACCCCGCTTGCCGGACCCGCAGCACTTCCGAACGCATCACCCGCGCGAAATTGGCCACCAGCGAAACGCCCACCGCGATCGCCACATTGCCGGTGCCGAAGCCGAGCGCGGTGACCAATGCGAGCGACAGCAGCAGCGCGGGCACCGACAGCAGCACATCGACCGAACGCATGACCACGGTGTCGACCACGCCGCCGATCGCGCCCGACAGCAGGCCGAGCAGCGACCCGGCGACGAACGCGATGCCGACGGCGGCCAGCGTGGCGGTCAACGAGAGCCCGGCGCCGTGCACCATCCGGGTGTAGAGGTCGCGTCCGAGATTGTCGGTGCCGAACCAGTGTTCGGCGCTGGGGCCCTGGAACTTCTGCGCGGGCACGCCGGTCAGCGGGTCGCCGCCCGCGAAGACCGACGGCGCCAGCGCCCATCCCACGGCGAGCAGCGCGACAGCACCCGCGATCAGCAGTCCGGCATTGCCGCGCAATCTCTTCCAGTGCACGGCCGGGCGCCGCAGGCCGGGTAGCACGGCTGCGCGCCGTTCCTCGATGACGTCAACCACGAGTCCTCACCTCCTCGGCCGGCGGCGCGCCGAGCGCGAGTCCGGCGGCGGTACGAATGACGGAAGCGGCGTCAGGCACGGATGATCGCCTCCTCGGCGGCGTCGACGGCGGCCCGCTCGGATTCGCCACTCACGGCGCGGGAGCGGGCGGCGATGCGCGGGTCGAGCAGCGGATACAGCAGATCCACCGCGAGATTCACGCTCACGAACACCGCCGAGGTGAGCAGCACGATGCCCTGCACCACGGGGATGTCCTGCGCCAGCACCGCGGTCTGGGTCAGCCGCCCGACGCCCTGACGGGCGAAGACCGTCTCCACCACCACCGATCCGGCGAGCATGTTGCCCACCAGCACCCCCGCGATGGTGAACGCGGGCACACTGGCCGGGCGCAGCACGTGCGTGCGCTGCACCCACCAGCGCGATCCGCCCCTGGCCAGGGCCACGTCGACGAACGGCTGACGCCAGGTCGTCTCCAGCCCGGCGGTGAGCACCTGCGCGATGACCGCGCCGATCGGCAGCGCCAGGGTGAGCGCGGGCAGCACCGTGCCCGCGAACCCGTGCCCGCCGAACGCGGGCGCCAGCCGTAACTGGAACGAGAACACTTGCAGCAGGAGCAGTCCGGTCCAGAAGGTCGGCACCGAAACACCCAGCGACGGCAGCGCGGCCAAGGCGTTGCGCAGCCACGGCCGACGGCTGTGAGTCGCCGCGAACGCCAGCGCGACGCCACCGGTGACCGCGAAGAGCAGGGCGGCGCCCGTCAACGCGAGCGTGGCGGGCAGCGCGTCACCGATCGCGCCGGTGACCGGCTGCCCGGTGGCGATGGAATGCCCGAGATCGCCGGTCACGGCGTGCCCGAGCGCGGTCCAATACTGTTCCCACAGCGGCCGATCCAGCCCGTAACGGGCCTGCAACTCGGCGATGGCCGCCTTGTCCACCGGGGTGCCCGACCCGCCCGCATCGGCCGCGATCGAGACCGGGTCGGCGGGCAGCAGGTACAACACCACGAACGACAGCGTGAACGCCGCCCACAGCACCCAGATCGCCTGCAACACCCGCAGGGCCAGATAGCGCGCCATGACTATCGCCCGCTCAGCCAGGTGTCGAAGAACTGCAATCGCGCCGAGGCTTCGAACTTCAGGTCCTGCGTGCTCGCCCCCGCTCCGATCGCCTGGGACAGCTCGACGGTCGGGATCAGCAGGCCCGCGTCGAGCACCTGCTGCTGCGCGGTGCGGATGAGCCCGTTGCGCACCGTGGTGTCCACGGTGGCGACCTGCCCGTTCAGCGCGTCGTCCAGCGGCGGGATGGGGCCGCGCGCATTGAGGTTGCGCCCGTCGAGACCGAAGGAGGTGCGCAGGATGTCGCCGTCGGCGCGGGTGGTGTTGCCGTAGAAGGTGTCGAAGTCCTTGCTGTTCTGCCGCGCCGTGGTCTCCGCCACCGACACCAGGTCCAGCTTCAGTTCGACGCCGACCTGCCGCAGTTGTTGCTGCACCAGTTCGAGAATCGCCTGGTTGCCCGCGAACACCTGGCTGAAGAGCACCGAGAACGTCAACCGCTCACCGTTCTTCGCCCGGATGCCGTCCGCGCCGGGCACCCACCCGGCCTGGTCGAGGATGGTGCGTGCCTTCGCCGGGTCGAAGGCCAGCCGTGCCGAGAGGTCGGTGTAGCCGGGTGTGGTGCTCGCCAGCGAGCTGGTGGCCGGCTTGAACTGCGGGCCGAGCACGGTGTCCACCAATTGCTGGCGATCGATCGCGGGCAGCAGTGCCTGGCGCACCGCCGGATCGCGCAGCGGTCCACGGGTGACGTTGGACTGCAGGCCGAACGGCACACCCGGGTTGGCGGTGCTGAGCACCCGGCCGCCCGCCGCCTCGATCTGCGGCGCGTCCTGCGGCAGCGCGTCGCTGATCGCGTCCAGCTGCCCGGAGGCGAGACTGCCGGTGCGCACGCCGGATTCGGGCACCACGGTGAACTCGATCTTGTCCAGGTAGGCCTCACCGCGATGGGCGAACACCGCCGAACCCCAGTGGTAGCCGCTGCGCTTGGCCAGCGTCACCGCGGCGTCCTGGCGGTAGGCCGTGTAGGTGAACGGCCCGCTGCCGACGTTGTCGCCGAGGCAGCGCTGCTCGGCGGGCTTCGCCGTGGTCACGTCGGCCAGGATGCCGAGCTGGGCGGTCGAGGCCGCCTGCAGGAATTGGGCGTTGGGCTTGCTGAACTCGACCCGGGCGGTGAGCCGGTCGACGGCCGTGGTGCCTACGTAGCCGGTGAGGTAGCTGCTGCCCAGCGGCGCCTTGCCCGAGCCGAGCCGCACGACCGAATCGAACGTGTTGCGCACCGAATCGGCGGTGAGCGGCGTGCCGTCGCTGAAGGTGACGCCGTCGGTGAGGCGGAAGGTGAAGACCTTCGCGTCGGGGCTGGCTTCCCAGCTCTGCGCCAGCCACGGCTTCAGCTCGCCGGTGGCCGGATCCTGGTCGGTCAGCGAATCCACGATCTGCCGGGTGACGTACAGCGTCTGGTTGGTGCCCGCCTGGGCCGGGTCCGAGCAGGTCGGCGCCTGGGACAGGCCGTAGCGCAGGGTGCCGCCCGGCCGGGGCGGGCCCGCGTCGCCGCCGGGCGCGGCCGAATCACTGCCGCAGGCGGCCACGGTGGTGGCCGCGGCGAGCGCGCCGGCCAGCGCGGCGATTCGGTGACGGGTTCGGATCACGAGGCGACTCCAGATACTTCGGTGGGGGCGAGCTGCTCGCCCTGCTGGGGAAAGGCGTCAGCGACACCGGTCGCCGACGGTCGGCTGGGCATGCGGTGGCGCTGCGTCATCTGCTCAGCGCTTCTTCGGCAGGGTGGGGAACGCCCAGATGTAGACCCACGAGACCACCCGCGGCACCGGATTGTTCGACAGCCGGGCGACCGCGAGCGCGGTGCCGAGCAGAAAGCCCAGCGCCGTGCCTCATGCGGTCAGCTCCACGGTGACCCGCAACGCCGACAGCACCGACTTCGTGGTGATGTACTGCGCGAACGTCGGCCAATCCCACCCGGGGTTGGTGGCCAGCCCGTGCACGAACTGGGCGAGCAGGATCAGCGCGACGGCACTGACCAGCCAGCGCCAGGGGTGCCGGGTCTCGGCCACGGTCGGCGGTGTGCCGTACTCGGCGGCGTCCGGCGCGGGCAGGGGTGTGCCGGTCGGGTCCGGTTCGCGCGCCGGGGCGGTCGCGGGTGCGGTGGACGCACTCATGACGGGTCCTCGATGATCACTTCGGTTCCTCCATCGGTCCCGGCGGAAGCACCCGCACCCGGGTGACCGGGGGGTTGCTGCGACGTCGACGAGCCAGGTCTCTCGGTCGCTCTGGATGGTTGGCGCCGACCCCCTGTCAATCGATGTCAGGGTGTAGCCGAATCATGATGCCCAGCAAGGGAAGGCTGGAACAAGAGAAGTAATCAGCGTGAGCGTAGACCTTGTCCACGCCAGTTGATCGGGTCTTTGTAGTAACCAGGCGTGCGCTACTTCGCCGAGGGGCGGTGCGAACCTGTCGCGTCGTCGCGGACGGGCGTCCAGCGCCGGAAGACGGCGGTCCGATGCAGCATACGGGTATGGCCAGGACTGGGGAACGCGGGTCGGCCACGCGGAAGCCTGTTTCGGGCAAACGAGACTCGCCGCGAAATTGCTGTACGCAATCCGTGCTGTTGGAGCCGTTTGCCGGAGTACTGTGCCCCTCGATCGTTCCGCCGATGAGGAGGTTTCGTGATCATTTTGCGTCGTCTGACCCAATTGTCCGCTGTCGCGACCTGTTCGGTCGCCCTCGCGTTTGCCGGGCCGGGTGCCGCGTTCGCGGCTCCGGATGCCACGATTCCCGCGTTCTCCGATCTCTCCGCGCCGATCGCCGCCCCCGGTGACCTGTTCGGCGCCTATCAAACCGCGCTCGACGCGCTGCGCGCGCTCGGTATCCAGCCGTTCGCGTACCCGAGCGCGTCGGCGTTCTGCCTCGACAACACCACGGCCGGGCTGGCGCCCGCGGTGGCGGGAGCCATACCCGGGCCGTGGCCGAAGAACACCGTGCAGCTTCCCGGTTTGGACCTCAGCGCCGTCAAGGCCGGGCAAGCCATGTTCACCTTCGTGCCCTACGGCCTCGGGCCGGACGGCGCGAATACCGCGGGAATGCAGGTGGCCTGGCTCAATCTGAGCAACGGACGCAGCGGAACGGCCGCCATGGGACCGCTGGCCGACATCGCCCGCGCGATGATCCCCGCTGCCGTGCCCGCGGACCAGCGGCCGGTGGCCGAGCAGGCGATCCGGGACTTCCTCTTCGCGGCCCTCCCCATGGGCGGGGTGCGGGCGGTCCCGGTGGACACCGGCAAGGGCACCGTTCTCGCCGCGGTGTTCGGCACGGTGCAGAACGGCGCCAAGTCCTGCTTCTTCCTGCCGACGGTCGGAATCACCGCGGTCCCGTGAGATTCAGCTGTCGCGGCGCGGCGCCACTCCCGGGAGCGAACGCCCCTTCCAGTGCGCCGTGCCGCGACGGCGGGCCCGGTGCGAACGCGCCCACAGCAGCAGATACGCCGCCACCGAGACCGGATGCGCGATGGCGGCAGGCACGTCCGTGCGCCCCAGCGGTCCGCCGGTCTCGGTCGAGCGGGCCAGCAGGCGCCCGGCGACGGCGGCGAGCCAGCCGACCGCGCCCGTCCGGCGGACCGCGCCCCTGCCGAGCACGGCGGCCGCGGGCGGTACCCAATAGGCAAGGGCCGCAACGAGTCCCACCGCCGCTCCGCCCGCGATCGTGCCGTCGTAGGCCGACCAGAGCCAGCGGGTGTAGCCCGCGTCCAGGTCGGCGGCGCCGCGATACATCCTGGTGCGGGCCAACTCTCCGGCGGCCACCAGAGCGGTGGCGTGACCGGCGCGCCGCAGCGTACGGGCGATGTCGAGGTCCTCGGTGACGCTCCCGGCCACGGCCGTGTGGCCGCCGACCGCCCGGTAGGCGGCGTTGTCGAACACGAGGAACTGGCCGCAGGCCACCGCCGTGGCGGGTCGCAGGCTCCGGTCGGCCACGGCGATCGGCAGCGTCGAGGCCCACGACCAGCACAGCAGAGGCTGCACCACGGCTTCCGCCACGGAATCGGCCACTTGCAGGGGCCAGGGCGAGACCAGCGCGGCCGCGCGCGTGCGCAGCGCGCCGACTGCCGCGGCGAGCGCCGTGGGGGCCAGCCGCACATCGGCGTCCAGGAAGATCAGCACCGGCGTCGACACCTGCTCCGCAAGCCGGACACAGGCGGCGGCCTTTCCGGTCCAGCCGGCGACCGGATCGAACTCGGTGCGCAGCAGGGTGAAACGCGGGTCGTCGCCGATCGCCGCCAGGGCGGCGGCGCCGGTCTCGTCGGTGGACGCGTCATCGAGGATGCGTACCGCGAGGCGCGGTACGCCCACCTGCGCGCGCAGGTCACCGATCAGGGCGGGCAGCCGGTCGGCCTCGTTGCGCGCGGGAACGCAGACGGTGACGGGTTCGATCACCGTCGTCGGGGCATTCGTCAACCTCGGCACGGTGATGCGGTTGTATAGCGCGATGCCCGCGCCGAGCGCCGCCACCGCGGTGGCGAAGGTCGGCAGGATCGAGTTCGCGCGCAACGTCTTCGGCAGGTCGGCACTCACCATGTGGGCCACGCTATCCCGGCGCACCGACCTGCCGCTCAGCGATTCTGCGTCACCGAGCGCCACCAGCGGCTCAGGGAGAAGCCGACTTCCGGCGCGCCGGGCGCGGCGGGGTTGCGGTCCATGTACGCCATCGCCGCGACGATGGCGGCCACCGCGAGCGTGATGCCGCCCGCGATGCCCGCCCACCCCGCGAACGAGCGGGTGTTCGGGTCGGCGTAGCTGACCTCGGCCTGCGGCCTGGAGACGTCGCCGGGCGGCAGTTTCCAGGAGACGACGTTGTCGCCCTCGCGGTTGCCGTTGGTCTTGGCGACGCGGGCCGGGAATGCGATGGTCAACTGCACGTCCGAGCCGTGCGGCGGCAGCGATTTCAGATCGACCCGCCCGCTCAGGCTGACCAGGTCGCCGGTGCGCTGGAACTGCAACTGGAACATGCCCTGGGTCTGCTCGGACAGCTGGCCGAGCTGTTGCACATCACCGAAGGACAGGTCCTCGAAGAATACCTGGCTGCCGGTGTAGCCGTCCTGGGCGTACGGCTCCACCCGCAACTTGGCCGCCAGCGTCTCGGGCGCCTTCAGCTGCGGGCCCTTGTCCCCGGCGTCGGCGGGCACCACGGCGGCGACGATCCGGCCGGACACCCGGTCGTTGGAGGAGACCCCCATCGAGACCTGGACCCGCAGGCAGCCCGCGAGCATCGGCACCAGCATCGCCGCGAGCAGGACCACCGACGCGACACGCGCGCCGCGGCGTGGGGCCCACCGCTGCGGGAGGTCCGGGGCATCGGGCTTCGTGATGACGGGACTCGGCTGCACGGGTGACATCGTGCCAGGCCTGCCGCCCGGAATGAAACGCGCCAGTCGCAGCGCGCGTCGGCGCGCCGGGCGCGGCACGCGGCGGCGGGTCAGCGGCGCGCGCGAGCCAGGGCGACCAGCAGGGGAACGCCCAGCAGACCCATACCGGCGAACCCGTATCCCGCCGAGGAGGGAAGGTCGAGGAACACCGCGTGGGCCAGCGCCGATCCGAGCCAGGTCCACCCGAACAAGGCCACCGGAACGGTGAGCGCGATCGCGCGGCCGTGCGATCGCGGCGTCCGCACCGGATCCGGCGCCGCCCGCTCCCAGACCGCGAGCACCGCGGCCATCACGAGCGCCACGCCGAACCAGCCCAGGTAATTCGTCAGCGGAATCCAGTCGAGGCCGGGCAGTCCGGAATGGATGTCACACCAGGTCCACTGCCCGTCGGCCACCATCTGCGGATCGAGGAACAGGTCCCAGCCCACCGCGCCGACCGCCGTCCACCCGATCCGGGCGATCGTGCGCCACGACAGCATCCCGGCCACCACCCACACCGGATACATCCCTCCGGTCCAGGCCAGCGGGACGATCAACGGCACCTCGAGCAAGGCCGGTCCGAGCCGGTCGGTCGCGTACTCGTAGCAGCCGAACGGGATGCCGGTCGCGGTGCCGATGACCTCCGCCGTGAGCCCGATGCCGGAGACGATGGTCAGAAAGCCGACGGCATAGCGCGATCCCCTGGTCGTCGTCGCGTGCGCCAGCGCGGCGGCGGTGGACAGCAGTACGACCGCGACGGTGATGCGGTCGCGCCCACTACCCGTGGTCAGCGGATACCCGATCTGCGCGACGATCGTCAGCGCCACGAGGACGAGGGGCAGCAGAAAGCTCGCCGAGCGATAGCCGGACAGCAGCCCCTGGGAGTGCTCGGTCGCGGTGGGTTCCGTCGGGGCAGGCGGCGGCTCGCCCGAGTCCGTCATCGTCGAAGCCACCGGGTCAGCCCGCGCCGGTGCAGGTCGCGCAGTGCGAGGGCGGCGGCCGTGCGGCCGCTCGCGCCGGAGACACCGCCGCCGGGATGGGTGGACGCGCCCGTCAGATACAGCCCCCGCGCGCCGGGCACCCGCTGCCCGGCCAGTTCGGGGAGCGGTCGCCACAGCATCATCTGGTCCAGCGACATCTCCACGTGCATGACGTTGCCGCCGACGAGCCCGAGTTCGCGCTCCAGATCCACCGGCGTCTGCACATGCCCGCGCAGCACCGTCTCCGCGAAACCGGGTGCGTAGGACTCCACTTCGGCGATGATCCGGTCGCCTTCCTGCCGCGCGAGATCGGACCAGTCGGCGCCGGAGGCCAGACGGTACGGGTGCCACTGCGCCCACAGCGACAACTGATGCTCACCGGGCGGCGCGATGGTCGGGTCCAGTGCGCTGAAGCTCATCGCCAGGACGACCGGTCGCGGCGGCAGGTCCCCGGCCAGCGCCGCACCGTGCGCACGGCGCAACTGCGCGCGGTCGGACACCAGGAATTGCAGGCCGTGGGCGGAATGCTCGATCGGGGTGCCGGGGTAGCGGGGCAGCGCCGACGTGGCGGCGCGCACCACCATCCCGATGCCGGGACCGACGCGGATGCGCCTGCGCCAGTCGTCGAGCACCGCGCCGTCGAAGCCACCGTCGCGCAGCAGCTCCAGCGTCGTCAGCACATGGCAGCCCGCGATCACGATGTCCGCGCGCAGGTCTCGGCCCGAGGCGGTGCGCACCCGCCAGCGGTCGCCGTCGCGGCGCAGCGCGGACGCCGCGTCGCCCGCGGTCACCACCCCGCCGTCGGAGCGCAGCCGCGCCACCAGGGCCGTGGTCAGCGCCCCGCTGCCGCCGACCGCGCGCCCCGGCGGCAGGGTGTGCATGAGCGCGGCGAAGCCCACCATCGGCGCGGTGCCCGGCTCGGACATCGGCGGCCCGGACTGGGCGCCGAACCACGCCAGCGACGCCTTCAACCGTTCGTCCTCGAAGCAGGCGTCCAGCAGCGCGTCACCGGATTGCAGGAATTCCCGCGACAGAGCGCTGCCGCCGTCCTTCGCGTCCAGTCCCCAGAACGACCGCACCAGCCGTCCCGGCGTCGGTCCGCCGCCGAAGGCCCGCATCACCCGGGCGCTGCGCGGACCCCACGTCCGCACGAACCGGCGGTAGGCGGCCGCGTCCCGCGGGCTGCAAGCCGCCGCGATCGACGCGCAGGTCGCTTCCAGGTCGCGATGGAACACGATCGCGGAGCGGCCCGCGTGCGCGGGCGTGAAACCCCATGGATCGCAGTCGATGTATCGCAGACCGAAGCGGTCGAGTTCGAGTTCCTCGACGATGCCGGTGTGGCGGATCATGATGTGCGCCGACGAGCCGCGATCGACCCGATGGCCGGGGAACCGCTCGACCGTCGACACCGCGCCGCCGAGGACGTCGTCGCGTTCGAGCACCTCCACCTCGTGTCCGGCGCGGGCGAGATAGCACGCGGCGACCAAGGCGTTGTGGCCCGAGCCGACGACGACCACCGTCACGTGACCCTCACAGCGGCAGCCGCCTGCCGAGGATCGCGAACGGCCGGTTGTCGCCCGCGAACACGAAATTCCGGACCACGTCGGTGAATCCCTGCCTGCGGTACAGCCGCCATGCGCGATTGTCCTCGCCGGTGACCTCGGGCGTCGACAGCAGCACGGCGCGCTCGGTGCGGTCGCGCAGCAGCCGTTCCAGCAGTGTGCCGCCGATGCCGCGACCCTGCGCGGCGGGATGCACATGCAGCTCGGTGAGCTCGAAGTAGTCCGACAGCAATTCGCGCGCGGAGTGTTCCGGCCAGCCCGAGCGCCGCATCCCGCTGTGCACCTGCTGGTGCCACCACTGGTGGGCGGCGCCCCGATAGCCGTAGGCGATCGCCACGATCGGGGCGTGGCGCAGATCGATCCGGCCGGAGTCGTCGGGCAGCACCGCGGCGACCGCCTGCCAGCCGGGCCGGGTGGTGTGCTCGGTCCACATCGGCGCGCGATGGTTCTCGGTCCCGCGCGGGTAGTCCATGGCGGCCACGTAGACCGCCAGCGCGTCGTGCAGCCGGGAGCGCAGAGCCGCCACCGAGAGATCGATGACGGCGGGTGCGGGAGTGTGATTGGGCTTGACGGCGGTCATGGCTCTCGTCGGTCGCGCGGGACGCGGAAGTTTGTCGGTGGGCGTCTCTATATTGAAGCTCAATTCAAACGTTCGAATACCTGTTCGGTCCGGGTGGTGCTGGAAAGCGGTGGGGCACCCCGCCTCCAGTACGGGATACCGGCCAAGGTACGCGATGGTGGAGGGACGGCGATGTCTGGTCGAGTGGAACATCCGGGCCGGCCCGGCCGGGCCGGCAAGTTGCTGGAGCGCGCGGACGGGTTGCTCATGCAGGCGGCGGGGGAGCGGGATCCACGGGAGCGGTTCCGCACCGCCTACCTCGCCGCACTGCGCGGCGCGGGCGCGGTGATCGCGCTCACGGGCGCCGACGCCGCGCCCCGGGCGCGCTCGCGCAACGCGTGGGTGCTGATGCAGCGCGCCGCGCCGGAATTCGTGATGTGGGCCGACTACTTCAGCGCCCGCTCGGAGATCCGGGCGGCGCTGGAGGCGGGGCTGGACCGGAATGTCGACGAACACGAGGCGGACGAGTTCTCCTCGCGGGTGGCGGCATTCCTCCATGACGTGGAAGACCTCCTCGCGGCGTCGGCCCGGTTGCGGCCCGCGCCGGGAGTGACCGGCGGCATGACCGCTTGATCATCGGCCTGAAGACGGACTCCGTCCGACTGCGCCCATAAGGCGTACCTCCGCCTTCGCTGCGGCCGTGCGCGTTCTGAAGACGGACTCCATCCGACTGCGCTCATTAGGCGTACCTCCGCCTTCGCTGCGGCCGTGCGCGTTCTGAGGACGGACTCCGTCCGACTGCGCCCATAAGGTGGTCTGGCCCTGATCGAACTCGTATCATTGGTGACAGATGGCCGCCAAGGTCGGCTATCTGTCGCCTACCCGGAGGCGACAGCCACGTCCTAGTGCCGGGGGAGGTACCGTGCCACTCTCCGAGCACGAGCAGCGCATGCTCGAACAGATCGAGAGCGCTCTCTATGCTGAGGATCCCAAGTTCGCCTCATCCGTCCGCGGCGGACGGCTACGTTCGACCTCGAGTCGTCGCAGACTCCAGGCCGCGGCGTTGTTCGTCCTCGGCCTCTTTCTCCTCGTCGCGGGCATCGCCGCGCCCGTGAAGCCCGGCGGCTTCCCGATCATCAGCCTGATCGGATTCATCGTGATGTTCGGCGCCGGTGTACTCCTGTTGCTCGGCACCTCGAAGAACGTCGCCAAGAACGATCGGTCCGGCGGTCAAGCGCCCTCCGGTTCGGGCGGGCGGGGCCGGCAGCGGAAATCCGGCGGTTTCTCCGAGCGCATGGAGGATCGCTTCCGGCGGCGGTTCGAGCAGGAATAGCTCGCCCGTAGCCTGACAACTTCAGCAGAACCGGCGACGCCGCACCGCGATGGTGCGGCGTCGCCGGTTCGCGTGTGTGTCCGATCGCCGCACGGATGATCTTCGAACCGGACTTCCCCCTTCCCCCACACCTCCCCACAAACTTCCCCCACCACGCCCCCTCGGAGGGGGCATCAGAGCGTTTGCTGGGTGTTTTCGGACGTTTGTCCCGGGGGGTAGCGCGTGTCGGCAGAACTCGCGAAAGTTCTCCACGGCGGTGATAGCTGGGATGACCTGCGTAATCGTCTGGGTCGGGAGCCAGATCACCGCCTGTTTCGATTGAAAGTGGGGGAAAGTGGGGTAATGTGGAGCGCGCAGTACTGAAGGGCCGACCATCGAGGTGATCGTTAGGGAGGTATCGAGTTGTTTCTCGGTACCTATACACCTCGCTTGGACGACAAAGGGCGACTCACGTTGCCTGCGAAGTTTCGAGACGATCTGGCGGGAGGGTTGATGGTCACGAAGGGGCAGGACCACAGCCTTGCCGTGTACCCGAAAGAGGAGTTCACCGCGCTCGCACGGCGTGCCGCGGCCGCGTCTCGAAGCAACCCGCAGGCCCGTGCGTTCGTCCGGGCACTCGCGGCCGGAACGGACGAGCAACGTCCGGACGCGCAGGGCCGGATCGTGTTGTCCGCCGACCATCGTCGCTACGCCAACCTGCAAAGGGATTGCGTGGTGATCGGTTCGGTCGACTTCCTGGAGATTTGGGACAAGCAGGCGTGGGAGTCCTACCTCGCCGAGCACGAGGAGGACTTTTCGCAAGCCAGAGACGAGTCGCTGGGCGGAATCTTCTAGCCGCGGGCGCACGAGTGCCACGCGGTCTCTGCCCGGACGCGGACCCTGACGTACTTCCCCGACGCCAGGTGCCGGAGTTCGGTCAGAGACCCCGGGGCATTCGTAATCCGTATCGAAAGCACTCTGTATCAAGGCGACCCGTGTGGCGGTGCGCGACGACGCGAGGCAGGACTCCGGGAGGTCGAGGTGAACCGTGAACAGCGCGGTCCCCGCCATGTTCCGGTTCTGCTCGAGCGAGCCGACGCGCTACTCGGTCCGGCCTTGTCCGAGCCCGGCGCGGTCTACGTCGACGCGACGCTCGGTCTCGGCGGTCACGCCGAGCACTTCCTGAGCACCTACCCGGATATCCACCTGGTCGGTCTCGACCGCGACACCACCGCCTTGAAGCTGGCCGGTGAGCGGCTCGCGCCGTTCGCGGATCGAATCACGCTGGTGCACACCCGCTATGACGGTATCGCCGACGCGCTGTCCGAGGCAGGCCTGTCTGCCACCGGTTCGGTCTCGGCGATCCTGATGGACCTCGGCGTCTCCTCGATGCAGCTGGACGAGGCCGATCGCGGCTTCGCCTATTCCGTGGACGCCCCGCTGGACATGCGGATGGACCCGACCAGCGGACTCACCGCCGCCGACGTGCTGAACACCTACAGCCACGGCGACCTGGCCCGGGTGCTGAAGACCTACGGCGAGGAACGCTTCGCAGGCCGGATCGCCTCCGCGGTGATCCGCCGCCGCCGGATCAAACCGTTCAGCACCAGCGCGGAGCTGGTGGAGCTGCTGTACGCCACGATCCCCGCCGCGACACGCCGCACCGGCGGGCATCCCGCCAAGCGCACCTTCCAAGCGCTGCGGGTGGAGGTCAACGGAGAACTCGACTCGTTGCGAGCCGCGCTGCCCGCCGCGCTCGCCGCGCTGCGCGTGGGCGGCCGCATCGTCGTCATGTCCTACCAGTCACTGGAGGACAAGGTGGTCAAGCACGAGTTCGTCGCGCACACCGCGTCGAGGACACCGGTGGACCTGCCGGTCGAGCTCCCCGGCATGGGACCGGAGTTCCGGATGCTGACCCGCGGAGCGGAGAAGGCGACCGAGCAGGAGATCGAAGACAACCCGCGGGCGGCGCCGGTACGCATGCGCGCCGCCGAGCGGATCCAGGAGGCGCGGTGATCGAGCAGTGCCCGGCGCCGCGTCGCGCCGGTCGGGTGCGGATGTCCCGCAGCGATGTCGGAGGCCGGATGAGACAGCGTCGCGCTGTGCTGGTCCGGCGTCCCGGGAGGACACAGGAGGGGAATCGATGAGCGTGCGGACGCGGACCGTCGAAGCGCCGAGCCGGGTCGCCCGGCGGGTTCAGGATGCCGAGCGGGTGAAATCCGGCGCGGCGCAGCGCGCCTACGCGAAACGGCGCATGCGTGCCGAAACCGGTTCGGACACCACGTTTCTGCCCACCGTGCGGCGCTCGGCGATGGCCGCGCGCATCCCGTTCGTCACGGCCATCCTCGTTCTGCTCGGCTGCGGCCTCGCGCTCACCTTGCTGCTGACCACCCGTGCCGCCGAGGACAGCTATCAGCTCGGTGACGCGCGGGCGACGAATCGGCGGCTGGCCGACGAGCGCGCGGCGTTGCAGCGCGAGGTCGAGGTCGCCGATTCGGCCCCGGAACTGGCGCTGCGCGCGCGGGAGCTGGGGATGATCCCCGCCAAGGACCCGGCCCGCCTGTTGATCGGGCCGGACGGCTCGGTCACGGTGATCGGCAAGCCCACACCGGCCCAGGGCACTCCGGTCCCGCCGCTGAACGCCGGGCCTTCGGCGCGCTCGCCACAGGGGGAGCGGGTGGTTCCGGTCACCACCACGCCCGGTGCCCCGGTGCCGGGCCGTCCGAACAGCGGGCCGCAGAACAACGCTCAGGTGAACGCGGCGCCCGCGCCGGCAGGCCCGGTCC
>NZ_BDBM01000075.1 GCF_001612985.1 Nocardia gamkensis NBRC 108242 | reverse complement strand
GACCAGCTGCCCGTCCCATGCCTGGAGGCCGCCGCGCAGGTCCGCGCGGCGCACGGTGGGCGCCAGCCGCACGGCCTCCGCCGCGGCGACGCGCCGGGAGCGGGGCAGGATCGCCGCGGGGGTGCCCGCGCCTCGCCGCAGCAGATCACCGGCCAGGAAACCGGCGCGCACCAGCGCCGCTTGCGCCGCACCGACATTCGGCAGCAGCGGCACCAGTTGGGGCAGCGGGCGCACCAGATGCGGCGCCGTGGTGCGCATGAGTATGCCGCGTTCCACCGCGCTCTCGTGGGCGATGCCGACCCGGCCGCTCGCCAGATAGCGCAGGCCGCCGTGCACCAGCTTGGAACTCCAGCGGCTGGTGCCGAAGGCCAGGTCGTGGCGCTCGACCAGCACGGTGCGCAGTCCGCGGGCGGCGGCGTCCAAGGCGGCGCCCGCGCCGGTGACGCCTCCGCCGATCACCAGGACATCGATCTCGGCGCCGTCGCCGAGCCGGGACAGATCCGCGGCGCGGCGCGCGGCGTTCAACGCGGAATCCCCGGTTCGCCCCGAATCAATAGTCATCACAATGCCTTTCGGATGCGGCGGAACCGGGCTGACGCGTACTCATCACGGCCGCTTTCGGGCGGAGTCTTCGACCGCTTCGCGGGCGTGGTCGTCGAGATACCCGCCGATCGCGCGACGGAGTTCGGTGTCGAGGTGCTCACCCCCCAGCAGCGGCGCGACGGTGCCCGCCGACTGCACCGCGGACTGCGCGATCAGCAGCAGCATCGTGGCCATCCGCTCCGGAGCGCCCGCGCGGATGGAACCGTCCCGCTGCCCGTCGCGGATGCCCGCGGCGAACAGCTCGATCAGCGCGCGCTGGTTGCGCCCCAGCCTGCCGAAGACGTAGGTGAGCATCAGATCGGTGTCGGTGCGGAAGATTTTGCCGAACAACGGATTCGACCGGATCATCGCCGCTCCGGCGACCACGCCCTCGACCAGCCTGACGCGTGCGCTGCCCGCGGACGGCATGGTGGCCGCCACGATGCCGCGCAGTTCGCGGACCAGCAGTTCGGCCACCAGAGCACCGGTATCCGGCCAGCGGCGGTAGACGGTCGGCCTGCTGACGCCGGCCCGGCGCGCCACCTCGGTGAGCGTGGTGCGGCGCACGCCGAACTCCTCCACGCAGGCGCGGGCGGCGTCGAGAATCGCCAGGTCGGTCGCCGAGAGGGCGGTCTCGTCAGGAGCGGTCAAAAATCACCACCGGTGGTAGGTCGGTCGACGGCGAGTCGTCGGCGAGGTCCGAGCTTTCGTTACTGCTTGACAGTCTATGTCAAACTGTAACGCATGGTGGACACGCAGCAGCAGACCGACGGCGATCCGGCTCCGTCGGCGAAGACCGGCCCGGCCGGGCCGGCCGCGAGTATGGTCTGGGATGCCTGGGGTATCCCGGCTGGGCACCAGCCACTTTCGGAGCGGATCCGTGGTCTGCTGACGCAGGTGTTCGGAGTGTCCGGCAAGCCGGTGGCGCGCCGCGATGAGGGCGACGTGCCACTGCGCGAATCGGCGTTGACGCCCGCGCGGCGAGCCGGGTTGGTCGAGGTGGTCGGTGCGCAGAACGTGTCGGCCGACCACCGCGATCGGCTGCGGCACGCCGGGGGGAAGAGCACACCCGATCTGCTGCGCCGCCGGGCCGAGGGGCCGCAGGACGCGCCGGACGCCGTCGTCTTCCCCGCCGACCACGACGAGGTTCTCGCCGTGCTCGCCTACTGCGCGCGGCACGCCGTCGCGGTGGTTCCGTTCGGCGGCGGCACCAGCGTCGTCGGCGGCGTCGATCCCGTGCGCGGTCGCTTCGACACCGTGATCGCCCTGGATCTGCGCAGGCTCGACAGGGTCGCCGAGATCGACCCGATCAGCGGCACCGCCACGCTCGGCGCCGGTCTCACCGGTCCGCGCGCGGAGGAACTGCTCGGCGCGCACGGACTGTCCCTCGGCCACTTCCCGCAGAGTTTCGAGTTCGCAACCATCGGCGGCTTCGCGGCGACGCGGTCGTCCGGCCAGGCCTCGGCGGGCTACGGCCGCTTCGACGACATGGTGCAGCGGCTGAAGATCGCCACGCCGGGTGGCACGCTCGAACTCGGGCGCGCCCCCGCTTCGGCCGCCGGGCCGGACCTGCGCGAGCTGTTCGTCGGATCGGAGGGAACGCTCGGTGTGATCACCGAGGTCACCCTGCGGGTGCACCCGGTCCCGGAAACCGTTGCCTACCAGGCCTGGTCGTTCCCGGATTTCGCCACCGGCGCCGCCGCGTTGCGCGCGGTGGTGCAGGCGGGCGCGGCGCCGACGGTGCTCCGGCTCTCCGACGAGGCGGAGACCGGGATCAATCTCGCCCGCTCCGGCGATATCGGCGGCAACCCGGTGGCGGGGTGCCTGGCCGTCACCACCTATGAGGGCAGCGCGGCGCATGTCACCGCGCGCAGCGCCGAAGCGGGTGCCGTGCTGGCCGCGGCGGGCGGCTCGGCCCTGGGAGAGACGCCGGCCCGGGAGTGGGAGCACGGTCGTTTCGCCGCGCCGTACCTGCGTGACGCGCTCCTGGATGTCGGCGTGCTCTGTGAAACCTTGGAGACCGCCACCACCTGGTCGAATCTGAGCGGGTTGAAGGCGAAGGTGACCGCGGCGCTGACCGAGTCGCTGGTGGCGCAGGGGACACCGCCCCTGGTCATGTGTCACATCTCGCACACCTACCCGACCGGCGCGTCGCTGTATTTCACCGTCGTGGCGAAACAGTTGGACGACCCGCTGGCCCAGTGGCAGGCCGCCAAGCGCGCCGCGGGTGACGCCATCGTCGCGTCGGGCGGCACGATCACCCACCACCACGCGGTGGGCACCGATCACCGTCCCTGGGTCCCGGACGAAGTGGGTGAGCTCGGCGTGCGTGTCCTGCGGGCGGTGAAGGCCGAACTCGACCCGGCCGGCATCCTGAATCCCGGAAAGCTGGTGCCGTGAACGACTATTCACCGGTGCGCGAGGTCACGGTGGTGACCAATCCCCGATCCCGGCACGGCAAGGGAAGCGATGCGGCGACCGCCGCCATCGCCCGCCTGCGCGCGGGCGGCGCCGAGGTCACCGAGGTGTGCGCTCCCTCGGCCGCCGAAACGGTTCGCCAGGTGCGGGATTCGGTCGCGGGCGCGGCACCCGACGCCGTGGTCTGCATCGGCGGCGACGGGCTGATCAACGTGACCCTTCCGGCCGTCGCGGAGACCGGGGTTCCGCTCGGCATGATCCCCGCTGGCACCGGCAACGATCTGGCCAGGGAGCTCGGAGTGCCGACCGACGATCCGGTCGCCGCCGCCGCGCTGGTGTTGCGCGGGCGGACCAGGACGATCGATCTCGGCCGGATCGAGTCGTCCGTGCCGCCGATGTGGTTCGCCACGGTGGCCGGCACCGGATTCGACGCGCGGGTCACTCTGCGTGCCAACGAGATGCGCTGGCCGAGAGGCAGACTGCGCTACACCGCCGCCGCGCTGGCCGAGATCTCCGGGCGCTTCACGGTGCCCTACCGGGTCGAACTGGTGGACGCGGTGACCGACGGTCTGACCAACCCCGGCGTGGGCTCGGTGCTGGAGACCGAGGCGGTCATGGTCGCGGTCGGCAACACCCGCACCTACGGCGGCGGCATGCTGATCTGCCCGGACGCGCTCATGGACGATGGCCTGCTGGATCTGACCGTGGTCGGCGCGTTGTCGCGCGGGGAGATGCTGCGCCTGCTGCCCGCGCTGTCGGCGGGCAAACGCCAGGATCACCCGGAGGTCAAGCAGTTCCGCGCCGCCGCGGTCACGCTCACCGCGGCGGGCGCGCCCGCCACCGCCGACGGCGAACCGGCGGGCACCCTGCCGATCACCATCCGGGCGGTCCCCGCGGCGTTGACCGTTCTGGTGCCCTGACCGGCGCCGGTCAGGCGAAAGTCACGCAGCGCAGGTGGTTCACGGTCGCGCGGTCGACGATGACCACCGACCGTGAGGCGCGGGCAGCCGAGCGATGCTCCGCCGACACCGCGCGCATCAGCCGCCGCCAACGCCGCACGTGCAGCCGGAACGCCACGTGGTTGATCCGCCTGCCACGGCTGTGCTGGCCTGCGCGCGCCACCGCCGCGGGCACGTCGACCATGAGCAGGTGCAGTTCGCGATCCACCGCCCAGTGCTCGATCAGGGTGCGCGCCCAGCGGAACGTGGCGCAGTCGTGGATGACGACCGGGCCGGTGACCTCGCGCAGCGCGGCACGGATGGCCAGGAAGTGCGCGGCGTGCACCAGCGGGCGCCACAACAGGTAGGGCAGCCACCACAGCTTGGGCCGCCAGCGATTGCGTGCCTGCATCGAGTCGAGCACCAGTACCCCGGCGGCGCTGCGCGACGGCGCGGTGGCCGCGGCATCGGCGCCGAAGAACTTGCGCAGCGCGGTGCTCTTGCCCGCGCCGGGGACGCCCGCGACGATCAGCGCCGCCGCGGCGGGGTACCGGATCTCCGCGATCGCGCGACCGCGCAGATCGTGCAGCGCGTCCGGGACCAGAATCGGCAGCCGGGGTTCGGGAGCGTACGCGTGCACGGATTCCAGCGGGGGGTTCACCTCTCCCAGCGTCCGCAGCCGACACGTGTTCGGCAACCGGGAAAACCCTGGTTTTTCTTGTGATCACCCCGGTTTGCGACCCGCCGACCGCGCGCGCAGATGCATTCGTTCACCCTGCGACCCGAAAAGGCTCAGGATTTCCACCGGGCCCCGGCCCGCGCTGCCGAACCAATGCGGTTGGCGCGTGTCGAATTCCGCGGCCTCGCCGGGGCCGAGCACCAGATCGTGCTCGCCGAGTACCAGCCGCAGTCGTCCGGAAAGTACGTAGAGCCACTCGAAACCCTCGTGCACCTTCGGGTCGGGGTCGCAGCGCTCGGGCGGAATGACGATCTTGAACGCCTGTAGCGGTCCCGGCTGCCGAGTGAGCGGAAGGACGGTGATCCCGTTCAGCTTTCGCGCCG
Source organism: Nocardia gamkensis NBRC 108242 (assembly GCF_001612985.1). Lineage (GTDB taxonomy): Bacteria > Actinomycetota > Actinomycetes > Mycobacteriales > Mycobacteriaceae > Nocardia > Nocardia gamkensis. The sequence continues at coordinate 24,682 of NZ_BDBM01000075.1, read as the reverse complement.
TGGAGTGGACGCGGGGATCGGCGATCTTGGGCGCGGCCACCAGTTCGTCCAACGGAACCTGATGGGCCATCGCGATCGGCAGCAGCAGTTCCAGACTGGCTTTTCGCTGGCCGGACTCCAGCCGGGAGAGCGTGCTCTTGGAGATTCCGGTGCTCTCCGCCAGCGCGGTGAGCGTGACGTTGCGGCGGGTGCGCAGCGCTTTCAGCCGTGGGCCTATGTCGGCGAGGGCCTGGGTGACGGCCGGTGGTGTGGACATGTCCCCAGTGCACTCCGATTTCCCTGATTTGGCAATTTTAGTTGCTGAATCGGGACGGGGACGGCACGGTGTCCGTGGAGGTGATCGCGAATGAGCGAGACATACGACGTAGTGATCGTGGGTGGCGGTGCGGCGGGACTGTCCGGGGCGCTGGTCCTGGCCCGCGCGCGGCGGCGAGTCGCGGTGGTCAAGGGCGGTGCGCCGCGCAACGCCCCGGCCGAGCACATGCACGGGTTCCTGTCCCGGGACGGCATGCCACCGGCCGAGCTGCTGGCGACCGGGGCCGCCGAGGTCACGGGCTACGGCGCGGAACTGATCGATGACATCGTCGTCGGCGCGGAACGGACGGCGGAGTCGGACTTCACGCTGCGGCTGCGCGGCGGCGGGGCGTTGCGGGCTCGCCGCGTGCTCGTGGCCACCGGGCTGCGCGACGAACTCCCGGAACTGCCCGGAGTGCGTGAGCGCTGGGGGCGTGACGTGCTGCACTGCCCCTACTGCCACGGTTACGAGGTCCGTGACCAGCCGATCGGGGTGCTGGGCGGTGCGGAATCCGGCGCCTTGGCCCGCGCGTTGCATCTGGCGCTGCTGCTGCCGCAGTGGTCGGACGACGTCGTCTTCTTCCCGAACACGATGCCCCTGTCCGAGAGTGATCGCGCTCGCCTGGATGCGCGCGGGGTCCGGCTGATCGAGGGCGAGGTGGCCCGGTTCGTGGTGGACGATCGGCTGCGCGGCGTGGAACTGGCCGACGGGCGAGCGGTGCCGAGGACGGCGATGTTCGTCACGCCGACCTTCCGGGCCAACGACGACGTGCTGGTCGGGCTCGGCTGCGCGTTCGACGCCGACGGCTGGGTGGTGACCGACGCGACGGGGCGCACCAGCGTGCCGGGTGTCTGGGCCGCGGGCAACGTCGCCAATCCGGCAGCGCAGGTGATCTCCGCCGCCGGGGCGGGCTCCACCGCCGCGATCGCGATCAACGGTGACTTGGTGTCGGCCGACGTCGCAGTGCTCGCCCGTTGAGGGGGAATATCGAGGCACGAAACGCGGAAGCTGAGAATTACTTATGGATTCCAGGCCCGGCCTCGGATCGCCGGTAAGCTACTGACATAGGCGGAGTGTTCGGTGTCCCTCATCCACCGAAGACTCCGCCTTCCTTTGTCTCCGCCGCGTAATGCCGCTCCGTAGGGTTCGTATCGAGCGCCACTCGGCAGGCGGATATGCCTCCGATTTCCGGCGTGGCGCCGACCGGCGGATCCCCGGGAGCGGTGACCGGGCCGACCGACCCGAAGTCGGCGGATCGAAGCGCTCTAGAATCGCGGGGTGACCAGCGCAGCCCCTGACAACACGCGTAATCGTGCCGATGCCCTCCCCAAGAGCTGGACTCCCAGCGAGGTGGAGGCCGAGATGTACGAGCGCTGGGTAGACGCGGGCTATTTCACCGCCGACCCGGGCAGCGGCAAGCCGGCCTATTCGATCGTGCTGCCGCCGCCGAACGTCACCGGCACCCTGCACATGGGCCACGCGCTCGACCACACCCTGATGGACACGCTGTCGCGCCGCAAGCGCATGCAGGGCTACGAGGTGCTCTGGCTGCCCGGGATGGACCACGCGGGCATCGCCACCCAGACGGTGGTGGAGAAGCAGCTCGCGGTGGACGGCAAGACCAAGGAAGACTTCGGCCGCGAACTGTTCGTGCAGAAGGTCTGGGACTGGAAGCGGGAGTCCGGCGGCGCCATCCAGTGGCAGATGCGCGCGCTCGGCGACGGCGTGGACTGGAGCCGGGACCGCTTCACCATGGACGAGGGCCTCTCGCGCGCCGTGCAGACCATGTTCAAGCGGCTCTACGACGCGGGCCTGATCTACCGCGCGGAGCGGCTGGTGAACTGGTCGCCGGAGCTGCGCACCGCGATCTCCGACATCGAGGTCAAGTACGAGGACGTGGAAGGCGAGCTGGTCTCGCTGCGCTACGGGTCGCTGGACGACGACCAGCCGCACGTCGTCGTGGCCACCACCCGGGTGGAGACCATGCTCGGCGACACGGCGGTGGCCGTGCATCCGGAAGACCCGCGGTACCGGGCCCTGATCGGCACCACTCTGGAACATCCGATCACCGGGCGGCAGATCCCGATCATCGCCGACGACTACGTCGATCCCGAATTCGGCTCGGGCGCGGTGAAGATCACACCGGCGCACGACCCCAACGACTTCGAGATGGGTCTGCGGCACGGCCTGCCGATGCCGACGATCATGGACGAGCGTGGCCGGATCACCGGCACCGGAACCGAATTCGACGGCATGGACCGGTTCGAGGCGCGCGTCGAGGTGCGTAAGCGGCTCGCGCGGGAGGGCCGGGTGGTCGCCGAGAAGCGGCCGTACCTGCACAGCGTCGGGCACTCCGAGCGCACCGGCGAGCCGATCGAGCCGCGCCTGTCCATGCAGTGGTGGGTCAAGGTCGAGTCGCTGGCCAAGGCGGCCGGTGACGCCGTGCGCAGCGGCGACACCGTGATCCACCCCAAGAGCCAGGAGCCGCGCTGGTTCGGCTGGGTCGACGACATGCACGACTGGTGCATCTCGCGTCAGCTGTGGTGGGGCCACCGCATCCCGATCTGGTACGGGCCCGAGGGCGAAGTGGCCTGCGTGGGGCCCGACGAGCAGGCGCCGGAGGGCTGGGTGCAGGACCCGGACGTGCTCGACACCTGGTTCTCCTCCGGCCTGTGGCCGTTCTCCACGATGGGCTGGCCGCACGCCACCGCCGAGCTGGAGAAGTTCTATCCCACCAGTGTGCTCGTCACCGGCTACGACATCCTGTTCTTCTGGGTGGCGCGGATGATGATGTTCGGCACCTACGTCGCCGAAGACGCCGCGCTGACCGCGGGCAAGAGCGGCGAGCGGCAGGTGCCGTTCAAGGACGTGTTCCTGCACGGCCTGATCCGCGACCAGTTCGGTAAGAAGATGTCCAAATCGCGCGGCAACGGCATCGACCCGCTGGACTGGATCAACACCTTCGGCGCCGACGCCACCCGGTTCACCCTCGCTCGCGGCGCGCAGCCCGGCGGTGACCTGTCGGTCGGCGAGCCGCACGTGCTCGCCTCGCGCAGCTTCGTGACGAAGCTGTTCAACGCGACCAAGTTCGCGCTGATGAACGGCGCGCGGGTGGGCGATCTGCCCGATCGGGCGCAGCTCACCGACGCCGACCGCTGGATCCTGGACCGGCTGGACGCGGTGCGCGCCGAAGCCGACTCCGCGTTCGACGCCTACGAGTTCGGCAAGGCGTGCGAGGCGCTCTACCACTTCGCCTGGGACGAGCTGTGCGACTGGTACCTGGAGCTGGCCAAGGTGCAGTTCGCCGCCGAGGGCGCCCGTGCCGAGGCCACCCAGCTGGTGCTCGGCTCGGTGCTCGACGCGGTGCTGCGCCTGTTGCACCCGGTCATCCCGTTCGTCACCGAGTCGTTGTGGCAGGCGCTGACCGGCGGTGCGTCGGTGGTGATCGCGCCGTGGCCGCAGGCCTCCGGGGTGCCGGCGGATCAGGAAGCGGCGCAACGCGTCTCGGACACCCAGCGGTTGATCACGGAGATCCGGCGGTTCCGCAGCGATCAGGGCCTGGCCGACAAGCAGAAGGTCGCGGCCAAGCTGATCGGCGTCGACGAGGCGGGGCTCGGCGAGCAGGCGGCGTCGGTGGCGAACCTGGCGCGGCTGACCGAGCCCGGCGCCGACTTCGCCGCGACCGCGTCGGTGGAGGTCCGCCTGAGCGCGGGGACGGTCACCGTGGAGCTGGACACCTCGGGCGCGGTCGATCTGGACGCCGAACGCCGCAGGCTGGAGAAGGATCTGGCCGCCGCGCAGAAGGAATTGCAGGGCACCGCGGCCAAGCTCGGCAACGAGGCGTTCCTGGCCAAGGCGCCCGAGCACGTGGTCGACAAGATCCGTGGCAGGCAGCAGGTCGCCTCCGACGAGGTGGCGCGCATCGGGGCGCGACTGGCGGAGTTGAGCGGCAAGTGAACCACGAGCCGGAACCGCAATACGGCGACGACGAGCGCCGTGGCGGCGGAGCGCGACTGGGCTCCGGCCCGTCGCCGGTGGAACTGGCCGAGATGGCGCTGGTCGAGGCGGAACTCGACCGGCGCTGGCCGGAGACCAAGATCGAGCCGTCGCTCACCAGGATCGCCACGCTGATGGACCTGCTCGGTTCGCCGCAGCAGAACTACCCGGCGATCCACATCGCGGGCACCAACGGCAAGACCTCGGTGACCAGGATGATCGACGCGCTGCTCACCGCGCTGCATCGGCGCACCGGCCGGATCACCAGCCCGCATCTGCAGCTGGCCACCGAGCGGATCAGCATCGACAACGCGCCGATCACCCCGGCCCGGTACGTGGAGCTCTACCGCGAACTGCTGCCTTTCGCCGAGATGATCGACAAGCAGTCGGCGGCCGCGGACGGGCCTGCCATGAGCAAGTTCGAGGTGCTCACCGGCATGGCCTTCGCGGCCTTCGCCGAGGCGCCGGTCGACGTCGCGGTCGTCGAGACGGGGATGGGCGGCACCTGGGACGCCACGAACGTCGTCGACGGGCAGGTCGCGGTGATCACACCGATCGGCTTGGATCACACCGACTACCTCGGCCCGGATCTGACCTCTATCGCGGGGGAGAAGGCCGGGATCATCAAGCGGGCACCCGAGAGCCTGGTACCGCGCGACAACGTCGCGGTGATCGCGGAGCAGGACCCGGAGGCGATGGAGGTGCTGCTGCGCCGCGCCGTGGCGGTGGACGCCGCGGTCGCGCGCGAGGGCGCCGAGTTCCGCGTGCTCGCCCGGCAGATCGCGGTGGGCGGGCAGCAACTCGAATTGCAGGGCCTCGGCGGGGTGTACGACGAGATCTTCCTGCCGTTGCACGGCGAGCACCAAGCGCGCAACGCGGTGCTCGCGCTCGCGGCGGTGGAGGCGTTCTTCGGCGCGGGCGCGCAGCGCAAGCTGGACATCGACGCCGTGCGCGCCGGTTTCGCGAGTGTCACCAGCCCCGGGCGGCTGGAGCGGATGCGCAACGCGCCGACCATCTTCATCGACGCCGCGCACAATCCGGCGGGCGCGCGAGCGCTGGCCGCGACGCTGACCGAGGAGTTCGACTTCCGCAAGCTGGTCGGCGTGGTCGCGGTGCTCGGTGACAAGGACGCCGAGGGCATCCTCGCCGCCTTGGAGCCGGTGTTCGACGAGATCGTCGTCACCAGCAACGGTTCGCCTCGCGCGCTGGACGTGGAGACCCTCGCCGACCTCGCGGTGCAGCGGTTCGGCGACGAGCGCGTGGTCTCCGCCGCCACCCTGCCCGACGCGCTGGAGACCGCCATCGCGATCGCCGAAGAGGTGGGCGAGGCGGGCGAGATGGTCTCCGGCGCGGGAGTGGTGGTGACGGGGTCGGTGGTCACGGCCGGGGCGGCCCGCGCGCTGTTCGGGAAGGATCCGGCGTGAGCGCCGGGCTCACCGACGGCGGCCCAGGTGACCACGGCGGGTCCGCGCTCGTCGAGAACCGCCGCACGAACGCCGGACACCCCGAGAGCCCGGCGGATGCCGAGGAGGGCACAGCATGAGCGAACCGGCCGACCGAGGCGAGCAAGCGGTACCCGCGCCCGCGACCGACCCGTGGAAGGGTTTCCGCGGGGTGATGGCGGGAACGTTGGTGCTCGAGGCGATCGTGGTGCTGCTGGCGCTGCCGGTGGTCGCCGACGTCGGCGGCGGGGTGACCTGGCTGTCCGGCACCTACCTCGTGGTGCTCGCGGTGGTGATGTTCCTCGGGGCGGGGATGCAGCGGCGGTCCTGGGCGCTGCCGTTCAACCTCGGGCTCCAGGTGCTCGTCCTGCTCGGCGCGTTCATCCACGTGTCCATCGGCGTCATCGGCGTGGTGTTCGGCGTGGTATGGGGCTTCCTGCTGGTGCTGCGCGCCGACGTGCGCGGCCGGATGGAGAAGGGGCTGCTGCCCAGCCAGCGCATCCAGCGGTCGTAGCCACGGGTCACGCCGGCGCGGCGGCTGCGCCACCGGGACGCCGGTCGGTCCGACCGCTGGTGCGGCGCCCGGAAGTGTGCCGGATAGGCTGTGCGCCGTGACTGAGCAGACGTTGGTACTCATCAAGCCGGACGGTGTCGCCCGTGGCCTTGTCGGCGAGGTGCTGGCACGTATCGAGCGCAAGGGCCTGAAGATCGCCGCCCTCGAACTGAAGCACGTATCCGCGGAACTGGCCGAGGGCCACTACGCCGAGCACGCCGAGAAGCCGTTCTTCGGGTCCCTGATCGAGTTCATCACCTCGGGACCGGTCGTCGCGGCCATCCTGGAAGGCCCCCGCGCCATCGCCGCCTTCCGTCAGATCGCCGGCGGCACCGACCCGGTGGAGAAGGCCGTGCCCGGCAGCATTCGCGGAGACTTCGCTCTTGAGACCCAGGAGAACCTGGTCCACGGCTCGGATTCACCCGAATCGGCCAAGCGCGAGATCGCGCTCTGGTTCCCCGATCGGCCCGCCTGACCGGGTCCCGAGCGCCGTGCCCGCGCCGCCGCGACCGGCGTGTTCGCGCCGCGGGCCGGACTGGTTCGAGCGCCGATGGCGAACGCCCGGCGCGCGGTGTGGGATACTGGCATCGGCTGCTTTCGATGCCGACTGTTCGTGCAGGTGCGCGAACGAGACGTGACGAGCGCAGCCGGATGACACCACGGTTCGATGCCGATCATCGCTGCCATGGACAAAAGGCCTGGTTACAGGGTCGGCTGTCCGCGCAGGCACGCTGGATGAGCGCTCGTACCGCGGAGTTCAGCCATACAGCCAGGCGCCGCGTGACCAGTTAGCCCGAACGACGAAAAACCGAGAGACAACCGGGCACGCGGGGCGAGACCACTTGAACTCGCGCCCACCGGGTGCGGGTCGGACGGACAGCGCCCCCGCGTCGGCCGCGTCACTCCCGCCGGGAGGGACGCGCCCGGGGGCCCGAGGAGACTTCGTGGCCGATCAAGAGCCGCTGGAAACAACATCACAGGATGCCGAACAATTGCCGGAGCGAATCCGAGTTCATGCACTGGCCAAGCTGCTGGGGGTAACGAGCAAGCGCATCCTGGCCAAGCTGACCGAGATGGGGGCGGACGCGCGCAGCGCCCAGTCGAACGTCGACCGGGCCGTCGCGGAGTCGGTGCGCGACGCCTTGGTGACGGTCGAGGCGGACGCCGCGGCCGCGCAGCCCGCCGCGGGCCAGGTAGACACCTCTGCACCGGCGCAGACCGCCGAGCCTCCCGAAGACGCGGCAGCGGATGCGGCGAACGCCCCGGTCGCGGGCGGACAGCCGGCTGGGGCCGGGCGGGAAGCGCCCGCCGAGACGCCCTTCACCGGGGCCGGGGTCCTCTTCTCCGCGCCGGAGGTGCCGGGCGCCACGCCCGTGTCGACCGGCACTTCGGCTACCCAGCACACGCAACTGTTCACGCACTCGGAGCGACCGGAGCCCGAGCCGGTGGCCCCGGCGGTGTTCGAGGCCGCCGCAGTACAGGCGCCGCTGTTCCTGTCGCCGGACGCCGCGGCGGCCGAGCAGGCGCGTAAGCAGCGTCGCGCCGAGCGCGATACTCGGCGTACCGAGGAGCGGGCGCCCGAGCCCGCCGAGGACGAGGCCGAGCCCGCCGAGGAGGACGAGCGCGAGTCGGCCGACCAGCAGGACGACGAAGGACAGCCCCGCCGCAGGCGCCGTGGTCGCCGCGGACGCGGACGCGGCCGTGGTGAGCAGCAGTCCGACGGCGATGGCGATGGCGACGAGAACGAGTCCGAGAACGAGGACGAATCGGCTTCCGAGACCACCGAGGCCGCCGAGGCGGCGGAGTCCGCGGAGACCGCCGAGGGCGAGGGGGAGGACGAGGACGGTGCGCCGGAAGGCTCCACCCGTCGTCGCCGTCGCCGCCGTCGCCGCAAGGTAGCCGGTGAGTCGGGCGATAGCGAATCGGCCGACGACGATCCGCCGAACACGGTCGTGCACGAGCGCGAACCGCGCAACAAGACCCGCAGCCGCGCCGCCGCGGCCGACGAGGTCCAGGGCATCACCGGCTCCACCCGGCTGGAGGCCAAGCGGCAGCGCCGTCGCGACGGACGCGAGGCGGGCCGCCGCCGTCCGCCGATCCTGACCGAGTCCGAGTTCCTGGCCCGGCGCGAAGCCGTCGATCGCGTGATGGTCGTGCGCGAGAAGTCCTTCCCCGACCACCCCACCGCGACGCAGGTGGCCGTGCTCGAGGACAACGTCCTGGTCGAGCACTTCGTGACGAGCACCGGTTCGGCGTCCATGGTCGGCAACGTCTACCTCGGCAGGGTGCAGAACGTCCTGCCCAGCATGGAGGCCGCGTTCGTCGACATCGGCCGCGGCCGCAACGGCGTGCTCTACGCCGGTGAGGTCAACTGGGAGGCCGCCGGGCTCGGCGGCAAGGAGCGCAAGATCGAGCAGGCGCTCAAGCCGGGCGATCAGGTGCTGGTCCAGGTGAGCAAGGACCCGGTCGGCCACAAGGGCGCTCGTCTGACGACGCAGATCAGCCTGGCCGGGCGCTTCCTGGTGTACGTGCCCGGGGGCACCTCCACCGGGATCAGCCGCAAGCTGCCCGACACCGAGCGCAAGCGCCTGAAGGAGATCCTGCGCGACATCGTGCCCTCGGACGCCGGTGTGATCATCCGCACCGCCTCCGAAGGCGTCAGCGAGACCGAGTTGGCCCGCGACGTGGAGCGGCTGCAGGCCACCTGGCGCACGATCCAGCAGCAGACCGGCAAGGACAACAACGCGCCCAAGACGCTCTACGAAGAGCCGGACCTGCTGGTCAAGGTCATCCGCGACCTGTTCAACGAGGATTTCTCCAAGCTGGTCATCGAGGGTGACCGGGCCTGGAGCACGGTGGAGAAGTACATCGGCACCGTCGCGCCGGACCTGCTCGCCCGGGTCAACCGGCACGAGAACAACGGCGTCGACGTGTTCGAGACCTATCGGATCGACGAACAGCTGGCCAAGGCGCTGGATCGCAAGGTGTGGCTGCCCTCGGGCGGCACCCTGGTGATCGACCGCACCGAGGCCATGACGGTGATCGACGTGAACACCGGCAAGTTCACCGGTTCCGGCGGCAGCAACCTGGAGGAGACCGTCACCAGGAACAACCTGGAGGCGGCCGAGGAGATCGTGCGCCAGATGCGGCTGCGCGACATCGGCGGCATGATCGTCGTCGACTTCATCGACATGGTGCTCGAGTCCAACCGCGACCTGGTGCTGCGCCGCCTCACCGAGGCGCTGGGCCGGGACCGCACCCGCCACCAGGTCTCCGAGGTCACCTCGCTCGGCCTGGTGCAGATGACCCGCAAGAAGCTGGGCACCGGCCTGGTCGAGGCGTTCTCCACCACCTGCGAGCACTGCCACGGACGCGGCATCCTCGTGCACGCCTACCCGGTGGAGCCCGGTTCCGGCGAAGAGGCCGCCGGGCGCACCAAGGAGAGCGGTTCGCGCAGGCGTCGTGGCCGGGACAAGAGCGCGCAGGCACCGGCGCAGCCCGCCAATGGATCCGGACCCGTGGTCGAGCCCGAGGAAGATGCGGCCGTGAAACGGGCGCATCCGGTCGCGCTCGCGATGGCCGCGCACCACTCGGAGGAGGACGACGAGGAGCCGGAGGCGGCCGAGGAGACCGCCGCCGAGCCGCGGGCCGCGAGCGGCGAGCAGCCCGCCGACGAGCGAGCGGTCGCCGAGACCGTCGAGGCCGCCGTGGCGGTGCCCGCCGAGGAGCCGGAGACCGAGCCCGCCGAAGTGGTCGAGGTCATCGAGGAAGTCGAGCGGGTCGAGCCGGTACCGGCGCAGGAGCCCGCCGCCGTCGAGCAGCCGGTTCCGGCTCCCGAGGCCGAGCCCGTCGCCGAGCCGGTCCCGGCTGCCGAGTCCGTGCCGGCATCGGAGAACGGTGCCGCCGCCAACGGTGTCGCCGAACCGGGAGCGGGCCGTCCGTCTCGTCGCCGGAGGGTTGCCCGTTCGGCCGCGGCGCCCGCCGCGGACAGTTCGGGAGCGGTCTTCGTGCTGCCCACCGGGGAGCAGGCACCCGCGCCCGCGATCGACTACTCCCAGCCGGAACCGGTCGAATTGCCGCAGCGCGGACGGCCGCGTAGGCGGGCGGTCGGCCGCCCGGCGGGCGCGCCGGACGCGTCGCACTGAGTCGTCGCACCGTTCCGTGGCCCCCGCCGGCATCTCCGGCGGGGGCCACGTACGTCTCGGCAGCGAACCGGTGGCATCGCCCGGCAGCGGGGGCGGGCGCCGGTTTGGTCGTGGCGGTGGCCGTCCTGTAATCTTGGACAGTCGCTGCCCGGTGACAACATGTTTTGTCTCCGTGGCCCGGTTCTCGACAGTTCAGTACCGAGAGCCACCAGATGCCGAGGCGGTGGCGATTACCAGACCAGTCGTGTGGCGGTTTCCGGTGGCATCAAACCGGAGGTGTCGCCGCGTGAACGAGTGCCGAGCACTACAGGAAGAAGGGCAGCCGACCGATGGCAACGTACGCGATCGTCAAGACCGGCGGAAAGCAGTACAAGGTCGCGGTCGGTGACCTGGTGAAGGTCGAGAAGATCGAGGGCGCGCCGGGCACCGCCGTGGCGCTGAATCCGGTCCTCGTCGTCGACGGCGCCGAGCTGACCACCGACGCCGCGAAGCTGGCCGACATCTCCGTGGCCGCGGAGGTGGTCGAGCAGACCAAGGGCCCGAAGATCCGCATCCACAAGTTCAAGAACAAGACCGGCTACCACAAGCGCCAGGGTCACCGTCAGCCGCTGACGGTCCTCAAGGTCACCGGCATCAAGTAAGACATCCCGAGGAGAACCAGCTATGGCACACAAGAAGGGTGCGTCCAGCTCCCGCAACGGGCGTGATTCCAACGCCCAGCGACTCGGCGTCAAGCGCTTCGGCGGCCAGACCGTCAAGGCGGGCGAGATCCTCGTGCGTCAGCGCGGCACCCACTTCCACCCCGGCGTGAACGTCGGTCGTGGCGGTGACGACACCCTGTTCGCCCTGTCGGCGGGCGCGGTCGAGTTCGGCACCAAGCGTGGACGCAAGACCGTCAACATCGTGGCCCCGGAGCCGGTTCAGGCCTGACCGCCGAACCACTTCCGGATACACAGCGAGCGGGTCAGGGTCTCGAAACCCTGGCCCGTTTTTCGTGTTCTCGAACGAGCAGTCCCAGTACGACCCGTCCCGAAGGAGGATGATTCGGCGTATGTCCAAGTTCATCGACCGTGTCGTACTGCACGTGCGTGCGGGTAAAGGCGGCCACGGTTGCGCCTCGGTGCACCGTGAGAAGTTCAAGCCGCTCGGCGGGCCGGACGGCGGCAACGGCGGCAACGGCGGAGACGTCATCCTCGAGGTCGACGCCAACGTGCACACCCTGCTGGACTTCCATTTCCACCCGCACGCGAAGGCGGGCAACGGCAAGCCGGGTGAGGGCGGCAACCGCGACGGCAAGCAGGGCGCCGATCTGGTGCTCAAGGTGCCCGACGGCACCGTCGTACTCGACGACGACGGCAAGGTGCTCGTGGACCTGGTCGGTTCGGGCAACCGCTTCATCGTCGCGCGCGGCGGTCGCGGTGGGCTCGGCAATGCCGCGCTGGCTTCGAAAGCCCGCAAGGCGCCGGGTTTCGCGCTGCTCGGCGAGGACGGCGAAGAACTCGACCTGGTTCTGGAGCTGAAGTCGGTCGCCGACGTCGGGCTCGTGGGGTTCCCTTCGGCAGGCAAGTCCTCCCTGGTCTCGGTGCTGTCGGCGGCCAAGCCGAAGATCGCCGACTACCCGTTCACCACACTGGTGCCCAATCTCGGCGTGGTCGCCAGCGGTGACACCACCTTCACCGTCGCCGATGTGCCCGGATTGATCCCTGGGGCCAGCGAGGGGCGCGGTCTGGGCCTGGACTTCCTGCGGCACCTCGAGCGCTGCGCGGTGCTCGCCCACGTGGTGGACTGCGCCACGCTGGAGCCGGGCCGCGACCCGGTGTCCGACGTCGACGCGCTCGAGGCCGAACTCGCCGCTTACAAGCCCGCGCTGAGCGCGGACGCCGAACTCGGCGACCTGGCGGGCCGGCCGCGTGTGGTGATCTTGAACAAGATCGATGTGCCCGACGCGGCCGAACTGGCCGAGATGGTGACCGCGGAGTTCACCGAGCGCGGCTGGCCGGTGTTCGAGATCTCCGCGGTGAGCCGGGCGGGCCTGCGCCCCCTGACCTTCGCCCTCGCCGACCTGGTGCGCCGGTACCGCGAGGAGCATCCGCAGGCCGCGCCAAAGCGCCCGGTCATCCGCCCGATCGCGGTCGACGACACCGGGTTCAGCGTGCTCGCCGACCCGGAGGAGCCGGGTGGCTTCATCGTGCGCGGCACCCGGCCGGAGCGCTGGGTGCGGCAGACCCAGTTCGACAACGACGAGGCCGTCGGCTACCTGGCCGACCGTTTGGCCCGCCTCGGCGTGGAAGACGAGCTGGTGCGGCTGGGCGCGGAGCCGGGAGCGCCGGTGACCATCGGCGACGTGACATTCGAGTGGGAACCTCAGATCTCGGCGGGCATCGACATGGTGCCCACCGGGCGCGGCACCGATATCCGGCTGGAGCAGACCGACCGGGTCAGCGCGGCCGAGCGCAAGCACGCGTCCCGGGTGCGCCGCGGTTTGGTGCGGGAAGACGAGGAGTAGACGTGGACGACGGTCGAGTCGTGCGCTCGCGGCGGTTGCCGCGTTCGGCGGGCTCGATCGCGGGCGGTCCGGGTATGGTCGGGGCAACGGTCCCGGCTGACGTGGATTCGATTGTGGCGCAGGGAGTTCGGTGGCGATGCAGATGAAATCCATGACTGCCGAGGCGGATTCGTCGGGCCTGAGCGAGGCGCGGCGGGCGATCGCGGCGGCGCGCCGGGTCGTGGTGAAGATCGGTTCGTCGGCGCTGACCAGTCTGAAAGGCGGCTTGGACACCGCGCGGCTGGATCTGCTCGCCGACGCGGTGGAGGCGCGGATGCGCGCCGGATCCGATGTGGTGGTGGTGTCCTCGGGTGCGATCGGCGCGGGCATCGCGCCACTCGGCTTGACCAGCCGTCCGCGTGATCTGGCGACCAAGCAGGCCGCGGCGAGCGTCGGGCAGCTGGCCCTCGCGCACGCCTGGGGCACCTCGTTCGCCCGGTACCACCGCACGGTCGGGCAGGTGCTCCTGAGCGCCGACGACTTCGCCCGCCGCGAGCATCACCGCAACGCCCAGCGCACCCTCGACCGCCTGCGCTCGCTCGGCGCGGTGGCCGTGGTGAACGAGAACGACACCGTGGCAACGGAAGAGATCCGCTTCGGCGACAACGACCGGCTCGCCGCGCTGGTCGCCCACCTGATCGGCGCCGACGCGCTGGTACTGCTGTCGGACGTGGCGGGCCTCTACGACGGCGACCCGCGCAAGGGCGCGGCCACGCTGATTCCCGAGGTGCGCAGCAGTGCCGACCTGGACGGCGTCATCGCGGGCAGCGGCGGCGCGCTCGGCACCGGCGGCATGGCGTCGAAGTTGTCGGCGGCGCGCCTGGCCGCGGACGCGGGCGTGCCGGTGCTGCTGGCCGCCGCCTCGTCCGCCGCCACCGCCCTGACCACCGGCACCGTCGGCACCGCGTTCGCCGCCCGCCCGGTGCGCCTGTCGGCCCGCAAGTTCTGGGTCCGGCACGCCGCCGACAGCCGCGGCGCCCTGCTCATCGACGACGGCGCCGTCCAAGCGGTGGCACACCGGCGCCGATCGCTGCTCGCGGCCGGAATCGTCGGCGTGCGGGGCCGCTTCTACGGCGGTGACGTGGTGGACCTGGTGGCCCCCGACAGCCGCGTCGTCGCCCGTGGCGTCGTCGAATACGACAGCACCGAACTGGCGGGCATGCTCGGCCGCTCGACCGCGGAACTTCCCGACACGATGCAACGCCCCGTGATTCACGCCGACGACCTGGTCAAGGTCTGATTTCGCACTGGCTGCGGGCAGGTCGGGCACAGCCATGCGCTCTTTCGTCCACGACCTGACGCCCCGGGGCCCATCCTGAGAGACTCATCTGCTCGTGCACCCCAGGTGAGTAGTTCGCGAGCACGGGTGGGTCGATCGCGGCTCGGCCGAACTCTGTTCGTGACCCGTCGCGGCGACACGAAGCGGTTCTGGGCTCGCAACAGGTCGACATCAGGATGTGCGGTGACGGACGGGAGCTGGACGGTCGGCGTGGTGACACCATCCGTATCCGCGATGCGCTGAGCGCCCGGCGCGATGCTACCGGGAACTCCCCGCCGCCACGGTGTGGTGACCGAGGCGGCGGACCGGCCTCAGGACGGGACGACGCCAGGTTGGTTGGTCGTCGGTATCTGCTGCTGGTTGCCTTCCACCGGGCCGGTGACGCCGGGTTGGCCACCCGGATCGGGCAGTGGAACCCCGGGGCCCGGAGCTGGGGATTGCGGGGGCGGTGGTGGGCTCGGTGCGGGCGGAGGCGGCGGAGGAGCCGATGAACTCGGTGGTTGCATGGGTTCCGGGGTTTGCGGTGCGGGCGGTGGCGGTGCCGACGAGCTCGGTGGGTGCGCCGGTTCCGGCGTTTGCGGTGCGGGCGGAGGCGGTGGAGGTGCTGACGAACTCGGCGGTTGTGCCGGTTCGGGAACCTGTGCGGGTGGTTCGGTAGGCGGTGGCGGCGCCGACGAACTCGGCGGTTGCACGGGCTCCGGCGTTTGCGGTGCGGGCGGTGGCGGTGGCGAGGAGCTGGGCGGTTGCGCGGGCTCCGAAGTGTCCGGTGCGGGAGAAGGACTCGGCGGCGGAGGTGTGGTCGAGGGCGCCTGCTGTGTCTGCGGTGCAGGCTCGGGGGACGGCGTCGGCGTGGGTTGTGGCGTCGGTGTCTGGGTGGACGGAGCTTGCTGTGGCGCCGGGGTCTCGGTGGAGGGGGACTGCTGCGGTGGTGGCGTCTGCTGAGTGGGTGGCGCCGAGGGAGTCTGCTGTGCGTCCGGCGCCGGTTGTGTCGGCGATGACGGCGGGTGGGACGGCGCGGACGATTCCGGAGCGTCGGGTGTGGGTTGCGTGGTATCAGGTGCGGGTTGCGTTGTGCGCGGCGATGATTCGTCGTCCGGCAGCACCGGCTCGGGTGTCGAGTACCTCGGCGTGCCGGGGGAGAGCGCCTGTGGTGCGGCCGGCGCCGTGACAGCGGGTGGTTCGGGCAGCGCGGGCACGGCGGTTCCCGCGGTGGAGTAGGCGGGCTTGTAGACCATGTTCATCGCGAGCACGGCTTCCTGGCGCAGCGCCTCCTGCGCCATCTGCGCGTTGATCACGTGCGCCGCTTCCAGCAGTCGCGCGATCGCGCCGACCGGCCCGGAAGCGCCCGGCGGCACCACCGCGAGTTTCACCGCCTCGGCGGCCGCGGCGACCCCGCCGAGCCGGGCGCCCACTTGACCGAGCACCGCGGCCAGTTCGTCGGCCGACGCCGCGAAACTGCGCGCGCATGCCTGCGCGGCGTCGGCGGCGGCGCCTTTCCATCCGGCCGTGTCCACCACGCGGTCCACACTGCCGCGAGTGAGTGGGAACGACGTGCTGAGCGCCCCTGCCGCCTCGAGCCAGATCGCCGAGGCGCGCAGTACCTGCGCGGCGTCGATCTGCTGCGCCTTCGCGTAGATCTCCTCGTGCCGCAGGGACTCGAAATGCTCCATCGAGCTGATGTAGGTGGGATCGGAACCGCTCATCGGGGCAACCTCGTCTGGACCGCGCGCAGGGCGGCGGCGCTCGCGGCGTCGGCCTCTTCGAACAGTCCTCCGCTGATCAAGAACGCTTCCTTCATGCGGTAGGCCGCTTCGATGTAGTGGTCGAGCAGTGCGGCCGCGTCCCGCGCCTTGTGGCTGAAACCGGCCTGCAGTTGCTGTGCGGAGACGAATCCACCGAAACCGCCTAGATCCGCGGCGGATTGGAGGCGCTGCTGTAGGTGGAGCAGCCGATCGGCCTGCCGCTCGTACATTTCAGCGCACTGCCGAGCCGCCGCCGGATCGAACTGGACGGTCCCGCTCCGCGCGGCCTCCTTGAATCGGGCGATATCGGCTCGGCTGGTCTCGATCGTCATCGCTCACCCCTGAGATCGGTCGGTCCGCCTCAGACTAACCGGAAGCTCGGTGCCTGGTCAGCATTAGTCGGCGGCCACGGCCGCGAAAACGAGCTATGTCGGTATGCGCTTTTGCAATTGGAGGGCGATCTGCTCGGCGGAAGCGGGGGCTATCCGCACTTCGTCGCCCGCTTTGATCAGGTATCTTCCGTCGTCGCGTACATCGATCCAGGTGTAGTGGATCGGTGGGGGCGGGGTAGGACGATCCAATCGCGGTTCGATTCTGATGTGGCCCTCGGCGGTATGCGGTTCGAGCAGCAGCTTGCGGATTCGGGGCGCCGCCTGTTGCCGCGCGCGCACGGTCTCCTGGTCGCGTACCGCGTCACCTGACGCGACCCGAGCGGGTTCGCGGCCCGCGGGCGTCCTCGGCAGCAGGGCCGCGATCCGCCGGCCCAGTTTGGTGCTGTGTCCGATCGAAATGCGCACGCGGCCACCGAAATCCGGGCCTGCGCCGGGTTCCTGCACCGCGAGCACGGCGCGATCGTAGATGGCGGCGGCGAGCAACCGTAGTTCACTGCCCGGTTGATGCGCGCCGCCGATCGCCACGATCCTGGTGTGCGGTTCGGCCAGAATGCGCAGGCAGGCCGATAGGTCGGGGTCGGAGCGCAGCGGCAGCCGCTCGGCGAGGGCGATGCGCAACTTCTCGGCCTCGTCCTCGGTGCGGGGCGTCTCCAGGATGCGCAGCGGGTAGGGGTGGCGATCCAGGTCGGTCTCGCGCCAGATATAGGCGAACTCGTCCGGAGTGAAGGTCCATTCCACGGCCGAATCACATCCTCACCGAACCCGCCAATGCTGCTCGTAGCCTAGCGGTCCCGACGCCGGGACAAGAGATGTACCGCACGGGGACGCCACGGCCTTCCGGCATCCGTCCTGAAAAACCGCGATTTCGAGGCGGTGTCGTGCTCGACCGTCTGCTCCGGTTCTGCTGGAATATCAGAAAGGGTTCGCGACGCGTGGCCGAAGCGACTACCCCGCACGGCAACAACCGGGTATGGCTGAGATCTGCCGAGGAGGGATTGCGGTGCACACCACGAGACGGCGAGTGGGCGCGGGAACCGTTCTGCTGTTCCTCGCGGGCGGCCTCGTCTGGGCCGGAGCCGGGCCCGCGGGAGCGGATCCGGCCGGTTGCTATGTCGACCGAGGCGTCACCGACGCGGCCGCGCTGTGCCACAGCGGTGAGGGAGCCTCGGTGCTGGAGGCCGAATGTCTCGGCTTCTTCCAGCCGTCGGGGCGGTCCGGGCCGGTGTTCGGCTACTACAGCGGATTCGAATCGCAACAGACGCCGGTCGGCAAGCCGATGCGCGTCACCTGCGTGGCCGACGGCGCCGTGGGAATCGCCACCCTCGCGTTCCTCGTCCCCGCCACGACGCCGTAGCCGACGATCAGCGAAGACGTTTCGGCTGTGGGCGTTTCCGGGTCGCGGCGGTCAGCTCGGCCGCGCCTCCAGCACGTTGTCCGGTGAGGCCGTCGGCACGCGCCTGGTCAGCGTGAATCCGTGCCGCGCGAGGAACTCGCGGTACTCGGCCTCGGTGCGTTCGCGGCCGCCCGCGTTGACCAGCATCTCCAGGTCGATGTACTTGCTCGGATGCGGGGCGGTGTGTTCGGGGACGACCAGTTCGACGATCAGCAACCGGGCGTCGGGGTCCATGGCCGCACGCAGCGTGCGCAGAATGCGCCCGGCGTCCGCGTCGGCCCAGTCGTGCAGAATGTGCTTGAGGAGGTAGGCATCGCCCCCCTCGGGGACGCTGTCGAAGAACGATCCGCTCTGCACCGCGCAGCGATCGGCGAGACCGAGTTCGGCGAGCCGGGCGGGCGCGTCGGCCACCACCTCCGGCAGGTCGAACAGGATGCCGCGCGATCGGGGGGCGCGGCGCAGGATTTCGGTGAGCAGCGTCCCTTCACCCCCGCCTACGTCGACCAGGGTCTCGAAGCGGCCGAAATCGTAGGCCGCGAACAGCGGTTCCATCGCCAAGCTGCCGATGCTGGTCATCGCGCGGTCGAACAATTCACCGAGTTCGCGGTCGTGCTGGACGTAGTCGAAGAACGGCATTCCGTCGAGTTTCTCGCCGACCGGCTCCCCGGTGCGCACCGCGTCGACCAGATGCGACCAGTGATTGCGGTGCCCGGGCGAACCGAAGAACAGCACCGCGTCGCGCAACGACACGTCGGCATCGCGGCGCAGGGCTCGTGCCATCGGCGTCAGCGCGTAGCGCCCGTCGCGCCGCTGGGTGAAGATGCCGTGACTGATCAGCAGTCGCAGCAGTCGGCGCAGGGCGCCCTCGTCGGCGCCGACCGCCGCCGCGAGCTCCGCACCCGAGCGCGGTCCCGCCGCGAGTTCGTCGGCCACGCCGAGCACCGCGGCGGCGTGGATGGCCTGCGTGATCCACCCGGCGGCGATCATCTCCATCAGTGCGACGTGTCCGGGCACCAGCTTGCGAAACGCCAGAGCCAAGGCGCCGCGCACCGACTCGACGGCCCGTACCAGCGGCAGCGGAGGGATTCTCGGTCGGTCGGACGCCACTGCGACTCCATCCGTCGAAGGTCGGCACTCTGCGCTTGTCTAGGAGGGTACGTCGCGGCCGGATTCGCTGCGCTGTTTCTCTCGCTCGGCCGCCGTGGCGAGATAATCGCCCAGTTCGCGCCGCAGCGTGACGTCCAGTGAGCGGGCGAGCGTGGCGTGCACCGAGGCCACCGCCAGTTCGCGCATCTTGTTGAGCATCGTTGTGGTCTCGGCGATTTCGCCGCTGGTGTCGGGCATCCAGCCGGGCCCGTGCTCATCGATGATGTGCTGCTTGGCCGCGGTGATCATGATGTGCGTGATGTCATCGATGCGGTCGGCCACCTTGGCGTAGATCTCGATGAGCGTGCGCAGTTCCAGGCCGTACTCGTGCAACTCGGCGAACGAGGTGAGCAGCTGGGTCTCGGTGAACACCACCGTGTCGCCCTCCAGCCGGACCAGCTTCATCTCGCGCAGCCGGTCGACCAGTTCGTCGGCGTCGGCGCCGAGGATGGTGCCGATCAACTCGCGGGGCACCTCGAAGGTCTCGTCCTTGGCCCAGGACGCCGTCACGGCGTGCTGCAGGCCGAGCACTTCGGTGAGGTCCTTGCCGGTCTCCCAGCTGGTGATGAAGTCGGCGATGTGCGCGGTGGTGAAGCCGCGCTGCAGCAGCGCGTCGATCAGGCGCAGCCGCTCGAGGTGCGCGTCGTCGTAGATGCTGGCCCTGCCGTCCTTGCCGACCGGCGGCGGCAGCAGTCCGCGTTCCTGGTAAGCGCGCACGTTGCGGGTGGTGGTGCCCGCGGCGCGCGCGAGGTCATCGATCCGGTACTCCGGCGTCGACCTCACCTCCCTCGCTGACCAGGCGCCGATGGACCGGCGGCGCGCCGCTGAACTCCCTGCGGACCGAGTCTATCGTCCGCGCCGCCGGTCTCCCGGCACCTACGAAACCGGTGCCACTCGTTGTCGCCGCTGGTCGGCGGTCTGCTCGACCACGAGGTAGTCGTCGAGATCGACCGCGCGCAGCTGATGGACGTACTGCGTGGCGAAGCCCGGATACATCGTCGCGTTGAAGCCGTCCTCGGTCAGATACCAGCTGCGGCATCCCGAGTTCCAGGTGGTGGCGGAGAGCTTGCGCTGGATGGCGGCGTTGTAGCGGTCCTGCCGATCCTGCCGCACGTCGAGCATGCGCAGGTCCCGGTCCAGGATGACGCCGATCGCGCCGACGAGGTAGTCGATCTGGGCTTCCATGTACACCAGCGCCGAGTTGTGCCCCGGGCCGGAATTGGGACCGAAGGTGAAATACAGGTTGGGATACCCGGAGACGGCGACGCTCTTGAAGGCGTAGGCGCCACGCGCCCATTCGTCGGCGAGAATCCGGCCGTCGCGCCCGGCCACCGGAATGGGCGTCCCGGTCTTGGAGACGTCGAACCCCGTCGCGAAGACGATGCAATCCGCCTGGTGCTCGATGCCTTCGGCGGTGCGGATGCCGTGCTCGGAGATCCGGGCGATCGGCCAGGTGATCAGCTTGCAGTTGTCCCGCTGGAGGGCGGGGTAGTAGTCGTCGGTCATCAGCAGGCGTTTGCAACCGGCCCGGAAGTCCGGGGTGAGCTGACGGCGTAGCCAGGGGTCCTTGACCTGCCTGCGCAGCTGTGCCTTGCCGACCAGCTCGACCACCCTGGTCAGCGGCGTATTCCACACCACGCCCAGCGCCACCGACTCGTGTCCGTAGAACCAGGCGCGCCGGGCCAGCTGTTCGGCGGCGGGCACGCGGCGGTAGAGCTCCTTGGTCAGGCCGTTGGTCTGCCGGTTGACCCGCGGCAGCACCCAGCCGGGCGTGCGCTGGAACACCTTCACCGAGGCGGCCTTGTCGACCAGCTCCGGGATGATCTGGACCGCGCTGGCCCCGGTGCCGACGACCGCGACTCGCTTGCCGGTGAAGTCGTAGTCGTGATCCCATCGGGCGCTGTGGATCTTGTGTCCCTGATACGTCTCGATGCCGCGGATATCCGGGAGACTCGCGTTGGCCAGCGGCCCGGACGCCAGCACCACGGTGCGGGCGAGGATCGGCTCGGGGCGGCCCTCGATCGTGATGTGCCAGACTCCGGCCTGTTCGTCGAACACGATGCCGGTGACGTTGTGCCCGAAGCGGAGGTGTGGACCGAGCCGGAATTCCGTGGCCATCGCCTCGATGTAGCCGAGGATCTCGTTGCTCCCGGAGTAGGTGCGCGACCAATCCGGGTTCGGCGCGAAACTGTAGGAGTACAACCGCGACGGAATGTCGCACGCCGCACCGGGATAGGTGTTGTCGCGCCACGTGCCGCCGATCGCGGCGCCGCGCTCGAAGATCGCGAAATCGTGGATGCCGCTTTGCTTCAGCCGGATGGCCGTGCCGATTCCGGCGAACCCGCCGCCGATCACGGCGACGTCGAGGGTGTGCGTGCTCATCGGGTTCCCTGTCATGCCGCGGGCTCGTAGGTCAGTTCCTTCGACCAGGTCGGGTTGTTGCGCAGCAGTGCCCTCGGCAGCAACCCGGTGATCTTCACCAGCGCGTCGGCCACCAGGTGGTAGGGGTGACCGCGGTCGATCACCCAGCCGCCGTGCGTCTTCACGATCTGGTACATCGGCAGCCTGCGCGCGAATTCGCTGCGCTCGCCGACGTTCGCGTACCGCTTGAGCGCGCCGTAGAGCTTCTCCTCGTCGACGCCCATCGCGACGATGTTGTCGCGCATCTTGTTCAGCAGCGGCACATAGCTCAGCACGCCGATGATCAGCGAGGGCTTGGCCCAGCCGCCGACCAGATCGATGAACAGCTTGCGCATCTCCGCGTGCCCGAGCAGATCCATCACGGCGAAATCGACGGCCAGGTGCCGGGATTCGTCGGAGTTGATCTTCTTGAACGCCTCCTGGCAGACCGGGTCCTCGATCTCGTCCATGATGAACTTGATCAGCGCGCCGTCCAGCGCGACCTCCAGCATCGGGATCACGGTGCCGAGGAACGACAGCGACATGTCGTCGGAGTACTTGTCCAGGAAGTCGATCACCAGCTTGACGTTCACGTTCGGCTGCGGGATCTCGTCGCCGTCGAGCATGCCCCACCGGCGCATCAGCGCGAGCTCGGCGTTGGCGTGCTTCTGCTCCTCGGCGTGGAAGTAGCGGTAGATCTCGCGCAACGTCTCGGTGGGCGCCTTCTTGGCCATCGCCGCGAAGCCGCGCGCGCCGACGTTCTCGATCCACATCAGATCGGCCATGAACGGCTTGAGCTTGGCGTGCAGTTCGGGCGTGATGGTCTCGCGGCCCGGCGCGTCCCAATCGATGTCGGCCAGCGCCCACTGGCGGTCCTTGATCTTGCGGAGCATGTCGTCGAAGTCCATCGCGATGGCAGCCATGTCAGACTCCTGTCTTGTCGGTGACCGGCGTGCGGTCGGTGGTGGTCGAGTTGTCCTGGGGCAGCAGCCGCTCCAGGAGCCCGAGGACGTAGGTGTACTGCGCGGGGAAGCACCGCTTGAGCAGCCATACGGCGTGCGCGTCCAGTTGGGGGAGCACATAGAGCCGGCCGCGGTCGTGCGCGTCCAAAGCGGTGCGCGCGACGCGCTCGGGGGAGAAGCCGGTCCAGCGCATGAGGAAGTCGGCCAGTTGTGCCGATTCCTTGGTGATCCGGCCGTCACGCGCGACGTTCGTGCGGACGAACGTCGGGCACAGCACCGTCACCGCGACACCGGTGCCGCTCAATTCGGCGGCCATGGTCTCCGACAGCGACAGCACACCGGCCTTGGACACGTTGTAGGCGGCCATGGAGGGCGCGGCGGCGAATCCGGCGGCCGAGGCGACGTTGATGATGCCGCCGCGTCCGGCGGCCCGCAGGCGCGGGGCGAAGACCTCGCAGCCGTGCACGACTCCCCACAGGTTGATGCCCAGTGCCCACTGCCAGTCGTCGAAGCCGATGTGCCCCACGGGTTTTCCGCCGATCCCGACGCCCGCGTTGTTGATCACCAGGTCGACCGGGCGCTCGAACAGCGTTTCGGCGAAGCGGGCGAGCAACTCCACGTCCTCGCGTTGCGCCACGTCGCAGCGGAAGGCGTGCGCGGCGCCCGGGTGGGCGCGTTCGATCAGGGCGACCGTTTCGTCGGCGCGCGCCTCATCGATGTCGGCGCAGATCACCCGGCCGCCGCGGGCGGCGATCTCCAGCGCGAACGCGCGGCCGATGCCGCTGCCCGCGCCGGTGACCACGGCTCGCGCGCCGTGCGTGCGCCGGGCCCGGCCCAGGGCCACCAGCTTGTCCAATCCGAACATCTCAGCTCACCTTTTCCGTACCGGAGGTAGCGACCAGCGCCGCGCGCAGGAAGTCGGCGGCGCGTGCGAGGGCTTGGTCGGCCTCGGGCACCACCAGGGGAAGGGCCTGGAAGACGTGTAGTTGCCCAGGCCAGATCTCGAGTTCGCAGCTGCCGCCCGCGCGCCGGACCATCTCGCACAGCGCCCGTGCGTCGGCGGCGAGCATCTCCGTGCCGCCGACCTGCACCAGGATCGGCGGCAGCGCGAGACCCTGCGGGATGGTCAGCCGCAGGCGCGCGGCGTCGGCCGGGTGACCGTTGGTGTAGGCCGCGGGCAGCCTGCTCGCGGCGGCGGCCGAGATCAGCGGGTCGGGCCGGACGCGTTCCCGCTCGGCCGCCAAGCCGAGGGTCAGATCCAGCAGCGGGGAGAACATCGCGACGGCCGCGGGCTGCGGGCGGCGGTGTCGTCCGTTCTCGACGAGCAGGTCCAACGCGAGATGCCCGCCCGCGGAGTCGCAGGCGATCACCAGGTCTTCCGCGGCGATGCCCCGGCCGAGCAGCCAGCGGTAGCCCGCCTCCACGTCGTCGGCGGCGGCTGGGAACCGGTGTTCGGGCGCGAGGCGATAGTCGGTGAGGAAGACCGGAAGCCCGGTCTTCGTCGACAGCCGAGCCGCGAGAGCGCGATGCGTGCGCGCCGAGCAGATCACATACCCGCTGCCGTGGATGTAGTAGACGGCTCGCGTCCCGAACGGCACGCCCGCCGCCCGCACCCATTCGCCGTGCACCGCGCCCGACCGGACCTCGGTGACGGACGTACCGGACGGCACGGGACCGCCGACGGCCATCAGCGTGGCGATGAGCTTGCGTGCGAACCAGACGCCCGGCGCGTTCATCGGCACCGCGCAGTTCACCGGCCGAAGCGTCAGCCTGGTGGCCGCCGCGGCCACGGTGGCGCGGGTCGAGGGCGTGGTGGGAACGCCGGGGACCGAGGTCCTCGTTGACCTTGTCATGCGCTAAGAATCAGCCATGAATGTGCCAGTTGTCAATGGCACATTTTTGGAAGGTAATCCCGACCGGCTACCGTGACGTGTGGCTACGTTGGACGACGACGAGATCGCGGCGGCGACAGTCGGCGAGGTGGAGCCCTATGCGGTCAAGGTGGTTCTGGAGGATTACAACCCCGCGTGGCCGGACTGGTATGCCGAGGAAGAAGCCGTGATACGTGCGGCACTCGGTGATGTGGCGCTGCGGATCGAGCACACGGGTTCTACGTCGGTCCCCGGTCTCGCGGCCAAGCCGCTGATCGACATCCTGCTGCTGGTTCCCGACGCCGACGACGAAGCCGCTTATCTACCGGCTCTCGAAGCTGCCGGGTACGCGCTGCGCGTCCGGCAACCGGACTGGTATCAGCATCGCTGTCTTGTCCGCCGGGTGCAGAGCGGTGCGCGACGAAGCGTGAATCTGCATGTGTTCGCGCCGGAGTCGGGCGCACCGGAGATCGAGCGGATCCTCGCCTTCCGCGACCGGCTGCGCACGCACGACGAAGACC
>NZ_BDBM01000074.1 GCF_001612985.1 Nocardia gamkensis NBRC 108242 | reverse complement strand
GTCACCGGACAACGCCCGACCGGCACCCCTGAGCGCTTTCGGCAGTGGCGGGCACGCTGCGTCTGGCAGCGAACAGGGTCGTGCGGATCATGCCCGGCGCGTCCATCGCCGCCGAAGGCCGCGACCCTCTTGGCTCGAATTCTGTTGTGCGCGAACGCTCTCAGTACCCGCGCGCGGGATCGATCGGCGCCAGCAGCGGGCGGCCTTCGAGGAACCGCGAGACGTTCGCTTCGACATGGTCGGCGAAGGCGGCCAACCGCAGCTGCGGCGGATTCGAATCATGAGGAGTGACAATGGCATTCGGCAGCGACCAGAGGGGATGACCGGCCGGGAGCGGCTCCGGGTAGGTGACGTCGAGGCCCGCGCCGCCGATCGCGCCGGAGGCCAGCGCGGCCACCAGCGCGTCGGTGTCGATGAGGCTGCCGCGCGCGACGTTGATGATCCACGAGGACGGCTTGAGCCGCGCGAGTTCGTCCGCGCCGACGAGATGCCTGGTGGCGGGCGTGGCGGGCGCGGCGATCACCACGTGATCGGTGTGCGGCCAGACCCGGCCCAGATGATCGGCGGAAATCGTCTCGACCGAAGAGGGAATGCCGGGGCCGGTGACCGGACGCCCGCTGCGGTTCACCGCGATGATGTGCGCGCCGAGCGGAACCAGCATCGGGATCAGCGCGCGGCCGATGCCGCCCGCGCCCACGATCGTCACCGTCTTGCCGCGCAGCGTGCCGACGTGCGGAAAGAAGTCCTGTTGCCGCCAGTCCGACGCGCGCAGATGCTCGGGCAGATACCGGACACCCGCGAGCAGCAGCATGAGCGCGTGCTCGGCCACGCTCGCCGCGAAAGCGCCTGCGGCGGAGGTGAATCGCACACCGGGATGCCTGGCGATGACGCCCGCGGCGAACCAGTCCTCGACGCCCGCGGCCGGAAGCTGCACCCACTCCACACCGGCGGGTAATTCGTCCGGGAACTCGCCGGCGTCGCCGGCCCAGATCAGCCCGCGCGCCTCGCCGAGATCGGAGAGGGTGGCGCCCGCCCCCACGACGGCCTTCTCAATCAGCGTGGGAGGTGGGTCGGCGGGGCCGATCGCGATCGTCACTGCCGGTCGGTTCATGGACGGACCTCCTTCGGAGCAGTAGGAACGTGGTCGCGAGCGGGACGTTGCGACCGTAACACCGCCCGGCGTGCGCCGACCGGTCGCGGGGTGTGCGTTCGGCGCGGCGCTAGGCCTCGCTCTGCTCCTCGTCGAGCTCCACGTCCACCTTGTCCCGCTCGGCCCACTCCAGGAGAGGATCCAGGTGGAACACCGCGTCATCCATGCCCGCGTGCAGATCGCCGAGTTCGGCGAAGCGAGCGGGAACGGAGGCCATGGTGAAGTCGCGCGGATCGATGTCGGGAATTTCGTCCCAGCGTACCGGTGTGGAGACCGTGGCGGCGGGGACGCCGCGCACCGAGTAGGCGGCGGCGATGGTGTGATCGCGGGCGTTCTGGTTGTAGTCGACGAACAGCATCTTCGGATCGCGGTCGCGCCGCCACCAGGTGGTGGTCACGTCGTCGGGTGCCCGCCGCTCGACTTCCCGGGCGAACGCGAGCGCCGCGCGGCGCACGTCCTGGAATCCCTGATCCGGCGCGATCCGCACGTACACGTGCATGCCCTTGCCGCCAGAGGTCTTCGGCCACCCGACGGCGCCGATCTCGTCGAGAACCTCGTGTACGACCCCGGCGACCCGTTGCACGCGTGACCACGGGCAGTCCGGCATCGGGTCGAGGTCGATGCGCCACTCGTCCGGACGCTCGGTATCGGCGGCGCGCGAATTCCACGGATGGAACTCGACCGTAGACATCTGCACCGCCCACAGGACGTCGGCGAGCTTCTCGACGCACAGCTCGTCGGCATGCCTCCCATAGCGCGGGAAGTACACCCGCACAGTCGGAATCCAGTCCGGTGCGCCGGCGGGAAGCCGCTTCTGATGCACCTTGTCGCCCGCGAGTCCTTTGGGAAACCGGTGCAGCATGCAGGGCCGGTCGCGCAGCGCGTTGACGATGCCGTCCCCGACGCTCAGGTAGTACTGCACCAGATCCAGCTTGGTGGCGCCGCTCTCCGGAAAGTAGACGCGGTCGGGGTTGGAGACGCGGATCGTATGGTCGCCGACCTCGAGCTCGATCGCCGACCCGGTGGATTTGCTGGCCACGGATCGACTGTAGTGGGCGAAGCGGAGGAAAGCCCCGCGCGACTTCGAACCGGCGCGAGCTTTGCCGCGGCAGGGTTCCCGGCCGTTGCACCGCTCTGGTATGCATACCGGTATGAGCAAGGCGACGCGCGTGACCGTCACGCTGGATCCGCAGGTGGCCGAGTGGGCCAGGGAGGTCGCCGATCGCCAGAACCGCAGCCTGTCGGCGGTGATCAACGCCGCGCTGCGCTCCATGCTCGTGCAGGACAGCCTGACCGCACTGGCCATCGACGATGAGGCCGAGCTGGCCGCGGCCTATGACGACGTGACGCTCACCCAGGCCGCCGAAGACGATGCCGCCGGCGCCGCATGAGACGCGGCGAGATCTGGCGCTACGCCCCGACGCTCAGTGACGGCACCCCTTTCCCGCGGCGCATGACGGTCGTGCTGGTCTCCGACTCGGCGGTGATCACCTCGCGCTATCGCTGGCTGCAAGTCGTCCCGTTGCGCGACGCCGACCCCGGGCATGTGCTGGCCACTCTCACCGAGCACGGCTGGGCCGACACCCTGAAACTGCACCGCGCCTATCGCCCATGGCTCACCGAACATCTCGGCGTGCTCTCCCCGGAGGAGACGGAATCCCTCGACGCCCGCCTGCGGGCGACGCTCAGTCTTTGATTGCAGCGCCTGCGGCGCTGCGTGTTCGCGGCCCCTTTGTGGCTCGCGTTTGCGCGACCGCCGCTTGCTCCTTCGTCGCCTACGCGACGGCCGCGCAAACGCGAGCCGGGCTGTGTTGGTTTTTCCAGCGCCTGCGGCGCTGGGTGTTCGCGGCCCCCTTATGGCTCGCGTTTGCGCGACCGCCGCTTGCTCCTTCGTCG
>NZ_BDBM01000073.1 GCF_001612985.1 Nocardia gamkensis NBRC 108242 | reverse complement strand
GCCCGCGCCGCCCGGACGCGGGCCGGTGCCGCTGCCACTCACGTAACCGGCCCTACCGGGAGCCGCAGCGCTCTTGACGCCGACCGCCTTGGTGCCCATGGCGCCCAAGGCCGCCACACCGACCAGGGTGCCGCCCGCCGCGGTGAAACCGGAACCGCCGCTGCCGACGATCGCGACGGCCGGAGTGGCCAGTCGCATGAGCGCGGGCAGCACGAACGCCACGCTGCACAGCAGCACGATCGCGACCAGCATGCGCTGGGCCTGCTCACCGTCGGGCAGGCCGCCCGTCGGGGTGAGCGAGTCGACGTGGCCCGCCGTGGTGAACGCGATCATGTAGACGATCGCGGCCACCGGTTTCCACAGCATGAAGGCGATGATCCAGCCGATCAGCTTCTGATAGGACTGCTTGCCGATGTTCATCCCGGAGGCCGCCGCCGCCAGCGGCAGCACTCCGGCCGCGATCACCAGCAGGCCCTGCCGCACGATGGCGAGCACGATCTGCGCCAGCGCGCCGAGCAGGCCGACAATCGCGATGATCAGCACGAGGCCCGGCGAAAACGCTTGCAGCTTACTGGTTTTCACCATCAACTCGGCGAGGTCCTTGGCATTGCCGTTGGTCGAGTCGTCGATGATCCACTCCGCGAAGCGGTCCGACGCCTGCGTGCCCGCGACGATCACCGCGCCGAGCATCCAGGAGCTGAATATGACGCGGGTGAACATCCGGAACGATTCGGCCGCCTCGTTCATCGCGGCCCCGCGTCTGGCTTCGGCCAATCGCGCCCCGGAGAGGATCACCGACGCTATCAACAGCAGGATCTGCGCTTGATAGGTGTAGTCGTTGATCTTGGTGAACAGCGAACCGGAGTCGCTGGCCGCCTCGTTGGGCACCTTCATCCAGAAGGTCAACGCCAGGATGATGGCCTCACCGAGACCGTTCATCAGCGAATCGACCACCTTGCCGAAGGTGGAATCCCAGGCCTTGTCCTTCACCGCCGTCGCCGCCTGGTCGGGATGCGAGGCGGCATTACCCGCCTTGCAGGCGGCGGACGCGGCGTCGCCGAGGCTGAAGCCGGGCAGTCCGACGCCGTCGAGAGTGTCGTGTATTTCGTTGCACGTATCGTCGAAGCCGTACGTCTGTCCGTAGGCCACGGTCGGAGTCGCGATCATCACTGTGAAGATGACCGCAAGGATTGTGACTAGCCGCCTCACCATTGTGTCCACCCATCGATCGAACCGATCGTCTCGAGCGGCTGTGCGTCGCCCGCGGACGACTTCAGTTTCCAGCCGCCGTCACGCCATATCACGTTGAGTCTCATGGCCACCCAACTTCGCCCGCCGTGCAGGAATTCACGGGTCTTGCGGGCGACCCGAACAACAGCGAAATCGTCACCATAGCTTTCGATTCGAAAAGCGTCGGACGCGTACAGCAGTGGTTTGGCACTCTCCGGCAAGACGTCGGGCACTCTGCCCGCGGCGATCTTGCGCTCCCGATCGGCAAGCTCCTCGGGCGCGAGGATCACCAACTGTTGCCACAGCGTGCGGTCAGTGGGTCGTGCCACGGTCCTCCAGTAGATCTGCTCGGCGGCCAGCGCGGCGCCCTGCGGAGTCTTGGCGAAGCCCGACGGCACACCGTTGTCGATGCGCGCCGGTCCATCGGTCGTCGAGAAGGGAATGATCGGGCCGCCGTATACCTGTTGCCAACCGCCCGGCTGATTCGTCCCGCCCGGCGCACCGGTTTGCCACTCCGGATCGGTCGGCGTCCGCGGCGAGCCCGACTGCGAAAGAGCTTGTCCGGCGGGATTGTCGGAGATATCGAAACGATGGCCGAAAGAGTCCGCACCAGAACTGACGAATGACGACTCGGCAGTCGGACCGTCAGACTGATTCGCCGATGTTGTCGTCCTTTGCGCCACCGGATCATGTGGCGCGTCATCCCGGACGGCAACCACAGTGACGACTGCGGCCACCGCCACCGCGAGTACGGCACCCGCGCCCAGCACAGCCGGCGGCATGTGCCCGGAAGGCCTTCTGCGGCTCACCACTGCGTCCACCCCGTCAGCGACTCGAGATACTCCATCTGCGTGTTGTTGGTGGTCGACGGCTTCAGGCGCCAGTCGCCCGCGTCCCACACCATCACCAGGCGCGTGGCCACCCACAGCCGTTTGCCGTCCACCACCGGTCCCCTGGTGGCCAGCCGGACGATGGCGAGATCGTCGGCGTAGTCGTCCACTTTGAACGCGTCCGAGGCGACGAAGTAGCGGGTCACTTTCTCCGGCTGCTGCTCGGGCAGGCGGTCGTCGGCCAGCGCCTTGTCGTAGGCGGCGATCTGCTGGGCGGAGACGCGGACCTGGCGCACGTACAGGTCGCGGTCGGCGGGACGGGCATTGAGCCGGTAGGTGATCTGCGCCGCGGCCAGTACCGCGCCCTGCGGGGTGTGCGCGTACCCGACGGCCAGGTCGTCCTCGATCCGCGTCGGCCCGTCGGAGGTGGAGAACGGGACGGAGGCGCCGTACACCCGCTGCCAGCCGTGCGGTTCGGCGGTGCCCTGCGGCGCCGCGGTCAGCCAGTCCGGGTCGGTGGGCTTGCGCTGCCGGGAGGGATCCTGCGGAAGCGGTTGTCCGGCAGGGTTGTTCGGGATGTCCACCCGCCTGCCGAGGATGTCCACCTCGGGGCTCGCGAAGCCGGTGCCGCCGGAACCCTCGGTGACGGCGGGGGCACCGCCTGCCTGCTCCTCGTCGCGGCTGACGAAGACGAAGATGCCGACCACCACGATGAGCGCCAGCACGGCGGCGGAGGCGACGATGCCGAAGGAGACACGGTCGCGCGCGTACGACTCCCTGTCGCTCACGTCGGTGCCTCCACTTTCACGATGTCGGTAGGTACTGCGTCGATCGGATCGATGGGTCTGGCGGTCGAATCCGGATCGGGCAGCCGTAATCTCCAGTCCTCGCCGAACCACTCGACGGCCGTGTGGTGCACCGCCTTCGATCGGTCGGAGTACTCGGTGTACACGTCGACGGTGGAGTGCCGGTCGGTGTAACCGGTGATCTTGTAGCCGAGCAAACGGGGCGCGAACTCCGGGGCCGCCGGGCCCGTGATCGACAGCTGTACCCGGTTGATCGCCCACTCGTCCTTGGCAGCGCCCGGAACGACCTCTCCGGCAGCCACTTTCGCCCATTGTGTGTCGGCGGCTACCGCCAGCCGCACCGAATGGGTCAGCGCGGCGATGGCCGCGCCGCGCGGCGAGTGCTCGAAGCCGGTCGCCGCGCCGTCGGCCGTCGATCGCGGCCCCTGGCCGGTGTGCGGCAGCGGCACGCCTTGGAACGGCTGCCACCGCACATCGGTGGGTGCGGCCGAGAGGTCCGGCCCCGCCGGGTCCGCGTTACCGCCGCAGCCGACCGCCGCGAACAGCAGCGCGGCGCCGACGACGCCGGCCGCGGGGCGGCGGATGTCGCGCCGCCACGCCGCGGAATCCGCCGGCCGCAGTACTGTCGAAGTCATTCCCGCGTCGTCCCCGTCCCGCTCCAGCGGCTCACGCGGGCAGGAACGCCAGGGCGATCCCCGACGCCGTGCTCGCCACCACAGCACCCAGCAGGCTCATCAGCACGCCGTGTGAGGCGTCGTTCATGGCCAGGTCGCTGCGGAAGGTCAGCCACAGCTTCCCCGCGGACACGATCATCCAGGCGAGGCAGACCAGAAGGACGAACCACAGCAGCCAGTTCAGCAGCTGCATCAGCGGTGCGAGGACGTCGGCGGGCATCTGCTTGTAGGCCAGCAACTCGGCCGCGGGCATGCGCACGGTACTCATCGCGACCTCAGGTCCCGATGACGGCGTTCATGATGGTGCCCGCGCTGGTGGCGACCACGCCGCCGATCATCGCGCCCGCCACCATCTTCGGCGACTCCAGACCACCGCCGGTCCACTTCTCCCAGGCGAACTTGCCACCCGCGTAGACGATGCCGCAGATTCCGGACAACAGCACGAACCAGGTGAGATACCGCACCAGCTGCAGGATCTTCTCCGAGCCCGGCGGCGCCTCCGGCGTCGGATTACCGACTTGCGCGAGGACGGTGCCGTACGTGTCCTGCACGGCGAGGAGGAGCGTGCTCATCGGATGCCTTTCTCGAATAGTGGGTGGTTGTCGCCGTTTCGATGCGGACGATCACTCATCGGGCGGCTTACGGAGATCCGGTGACCGGCGGTCGTAGTCGGCCTCCTCCAGTGCCGTCCGAGCGGCCGCCACGATGTCGGCGCCGAGCTCCCGGACATCGAGCGGGACTTCCTCCAGCAGATCGAGCTTGCGTTTCCTGGATGGCATCGGATCACCGGGCGACCACACCGGCAGCTGCTCCGGTTCGACCAGCGTCCACTCCTCGTACCACGGCACCTGCCACACCTGTCCGGCCAGGGAGCCGACCACGTCGCGGTAGCGCCGGATCTCGGGAGCCATCCGGCCGGGCCGCGCGGCGACGGTGATCAGGCCGAGCACGTCGGAGGGACCGGCGAAACCCGAAAGATGTTGGCGCAGAAGGTCGTGCGCACGGGACAGACCGGCGATGGTCTCTCTGGCGACGAGGACGACGAACGGACTTTCGCGGTCGAAGACGCCGGGCCAGCGGCGGCCCGAATCCGCCGCGGGCGCAAGCACATGCGCGAGGGTACTGGCTCCGGCGCCCCCGTGCACACCCAGCAGCCAGACCAGCGGCGCACGGCCGACACCCGGCACGGGGCGGTCCCAGATGGCGGCACGGCGGGACTCCGGCGGGGCGATCACACCGGCGGGAGCGGGGTCGGGCTGACGCGGAAAAATCATGGCGGCGGTCATGATGCCACCCCTGCGAGCAAGCGCCCATATGCCCGGCGCGTCTCGGCGGCCAGCGAGGCGTGCCGCACGAGCTCGCCCCGGGCCAGGTGCGGATCGTAGGGAATCTCCTTGATATCGCGGACCCAGCCGGACAAGTGCTCGCGCAAATGTTCGGCTACCCGAGAGTCATCGCCGGGGTACTGGTGGGAGACGACGATCGTCGTGTCGCCGACGACGCCGCCGCCGTGTCCTTCCCCGGTATCACCGAACTGGTCGTCGAGCCATTCCAGCGCGACCCGCAGGCGGTTGGCCGCATCAGTGCGCGCCGGAATGGCAAGCACCAGAGCCACATCCGCGTCATCGAGCAGGGGAAGCAGTTGCCGGGCGGCAATCGGATGTCCTCCGTCGTAGACGGCGGTGTATCCGGCGTCGCGCACCGCACGGGCAACCGTGAGATAGGTCGCACGCCTGCGCAGCGGCGCGGCGTCGCGCCAGAGCAGGCCGATGCCCGAAGTCGCGCGCGACAGGCATTCCTTCAGCGGGGCGGGTTCGTCGTCACCGCGCCCGTACAACCAGGATTGCAGGCTGATCGGGTGCAGATGCTCGTCCGCGCCGCGCAGCGCGAGATCGCTGCCCGCCGTGGTGGCGTCCACCGCGACCGTCGGGGTACCGCCCGTACCGAGTTCGCCCGCCAAACCCAACGCCGTCGTGGTGGTGCCCGCACCACCACACCCCCCGACCACCAGGATCGGCCGCTGCGCCGGGTGATCCGCCTCGGAGCCGTCATCCTTGCCGCGCCGCAACCGCACCACCGGAGCCTTGGAACGCACCGGCCGGCTCGGCGCAGCGCCCTCCCCGGGCGCTTCGTCGAGCCAGCGGCTCCAGTCCTCTCCCATCGCTTCTGCTCTCCTTTATCCGGCCGCGATACCCGTGATCAGGGTGCGGCCGTCGATCACCGCGGTGGTGACCGTCTGCCTGTTGTACGTGGCGGGCGCGCCGCCGGGCCGGTATTCGGTGACCTCCACCGAGTACCGGTTGTCACCGACCGTCACGATCCGCACGCAATGTGTCGTGCCCGCCGGGACGGAGTCGATGCCCCGCTGGATGACCCAGGCGGGCTGGACGTTGGCATCCGGCGCGACGACCGCGCGGGCTCGCTCCCCGGAGCGTTCCACGTAGTACGCGTACTGGAACGACAGCACCACCTCAGGCCCGGAGCTCGTGCCGCCCGCCTCCGCGCTGCGCACGATCGCGTCACTGCGCTCGGTCGGGCAGGCGCCGGAACCCACCGCGCGCGGATTGCCGACCGCCTGGGCGCCCCCGACGGTGAGCTGCACCGAGGCGGACACATGCGAGTCCCTCGGCAGCGCGGCGCGATCGGCGGCAGCGCGCAGCAGGAGCAGCACACCCACGGCCGCGACGGCGATGATCAGCACCGCCGCGATCACGATGAGCAACAGCCGGGCCCGGCGCACGGCGGGGTGGTCGCGGGCGGCCTTCCGCAGCGCACGCGACTCCGCGGGACGAGGCTGCTCGACCGGCTCGTGCTCGTCGTCGGCCCACGGGAACGGCACGGGATCGACCGGCCGGGGCGCGACGTAGTCGTCGTCCGGACCGGGCGCATGGCCGGTCACCACCCAGTCCGACCACCCGCCGGTGAACTCGCTGCGCTGGGCCGGCAGGTCCGCAGGGACCTCCTCGGGCTTGCGCTGCCACGGCTCGGCTTCGTCGCGGATGTAGTCCGGGAAGCGCGCGGGCCCCTCGTCGTCCGCGGGGATGATGACGTTCGCCTCATCGGGCTTGTCCTTCTCCGGTGCACCGGTCTCCGGCTCCAATGCGCCGTACCAGCGGGAAAGCTGTTTGTACGACTTCAACATTCCCCCATTCCCGCAGAGCAGGGCACGCAGTATCGCATCGTCGGACCCTCTCGGCGATCAGTTCGTGGAGAACGGGTAGGCGTTGGGTATGCCGGTTCGGTCGGTGGGCGGAATCGATGTCACGCCGCTGGATGAGGCGCCATCGGCTCCTGTCCCGAACGGAAATTGTCCCGTACCGGACGAAGTCGGCGTGGGAGACGCGCCGGAGCCGTCCCCGAAGAATCCGGTCGGTTGCTTCTCCAGCACCGGCCGTGGCTGGGCCTTGCCGCCGAAGGCGTCGGCGATGTCGCGGGCCAGCGCCGCGAGCCAGTCGGCGACGAACTGCGTGGGCGCGGCCCCGCCTGCCGAGACGGTCGCGCCGGCGTAGGCGGTGTGGCGCTGCACGGTGTCCCAGTAGCGCACCCACGTCGTCGTGTTCAGCAGCTCGCTGTTGTCGGTGATGTTCTGCACCACCGCGTCGAATGCCTGGTTGATCAGCCGGACCCCGGTGGTCGGCGGAATCAGCTGGGGAACGGCGCCGACCAGCTCGGCGCCGAGCCTGACCAGGGCGGCGGGCGGATTCGCCAGTCCCGCGGTGGCCAGCTCGGAGATGTTCGCCGCGTCGATCACCGTCCGCACCACCGCGATCACCGAGTTCAAGCCGATCATGCCGATTTTCAGCAGCGCCTGCAGCGCGCCGGGCAGATTCAGCGGCGTACGCGGGTCCGAGGCGTCCGCGAGGCGCTGCGAGATCGACTTCTCCGGCGAGATCGACAGGGTGGCCAGCGAATTGCCCTGTACGTCCTCGTCGAGCACCCGGGTCGCGGTCTTGATCGAGGTGAACGCCAGTGCCTGCGCGATCGATACCAGCGATCCGATCGGGTCGCCGCCGCTGAGCTTGGACTGACCGGCCACGTTGGCGACCGCCCGCAGGATCGGCGCGCCGTCCGGAGCGTCGCAGGCGAGATCGCCCGCCGCGCAGAAACTCGCCACCCGCCCGGTGAGCGCCCCGAAGTTCGCGGCCTTGTCCCGTTCCGGGCCGATGCCGCCGCCGGTGGCGGGAGCCTGCGGCAGCGCGGCGATGGATTCCAGCCGGTCGCCCGAGGTTCCCGGCGCGGGGTCCGGTGTCGCCTTGCCCGGCGCGCCGGGGAACAGCGGTGCGCCGGGATTGCGGGTCGGGTCGGCGAACAACGCGACCGCGGCGACCCGCTCGGCGGGCAGCACGCCGCGGCCCTGGCCGATCTCCTGCGCGAACATCGAGGCGACATGCGCGCCCTGCGAGTAGCCGACCACCGCGAAACGACTGTTCGGGCACGCGTCGGCGACGGTCTCGGCCATGCTCCGCAAACGGGTGAGGCCGCCGGACACCGAATCCCAATAAGGCACCACGCCACCGGCTGTCGCCCCGCCGAAGCCGGATTCGTATGGCACGTAGGCCCGGTCGACCAGACCGGTTTCGGGAGCTTTCGCCATCATCGGCCGGAAAACAGTGGAGAGCATGCCCGTGTCGGTGCTGGGCGCGGCGTCCGGCGAGGACTCACCGGTGCCCTGAATCCCCAAGGCGTACAACGCGGGACAGGTCGCGAGACGGATTTGTGTGGAGGGCCCGGCGGGATCCGACGGCTCCGCCGCGGCGACACCGGCGGTCGCCACAGCCACGGCGAGTGCTACCAGCATCCCCGAGAGTCTTGCCGTGTATCCAGTCATAGCGATCCGCAATCAAGTCGTCTGCCGCAGGTACCTCAACGCCATGAAACGCAATAGACGGTAACAGATTCCGGCTATTACTGCCGCACCGACGGAAAACTTCCACGACACACCGAAATGAACGCACCACACGCTGGCGCGTTCCCGGTTTCAGTCCGACAAGTTTCCGACAGTCCGCCCCGGATGGCAAGCCCGAAACCGGCGTCGCGGCAATCGAAACACCGCGAGCTGTCAGCTATTTGACAGCTACTCGCGGGTCCGGGCGCGGATGATCAAGCAGCGGAGGTGACGCGGTAGACGTCGTAGACGCCCTCCACGTTGCGCACCACATTCAGCAGGTGCCCCAAGTGTTTCGGATCGCCCATCTCGAAGGTGAACTTGCTGATCGCCACCCGGTCGCCGTGCGTGGCCACCGACGCGGACAGGATGTTGACCTTCTCGTCGGCCAGCACCTTGGTCACGTCCGACAGCAGCCGCGTGCGATCGAGCGCCTCGATCTGGATGGCGACCAGGAACACCGAGGACGGCGACGGCGCCCAGGACACCTCGATGATCCGCTCGGCCTGCTCCCGCAGGGAACCGGCGTTCGTGCAGTCGGTGCGGTGCACGCTCACCGCGCCACCGCGGGTCACGAAGCCCATGATCTCGTCGCCGGGCACCGGAGTGCAGCACTTCGCCAGCTTGGCGACGGTGCCCGTAGCGCCGGGGATCAGCACGCCCGCGTCACCGGTGACCCGCTGCCTGCTCGGGGTCGTCGACGGGGTGGAGCGCTCGGCCAGCTCGTTCTCCACGTCGCCGATGCCACCGAGCTGCGCCATCAACCGCTGCACCACGTGGTGCGCGGAGACCTGGTGCTCGCCGACGGCGGTGTAGAGCGTGGAGATGTCGGTGTAGTGCAGCTCGTGGGCCACCGCGGTCATCGCGTCGACGCTCATCAACCGCTGCAGCGGCAGCCCGACGCGGCGGACCTCCTTGGAGATCTGGTCCTTGCCGCTCTCCAGCGCCTCCTCGCGGCGCTCTTTGGCGAACCATTGGCGAATCTTCGCCTTGGCGCGCGGGGACACCACGAAGTTCTGCCAGTCACGGCTGGGTCCGGCGTTCTGCGCCTTGGAGGTGAACACCTCGACGACCTCGCCGTTCTCCAGCTGACGCTCCAGCGCGACCAGCCGCCCGTTCACCCGGGCGCCGATGCAGCGGTGCCCCACCTCGGTGTGCACGGCATAGGCGAAGTCCACCGGCGTCGACTTCTGCGGCAGCGTGATCACGTCGCCCTTCGGCGTGAACACGAAGATCTCCGGCGATTTCAGGTCGAAGCGCAGCGACTCCAGGAACTCGGCCGGGTCCGCGGCCTCCCGCTGCCAGTCCAGCAGCTGGCGCATCCACGCCATGTCGTCGACCTCGGCGGTGTCGTTGGAGTGCTTGCCGCGGGTTTCCTTGTAGCGCCAGTGCGCGGCGATGCCGAACTCCGCGGTGCGGTGCATGTCCTGGGTGCGGATCTGCACCTCCAGGGGCTTGCCGTCCGGTCCGACCACGGTGGTGTGCAGCGACTGATAGACGCCGTAGCGCGGCTGGGCGATGTAGTCCTTGAACCGGCCCGCCATGGGCTGCCACAGCGAGTGCACGACGCCGACGGCGGCGTAGCAGTCGCGCACCTCGTCGCACAGGATGCGGATACCGACCAGGTCGTGGATGTCGTCGAAGTCCTTACCCTTGACGATCATCTTCTGGTAGATCGACCAGTAGTGCTTCGGGCGGCCCTCGACGATCGCGTTGATCCGGGAGGCGGCCAGGGTGTTGACGATCTCGGCCCGCACCTTCGCCAGGTAAGTGTCGCGCGAGGGCGCGCGGTCGGCGACCAGCCGGACGATCTCGTCGTATTTCTTCGGGTGCAGGATCGCGAAGGCGAGGTCCTCCAGCTCCCATTTCACCGTCGCCATGCCGAGGCGATGGGCGAGCGGAGCGATGACCTCCAGCGTCTCCTTGGCCTTCTTCGCCTGCTTCTCCGGCGGCAGGAAACGCATGGTGCGCATGTTGTGCAGCCGGTCGGCCACCTTGATCACCAGCACGCGCGGGTCGCGGGCCATCGCGATGATCATCTTGCGGATGGTCTCCGCCTCGGCGGCGGCGCCCAGATTGACCTTGTCCAGCTTGGTGACGCCGTCGACGAGGTGGGCGACCTCGGAGCCGAAGTCCTGGGTGAGCTGTTCGAGGCTGTATCCGGTGTCCTCCACCGTGTCGTGCAGCAGAGCGGCCACCAGCGTGGTGGTGTCCATGCCCAGTTCGGCGAGGATGTTGGCCACGGCAAGCGGATGGGTGATGTAGGGATCGCCCGATTTGCGGAACTGATGCTTGTGCCGCTCGTCGGCCACGTCGAACGCGCGCTGCAGCAGCGTCAGGTTGGCCTTCGGGTACAGCTCGCGGTGCACGGTGGCCAGCGGCTCGAGCACCGGCTTGACCGCGGCGATACCGCGCTGACCGGTCATGCGGCGGGCCAAGCGCGCCCGCACCCGGCGCGAGGCCGAGGTCGGGACCGCGGAAGAGGTGCCGGGCTGACGCGGAGGCGTCGCGTTCGCCGGCGCCTGCGGTTTCGCGGCGTCGGTGGCGCCCGCACCGTTCGGCTGGGGGCCCGACGTCGATTGCTCGACTTTCGCCTCGCCCAGATGCTGAGTCATGCCACCACCTCTCCGCGCCTCGATCGGACCACCCTATCCGACCGGTGCAACCTCCCGGACCACCAACTTTAGTCCGGGCGCAGCTGCGACGTCCGCTCCGCGAACCAAGGATGCGCACGAGGGTGTCGCGACGAAGAACGCACGCGGGCGTGCCGAGGTCCGGACTATTCCTGACAACCGTCCCATACCGGATGCTCGTGATGCGCCGGACGCGGTAGCCGTCCTGCGACGCACCACCACTGATTTGCCGTCTACCTGCGACAACCAACCCCTGGACTGCATCCGCGCGAGTTTGCCCGGCTCGTGGATCCAGACGTATCGGACCCGCGGGTCGGAGCGCGAGCCCACAGACGAGGCCGGGCGAGGGCGGTCAGCGGATCGCGGCGGGCAGGGGTTCGGACAAAGGCGTCCGCGCGGGTCCGGGCTCGGGGCGCAGGGAGCGGCCGTCGAGGTCGGCGCCGGGGGCGACGTCGAGGAGGTCGAGCACCGTGGGGGTGATGTCGACCAGGGTCGCTCGGGTACTGGTGGCGCCGGGCCGGAAGTCCGGGCCGCGGGCGATGACGAAGTTGGTCGTCTCGTCCGGGGATTGGCCGCCGTGCCCGCCCCTGGGCAGGTGGCCGTGGTCGGCGGTGACTAGTACGGTCCACCGCTCGGCGGGATGGGCGGCGGCGCGGGCGTCGACGGCGGCGACGATGCGGCCCACCAGAGCGTCGATGCGCGTTACGGCGTCCAGGTAGGCCCGCGAAGCCCCGCCCGCGTCGTGACCGGCGCGGTCGACTTGGTCCAGATGGGTGAACAGCAGGTCGGGCGCGAATCGGCCGATCGCGGCGACCACGGCGTCGGTGGTGGCGGCGTCGGTGCGGGACTCGTCCGGGTCGTCCGGCACGGGCGCGGTGGAGACGACGACGTCGGCGCGCGGGTCGCCGCTGCCGGTCAGGGTGGCGATCTGGTCCCAGGTGGCGATGGACTGGGTCTTCAGCGCCGGTCGAGCCCGCTCGAGCCGGGTGAACACCGTCGGGTACCGCGCGAACGGGGACGCGGTGAACCGGTTGTCGGTGATGCCGTGCTTGCGATCCCACACGCCGGTCAGCACGGTGGCCCAGGACGGACCCGAGATGGTGATGTGCGGAGCGATCGAGGAACGGCTCAGCAAGCCTTCTCCGCTCAGCCGCAGCAGATTCGGCGCCCGCACCTGCTCGACCTTGCCGTACATCAGGCCGTCCAGGCCGATCACGACCACCTTGGGCGTCGGAGCCTCCCCCTCGGCGACTCCGGTCGCGGCCAGCGGAAGGAAGACGGCCGCCGCGGCGGCAACGACTTTGGACAGCAGTTGCGCTCGGCTCATACCGCGACCATGCGGGACCGGCGGGCAGGCGCGATAGCCCGCCACGGCAGTGTTCATGGACGTTTCATCGAGGGCCACACTGTCGGTAGCCTCGCTGAACACGCCCTGAACAAGGAATAGCGGCAAGCTATATCCGAACTTCACGGCCGGTCGCGGCCAGGTGAACGTCGAGTTCCGGATCCGTGTGACGATCGATCGTCGCGCACGGCTTTCGCGCCATCGCTTGACACGCCTTCGCCGCTGTGGCCGACTGGCCGTCGTGACCGCAGCGCGCAGCACCGAATGCCTCCGCGTCGCCGCCGTCGGCGACCTGCATATGCGCGCGGCGGTCGCCGGACGTTTCCGTCCCGACTTCCTGCGCCTTTCCGCGGACGCCGACATCCTGTTACTCGCAGGCGATCTCACCGATGGTGGCACCCGCGCGGAGTCGGAATTGCTCTGTGCCGAACTCGACGGTCTTCCCGTACCGGTGGTCGCCGTGCTCGGCAATCACGACCACGATCAACGATCGGGTTACCTGATCGCGGCACAGCTCACCGCGTTGGGCGTCCACGTGCTGGACGGCACCGCGATCAGCCTCGACATCGAGGGAATCCGGGTGGGCATCGCCGGAGTCATGGGCGGCAGCGGCGGCTTCCCGGGCCATCCCGGCACACCGGAGGAGGGTTCCGCCGAACACCGCGCCCGCATGCGCCGCGGCCCACTCGACGCCCTTCGCCTCCGCCAGGCACTCGACCGGATCGACTGCGAAACCCGCATCGCGCTCACGCATTTCGCACCGGTCATCGACACGTTGGCCGGTGAACCGCCCAAGATCTACGCCGGACTCGGCTGCCATGATCTGGCCGTGGCCGTCGACGCGGGCGGAGCGGTGCTGGCCGTCCACGGACATGCCCACGGTGGAACGGAATTCGGGCGTACCCAGGGCGGCGTGCCGGTGCGCAACGTCTCCTACCCCGTGCTCGGGCGCGCCTACGCCGTCTATGAGGTCGCTCCTGATTCGCGTCCGACGGATCGCGAGCAAGTACCGTCCCCGCCATGACGGTCGCCCGCTCGTTGCTGTTGTTCGCCCTCGCCGCGCTCGCCGAGATCGGCGGCGCCTGGCTGGTGTGGCAGGGCTGGCGGACCCGAACTTCGGCCGTATTCTCGCCGCCTACGGCGGTGTCTTCGTCGCGGGATCGCTGGCCTGGGGCATGCTGGTGGACAAGTTCCGCCCCGACCGCTGGGACTATCCGGGCGCGGCGATCTGCCTGATCGGGGTCGCGATCATCATGTACGCACCGCGCCGCTGACCGCGGGCCCTTCGATCGGCCTCGACGCGACACCGCGCACTGTCGTTCACTCCTGCGCGCCGAAGGCCCACACTGCCGCGGGCCGGCCGGTCGCTTTGACGCGCCGCCGTTCGGTGGTGCGCGCCAGGCCCGGGATGGCCGCCAGCGTCCGGTTCAGGTTCGCGGCGTCGGGACGGGCTCCGGACAGCGCTGTGACGGCCTCCACCGCCTTGGTCGCCGGAAATTCCTCGCCGAGCAGGGCCCTGGTGAACGTCAGGTCCTTCCACAGCAACCGCGTCAGGACGTCGCGGGCCACCGCGACGACGCGATTGTGGTCGAAGGCCAGTTCGGGCACCTCGTCGAAGGCGGTCCACCGCGCCGGTCCCTCGTGCGGTCCCACCACCGCCCACATCGCGATCGAGAGCGTCGGCCCGCGCGGGTCGCGGTTCGGCTCGTCGAAGGTCACCAATTGCCCCACCGAGCCGATGGCGGCCTCCGGGACGTCCAATTTGGTGTGCACCGCGCGTCGCGCCGCGACGGCCAGCCGCTCCCCCCGTCCGAGCAGCACACCGGGCAAGGCGAGCTGCCCCGCGAACGGTTCCATCGCCCGGGGTGCGATCCCGAATCGGACGCCGCCGTCCTCGTCCCAGAACCGCAACGCCACGACATCCACCGACACAACGGACTGCTCCACGGCCACCCATCCTGCCCGACCCGCCACGCGGCAGGCGGACCCGTCTCGCGGAATGTCTGCGCGGACGATCACGCCGCGACGGGATACGTCGTGCGGGTGCGGTGGCGGCGGCCGGGGCCGTCGGCGGTGAGCGCGACCGGCACACCGAGCGTCCTGGCCAGCC
Source organism: Nocardia gamkensis NBRC 108242 (assembly GCF_001612985.1). Taxonomy (GTDB): domain Bacteria; phylum Actinomycetota; class Actinomycetes; order Mycobacteriales; family Mycobacteriaceae; genus Nocardia; species Nocardia gamkensis. The sequence goes on along the minus strand of NZ_BDBM01000073.1, from coordinate 18,864 downwards.
ACGGCACCGGGTCGTCCGGCATTTCGGCGAGGACGGGCTCGGCGCGCGAGAGCAACCGGGTCAACTCCCGCTGGTGGTCGAGGTCCCGCCTGCGTCCGGCGGACACCCGGTCCCAGGCCGCGCCATCCACGGTGTAACCGGTTGCGGCGTATCGCCTTCCGGGCGCGTCCAGGTGGTTGACGGCGAGACCGTCGACACCGCCCGAGACCTCGATGGCGTAGCGCAGCAGCACCGTGTCCAAGTGCCCGAGACGGAATTCGCCTTGGTAGCGGCCTGCCGCATTGTGCGGCTCGGGCAGGACGAGGCCCGGATCCTCGGTGGGGAAAGGGCCCGGGCCGTGGCGGGTCTGATAGGTGCGGGTGACGCCGAGCACATAGCCGCGCGCGCCGATCTCGGCGAGCATCGCGTGCGCGTTGCGCGGCTCGACCGTCGACCAGGTGGTGTGCGGATGGAACCCGCGCCACTCGTCGAGCAGGACGCCTTGGGCGCCTTCGAACACCACCGTGCCGCGCCGCGCGAACCGAGCCAGCTGGTCGTCGCCGACGATGGGGACCGCTGCGGCGAACTCCCCGTACATGTCGACCAGGTCATCGATCGGCTCGTAACGATGTTCGCTCGACGCGATCAGCGGCCCGTAGTACGCCGCCAGCGCCCGCAGCTTGCGGCGCAGCACCCGGGGTCGCAGGCAATCCGACACGGTCGGTGCCGTGTGCGCCAGCGCGTACCCTGCGGTCTCGCCGATCCCACGGCCGCACGAACCGTGCCGCGCGCGACCCCGCGCATCCTCGCGGGCACGGTTGGCGGCGATGTGGATCGGCGTGGTGAGCAATGCCCGCCCGTCGATCCGTAACAACGACAGCGGATCCCGGACGCCCAGCGCGGCCAACCTGCGCGCCTCGGCGGCAAGCGCGATCGGTTCGACCAGCATGTGCCGCGACAGCAGTGTCGGGACGCCCGCGAACGTCCCCGATCCGAACTGCGCGAACGTGTGATGCCGTCCGTCGGCGATCACGTTGTGCGCCGCCTGCGCCCCGCCGTTGAACCGGACCACGGCGGCGACCTCGAATCCCGACTCGGGGGCGCAGAGCCAGTCGACCGTCGCGCCCTTGCCCGCGTCCCCGAAACCGAGATCCACGACGATGATGTGCGACCCGAACATCGCCCGCCCCGGCTTCAACCGCGGCCGCGCGGCAATGCCCGCGCTCGCCCGCCGTCGGCCCCGAGCGCCTTGCCTACCGACGCGGCCTCGGCCACGGACCCGACATCCCGCAAATCCGCCAGCCCGGCGGCCAGGTCGACGCGACCTTCCGCCAATCCGATCGTCAGCGCGATGAGTTCGCACACCGCCGCCGGGTCGTCCAGGCGCAGGAAGTTCTGGCCGAGCAGATCACGCCAGTGCTCGGCGATCTCCGGGTCGTGGAAGTAGCTGGACTGGTTGGGCAGGATGTAATGCACGTGCCAGCGTTCGGTGAGCTCGCGGTAGATGGATTCCACCGAGATGTCCTGGCGCACACTGTCGCCGATGATCGCGCGGATGTGGCGGGAGGCCAGCCGCGGCTTGTTCAGCTCGTCGCCGATCAGGAACAGGTAGCCCTTCTTGCGCCGCTTGTCCCACGCGTCGGTCGCGATGTGCGTCGCCAGGAAGTAGGCGGCCAGTTCGTAGCTCTCGGACTTCTGCCCACCGCCGCCGCCCTCCAGGAAGATGGCGCGCAACTGCTCGTCCATCCGGTTGTCGGATTCGAACTGGCCGATCTGCAACGGCACGCGGTCGGTGTCCGCGTCGCCGATCGCGCCGAACAGGATCTGCGGGTCGTCCGCATAGCCCTTGCGCCGCAACAGACCGTGCAGGGTACCCAGCTTGTCCTGCATGATCCGCGGCACCCGCCCCATCGATCCGGTGACGTCGAACAGCACCGCGATGGGCAGCGAGCTGCCGTGCTCGGCCGAATCCCGGCATTCGCGCACCGTGACGCCGAGCGGGTCCAGCGTCGGGTGCACCCGCCACTCGGCGTGCGGCTCGGCCCGCATGTCGGCGGTGTAGCCGAAGTCATCGATGCCGCGAGCGGCGCGGAAGGTCTTCGCCGCGCGGTAGGTGGAGTCGTCCCAGTTTCCGTATCCCATGTGATCACGTCCTCTCTATGTTTTAGTGTAAGTGACTAAAACTAGCGCGGTCAAGGTTCGCGCACATCGGCCGTCCGCCCTCGCTCTGGGTGGTACCTCGACGACGCGCACCGGAGCCGGGCACCACCAACCGGTGCCTGGCTCCCGTGCGCGTGCAGGCCGGCAGGTCGCAGCCCGCGCGGTTCGTCGCCCCACGCTGCTGACGGGCACCGCTGTCGGCTCGGCCTCCGCCTGTCGCCGGGAGGCCGGTTCCGCGCCCGAAGCGGCTCTCGACGGCGACGGCGCGTCAAGCCACGAGCGTCTCCACCAATCCCTCCGCGGTGAGCTCGAGACGACGAGTCACCCCGATGTCGTCGAGGAAACGCGGATCGTGACTGACCACGATCAGCGCGCCCTCGAAGCTCGCCAGCGCCTGGGTCAGGTGCTCCAGGCTGGGCAGGTCGAGATTGTTGGTCGGCTCGTCCAGCAGCAGCAGCCGCGGCGCCGGATCGGCCAGCAGCAGCATGGCCAGCGCCGCGCGCAACCGTTCACCGCCCGACAGTGCCGCGGCCGCGACGTCGGCATCCGCGCCACGGAACAGGAAGCGGGCCAGCTGCGCCCGGATCCGCTCCGCGGACGCGTGCGGCGCCGTCGAGGCGACGTTCTCGAAGACCGATCGCCGCTCGTCGAACACGTCCAGCCGCTGCGGCAGCATCCGCCACGGCACCTTCGGCCCCTCCTGCGCGATGCGCCGCAGCAACGTCGTCTTGCCGACGCCGTTGCGGCCGGTCAGCGCGATCCGCTCCGGACCGGACACCCGCAACGTCACCGTGGGCCCGCACGCCAGCTCGACCCGGTCCAGCTCGATCACGTCCTGGCCGGGATACAACCGCGTGCCGGGTAGCTCCACGCGGATCTCCCGATCGTCGCGCAACAGCTCCTTGGCCTGCTCGAGCTGTTCCTTGGCGGTGTCCAGCTTCTCGATGTGGTTGTTGCGCAGCTTGCCCGCCGACACCTGCGCCTGCCGTTTGCGTTCGTTCATGATGATCTTCGGCTCGCGCTTCTGATCCCACATCTTCTGTCCGTATCGCTGCCTGCGGTCCAGCTTGATGCGTGCCTCGACGAGTTCGCGGGCCTGCTTGCGGACATCGCTGCGCGCGTCGCGGATCGCGGCGCGAGCCGCTTCCTGCTCGGCGGCGACGATCCGCTCGTACTCGCTGAAATTCCCGCCGAACAGCCGCAATTCGCCGTGGCGCAGCTCCGCGATGGAGGTCATCCGCTCGAGCAGCTCACGATCGTGGCTGACCGTGAGCACGGTGCCGGAGAACTGCCCGACCACCTCGTAGAGCCGTGCTCGCGCCACCCGGTCCAGGTTGTTCGTCGGTTCGTCCAGCAGCAGCACGTCCGGCTCGGCGAGCAGCTCGGCGATCAGTCCGAGCAGCACCGTCTCGCCGCCGGAGAGAGTGTCGAGCGTGCGATCGAGCTGCTCCACCGAGTCGGCGACGTAGTGCAGGCCGAGTCGGGCCAGCAACGCCAACGCCCGCTCCTCGACATCCCAGTGATTACCGACCAGATCGAAGTCGGCCTCACCGCCCGACCCGGACTCGATGCGGTGCAATGCCTTTCGCACCTCCGCGATGCCCAGCACCGCATCGACGCGCTGCCCCGCACCCAGGCCGAGATCTTGGCGCAGATACCCGAGATGCCCGGTGACGGCGACGGACCCGCGAACGGGCTTCAGCTCCCCTGCGATCAGCCGCAGCAAAGTGGACTTGCCCGCACCGTTACCGCCCACCAGGCCGATGTGACCGGGGCCGAGGACGGCGTCGACGCCGTCGAAAACGGGGGTGCCGCCCGGCCAGCCGAAAGTGAGATCGGAAAAAGACAGATTGGTCATGCCTGCTCCTGGAGGTTGCGACGAATGACGGCGCGCGAATGCGGGCCGCACGAGTGGCTACCTCAAATGAGCAACGGCAGAACTCCGATCAACGGGGATAAGACCTGTCCAGATTAAACACAACACCGGCGAATGCGCCAGTGCAATTCGGATCACACGTCCGCTTCAGGACGACGCGCCGATGATGGCGGCCACGGCCGCGGGGAGCGGATAGGGACGTTCCTCGGGGAGAGCCCGCGCCGCCGCCTCCAGCTCCCCCGCGGCTACCATCCGGCGCACCTGCCGCGCCTCCTCGGTGACATCGCGGATTCCGGTGATCCATCGGTCGAGGTAGTGCTCTACGGCGATACCCGCGATCTCCGGGGCGGATGACTGATCGACGCCGATCGTGTTCTCGTCGTAGACCGCCCGGATCCGGCGCGGCGGCTCGTCAGCTCGCATGCCGCGATCCTGACAGTCACCGCAGTCCCGGGCAATGGATTTCCGCTACGCGCGACCCGCTGCGAGTGGCGAGCGGATGTGGGGCGTGGCTCAGAGCTGGACGATGGAGGTCAGCGGGTAGTCGCCCTGCCGTGCGCGGCCGCCGAGGAAGCCGAGTTCCAGCACCACCGCGGCGGCGGCCACCTCGGCGCCCGCCTGCTTGAAGATTTCGGCGGCGGCGGCGAGCGTGCCGCCGGTGGCGAGCACGTCGTCCAGCAACAGGATGCGACGGCCCGCCAATTCGATGCCGTCCGCGGGAATCTCCAACGCGGCGGTGCCGTACTCGAGGCTGTATTCGCGGCTGATCACCGGCGGCGGCAGCTTGCCCGCCTTGCGGATGGCGAGCACGCCGGTGCCGAGGGAGGCGGCGACACCGGCGCCGAGCAGGAAGCCGCGGGCGTCGACGCCCGCCACCAGATCGGCGTCGGGCGCGCACGCGGCCAGGCAGTCGACCACAGCGCGGAAGCCCTCGGCGTCGGCGAACACCGGGGTGAGATCCGCGAAACGCACACCGGCCGTGGGAAAGTCGTCGTGCCAACGGGTCAAACGGTCGACCACCTCGGCGGCTTTGATGGTCCGTTCGGCGGCTACGTCCGCGGATTCGATCGCCGCGTGCTTACTCATCGACACCTCTCCATGATCCCATCACCCACACCGTCGGTCACCGCTCGAGCACCCACCGGTCCATGTTCCAACCGGATCCGGCCTGGGTGGGGGCGGCGATCCCGTTGCGCAGCCCCTTGCCGAAGGCGATCGTGCGCGGGGTGGCGAACAACGGGATGCTCGGCAGCTCCGCCCACAGCAGGTTCTCCGCCTCGGTGAGCAGATTCAGCTGTACGGCCGCGTTGTCGTCGGCCCCGAGCTGATCGGTGATCGCATCGTAACGGCCGTTGCCGAACCGTCCGAAATTGAGCCCGCTACCGGTGCGCAACGCACTGGTCGCGGCCTCGCCGCCGAGCGAGCCCGCCGGACCGGCCACCGCGGCGGTGCTGCCCAGGACGGCGTCGACCTTGCCCTCGGTGAGCCGGGTGGGAGTGAAGTCGGGCGCACCGGCGTCCACCACGGTGATGCCCGCCGGTTTGCAGGCCTCGGCGATCATGGCGACGGTCTGCGCACGGCGATCGTCCGGACCTTGATAGCCGATCCGGACGGTGGGGTTCGGCGCACCGGAGGCCGCGACCGCCCTGGTCGCGTTCGCCACGTCGCCACCGGAGTACTTGTTCGCCGCGCCGATGACCGCCGGATAGAACAGGGAGTCCTGCTGCACGACGTGCGCGTCGAGCGGGCCGGAGCCGAGCCCGGTCTTCGGTGCGTCCGGCGTCTTGCCGAGCTTGTCGAACAGCGTCTGACGTGGCAGGCACAACGCGAACGCGCGGCGCGCCTCGACCGAGGCGAACACACCGCCGGTCGCCAGCACCAGCTGTTCGGCGCCCCGGCCCGGCATGGTCTGCACCGAGAAGCCGTTCAGATTCAGGTCTTTCACCGAATGCGCACCGATGTCGAGCACGCCGACGGCGTTGTCGCCGACCTTCTGCTTCAGGTCGAAGGTCTTGGGCCAGACGACGATTCGCCCGGTCGCCGGTTTATTGCCCCACCACCGCTCGTTGGCGACCAGCACCAAGCCGTCCTCGCTGCCGAACGACTCGATGCGGTACGGCCCCGACGAAGGGAAGCGCGACAGGTCCAGCCCGCCGTCGGCCGGGATGACCCATCCGGTGTTCCAGAATTCCGCGATCCTGCCGAGCGCGTTCGGGTCGCCGGTCTGCAACGCCGACACGACATTGGGCACGTTCGCGACTCGGGCCGCGACGTGCGCGGGCACCAGCTCGCCCGCCGTGAACAGAGTGCGCCACGGCAGATAACGCCGGCCGGGCCGGAACACCACCGTGGCATCCCGCGAACCGGGCTGGCAGTCGACGCGCTCGATGTCGTCGTAGCCGCTGGTGCTCGCGGCGTCGAAGAGCGGAACCGCGCCGCGATCACCGGGTTTGGTGTACCGCCCGCTGCGGGCAGCCCAGGCCAGCACCAAGTCGTCGCACGAGGTCGGCACACCGTCGGAGTACACACCGTCGGGGTTGAGGCGGTACTGGATGGTCTGCGACTCCCCCGGCACCTCCTTGGCGGTGCCGAAGTCGGTGTCGGCGACCTGCTGGCCGTCCGGACCGGTGTAGAAGAAGCCGGTGAGCACCCGGGCGAACACCGCCGATGACCCGGAACTCGCTCCGAGCGTGCTGCCGCCGTTATAGGTGGCGATGGTGGCATCGGTCGCGTAGCCGATGGAGGGAACCTGGTTCTTACTGGAGCAGCCGACCATCAACCCGGCGGCCAGCGTGCCCGCAGCGAGCGCTCCGATCAGTCGTACCGCACCGCGTGGCTGTCGCATGAAACCCCTGTCTGGTGTCAGTTCCGCCTTTTGTGCCGTTTACCGCTCGGGCGCGCACCGGGTCGCGGTGTCTGCCCCGCCGCGCGCTGTCCGCGCGGCGTCTCCTCGAAATCCCGGCCCGCTGCCATGCTCGCCCGGCGCTCGGCCGCGACGCCTGCCCGTGCCCCTGCCGCACCGGCCCGCTTGGCCACGACCTTCTTGGTGTGCGCCGCCACCGGCCCCCAGCGCTCTTTGATCGAGACCAGCAGCGGAGTCGCGAAGAAGATCGAAGAGTAGGTGCCGACCAGCAGACCGACCAGCTGCACCAGCGCCAAGTCCTTGAGGGTGCCCACGCCCAGCATCCAGACCGCGATCACCATCAAGCCGACGATCGGCAGGATACCGATCAAGGCGGTGTTGATCGAGCGCATCAGCGTCTGGTTCACCGCGAGGTTGGCCTGCTCACCGTAGGTGCGCCTGGTCAGGTGCAGGATGCCGTGGGTGTTCTCCTCGACCTTGTCGAACACCACGACCGAGTCGTAGAGCGAGAAGCCGAGGATCGTCAGGATGCCGATCACCGTGGCCGGGGTGACCTCGAAGCCGACGAGCGAGTACACGCCCGCGGTGACCGTGACGTCGAAGGCGAGCGCCGCCAGCGCCGCGATGGCCATGTGCGGTTCGAATCGGACCGCGATGTAGACCGCCACGAGCACGAGGAACACCGCGAGCGCGATGAGCGCCTTACGCGTGATCTGGCTGCCCCAGGTCTCGCTGACGTCGGAGGTGCTGATCGCGGCCCGGCTCGGGTTGCCGGACTTGTCCTTCGGCTGGAACTTCGCGAACAGCGCGTTGTTCAGCGCCTCCACCTGCTGCGGGTCCAGCGCCTCTGACCGGATCAACATGGTGGCCGATCCGCCGGTGCCGACGGTCTGCACCGAGACCGGGTCGGTACCGATGGCGCCGCGATAGACGTCCTCCGCCGCGCTGGTGGTCGCGTTCCCCGCGGGGAACTGGATGCGGGAGCCACCCTCGAAGTCGATGCCGAAGTTGAAGCCGCGGAAGAGGATGCTGCCCAGCGATACGAGCACGATCGCGGCGGTGATGAGATACCACATCCGGCGTTTGCCGATGACGTCGATCGCGCCGGTACCGGTGTAGAGGCGGTTGAGGAAGCCGTGCTTGGGCGGCTGCGGCTCGCCGACCGCCGCGAACACGTCGGTGATCTCGGTGGCGCTCGTCTTGTCGAGCGAGGGGGTGGTGTGGCTGTTGGTCATCGCGTCCTCACGCCTTCCCGAGGGCGGCCTCGGCCGCCTTCCGCTCGCGGGCGATCTGCTGGATCGCGCCCAGGCCGTTCACCGAGGGCTTGGACCAGAACGCCGTCCGTGAAGCCAGCAGCACCAGCGGCGACGTGACCAGGAACACCACGACGACGTCGAGGATCGTGGTGAGACCGAGGGTGAACGCGAAGCCCTTCACCTGGCCGACGGCCAGGATGTACAGCACGGCCGCGGCAATGAAGCTGACGGCGTTACCGGACAGGATGGTCCGGCGGGCGCGCTGCCAGCCGCGGGGAGCCGCGGAACGGAAGCTGCGTCCTTCCCGCATCTCGTCCTTGATGCGTTCGAAGAACACCACGAACGAGTCGGCGGTCATACCGATACCGATGATCAGACCGGCGATACCGGCGAGGTCGAGTGTGAAGCCGATCCAGCGCCCGAGCAGCACCATGATGCCGTACACCGCGAATCCGGAGGCCACCAGTGACAAACCGGTGACGAAACCCAGCATCCGGTAGTAGGTCAGGCAGTAGAGCAACACCACGACCAAGCCGACCGCCCCGGCGAGCAGGCCCGCCTTCAACGAGGACAGGCCCAGCGTCGCGGAGACCGTCTCGGCCTCGGAGGTCTGGAACGACAGCGGCAGCGAGCCGTACTTCAGCGTGTTCGCCAGTTCCTTGGCCGATGTCGCGGTGAAGTTGCCCGAGATCTGGGTGCGGCCGCCCTGCTGCGGGCCCTGCTGTACGACCGGTGCGCTGACCACCTTCGAGTCGAGCACGAAGGCGACCCGCTTGTAGACGTACTCGCCGGTCAGCGTCGCCCACGCGTCGCTGCCGCCGGACTTGAAGTCCAGATAGACCTCGTGCCTGGCCTGTTGCTGGTTCAGCCCCGAGGTGGCGTCCTTGATCTCCTGGCCGTCGATGCGGCTCTTGTCCAGCAGGAAGACCTCGGTGCCGTCGGTCGAGCAGGTCACCAGCGGAAGAGCCGGGTCGTCGTTGCCCGCGAGTGGATCGGCCTTTCCGCAGTCCATGGTGGCCAGCGCGGTCTGCTGCACGGACGGGTCGGAACTCTGCCGCAGCGCCCTGGCCGCCTGGATCTCCTTCGTCGCCTCTTCGGTGGGCGTCAGGCTGGGATCGGCGGGCGGCTGCGTCGGCTGCTGAGCGGGGAACACGCGCTGCTGCGGAGCCGGGGCAGGCTCGGTGGTCTCCGGTGTCGCGGGTTGCGTCGTCTCCGGCTGCGCGGCCGGCGCGGGCTGAGTGCCCGGAGTCGTCTGCGGGGTGGCGCCACGTCCGGCCGCGGGCACGGCCTGCAATACGGGCCGGATGTAGAGCTTGGCGGTGGTCGCCAGCGCGCGCGCCTGCTGCCCGTCGTCGCCGGGCACGGTGATCACGATGTTGTCGCCGTCGATGACAACCTCGGAACCGCCGACGCCGAGCCCGTTGACCCGGTTCTCGATGATGTCCTGCGCCTTCTTCAGGCTGTCCTGGCTCGGCTTGCTGCCGTCCGGCGTGCGCGCGGACAGCGTGACGCGGGTGCCGCCCTGCAGGTCGATACCGAGCTTGGGTGTCGGGGACTTGTCACCGGTGAAGAACACCAGCGCATAGATCACGGCCAGCAGCGCGGCATAGACACCGAGCAACCGCAGCGGGTGCGCCGATCCCTGGGAAGGTGGCACAGTACGTCATCTCCTAGGCGGGAAGTCGAGGATGGAACAGCGGGCGTGCGCCAGCGGCGCCGGGTGCGCGGACCAACGGCCGCGGCGACATCCAGCGAGCCGGGGCACAACCGGAACGATCAGTCCTTGGTCAGGCGGGTCTCGGTCTGCTCGGCGGATTCCTCGACGGCGTCGGTCGCGTCCGAGCCGCCGGTCTCCTCGGCGCCCACCTCTTCGGTGCGCACCTCACGGATGGCCTGGCGCAGCCACGTGGTGACCACGTCCTCGGCGATCTCGAGATCGACCGTGGTGTCATCGAGTTCGACCACGGTGCCGTACAGACCCGACGTGGTGACGACCTGATCGCCGACCTTCAGGTTGTCCTGCATGCCTGCGACCTTCTCGGCTTCCCGCTTCTGACGGCGGACACCGAGGAACATCGGCACGAGCAGGGCTACCAGTAGCAGCGGAAACAGCAGTTCCATCGTCGAAGTCAGTCCCTAGTGTCGTGGGTGGGATGGACAAGTACCCACACAGTCTGCCAGTTCACCGCGCGAGTGCCACACCCGCACACCCGCTGGGCAGCTACAACGTTCTCATCGCGCACCGCCTCGCCCGGCGAACGACACTCCGGCGGGCGAGGCGGTGCGCCGGCTCAGGCGGTCCTGCCGTAGGCGTAGTCCTCCAGCGGGAAGGCGACCGCCTCGCGATGCGCGTTGAGCGTGCTGGTGGGCCGCAGCAGGGCCGCCTCGCCGTGCTGGTTGAAGTAATAGCTGCGCGCGGTGGCGCAGTCGCCGCCGTAGAAGACCGAGGAGCCCAGCTTGGCGGTGACCCGGTCCAGGAACGCCGCGTTGGCCTGCTCGGTGACCTCGAAGGTCGTCTCGCCCCGGCGGCGCAGCTCGCCGAACAGGCGGCCCATGTGCTTCATCTGCGCTTCGATGGTGGTGAAGTAGGACAGGCCGCTGTAGGAGTACGGGCTGTTGAGGCTGAGAAAGTTGGGGAACTTCGGCACCGTGATGCCCTCGTAGGCCTGGAACCGGTTGTCCCGCCAGAACTTTCCGAGGTTCACCCCGTCGCGGCCGATGATCTCGATGGCCGGGAAGTTCACGTCCCACAGGTTGAAGCCGGTGGCCAGGATCAGGGTGTCGATCTCGGTCTTGTGCCCGTCCGCGGTGACGATGCCGTCCGGCTCGATGTGGTCGATCGAGTTCGTCTCCAGCCGCACGTGCGGCTGGTTGAACGTGGTGAAGTAGCGGTTGGAGAACGTCGGCCGCTTGCACCCGAAATCGTAGTCCGGGGTCAGTTGCCTGCGGGTTTCCTTGTCCCGCACCGACGCCCGCAGATGCGCCTTGGCCAGCGCGCCCGCGCCCTTGTTCAGCAGCCTGGCCTGCTTGAAGTGCAGCACCCCGACCACCATCAGCGCCTCCAGCAGGCTGGTGTTGACCAGTCGCGCGGCCTTCTGCGTGGCGGGGACCCGCTCGAACAGCTTCCGCACCGGCGCGGGGATCGCGGTGTCGATCTTCGGGACCACCCAGATCGGGGTGCGCTGGAACACCGTGAGCGCCCGCGCCTTCTCGGCGACCTCCGGCACCAGCTGCACGGCCGTGGCGCCGGTGCCGATGATCGCGGCCCTGCGGCCGGTGAGGTCGAAGTCGTCCTCCCAGGCGGTGGTGTGGATGATCTTGCCTGCGAACGAGTCGATACCGGGGAACGGCGGCGTGTAGGGCTGGGAGAGGAATCCGGTCGCGGTCAGCAGATAGCGGCCGGTGACGGTCTGCCCGCCCGCGATCGAGACCACCCAGTGCAGCCGCTCTTCGTCCCAGCGCGCGCCGTCGACGACGGTGCCGAAGCGCATGCGGCGGCGCAGGCCGTACTTGTCGGCGACGTGTTCGGCGTACTTCTTCAGCTCCTCGCCCGGCGCGAACAGCCGCGACCAGTGCGGATTCGGTTCGAAGGAGTAGGAGTAGGTCACCGAGGCGATGTCGACCGCCAGACCCGGGTAGTGGTTGACGTGCCAGGTGCCACCGAGATCGTCCTCGCGTTCGAGGATGACGTAATTGCTCAGGCCGAGCCGATCGAGCTGAATCCCCGCTCCCATGCCCCCGAACCCCGCACCGACCACGACCGCGTCGTATTGAGGCGCCACACCGAACCTCCTGCTAGCTGAACCACATATTGCTGAACCACATATCACGGAATGACACATCATTCCGTTTGTGATGACTGTATCATCGGCAAGGTGACGAAGCCATCCACGCGTGCCGAGCGACGGAAAGCCGAACTGCGTCAGGAGATCATCGACACCGCGTTCGTCTGCTTCGCGGAGAAGGGCTATCACGCCACCGGCATCGCCGACATCGCGGGACAGCTGGGCATCGGTCACGGCACCTTCTACCGGTACTTCAGCAACAAGCGCGACATCATCGACCACGTCATCGACGACCTGGCCGCGCGCATCATCGCCGCCCTCGGCACCGAGAACGCCCCGGACGCCGCCGCCTCCCTCGACGAGTACCGCGCCCAGATCGACCGCATCGGCGTGGCCCTCACCGAGATCCTGCTGGCCGATCGCCGCGTGGCCCAGCTGCTGCTGTTCCACGCCACCGGCATCGACGACGAGCTCACCCAGCGGCTGTACGGCCTGCTCGACACGGCCGACGCCCTGACCGCGGGCTATCTCGACCACGGCGTCGAACAGGGCTACCTGCGCGCCGACCTGGACACCCTGAACACCGCGCGGGCGGTGACCGGCATGTTGATCGCGGGCATCGTCTACTCGCTGCGCGAACCGGACGAGGCTTCGATCGCCGGGCTGACCGAGGCGATCCGCCGCCTGCTCGTGGACGGCGTTCGCAAGGACTGAGCGGCTCGGCAATCCCCCTGACACCGCCACCGGCGCTAGGGTGAGGCGCACTGATCCGACGCTTTCGCCAGGGGGACGGCCCTTGTTCGCAAAAGGCCAGGGAAACACGAAATTTCCCTTCCGATCGGCCCGGCGCACCGCGCCTGACAGAATGTCGCCCGTGACTCCCGAGGAGGTGCGCCGCGCCCGTTTCGCGAGCCCCACGCTCGGGCACCGGGGTTACCACGCGGACGAGGTGGATGCCTTCCTCGAACTCGTCGCCGCGACCCTCGCCGGGGAGGGCGCGCTGGCCGCCGACGATCTACGGCATATCGGTTTCGGCGCGCCACGGCTCGGCCGGCGTGGTTACCGCGCCGACCAGGTCGACGAATATCTCGACCAGTTGCGCGTCGAGCTGGAGTTCCGTCAGCGCGGCGTCCGGCCGGTCCCGGCCGCGAACGGCAACGGCCACGCCATCCTCACTCCGGATGACGTGCGGCGCATGCGGTTCAGCCGAGCCGCGGTGGGGCGGCGCGGATACAACGAGGAGGAGGTCGGCGCTTTCCTCGACCTGGTCGCCGCGACCCTCGTACACGGCGGGCCGGGCAGTCTCACCATCGCCGATGTCGAGGCCGTCCGATTCACCGAGGCCCGCCTCGGCACCCGCGGCTATCAACGCGACGAGGTCGACGCCTTCCTCGACCTGGTCGCCGCCGCCCTGCGCGATCGCCGCTGACCGCGGTCGGTCACCCGGACGGGCGATTCATTCGAAGAGATCGAGCGTGGGGTGTGGCTCGCGACCGCGCACTTCGATGGAGCCGAACACCAGGTCGGGCGGCGGGACGAGACCGAGGTGCTCCCAGGCGGCCGCGGTGGCGACCCGGCCGCGCGGTGTGCGAGCGACCATGCCAGCGCGCACCAGGAACGGTTCGCATACCTCCTCCACGGTCGCGGCCTCTTCTCCGACCGCCACGGCCAAGGTGGACACCCCCACCGGGCCACCGCCGAAACTACGGACGAGGGCGCCGAGGACCGCGCGGTCGAGCCGGTCGAGGCCGAGCACGTCCACGTCGTAGACCTCGAGCGCGGCGTGGGCGATCGCGCGGGTGATGCGGCCGTCGGCACGCACCTCGGCGTAGTCGCGGACGCGGCGCAGCAGGCGGTTGGCGATGCGGGGCGTGCCACGCGAGCGCCCCGCGATCTCGGCCGCCGCCTCCTCCTCGATCACGACACCGAGGATGTGCGCCGAGCGCTTCAGGATACGCAGCAGTTCCCCGGGCTCGTAGAAGTCCATATGCCCGGTGAAACCGAAACGGTCGCGCAGCGGGCCGGTCAGCGCTCCGGACCTGGTGGTGGCCCCGACCAGGGTGAACGGCGCGATGTCCAGGGGAATGGAGGTCGCGCCGGGCCCCTTGCCGACGACCACGTCCACCCGGAAGTCCTCCATCGCCAGGTAGAGCATCTCCTCCGCGGGACGCGCCATCCGGTGGATCTCGTCGATGAACAGCACATCGCCCTCGACCAGGTTGCTGAGCATGGCGGCGAGATCGCCCGCCCGCTCCAGCGCGGGACCCGACGTGATCCGCAGGGCGGTGCCGAGTTCGGCGGCGATGATCATCGCCATGCTGGTCTTGCCGAGACCCGGCGGGCCGGACAGCAGGACGTGGTCCGGTGTGCCGCCGCGCTGTTTGGCTCCGCGCAATACCAGCGCGAGCTGTTCGCGCACCCGGGGCTGGCCGATGAAGTCGTCCAGCGACTGCGGGCGCAGACTCGCCTCGATCTCGCCGTCCGACCTCAGATAGCTTGCGCTGACCTGGGATTCGGTAGGTTCCTCGTGGTGGTCCATGACGCGCCTTACCGGTTCTTGCCGAGCAGGCCGAGCGCGGCCCGCAGGGCGGCGGAGGTATCGACGCCCGGCTGTTCGGCCAGCACCGCATCGATCGCCTGTTCGGCCTGCTTGGCGGCGAAACCGAGGCCGACGAGCGCCTCGGTGACCTGATCACGCACCGGCGTGGCCGCCGCCGCGGGTGTCGATCCGGGCGGGCCGGAGGGCACCGGAACGAGGTTCACCTTGTCCCGCAGTTCCACCACCATGCGTTCGGCGCCGCGCTTGCCGATGCCGGGCACCCTGGTCAGCGCCGCCACGTTGCTCTCGGCCAGCGCTTTGCGCAGCGCCTCGGGCTCGAGGACGGCCAGCACCGCCATGGCGAGGCGGGGTCCGACGCCGGAGACGGTTTGCAGCAGGCCGAACAGGTCGCGCGCCTCGGTGTCGGCGAACCCGTAGAGGGTCATCGAGTCCTCGCGGACGATCATCGCGGTGTAGAGCCGGGTTTCCTCGCCGCGGGTGAGCCCGGCCAGGGTGGACGGGGTGGCGTTGAGCCGGTAGCCGACGCCCGCCGCCTCGATCACCGCGTGGTCGAGGGCGATTTCCAGCACTTCACCGCGTACCGACGCGATCACCCGTGCACCGCCTTCCGTTGTTCGGCCAGCCGTTCGATGTACCGGCGTTGCGCCGCGGCCGCCTTGGCCTCCGCCGCCGCCATCCGCTCGAGCAGCGGCGCCCGCCAACAATGGCAGATCGCCAGCGCCAGCGCATCCGCCGCGTCGGCCGGCTTCGGCGCGACGGGCAGACCGAGGATCCGGGTGACCATGGCCGTCACCTGCTTCTTGTCCGCGGTGCCACTACCGGTGACCGCGGCCTTCACCTCGCTGGGTGTGTGGAACGCGACCGGGATCCCCCGGCGCGCGGCGGCCAGCGCGATCACTCCGCCCGCCTGCGCGGTGCCCATGGCGGTACGGACATTGTGCTGGGCGAAGACGCGTTCGATGGCAACGGCCCCGGGCTCGTGGGTGTCCATCCAGCGTTCGGCGGCGTCCGCGACCGCCAGCAGGCGATGCGCCAGATCCATATCGCCGGGAGTGCGGACCACGTCGACGTCCACGGCGGTGACCTTCCGCCCCGACCCGCCGTCGACGATGCTGAGGCCGCATCGGGTGAGTCCGGGGTCGACGCCCATCACCCGCACGACAACCCCTCTCCCGGACACGAACAACTGTTCGAGAGTCTAGCGGAGGCTTGCTCTTTCGCCGCCCCGCGACACGGCCGGGCTATCCGCCGACGTCACCGGCTTCCCGCGACGCGCCCGGCAGGCCGAGCACCTCCGGACGACTCGCACGCACCGCCCACTGGTGCGCGGGATCGGCGACCAGGCGCCGTGCCCCCAGGTCCAGTAAGCCGCTGACGTTGGTCACCGTCGCCGCGACCACGCCGTCGGCGCGCGTCAGCGTGTGCTCGACCCGATAGGTCTTGCCCGCACCCCACTGCCAAGCGCACGACACGTCGACGGTGTCGCCGCCGCGTAGTTCGCGCCGGAAGCGCAGCACGGTCTCCAGATTGACCGGCCCGAGGCCGGAGGCGAGCAGTTCGTCGACCGAGACGCCCGCCGCTCGGACGCACGCGAATCGCGCGTGGTCGGCGAACTGGTGGTAAGCCGCGCCGGTGACATGCAATTGCGGGTCCAAGTCGGACACCCGGACTTCGATACGGGTACTGAACGACACGCGCCGAACTATGCCAGCCCCCACCGACAAGCCTCAGGGCTCGAGATGGTTCGGACCGCGGAGATCTCGCCGGGGCGGCCGGCCTCAGGTCCTGGCGACCTGTCTCGCGAACACAGCGTGAGCGCGCTCGTCGAAGAGGACGAACCGGACTTCCGACACGGCCGTGGGAGTAGCGCGAACCGTGTCGACCGCGATCCGGGCTCCGTCCTCCATCGGCCAGCCATAGATGCCGGTGGAGATCGCCGGGAACGCGACCGTCCGCGCCCCCAGTTCGTCCGCGACGCGCAGAGATTCCCGATAACACGAGGCCAGCGAGGCCGAGCGGTCCTCGGTAGCCGACCACACGGGACCGACCGTGTGGATCACCCAGCGCGCGGGCAGGCGACCGGCCGTGGTCGCGACCGCGGCCCCGGTCGGCAGTCCCGAGCCGTAGTGGGACGCACGCAGCCTGCGGCATTCCGCCAGGATCTCCGGGCCGCCGCGCCGGTGGATCGCGCCGTCGACTCCCCCGCCGCCGAGCAGTGACGAATTCGCCGCGTTCACCACCGCGTCCACCTCCTGTTCGGTGATGTCGCCGCGCACCAGCACCAGTTCGACCATGCTCGCATTCTGCCTCGCGCACCCACGGCGCATCGAGCACACCGAATGCCGGTCATCCAGCAGTACCGAAGCCGATTCACAGCCTGCCTCGAGGAATGACCGCGACAATGCCGGACGTGCCAGTACTCGCCGCTCCCCCGACTCCGGCGCCACCGCGCCTTCCTCCGGCGACTCCGGCGCCGAATCAGCAGCACGCGTTCCATCACGGGATCTCACTGCTGCACGGCTGGCTGCCGCCGACCGTCGAACTGCTCGCCGGGGTGGTCCTGCTGATCGCCGTCGCTCGGCGAACCAGGCGGTGGTGGGTGCTCCGGCTGCCTGCATGCGTGGCGGTCGGCGTCGCGGCGGCGGCGGCCGTCGCCTGGTATGTCGCCGACGAGGGGTTGGCCTCCGACCCCGCGCCCGCCGAACTCTGGGTGTGGATCGGTGTGGCCGCCGCGGCGGCAGCGGTCGCGATCCTCGGCTGGGCGGGCGCACGCTGGTGGCGGCGCGGGATCGCGGTCATCGCCATCCCGTTGACGCTGCTGAGCACCGGGGTGGTGCTCAACCAGTGGGTCGGCTACTACCCCACCGTGCAAGCCGCGTGGGGCGCGGTCACCGCGGGCCCGCTCCCGCAGCAGACCGATCTCTCGGCGCTGGCCGCCCTGCGCAACACCACCGTCGCCGACGGCAAACTGGTACCGGTGCGAATCCCCGACACCGGCAGCGGATTTCCGCACCGCACCGAATACGTCTACCTGCCACCCGCGTGGTTCGCCGGGCCCGCCCCACCCGCACTGCCGGTGGTGATGATGATCGGCGGCGAGTTCAACACCCCGGCGGACTGGATCCGCAGCGGCCAGATCATGCCCGCCCTGGACGGTTTCACGAAGGCGAACGGCGGCCTCGCCCCGATACTCGTCTTCGTCGACGCCAGCGGCAGTTTCAACAACGACACCGAATGCGTGAACGGGCCGCGCGGCAACGCCGCCGCGCATCTGACCGAGGACGTGCCCGCTTACGTCGAAGCGCAATTCGGCGCCTCCGCCGATCCCGCGCGCTGGGCGGTGGTCGGCTGGTCCATGGGCGGCACCTGCGCGGTGGACCTGGCGGTCATGCACCCCGATCTCGTGCGCACGTTCGTCGACATCGCCGGCGATCTCGGGCCGTCTTCGGGCACCCAGGAGCAGACCGTCTCCCGTCTCTTCGGTGGCGACGCCGCCGCATGGGAGGCGTTCGACCCGCTGACCGTCATGACCAGGCACGGTCCCTATGACGGCGTGGCTGGTCTCTTCGACGACCTCGTCCCCGCCCGGCGTTCCGGTGGCGCCAACCGGCGCACTCCCGCTCCCGACGACGTCAGCGCGGGCCTCGGCGGTCGTGACGAGGTGCCCGACTCCGGCGAAGTCGGCGCCGCCGGCAAACTCTGCACCGCCGGACACGCGGTAGGCATCGACTGCACCGTCTACACCACCGCGGGCGGACACACCTGGCAATTCGCTTCGGCCGCGTTCGCTTCGTCCTTGCCGTGGGTCGCCGCCCGCGTGGGCCTGCCGGTTCCCGCCACCGGCTGAACCCTCGGCAACCGGCTCGGCTCGCGCCGCGTCCTGCGCCCGATGATCGCCGCGTCGTTCCCCCTCTCGAAGGCGGCAGAAGCGCACGCGTTGGGCGATGCGGGGCGAACCGTCGGCAAATTGGTACTGACCGTGCCCTGAATGTGCCACGATCAGGCCGTTCCCGCTTCTACCATCCGAGGATGAGCATTGGTGCAAAAGCTGTCCTCGAAGGCGGGCCGCAAGATCTGCCCGCGCGCATCGTCCCGATCACCCCGCCCGGAGTGGAATTGAAGGTGCCGTTCCGCGGCGGATACGAGCACTTCAAGGTCACCCAGCGGGAGCAGGACACCCCCGAAGGGCGACTGCGCGTGTACGAATGGTGCGAGCGCACCAAGATCGCGGAGTAATTCCGGCTCCCCTCCCCGGCGACGGTGACGTCGGCACCCGGCGCACCGCCGGGGAGATCACCGGGCATTCCGCGATCAGTCGCCCGCATCTGCGTTCTCCGTGCGCTATCGACGCTCACACTGTGGCGAGCCTGCTTCCAGCCACCACC
>NZ_BDBM01000072.1 GCF_001612985.1 Nocardia gamkensis NBRC 108242 | reverse complement strand
AGGTGTTCGAATCGATCGCCCGCGGGTAACCACAGAGCGGCGGACCCGGCCACAAGGCAGATGAGGGGGTCCGGGTCCGCCGCTCGCCCTCCTGGGTCCACCTTCCCGCCGCGACACGCCGGGCAGCGACCTCTGAGCACACCGGATTGAACCGCAGCGCCGCCCTATTCCGTTGACGAGGCGAAAGCGGCACCGGCGCGACGCCGTGCCGCGCCTTCGGAACGGAACCCGACATGACACTCCACGAACAACTCCGCACCCGGCGCAGTGTGGTCGCCGCCGGGGCGGGCATCGCCGCCGCGGCGGCGGTCACCGCCTGCGCCACCTCCGGCAAGAGCGAGCCCCCACCCGCTCAGGGCGACCGGCCCGCCGATGCGGACCGGCAGGCGAACACGCTGGCCGAGACGGCCGACATCCCCGTCGGCGGCGGCGTGATCGTCGGTGACACCGTGGTGACCCAGCCCAGCGCGGGCACCTTCGTCGGGCTGTCGGCGGTGTGCACGCACGCGGGATGCAAGGTCGCGGCGGTGTCCGGCGGCACCATCAACTGCGCCTGCCACGGCAGCAAGTTCGCGTTGGACGGATCGGTGGTCAACGGCCCGGCCACCAAACCCCTCGCCCCGCGCGCCGTCCGCGTCTCGGGTGATTCGGTGGTCGCCGGGTGAGCCGGTCGGCCGGGTTCAGGAACCGCCGAACATCTCCGCCATTCGACGGTCCATCTCGTCGGGCGGCACGTCCTCCACATGGGTGGCCACGGTCCACCGGTGCCCCCACGGGTCTTCGAAGGCGCCGCTGCGGTCTCCGTAGAACTGGCTGGTCATCGGCGTGAGCTCCGTGGCGCCCGCGGCCAGCGCGGCGGCGAAGGCGGCGTCGGCGTCCTCGACGTACACGTACAGGTTCACGGGGGTGCCGCCGACCGTCTTCGGGTCGAGGAAGTCCATATCCGGCGCCGGATCGCCGAGCATGACGACGGAATCGCCGAACATCAGCTCGCAATGGGCGATCTTGCCATCCGGACCGGGCATCCGCATACGTTCGGTGGCGCCGAAGATGTTCTTGTAGAAATCGATCGCCGCCGCCGCGCCGTCGATGGCCAGCCCGGGCGAGACCACCGGATAACCATCGGGAACGGGTTTGACATCAGACATGGAGAACCTCCGGTCGAGGCGTTTTGTCGGACCATGTCGAGCCTATTCCGGCGATCCGCGCAATTGGCCGGATCGTCGGAAATCAGGGACCCGCGGAACCTTGCAGCCGACGCACCTGGGCCGCGGTGAGCGCGCTGAGCACGGCGGGGTCCACCGCCTCCGGCGCGGTCACCGCCACCTGTAGCAACGTGCTTCCCACCTGGACGATCGCGACCGACGAGCCGAGGGCGAGCCCCTCGCTGGTGGCGCGCACCTGGAAGGCGCCCGCGGCGTCGCCGACCGGTGGCTGGGTGAGCCCGCCGATCCGGTAGTCCACCGCGATATCGGTGGCGTCGTCGCCGGAATAGCGTGTGCACCGCCGCACCGTCTCCTGCACGGCCGAAAACGCGGACGGGAGCGAATCGGCCGGATAACTCGCCGCGTCGATATCGATGCTGGAGAAATTCGGCCCGGCGTATTGCGTAGACGCCTGAGCCAGTGCGCCGGAGTATTGCGCGCCGAGCGGAGTGAGTACCTTCGCGCATTCCGCCGGATTCGTCGCCGAGGCACCGGTCGAGGAGGTCCCGGTGGCAGCGCGCGGCGGCAGCGCGGTGAAACCGGACGGCAGGTCGGCGTCGCCGAGGAGCCGGGCGCCCAGCCGTGCGGAATCGGTCTCGGGTGCGGCGGTCACCGGGACCGCGGCCACCGCGGGCCCCAGCGGCGGCAGCTCGCGCGCCTTCGGCTCGGCGGGCTCGGCGGACCCGCAGCCCACGACGAGCGCGACGGACGCCACCGCGAACGGCAGGGCGCACGCACGGGTCATTCGGTCCACGACACCTGCGTATCGAGCGTCTGGCGCAGCGTGCTGTCGCTGTGCGGATCGCGGTAGGCCTGGTGCCCGCCGACGGTGATGGATCCGGCCACCGGCAGCGGCAATCCGAGATCCACCGTGATGGTGCCCGCGCCCTCCATGACGTAGTCCCGGATGTCCAGCGTGCCCGCGTTGTTCGGCAGGTTCCACACCGGCGACTTGGGCTTCTGGGTGACGTGCAGTTCGATGGTGAGCCGGTCCCCGTCGCGTTTGCTCAGCGTCGCGGTGGTCACCTGGTCGAGCAGGACGCCGCTGCTCACTTCCTGGCGCACCGTCCACACCGCGCCCTCGCCGACGGGCTCGTCGGGGAACGCGATCGACCGGTACACGGCCTGGTAGAACGCCTGCTCGAGGGCGGCGCGCGCGGTGTTCGACGCGTCGGGGGCCGGCTCGAGCCGCAGGGCGGTGATCGTGCCCAGATCGCTGAGGTCGAAACCCGCGTGCGAGCCACCGATCTTGGTGAGCGCTTTGGCCATCGTCGGGTCCGGTGAGGTGACCGTACCGAGGGTCAGATCGATGCCGTCCGCGGTGGTTTGCGCGGTCATCGGAATGGTCAGCGCCGGGGTGGAGAAGTCGCGCTTGGGCTGTTCATCGATCTGCTGTTCGATGTGGTGGGCGGTGTAGAGCGTGACCCGCTGCACGGTGCCGGCCGGATACTCCGGCCGCAGCAGCGAACGCGGTTGGGCACCGGCCGATTCGACCGTGGCCACCGCTGCCGCGATCGGCACGGTCACTTCCTTGCCGATTCCCAGCGGCTCCGTTCCGTCGGCCTCACCGCTCGACTCCGCGCCGTCGCCGCAACCGACGCCGAAGGCCGAAAGCCCGACCGCGAGCACCATGAGCAGCACGCCCGAGCGTGCGCTCCGGGCGGAGCCCGGGCTCCGATGAAGGCGGGGGGAAGACAACACCGTCACGAGCAACAGCGTACGACCGCTTCCTGAGTGTCAGCTGGGACATCCGAGTGTGCGCCGGCCGGCGTGCCACGCGCCGTCCGCCGGGCGCGGGCCGGGCAATCGGACGCGCGCACCGAGCCCGATCGGGCTCGAGAGATGATGGTCGGCGTGAGTGACGACGGGCCGCCCGAGGAAAACCCAGCAAACACCGCCGATCCGACGACCGAGCCTGCTCCACCGCAGCGTCTGCGGACGCTGCTCGTTCTCGCCGCGGTGGTGCTGGGCCTGGATCTGCTCACCAAGACCATCGCGGTCGCGAAACTGACGCCGGGCGACCCGGTGTCGATCGTCGGTGACGTCGCGCGCCTGAGCCTGGTGCGCAATCCGGGCGCGGCGTTCTCCATGGCCACCGGCATGACCTGGCTGCTCACCCTGGTCGCCGCCGCCGTCGTCGTCGGAGTGGTGCGCATCGGCCGCACCTTGCGCTCGCTGGGGTGGGCGATCGGTCTGGGCATGGTGCTCGGCGGGGCGCTCGGCAACTTGATGGACCGGCTGTTCCGCGCGCCGGGCCCGCTGCAGGGCCATGTGGTCGACTTCGTCGCGATCGGCTGGTGGCCGGTGTTCAACGTCGCGGACTCGGCCATCGTCTGCGGCGCGATCCTGCTGGTCGCGCTCACCGTGTTCGGCTTCGAACCCAACGGCACCCGGGTCGGCCACGGCAAGCCCGGCGACGCGAGCGAGGGCAGCGCGGCATGAGGGAGACCAGGACCATGCCCGTCCCCGACGGGCTCGACGGCATGCGCGTCGACGCGGGCCTGGCCCGCCTGCTCGGCCTGTCCCGCACCGCGGTGGCCGCGCTCGCCGAGGAGGGCTCGGTGCAGCTCGACGGCGTCGCCGCGGGCAAGTCCGACCGGCTCACCGCGGGCGCCTGGCTCGAGGTGATCTTCCCCGAGCCGAAGCGAGAATTGACCATCGAGGCCGAACCGGTGGAGGGGATGAAGATCCTCTACGCCGACGACGACATCGTCGCGGTGGACAAGCCGGTCGGCGTGGCCGCGCACACCGGTGTCGGCTGGAGCGGGCCGACCGTCGTGGGCGGGCTCGCCGCGGCCGGATACCGCATCTCCACCTCGGGCGCGCACGAACGGCAGGGCATCGTGCACCGCTTGGATGTCGGCACCTCCGGAGTGATGGTGGTCGCGCAGTCCGAGCACGCGTACACGATGCTCAAGCGCGCGTTCAAGCAGCGCACGGTCGACAAGCGCTACCACGCCGTGGTGCAGGGCCATCCGGACCCGAGCAGCGGCACGATCGACGCCCCGATCGGCCGGGCCCGCGGCAACGACTGGAAGTTCGCCGTCACCGCCGACGGACGGCCCAGCGTCACCCACTACGACACCGTCGAGGCGTTCCATTCGGCCAGCCTGCTGGACATCCATCTGGAGACCGGCCGCACCCATCAGATCCGGGTGCACTTCTCCGCGATCCGCCACCCGTGCTGCGGTGATCTCACCTACGGCGCGGACCCGCGCCTGGCCGAGCGGCTCGGACTGCAACGCCAGTGGCTGCACGCCCGGTCGCTGGGCTTCCAGCATCCCGCCGACGGCCGCTACCTGGAGATCACCAGCGAGTACCCGGACGACCTGAAACACGCGCTGGACGTCCTGCGCGATGTCTGACCGCCGGCTGCCGCCGCGGCGCGGTATCTTCCTCGCCGCGGCGGTGGTCGCGCTGATGGCGCTGATCTACGCGCTGGGCGCGCTGCATCCGCCGTATCGCACCGCGCCGGCCACCGACCGGCTCGGGCCCGACCGGGGCGAGCAGGTCACGGATTACCTCGACCGGTCCCGTGATTCGCTGGAGGCGGGCGGCGACGAACCGCGCTGGGCACTGGTGTCGTTCACCGAACCGCCGGCCCCCGAGCAGATTCCGGCGCACAGCGGCGGATTGCGGATCTCCCAGGTGCTCTACCGGGTGCCGGTCCCCCGCGTGCAGACGCCCTTGGTAACCGTGCCCGTCCCGGAAGGTGCGGCCGCGGCGGTGGATTCGGCGCAGGACGCGGCCTGGCTGCTCCCCCGCCCCGCCGACGACCGTTCCGCCCGCGTGGTGGAGTACTCCGCCGCCCGGCTCCGGGACGGCTGCGGCTGCGTCGTCGGACTCGTCGTCCGGGGATCCCCGGCGCAGTTGCGGGACCTGGCCGGACGCAACGGCATCCGCGCGGTCCAGGCGCTTCCCGCCGACGCGGTGGCGGGCAGCTTCGCGGTGGTTCCGCTGCTGCCCGATTACCGCGATGTCGTCCTGCCCGGCCCCGACGACGGACCTGTTCCGCAACCGTGAGCGGCCGGGCGCTCAGTCCGGCAGGGTGACGACGCCGTCGAGGTAGCGGCGGCAGCGCCCGAACAGCAGCACCCGGTCGCCCGCCAGTTCGCAGCGCAGGCTTCCGCCGCGGCGGGAGAGCTGCCTGGCGTGCAATTCGGTGCGGCCGAACCGCTCGCTCCACAGCGGGACGAGCTGGGCGTGCGCGGATCCGGTCACCGGATCCTCCGGAACGCCCACGCCGGGGCCGAAGAAACGGGAGACGAAATCGACCGTGTCGCCGGGCGCGGTGACGATCGCGGCGCGCGGCAGGGCGGGGAACGCCGACAGCACGGGCGCGGCATCGCGCACCTCCTGTTCGGTCGCCACGACGATCACTTCGTCGGCGCCGGAATACGCGGCCACCGGACGCACCCCCAGCGCCGCGACGAGCGCCGGATCGGGCCGCACCGGGATGCTCGGCACCACCGGCAGGTCGAGGATGTACTCGTCGTCGTCGGTGCGGTCGACGTGCAGCCAGCCGCTGCGCGTGTAGAAACTCACCCGGTCCTCGCCGGGATGCAGGTCGGCCAGGATCTGCGCGGCGCTGGCCAGGGTGGCGTGCCCGCACAGCGCGACCTCCACCCTGGGGGTGAACCACCGCAGGTGGAAAGCGGGCCACTCACCCGGCGGCATGCCCGCCTCGGGAGGTAATTGCGATGTATAGAACGCGGTCTCGGCGAGATTGTTCTCCTCGGCCAGCTGTTGCAGCAACGCATCCGGGAGCCACGACGGGAGCGGCATCACCGCGGCCGGGTTGCCCGAGAACGGTGCGTCGGCGAACGCGTCGATCTGGTGCAGCAGTACCTCCATAGTCTCCAGAAGGTACTCCAACTCTGAATGGCCGCTTCGCACAAGGCTTCTCGTGGCGCGGCTGGTCAGGCGTCCAGTCTGTCAGGCGGCTCCGCCGGGCGAGCTCGGCAGCAGTTGCCGCTTGTCGCCGAGCAGCACCGCGCTCACCCACCACGCGGCCTCGACCAGTACGATGCCCACCACGCCGCAGGCCACCGCCGCACCGGTGAACGCGAGGTTGGAGGGGTCGAGTTTGAAGAACTCGCGGGTGAACGGAACGGTGAACAAGAAGACGTACGCCGCCACCGACGCCGCGATCAGGACCACCTTCCACCAGACGTACGGACGCGCCACGATGGCCAGCACCCACACCGCGATCATGATCAGGGTGATGAGGGCGGTGGTGCCCGCCTGGACCTTCTGCTCCTCGCCCGCGTCCGGCCCGGCATAGGCGATCAGGTAGGCGACGAAGGTGGCCGCGCCGATCACCGCGCCGGACGGGATGGCCAGTCGCATGACCCGTCCGACGAAACCCGTGCGGGCGCGCTCGTTGTTGGGCGCGAGCGAGAGGATGAACGCCGGGATGCCGATGGTGAACCAGGCCGCGATCGTGACGTGGCGCGGCAGGAACGGGTAGCCGATGGGCTCGTAGTCGAAGATCTGGGACCCGACACCGGCGATCCCGACCAAGAAGGCGAGCAGGACGGAATAGACGGTCTTGGTGAGGAACAGATTCGAGACGCGCTCGATGTTGCCGATCACCCGGCGTCCCTCCCCCACCACATAGGGCAAGGTGGCGAACTTGTTGTCCAGCAGGACGATCTGCGCCACCGCCCTGGTCGCGGGGCTGCCCGACCCCATGGCCACGCCGATATCCGAATCCTTCAACGCGAGAACGTCGTTGACGCCGTCACCGGTCATCGCCACGGTGTGCCCGCGCGACTGCAAGGCGGACACCATGGCGCGCTTCTGGTCCGGACGGACCCGGCCGAAGGTGGTGTTGCGGTCCAGCACGCCGGCCAGCCCGTCGCGGTCCTCCGGCAGTTCCCGCGCATCGATCGGGTGATCGCCGCCGGGCAGGTCGAGCGAGGAGGCCACCGCGCCGACCGACACGGCGTTGTCGCCGGAGATGACCTTGATCGAGACATCCTGGCTCGCGAAGTACTCGAGTGTGTCGCGGGCGTCGGGCCGGACCTTCTGCTCCAGCACGACCAGGGCGGCGGGCCGCACGACGCCGGGAGCGTCCGCCGCGTCCACCGCACGGTCGCCGCGGGCCAGCAACAGCACGCGCAGACCGGAGGCGCCCAGTTCCTCGGCCACCCGCGCGTCCGCGGAGTCCGGGTCCAGCAGCACGTCCGGCGCGCCGAGCAGCCAGTCGCCGTGCTCGCCGTAGGAGCAGCCGCTCCATTTCTTGGCCGAGGAGAACGGCGCGACGGCGGTGCGCTGCCAGCCGGGACCGTCCGGCAAGGCCTCGACGATGGCCTGGACGCTCGCGTTCGGGCGCGGATCGTCGGCGGCGAGCGCGGCCAGCGCGGCGCGTACCTCGGTGTCGTCGAAGGTGTCCAGGGTCTTCAGATCCGACAGCCGCATGCCGTTCTCGGTCAACGTGCCGGTCTTGTCCGCGCACACCACGTCCACGCGGGCCAAGCCCTCGATCGCGGGCAACTCCTGGACCAGGCACTGGCGCCTGCCCAGCCGCACCACGCCGACCGCGAACGCTATCGAGGTCATCAGCACCAGCCCCTCGGGCACCATCGGCACCAGCGCGGCCACCATCCCGGTGAGCGCCGGACGCCAGGACTCCTTGCTCGAGACGAGCTGGTTGTAGATGCTCAGCAGGCCCGCCGGGATCAGCAGGTAGGTGATCAACTTCAAGATCTTGTCGATACCGCTGCGCAGCTCGGAGTGCACCAGGGTGAACTTGCTCGCCTCCTCCGCCAGCCGCGCCGCGTAGGCGTCCCGGCCGACCTTGGTGGCGCGGTACGCGCCGGACCCGGACACCACGTAGCTGCCCGACATCACCGTGGCGCCGACCGCCTTGTCGACCGGATCGGCCTCGCCGGTGAGCAACGACTCGTCCACCTCGAGCTGCGCGGACTCCTCGACCGTGCCGTCCACCACGATCTGATCGCCCGGCCCGAGCTCGATCAGGTCGTCGAGCACCACGTCGTGCGGCGCGACCTCGACCGCCGTGCCGTCCCGGCGGACGGTCGGCTTGGCCTGGCTGACGATGGCCAGTTCGTCGAGCGTGCGCTTGGCGCGGATCTCCTGGATGATGCCGACCGCGCTGTTGGCGACGATCAGCAGGCCGAACATGCCGTCGATGATCGATCCGGTGGCCAGCACCAGGACGAAAAGGACCCCGAGGATGGCGTTGATCCGGGTGAAGACGTTCGCGCGGACGATGTCGCGGACCGAGCGGCTCGCCCGATCGGGGACGTCGTTGGTCAGCCCGTCGCGGCGACGTTGCTCGACCTCGGCCGCGGTCAGTCCGGTGGCGCCCGAAGCCTGCACGGTAATCGACATGACCGCAAGGCTACGGGACAACTACGTTCGTCCTCGTGCGGCGAAGCAGGTCCATCCCCGGTGCAGCGTTCGGAGCGAGCGCGTACTTCTTGTGGGGACTTTTCCCCGCGTTCTTCGGATTGCTGGCGTTCGCCAGTCCGGGTGAGGTGGTGGCGCAGCGGATCGTCTGGACGCTGGTCGTCGTGCTGGCGGTGCTCGCCATGAGCGGCCGGATACGCGAGTTGCGCGGCATCGGCGGCCGCGTCTGGCGCCTGGCCGCCGTAGCGTCCGCCGCGATCGCGCTCAACTGGGGGGTGTACGTCTACGGCGTCACCTCGGGGCACGTCGTGGAATGCGCGCTCGGCTATTTCATCAATCCGCTGGTGACCGTCGCGTTCGGGGTGGTGATCTTCCGGGAACGGCTGACCGGCGCCCAGTGGGCCGCCCTGGCACTCGGCGCGGGCGCGGTGGGCGTGCTCACCGTCGACTACGGCAGGCCGCCGGTCATCGCCCTGGCCCTGGCCTGTTCGTTCGCCACCTACGGCCTGGTGAAGAAGGTGATCCCGCTGGACGCGCTGCGCGGCATCGCCGCCGAGGGCATCGTCGCCGCGCCCTTCGCGCTGGCGTTCGCCGTCGCTCTGGCGATCACGGGGCACAGCGAATTCGCCTCCGGCCCCGCGCACACCGCGCTGATGGCGGCCACCGGACCGGTCACCCTGGTCCCGCTGCTGCTGTTCGCCGTGGCGGCTCAGCGCGTCGCGCTGTCCACCATGGGCCTGCTGCAATACCTGACCCCGGCGCTCCAGATGGCCTGGGGCGTCGCCGTCGCGCACGAGCCGATGCCCGCCTCGCGATGGGCCGGTTTCGCGCTGATCTGGGCCGCGCTGGCGATCTTCACCACCGAAGCGCTGCTGCGGGCCCGGCGTGCGCGGCGCACATCGCGTGAGGCCACCACCACCTCAGGCCCACCCGCGAGCGAAACTCGATCCACCCTGTGAGCTATGGCCGTCCAAGCGATCCGGCGGCGCACCTCCGGCGGATTAATTGCTACAGTCGTAGCATATTGGCTACGATTGTAGAATGACCGCGCTACCTGCTCGCGACCTGCGAAATCACACCGCCGACGTGTTGCGCCGTGTCGAGGCAGGCGAGGAGATCGAGATCCTCAAGGACAACCGGCCGGTCGCGAAGATCATCCCGTTACCGCGGCGGCGACAGTGGGTACCCGCCGCGGAGGTCCTGCGTGAACTGGTTCGCCTGGGTCCGGATACTACGGGCCTACGGGAGGAACTCCGTCAGACATTGTCCGAGACGACGGACGACCTGCCGTGGTGAACGACCAACGCGCGCTGGCCGACACGTCGATATTCATCGGCCTCGAGGCGGAACGTTTCGACCCGGCACGATTCGACGGGTACGAATGGGGTGTCTCGGTTGTCACTCTCGGTGAACTCCGCCTCGGGGTGCTGCGGGCTGCCGGCCCCGAGACATCGGCCCGAAGGCTGGCGACCTACCAGCTGGCACAGCGGTTTCAGCCACTCGAGGTAGACGAGACCGTTTCGGAGCGCTGGGCGTTGCTGGTCGCGCGCCTGCGGGCCGCCGGACGCAAGGTGCCGATCAATGACAGTTGGATCGCGGCGACCGCGCTGGCACACGACATTCCGATCGTGACCCAGGACGGTGATTACGACGCGATGCCCGACCTGAAAGTGCTGAAGTTATAGGAGTCCGGCGGCGCACCGACCCACGACACCGACGCCGAACAACCGGCTCTTCCGAAAACAACGACGGGCCGGACGCCGAGACGAATCCCGGCGACCGGCCCGGCCGGCGGTGCGAACTCAGCTGCAGGCCGCCGACTGCTGACCGAGGTTGGTCAGCATGGTGCAGGCCCACGCCTTCTGGATCTTCCACTTGCCGTTGTCGGCGACGAACGGCACGTCGACGATGTTCTCCTGGCCGTTGAGGATGAACTTGGCCTTCGCGTTCACGCTGTCGCCGAACGAGGTGACGTCGGTGACCTCGATCTTCACGTCGGCGCCCGCCGCGGCTTGGGACAGGCGATCCGGCAGCGTCGGATCGGCTTCGGCGCCCTGGACGTTGTCCAGCTTCTCGGAGGCGGGCACCGACGGGTCCAGCGCACGGGAGAGGGCGGTGTTCAGCTCCGCGGGAGTCGGGACCGGCGGCAGGTTCGCGCTCGCGGTCGCCGACGCCTTGGCGCTGGTCGACGTCTTGGCGGCGGGCTTGCTGTCCTTGTCGTCGCCACCGCAGGCGGTCAGGCCAAGCGCGGCGACGATGGCCAGGCCGGCGATCGCGATGCGTCCAGTCTTACGAAGCTTCAACTGCTCGTCCTTTGCGTTCGAGAGGTCCGTGTCGTGTTCCACCTTGACAGCCGCCACCCGAACCGGCGGCGCTGCACGAGGTCTCAGGCTACCGGCACCGGGCGGCGCCGCCGAGGATCCACACGGACCGACGATGGTCGTCGGCAGCGAACGTACGCGCCCGGCCGGGCGATGTCGAGCCGCGGGCCCGGCCGTCACAGCAGGCTGCGCAGCGGATCGGCCCGGGTGAGCGCGGCGTCGTCGGCGGCGAAGGTGCGCGCGGGACCCGGACCGGTGGAACGGGTTTCGAACCGAACGGTCACCACGCCGAGCCCCGCGCCCTGCACCCAGCCGTGGCCGTGCTCGGGATGGGTCACGTCCATGCCGGGATGCCAGACGGCGACGGGCAAGGTGGGCGCGCTGATCTGCGGGGCATCGCCGAGTCCGGCGGAGTGCGCGGGCTCGGCTTCCGGCTGCGCCGTGACGATCTCGGCGGCCGTACCTCGATCCAGTTCGGGGAACAGCGACTCCTGGCGGATCGTCGACAGGCCGCCGTAGCCGACCCCGACGAGACGGATCGGGCCCAGTTCCCGCGGGTCGAGCGCCGAACGTTGCGCGGCGGCGGCGAGGGTGGCCAGGTCCTCGGTGGCGTAGGGCAAGGTGAAGGAGCGGGTGACGATGCTCATATCGGACTTCTTCAGTTTGAGCACCACCGTGCGCGCCGCGCGCCCGTCGCCGGTGAGGCGCCGGTGCGCCGCCGCGGCCATGTCCTCGATGGCCGGGCGCAGCTGCTCGAAGCTGACGATGTCGGTCTCGTAGGTGGTCTCGGCGCTGATCTGCTTGGCCTCGGTGCGTTCGGCGACCGGACGGTCATCGATGCCGCGCGCCAGCCGGTGCAGCGCGGCGCCCACACTGCCGCCGAGGATCGACATCGCCTCCGACTCCGGCAGGGCGGCGAAAGCGCCCACCGTCTCGATGCCAAGCGAACGCAATCTGCCCTCCGCGACCGGCCCGATGCCCCACAACTTGCGCACCGGCAGCCCCGCCAGCAGACGCGGCTGCTCGACCGGCGAGATCACGCGCACCCCATCGGGTTTGGCCAAGCCGGAGGCGATCTTGGCAAGCTGCTTACCGGTGCCCGCGCCCACCGAGGCGGTCAGCCCGGTTCGCTCGCGCACCACCGCGCGCAACTCCTCACAGAACGCGTGCACCCGCGCGACCGTCGCGCCCGCAAGCTCGGCGGGCTCGCCGAACGCCTCGTCGTACGACAGCGTCTCCAGCACCGGGATCCGGCTGCGCAGCGCGTCGAAGACCTGCCCGCTGACCACCCCGTAGACCGCCCCGCGCGGCGGCACCACCACCGCGGTGACGCCGACCAGCCTGCGCGCCTGATGCATCGGCATCGCCGACCGGGCGCCGAAGATCCGCGCCTCGTAACTGGCTCCGGCGACGACCCCGCGGCCACCGGTTCCGCCGACCAGCACCGGCCTGCCGCGCAACGTCGGCCGGGTCAGCTGTTCGACCGAGGCGAAGAATGCGTCCATATCTACATGCAGAACCCAGCGGCGGGCGACGCTGTCCGCGTCGGCGAACGCCGGAAGCGGCCGCGGGCCCACCGAGCCGTCCCCGCGCGTCGTCCCGATCCCGGTCGACGGCGCGGCCGCGCGCTCGACGCTCGGTTTCTCGGTACGCACGCGTGCAATCTACGCCCGCCCACCGACAGCTCGGAGCAGGCGGTGACGCTGTCAGGTGGCTGGGCGCTAGCTACCGATTACCTGCCGGTATCGCCGCTCGCCTCCCCTCGCCTCCGGGTGCCTCTCCGTCGCGCCGCACCCGCCTTGATCTGCCCTTTTCCGCGCCGGCCGCGGTACTCGGCAGTCCTGAAATAACCGCCGACGTGCCGCGGGGAGGGAGCTCGGCGCCCGGTCCGATATGTGATGATCGGACGCATGAATATCCGCAAGGCCGTCATCCCGGCCGCAGGTATCGGCTCCCGTCTGCTTCCGCTGACCAAGGCCATCCCCAAGGAGATGCTGCCGGTCGGCGACAAGCCGGTGATCGAGCACACCGTCCGCGAGCTGGTCGCTTCGGGCATCA
Organism: Nocardia gamkensis NBRC 108242; assembly: GCF_001612985.1. Taxonomy (GTDB): domain Bacteria; phylum Actinomycetota; class Actinomycetes; order Mycobacteriales; family Mycobacteriaceae; genus Nocardia; species Nocardia gamkensis. Next base: position 23,977 of record NZ_BDBM01000072.1, on the reverse strand, counting down.
CCGACATCACCATCGTGGTCAGCAGCGGGAAATCATTGATCCAGGACCACTTCCGCCCCAACCCGGCGCTGGTGGCCCAGCTGCGCGCGGACGGCAAGACCGCCTTCGCCGACGCGGTCGAGGAGGTCGGCGAACTGTCCCGGCTCGGCCACATCACCTACCTCGACCAGCACGGGCCGTACGGCAACGGCACCCCGGTGCTCAACGCCGCCCGCAATCTCGGCGACGAGCCGATGCTGGTGCTGTGGCCGGACGACGTGTTCGTCGCCGAGGTGCCGCGCGCCCAGCAGCTCATCGACGCCTACGAGGCCACCGGGGCACCCGTCCTGGCGTTGATGCCGATGGATCCCGCCGAGTCGCAGCGCTACGGCGTCCCGGTGGTCGCCGACGACCAGGGCAACGGCCTGCTGCGCATCACCGGACTGCGGGAGAAGCCGAAGCCGAAGGACGCGCCGTCGTCGTTCGCCGCGATCGGCGGCTACGTCGTCACCCCCGGCATCATCGAGGAACTGCGCAGGCAGACCGAAGCGTGGTACGAGCACCGTACCGGCGAGGTGTACCTCACCGACGCGATCAACGTGCACGCGGCGAACAATCCGGTCTTCGGCCAGGTGATCCGCGGCCGGTGGTACGACACCGGCAACCCGGCCGACTACCTGGTGGCGCAATTCGCCTCGGCGCTGGCGCACCCGCAGTACGGACCGTCGCTGCGCGACCTCGCCGACGGCCTCGACGGCTGACCTCCTGGCATCGACCACGGCGAGCGGCTCGCCGACACGGCCCCGACCACACCGGTGGTCGGGGCCGTGTCATCCCGGGAGCAACCGCGATCGGCGTCGCGTGCTCTCGCCGGGTGCGCGCTCAGAAGCGGCGGATGGCGTAGATGTCGAATTCGTCCAGCGGTGTATAGCCCACCGGCACACCCCAGTCATAGGCGTTGAGTACCAGTCCGTTACCCGCGTAGATGCCGACGTGCGAACCATCCTGGTTCAGCACCACCACGTCGCCGAGCGAGAGCGATCCCCGCGGCACCGGCGCGCCCGCCTTCGCCTGCTGCCAGGTGGTCCGCGGAATGCTCACGCCGACCTGACGGTACGCCCACTGCACGAGACCCGAGCAGTCCCAGCTGAATGGGCCGGTCCCGCCCCATTCGTAGGGCTTGCCGATCTGCGTGGTCGCCGCGGCCAGCGCGCCGACGCCGAACACACTGGGCACCGGCAGGAAGCCCGAGCCGCTTGCGCTGCCGGAGTCACCGCCGGGACCGCTGCCCGAGGCCGAACCGGAGGAGGCGCTGCCCGGCCCGATGCCGGAGGCGCTGCCGGTGTCGGCCCAGACGGGTCCGGCGAGCAGGAGGATCGTGATGGTGGAGAGCAGAAATCCGAGTGCGATGCGGTGCGTCGATTTTCTCGGCACGTACTCGCCCCTTCCATGGGCGCGGATGACTGGCCGCCGATCGGCGGCCTGGCTAATACATGGCATCAGCAGCGGCCACCGATGTGGGGCCACCGCCACCCGCGCCGGGCGTGTTACCGGCGCGGCCGAATTCCAAGTAAGGCAAGCCAGATAGAGAAACTGCCGCCCCGGACACGAGCCGGTCAACAGCAGCGACACCGCAGATTGTGCCTGGGATATCGGCGAATTGTCGGGAATCAGCAAATTCTCAGCATGTGATCTATATCACTATCGACACCACTGATCCGCGGCGATCGGGCCCGGAACGACGGGCACGAGAACCGCTCCGCACAGCAGCCGGGGCGGGACCCGATGGGTCCCGCCCCGGCTCGCTCGGTACTCCGCGCGCTATGCCTTGGCGAGCTTCGCGCGCACGCCGCCGACCAGATCGGCGGCCTCCGGACCCGCGGCACCGAAGGTCAGCGTGGTGGCGAGGATCTCGCCCGCGATCAGGTCACGGTGCGTCTCGGCCCACGCGGCCCGCTCCGCCGGGACCTCCAGCACCACGGTGATGCGGTCGGAGACGTCCAGTCCGGCCGACTTCCTGGTCTCCTGGAGATCGCGGATCAGGTCCCGCGCCCAGCCCTCGGCCTCCAGTTCCTCGGTGACCAGCGAGTTCAGCACCACCAGACCCGCGTTCCCGGGCAGCGCCGCGGTCGACTCGGGTTCGGCCGCGACAAGGCGCTGGGTGTACTCCTCGGGCAGCAGGGCGATTCCGGCCGCGCGAACCGTGCCGTCCGCGTCCTCGGACCACTCCCCGGCCTTGACCGCCTTGATCACCGTCTGCACGTCCTTGCCGAGCCGCGGACCCGCGGCGCGGGCGTTGACCACCAGCTCGAAGCGGCCGTGCGCGTCCACGTCGGTGGTCAGGTCCACCTTCTTGACGTTGACCTCGTCGGCGACGATGTCGGCGAACGGCGCCAGCCGCTCGGCGTCGGCCGCGGCGATGGTGACCTCGGCCAGCGGCAGCCGCACCCGCAGGTTCTGCGCTTTGCGCAGGCTCAGCACCGTCGAGCACACCACCCGCACCTCGTCCATGGCGGCGACCAGCTCCGGGTCGTCCGGCAGTTCGCCCTCCTTCGGCCAGTCGGCCAGGTGCACCGAGTCGCCGCCGGTCAGTCCGCGCCAGATCACCTCGGTGATCAGCGGCAGCAAGGGCGCCGCCAGCCGGGTGACCACCTCGAGCACCGTGTGCAGGGTGTCCACCGCGTCGCGATCTTCGCTCCAGAACCGCGACCGCGACCGCCGCACGTACCAGTTGGTCAGCGCGTCGGCGAACGAGCGCAGTTCCTCACAGGCGCCCGCGATGTCGTAGGCCTCCAGCGCCTCGGTGATGACGTCCCGGGTTCGCGCGAGCTTCGCCAGGATGTAGCGATCGAGCACGTGCGGCGAATCCGTGCGCCACACCCCGGGCTTCGAGGCGTACAGCTGCAAGAAGGTCCACGCGTTCCACAGCGGTCGCAGCGCGTGACTCACGCCCTCGCGGATGCCGCGCTCGGTGACGATGAGGTTGCCTCCGCGCAGGATCGGCGAACTCATCAGGAACCAGCGCATCGCGTCCGAGCCGTCCCGGTCGAACACCTCGTTGACGTCCGGGTAGTTGCCCTTGGACTTGCTCATCTTCAGGCCGTCGTCACCGAGCACGATGCCGTGCGCGGCAACGGTCTTGAACGCCGGGGAATCGAACAGAGCCGTCGACAGCACGTGCAACGTGTAGAACCAGCCGCGGGTCTGCCCGTTGTACTCGACGATGAAATCGCCAGGGAAGTGGCTGTCGAACCACTCCTTGTTCTCGAACGGGTAGTGCACCTGGGCATACGGCATCGAGCCGGACTCGAACCAGCAGTCCAGCACCTCCGGCACCCGGCGCATGGTCGACTTCCCGGTCGGGTCGTCGGGATTCGGCCGGGTGAGCTCATCGATCATCGGGCGGTGCAGATCGGCCGGGCGCACGCCGAAGTCGCGCTCCAGCTCGTCCAGCGAGCCGTACACGTCGACGCGCGGGTAGGCCGGATCGTCGGACACCCACACCGGGATCGGGCTGCCCCAGTAGCGGTTGCGGCTGATGTTCCAGTCGCGCGCGCCTTCCAGCCACTTGCCGAACTGGCCGTCGCGGATGTGCTCGGGCACCCAGGTGATCTGCTTGTTGAGCTCGACCATCCGTTCGCGGAATTTGGTGACCGCGACGAACCAGGACGGCACGGCCATGTAGATCAGCGGCTGCCCGGAACGCCAGCTGTGCGGGTAGGAGTGCTCGATCGTCTCGTGCCGCAACAGCTTTCCCGCGGCCTTGAGGTCCTTGATGATCACCGGGTTGGCGTCGAACACCATGAGGCCCTCGTACGGCGGGACCATCGAGGTGAACTTGCCGCCCGCGTCCAGCGGCTGCACCAGCTCGATGCCGTGCGCGGTGGCGACGTCCATGTCCTCCTCACCGAAGGCGGGCGCAAGATGCACGATGCCGGTGCCGGAGTCGGTGGTCACGTAGTCGGCGGTGAGCACCCGGTGGGCGTTGGGGTGGCCCACGAAGAAGTCGAACGGCGGCGCGTAGGAAAGCTCGGCCAGCGCGGCGCCGTCGTACTCGGCGAGCACCTCCGGGTTCTCGCCGAACTCCCGCGCGTAGTGCGAAACCCGTTCGGCCGCGAGCACATAGCGTTTGCCGTCGGCGCCGCGCAGGTGCACGTAGCGGACGTCGGGGTGCACCGCGATCGCCAGGTTGGACGGCAGCGTCCACGGCGTCGTGGTCCAGATCAGCGCGTTGGCGCCGTCGAGTTCGCGCAGCGGATGGTCCGCGGGCACGCGCAACGCCATGTCGACGGTGACCGCCGGGTCCTGGCGCATTTTGTAGGCGTCGTCGAGGCGGGTTTCCTGATTGGACAGCGGCGTCTGCTCGTACCAGCTGTAGGGCAGCACCCGGAAACCCTGATAGATCAGACCTTTGTCGTACAGCGACTTGAACGCCCACATCACCGACTCCATGAAGTCGGTGTCCAACGTCTTGTAGTCGTTGTCGAAGTCGACCCAGCGGGCCTGCCGGGTCACGTAGTCGCGCCATTCCCCGGTGTAGCGCAGTACCGACGTTTTGCAGGCCGCGTTGAATTCCGCGAGCCCCATCGCATCGATCTGTGATTTGTCCGTGATACCGAGCTGCTTTTCGGCTTCGATTTCGGCGGGCAGTCCGTGGCAGTCCCATCCGAATCGCCGATCGACCCGCTTGCCACGCATGGTCTGGAAACGCGGGACGAGGTCTTTGACGTATCCGGTGAGCAAATGTCCGTAATGCGGCAGACCGTTGGCAAAGGGCGGGCCGTCGTAGAAGACGAATTCGGCTGCGCCAGAACGGTTTTCAATGCTCGCGCGGAAGGTGTCGGCGGCCGCCCACGCGTCGAGCACGCGGCGCTCCATCTCGGGGAACGACGCCCCGTTGCCGACGCCGAGGTCGACGCGCGGGTACGCGCTGTTGCTGGAAGTGTGGTCCGCCATGGCGGATACGTCTCCTCGTGCCGTGTGTCATGGGCACGGGGACGATGACGGCGCCCGGTGCGCCGAAACCGCGGTACCACCCCGCTTGTCCGGCGTGACGAACTCCGGACCTCTCATTCGCGAGCTGTGACGGGCTCACCCGTTCGGTTCTACTGAGCGCCCGGCCCGCGGGCCGCGCCACCGTTCTTCCGAAGGCTCCCCGGTGATAGCCGGATCGACGCCGTATTCATGTTTGATTCTAGCCGCAGCGGTCAACTCATATCGGAGAGCAGGTCAGCGTCTGGCATGTCGACCAGGAGGCGGTGGGGAATCACCATCCGGACTCCGCATGGACAAAGCGCTCACCAGCAGGAGCATCGCACCGATGACGCACACCACGATGCAACCCCACGCCCAGATCACCGATCCGGTGGTGAGCGCGGCCACGAGCAGGGCGAAGCCGATCGCGGCAAGGACGAGTGTCAAGACGAGCATGGTGACCCCCAAGGCATGCCGGGCGGCTCGACAGTTCCTCTAACGGTATGCGAACTGCTGTGCTCGTGCGCGGCGTGCTACTTGCCGCCCTTGGCGAAGGACGCAGGCGCGAGGTTGTTCGCCGTGTTGGCGTCCGCGAACGCTTCGCCGCCGTCGACCGGAACCGCCGAGCCACGGTTCTCCAGCTCCTCGAGCTGCGACTCCAGGTACGACTTCAACCGCACCCGGTACTCCCGCTCGAAGGTCTTGAGCTGCTCGATCCGGCTCTCCAGCACACTGCGCTGCTGGGTGATGGTCGCCATGATCTCGGTGTGCTTGCGCTCCGCGTCCGCCTGCAACGCGTCGGCCTTCTCCTTGGCCTGGCGCAGCTGGTTGTCCGAGCGGGTCTGCGCGTCCGACAGCATCGCGTCCGACTTCTGGCGGGCGTCGGCGATCATCGCCTCCGACCGAGTCCTGGCGTCTCCGACCAGTCGCTCGGAATTCGCCCGGGCATTCGACAGCAAGCTCTCCGCCTCGGCCTTGGCATCGCTGGTCAGCCGATCCGCCATCTCCTGGGCGAGGCTGAGCACCTTGGCGGCCTGCAGGTTCGCGTCCGCGCCCGGAGCGTCCTTGGCCACCGGCGCGGCGGGCATCGGAGCGGGCGGCGCGGCGGGAACCGGGGGCTTGATCGGTTCCGGCGGGGGCGGCGGGGCCTGCGGAATCGGCGCTTTCACCGTGTTCGCGACGGCCGGGCCGCGGTTCTTCTTCGCGTCGGCCAGTTCCGCGTCCAGTTCGGCGACCCGCTGGCGCAGATCCGCGTTCTCCTCGATCAGGCGCGAGAGCTCCTGCTCGACGAGATCCAGGAACGCGTCGACTTCATCCTCGTTGTAGCCGCGCTTCCCGATCGGCGGTTTGCTGAACGCGACGTTGTGCACATCGGCTGGGGTCAGCGGCATGGAAGGATCCCTTCACGCGTCTTTTGGAGATCTAGCAGATCTAGCAAGCTGTCTTCTCGGCCCATTCTGTCACACCGGAGCTACCGGTTGCCCGAGCCTGCCCACGATCGACATCAGGATGAAGACGATGAAAAGCAGGACCATAATCGACAGATCCAGGCGAATTCCGCCCAGCGACACCGGGGGTATCAACCGCCTCAGCAGTTTCACCGGCGGGTCGGTGATCGTGAAGATCACCTCGAGGACGACGACCACGACACCGGTAGGACGCCAGTCTCGGGCAAAGCTACGGATGAACTCGACGATCACCCGGCTGATCAGCAACAGCCAGAAGATGAACAGTACGAAGTACAGCACCGCGAACAAGGCCACGACTTCACTCTGCCGTAAAAATCGCTTCGCGCAAAATGACCGCGCCGCACAACGGGCGACCGGTCCGCTTCACCCCCCAGATCACGACCTTATTTCTGGTTGTAGAAGCCGGTTTCCGCGATGCGCCTGCGTTCTTCCGCTGATACGTCGACATCGGCCGGTGAGAGCAGGAACACTTTCGTCGCCACCTTGTCGAACGACCCGCGCAGCGCGAAGGCCAGACCCGCGGCGAAGTCGACCAGCCGCTTGGCGTCGGCATTGCTCAGATCGACCAGATCCATGATCACCGGATTGCCCTCACGGAAGCGCTCGCCGATGATCCGGGCCTCGCTGTAGTCGCGCGGGCGCAGCGTGGTGATCTTGGACAAGGGGCCTCCGTCCTCGAAGATCCCGGGGCGCCGCACGGGGGCGGGCTCGGGACGCACGCGCTCCTCCAGCCTGCGCTCCTCGGCGTCGGGATCGACGGCGAGCGCGCCACGGGTGGTGCCACGCAGCGGTGGCGCGCTCCCACCCGCCCGGAAGCGGCCGGACGGTGCGGCATCGATCCGGGTGGGACGCCTGGGCGCGTCGTAGCGGTCGTCACCGTAGGGCTCGTCGGCGTAGTCGTCGCGCCGCGACACCGAGTAACCCGCCTTGTAGGGCGACTTGTAGGCCGGCTCGGGGTAGTCGACGTCGTCGAAACGGCCCGCGCCGTAGCGGTCGTCGCCGTAGCGATCGACGTAGCCGTCGCGGTCGGAGTAGTCACGGGGCCGGGGCCGGCGAGCACCGCGCTCGTCCACGCCTCGGGGAGCGCGATCGTCGACGTAGTCGTCTTCGTAATCCTCGAGCGGAACCATGCCGAAGTACGCCTTGAACTTGTGCAGCGTGCTCATTGGTCGACCTTCCTTCGGCCCCGGTGGCGGCCGGGTGTTGAAGTCTTGCTCAGCCCTCGTCAGATCCCAGCATATGTGTCGAATGTGACTGATGAGGTTTCTTTGCTAGCCCGAGGTTATCGGTCGCATACCCATCAAGGCGGTACCGACACGCACAACCGTCGAACCGTGTTCGATCGCGCATTCCAGATCGCCGGACATTCCCGCGGAAAGCTCTGTCGCCTCCGGATGATCGGCGAGCAACAACGTGTGCAACATCGCAAGTCGCGCAAATGCGGCATCAGACTCCGCCCCCAAGGGCGGAATGGCCATCAGACCCGACAAACGTAATCCCGGCGCGTTCGCAATCCGTTCGGCGAGACCGGGGAGATCCGCGGCCGCGACGCCTCCTCGAGTGGGGTCGTCATCCAGGCTCACCTGGAGCAACACCCGAAGCGGTTCGGTGCGCTCTCCCGCCTCCAGCGCAGCTCGGGCACCGGCGCCGAGAGCGGTTGCCAGACGTTCGCTGTCGACCGAGTGAACGGTGTGTGCCCAGCGGGCGACAGCCCTGGCTTTGTTCCGCTGCAACCGCCCGATCATGTGCCAGCTGATGCCGGAGAGGTCTTCCTCACGCAGCGCCGCCACCTTCGCCGCGGCCTCCTGCTCCCGGGACTCGCCGAACTCGCGCCTGCCCAGCCGGTGCAGGATCGCCACGTCGGCGGCCGGGAAGAATTTCGTCACCGGCAGCAGCCGCACCGAATCCGGCGCCCGGCCCGCCGCGCGGCAGGCGGAGTCGATGCGGGCGAGCAGACCCGCCAGGTTGGCCGACAACTCGGCGGTGCGGGTCGTGAGCGCACCGTCCACCGCGGCCTTCGCCTCGGCGTTCATGCCCGCACCCCACCGACGCTCGACTCCGGGACCGCACGGGCGTCACGCGCGCTCACGCGCCGGTCTCCATCCAGATCACACCCGCGATCCGGCCGGTCGGCGCGCCACGGCGATGACTGAACAAGGTGCGGTCCTCGATGGTGCAGCGCGGGTCGACCGCGATCGCGCCCACGCCTGCCTCGGTGAGCTGCCTGGAGATGCCCGCGCGCAGATCCAGGCCGGGGGTGCCGCGGACCGTGGTGGTCGCACTGCCGGGCAGGTGTGCTTCGACGTCGGCGCGCATGGCGGCGGGAACCTCGTACTGACGGCCGGATGCGGCGGGCCCGAGAAAAGCTCCCACCCGGTCCAGGCGCGCACCGGCCGACACCATCGCCTCGAGCACGCGCGGCACGATGCCGATGCGAGCGCCGATCCGTCCCGCGTGCACCGCGGCGATCACGCCCGCCTCGTCGTCGGACAACAGAACGGGCACGCAGTCGGCGGTGAGCACGACCAGCGCGAGTCCCGGCACGGTGGTCACGAGCGCGTCGGTGGCGGGGACCGGTTCGGAGCGGGGGCCGTCGACGATCTCCACGGCGCGGCCGTGGATCTGTTCCATCCAGACCAGGCGCTCCGGCGGCAGGCCGATGCCATCGGCCAGCCGATCGCGATTGCGCCGCACGGCCGCCGGATCGTCGCCTACGTGGTCGCCCAGATTGAACGAGTCGTAAGGTGGCGCCGAGAAGCCTCCGGCCCTGGTCGTGGTGACCCGTCGGACAGTGATGGTCGGCGCGATAGTCATGGCGACGAGCGTAGTTGCGCTCGGCGACGGGCGTCGAAATGCCCAGGTAGAGAGCGAAAATTCCCCCGGGCGGTGGCGATCGCGTCGCATCGGGCGCCCCGGCGCCCGGTCCCGCCCGGCCGGCCCCCACGCCGGCCTTCCCCCGAAATCACTGATCGATAGTCGAACTCCGGGACACCACTCCCCGTGTCCCGCCGAGACGTCCCGGCCCGGGCCGGGATCGCTCCGCGCGGTCGGTCCCGGCCTGCGCCGGAACCACACTCCAGCGCTCAGCCCCTCCGCATGAACGACGGCACGTCCACGTCGTCGTCATCGTCGCCGGCATCCGGCGGCGTGATGTGCGAGCGCGTGTTGCTCGTCACCGTCGGCTCACCCAGCGTGCGCTGCCGTTCGGTGTCCCGGTAGCTCGGCAGCGTGCCGCGGCCCGCGGCGGTCGCGCCGGAGGTAGTCGGTGTGCTGTCGCTGCCGCGCGCCGCGACCTCACTGGTGCGGCTCTGCCCGATCTCGCCCGAGCGCGCCGTGCCGATCGTGCTGCGGCCGGGATTCTCGAAGGTGCGCCGGGCCGGTCCGCCCCCGTCGAAGCCCGCCGCGATCACGGTGACGCGCACCTCGTCTCCGAGCGAATCGTCGATCACCGTGCCGAAGATGATGTTGGCCTCGATGTGCGCGGCCTCCTGCACGAGCGAGGCCGCCTCGTTGATCTCGAACAGACCGAGGTCCGATCCGCCCGCGATCGACAGCAGCACGCCGTGCGCCCCGTCCATGGACGCTTCCAGCAGCGGCGAATTGATCGCCGATTCGGCCGCTTTCACCGAGCGGCCCTCGCCACGCGCCGAACCGATTCCCATCAGCGCGCTGCCCGCGCCGGACATCACGCTCTTGACGTCGGCGAAGTCGACGTTGATCAGACCGGGGGTGGTGATCAGGTCGGTGATGCCCTGCACACCGTTGAGCAGCACCTCGTCCGCGGAACGGAACGCGTCCATCAGGCTCACCGCCGCGTCGCCGAGCTGGAGCAGCCGGTCGTTCGGGATGACGATCAACGTGTCGCACGACTCGCGCAGCAGGTTGATGCCGACCTCGGCCTGGTTCCCGCGCCGCTTGCCCTCGAAGGAGAACGGACGGGTGACCACGCCGATGGTGAGGGCGCCGAGCTTGCGGGCGATCTGCGCGACGACGGGGGCGCCACCGGTGCCGGTGCCACCGCCCTCGCCCGCGGTCACGAAGACCATGTCGGCGCCCTTGAGCACCTCTTCGATCTCGTCCTTGTGGTCCTCGGCGGCCTTGCGCCCGACCTCGGGGTCCGCGCCCGCGCCGAGGCCGCGGGTCAGTTCACGGCCGACGTCGAGCTTGACGTCGGCATCACTCATCAGCAGGGCCTGGGCGTCGGTGTTGACCGCGATGAACTCGACACCTTTGAGTCCTTGCTCGATCATCCGGTTGACGGCATTCACACCGCCGCCGCCGATACCGACGACCTTGATCACCGCAAGGTAGTTGTGCGGGGGCGTCATGGGCTCTCGCCTTCCTTCGATCTAAAGCCTGTCGTTTCCGGATTCTCGGCACACCGCTCGTAGGCCCGATCCGGAGGTCGGGTCGCTGCGAAGAGCGAACCGCGGCTCGGGCAAACTCTAAAGCTCAACCATAGGGTTAGCGTTATGTCAAGTATCCGACTGTTGCGAAACGCTATTCGCAGCCGACGCGATACGCGCGCAGGCGCGCCGAAACGAGAGACAGAATCTTGCGTGATCCCGCTCGTCTCGCCGCTCCACACGTCGTATGGTGAACGGTTGCCCCCCGGCCCCCTTCTCGGCACCGGAATCACTTCCGGACCGCTGAAAATTACCTGGGCGCAATGGGTGTGGATCACTTTACCGTGACCAGATTGGGACTCGACACATCGAACACCGTTCCGGGGCGCGTCAACAACGGCAACACCACCGCCGCCTTTCGCTCGGCGTCGTTGCTCCCGCCCCAGAGTACCGTGCGGCCGTCCTTCAGATTCAGCGAAATATCCGAAATGGACCGGGCCGCAACCTCGCTCACCTGAACTGCCAGCGCAGGCGGCACGATGGCGAGTATCGCGACCGCCGCCGCGGTCACCGGATCGGCGCCGCCGGGATGACCGGTGACCAACTTCGGCACGCCGATCGGCGCGGGCTCGACCGCGAATTCGACGCCGTCGGCGTCCAGTAGATGCGCGCCTTGCGGGCTGTCGTAGTACAGCACCGCGGCGCGCTCGACCACGGTCACCCGGACGGTGGACGGAAATATCCGTTGCACCCGTGCCGAGCGCACCTTCGGAATGCTCACCACTCGCCGGGCGACGGCATTGGTGTCGATTCGCAGCATCGAGCGGCCGGAGGGAATTTCGAGCAGATCCCGCACCTGTTGCTCGGGGACCGCCACCGCCCCCTCGATCCGCACGGTGCGTACCGAGAGCGCCGGGGTGAACCAGGCGATGACACAGAGCACTGCGAGAACGCACACGCTCAGCAATCCCCACAGGCGAATCCGGCGCCATTCGATCTCGCCGAACCGATCACCCGCGCGGCGCCCGGCCGCGCGCGCCGAGTCGACCCCGCGCACGCCGGGTCACCGTCCGTGCTGGGGACGCGCCCGTAATCCGTCGAGAATCTGGCTGCCCAGCATCGTGACGTCACCGGCGCCCATGGTGATCACCACGTCGCCCGGCAACGCCAGCCCAGCGACCTGGCGCCCGACCCGGGACATATCCGGCTGGTAGTGCACCGGTTTGGTCACCGACTGCGCGACCAGCGCACCGTTCACGCCGGGCAGCGGCTTCTCCCGCGCGCCGTAGACGTCGAGCACGACGACTTCGTCGGCCAGGCTGAGCGCGGCGCCGAAGTCCTGCGCGAAGGTCGCGGTGCGGCTGTAGAGGTGCGGCTGGAAGACCACGATCACCCGCCCCTGCCTGGACCGGGCGCCGTCGCGCGCCTCCTGCTGGACCAGTTCGGCGGCGGCGCCGAGCACCGCGCGCACCTCGGTGGGGTGATGGGCGTAGTCGTCGAACACCCGCACGCCGTTCTCCCGCCCGGCGAACTGGAACCGGCGGTGCACACCGCCGAACCCCTCCAGGCCCTGGATGATCTCCCCCACCTCGGCGCCGGCGGCCCGGGCGGCGAGCAGGGCGCCGAGCGCGTTGAGCGCCATGTGCCTGCCCGGCACCGCCAGGCGCAGCGCGCGCGGCGCGGCCTCGTCGGCGAGCTGGAACTGCGCGATGCCGCCGACGTCGCGCGGCTCCCAGCTGTGCAGCCGGGCGCCCACCGGGACCGGCGCGTCCGCGAGGTCGCCGGAGCCGTAGCCGAGGACCTGGACGTTCCGCTCGGCCAAGCGCTCGCCGACCCGCTCGGCCAGCGCCCGCGAGCCGGGATCGTCCAGGCACACCACCAGCAGGCCGCCCGCGGCGAGCCGGTCGGCGAAGTCGTCGAAGACCTGAACGTAGGCCTCGTCGGAGCCGAAGAAGTCCAGGTGATCGGACTCGATGTTGGTGACCACGGCGACGTCCGGGTCGTATTGCAGCAGCGAGCCGTCGCTCTCGTCGGCCTCGGCCACGAAGATGTCGCCGGTGCCGTGGTGGGCGTTGGTGCCCGCCTCGTTCAGCTCACCGCCCACCGCGAACGACGGGTCGACCCCGCAGTGCTGCAACGACACGATGAGCATCGAGGTGGTGGAGGTCTTGCCGTGCGTGCCGGAGACGAGCAGGGTGCGATGCCCTCGCATCAGCGACGCCAGCACGGTGGGGCGCAGCAGTACCGGGATCTCGCGCCGGTTGGCCTCGACCAGTTCCGGATTGGTCTTGGGGATGGCCGCGTATGTGGTGACCACGGCGGTCGGGCCGCCGGGTAGCAGGTCCAAGGCGGTGGCGTCGTGCCCGATCCGCACCTGCGCGCCGCGCGCGCGCAGCGCGAGCACGCCACGGCTCTCCTTGGCGTCCGATCCAGACACCGCGCCGCCGCGGGCGAGCAGGATCCGTGCGATGCCGGACATCCCGGCCCCGCCGATGCCGACCATGTGCACACGTTCCAGCTCCGGGGGCAGAGCTGTGCGTTCGGTGACGGCGTCCGGCGTGGCCTGGTCGGCGGTGGTGTCGCTCATCGGCGCGCCACCTCCATCGCGATCCGCGCCACCTCGTCGGCGGCGTCGCGGTGCCCGGCGCCTGCGGCGGCCCGGCCCATCTCGATCAGCCGTGCGGGGTCCATGAGCAGCGGAATCACCTCATCGATCACGTACTTCGGCGTCAACTCGGAATCGGGGACAATTCTGCCACCGCCCTGGCGCACCACGGGCCGGGCGTTGAGCTCCTGCTCCCCGTTGCCATGCGGCAGCGGCACGTAGAACGCGGGCAGCCCCACCGCGGAGACTTCCGCGACGGTCATCGCGCCCGATCGGCAGACCACCGCGTCGGCGGCGGCGTAGGCGAGGTCCATCCGGGACAGGTACGGCACCGCCGCGTACCGGACACCGTCCGCACCGGCGGAATCGTCCACGTCCAGCGTGTTCTTGGGGCCGTGCGCGTGCAGCACCGAGATACCCGCGGCGGCGAGCTGGGGCGCGGCGCCGGAGACCGCCTCGTTCAGGGTTCGCGCGCCCTGCGAACCGCCGAAGACCAGCAGTACCGGTCCTTCGGCCGGCAGGCCGAAGTGCGCCCGCGCCTCGGCTCGTAATGCGGCGCGGTCCAATCCGGTGATCGATTCCCGCACGGGGATGCCCACCACGCGCGCGTTGGGCAGACCCGAGTCCGGGACCGCCGCCAGCACCCGCGCGGCGCGGCGGGCGCCGACCTTGTTCGCGATACCGGCCTTGGCGTTCGCCTCGTGCACCACCACCGGAACCGGCCGCCTGCGCCGCAGCACGCCCGCGCCCGCGGCGAGATACGCCGGCAGCGCCACGTAGCCGCCGAATCCGACGATCACGTCGGCCTCGACCGCGTCGATGACCGCCCGGGTCGCGGCCACCGAGGCGCGTACCCGGCCGGGCAACCGAAGCAGATCGGCGGTCGGCTTACGCGGCAGCGGGACCGGAGGGATGAGCTCGAGCGGATAGCCGCGTTCGGGGACCAAGCGGGTCTCCAGCCCGCGTTCGGTGCCCAGTGCCGTCACCCGGATCGAATCGTCGAGCCGCCGCAACGCGTCCGCCACCGCCAGTGCCGGTTCGATGTGGCCCGCCGTGCCGCCGCCCGCGACGATTACCGAGATCACCTAGATCTTCCCCGTTCTCTTGCGTGATTGACCGGATAACTGGGTTCCCAAGCCCTGGTGGCGCGCGCCGAGCTGGTGCCGCGGCTCTCCGGCGAGCGGCGCCGCGGCGGTTCCGCGCTGTACCGCCCGCCCCGCCCCCGCGGGAGCGCGGACGGTCCGCGGTCGGCCTGCCTCGGCGCCCGGCCGCGGCGGGCCGAACTCGCCCGGGCCGGTGCGTACACCTCGGGTTTGGGCAACCGCAACAGCCTACTGAAACGACCGTCCTGTCCGGCGTGCAGCGCCGCGACGGCCTCCGGCTCGTGTCGAGCGGCGTTGGCGATGAGCCCGAACATGAGCAGGGTGATCGCGAGCGATGAGCCACCGGCCGACACCAGCGGCAGCTGCAGTCCGGTGACCGGCAGCAGACCCACCACGTACCCGATGTTGATCATGGCTTGCCCGGCGATCCACGTCGTCGCGGCGGCGGTCAGCAGTTGCAGGAACGGATCCGCCGACCGGCTGGCGATGCGCAGGCCCGTGTAGACGAACAGGGCGAACAGTCCGAGCACCAGCGCGCAGCCGAGGAAGCCCAGTTCTTCGCCGATGATCGCGAAGATGAAGTCGTTGTGCGCGTTCGGCAAGTAGCTCCACTTGGCCCGGCTCTGCCCAAGTCCTCTGCCCCAGATCCCCCCGTCGGCCAGGGAATACAGGGCTTGCCGGGCTTGGTAATTGTCGCCTTGCGGATCGGAACCCGGGTTGAAGAAGGACCGGACCCGATTCGACCGGTATCCGGCGGACATCGCGAGCACACCCGCGGCCACGACGCCGGAGACCGCGATCGTCACGAACAACCGGACCGGAAGGCCGCCGAACCACAGCAGGGCGCCGAGGATGATCCCGACCGCGACCGTGGTGCTGAGGTTCGGCTGGACCACGATCAGCAGACACACCAGCACACCCGCCGGGACGAGCGGAACCAGGATGTCGCGCAGACCCGAACCGATCGCGCGCCGGGAGACCAGCAGGTGAGCGCCCCAGACGATCAGCGTCACCTTCACGACTTCGGACGGCTGCACCGAGACCGGGCCGAGGATCAGCCACCGGCGGGCGCCCTGAACGCGGGTGCCGATACCGGGAACGAGGACGAGCACCAGCGCCAGCACCGACATCGCGAACAGCGGGAACGACGCTTGGCGTAACAGACGCAGCGGAACCCGCAGGGCCAGATAGAACAGGACGGCGCCGATCGCCGCGAACAGGGTCTGCTGGATGAACAGCGAGTACGCCGACCCGCCTTCCGCGTATTCGACGACTCCGGACGCCGACAGGACCATGACGAGTCCCAGGGCGGTCAGCAGTGTCGCGATGGTAACGACGAGGTGGAACGACGCGAGCGGGCGTGCCAGCCACGCCGCGGGCCCCATACCCGACGCCCGGCTCCGCTGTGGCTGGGCGCCGGTCTTCTGGGTACCCGCTTTCGCTGTCGACCGCGTGCCGTTACCTTTACGCACCATGCGCCCCCCGGTTCACCCTCGGTCGTAACCGGAGCGGCGTCGGGATATCTCGGCGCCGAAAGCGATGCGGCGGTGTGCCCGCCGGTCCGCGAAGGTGGTTCGACCGACCGGAGTGGGCGTCCGGATCACACCCGCCCCGGTCGGCGGTCACCGCAAACCTCCGATGTCGGTGGTTCCCAGGTCACGTTCTTCCAGGGTGTGCACCGCCGCGGCGAAGCTGCGACCCCGGTGCGTGTAATCGGCGAACATGTCCAGCGACGCGGCGGCCGGAGCCAGCAGCACGGTGTCGCCGCGGCGGGCGAACCCGGCGGCCGCTCGCACGGCGCGCGCCATGACGGCGTCGGCCGCGGCGGTTCTCGACGCTTCGTCACCCATCCCTGCATCGTCTCCCGCGATCAGCTCGACCACCGGGACCTCGGGCGCGTGTCGCGCCAACGCGGCCGCGATCACCGGCGCGTCGGCGCCGATCAGCACGGCCGCGACCAGGCGGTCGGCGACCTCCTCGACGAGGTCCTCGACGTGCGCGCCCTTCAGCTGGCCGCCTGCCACCCAGACCACCTGCGGATGCGCCAGAATCGAGCAGCGCGCGGCATGCGGATTGGTGGCCTTCGAGTCGTCGACGAACTCGACGCCGGCCAGCTCGCGCACGAACGCGGCACGGTGCGGGCCGACCTTGTGCTCGATCAGGCCCTCCCGGACGAACTGCGGCGCGATGTCGATCGCCCTGGTCAGCGCGGAGGCGGCGAGTGCGTCGGCGACGCCGGCGGGACCGGGCGGGCTGATGTCGCCCACCTCGGCCAGGATCGCGGCCTTGGTGAACGCGCGGTCGAGCAGCTTGCCGTCCACCACGCCCAGTTCGCCGTCGGCGGGCACCCCGACCCGGAAACCGACGGTCCGGCGCGCCTTGGACTTGCGAGCCAGCGAGGCCGCGACCGGATCGTCCAGGCCGACCACACCGACCCTGCCGACCAGCGCCCTGGCCTTGGCGGCGGCGTAGGCGTCCAGGCCGCCGTGCCAATCCAGGTGATCCTCGGCCACGTTGAGCACCACGCCCGCCTCCGGGCGCACCGACGGCGCCCAGTGCAGCTGGAACGACGAAAGCTCGACCGCGAGCACCTGCGGACCGGGGTTGCGCCGCAACGCGTCCAGGATGGGAAGGCCGATGTTGCCGCAGGCGACGCTGGCGATGCCGGCGGCGCGCAGGATGGCGTGGGTCATCTGGGTCGTGGTGGTCTTGCCGTTGGTGCCGGTGACGACCAGCCATTTGCGCACCGGGCCGTAGATCCTGGCCTGGTCGACCCACCAGGCGAACTCCACGTCACCCCACACCGGCGTGCCCTCGGACACGGCGGAGGCCAGCACCGGCGAGTCCGGCCGCCAGCCCGGGCTGGTGATCACCAGCGCGAACCGGCTCCAGTCGGTGTTCTCCAGCTCCGCGGCGGTGGCCACGTCCAGCCCGAGCCCGGCCGCCTCGGCCAGGGCGGCGGCGCCGCCGTCGGTGACCACCGGGCGCGCGCCGATGTCGCGCAGCGGTTCGACCAGCGAGCGTCCCGAGACTCCCCAGCCCGCGACCAGGACGTCACGGCCGCGCAGGAATTCCAGCATGGGCCCGGGCGAGCGCAGGGCCCGCGGAGAATGTTCGACCATCTCGTTCACCCGACCGCGGAGAGGTATTCGCTGTAGAACAGCCCGAGCCCGACGGCGGAGGCCATCGCGGCCAGGAGCCAGAACCTGATGATCACCGTCGTCTCGGCCCATTTGCTGAGTTCGAAGTGATGGTGGAACGGCGCCATCTTGAACAACCGGTTGCGCGTTGTGCGGAACACCGCGACCTGCAACACCACCGAGGCGGTCTCGGCGACGAACAGCGCGCCGATCACGATCATCAGCAGCTCGGTGCGGGTGGTGATGGACAGGCCCGCCAGCAGGCCGCCGAGCGCGAGCGAACCGGTGTCGCCCATGAAGATCTTGGCGGGCGCGGCGTTCCACCACAGGAAGCCGACGCACGCCGCCGCGCCCGCGGCGCAGACCAGGGCGAGGTCCAGCGGATCGCGCACGTTGTAGCAGCCGGTCTCGGGCTTGGTCTCGCAGGCGTGGTAGTACTGCCAGAACGTGATGATCACGTAGCCGCCCAGCACCAGGCTCATCGATCCGGCGGCCAGCCCGTCGAGTCCGTCGGTGAGGTTCACCGCGTTCGACCAGGCGACGACCACGAAGCAGACGAAGACCAGGAACACGACCACGCCCATGGTCACCGTGCTGATGTCGCGCACGTAGGACAGGTGCCTGCTGGCGGGGGTCAGCCCGCTCCCGCCGCGGAACTGCAAGGCGAGAATGCCGAAGATCACGGCCGCGGACAGCTGGCCGAGATACTTGCCCGCCGCGGTCAGACCGAGGTTGCGTTGCTTGCGGATCTTGATGAAGTCGTCGACGAAACCCACCGCGCCGAGCGCCGTGGCCAGGCCGAGCACCAGCAGCGCCGACGCCGACGGACCATCGGCGTCGTAGCCGATGCCGATCAGATGGGAGCCGAGGTAACCGGCCCACATGCCGACCAGGATGGCGACGCCGCCCATCGTCGGGGTGCCGCGCTTGGCCTGGTGGCTGGCGGGACCGTCGACCCGGATCTCCTGCCCGAAGCCCTGCTTGGCGAACAAGCGGATGAGCAGCGGCGTCAGCAGGATCGAGACCGTCAGCGCGATCGCCGCGGCGAAGAGAATCTGTCTCATCCTGCTGCCTCCGTGTCCTGTCCCGCCCCGTTGTTCGCCGCGCCGCCGCGTGCGGTCACAGCGCCCGGGCCGGTCAGATGCTCGGCGACCTCCCAGAGGCCGACCGACTTCGATGCCTTGACCAGCACCACGTCGCCGGGGGCGACTTCCTTGTCCAGCAGTGCGATCGCCGCCTCGATGTCGGGTACGAGGATCGATTCCTCACCCCAGGACCCTTCCATCACCGCGCCTTGGTGCAGCGCGCGGGCGGGCCTTCCGGTGCCGACGACGACCACCCGGCTGACATCCAGCCGCACCGCGAGCCGTCCGATGGCGTCGTGCTCGATGACGGATTCCTCACCGAGCTCGGCCATCTCACCGAGCACCGCCCAGCTGCGCCGCGGCGTGTCCGCCGCGCGGGCCATGCTCACCAGCGCTTTGAGCGCGGCGCGGACCGAATCCGGATTGGCGTTGTAGGAGTCGTTGACCACCGTGATCCCGTCCGCGGTGGTCCGCACGTCCATCCGGCGGGCGGACGCGGCACGCGCACCGGACAGCGCCGCGGTGACGGTATCGAGGTCCGCGCCGCATTCCAGCGCGACCGCGATCGCCGACAGCGCGTTGCCCACTTGGTGCTCGCCGTGCACGGCCAGGCGCACCGGGGCGCTGCCGACGGGCGTGTGCACGGTGAACTCGGCCCTGGCCTGGTCGTCGAGCCGGATGTCGGTGGCCCGCACCTCGGCGTTCGCGGCCTGGCCGACGGTCACCACCCTCGCCGACGTTCGCGAGGCCATCGCGGCGACCTGCGGATCGTCGGCGTTGAGCACGGCGAGCCCGGTCGGCGGCAACGCCTCGACCAGCTCGCCCTTGGTCTTCGCGATCGCCTCGCGGCTGCCGAACTCGCCCAGATGCGCGGTGCCGACATTGAGCACCACCCCGATGCTCGGTGGCGCCACCTCGGCCAGCGCGGCGATGTGCCCCGGCCCGCGCGCGGACAGCTCGAGCACCAGGAAGCGGGTGCCCGCGTCGGCACGCAACGCGGTCCACGGGTGGCCGAGTTCGTTGTTGAACGAACCCGGCGGCGCCACCACCGCGCCCAGCGGCGCCAGGACGGCGGCCAGCAGGTCCTTGGTGGAGGTCTTGCCGGACGAGCCGGTGACGCCCACGACGGTGAGTCCGCCGTCGGCGGCCAGACGCGACACGCTGGCGCGGGCCAGCGCGGCGAGGGCGGTCAGCACGGCGGCGCCGGATCCATCCGAATCATGGCTGAGCGCAACCGAATTCGACGGCACGGCGCCGCGGGCGGGAGTGACGACGATGGCCGGCACGCCCACCGGCCGCGCCGCGAGCACCGCCACCGCGCCCGCGGCGATCGCCGCCTCCGCGTAGTCGTGGCCGTCGGAGCGCTCGCCCGGCAGCGCCAGGAACAGATCGCCGGAACCGATTCGACGCGAATCGAATTCGACCGCACCGGTCACTCGCACCTCCGGGTCTGCGACGTCGTGCAGCGTGCCGCCGACGACGTCCGCGATGTCCCGCAGTGTCATCTCGATCATGAAACCGTCAAGTCCTCCGCGTGGTTTCCTTGCGGACTGCGTCTTTCCAAGACGGCCGCGAGTACATCGCGGTCGTCGAACGGGTGCTTCACGCCCTGGATCTCCTGCCCTGCCTCATGTCCCTTGCCCGCGATCAGCACCGCGTCACCGGGGCGCGCCCATGCCACCGCGGCCGCGATCGCTTCCGCCCGGTCACCGATCTCCCGCACCTCGCCGCGTTCGGCCGCCGGGACCTCCAGCGCACCGGAGCGCACGGCGGCGCGGATGGCCGCCGGGTCCTCGGTACGCGGGTTGTCGTCGGTGACGATCAGCAGGTCGGCGCCGCGCGCGCCCGCGGCGCCCATCAGCGGCCGCTTCGCCGCGTCCCGATCGCCGCCCGCGCCGACCACCACCGCGAGCCGTCCCGCGGTATCCGCCGCGAGATGCCCGCGCAGCGTAGCGATCACGGACTCCAGCGCCGCGGGCTTGTGCGCGTAGTCGACGATCGCCAGGAAGTCCTGCCCGCGCTCCACCCGCTGCATCCGGCCGGGCACGTCCACGGTCGCCAACGCGGGCGCCGCGACCGACGGCTCGACGCCCGCCGCGGCGCACACCGCCACCGCGAGCAGCCCGTTGGCGACGTTGTAGTGGCCGGGAAGCCGCAGGCGCACGGGAATTTCCCCGTGCGGACCCGCCGCGGTGAAGTCTTGTTCGCCGCCGTGCGCCGACACCGCCCCGGTGACGCTCCAGGCGGCGGTGCTGGTGGTCGACACGGTGACGGGGTTCGCCAGACCGGCGGCCAGCCGCCGCCCCCACTCGTCGTCCACGCAGACCACGGCGGTGCGCGCCGCGACCGGCGAATCCGGTTCGAACAGCTTGCGTTTGGCGGCGAAGTAGTCCTCGAAGTCGGCGTGGAAGTCGAGGTGGTCCTGGGACAGGTTGGTGAACGCGCCAACCGCGAAACGCACCCCGTCCACCCGGCCCAGCGTCAGCGCGTGGCTGGACACCTCCATCACCACCGCGTCCACGCCCTGCTCGACCATCAGCGCGAACATCGCGTGCAACTGCGGCGCCTCGGGGGTGGTCAGCGCGCTTGGTACCCGCCTGCCGCCGATCCTGGTCTCGATGGTGCCGATCAGCGCCGTGGACAGCCCCTCGGCGGCCAGACCCGCCTCCACCAGATAGGAGGTGGTGGTCTTGCCCGAGGTCCCGGTGATCCCGACGATGCGCAACCGCTCGGACGGATTGCCGTAGATCGTCGCCGAGAGCTCGCCGAGTACGGCCCTGGGGTTCTCCCGCACCAGCACCGGCACCCCGAGCGGCCCGGCCAGCTCCGCGCCCGCCACGTCGGTCAGCACCGCGACCGCGCCCTGGGCGACCGCGTCTCGCGCGAAACGCGCGCCGTGCGCGCGGGCGCCGGGCAGCGCGGCGAACAGGTCACCGGGGAGCACCGCATCCGAGCGCTGCTCGATGCCGGTGACCGATACGCCGTGTACAGCCGATTCTGGGCTCGTCGCGGCCCCGATGACGGCGGCCAGCGACGCCAGCGGCGTTGACGGCGAATGCTCTGGCCGCAATGCGCGCGGTTGACCGGACTGCACAGAAACCAGGCTCCTTTCGGGGGCGGTGATCGACGTGTCAGGTTACCGGCGACCGGTCACGGCGGGACCATGCGCCCCATCGCAAACCCGGGGAGGTCGCCCACCGCACCCTACGGGTTCGCCCACCCGGTCCGGACCGCGCCACGCGGCGCCCGGACGCCACCGGGTGAGGACGCGGCGCGCACGGCGGTCCGCCGCGTGCCCTCGCTCCTCGAACACCGCACTCACCTGCTGTTTCCTCCGCACAGATCCGATGTCTTCGCTACCGCTCGCACACCCCGGTCACATCGAGCCGGGAAGCTCGATCACCCCGCCTGCAGGACGAATTGCCTGGACGGCTGCGCGGACGGCGGAATACGGTCGCGCTGCAGCGCCCAGGAGGCGATGTTGTGGAACAGCGGAGCGACCGAACCGCCGCCGGAGCCGTCGGAACTGCGGACGGGCGCGTCGAGCATGAGCCCGATCACGTACCGCGGATTGTCCGCGGGGACCATGCCCGCGAACGTGATCCAGAACGACGACGTGGAGTAGCACCGGCAATTCCGGTCCACCTTCTGCGCGGTCCCGGTCTTGCCCGCCACCTGGTAGCCGGTGATGGCCGCGGGCCATCCGGTGCCGTTCTGGTTGGCGTTCATCGGGTCACGCTGCACCACCGCCTGGAACATCGTCCGCAACGTGGCGGCGGTCTGCTTGCTCACCACCCGCACGCCGTCCGGCTGGGTCTCCTCGGTCCGGGTGCCGTCCGGCGCGATCTTCGCGCGCACGATCCGGGGCGGGATGCGGACGCCGTCGTTGGCGATCGCCTGGTACATGCCGGCCATCTGCAGCGTCGTCATCGAAAGGCCCTGCCCGATCGGGAGATTCGCGAAGGTGCCGCCGGACCACTGATCACGGTCGGGCATCAGGCCCGCGCTCTCGCCCGGCAGGCCGATGCCCGTGCGCTGGCCGAGCCCGAACCGATGCGCCATGTCGGCGAAGTGGTCCTCGCCCACGCGCTGCGCGAGCATCAGCGTGCCCACATTGGAGGACCTGCCGAAAATGCCCGTGGTCGTATAGGGCTCGACGCCGTGCGCCCAGGCGTCGTGCACGGTGACGCCCGCCATCTGGATGGCGCCGGGCACCTGATGCACCTCGTCCGGATCGGTCAGGCCGTATTCGATGGCCGCGGCGGCCGTGACGATCTTGTTCACCGAGCCCGGCTCGAACACGTCCGTCACCGACGGGTTGCTCAGCTGGGCATTGGCCCACTTCTGCGGGCCGAGGCCGGGGTTGAAGGTGTTGTCGTTGGCCATCGCCAGGACCTGCCCGGTCTTGGCGTCCAAGACGACGGCCGAAGCGGAACCCGCACCGGACACGGCCTTTGCCTGCTGCACCTGCTGCTGCACGTAGTACTGCAGATCCGAGTCCAGGGTGAGTTCGACGGCGGACCCGTTGACCGCGGGCTGTTCGTCACGCCAGCTGCCGGGGATGACCGCGCCGTCGGAACCGCGATCGTAGGTGTGCGATCCGTCCGTGCCTGCCAGCGCCGAGTCCAGCGAGGACTCGAGCCCGACCTGCCCGTGGCCGTCCCAGCCGACGGCGCCGACGACGTTCGCCGCCAGCGACCCGCCGGGATACACCCGGGGGCTCTGCTGGTCGGAGCCCACCTGCGGGAACTTCTCGGTGATCTCGTCCGCGATCCGGGGATCCACGTTCTGGGCGAGGAATACGAATTGCTCGTCACTGTTCAGCTTCGCGAGCAGGTCCGCTTCCGCGGGCGCGTCTTTGCCGAGCTTCTCGTGGATGGTGCGCGCGATGTCGCGCAACCGCTGGTCCGGATCGGACGCCTTGTCGTTTTTGGCCTTGGCGTCCGCCAGCTCCTTGCGGACGGCGACCGGCCGGAAGTGCAGGGCTTTGGCCGAGACGGTGAAGGCCAGCGCCTTGCCGTTGCGGTCGTTGATCGGCCCGCGGATCGCCGGGTCGGGCTGATGGGTGGTGCGCTGGCTGGCCGCCTGGGCGGACAGTCCGGGCGCGGCGACGCTCTGCACCCACAGCAATTGCATCGTGACCACCGCGAGCGCGACGAGCATGACCACCCGGCCGACGCCGAGACGCAACCGGAGCGGACCGTCCGGGACAGCTTTGGTCGAGGGCCGCTGCCTGCCCGCGGCGCGCGGCGCCGCAGGCCCACGTCGCCGGCGCG
>NZ_BDBM01000071.1 GCF_001612985.1 Nocardia gamkensis NBRC 108242 | reverse complement strand
ACCCGCGAGCCGATCACCCTGCGGCCCAACGGTCCCGAGCGCAGGGCCGCGTGCACCCGTTCCAGCAGCGCCGGGTCCACTCGGTCGGCCGTCCGCCACAGCCCTTGCAGCGCGATCGGCGTGCCGAGCCCGCGGTGGCTACGCAGAAAGATCTCGTCGACGACGCTCAGGCGGCCCATGGGGCTCAGGCGCGAGCGCCGTGCCGGCCCGCACCCGAGGCGAAGCGCGCGGCCCCGTCCAGGGCGCCGCCGGCCAGTGCCGTCAGGCCGTGGCGGAACTCGTTGCGCAGGGCCGACTCCTCGGTCATCCCCTCCTGCTCGAGCAGCGACATCCGGTCCGAGCGCAGGCAGGTCTGCGGCAGCGCGGCCAGTTCCGCGGCCAAGGCCTCCGCGGCGCGGCGGGCTTCGCCGGTGGGCACCACGCGGTTGACCAATCCCATCCGCAGCGCCTCGTCGGCGTCGACCGCGCGTCCGGTGAGCACCAGATCCATGGCTCGCCCCTCGCCCACGATCCGCGGCAACCGGATGGTGCCGCCGTCGATCAGCGGGACGCCCCAGCGGCGGCAGAAGACGCCGAAGGTGCTGTCCTGCTCGGCGACCCGCAGGTCGCACCACAGGGCGAGTTCCAGACCACCGGCCACCGCGAAGCCGGAGACCGCCGCGATCACCGGCTTGGACAGTCGCATCCGGGTCGGGCCCATCGGGCCGTCACCGTCCTCGGCGGCGCGGTTGGAGCGCTCGGTGCCGAGCGCCTTGAGGTCGGCGCCCGCGCAGAACGTGCCGCCGTCGCCCCACAGCACCGCGACCGCCGCATCGGGGTCGGCGTCGAATTCCCGGAAGGCGTCGGCCAGCGCCGCGGCGGTCGGCCCGTCCACCGCGTTGCGCGCTTCGGGGCGGTGCAGGATCACGGTGGTCACGGGGCCGTTGCGTTCGACGAGTACGGTCACGCGCTCGACCATACGCCGTAAAAGCACCCTTGCGTGAAGAAATGAATCCATGATTCACTTCTTGGGTGGCCTACCGCAGAACCCCTGCCGTGCAGGCCCGCCTGGACGCCCAGGCGGGGCTGATCGTGCACGCCGCGACCAAGGTGCTCTCCCGCGGCGGCTACGGCGCGCTGTCCATGGCGGCGGTCGCGGCCGAGGCCGGCGTGGCCACCGGCACCGTCTACAAGAACTTCGACGGCAAGTCCGCCTTGGTGCGGGCGGTGTTCCGGAAAGTGGTCGCCCGCGAGGTCGCCGCCGTGGCCGAGGCGGGTTCGCGCGGAACGGCCGTCGAGCGGGTGACCGCGGCGGTGGAGACCTTCGCGGGCCGCGCGCTGAAGAACCCGAATCTGGCCTTCGTGCTGCTCGCCGAGCCGGTCGACGCCGCCGTGGACAGCGAACGTCTGCGCTTCCGGCGCGCGTTCGCCGAGACCTTCGAATCGGCGGTGGCCGAAGGTATCTCGCGGGGTGAACTGCCCCCGCAGGACCCGAGGATCAGCGCGGCCGCGTTGGTCGGCGCGATCGGCGAGGTGCTGGTGGGCCCACTCGCCGACGCGCCACACGGCGAATCCGTCGTTCCCGAACTCACCGCTTTCGCGATCCGCGCGCTCGGCGTGCGCGACGACCCGGGCGCGCTCGCCGCCCGGCTGGAATCAGGAGTGTCAGATGCAGACGCATGAAGTCTTCAACCAGGTGCCCGACATCGTGCCCTTCGACGCCTCGCGCAATCCGGCGCTGCTCGAGGGCCTGCACCGGGAAGGCGCGGGCTGGGCCGAAGCGGAGGTGCGGGAACTGGGCGCGCTCGCGGGTGGTGCGCAGGCGCAGGAGTGGGGCAGGCTGGCCAACGAATACCCGCCGGTGCTGCGCACCCACGACCGCTACGGCAACCGCGTCGACGAGGTCGAGTTCCACCCGCACTGGCACGACCTGATGCGCGTCGCCGTCGAGCACGGCCTGCACGGCGCACCGTGGCTGGACGACCGCCCGGGCGCGCACACGGCGCGTGCGGCGAAGTTCTACACCTGGGGCGTCGCCGACGCGGGCCACATGTGCCCGATCTCCATGACCTACGCGGTGGTCCCCGCCTTGCGGCACAACCCGGAACTCTCGGCGCGATTCGAGCCGCTGCTCGGCTCCCGCGTCTACGACTTCGGGCTGCGGGAACCGTCCGCCAAGGCCGGGCTCATCGCGGGCATGTCGATGACCGAGAAGCAGGGCGGCTCGGACGTCCGCGCCAACACCACCACCGCGACGCCGCAGCCGGACGGCAGCTACCGGATCGTCGGGCACAAATGGTTCACCTCCGCGCCGATGTCGGACATGTTCCTCACCCTGGCGCAGGCTCCCGGCGGCCTGTCCTGCTTCCTGCTGCCCCGGGTGCTGCCGGACGGCGCCCGCAACCCCATCCGCATCCAGCGGCTCAAGGACAAGCTGGGCAACAAGTCCAACGCCTCGTCGGAGATCGAATACGAGAACGCCATCGGCTGGCTGGTCGGCGCGGAGGGCGCGGGCGTCAAGACCATCATCGAGATGGTGAACATGACCAGGCTCGACTGCGTGATCGGCTCGGCCACCGGCATGCGCGCGGGCGCCGTCTACGCGGTGCACCACGCCAGGCACCGCAAGGCGTTCGGAGCCGCCCTGATCGACCAGCCCGCGATGCGCAATGTGCTGGCCGATCTGGTGATCGAGTCCGACGCCGCGACCACTGTGATGATGCGGCTGGCCGGGGCCACCGACCGGGCAGGCCGGGATCCGGCCGAGGCGGCGCTGCGGCGCATCGCGCTGGCGGTCACCAAGTACTGGGTGTGCAAGCGTGCGCCCGCGCACGCGGCCGAGGCGCTGGAATGCCTGGGCGGCAACGGGTACGCCGAGGAATCCGGCATGCCGCGGCTGTACCGGGAGGCGCCGCTGATGTCCATCTGGGAGGGGTCGGGCAACGTCGCCGCGCTGGACGCGTTGCGCGCCATGGGGCGTCAGCCGGAGACGGTCGAGGCGTACTTCGACGAAGTGTCGCGCGCCAAAGGCGAGAACCCGCGCTTGGACGACGCGATCGCCCGGGTCGGCAAGGAATTGTCGGATCTCGACGACATCGAATACCGCGCAAGGCGCGTCGTCGAGTTGATGGCGCTGGTGCTCCAGGGCGCTCAGCTCGTTCGCCACGGCCACCCCGCCGTCGCCGACGCCTTCTGCGCCACCCGGCTCGGCGACGACTGGGGCATCGCGTTCGGCACGCTGCCCACCGGCCTCGACACGGGCGCGATCGTCGAGCGCGCGTTCGTCTGAGCGCCGTGTGCCCCCGGGGTCGCGTTCGAGTTCACCGGGCGCACAGCGTCGAAGCCGAGACTGAGCTCCGCGCTGTACGGAGGTGATCCGTGCGGCCGATATCGACCGGCAGCCCGGCCAGGCCGGATCGTCTGCCCTGGTCGCGATGGCATTGGAAGATCGTGGTCGCCGTCGTGTGCGGCGTGACCTGCCAGCGGCTTGTCGGGGCCGGGTGTGGTCTGTGGACGGGTGTGAACACCTGCGGCGACGCGTCGTCGGTAGGGCGGTGACAGTAGTGTGGCGGCGGTGGCAGGGGAGTTCGTCGAGAGACCGCTGGGCTGGTTGGTCCGGCGGGTGCGGGAGCGAGCCGGGCGGGGACGGTATCTGCTCGGCATCGCGGGGCCGCCTGGCGCCGGGAAATCCACCTTGTCGGTCGCGCTGCGCGACACGATCAACCGCGAGGCGGGCGGCATGGTCGCCGAGATCGCACCCATGGACGGGTTTCACCTGGGCAACGACCTGCTCCGGGCGACGGGAAGTCTCGCGCGCAAAGGGGAGCCGGACACCTTCGATGTCGATGGTTACGTAGCGGGGCTGCGACGCCTGCGGACCACACCGGTGGGCGAGCCGGTGGCATGGCCCACGTTCGACCGGTCCGTCGACGCCCCGGTGCCCGGCGGCGTGGTGTTCGACCGGCATTCCATCGTCCTCACCGAGGGCAACTATCTGCTGCTCGACGACTTCGGCACGCGCCGATGGTCGGCGGTCCGGGCCCTCCTGGACGAGTGCTGGTACCTGGACGCGGCGCACGACGTGATCGAGAATCGCCTGCTGCGCAGACACATTCGCGGTGGCCGCACACCCGCGGCAGCGCACGACAAGGTGCGCGACAGCGACTTGCGCAACGCGGATCTCGTCGCGGCCACAAAGCAGCGCGCCGACCTCGTGCTGCGCGTGGAGGCGGGAAACTACGCGGTGGCTGTCCCGCCACCGTGATTCAGCGCAGGGTGAGCGAGGTCTCGAACTCGACGCGGGTCGAAGCGGACCACCCTCTCGGCGCCGATGACCGGCCGCAGGGCGGCCTGCTCGACGAGCATCAGCGCCATCGACAGGCTTCCGGCGAGTCGACGTCCTCGGCCACATCCGGTGCGGTGACATCGGCGCGTGCAGCGGCTCACGCGCTCTGCCCGGCCCGATGATGAATCAATGACGGAGAATCGCGCAGGCGGCAGAGTCTCGGGTGCCCTGTTCAATGCGCTGGCCGTGGTGTGCGCTCTCGCGAACCCCGCCCGGCGGGGCCGTCTAGCGCGCTTGCGAACTCAGCGGTGCGCGCGATACCAGCGAATGAGCGAATCCGTGGACGAATCGTCCTGCGGCCGCGGTTCTTCGGCCGCCGTGAGCAGCGGAGCCAAGGCGAGCGCCTGCTGCTTGCCCAGTTCGACACCCCACTGGTCGAAACTGTCGATGCCCCAGATGGTGCCCTCCACGAAGACCTGGTGCTCGTAGAGCGCGATGAGCTGACCGACGACCGACGGGGTGAGCCGCGGCGCGAGAATGGTGGTGGACGGGCGGTTGCCGGGCATCACCTTGTGCGCCACGATCTCGGGATCTGTTCCCTCGGCCGCGATCTCCTCGGCGGTCTTGCCGAACGCGAGCACCTTGGTCTGCGCGAACAGGTTGCTCATCAGGATGTCGTGCATGCTGCCGGTGCCGTCGACGGTGGCCAGATCGTCGGTGGGCTGCGCGAATCCGATGAAATCCGCGGGAATGAGCCGGGTGCCCTGGTGCAGCAGTTGATAGAAGGCGTGCTGCCCGTTGGTGCCCGGTTCGCCCCAGAAGATCTCGCCGGTGGAGGTCGTGACCGGTGTGCCGTCGGCACGGACCGACTTCCCGTTGGACTCCATGGTCAATTGCTGCAAATACGCGGGGAAGCGGGCCAGATCATTCGAATAGGGCAGCACGGCATGGGATTCCGCACCGAAGAAGTTCGAATACCAGACGCCGAGCAGGCCGAGCAGTACCGGAGCGTTCGCCTCCAGCGGCGCCTCGGCGAAATGCCGGTCCACGGCGTGCATGCCCGCGAGGAATTCCGCGAAGCGCTCCTTGCCGATGGTCGCCATCACCGAAAGGCCGATCGCCGAGGCCACCGAGTACCGGCCGCCGACCCAATCCCAGAACCCGAACATGTTCTCGGTGTCGATACCGAATTTCGCGACACGTTCGGCATTGGTGGACACCGCGACGAAGTGCTTGGCCACGGCGTCCTCACCGAGCGCGGCGACCAGCCAGCGCCGGGCCGCGGTCGCGTTCGTGAGCGTCTCCAGGGTGGAGAAGGTCTTGGACGCGACGATGAACAGCGTGGTGGCCGGATCGAGCCCGTTCAGTTTCGCGACCAGATCGGCGGGATCGACGTTCGAGACGAATTCGGCGCCGATACCGGCGTCCTCGTAGTGCCGCAGCGCCTGATGCACCATGACCGGCCCCAGGTCCGACCCGCCGATGCCGATGTTGACCACCGTCGTGATGCGCTCGCCGGTCGCCCCGCGCCACGCGCCGGAGCGCAGCGCGTCGGTGAACTCGCCCATCCGCCGCAGCACCCGGTGCACCTCGGCGCCCGCGTCGACGCCGTCGATGATCATCGTCTCGCCTTCGGGCAGCCGCAGCGCGATGTGGCCGACCGCGCGGTCCTCGGAGGTGTTGATGTGCGCACCCCGGTACATCGCGTCGCGCCGCTCGGGCACCCCCGCCTCGCGCGCCAATTCCACCAGCAGATGGAGGGTTTCCCGGTTCACGCGGTGCTTGCTGTAGTCGATGTGCAGGTCCGCCACCTGGACGGTCAGCTCGCTGCCCCGGGCCGGATCGTCGGCGAAGAACTCCCTGAGGTGTCGTCCGGCGACGGTGCCGTGGTGATCGTGCAGTTTCCGCCATGCCGCCGTCGCGGTGATGTCGCTGCTCACGTTCGCCGAGGGTACAAGCAGGTGCCGCCGCGCGCACGGGTGCCTGCGTGGAGAGTCGGCCGGACCGGCGCGCGTTCGGCGTTTGCGCTTCCGTCGTGAGGCTTAGGCTGGCGTCATGGTGTCCGAACGTGAACTTCTCGAATCCGTACCGAAGCAGTTGTGGATCGCAGGGCGCCCCGTCGACGCCACGGGCGCGGGCACCTTCCCGGTGCACAATCCGGCGACCGGCGAGGTGCTGACGCACGTCGCCGACGCGACGCCGGAGGACGCGATGCGCGCGCTCGACGCGGCCGTCGCGGCCCAAGACGAATGGGCGGCCACGCCAGCCCGCGAGCGCGGGGAGCTCCTGCGCGAGGTGTTCGAACAGATCACCGCCCGCGCGGAGGAGTTCGCCCTGCTGATGACCCTGGAAATGGGCAAGGCGCTGCCGGAGAGCCGCAACGAGGTGCGCTACGGCGCCGAGTTCTTCCGCTGGTTCAGCGAGGAAGCCGCCCGGGTGCACGGGCGCTACCTGCACGCTCCTTCCGGCACCGGCCGGATCGTCGTGCACAAGCAA
Organism: Nocardia gamkensis NBRC 108242; assembly: GCF_001612985.1. GTDB lineage: Bacteria > Actinomycetota > Actinomycetes > Mycobacteriales > Mycobacteriaceae > Nocardia > Nocardia gamkensis. The sequence goes on along the minus strand of NZ_BDBM01000071.1, from coordinate 31,995 downwards.
CCGGTAGGCCCTTGCCTGGCGATCACCCCGTGGAACTTCCCGCTCGCCATGGGCACGCGCAAGATCGGCCCCGCGCTGGCCGCGGGCTGCACGATGATCGTCAAGCCCGCCTCGGCGACGCCGCTGACCATGCTGCTGCTGGCGAAGCTGTGCAGCGAGGCGGGGTTGCCCGACGGCGTCCTGTCCGTGCTCACCTCCAGCCACTCCGGCGCGGTGACCCAGCCCCTGCTCGACGATCCCCGGCTGCGCAAGCTCACCTTCACCGGCTCCACCGAGGTGGGCAGGAAGCTGGTGGAGAAATCCGCGAACAGGCTGCTGCGCACCTCGATGGAACTCGGCGGGAACGCGCCGTTCGTGGTGTTCGACGACGCCGACGTCGATGCCGCCGTACAGGGCGCGATGCTGGCGAAACTGCGCAACGGCGGCGAGGCGTGCACCGCCGCCAACCGTTTCCACGTGCACAACAGCGTGCTCGAGGAGTTCACCACCAAGTTGGTCGAGGCGATGGAGAGCAGCGTTCGGCTCGGGCCGGGCGCCGATCCGGACACCACGCTGGGCCCGCTGATCAACGAGGAGCAACTGCGTGCGGTCGGCGAGTTGGTGGACGACGCCGTGGAGAAGGGCGCGCGGGTGCTGATCGGCGGCAAGGCGCCCGACGGCCCCGGCTGGTTCTATCCGGCGACGGTCCTGCGCGACGTCCCGCCGCAGGCCAGGATCCTGCGCGAGGAGGTGTTCGGCCCGGTCGCCCCGATCGTCGGCTTCGACACCGAGGAGCAGGGGCTGGCCGCCGCCAACGACACGGAATTCGGACTGGTCAGCTACGTCTACACCCGCGACCTCGACCGTGCCCTGCGGATTGCCGAGGGCCTGGAATCCGGCATGGTCGGCGTCAACCGCGGCGTCATCTCCGACCCCGCTGCTCCTTTCGGCGGCGTCAAGGAGTCCGGCTTCGGCAGGGAGGGCGGCACGGAGGGGATCGAGGAGTACCTGTCCACCAAGTACATCGCGCTGACATGAGAGAGTGCCGCGGGTTCCGCATTCCGGAAGGCGATCGCTCGCGGCACCCGAGAGTCCGCGGGGAACGCGGGCACCTGTCCGGTTCTGCGCTGAGCGCGACTGCCCCCACCCCCATGCTTTCGGGGGGCGACTGCGTCGATCATTCACATTAGCCTCGACTCGGGTTTCGATGAGGGTCGAAGGGCTGATCATGAGAAGGTGCGGGCGCCGGTGATGCCCGATTGAGCAACGGCATTATCAGAGTCTTCTTTCAGGCCGTAGACGATTTGAAACGGCTGACCAGGAGGGGAGCCGAGGGCGTCGCCGATATGAAAACAGGCGCGGCCCGCGCTTCCCGGCACGTCGCCGACGTGCACACGCACGGCGACGCCGACGGTGCTCTCGCGATCCGACGTCGATGGTCCTCGGCTGGCGGCGATGCCGATACCAGCCGGGATTTGTGCCCCCCGCCGCCGGACCGAGCGTCGTTGGACCGGGCCGGACAGCGACTCGACGCCGAATTGCGTCGACGTTTCGGCGAGAAGGGACCGACCGACGATGAATGGTCCGACTTCATGGCCCACCGTCGGCTGTCCCGGGTGGAGCAATACGCCATCATCGACGGGAGAATCGAGAAATCAGCGGCTTCTCTCGGCCGGGACAGCGCCGAGTTACGTGAGCAGATGCGGCGAGAGCTGAAGGAAGCGCTCGACGGGAAACCCCTCGCTATCCGGGTCCGCGACGAGGAACTCGTGGCCATCCTCGGGGAAGGGCGAATCAGGGGCGCTCGCAACCCCGTCGGCGATCGCGCCCATGCCGAAGAAGAGTGGTTCGGCCCGCACGTCCACGACAACCCACCCGTCTACGGCTACGTTGCCGTGGACGGAGTGCGCCCATCACAAGACGGCATGATCGATGCGTTGTCGGAGCTGAACTACGGCGACAATCAGATCTATCTGAAGCCGGAGGTCCGGTCACGAACGACCATCACGTTCGGTGACTCGCTGGTGGAGAGGGACCTGGCGATACCCTCCCCCGTGGACAACCCGTCGGAATACTCCTATGGCGCCGGAGTGAACGGCATCGCTCCGATCGGCCGCGACTATCTCGGAGCAGACTTTCGCGTCAACCATTTCATCGAAGCCCAGATGTTCGATCTGACGACCGCGGACATAGATTTCATCGGGTTGCACCACCCACCCGGTGCAGCCGTGCGAGAGGCGTTGGATCAATCCGGAATAGATTGGCGTGTGCTGGACAATCGCACGATCGCGGCGGAGGGCAGCCCCGCGGAACGAGCGGCCGCGATCGAACGGACGAGTCAAGACCTAGAGCATCTTCGCCATGTGCATCCCGTTATGCGCTCGCATGCCGAACCGCTCGAAGCCGAGCTGAGGGCCGACCTGCGGGCACTGAACGATTCCGCCGCAGGTGATGGACCGGCCGTGGATCCCGGATAGCGTCGGTGGGGCACCATCCACCGAGCCGACGATCTGGAACCTTCCGCCCCGGGTGGTAGGCGGCCTGGGCGGACATGAGGCGACCGCCCCGGGGTGCATGGACACCCGGGGCGGCCAGGGGAAGCGACGGTCCGGCGAGCGCGCCGCGTGTTCTCAGTTCAGTGGCCGAGACGACCGCGGCCGAGGCGAAGCAGCAGCATGGCGAGGGTGTGGCCTTCCTGGCCGAGCTCGCTGAAACGCTCCAGCACCTTCATCTCGCGACTGTGCACAAGGCGCGGCCCGCCCGACGCCATGCGCGTCCGGCCGATGATCCGGGAGATCTCCGTGCGGCGCTTGATCGCGGCCAGGATCTCGGCGTCGAGACGATCGATCTCCTTGCGGAGCTTGTCGATCTCGGCCTCGGTCTGCGGCAGCGCCGATTCGGACCCGGTCGTCGTGGCAGGGGTGCTCATCATTCATCTCCTCGTGTCAGAACATGGATCGGCGCGTGCTCGCGGCTCGTTACCGATCGGTTCTTTCACCGTGAAACAGACCTGGTGGGGCCTCGTATTGTCCCCCCAGAAAGGTGTGCTCAGGTACAGGCTCCGCGATCCCGGCGTTCGGCTGGCAGCCGAATCGGATGTCTGGCGAAAGCGCTGAGCATGTCGCCAGTGTGCCACGGGCTGGGGGGTATGCAAAACATATACGTTTGGGAATCGCGCGAGATTCGCAGGTTGTTTCACCCGCCCTTCCCACCACCGGGAGTTCACTCGCCGTTCAGCCATCCGGCGCCGAACCGATACCGATCTCACCCGGGGCTTCATCTGTGTCGGTGGCCGCCGGTAGCGTGGATGGACGATGGACATCACGGTGGCTCCCAAGACGCAGGCCGGTCGGATCGTGCACCCGGATCCGGCATCGAAACCGCAGTTCGCCGGCGGTAACGCGGCGGAGGGGTCGCAGCCCGCCGCCGTCGGCGCGGCGCCGCCGACCGACGCGGAGCGCGAGCGGCAGCGCGCCGAGCGGGAACAGCGGCGCGCCGAAGAGGCCGAGCGGCTGCTCGACGGCCTGAATCCGCCGCAGCGCGCGGCGGTCGTGCACACCGGATCTCCGCTGCTGATCGTGGCGGGCGCGGGTTCGGGCAAGACGGCGGTGCTCACCCGCCGCATCGCCTACCTGCTGGCCGCCCGTGGCGTCACGCCGGGCCAGGTGCTGGCCATCACGTTCACCAACAAAGCCGCCGCGGAGATGCGGGAGCGGGTGACCGGACTGGTCGGCCCGCGGGCGAACGCCATGTGGGTGTCGACGTTCCACTCCAGTTGCGTCCGCATCCTGCGCACCCAGGCGGCGCTGCTGTCCGGGCTGAACTCCAACTTCTCGATCTACGACGCGGACGATTCGCGGCGCCTGCTCACCATGATCAGCCGCGACCTCGACATCGACACCAAGAAGTACTCCGCGCGCCTGCTGGCGACGGCGATCTCCAATCTGAAGAACGAACTCATCGATCCGGCACGCGCCACCGCCGATGCGGAATCCGACGACACCGAGCTGCCCGGCCTGGTCGCGCGGGTCTACACCGAATACCAGCGCAGGCTGCGCTCGGCGAACGCGCTGGACTTCGACGACCTCATCGGTGAGACGGTGGCGTTGCTCCAGAATCACCCGCAGGTCGCCGAGTACTACCGCCGCCGGTTCCGGCACGTGCTGGTGGACGAGTACCAGGACACCAACCACGCGCAGTACGTCCTGGTCCGCGAGCTGGTCGGCCACCATGTGGAAGACGGCGCCGAGGACCGGGTACCGCCGAGCGAACTGTGCGTCGTCGGCGACGCCGACCAGTCCATCTACGCCTTCCGTGGCGCGACGATCCGCAATATCGAGGAGTTCGAGCGCGACTTCCCCGACGCCGAAACCATTCTGCTGGAGCAGAACTACCGCTCCACCCAGCACATCCTCTCCGCCGCCAACGCGGTGATCTCGCGCAACGAGAACCGGCGCGAGAAGAAGCTGTGGACCGACTCCGGCGAGGGCGATCTGATCACCGGCTACGTCGCCGACAACGAACACGACGAGGCGTCGTTCGTCGCGCGCGAGATCGACCGGCTGGTCGACCAGGGCGAGGCCAACTACGGCGACGTCGCCGTGTTCTACCGCACCAACAACAACTCCCGCGCGCTGGAAGAGATCTTCATCCGGATGGGCCTGCCCTACAAGGTGGTCGGCGGTGTCCGCTTCTACGAGCGCAAAGAGGTGCGCGACATCGTCGCCTACCTGCGGGTGCTGGAGAACCCGGAGGACGCGGTGAGCATGCGCCGCATCCTGAACACACCGCGCCGCGGCATCGGTGACCGCGCCGAAGCCTGCGTGGCGGTCCATGCCGAACAGCGCGGCATCGGTTTCGCCGCCGCGCTGCGCGACGCCGCGGAAGGCAAGGTGGCGCTGCTGAACACGCGCGCGCAGCGAGCCATCGCGGGCTTCCTGGAGCTGCTCGACGATATCCGGGCCGCAGGCGAACGCGCGGAGTCCGATTTCCCCGATGTCGGCAACGTCGTCGAAGCGGTGCTCGAGCGCACCGGTTATCGCGCCGAACTGGAGGCCTCCGACGACCCCCAGGACGGCGCCCGGCTGGACAACCTCAACGAGCTGGTCAGCGTCGCACGGGAGTTCAGCTCGGAGGCGCAGAACAACGCGGAGGCGGCCCGGCAGGAGGGGCTGCTGCCCGAGGTGGGCGAAGGGGAGCCGGATCCCGGTTCGCTCGCCGCGTTCCTCGAGCGGGTCTCGCTGGTGGCCGACACCGACCAGATCCCGGACGAGGGTTCCGGCGTGGTCACGATGATGACGCTGCACACCGCCAAAGGCCTGGAATTCCCGGTGGTGTTCGTGACCGGTTGGGAGGATGGGCAGTTCCCGCACATGCGGGCGCTCGGCGATCCGACCGAGCTGGCCGAGGAACGGCGCCTCGCCTACGTGGGCATCACCAGGGCCCGGCAGCGCCTGTACCTGACGCGGGCGGTGGTGCGGTCCGGCTGGGGGCAGCCGGTGTCGAACCCGGAATCGCGTTTCCTGCAGGAGATCCCCGGCCACCTCATCGACTGGCGCAGGCTCGAGCCCGCCGGATCGCCCGGAACGAGGGGTATGCGGCGTCGCGGCGGTGACGACGACGGGCTGGAACGGGATTGGACGCGCGGCGACGGGTGGTCGGAGCCACGGCCCGGCTTGCGCGATCGCGGCCCGCGCAGGCCCGCTCCCGGCGGCGCGACCCGCAACAACACGAACTTGGTGCTCGCCGTGGGCGATCGGGTCAGTGACGACAAATACGGTCTCGGCCGGGTGATCGCCGCGGAGGGCTTCGGGCCGCTTGCCACGGTGACCATCGACTTCGGCACCGCGGGCAAGATCCGGTTGATCCCGCAGTACAGCCGGACGCTGGTCAAGCTCTGAGCTACCGGGGTCGGGCCTTCGGACCCTGCCGAGCGGACGCGTTCCGCCGGTAAGGTCCGCGCTATGGACACGGTCGCGCAGCACATCCTGTGGTTTCTGCCCATGCTGTGGCTCGGCATGGTGCTGGCCATCTCGTTCCTGGAAGCGCCGCTGAAGTTCCGTGCCCCCGGCGTCACGCTGCCGCTGGGACTCGGCATCGGCCGCTTGGTGTTCCGTGCGCTGAACGCCGCGGAGGCCGTGCTCGCCGTGCTGCTGGTGGTCGCCGCACTGATCACCGGCCCCGGCAAGGCCACCTGGTTGTGGCTCGGCGTGGCCGTGGTGTTGCTGGCCGTCCAGATCCTCGTGGTGCGCCCGCCGCTGTCCCGCCGCGCCGATCGCGTGCTGGCGGGCGAGGATCTGCCGCGCTCGCATGCGCACTACTGGTACATCGGCCTGGAGGTCGCCAAGGCAGTCGCGTTGCTCGGTCTCGCGATCGCGGCCGCACCCTAGGCGCGGCCGGCCCTCATCGACCGTGACGTGGCGAACCCGACTGCTCCGCGTCAGCCCGCGGCTGAACCCTGTTTCGTTGGCGACCTTTCCAGCCGGTTGGACGCGGCGTGCATCCACAGCTGCCTCGGCGCCGCCCTCGCACGCTTGGAAGGCCGGATCGCCTTGGACGCGATGCTCGACTTCATGCCCGAATACGAGGTGGACAGAGCGGGTTTGCGGAAGGCGACGCAAACCAGCGTCGCGGGCTGGACCAACGTGCCGGTACGCGTGCGGAACTGATCCGGACCGCAGCGGCAACGCGTTCAGCGCTCCTCCCGTGAGGTGTCCTGCTTCATACGCCCGGCCTCGATGAGCGTCCGCCGGGCCGCCGCCTTACGCGGGCACTGGTCCGCGCGACATTCCCTGTGCCGCTGCATCGTCTGGTGCGCTTCGGAAACGCTCAGCGGGTGCTCGGGAGCTTCATGCGGCCAGCCGGCAGGCCACAGCCCGGGGTCGGGCCGCTCGGTGCGAATCCGTTCGCGTTCGCGCTCGGCACGCCACTCGGCGGCTACCCGGTCGATGATCGCTTGCGCCGACATATCGTCCGGCTCGGCGTCTCGCCACCAGTTGAACCCCATCGCGTTTCACCCCTGCTCTCGCTCGTCCTCTGGGCGCACGCCACCCGGCGGGGTGTGATCACCGGGGGCCGCTCACGGCTCGCGGTGCGTCCGGTTCCAGACGGGAGCAGACGCGCCCGCCGGGTGGGTGCGGCTGCAAGCGTCGCGCGGAAAACATCGCTCTGGACTGGTAAAACGGCTACAGCACGTCTACCGATCCGCCTACGATTCACCCATGGGGACGGACGGGGGGTTGCCTCCTGACATCGGGGAACGTTTGCGAGCCGCCAGGCAGGCGGCGGGGCTCTCACTGGCCGAACTGGCGGCGCGAATACCGTTCTCGCGCAGCTACTTGGGGCATGTCGAGACGGGGACGCGCGTCGCCTCGGCCGATGTGGTCGCGGCATACAGCCGCGCGTGCGGCGAAGTGACATGCGACCCTGTCACACTGGTCAGTATGTTGGGCCGAGCGGATGTGGACCGGCGCTCGTTCCTGCGCACGTCCGCCTACAGCGCGGCGCTTTCGGCGACCGCGCTGGTGTCGCAATCGGACATGGCCCGCTTGGTGCGAGTCGATGACTCGGCGCACGTCGGCATGCCGGAAGTGCGCGCCGTTCAGGGGATCACGGACGCTTTCTTGCGCTTGGACGAGGTCAAGGGCGGCGGTATCGGCCGGACCGCAGTCGCCGAATTTTTGAGCACCGATGTCGCGTCACTGCTGCGTTCACGGTTCGCCGATTCGACGGTCCGCTCCGCCGCGTTCAGCTCCGCCGCCGAGCTGGCGTATCTGGCGGGTTTCAAAGCGCACGACGCGGGGGAGGACGGAATCGCGCAGCGGTATTTCCTCTCGGCGCTGCGGCTCGCGCAGGAAGGTCAGGTGCCGGGTCAGGACGCCTGGGTCTTGCGCATCCTCGCCATGCAAGGAACCGACATCGGCCAACCGAGATTCAGTGCCGCACTCGCGGAAGCGGCCCTAGCCCGGGGACGAGGCCGGTTCGGACCGGATGCGACAGCGTTGCTCACGATCGCGGTCGCCCGCTGCCATGCCGAAAACGGCGACCACAAGAAGGCGCTGGCCACCCTGCGGACCGCAGAACCGCACATAACCCCCGAGCTGACCAGCGAACAACCGCGTTGGGTGTCGATGTGGTGCCCCAACAAGGGCACGGTTGTCGACCAAACCGCGAAAACTTTTCTCTCTTTGGGTGATCTCGCCAATGCCGAACGCCATTACGAACTGGGCACCAGCATCTGGAATCCCGAGACGCACGCTCGCGTATGGGCGCTCAGCGCAGCCGAAACCGGCCTACTCCGCTGGAAAATCGGCAGACATACGGAAGCCGCCGACATATGGCGCACCGCCTTACCTGCCCTGCGCGCCATCAACTCCGCACGCACCACCACCGCCTTGCGCAAGATCCGCCGCAAGGCGCCCGAATTATTCACCGACACCGCCCCGGCCGGCACCCCGTCCTGTGAGGTGTTGCGACCGAGTGGGAACGCGCCGACCTGACCGCTGGATCAAGATTCTTCCGCTGCGGCAGGATTCACACGCCCGCAGCAGTCGCCCAGCGCGGGCGATACAGACCTGAGCCGCCGTTCGACGTCGGCCGACCAAGCGGCACGTCGAACGCGCCCCGTAGCCGCGCCGTTCAGTCGCGCTGCGGGCCCAAGCTGATGCCGCGGGTCGCCAGCCAGGGCAGCGGGTCGACCTTGTCGACGCCGTTCAGCCAGACCTCGAAGTGGCAGTGCGGGCCGGTGGAGAAGCCGCGGTTGCCGATGGTGGCGATCTGGTCTCCGGCGAGCACGCGCTGGCCCTGCGACACCGTGGCGGTGTCGATGTGGCCGTAGATGGTGACGGTGCCGTCGTCGTGCAGCAGGCGGACCCACATGCCGAAGCCCGACGCGGGACCGGCTTCGAGCACGGTGCCGTCGGCGACGGCGTAGATCGGGGTGCCGATCGGGCCCGCGATGTCGATGCCCAGATGCTGCACACCCCAGCGGGCGCCGAAGCCGGAGGTGAACGTGCCCGCGGCGAACTTGGTGAAGAGCGGGCGAAGTTTCGCGGACTCCTGGGCGGCGAGGTCCTCGGCGTACTTCTGGCCCTTTTGCAGGATGTCGTTGAACTGGTCGAGGTGGGCGGGCGAGGAGACGTTCAGCACCTGGGGGGAGTCCGGCGCCGCCGTCGGATCGGCCATGTTCATCGACTGCGCGGCGATCTCGTGGATCTGCCCCGCGGCTTCGTAGTCGACCGCCTGCGACGGCTGTTCGGGCGAGGCGAACGCGGCCTGCCCGGCCGCGACGACCGCGCCCGCGGCGACGGCGGCGACCGCGGCCCGACCCTTGAGAGCTGCGGGCGGCGCCGCTACCCGGTGCGCGCCACCGCGCTTGTTCGCGGAGCGGCCCCCGCGGATGACGGTCGGCAGGACGGGTGCGCTCGGCTCCTCGTCGGCCTCGGCCTCGGGGGTCTCGGTCGCCCAGGATTCCTCGGGGGCCCAGCAGCCGGTGTCGGACACCCAGGACTTCTCGTCGGGCGTCCAGGGCTCCTGCTCGGCCCACGCGTCGCCGGAGTTCCAGGCGCCGCCGTCGGACCAGGAGTTCTGCTGTGCCCAATTCTGTTGCGACCACGCGCTGTTGGTGTCCCAGGCGTTGTCGTAGGCCGCGTTCTCATAGGCCGGCTGGTCGTAGCCCGAATCGTGAGCGGGCTCGGCCGCGAAGCCGTAATCGCCACCGGCGGGACGGAAGTCGTATTCCGCCTGCGGCGCTGCCTCGTACCCGGCGTGATGCTGGTCGAACGAGGGGCCTGCGTGGCGGGCCGCCGGAGCGAAGGGCTCGTCGTCGGGGCGATAACGATGTCCCGACCGCAAGCGATCATCGGAAGCGAAGGTGGAGCTGTGGTTCATCGGCGGTGCCACATCGTGAAGCGGATGGAACTCGGATGCCGCTTGACCAGCGGCGTCGATCGGTCGAATGCGGAGCGGCTCTCCGTCTGCGGAGTGCTGTGCTGCGTCAAGCTTGCCGTCCTCCTAGTCGTGACCGTGTTGTGACATCGACCGCAATGACGGTAACGAAACGATGTCGTGCCCACAAGCGGTGTGCGCGGTCCGTGACAAACATGTGAGATTCATCACCCTAACCCCACGGAATATCTCACTGCTGTATGGGCACTCCGGAGAGGTCGTTCAACGACGATTCGTAGTAGATCGTGGTTCGCTCCCGGGTTCGCCCGCTCTACCTGGCGCGGTGCCAGCAACCTACTCGCGAGTAGCGTTGGCCAGCGGTTTTGCCGCCCTTGGCACCACTCCGTGACCTGCGCCACTTAGGATGAACGTGGCCGATTGGCCCTCCATGTGACTGATTAGAGTCCGACCCGACCCGCTTCCGACGTCGGGCCGCCAACAAAGACGTTGTCATCACAACGCAGACGAGACGGTGAGTACATGGATCTCTTCGAATATCAGGCGAAGGAGCTCTTCGTTAAGCACGGAGTGCCTTCGTCCGAGGGCCGCGTCACGGACACGGCCGAGGACGCCCGCGCCATCGCGGCGGAAATCGGCAAGCCGGTGATGATCAAGGCCCAGGTGAAGGCCGGTGGCCGCGGCAAGGCCGGTGGCGTGAAGTACGCCGCCACCCCGGATGACGCGCTGACGCACGCGCAGAACATCATCGGCCTGGACATCAAGGGCCACATCACCAAGAAGATCCTGGTGGCCGAGGCCAAGGACATCGCGGAGGAGTACTACATCTCCTTCCTGCTGGACCGCGCCAACCGGACCTACCTGGCCATGTGCTCGGTCGAGGGCGGCATGGAGATCGAAGAGGTCGCCGCCACCAAGCCGGAGCGGCTGGCGAAGGTTCCCGTCGACGCGGTCAAGGGCGTCGACCTGGCGTTCGCGCGTTCGATCGCCGAGCAGGGCCACCTGCCCGCCGACGTGCTGGACGCCGCGGCCGTGACCATCCAGAAGCTGTGGGAGGTGTTCGTCGCCGAGGACGCCACCCTGGTGGAGGTCAACCCGCTGGTGCGCACCCCGCAGGACGAGATCCTCGCGCTGGACGGCAAGGTCACCCTCGACGAGAACGCCGGATTCCGCCACCCGGAGCACGAGGCGTTCGCCGACCGGGACGCGACCGACCCGCTCGAGCTCAAGGCCAAGGAGAACGACCTCAACTACGTCAAGCTCGACGGTGAGGTCGGCATCATCGGCAACGGCGCGGGTCTGGTCATGTCGACCCTCGACGTCGTCGCCTACGCGGGCGAGGGCCACGGCGGCGTGAAGCCGGCCAACTTCCTGGACATCGGCGGTGGCGCCTCGGCCGAGGTGATGGCCGCCGGTCTCGACGTCATCCTGAACGACGAGCAGGTCAAGAGCGTGTTCGTCAACGTGTTCGGCGGCATCACCGCGTGTGACGCGGTCGCCAACGGCATCGTGAAGGCGCTGGAGATCCTGGGCGACAACGCGAACAAGCCGCTGGTGGTCCGCCTCGACGGCAACCGGGTGGACGAGGGTCGCCAGATCCTCGTCGATGCCGCGCACCCGCTGGTGACGCTGGCGCAGACAATGGACGAAGGCGCCGACAAGGCCGCCGAACTGGCAGCCGCCCGATAACGACGGCCGAGTAAGGACGAAAAGAATGTCTATCTTCCTGAACAAGGATTCCAAGGTCATCGTCCAGGGCATCACCGGCGGCGAGGGCACCAAGCACACCGCGCTGATGCTGAAGGCGGGCACCCAGATCGTCGGCGGTGTGAACGCGCGCAAGGCGGGCACCACCGTCGCGCACACCGACTCCGGCGGCAACGCGGTCGAGCTGCCGGTTTTCGGCACCGTCGCCGAGGCCATCAAGGAGACCGGCGCCGACGTGTCCATCGCGTTCGTGCCGCCGAAGTTCGCCAAGGACGCCATCATCGAGGCCATCGACGCGGAGATCCCGCTGCTGGTGGTCATCACCGAGGGCATCCCGGTGCAGGACACCGCCTACGCGTGGGCCTACAACGTGGAGAAGGGCGCCAAGACCCGGATCATCGGCCCGAACTGCCCCGGCATCATCACCCCCGGCGAGTCGCTGGTCGGCATCACCCCCGCCAACATCACCGGCAAGGGCCCGATCGGCCTGGTCTCCAAGTCCGGCACCCTGACCTACCAGATGATGTACGAGCTGCGCGACTTCGGCTTCTCGACCTCCATCGGCATCGGCGGCGACCCGGTCATCGGCACCACCCACATCGACGCCATCGAGGCGTTCGAGAAGGACCCGGAGACCAAGCTGATCGTGATGATCGGCGAGATCGGCGGCGACGCCGAGGAGCGGGCCGCGGCCTACATCAAGGCCAACGTCACCAAGCCGGTCGTCGGCTACGTGGCGGGCTTCACCGCCCCCGAGGGCAAGACGATGGGCCACGCGGGCGCCATCGTGTCCGGCTCGTCGGGCACCGCCCAGGCGAAGAAGGACGCGCTGGAGGCCGCGGGCGTGAAGGTCGGCAAGACGCCGTCCGAGACCGCCGCGCTGGCTCGCGAGATCCTGGAGAAGGCCAGCATCACCGCCTGATCTCCCCCCGCGCACGAAGGCCGCCTCCGAATTCGGGGGGCGGCCTTCGTCATGTGTGGCGGCGGGCTCTGGCTTGGGCAGTAGCCGAGCATCCGGACCCGCCACGCGCGGAACTGTTCGATGTGCGGGGGTTCCGTCGTCCCCTTGTCTGTTCACACGAGGCAGCCGGATGGATGGTTCATCGACCTGTCACCGGAAATTCCCCGCTATTGAGAACCCCCGTGGTGTGAAAAGCGCCATCGCGGGCAACAGTTTCAAGGAGCGGTAGGTGGTCTCGCTAGGTGCTTCGCGCCGGACATGTGCCGCGACCTGCCGGGATACGGGCGGACTCGCCCATTCCGGCCGTCGCGGCGGGGTGACCGGGGCGAGACAGTGCAGTAGCGTCAGAAGTAATCCAGCCGTGAAGACCATGTACGACTCGATTGAGGAGACGACGACATGTCCTACCCGACCGGGGGCTCCGGGTACAACACACCCCAGCCCTCAGCGCCATCCAGTCAGAGCCCGGCGACGGGTGGTGCCACTTCAGGTTCGAGCGCTACCGGTTCCGATGCCAAAGGTCTGCCGTTCTTCCTGGTGGTCGGCGTAGCCGCGCTCGGCGTGATCAACTTCCTGCTCGGCTTCCTGCCGTTCCTCGGCAGCAAGCCCATCGATATCGGCGGCCGCAGGGTCAGCGCACCGGAAACGGCCAACTTCTTCGAGGTGGCGTCCGGCACGCCGCTGCTGGGTCTGCTGTTGCTGGGCGGCCTGCTCGCCGCGCTCTCGCTGCTGCCGAAGCAGAACTGGATCGGCGCGGCCGCGGCGGCTTCGACCGCGGGCTTCATCGCGCTGCTGTTCCAGTCGTTCAACTTCGGTGAGGGCAGCGAGCTGAAGGCGGGTGCGTACGTCCTGCTCGTGCTGGCCTTCGCGCAGGCGGCGGTGTCGATCGCCGCGGCGCTGTTCGACGCGGGCATCCTCAAGGCCCCCGCGCCGCGCCCGGCCACCGCGCCGAGCGGTTTCGCCCAGGGCGGCTACGGCCAGCAGCAGCCGTCGTACGGACAGGGTCAGCAGTCCTACGGCCAGGGCCAGCCCGGTTACGGAGCCAGCCCGTACGGTCAGGCGGGCTACGGCGCTCAGGCCGCGCCGCCGCAGTTCCCGTCCCAGGCGGGGCAGCCCTCGCCCTACGGGCAGCAGCAGAGTCAGGCGGGGTACGGTCAGGCGCAGCAGGGTCAGTCGTACGGCCAGCCGCAGTCGCCCTACGGGCAGAGCCAGCAGACCACGGCCTATGGCGCGTCCCAGCAGCCGGGTTCGCCGTACGGCGCGCAGCCGCGCCCGGACGAGAGCGTCACCCAGCACTTCGGCGGCCAGCAGCAGACCGGTCAGCAGGCGCCCTACGGTACGCCCGGCTACGGCCAGCAGCAGGCGCAGCCGAGCCAGCAGAACAAGCCGTTCGGCGGCGAGCAGAGTGGCGATCCGTCCTCGGATGCCACCCAGGCGTTCCGTCCCTCGTCGGACGACAACAACAACAAGTAGGAACTCAGCGGCGCCCCCCCGGCGCGGCGGTCGCGTGCCTGCGGCGCGCCTGACCCGCTCGCGCCGGGGAGGATGCCACGCTGAATTGCCATGAGCTCCTCCAGAAACTCCTCGACCCGCCGGATCGGCGGGTCGCGTGCGTCGCAGCCGCCCCCGGACGCGGACGAAGACGGGTTTCTGTCCCTCACCCCCGAGCGGTCCAGGGTGCTCATCGCGGTCGCGGGCCGCCCCTCGGCCTTCGGGCTGACCACCCTCGTCGTCCTCGTCTTCGTCACGCTGCTGGCCTCCGGCAGCGATCTGGACGGCACCTCCGGCGCGATCGCCGCCTCCTGGCTGGGCGTGCACCAGGTTCCGCTGGTGATCGGCAAGACCTCGCTCGGACTGCTTCCGCTGTTGCCGACCGCGCTGCTGGTCTGGCTGGCCGCACGGGAATGCGCGCACGCCGTGGAACCGCAGTCCACCAGGGCGGATCTCGGATGGATCGTGGGCGCAGCGGTGGGCGGTCCATTGCTGGTCACCTCCGTCTGCCTCGCGGTCACCGAAGACGCTTCCGGTGTCATCGCACTGCAACCGCCGAATACCCTCGCCGCCTTCGCCTGGGTCGCGGCGCTGTATCTGCTCGCCGCCGCCATCGGTATCGCCGTCCGCCTCCGGCGACAGCTGTTCGCGCTGCTGCGCCTGCCCGATTGGGCGGTATCCGGTCTCTACGGCGCGGGGCGTTCGGTCCTGCGACTGCTGGGCTGCGCGACGGCGGTCGTGGTGATCTCGTTCCTCGCGCACATTTCCCGGCTGGGTGAGATGTATCAGTCGGCGGGCAACTTCGGAGGCGTCCTCGGCCTGACGCTGCTCTCGCTGGCGTATGTGCCGAACCTGGCCATCCAGACCGTCGGTGTGCTGGTCGGTTCCAGCGCGCAGATCGGCGCCGCGTCCTTCGGGGTGTTCTCCGTCGTCGGCGGCCCCATCCCGGCCTTCCCACTGCTGGCCGCCGTGCCGACCGGTCCGGCGGCGGGATGGTGGCCGGTGTTGCTGGTGGTTCCCGCCGCGGTCGGCGTGCTCGGCGGGCTCGATCTCGCGCGCACCTCCACCGACCGGATCACCGCGCCGTGGGCCACGCTCACCTCCGCCGGGCTCGCCGCGCTCGCGCTCACGCTGGCCGGCGCGGTGGCGGGCGGCGAACTCGGCGCGGTCGGCCGGGTCGGGCTGGACCTGCCGGTGTTCCCCTTGATCACGTTCGCCTGGCTGGCCGTTCCCGGCTACGCGGGCCTGGCGTTCGCGCGATGGTTCCTCGTGCCGGTGGGCGTTCCACCGGGCGACTACACCGATCCGTACGACGACTACCTCGACGAGGACGACGCCGACGACGACGCCTATTACGAAGCGGACGACGGCGACTACTACGAGGACGACGACTACTACGACGACTATGAACGGCCTGAGCTGGAAGCCCCGCTGGACGCCGAACTCGTCGACGATCCGCCCGCGATCGAGTCCGGCGGCCGATACCACCACCACGCCACATCGGACATCGTCGACGCCGAAGTGGTCGAGGCGGACCTGCCGGACAGTGACCGGGTGGACGGTCGTTAGGCTCTAACCGGCGGTGCCGCATCCATCCGCCATCCGATCGATCAGGGAGTAGAGCGCTGACGTCCCCGCATGCCTCGTGGAAGCCGGCAGCGACGCCGGCCACCGTCGTCGTGCTGGCGTCGGGCACCGGCTCACTGCTGCGTGCCCTGCTGGACGCCACGGCCGTACCCGGCTACCCGGCGAAGGTCGTCGCGGTCGGCGTCGACCGGCTGTGCGCCGCCACCACCCACGCCGACGCCGTGGGCATACCGCATTTCCGGGTGGCGCTGAAGGACTTTCCGGACCGCGCCGCGTGGGATGTGGAGCTCACCGAGAGCGTCGCCGCGCACGGGCCGGATCTGGTGGTATCGGCGGGTTTCATGAAGCTGCTCGGTCCCGCCTTCCTGGACCGGTTCGGCGGCCGGATCATCAATACCCATCCCGCCCTGCTGCCCGCCTTCCCCGGCGCGCACGGCGTGCGTGACGCGCTCGCCTACGGCGCGCGGGTCACCGGCTGCACCGTGCATCTGGTCGACGAGGGCGTGGACACCGGGCCGATTCTCGCGCAGGAGGCGGTGCCGGTGCTGCCGGGTGACGACGAGGCCGCCCTGCACGAGCGCATCAAGGTTGTCGAGCGACGGTTGCTGGCGGAGGTCGTCGCCGCCGTCGCGACGCGAGGCATTGTCTCCGACGGACGAAAGGCAGTTATCCCAGATGAGCGAGTTCTCCGGTGAGTGAACGCAAGCCGATCAGCAGGGCGCTGGTGAGCGTCTACGACAAGACGGGTCTCGTGGAGCTCGCGACCGGTCTGCACGCCGCGGGCATCGAGCTGGTCTCGACCGGTTCCACCGCGGGCAAGATCGCGGACGCGGGCATCCCGGTGACCAAGGTCGAGGACCTGACCGGGTTCCCGGAGACCCTGGACGGCCGGGTCAAGACCCTGCACCCGCGGGTGCACGCGGGCATCCTGGCGGACTCGCGCAAGCAGGAGCACGTCGACCAGCTCGTCGAGCTCGGCGTCGAGGCGTTCCAGCTGGTGGTGGTCAACCTCTACCCGTTCACCCAGACCGTGGCGAGCGGGGCGACCCCGGACGAGTGCGTGGAGCAGATCGATATCGGCGGGCCGTCCATGGTGCGCGCCGCGGCCAAGAACCATCCCTCGGTGGCGGTGGTCGTCGACAGCGGCGACTACGACGACGTGCTGGCCGCGGTGAAGTCCGGCGGTTTCACGCTGGCCGAGCGCACGGCCCTGGCGGCCAAGGCGTTCCAGCACACCGCGAGTTATGACGTGGCGGTCGCGAGCTGGATGACCAACGTGCTGGCCACGGGCGACGCGGCCGAGGACACGGCGATCCGGTTCCCCGAATGGCTCGGCGGCACCTGGGCGCGGTCGGCGGTGCTGCGCTACGGCGAGAACCCGCATCAGTCCGCCGCCCTGTACACCAACGGCGACGGCAGCCTCGGACTGGCGCAGGCGCGGCAGTTGCACGGCAAGGAGATGTCGTACAACAACTACGTCGACGCCGACGCGGCCTGGCGCGCCGCCCATGACCACGAGGCCCCGGCCGTCGCGATCATCAAGCACGCCAACCCGTGCGGCATCGCCCTCGGCGCCGACATCGCCGAGGCGCACCGCAAGGCGCACGCCTGCGACCCGGTCAGCGCGTTCGGCGGCGTGATCGCCACCAACCGTGAGGTCACCGTGGAGATGGCCGAGCAGGTCGCCGAGATCTTCACCGAGGTCATCGTCGCGCCGTCCTACGCAGACGGCGCGGTGGAAGTGTTGCAGCGCAAGAAGAACGTGCGCATCCTCGTCGCCGAGCCGCCGCGGCGCGCGGGCGCCGAGCTGCGCCCGATCAGCGGCGGCGTCCTGCTGCAACAGCGCGACGTGCTGGACGCGCCGGGCGACGACCCGGCCGATTGGACCCTGGCCGCGGGCGAGCCCGCCGACGCCGAAACGCTCGCCGATCTGGCGTTCGCCTGGCGCGCTTGCCGGGCCGTGAAGTCCAACGCGATCCTGCTTGCGCACGAGGGTGCTTCGGTGGGTGTCGGGATGGGCCAGGTCAACCGCGTGGATGCGGTCGGCCTCGCGGTCCAGCGGGCCGGGGACCGCGCCAAGGGCTCGGTGGCGGCCTCCGACGCCTACTTCCCGTTCCCGGACGGTCCGCAGACCCTCATCCAGGCCGGTGTCCGCGCCATCGTGCAGCCCGGTGGTTCGGTGCGCGACCAGGAGACCATCGACCTCGCTCGCGAGGCCGGCGTCACCCTCTATCTCACCGGGGCCCGCCACTTCGCCCACTGAGATCGGTAGTCCTGGAACGCCGCGTCGGATCGAAGGTCCGACGCGGCGTTTTGGTTCCACCGGAGATGACGCGGCCGTGGAACATCGGCGCAAGCCGGTAGCTACCTGGCCTCCCGGGTGGGAAGGCGGAGGCGAATCCGTGCGGCGCGGAGTCCCCGGCCGTGCCGCACGTCGTCCTAGGCCGCGCTGAGCACGGTGCGGTTGCCGAGCGGTTCTTTCAGCGGCACCTCCAGGGTGCCGAAGACCGCGATCATCGTGCACATCCGGCCGACCGCCTCGGCGCGGCTGCCCGAGCGCAGTTCGACGGTGACCGTCGACGCGGTCTCGGTGACCGTGGCGTCCACGCCATAGCACTCCGGCGACCCGGTTTCGAAGTTCACCGCTATCTTGTTGTCCGCCAAGCGAGTCCACGATCGGAAGGGGATCGGGTGCGCGCCGACGACGGCCGGATCGGCGGTGAACTCGTTGCCCTGGTTCCCGCGTGGATCCTCGATCGGCGTCTGCGGCGCGGCGCTCGACGTGGCGCTCGTGCTCTGCGGTGCCCCCGCGTCGCCGGAGCCGCCGCAGCCCCCGGCGGCGAGGCAGGCGAGTACTACGGCGACAGCTGTGGCGGCGCGTCCGGCCTGGATCCGATCCATACCGCCACCCTAGTCCCGGCGTCGCGTCGCGTAGCGCACCGCGGGTGCGTTCGCACTGGGACGAACCCCACAGTGAACGTTCCGCGAACCCTGCGCGTAACAGCTCCGAAAACCGTTCGGGGGCAGTAAGTTCTGCGGGGATGCGCGCCGGGACGTGGTGGCGCGCGTCCATGTCGGATGCTCTACCAGCTTTTTCTGGAAAGGAAGTATCGTGGTCGACACGCTGCGCGTAGGCGAAGAACTCGGGCGGGGGCAATCGCTCCAGGGCGGGGCCTACACCCTCACTTTGCAGGACGACGGCAATCTAGTGCTGTCCGAGCCGGGCGGAAATGTGGTGTGGGCCACCCAAACTCATGATCAGGGCGTCGAGCGGGCCGTGCTCCAGGAGGACGGCAACTTCGTGCTCTACAAGAGCGACGGCGCCGCGTGGGCGACCGAGACCAACGGCCGGGCGGCCGATCGGCTCGTCGTGCAGGCCGATCGCAACGTCGTGCTGTACGGCGCCGACGGCGGCGCGCTGTGGGCTTCCGGCACCCACACCGACACTCCGCTGCCCGCCCCGGAACCGGAGCAGGCGCCGGAGCCCGAACAGGTCGCGGCTCCGGCCGCCGAGGAGGTGCCGCCTCCGCCTCCGGCTCCCGAGCCGCGCACCTACACCGTCGAGCCGGGCGACACCCTGTGGGCGATCGCCGAGCGTTTCTACGGCGACGGAAACCGCTACCAGGAGATCGCGGACGCCAGCGGCATCCCGAACCCGGACGCGATCAACCCCGGCCAGGTGCTGACCATCCCGTGATCCGGCCGGTCCGGTCACCGCGATGACAAAGACCCCCGGTGCGCACGCATCGGGGGTCTTTCCGCTTCGCTCGTCTCGCGCGGTCGGCCTACCGGCTGGTGAACGGCAGCAGGGCCATCTCACGGGCGTTCTTCACCGCGACAGCGACCTGGCGCTGCTGCTGCGGGGTGAGCCCGGTGACCCGGCGGCTGCGGATCTTGCCGCGATCGGAGATGAACGTACGCAGCAGGTTCACGTCTTTGTAGTCGACCGTCTCGATGCCGGCGGCGATGAGCGGGTTCTTCTTCGGACGGCGGGCCTGTTCGGCGCGGACCTTCTTCGACGGTGCTCGCTTGACTGCCATATGACGAGTTCCTTCTCGAGATCAGTGGTTGTCTACCAGCTCGATTTGCGCACACCGGGCAATTCGCCCCGGTGGGCCATCTCGCGCACACGCACACGGGAGAGTCCGAACTTCCGGAGATGACCGCGCGGTCGTCCGTCGGCGGCGTCCCGATTGCGCAATCGTACCGGACTGGCATCGCGCGGCTGCTTGCGCAGTTCTGCCCGGGCCGCCGCGCGTTCGGACTCCGGCGTATCCGGCTTCCGGATGAGATCCTTCAGCTCGGCGCGGCGTGCCGCGTAGCGCGCCACGATCGTCCTGCGCTGCTGATCGCGCGCGATCTTCGACTTCTTGGCCATCTCAGCGCTCCTCGCGGAAGTCGACGTGCTTGCGCACCACCGGGTCGTACTTGCGCAGTACCAGGCGGTCCGGGTCGTTGCGGCGATTCTTGCGGGTCACGTAGGTGTACCCGGTGCCCGCCGTGGACTTCAGCTTGACGATCGGGCGGATGTCGGTCGATTTCGACGCCATGGGTCGCTCCTCAGATCTTGTCGCCGCGGGCCCGGAGCCGGGCCACCACGGCCTCGATCCCGTCCCGGTCGATGGTCTTGATGCCCTTGGCGGAGACGGTCAGCGTGACGCGCCGGCCTTCGCTGGGCAGGTAGTAGGTCTTGCGCTGGACGTTCGGGTTCCAGCGGCGGCTGGTCCGCTTGTGCGAGTGCGACACGGACTTACCGAAGCCGGGCTTGCGCCCGGTGACCTGGCAGTGGGCCGACATCCGGACTCCCTCCAGTAGATGACAATCATTTTCGACAACGGCTGTCCAGCAATGTACCGTTGCCCTACAGCAAATGAAAATCGTTACTGAAAGGAGTTCCGGTGGCGGCGGCAGATTCCCCACCCGAGTCCGACCGCAGAACGCCCGTGGTGGTGCTCGCCGGTTTCGCGGGACTCGCCGCGACGGGCGTCGATCGCGCGGCCGCGGTGCTGGGCATGGCTCCGGGCACCATCGTGGTCCGCCACGATCTGACGCAGCTGCGGGAAGGCATCGTGCACCGCACGGTGCGCACCGCGACGCGGGAGACCTCGGCGGTGCTCGAACTCGCGCACGGCTGCGTCTCGTGCACGCTGCGGATGGATCTGCTTCCGCTGTTGCGCACTCTCTCCCAGCGTGAATCGGTGGAGCGCATCGTGCTGGCGCTGGACCCGGCGTTCGAGGCGGAAGCGGTGTGCCAGGCCATCGAGCATGTCGTGGTCGCCGGCGTGCACGGCCGCGTCGACGGCCCGGCCGGGCGCGACGTACGGGTGGACGCGGTTGTCACCTGCTTGGACGCGGGCGCCTGGCTTCCCGACGCGACCGGGGACGAGACGCTCGCCGAACGCGGCCTCGCCGCCGCCGACGACGACCGCACGGTGGCGCAGGTCGCGGTCGGGCAGGTCGATTTCGCCGATGCCGTCATCGCCTTGGGCGCCGTCACGCCCGAAGCGCTGCTCGCGGACATGGCGGTCGACCGCGGCAAACTCGCCGCCGTCCTGGCCCGGTTGGTCCCCGGCGCGCCGATCGCCTGGGTGGACGAGCCGGACTCCATCACCCCCGCGCTGGCCGAAACGCTGCTCACGCGCGTCCCCGCCGATTCGCGCCGCGGCAGGATCTTCGACGCGCACGCGCCGCTGCTGCGTGGCCGACCGCCCTTGACCGGTGACTACGGCGTCGAACTCGTGGAGTTCGCCGCTGCGCGGCCCTTCCATCCCGCCCGCTTGCACCAGGCTCTCGACGTGTTGCTCGAGGGCGTGGTCACCGCGCGCGGGCGCGTCTGGCTGGCCACCCAGCCCGACGAGGTGGTGTGGCTCGAATCCGCTGGTGGCGGCCTGCGGGTGGGCGGTGCCGGGCGCTGGCTGGCCGCGCTGCCGGAAGAGGAACTGGCCGAAGCCGATCCGGAGCGCCGCGCGATGGCCGCCCTGCGCTGGGACGAGCGATTCGGGGACCGGGACGTCTCGCTGTCGATCCTCGTGCACGACGCCGATCCGGCGGAGATCCGCGAAGCGCTGCACTGGGCGCTGGTGGAGGACGACGAACTGAGGCTGGTCGAGCGGGCGCCGGAGCGAGTCGCCCAGTGGGAGGACCCGTTCGGGGAATGGCACGCCGACCCGTGCGCGAACGGCGACCAACCGGGACAACCCGTAGAGGACGCGAAAAGCCCGAGAGGAGAGGCGAAATGAAGAAAGGGATCCACCCGGACTACCACTTGGTGGTCTTCGAGGACGTGAACACCGGCAAGCGATTTCTCACCCGGTCCACTGCCACCGGCACGCGCACCGTGGAGTGGGCGGACGGCAACACCTATCCACTGCTGACGGTGGACGTCACCGCCGACTCGCACCCGTTCTGGACCGGTGCGCACCGCGTGCTGGACACTCAGGGCCGGGTGGAGAAGTTCGAACGCAAATACGGCAAGCGCGCACGGAAGGAATCCTGAGATGGCGGTACCGAAGCGGAGGATGTCGCGGTCGAACACTCGCAGCCGCCGGTCGAATTGGAAGGCCGCGCCGGTGGATCTGGTGCCGGTGACCGTCGCGGGCGTCGTGCACAAGGTGCCGCGCCGGTTGGTCGCGGCCGTACGGCGCGGCCTGATCGACGTCGAGAAGCTCTGAGCGGTACGCGCCGAAAGCGTCGTGCAGCCCTTCGCCGCGCGAGCGCCTGGTCTCGACGGGCGATTGCTCGGCCGATGCCGACGTGGCTCCGGATGGGCAGGACGCTGGTCAACCGTCCGGAAACGGCCACGTCGATGCCGTCGGAGGAGAATTTTGGGCCAGCCATCAGGCGTGTAGGCTAATGTTCAGCAAACTATGTGTCCCGCATCACGTCGCACTATTGCGCGGGAAGCGATTGCGATCGGATAGCCAGGCGGTGAATCCCGGACCAATGGTCGGTTTTCGGCGGAGGAAAAGTTCACCGAAAATGGTGCGCTCACAGCCCGATACCGGTACCCTCGTCGTCGAGGGCGGGTTCTCTTGGTTTCCAAGAGAACCCGTCCATCGCCAATTCCGGGGCTGTTCGCCGGTTTCCGCTCTCCCGAGTCGCTCTCGTCCACCGGGCTACGCGGCTTCGATCGCCGCGCCGGTGTGAGACTCAGTTTTTCGAGGTCAACGCCGCCGGTCCGTCGTCACCGCCCGGCACGCGCCGGACGCCACCGTCGTGTCCAGGCAGCCCGGGCAGGTCCGGCAACAGGGCCTCCAAGCGCGCGAGCTGCTCGCCGACCAGCGCCGCGGGACCCTCGATCAGCGACAGCGGCCACGGCCAGTGCCGCCCGTTCCAACGTTCCACCTGGTCGGTCAGTTCGGCGGTCGTCGCCTCCAGTTCGCTGATCTCGGTGCGCAATTCGCCGACTTGCGTTCGCAATTCGGCGGATTCGCGCTCCAATGCGGCGATTCGCGCCAGTGCCGCGGCCAATCCGTCCACCAGCGTCCGATTCCGGCCGTCCGCGTCGGCGCCCAGTTGCGGCCAGCCCGACAAGCCGGGTCCGCGCAGCTGGATCTGGATGTCGCGCAGCACTTCCTCTTGTTCCGGCGTCACGTCCGGATCCTCCCGTCCCACGAAATCCCACTGGCCGAAATCGGTCGTCTCGGCCTCGTTCACGTCACAAAGCACGCCGCCGACCGTCACCTGGCGCAGCGTCTGATGGATCGCGCGTCTGGTCTCCACGTTCGTGCCGGACCAGGCGTCGGTCTGCCATGCCCACGTCGCGTACCCCGCGTCCAGTGCGCGGCTGACCGCCCAGTACCCGCCGTAGATACCGACGTTCGCGCGGCCGAGCACGGTCGCCGCACCGTCCAGATAGGCGTTGACGCGTAGCTGATCCTGCTGTGAAGCGTCGAAATCCGCCGAGAAATAGATCGGCCGGTCCACCCGGCCGCCGCAGCG
This sequence comes from Nocardia gamkensis NBRC 108242, assembly GCF_001612985.1. GTDB lineage: Bacteria > Actinomycetota > Actinomycetes > Mycobacteriales > Mycobacteriaceae > Nocardia > Nocardia gamkensis. The sequence continues at coordinate 8,426 of NZ_BDBM01000071.1, read as the reverse complement.
CAGTACCTGGGCGAGGGCCGCGCGCGCGTCCACGATGCCCGCACCGTAGCCGTCCAGCATCCGCGCGGCCGTGGTCTCCCAGTTCGAGACGATCGAGATTCCGTGCGCCCGCAGATCGTTCGCCTCGGCCGGGGTGAGCAGCTTTCCGGGCAAGCTCGGTCCACCCTCGGACAGATACCGCACCACGAAGTCGTACCCCGCCGCCCGAATCGCCGCGCCCCCCGGACGTCCCGCGGCGTAGTCGAGACCGAAACGCATGGCCTCCACTGTAAGTGGGCCGGGCGGGTGAATCCGGGGCATCGCCGAATCCGCACCGCCCGCGGGGATCGGTCAGCGCGAAACGGACGAACAGCCCCGTTCCGCGCCGTGAATCCGAACCGTGGGCCGTGTGATTCGCCGTTGTCGGCGACCGCGGGTCAGCGGACGGGCTGCAGCTTCGGCCGCCGCACCTTCGGCGGGCCGGCCAGTTCACGGCGATCCGGCGCGATCAGCACCGCGGAGATCGGCACGGTCAACGCCAGCAAGCCGATGACGAACATGGGGAACACGAAGTCGAACAGCTCGACGCCGCCGGGCACCTTCGCCGTCCGGTCCACGTCGAAATGCAGCGCGGCCAGCGCCGTGTAGTACGTGGCGGACACGCCGACGCCGAACAGCAGCACGGTCGCGGCGCGGGCCAGCGGGAAGCGCATGGTCTGGAACAACCATAGCGTCGCGGTCGCGGTGATCACCCCGATCACGGCGGAGACGGCGGCCAGCCAGGTCGTCACGCCGACCGATCCCTGGATCTCGAGTGAGCCGATGCCGAGGTAGTGCGTGACACCGATGCCGAGGCCGAGCACCACACCGCCGGGCAGCAGCAGCGTCAGCCGAGGCGTGCGCCCGATGATCAGCAGCGCCGCGAAGACGGCCGCGATGGACACCACCAGGGCGGAGATCAGCCTGCCCGGGTCGTACCGCATCGCGCTGCCGGGCACTTTGAGGCCGAGCATGGCCACCGAGGTGGCCAGCCACGCCCCGACGCCGCCGAGCGAGATCGCCGCCGAGACCAGCCACACGAGCCGGAACTGGACCGAGCGCGCGCCGTGCACGATGCAGGCGAAACCGACCACCGCGCCGAGCACCGAGATGCCCAGCGAGAGCGCGATCATCCAGTAGCCGAGGGCGAACTGGTCGACGGACGCCCCGCCTGCGGCCAGCACCGCGACCTCACGCATGGCGGGCGGTCCCTTCCAGCTCGCTGGCTTTCAGCTGAGCGATCGCGTACTCGGTGACCGCGGCGAGCGCCTGACGCACCTCCATCGCGTTGCGCGCGTCGATGTCCACGATCGGCACGCCCTCGCGCACCGACAGCGCCTCGCGCAGCTCCGCGATGGGGAAGCGCGGCGCGTCCGGGAAGCGGTTGACCGCGATCAGGAACGGCAGCTTGCGTGCCTCGAAGAAGTCGACAGCGGCGAAGCTGTCCTCCAGCCGCCGGGTGTCGATCAGCACCACCGCGCCGATCGCGCCACGGATCAGGTCGTCCCACATGAACCAGAACCGCCGCTGCCCCGGCGTCCCGAACAGGTAGAGCACCAGGTTGCCCGGCAGGATGATCCGGCCGAAGTCCATGGCGACGGTGGTTGTCTCCTTCTCCGGCGTCTCGGCGAGATCGTCGATGCCGTCGGAGTATCGGGTCACCATCGCCTCGGTGCGCAGCGGAACGATCTCCGACACCGCGCCGACGAAGGTGGTCTTGCCCGCGCCGAAGCCGCCCGCGACGACGATCTTCGTCGAAGCGACCCGATTCTCGAAGCCGTCCGGTCCGGGGGCGTTTCCCGGTCCGAGATTCGCATTTGGCCCGGGATGTCCACTGGGCCCCAGATTCCTATAGGGCGCGGAGTCCACGCAATGTCCTCTCCATCAGGGAACGGCGCTCGTCATAGCTCGCCTCTTCGGTCAGGGTCGAATGCACGCGCATGGTGCCATCGACGACGAGGTCGCCGATCACCACCCGGACCATGCCGAGCGGCCGGTCCAGATGTGCCGCGATCTCCGCGACCGACAGGCGGTGCGTGCCGAGCCGGAGTATCTCGGTGCGGATATCGCCGGTCGGCCAGTCGAGATGTGCAGTGTACGACAAGGTTTCGATGACCGCCTCCAATGGCAGGTCGATCGCGGGTTCGGTACGCCCCGAGGTCAGGGCGTAGGGCCGGACGCGCGTTGTCGGGCGTGGTCCAGGGCCGTATGGGTTGGACATCTCACGCTCAGACAGCGGTGCGCGCGGTCGCGGTGACCACCGAACCCACCCGATCGACGAGCAGCGCCATCTCGTAGCCGATGCGGCCGATGTCATGCGACTTGTTCGCCAGCACGGCCAGATGCGAGCCGTTGCCGACGCTCATCACCAGCAGGTAGCCGCGCTGCATCTCCACGATCGACTGCATCACCTTGCCGCCGTCGAACAGCGAGGCCGCGCCCATGGAGAGGCTGGCGAGCCCGGCGGTGACTGCGGAGAGCTGTTCGGCGCGATCGCTGGGCAGATGCGGACTGGTGGCCTGCAACAAGCCGTCCGCCGATACCAGCACCGCATGGGACACGCCGGGCACATCGCGGGTGAAGCGGGCGACCAGCCAGTTCAGATTCTCGTCTGTGGTGCTGTTGTTCGCGTTGGTCATGCAAGCCCTCCGTCGTTGTACTGCGCATTGGCCCGCCCGCTGCGGACCCCACTGAGATGCCTGGTCAGGTTGTTGCGAATTTCTTCCGGATCACGCGGGCCCGCGTCCTCCACCGGCGCCAGGCCGCCCGGCACCAGCTGGGCGCCCGGCCTGCGGATCGGCAGCCCGCCGACGGTGCGCGCGGTGGTGGTCGGATGACTCGCATCCTCGGCGGCCAGCCAGCCCGCGTCACCAGGCGAGGACCACGAGCTTTCCGGCGATTGCGAAGTCGAGGGCTCGACCAGCCATTCCGAGACCATGCGCTGATAGATCGGGGTCGGGGACGCTCCGGCGACCGGCTGGAGCCGGGAGGAGGTCACCGTCGCGGGTTCCGGTGCCACCTCCTGCGGCTGGTCGACGGGTGCGGCAGGCTTCCGGATCGGAAGACCGGATCGCGCGGTGGTCTGCGGCGCGGGCGCTTGGCTCGGCACGGTCGGCGTGGGGCCGGTCGCCGGCTCGTCGTCCTTCACCTCGGCCCACAGATCGGTGCGCGCCGGCTTCTGCTCCCGTTCGACGGCGTGTTCACCGGTGGTGGGCGTCACCGGGGCGAACGGACCGGTCGGGGTGCGGTCGTCGGTGCGCGGCGTGAGCACCGGCCACGGCTGGGTGGGCGGCTGATCCGCCGGGTTGACCGCCCGGCCGACCGGCGTGGAGACCGTGGGCTGGTCGGGGGCGTCGGCCACGCGGATGGCCGGACGACGCTGCGGCAAGCCGGAACTCGTCACGCCGAAACGCGCGGTGTCGCGCTGCGGCAGGCTCGGCACCGGAACCAGGTTGCGCGGGTGCGCACCGGTGGGCTGCGTGACGTGCGGGGGCAGGTGATGCTCGGCGGTCAGGTCGAGCGGCTTGCCCGCCGGGTCGGTGACGTCCATCGGCGGCGCGACCAGCGCGCCGGGCAGGTGCACGCTGGCGGTGATGCCCGGCTGCTGCGCCATTGTGGACGTGCGCCGCAGGCTGACCGTGATGGTGTGGCGCTTGGCCAGCCGGCCGACGACGAACAGGCCCATGCGGCGCGCGGTCTCGACCGTCACCTCGCCACCGGAGGCGAGCCGATCGTTGGTCGTCTGCAAGTCCTCCAGCGACATGCCGAGGCCGCGGTCGGTGATCTCGATCAGGTAGCCGCCGTCCACCGCGCGCGAAACCATCACCGTGACCGGCGTGGTCGGCGGCGAGTAGCGCAGCGCGTTGTCGATCAACTCGGCGAGCAGGTGCTCGATGTCGACGGCGGGCTCGCCCGCCACGATGCCGTCGGGCACCGCGCCGATCTCGACGCGCTGGTAGTCCTCGACCTGGGAGACCGCGCTCCACAGCATGTCCGACAGCGGCACCGGGTGCAGCTGGCCGCGGCGCAGCGCGGTACCGGCGAGCACCAGCAGGTTGTCGCCGTTGCGGCGCATGCGGGTGGCCAGGTGGTCGAGGCGGAAGAGGCTCTGCAGCCGGTCGGTGTCGTCCTCGTCGTGCTCGAGGTCCTCGATCAGCGCCAGCTGTTGCTCGACCAGCGATTGGCTGCGGCGGGACAGGGTTTCGAACATGTTCCCGATCTGCAGGCGCAAGCGGGCCTGGTCGGCGGCGAGGTTGAGCGCCTGTTCGTGGATCTCGTCCACGGCGCGGGCCAGCTGGCCGATCTCATCGGTGGTGTGCACCGCGACCGGGGTGATCTCGGGAGTGGTGCCGCCCGCGCGCACCACGGCCAGCTCGTCGGGCAGCTTGATGTGCGCCACTTCGAGCGCGTCCCGCCGCAGGCGGCGGACCGGGACGACCAGGGTGCGCGCCACCGAGAGGGCCAGCGCCAGGCCCGCGAGCAGCATGCCGATGACGATCGTCGTCTCGCGCAGCGCACCGGTCTGCGCTTCGGTGGTGCGGGCGGCCAGCGCGGCGTCGATGGTGTCGATCAGCTGCGCGGTGGTCTTCTCGTAGGTATCCGAGCTGACCAGCAGCGAGTCGATGACGGCCGGGTTGGACGCCGGATCGGCGACGTTCTGGCTGAACGTGCCCAGACGGGTCTGCACCGCGTCCAGCAGCGGGCGCATATTGCCCGCGTAGTCCGGCAGGATCTGCGCGTACTGGTAGATCATCGTGATCTCGGCGCCCGCCGCGACCAGCACGCGCGGCCGCACGCTCGGGTTGCGGCCCGCGTCCGGCGAGCCGATCAGCATGCGCTGCTGGGTGAGCACCCGCCGGGCGGTCTGCACCGACGCCAGCTGGAGGAAGTACCGCTGGATGACCAGGTCGTCCACCGACGGCGACAGCGCGAGCGCGTTGCCGATGCGGACCATGATCTCGTCGGACTGCTCGCCGACCATGGCGGGCGAGCCGTTGCGCAGGCTGTTGCGCATCGTGGTGCCGGTGGCGATGGCCGAGGCGAGTTCGGAGGTGACCCGGCCGCTGACCTTGGTGGTCTGCAAGGCGCCTTCCAGTTCGGCCAGGGCCTGGTCGAACTTCGTCAGCGCCGCGTCGGTCTGCGGGTCCGCGGTATTGCCCCAGGTGGCGGTCGCGGTGACGCCGAGTTGCTCGGTGGCCGAACCGAACTTGACGATCGGCCGGATGATGATCGCTTGTTCGGTCGCCGCGTCCAACTGCGCCATGGTACGCAGTTCGTTGTTGATTCGGAGCACGGCGAAGACGGTGGCCAGCAGCACCGGAAGCACCAGCACCACGCCAACCTTGCGGGTGACCGACCAGTTCGACAGGCTGAATTGCCAGGACCGCGGTGCAGCTTCCATCCGCTTCCGTCGCCTCCGCTTCACCAGTGACCTCGGGCGCGCGTGGCTGTTCGGTATTGATTCAACCCGCAAAGAACCAACTAGAGGTCTTCTTTTTTACCGCACGGAACATACCGTGCAGAGGGGTCATCGGCAATCCGGGGGAGTCGGTCTTCAATTTACCGAATATGGCTATAGAGAACGTGTTTCGCGGTGGAATGCGTAAGGGACGCGTCAACTTCTCGGCGGGGCCCTGGAAGAGCCTGGTCACCCGGGGTTGACGCGGGCGACGCGCCGGGGGTTCTGGCGGGTGTGCGCCACGGCGTGTCGAGAGCGCCCTCTCAGTTACCTCTCAGTCGGTGCGGTCAAACTGGGGGCATGCGCATTCTAGTGGTCGACGACGATCGGGCGGTCCGGGAATCGCTGCGCCGGTCGCTGACGTTCAACGGCTACTCCGTCGATCTCGCGGTGGACGGTGTGGACGCGCTGGAGAAGGCAACCGTCCAGCGACCCGACGCGCTCGTCCTGGACGTGATGATGCCCCGGCTCGACGGACTCGAGGTCTGCCGCCGTCTGCGCAGCACCGGCGATGATTTGCCGATTCTGGTTCTCACCGCGCGAGATTCGGTATCGGAGCGGGTCGCAGGCCTGGATGCCGGGGCGGACGACTATTTGCCGAAGCCTTTCGCACTGGAAGAACTGCTGGCCAGGCTGCGCGCGCTGCTGCGGCGGACGACCGCGGGCCCGGGTGAGGCATCGGAGGAAATGAAGTTCGCTGATCTGTCGCTGGATCCGGTGACTCGCGAGGTGTCCCGAGGCGCCCGGCCGATCAGTCTCACCCGCACCGAGTTCTCACTGCTGGAAATGTTGATGGCGAACCCGCGCCGGGTGCTGACCCGTAGCCGCATTCTCGAGGAAGTCTGGGGCTACGATTTCCCAACCTCGGGAAACGCGCTCGAGGTCTACATCGGTTATCTGCGCCGCAAAACCGAGGCCGAAGGCGAGCCGCGGCTGATTCACACGGTGCGCGGCGTGGGCTATGTGCTGCGTGAAACGCCACCGTAGGTCCAGGGATATGGCACGCACCACACCCAGACGCCCCGCCGTCGCCGCACTCGGCCAGCGGCCGCCCGAGCCCGCGGACATGCGGCCGCCCATGCCGCTGACGCGGTCGGTCTCGCTGCGCTGGCGGGTGACGCTGCTGGCCGCCTCGGTCGTGGCGATCGCGGTGGCGGTCACCTCGATCGCGGCCTACGCGCTGGTGGCGCGCGCGTTGTACGCCGACGTGGACGCCCAGCTGCGCAGCCGTTCCACGGCCGTGATCGCCAGCAATCCGTACGGGTTCAACAACCTGAATCTGATGGTCGCCGCGGCCTTCTACGACGACACCGGCATCGCGCTGATCTATCCCGACCTCCGGCGCTGGCTTCCCCCGCAATCCACCGATCCGCCGGTCGGGAACCAGGAGCTGGCCGTGGCGCGCGGCGAGCGCAGTTCGTCGTTGCGCACCGACGGCAACCAGCGCGTGCTGGCGGTCTACACCAACTCGGGTGCGACGCTGGTCATCTCCCAGCGGCTGGACCGCACCAGGGAGGTGCTCGACCGGCTCGCGTGGCTGCTGTTCGTGGTCGGCGGCTGCGGCGTCGTGCTGGCGGCCGCTGCGGGCACGGCGGTCGGGCGGACGGGTCTGCGGCCCATCGCGCGGCTGACGGCGGCCACCGAGCGAGTCGCCCGCACCGACGACCTGACTCCGATCCCGGTCACCGGTGACGACGAACTGGCAAGGCTCACAGAAAGTTTCAACACCATGCTGCGCGCGCTGACCGAGTCGCGCGATCGGCAGCGCAGGCTGGTCGCCGACGCCGGACACGAACTGCGTACGCCGCTGACGTCGCTGCGGACCAACATGGAGTTGCTCATCGCTTCGAGCCGTCCCGGCGCTCCCCGAATCCCGGACGAGGACATGGCCGGACTGCGCGCCGACGTGATGGCCCAGATCGAGGAGTTGTCGACCCTGGTGGGCGATCTGGTGGATCTGGCGCGCGAGGACGCGCCGGAAACCGTCTACGAGCGCGTGGATCTGGGCGAGGTGGTGGAACGCGCACTCGAACGCGCCCGCCGCCGCCGCACCGGCATCGAGTTCGTCGCCGATCTGCGCCCGTGGTTCGTCTACGGGCACGAGGCGGGCTTGGAGCGCGCGGTGCTGAACGTGCTGGACAACGCGGCCAAGTGGAGCCCGGCCGGCGCGCAGGTCCGCATCCTCATGCGGGAGAGCGGCCCGGGCCTGCTCGAGCTGTCCATCGATGACGCGGGTCCCGGTATTCCGGCGGCGGAACGCGAGCTGGTGTTCGAGCGTTTCTATCGCGTCATGTCGTCGCGATCGATGCCGGGCTCCGGCCTCGGTCTGGCGATCGTCAAGCAGGTGGTGACAAAACACGGCGGCACCATCGCGATCGATACCTCGCAACGCGGCGGCGCCGTTGTCCGCATCGTGTTGCCCGGCGAGCCGGGCGCGCCGGTGTCCGATTGACGCAATACCGGGCGACGGAAGTCTATTTCCGACAGAATGTCGAGTGCTGTGCGAAATATTCATCGTCGGCCGGGTATTTCGATTGCTCCGATTGGTTTGCCGCAGGATTTGAGACATGAAGTAGTCAGTGGTTCTATCGCAGTACCGGCTGCACAGCTCTCGGAAAACTGAAAGCGCGGTCTCAGTCCGCTCTCAGTCGCCGTGGCCAATCTGGTCGGGACGCGAGGAGAAACGAGGAGTCCATGACCGAGGATTCGAAGGATCGCCGGGAGCCGGGCCCGCAGGCCGCGGGCCCGTTCGGGCCGGGGGACGCGCATGCCGCCGGTTACGGTCCGCAGGAAACGCCGCATCCCACCGCGCAGTACCCGCCGCAGCACCATCCGGCCGCGCCGTTCCAGGGATATCCGGCGTCCTTCGGTCCGCCGAATGATCCCACTCGACCGCACGGCCCGGCCTATGGCGCCCCGCCCGCCCCGCCGCGGCGCCCGTTCCGCGCGG
>NZ_BDBM01000070.1 GCF_001612985.1 Nocardia gamkensis NBRC 108242 | reverse complement strand
GGCCAGAAGAACTCCCACACCGACACGTCGAAGGTGGCCGGGGTCTTCTGCAACACCACGTCGGTGTCGTCCAGGCCGTACTCGTCCTGCATCCACACCAGGCGGTTGACGATCGCGGCGTGCGAGACCGCCACACCCTTCGGGCGGCCGGTCGAACCGGAGGTGAAGATCACGTACGCGGTGTTCGACGGACGCAACGGCGCGCGGCGATCCGCGTCGATCAGCGGCTCGTCGGAGTACCCCGCCAGCGAGACCACATCGATCTCGACAGCCGGGGTCGTGCCCGCGTCGAAACCGTCGCGCGAGGTGGTGAGCACGCACACCGGCTGCGCGGTGTCGAGCACGTAGCGGGTGCGGTCGGCCGGGTGGTCCGGGTCCAGCGGCACGTACGCGCCACCGGCGACGCTCACCGCGTACATGCCGACCACGAGGTCGATCGAGCGGCGCATGCCGAGCGCGACCATCGAATCCGGGCCGACGCCCAGCTCGATCAAGTGGCGGGCAAGGCGGTTCACCCGGCCGGCGAACTCGGCGTAGGACAGAGTCGTCCCCTCGAACGACACCGCGGGCGCGTCCGGGGTCCGCGCCAGCTGCGCGGCGAACATCGACACCAGCGTGGCCGCCGGGTCCACCGGATGCGCCGTGTCGTTCCACCGCTCCAGCACCTCGGTGCGCTCGACGCTGTCGAGCAGCTCGACGTCGCCGATGGTCACCGACGCGTCCGCGGCGATCGCGGTCAGCATCCGCACCAGCCGCGACGCGACACCGGCGATGGTGTCGGCGTCGAACATGTCGGTCGCGTACGCGAATTCGGCGGTCATGCCGTCGGCGGCGCCCCCGGCGTCGAACCGGTCGGCCAGGTTGAGGTGCAGGTCGAACTTCGCGGTCACCACGTCCAGCGGAACACCGGCCACTTCCAGGCCGGGCAGCTCGAAGGTGGCCTCCCCGGTGTTCTGGAACGACAGCATCACCTGGAACAGCGGGTGGCGCGCCTGCGAACGCGCCGGGTTCAGGATCTCCACCAGCCGCTCGAACGGCAGGTCCGCGTGCGCGAACGCCGCGAGGTCGGTGTCCTTGGTGCGCGCCAGCAGTTCGGTGAACGGTTTCGCGGGATCGACCGCGCTGCGCAGCACCAGAGTGTTGACGAACATGCCGATCGCGTCGTCGAGCACCGCTTCACCGCGGCCCGCGACCGCGGTGCCGATGGCGATGTCGTCGCTGCCGGACAACCGGGCCAGCAGGGCGGCGAACGCCGCGTGCACCACCATGAACAGACTGGCGCCGTTCGCGCGGGCCAGCGCGTTCAGCTCGCGCAACAGCCGCGCGTCGAGCGAGAACTCGTACACCCCACCGCGGTTGGACGCCACCGCGGGACGCGAGCGGTCCGACGGCAGGTCCAGCTGATCGGGCAGTCCGGCCAGGGTGTCGGACCAGAACGCGACCTGCTGGGCGATCAGCGACGCGGGATCGGCTTCGGCGCCCAGCGTCTCGCGCTGCCACAGCGCGTAGTCGGCGTACTGCACCGGCAGCGGAGCCCAGGCGGGCGCCTCGCCGCGCGAACGCGCGGAGTAGGCCACCATCACGTCGCGCGCCAGCGGACGCACCGACCAGCCGTCACCGGAGATGTGGTGCACCACGAACACCAGCACGTGGGTGTCGGGCTGCGAGCCGTCCATCGAGCCCGCGATGCGGAACAGCGCGGCACGCACCGGGACCTCGGCGGTGACGTCGAAGCCGGTCAGCACCAGTTCGCTGATCCGGTCGGAGATCTCGGCCTCGGACACCTCGATCGGGGCGAGATCGATGGCGTTGTGCCCGGCGGGCAGCACCACCTGCACGCCCTGGCCGTCGGCGGTCTCCGGGTAGACGGTGCGCAGCACCTCGTGCCGGTCGACCACGTCGGCGACGGCCTGACGCAGCGCCTCGGTGTCCAGCGTTCCGGTGAGCCGGACCGCGAGCGGGATGTTGTTCACCGCGGTCTGGTTGTCGAAGCGGTTCAGGAACCACATGCGCTGCTGCGCCAGCGACAGCGGGATCTTGGACGGGCGCGGGCCCGCGACGAGCTCACGACGGCGGCCGGTGCCCTGGTGGGTCTCCACCCGGGCCGCAAGCGCGGCCACGGTCGGCGCCTCGAACAGGGTGCGGACCGGGATCCGGGTGTCCAGCGCGGCGCCGAGCCTGGCCACCACCTGGGTGGCGATCAGCGAGTTGCCGCCCAGGTCGAAGAAGTCGTCGTCCAGGCCGACCGCGCGTTCGGCGCCGGCCTGCGTCAGGCCCAGCACCTCGGCGAAGACATCGGCGACGATCTCCTCCACCGGAGTCGACGGTGCGCGGAATTCCCGTGCCTCGAAGACGGGTTCGGGCAGCGCGCGCCGATCCAGCTTGCCGTTCGGGTTCAGCGGCATCGCGTCGAGCACGACGATCGCGGCGGGCACCATGTACGACGGCAGGTGCGCGGACAGGTGCGCCCGCAACGCCTCGACATCCACCGTGGCGCCGTTCGCGGGCACCACGTAGCCCACCAGCTGATCGCCGGTGTGCGCGTCGGAGCGCACCAGCGCGACCGACTGCGCGACCGATTCGTGGGCGGTCAGCGCGGTCTCGATCTCGCCGAGCTCGATGCGCAGACCGCGCAGCTTCACCTGGAAGTCGGTGCGGCCCAAGTACTCGATGGCGCCGGTGACGTCCCGGGTGACCAGGTCGCCGGTGCGGTACATCCGCGCGCCGTGCTCCCCATACGGGTTGGCCACGAACCGGTCGGCGGTCAGATCCGCGCGACCGAAGTAGCCGCGCGCCAGCTGATCGCCCGCGAGGTACAGCTCGCCGGCGACGTTCGGCGGCACCGGGTGCAGGCGCGCGTCCAGCACGTACGCCTGCGCGTTCCACACCGGAAGGCCGATCGGCACAGCGCCGTCCACCTCGTCGGCGACGGGTCCGTGGGTGGCGTGCACCGTGAACTCGGTGGGGCCGTACAGGTTGTACAGCGCCGCGTCGCTCACCCGCCGGATGGCGACGACCGCGTCGGCTGTGAACGCCTCACCGGCGACGAACAGCGTCCGCAGCGAGGCGAGCGCGCCGACGTCGGCCGGGTCGATACCGGCCGCGAAGACGCTCAGCATGGACGGCACGAACGAGGTCATGGTGACCCGCTCGGCCGCGATCACCTCGGCGAGGTACTGCGGGTCGCGGTGCCCGTCCGGGCTCGCCACCACGATGCGCCCGCCGGTGCTCAGCGGGCCGAACAGCTCCCACACCGACACGTCGAAGGTGGCGGGGGTCTTGAACAGCACCACGTCGTCCGAGCCGATGCCGTATTCGCCGGTGATCCAGCGGATCTGGTTGACGACCGCCGAATGCGGCACGGCGACGCCCTTCGGACGTCCGGTCGAACCCGAGGTGAAGATCACGTACGCCGGGTGCTGCGGGCGCAGCGGCGCGATGCGCTCGGCGTCGGTGACGGGTGCGTCCGGGTAGCCGGACAGGTCCAGCTCGTCGATGTTCAGCGTCGCGCGGCCCGCGCCGTCGAACGCGTCGCGCGCGGTGGTCAGCACGCAGACCGGGTCGGCCGAATCGAGCACGTAGTGCACGCGGTCGGCGGGCTGGTCCAGGTCCAGCGGCACGTAGCCGCCGCCCGCGGCGTGCACCGCGTAGGCGGCAACGACCAGGTCCACCGAGCGGCGCATGCCCAGGGCGACCAGTGTCTCCGGGCCGACGCCCGCCTCGATGAGGCGGCGCGCGAGCCGCCGCACCCGGGCGGCGAATTCGGCGTAGCTCAGAACCGTTCCGCCGACCGGGTCGACCACGGCGACCGCGTCCGGCGTGGCCGCGGCCTGCGCGGCGAACTCCTCGACCAGCGTGGTCGCCGGGCCGAGGTCGCGGGCGGTGTCGTTCCAGCCGCGCAGCGCCTGCGCGGTCTCCTGCTCGTCCAGCAGCGCGATGTCGCCGATCGGCCGGTCCGGTTCGGCGGCGACGGCCTTCAGCAACCGGCCGAAGCGGCGGCCGAACTCGGCCATGGTGGCCGGGTCGAACAGGTCGGTGGCGTAGATCAGCTCGGCGGCGATGCCCGCGCCGGTGCCGCTCGCGGTTTCGGCATCGCGTTCCGACAGCACCAATTGCAGGTCGAACTTGGCGACGTCGATCGGCAGGTCGACACCGCTCACCGTCAGACCGGGCAGCTCGAGACTGTTCTGGCCGGTGTTCTGGAACGACAGCATCACCTGGAACAGCGGGTGGCGCGCCTGCGAACGCGCCGGGTTCAGGATCTCCACCAGCCGCTCGAACGGCAGGTCGGCGTGCCCGAACGCGGCGATGTCGGTGGCGCGCACCGAACGCAGCAGCTCGGTGAACGTCGCACCGGACTCGATCGGGGTCCGCAGCACCAGGGTGTTGACGAACATGCCGATCAGGTCGTCGAGCGCGCGCTCGCCACGACCCGCGACCGGCGTGCCGATCGCGATGTCGTCCTCGCCCGACAGCCGCGACAGCAGCACGGCCAGCGCGGTGTGCGCGACCATGAACAGCGTCGCGCCCCTGGTACGGGCGAGTTCGGTGAGCTGGGCGTGGGTCTGGGCGTCGATCTCGAAGACGTGCGTGGCGCCGCGGCCGGAGGCGATCGCGGGGCGCGGCCGGTCGGCGGGCAGGTCCAGCTGCTCGGGCAGGCCGCGCAGGGTGTCCGACCAGAACGAGATCTGCTCGGAGATCACCGAACTCGGGTCGTCCTCGGCGCCGAGCACCTGGCGCTGCCACAGCGCGAAGTCGGCGTACTGCACCTCCAGCGGACGCCAGGCGGGCTCGCCGCCGTCGACGCGGGCGCCGTAGGCGGTCATCACGTCCCTGGTCAGCGGGCCCATGGAGAAACCGTCGGCCGAGATGTGGTGCACCACCAGGGCGAGCACGTGCTCGGTGGGGCTGATCTCGAACAGCCGGGCGCGGAACGGCACCTCGGCGGTGACGTCGAAGGCCGTGCCGATCAGCCGCGCGAGCTGCTCGGGCAGTTCGGCTTCGGTGACGTCGACCGGCGTGAGATCGGGGATGACCTTCGCGGTGGCCACGGTCTGCTGACGCGCCGCGCCGTCCACCTCGGGGTAGAACGTGCGCAGCGACTCGTGGCGGGCCAGCACGTCGGCGACGGCGATCTGCAACGCCTGCCGGTCGAGCAGCCCGGACAGCCGTACCGCGGCCGGGATGTTGTCCACCGCCGAGTCGGGGTCGAAGCGGTTGAGGAACCACATGCGCTGCTGGGCCAGCGACAGCGGAACCAGCTCCGGTCGCTGCTGCGGCGCCAGCGGCGCACGGCCGCCGACGCCCGCCTTGGTCTCCGCGCGCGCCGCCAGCGCGACCACGGTGGACGCCTCGAACAGTTCGCGCACGCCGAGGTCGGTGTCCAGCGCGGCCGACAGCCTCGCGGCGACCTGGGTGGCCGACAGCGAGTTGCCGCCGAGGGCGAAGAAGTCGTCGTCCAAGCCGACCCGCTCCAGGCCGAGCACGTCGGCGAAGGTCGCGGCGACGATCTCCTCGACCGGCGTGGTCGGGGCGCGGAACACCGCGGCCTCGAACACCGGCGCGGGCAACGCCTTGCGGTCCAGCTTGCCGGAGGCGTTGAGCGGGAATTCCTCCAGCACGATCACGACCGACGGCACCATGTACGCGGGCAACTGCCGCGCCAGGTCCTCGCGGACCAGGTCGGTGTCCAGCGCGGTGTCCGGAGCGGGGATGACGTACGCGACGAGCTGGTCGCCCGCGTGCGCGTCCGAGCGCACCACGACGACCGCTTGGGCGACTTCTTCCAGGCCGGTCAGCGCCTGCTCGATCTCACCCAACTCGATACGCAGACCACGCAACTTCACCTGGAAATCAGTACGGCCCAGATACTCCAGTTCACCGTGCTCGCTCCACGCCACCAAGTCACCGGTGCGGTACATCCGCGAACCAGGCTCCCCGTACGGATTCGCCACGAACCGGTCGGAGGTCAGGTCGGGACGCGCGACGTAACCCCGTGCGAGCTGGACGCCCGCCAGATACAACTCACCCGCGACACCCACCGGCACCGGACGCAGGCGCGCATCCAACACGAACACTTGGGTGTTGAACACCGGAGCACCGATCGGCACCGTCTCGGCGTCGGCATCGACCACCTCGTGGAAGGTGACGTCGACCGCGGCCTCGGTCGGACCGTAGAGGTTGTGCAACGCGGCGCCGGTCAGCTCACGCAAACGATGCGCGGGCTTCGGCGGCAACGCCTCACCCGAGGCGAACACCAACCGCAGCGAACCACACCGCGCCGCAGCGGCATCCGCCACGAACACCGCGAGCATCGACGGCACGAAGTGGGTGACGCTCACCTTCTCGGCGCTGATGATCTCCGCGAGGTAAGCCGGGTCGCGATGCCCATCGGGCTTCGCCACCACCAGGCGAGCACCGACCTGCAACGGCCAGAAGAACTCCCACACCGACACATCGAACGTCGCAGGCGTCTTCTGCAACACCACATCATCGGCGGTCAACTCGTAGGCCGTCTGCATCCACACCAGACGGTTGACAATCGCCGCGTGCGAGACGGCAACACCCTTCGGACGACCCGTCGAACCCGACGTGAAAATCACATACGCGGTATTCGAAGGACGCAGCGGCGCACGACGATCCGCGTCGGTGACCGGAGCCTCCGACAGCCCCTTCAGGTCGAGCAGATCGATGCGCACCTGCGCGGTGTCGATGTCCAGATCGCTGCCGGAGGTCAGCACGCACACCGGGTCGGCCGTGCCGAGGATGTATTCGGTGCGCTCGGCCGGGTGATCAGGGTCCAGCGGCACGTACGAGCCACCGGCCACGGCGACGGCGTACATGCCGACCACCAGATCGATCGAGCGTCGCATGCCAAGCGCCACATACGATTCCGCGCCGACGCCGCGCGCGATCAGCCAGCGCGCCAGCTGGTTCACCCGCCAGGAGAACTCGGCATAGGAGAGACTTGTCCCCTCGAACGTGATCGCGGTCGCGTCGGGAGTGCGTTCCACCTGGTCGTAGAACATCGAGACCAGGGTCGCGCCGTCGGCGGAGGCCGCGGCCACATCGAACTCGGTGTCGTTCCAGCCGCGCAGCACGAGTTCGCGCTCGGCGGTGTCGAGCAGCTCGATGTCGCCGACCACCGCGTCGGGCGCGGCGGTGATCGCGGTGAGCACCCGGATCAGGCGGTCGGCGATGCGGCGCACCGTCTGCTCGTCGAACAGGTCGCGCAGGTAGCCCGCGCGCACCCGCAGCCGCGAATCCAGCTGCGCGATCAGGGTCAGCGGGTAGTGTGTGGCGTCGGCCGCGTCGAGGCCGACCACGGCCATGCCGTCGATGTCCGCGGCCTGCGCCTGTAGGCCCGCGGCGTCCACCGGGTAGGACTCGAACACCACGAGCGTGTCGAACAGTCCGCCGATGCCCGCGACCGCCTGGATGTCGGCCAGGCCCACATAGTGGTGGTCGAGCAGGTCGGCCTGCTCGCCCTGGGTGCGGACCAGCAGATCGCGCACGGACTCCGACGAGTCGAAGCGCACCCGCACCGGCACGGTGTTGATGAACAGACCGACCATCGCCTCCACGCCGGACAGCTGGGCGGGACGCCCGGAGACGGTGGTGCCGAACAGCACGTCGTCGCGGCTGGTCATCCGGCCGACGAGCATGCCCCACGCCGTCTGCAACACGGTGTTCGGGGTGACGCCGAGCGAGCCGGCCAGCGTGGTCAGCCGCGCGGTGGTCGCCTCGTCCAGCTCGAAGAAGTACTCGCCGGACAGCGAGGTGATCTCGCGACCGGCGTCCGGCCGCGCCAGCAGGGTCGGTTCGCCGACACCGCGCAGCGCGTGCGCCCACGCGGCCAGCGACGCCTCATGGTCCTGCTGCCGGGTCCAGTCCAGGAAGTGCCGGTAGGAGCGCACGGCGGGCAGCGCGGAAGTATCCGCGTGCACGGCGTAGAGCATCAGCAGATCCCGCATGAGCAGCGGCATCGACCAGCCGTCGAGCAGGATGTGGTGGTTGGACACCACGAACTGCCAGCGGTCGGGCGCGACCTGGATCAGCGTGAAGCGGATCAGCGGCGGTGCGGCCAGGTCGAACCGCCGCATGCGGTCGGCCTCGATCAGGTCGTCGGCCGAACCGGATTCGATCCGGTCGTGCTCGGCCCACGCGACGCGCACGCTGTCCAGCACGATCTGCACCGGGTTGCCGTCGTGGTCGCTGACGAACGCGGTGCGCAGGTTCTCGTAGCGGTCCACCAATGCCTGTGCGGCAGCGCGCAACCGGGCGGCGTCCACCCGGCCGGTGAGCGTCAGCACCGCCTGGGCGGTGTACACGTCCACCGAGCTCGCCGCGAGGCGGGCGTGGAACAGCAGACCGGCCTGTAGCGCCGACAGCGGCCAGACGTCGGCCAGCGCAGGGAAGCGCCGCTCCCAGGTGTCGATGTCGCGCTGTGTTATCCCCCGCCCCGAACCGCCCCGTGCACTGCGCACCAGCGCGAAGTCCGACGGGGTGTGCCCGCCCGCGCCCGCCGAATTGGCATGGCGCGCCACCGCTTCCAGCGCGGCGGTCCACAGCTCGCCGAACTCGCGCACGTCGGCGGCCGACAGCAGGGTCGCCGGGTAGCCGATGTTGGCGGTCAGCTTGTCGCCGACCACGATCGCGTTGACGTCCAGCGGCGCCATCGCGGGCATGTCCGCGTCGTAGGCTCCGCCCAGCGCGCCGAGTTCCGGCGCGGGGATCCAGCCGAAGCCGCGCAGCGACTCCGGCACGTCACCCTCGGAGATCCGGCCGAGGTAGTTGAAGCTCACCTGACCGGGCAGTTCGCGCGGCAGCTCGGCGGCGGTCTCGGCGTTCAGGTAGCGCAGCAGGCCGTAGCCGATGCCCTTGTCCGGCACCGAGAGCAACTGCTCCTTGACCGCCTTGACGGCCGCGCCCAGCGCGGGTCCGCCGGTGAACGCGGCGTCGACGTCGATGCCGGCCAGGTCGAACCGGACGGGGTAGATCGCGGTGAACCAGCCGACGGTGCGCGACAGATCGGCACCCGCCACCACGTCTTCCTCGCGGCCGTGGCCCTCCAGGCGGATCAGCAGCGAATTCTCGCCCCGTGCGGCCACTCGCCGCGCCCGCCACTTCGCGGTGGCCAGCGCCAGCGCGGTGAGCAGGCCGTCGTTCACGCCGCCGTGGAACAGCGCCGGAACCGTGGTGAGCAGGGCCTTGGTGACCTCGGCGGACACCTCGACCCGCAGTTTCTCGATGACGCCGGAAGTGTCCAGGGCCGGGTCCATCGGACGTTCGGTCAGCAGCGGATCGGCCGCGGCGACCACCGAACGCCAGTAGTCCAGCTCGGCCACCCGCTCGGGGCTGGCGGCCTCGCGTTCCAGCGCATGCGCCCAGGCGCGCATCGAGGTGGCCGGAGCGACCAGCTCGGGTGTCTGCCCCGCGGTGCGCTGACCCCAGGCCGTCACGAAGTCCGGCACCAGGATGCGCCAGGAGACGCCGTCCACCACCAGGTGGTGGGCGACGACGATCAGGCGTCCGGCGCGTTCGGCGGAATCGGGTTCCAGCCAGACGAACCGGATCACCACGCCCGCGGCGGGATCGAGCCGGTCCAGCGACTCGTCCAGTGCGGCCGAGGCGATCGCGAACAAGTCGGCATCGGTGGCGTTCGCGGCGAACTCGGTGCGGTCGATCAGCGCGTCCACCTCGACGGTGCCCGGCGCGGCGGTCTCGACGACCCAGTCGTGGCCGTCGCGGCGCAGGCTCGCGCGCAGCATGTCGTGCCGATCGATGACCGCGCCGACCGTCGCGGCGATGCCCGCCCGGTCGATGCCGACCGGCAGTTCCAGCGCCAGCGTCTGGTTGAACCGCCCGAACGAGCCGCTCCGCTCCGCCATGAACCGGACCACCGGCGTCAACGGCATCGCGCCGATGCCGCCGCCGGGCGGCTCGGCCAGGGTGGTGGCCGACGCCTCGGCCGCCTCGGTGGTCTCGGCGACGGACGCCAGCCCGGCCACGGTGCGCTGCTCGAAGACGTGCCGCGGGGTGAACACCACGCCGCGCGCCTTGGCCCGCGAGACCAGCTGAATGGAGACGATGCTGTCGCCGCCGAGCGCGAAGAAGGAGTCGTCCACGCCGA
This sequence comes from Nocardia gamkensis NBRC 108242, assembly GCF_001612985.1. Lineage (GTDB taxonomy): Bacteria > Actinomycetota > Actinomycetes > Mycobacteriales > Mycobacteriaceae > Nocardia > Nocardia gamkensis. The sequence continues at coordinate 31,113 of NZ_BDBM01000070.1, read as the reverse complement.
CCCGCTCCACGCCGAGCACCTCGGCGAACACCTCGGCGATGGTCTGTTCGACCGGGGTGCGGGCCGCGCGGAACACGACCTCGGTGGCGAACACCGGTTCCGGCAGCGCCTTGCGGTCCAGTTTGCCCACCGGGGTGAGCGGCACGTGGTCGATCACCATGATCGACGAGGGCACCATGTAGGCGGGCAGGCGATCCTCGACGTGCGCGGTCAGCGCGGCCACGTCGATCGAGTGTCCCTGCGCGGCGACGACGTACGACACCAGCGACACCGCGCCCGCGGCGCTCCTGTGGCCGACGGTGACCGCGAAGTCGACGGTCTCGTGCGAGGCCAGCGCGGCGTCGATCTCGCCGAGCTCGATGCGGAAACCGCGCACCTTCACCTGGAAGTCGGAGCGGCCTACGTATTCGACAACAAGCGATTCGACTCCTCCTGCGGGCGCGGAGCCTGCGGAGTGCCCGACCCGGGTCCAGCGGACCACGTCACCGGTGCGGTACATCCGTGTGCCGGGCACCGACGGGTTGGCGACGAACCGCTCCGCCGACAGGCCCGGCCGCGCATGATAGCCACGCGCCAGCTGGACGCCCGACAGATACAGCTCACCCGCGACACCCACCGGAACGGGCCGCAGCTGGGCGTCCAGGATCAGCGACTGCATGCCGCGGGTCGGGCCACCGATGGTGACCCGGTCGCCCGGCGCGAGCGCGTCGCTGATGTTGGTCATGATCGTGGTCTCGGTCGGGCCGTAGCCGTTGTGGAAGCGGCGGCCCGAACCGTCGGGCGCGCCACCCCACTTGGCGACCAGATCGGCGGGCACGGCTTCACCACCGGCCACGATCACCCGCATGCCGGCCAGCGCGGCCGAATCCAGCGAGGCGAGCACCGACGGGGTGATGAACGCGTGGGTGACCCGCTCGGCGCGGATCAGCTCGGACAGCTCCTCGCCGCCGTAGACGCCGGGCGGGCAGACCACCAGGGCGCCGCCGCGGCCGATCGCGAGCAGGAATTCCAGGATCGAGGCGTCGAAGCTGGGCGAGGCGAAATGCAGTGCGCGCGTGTCGGAATCGACGTCGTAGCGGGCGTTCTGCTCGTCGCGGAAGTTGGCCAGACCGGCGTGGGTGACCACGACGCCCTTGGGCACACCGGTGGAACCGGAGGTGTAGATGACGTACGCGGGGTGCTCCGGCCGCAGCGGGCGCACCCGGTCGGCGTCGGTGACCGCGGCGTCGTCGAACCCGTCGAGATCCAGTTCGTCGAGCACCAGCCATTCGACCGACTCGGGCAGCTCGGCGCGCACCGAGGCCACGGTGAGACCGATCGGGGAGCCCGAATCGGTGACCATGTGCGCGATGCGGTCGGCCGGGTAGGTGGGGTCGATCGGCACGAACGCGCCGCCGGACTTGGACACCGCCCATTCGGCGAAGTACGACTCGTCCGAGCGCGGCACGGCGACCGCCACCAGGTCCTCGGTGCCGATGCCACGTTCGATCAGCAAGCGGGCCAGGCGGTTGGACCGCGCGTCCAGCTCGCCGTAGGAGACACTTCTCCCCTGGAACACCACGGCGGGCGCCTCGGGATCGATGGCGGCGGCCTCGGCGATCAGGTCCGGCAGCGTCCGCGCGGGCGTGGCAGGCGCGCCGGTGCGCGCGAGCAGGTCGGCCCGCTCGGCGGCGTCGAGCACGTCGATCGCGCCGACGGGGACCGACGCGTCGGCCGCCACCGCCGCGAGCACACGTTCCCAGCGGTCCACGATGGCCGCCGCGGTGGACTCGTCGAACAGCTCGGTGGCGTAGGTGAGCGCCAAGGCCATGGCGCCGGAACCGGTGTCACCGCGCTCGGCGAGGGTGAATTGCAGGTCGAAGCGCGCGACGTTCTCTTCCAGGTCCAGCGCGGACACCGAAAGACCTGGCAACTCCAGGGTGGTGCGCTCCAGGTTCTGGAACGCCAGCATCACCTGGAACAGCGGGTTGCGGGCCTGCGAGCGCTCCGGCGCGAGCAGTTCCACCAGCCGCTCGAACGGCACGTCGGCGTTGCCGTAGGCGTCCAGGTCGGTGCGGCGCACACGGCCGAGCAGGTCGGCGAACGACTCGCCGGGCTCGATGCCGGTGCGCAGCACCAGGGTGTTGACGAACATGCCGACCAGGTCGTCGAGCGCGGCCTCGCCGCGGCCCGCGATCGGGGTGCCGACCGCGACGTCGTCGCTGCCGGACAGGCGCGACAGCAGCACCGCCAGCGCACCGTGCATCACCATGAACAGCGACGCGCCGCGCTGCCGCGCGACCTCCTCCAGCGCCGCGACCAGGTCGCCGGACAGCTCGCGGTGCAGCGTCGCGCCGCGGTGCGAGGCGACGGCCGGACGCGGGCGGTCGGTCGGCAGGGCCAGCTCGTCGGGGACGTCGTCTAGCGCGCGCCGCCAGTACGCGACCTGCTTCGCCAGCAGTGAGTCCGGATCCTCCTCGGAACCCAGGATCTCGCGCTGCCACACCGAGAAGTCGGCGTACTGCACCGCCAGCGGAGCCCAGCCGGGTGCGCTGCCGGTGCTGCGCGCGGTGTAGGCGGCCATCACGTCGCGGGTCAGCGGGCCCATCGAGAAGCCGTCGGCGGCGATGTGGTGCACCACCACGACGAGCACGTGCTCGTCCGGCCCGGCCGCGTACAGCCGGGTGCGCAGCGGAACCTCTTCGGCCACGTCGAATCCGGTGGTGACGAATTCGGTCACCGTCTCGATCAGCCGCTCCTGCCGCACCGGCACGGGGTGCAGATCCAGGACGATGTCCTCGGCGGGCACGATCACCTGGACCGGGGTGCCGCCGTGCTCGGGGTAGCGGGTGCGCAGCGATTCGTGCCTGCGCACCACGTCGGCGACCGCCAGGCGCAGCGCCTCGACGTCCAGCGCGCCGGTGAGCCGGATGGCGATCGGCAGGTTGTAGGCCGCCGAGGCGGTGTCGTACTTGTTCAGGAACCACATGCGCTGCTGCGCGAACGACAGCGGCACCAGTTCGCCCGCCGCGCGCTCCCGCGCGACCAGCCGCTCCCTGGCTGCGCCGTCGGCGTGCGATTCCACCCGCGCGGCAAGCGCTTCCACGGTGGAGGCCTCGAACAGCGTGCGCACGGCGACGGTCGCGCCGAGCGCGGCGCCGATGCGCGCGACCACCCTGGTCGCGATCAGCGAGTTGCCGCCCAGATCGAAGAAGTCGTCGTCCACGCCGACCCGCTCCAGGCCGAGCACGTCGGCGAACACCGCGGCCACGGTTTCCTGCACCGGGGTGACCGGCGCGCGGAAGGCGCGCGAGGTCGCCGTCGGGGCGGGCAGCGCACGGCGGTCCAGCTTGCCGTTGACGGTCAGCGGGATCCACTCCAGCCGCACCACGGCCGAGGGCACCATGTAGGCGGGCAGCTGCTCGGCCGCGCCGTCGCGCACCGCGTCGAGCACCGGCTCCGCGCCGGGCTCGGACACCACGTAGGCGACGATCCGCTGATCGCCAGGCTGGTCCTCGCGCACGATGACCGCGGCCTGCGCGATACCGGGCTGGGCCAGGATCGCCGATTCGATCTCGCCGAGCTCGATGCGGAAGCCGCGCACCTTCACCTGGTCGTCGGCACGGCCCAGGTACTCCAGCTCGCCGAACCGGTTCCAGCGCGCCAGGTCGCCGGAGCGGTACAGTCGCCCGCCCGGCGCGTCGCCCATCGGGTCGGCGACGAAGCGGGTGGCCGACAGGTCCGGACGGCCGAGGTAGCCGCGGGCCAACTGCGGGCCCGCCACGTACATCTCGCCCGAGACGCCGACCGGCACCGGACGCAGCCGGTTGTCGAGCACGTACACCCGGAGACCGGCGATGGCGCGGCCGACCACGCTGCCGGAGGCGGCGGCGATGGTCGCGGCGTCCAGCGCGCGGTAGGACACGTGCACCGTGGTCTCGGTGATGCCGTACATGTTGACCAGCAGCGGCCCGGCAGCGGACGCACCGGTGCCGTCGCCGTGGCGCGCCACCCAGTCCGACAGCCTGCGCAGTTCCAGCGCCTCGCCGCCGAACACCACATACCGCAGCGCCAGCGGCGCGGCGTCGGGCGCGGCGTTCCGGTCGGCCTCGGCCAGCTGGTAGAACGCGGACGGGGTCTGGTTGAGCACCGTGACGCGTTCGGCGCGCAGCAGTTCCAGGAACTGCTCCGGCGAGCGCGAGGTGTAGTAGTCGACCACCACGAGGGTGCCGCCGAACAGCAGCGGACCCCACAGCTCCCACACCGAGAAGTCGAACGCGTAGCTGTGGAACAGCGTCCAGGTGTCCTCGGGCCCGAAACCGAAGTCACGGTCGGTGTTCGCGAACAAACGCACCACATTGCGGTGCGCGACCGCGACGCCCTTGGGGCGGCCGGTCGAGCCGGAGGTGTAGATCACGTACGCGACGTTGTCCGGGGTGAGCGCCGCGTTGCGGTCGGCGTCGGTGATCGGCGCGTCGTCGGCGTCCTCGACGTTGCCGGTCTCCACCGCGAACCCGTCCAGTACGACGGCGGGCAGCCCGGCGGGCACCTCGACCTGCACCGTGGAGTCGAGCACCACGCTGGTGGGCCGGGAATCGGCGAGCACGTAGGCGATGCGCTCGGCCGGGTAGGTCGGGTCGACCGGAACGTAACCCGCGCCGGTCTTCACCACGGCCAGCAGCGCGACCACGAGGTCCAGCGACCGCGGCAGGATCACCGCGACCAAGGTCTCCGGTCCCGCGCCGTCGCTGATCAGCCTGCGCGCCAGCACATTCGCGCGCCGGTCCAGCTCGGCGTAGGTCAGCGTCTCCACACCGAAGCGCGCCGCGATCCGGTTCGGGTGCGCGGCGACGGCCGCGTCGAACAACCCGACCAGCGTGATGTCGGGATCGGCGAACGCGCCCGCGACGCTCTCGGCGCCGGAGGACACCCAGCGCTGCGACACGTCCAGCCGCTCGCCCTCGCCGAGCAGATCGATATCGCCGATGGCGACCCGCGGATCCTCGGCGACACCGCGCAGGATGCGCACGAAACGGTCGGCGAACGCGGCCACCGTCTCCGGGTCGAACAGTTCGGTGGCGTAGTTCCACGACAGCGTCAGCCCGCCCTCGGCGGACTCGCCGACGGTGAGCTGCACGTCGAATTTCGATGTGCCCGGGTCGAACTCGACGGCGGCGACGTCGAGGCCGCCGGGCAGCGCGACGGTGCCGAGATCGGCCGCCGAGGCGGCCTCGAAGGTCAGCGCGACCTGGAACAGCGGATGGTGCGCCTGCGAGCGCACCGGGCTGAGCACATCGACCAGCCGCTCGAACGGCACGTCGGCGTTGGCGAAGGCGGCCAGATCGGTGCGGCGCACCTGGTCGAGCAGCTCGTCGAAGCGAGCGCTCGGATCGACTTCGCTGCGCAGCACGAGCGTGTTGACGAACATGCCGACGACGTCGTCGAGCGCGCGTTCACCGCGGCCCGCGATCGGGGTGCCGATCGCGACATCGGTGCTGCCCGACAGCCGGCCCGCCCACACCGCGAGCGCGGCGTGCACCACCATGAACAGCGTCACGCCACGGGCGCGCGCGAGCTCCGACAGCGCTTCGTGCACTTGCGCGTCGACCGAGAAATCGTGCGTGCCACCGGCATTGGAGGCGCTCTCCGGCCGCGGCCGGTCGGCGGGCAGTTCGATCTGGTCGGGCAGGTCGCGCAGCTGTTCGGTCCAGTAGGCGATCTGCCGGGCCGCGACGGAATCCGCGTCGTCCTCGGCGCCGAGCACCTCACGCTGCCACAGCGCGTAGTCGGCGTACTGCACCTCGAGCGGGGCCCAGGACGGCACCTCGCCGCGGGCGCGCTCGGTGTAGGCGAGCACGACATCGCGCAGCAGCGGCCGCAGCGAGAAGCCGTCCGCGCTGATGTGGTGCATGACCAGCACCGCGACGTGGTCGGTGGCCGACAGCGCGAGCAGGCTCGCCCGGAACCCGATCTCGGCGGTCACGTCGAAACCGGCGCTCGCCAGCTCGACGATCCGCGCGGGCAGCTCGTCCGCCCCGACGGGTTCGGCGACCAGGTCGAAGGCGACCTCGCTCACCGGCAGCACACGCTGGTAGCCGGTGCCCTCCACCTCGGGGTAGATCGTGCGCAGCGCCCCGTGCCGCGCGAGCACGTCGCCGATGGCGGCGCCGAGCGCGGCGATGTCCAGCTCACCGGTCAGCCGCAGCGCGACCGGGATGTTGTTCACCGCGGTGCGGTTGTCGAACCGGTTGAGGAACCACATCCGCTGCTGGGCGAGCGAGAGCGGCACCAGCTCGGGGCGCTCCCGCGCGACCAGCGGCGTCCGGCCGCCCTCTCCCGCGGCCGATTCCACCTTCGTCGCCAGCGCGACCACGGTGGACGCCTCGAACAGCGCGCGCACCGGAACCTGGGTGTTCAGCGCCTCGCCGAGCCGCGCCGCCACCTGCGTGGCGACCAGCGAGTTGCCGCCCAGCTCGAAGAAGTCGTCGTCCAGGCCGACCCGCTCCACGCCGAGCACCTCGGCGAAGGTCTCGGCCACGATCTCCTGCACCGGCGTGGCGGGCGCGCGGAACACCTTTGCCTCGAACACCGGGTCCGGCAGCGCCTTGCGATCCAGCTTGCCGGAGGCGTTCAGCGGGAACTCATCGAGCACCACGTAGGCCGCGGGCACCATGTACCCGGGCAGCCGCGCGCCGAGTTCGGCCTTGACCGACTCGACGTCCACCACCCGGTCCGGGTCGGTCACCAGGTACGCGACCAGCTGGTCACCGGTCCGCTCATCGGTGCGCACCACGACCACCGCCTGCGCCACCGACTCCAGCGCCGTCAGCGCCGACTCGATCTCGCCCAGCTCGATGCGCAGACCGCGCACCTTCACCTGGAAGTCGGTGCGGCCCAAGTACTCCAGCTCACCGTCTTCGGTCCAGGCCACCAGGTCGCCGGTGCGGTACATCCGCGCGGCGTCGCCGAACGGGTTGGCCACGAAACGCTCGGTGGTCAGGTCGGGGCGGCCGACATAGCCGTGCGCCAGCTGCGCGCCCGCGAGGTACAGCTCGCCGGGCACGCCGACCGGGACCGCCCGCAGGCGCGAATCCAGCACGTACACCTGCGTGTTGAACACCGGGGCGCCGATCGGCACCGACACCGTGTCGTCCTCGGTCACCTCGTGGAAGGTGACGTCGACCGCGGCCTCGGTCGGACCGTACAGGTTGTGCAGCCGCGCGCCGGTCAGCTCGCGCAATTTCTGCGCGGTCACCGCGGGCAGCGCCTCACCGGAGGCGAACACGTTACGCAGGCTGACACATTCGGCCGCGCGTTCCTCGGCCACGAACACCGACAGCATCGACGGCACGAAGTGCACCGTGGTGACCTGCTCGTCGACGATCAGCCGCGCCAGGTACGCGGGATCGCGATGGCCGTCCGGCTTCGCCACCACCAATCGGGCGCCGACCTGCAACGGCCAGAAGAACTCCCACACCGACACGTCGAAGGTCGCGGGCGTCTTCTGCAACACCACGTCGTAGGCCGCCAACCCGTATTCGGCGTGCATCCACACCAGGCGGTTGACGATCGCGGCGTGCGAGACCGCCACACCCTTCGGGCGGCCGGTCGAACCGGAGGTGAAGATCACGTACGCGGTGTTGGCCGGACGCAGCGGCTTGTGCCGGTCGGCGTCGGTCAGCGGGCCGTCGGCGAATTCCGACAGGTCGAGCTGATCGATGCGCACCTGCCTGGAGACGGTGGTCTCCAGGTCGGTGCCGGAGGTCAGCACGCACACCGGGCGCGCGGTCTCGAGGATGTAGTCGATGCGCTCGGCCGGATGGTCCGGATCCAGCGGCACGTACGCGCCGCCCGCGGCGTTCACCGCGTACATGCCGACCACCAGGTCGATCGAGCGGCGCATGCCGAGGGCCACATACGATTCCGGCCCGACGCCGTTGACCTTGAGCCAGCGCGCCAACCGGTGCACCCGGCGGGCGAACTCGGCGTAGGAGAGACTGGCCCCCTCGAACGTGACCGCGGGACTGTCCGGGGTGCGCGCGACCTGCGCCTCGAACAGCGAGACCAGGGTCGCGGCGGCGTCGCCGACCGGCGAGGTGAGCGCGGCGTCGACCGGGAACTCGGTGGCGTTCCACCGCTCGATCACCAACGACCGCTCGGCGTCGTCCAGCAGATCGATGTCGCCGACGGTGACCGACGGCTCGTCCGCGACCCCGCGCAGCACCCGCACGAAACGCTCGGCGAAGGTACCGGCGAACACGCCGTCGAACAGATCGGTGGCGTAGACGAGTTCGGCGTCCATCGCCGCCTCGCCGCCGGGGACCTCGCTGAGCGTGAGCTGGAGGTCGAACTTCGCCGTCGGCTGGTCGATGCCCAGCTCGGAGACGGTGAGCCCGGGCAGCTCCAGCGCGGTGCGGCCGAGGTTCTGGAACGACAGCATCACCTGGAACAGCGGGTGGCGCGCCTGCGAGCGGGCCGGGTTGAGTACCTCGACCAGCCGCTCGAACGGCACGTCGGCGTGCGCGAACGCCTGCAGGTCGCGCTCGCGGACCCGGGCGAGCAGGTCGGCGAACGACTCGGCGGTGTCCACCTGAGCGCGCAGCACCAGGGTGTTGACGAACATGCCGACCAGATCGTCGAGCGCCTGCTCACCGCGACCGGCGACCGGGATGCCGACGGCGATGTCGTCGGAGCCGCTCAACCGTGCGAGCAGTGCGGCGAAGGCGCTGTGCACCACCATGAACAGCGTGCCGCCGTGCGTCTGCGCGACCCGGTTCAGGTCCTCGATGAGATCGCCCGGCACGCGGAACCGGTAGGTGCCCGCGCCGTAGGAGGCCACGGCGGGCCGCGGACGACCGGCCAGGCGCAGTTCGTCGGGCAGACCGGCCAGCGCATCGCGCCAGTAGTCGAGCTGCTCGGAGATCAGCGACGTCGGGTCGTCCTCGGAGCCCAGCGTGTCGCGCTGCCACAGCGCGAAGTCCACGTACTGGACCGCCAGCGGCGGCCAGCCCGGCTGGGCCGCGGAGGTACGCGCCACGTAGGCGGTCATCAGATCGCGCACCAGCGGCCGCATGGAGAAGCCGTCGGCCGCGATGTGGTGCACCACGACGACCAGGACGTAGTCGTCCGGACCGAGCCGGTAGGCGCGCAGGCGCACCGGCGCCTGGCTGGTCACGTCGAAGCCGCGCTCGACGAATTCGTAGAGCACGCCGAGCAACTGCCCCTCGGCCACCTCGACCACGTCCAGCTCGGGGATGGCCCTTGCGGCGTTCAGCACCCGCTGGTAGGCCACGCCGTCACGCGACGGGTAGATCGTGCGCAGCGATTCGTGCCGCGCGACCACGTCGGCAATCGCACCGCGCAGCGCGTCCAGATCCAGCGCGCCTTCCAGCCGCACCGCGGCCGGGATGTTGTTCGCGGCGGAGTCGGCATCGAAGCGGTTGAGGAACCACATCCGCTGCTGGGCGAGCGACAGCGGCGGGTGCTCGGGACGCACCTGTGCCGTGAGCGCCTGGCGCGCACCGCTTCCGGCGTGCGACTCGACCCGGGCGGCCAGCGTGGCCACGGTCGGAGCCTCGAACAGCACGCGCACACCGACCTCGGTGTTCAGCGCCGCGCTGAGGCGGGCGACCACCTGGGTGGCCACCAGCGAGTTGCCGCCGAGTTCGAAGAAGTCGTCGTCCACGCCGACGCGCGGCACGCCGAGCAGGTCGGCGAAGATCTCCGCGACGATCTCCTCGATCGGCGTCGACGGCGCGCGGAAGATCCTGGCCTCGAACACCGGGGCGGGCAGCGCCCTGCGGTCCAGCTTGCCGGAGGCGTTGACCGGGAAGGCGTCCAGCACGACCAGCGCGGCCGGGATCATGTAGCCCGGCAATGCCGTGGCGAGCGCGGCCTTCACCTCGTCGATGTCGACGGCCACATACGGTTCGCATACCAGGTAGCCCACCAGCTGATCGCCGGCGTGCGCGTCGGAGCGCAGCACGACCACCGACTGCGCGATCCCGGGCTGCGCCAGCAGCGCGGCCTCGATCTCCCCCAGCTCGATGCGCAGGCCGCGCAGCTTCACCTGGAAGTCGGTGCGGCCCAAGTAGTCCAGCTCGCCACCGGGGGTCCAGGCCACCAGGTCGCCGGTGCGGTACATCCGCTCGCCCGGGGCGCCGTAGGGGTTGGCCACGAACCGGTCGGCGGTCAGGTCGGAGCGCCCCAGGTAGCCGAGCGCCAGCTGCTCACCCGCGAGATACAGCTCACCCGCGACACCCGGCGCGACCGGGTGCAGGCGGCTGTCGAGCACGAAGACGCGGGTGTTCCACACCGGGCGTCCGATCGGCACCGACACCGCGTCGGCTTCGGTCGCCTCGTGGTACGTCACGTCGACGGCGGCCTCGGTCGGGCCGTACAGGTTGTGCAGCCGCGCGCCGGTCAGCTCGCGCAAACGCTGCGCGGTCTGCGCGGGCAGCGCCTCACCGGAGGCGAAGACCTGCCGCAGCCGCGGCACGGGCAGCCCGTCGCCGTTCTCGTTGCCCAGCGTGGAGACGAAGACCGAGAGCATCGACGGCACGAAATGCGCCGTGGTGATCTGCTCATCGGCGATGATCCGGGACAGGTACACCGGGTCGCGATGCCCGTCCGGCTTCGCGACGACCAGCCTGGCCCCGGTCTGCAACGGCCAGAAGAACTCCCACACCGACACGTCGAAGGTGGCGGGCGTCTTCTGCAGCACCGCGTCCTCGCGGCCGATCGGGTACTCGTGCTGCATCCACAGCAGCCGGTTGACGATCGCGGAATGGCTGACCGCCACACCCTTCGGGCGACCGGTGGAACCGGAGGTGAAGATCACGTACGCGGTGTTCTCCGGCCGCAGCGGGCGGGTGCGTTCGGCGTCGGTGATCGGCGCGCCGCTGGTCGCGGCGAAACCGGGCACCCCCTCGATGCCCTCCACCGACAGCGCGGTGACCTCCGGCTGCGGGTCCAGGCCGAAGCCATCCGCCGAGCGGTAGAGGATCATCCGCGGACGCGCGGTCTCGATGATGTAGTTGACCCGGTCGGCGGGCTGATCCGGATCCAACGGCAGATAGGCCGCACCGGTCTGCACCACCGCGTACATCGCGACGACCAGTTCGGTGGAACGCCGCAGCGCCAGCGCCACCAGCGATTCCGGGCCGACGCCCGCGCCGATCAGCTGCCGGGCGATGCGGTTGGCCCGTTCCTGGAACTGGCGGTAGGTCAGCCGCTCGCCTTCGAAGTCCAGCGCGATCGCGTCGGGCGTGGCCGCCGCCTGCGCGTCGAACAGCGAGACCAGCGTCACGTGCTGGTCCACCGGGTGCCCGGTGTCGTTCCAATCGACCAGCACCCGCGCGCGTTCCTCGGACGCGAGCAGATCGATGTCGCCGATCGGCACGTCCGGGTCGGCGGTCACGGCGGCGAGGATGCGGTCCAGGCGGCGGGCGAACGCCGCGACGGTCGGCTCGTCGAAAAGGTCCAGCGCGTAGGAGAACTCGGCCGACATACCCGCCGAGTCGCCCTGTTCGTCCTGGGTCTCCGAGAGGGTCAGTTGCAGGTCGAACTTGGCCAGCCGGGCGTCGTAGTCGATGCCGTTGACCGAGAGGCCCGGCAGTTCCAGATTGGCCTGACGGGTGTTCTGGAAGGTCAGCATCACCTGGAACAGCGGGTGACGCGCCTGCGAACGGGCCGGGTTGAGCACCTCGACCAGCCGCTCGAACGGCACGTCGGCGTGCGCGAACGCGTGCAGGTCGGTCTCGCGGGCGTGCGCGAGCAGATCGGCGAAGCTCGTCGCGCCGTCCACCTCGGTGCGCAGCACGAGGGTGTTGACGAACATGCCGATCAGGTCGTCCAGCGCGGCCTCGCCGCGACCGGCGACCGGGGTGCCGATCGCGATGTCGCCGGTGCCGCTGGACCGGGCCAGCAACACCGCCAGCGCGCTGTGCAGCACCATGAACAACGACGCGTTGTGCCTGCGGCCCAGCTCGATCAGGGCGCGCTGGGTCTCGCCGGAGATCACGAACGGGTAGGTGCCGCCGCGGTAGGAGGCGACGGCCGGGCGCGGCCGGTCCGAGGGCAGCACCAATTCGTCGGGCAGATCGGCCAGTTCGCGCGTCCAGTAGCGGATCTGGTTGGAGATCAGCGAACTCGGGTCGTCCTCGGAACCGAGCACCTCGCGCTGCCACAGCGCGTAGTCGGCGTACTGCACCGGCAGCGCCGACCAGGCCGGCGCCTCCCACGACGTGCGGGCGGCGTAGGCCACCATGACGTCGCGGGCCAGCGGGCCCATCGACCAGCCGTCGGCCGAGATGTGGTGCACCACCATGCCGAGCACGTACTCGGTCTCGCTGATCTCGAACAGCCGGGCGTGCAACGGCACTTCGTTGGTCACGTCGAACGCCATCGAGGCCAGCTCGACCAGGTGATCGATCAGATTGTGCTCGGTCACCGGCACCGGGGTCAGGTCCGGCACGATCTGCGCGGCGTCCAGCACCACCTGCACCGGGCCGGACTTGGTCTCCGGGAACACCGTTCGCAGCGACTCGTGCCGGTCGATCACGTCGATGACCGCCACCTGCAACGCGGCGATGTCCAGATCACCGGACAGCCGGATGGCGACCGGGATGTTGTTGACCGCCGAGGAGGTGTCGAACCGGTTCAGGAACCACATGCGCTGCTGTGCCAGCGACAACGGCACCTGCTCCGGACGGTTCCTGGCGACCAGCGCCTTGCGCGCGCCGTCACCGGCGTGCGACTCCACCCGCGCGGCCAGCGCCGCGACGGTGGACGCCTCGAACAGCATGCGCACGGGCACCCTGGTGTCCAGCGCGATGCCGAGGCGGGAGGCGACCTGGGTGGCGATCAGCGAGTTGCCGCCGAGCTCGAAGAAGTCGTCGTCCACGCCGACGCGGGAGATGCCGAGCACCTCACCGAAGATCTGCGCGACGATCTCCTCGATCGGCGTGGTCGGAGCGCGGAATTCGCGCACCTCGAACACCGGGGCGGGCAGCGCCTTGCGGTCCAGCTTGCCGGAGGCGTTCAGCGGGAACGCCTCGAGCACCACGATCGCCGAGGGCACCATGTACGCGGGCAGCGTGCGGTGCAGGGCGTTCTTGATGTTGTCGATGTCGACCGGGCCACCGGTGCTGACCACATAGGCGACCAGCTGGTCACCCGCGACGGTCTCCATCACCAGCACGACGGCCTGGTTGACGGCCGGATGGTCCAGCAGCGCTGTCTCGATCTCGCCGAGCTCGATGCGCTGGCCGCGGAATTTCACCTGGAAGTCGGTGCGGCCGATGTACTCCAGCACGCCCGCGCTGCCCACCTCGGGATCGCGCGGCTGCACCCAGCGCACCAGGTCGCCGGTGCGGTACAGGCGGGAGCCGGGCGCGCCGAACGGGTCGGCGACGAAGCGTTCGGCGGACAGGTCGGGGCGGCCGTGGTAGCCGCGGGCGGTCTGCACGCCGCCGAGATACAGCTCGCCGGGCACACCGACCGGAACGGGCGCGAGGCCCTCGTCCAGCACATAGGTCTGCGCGTTCCACACCGGGCGGCCGATCGGCACCGACGTGGGCGCGACCTCGTTGAGGTGCCAGGCGGTGGCGTGCACGGTGAACTCGGTGGGGCCGTACAGGTTGTGCACCGCGGCGGTGGAGAACTGCCGGAACGCGGTGACGGTCGCGGGCGGCAGCGCCTCACCGGCGACGAGAACCGCACGCAGCGAAGCGCATTCGGCCGTGGACGCGGCCCCGGCGAACACCGAGAGCATGGACGGCACGAACGAGGTCATGGTGACCCGGTGCCGTCCGATGATCTCCGAGAGGTAGATCGGATCGCGGTGGCCGTCGGGCGCGGCGATCAGCATGCGGGCGCCGACAGCCAGCGTGCCGAACAGCTCCCACACCGACACGTCGAAGGTGACCGGCGTCTTCTGCAGGATCACGTCGGCGGGGCCGATGCGGTACTCGCCGGTGATCCAGGCGATCTGGTTGACCACCGACGCGTGACTGACCGCGACGCCCTTGGGGCGGCCGGTGGAGCCGGAGGTGTACAGCACGTACGCGGTGTTGGTGGCCCGCAGCGGCGCGCGGCGCTCGGCGTCGGTGACGGGTCCGTCGCCGAATTCGCTCAGGTCCAGCGTGTCCAGCGTCAGCACCGGGATGCCCGCGGCGGTGACGTTGTCGGCGGTGGTGGTGAGCACGCACACCGGCGAAGAGCTGTCGAGCACGTATTCGGTGCGCTCGGCCGGGTGGTCGGGATCGATCGGCACGTAGCCGCCGCCCGCGGTCAGCGTGGCGTAGATCGCCACCAGCATGTCCACCGACCGGCGGATACCTACGGCGACCAGCGTTTCCGGGCCCACGCCCGCGTCGATCAGCTTGCGCGCCAGGCGGTTGACCCGGGTGGCGAACTCGGCGTAGGTCAGCTCGATCGGCAGGCCGAATTCGTCCGCGCCGCGCGAGCCGCCGTCGAACACGACGGCGGGGTCGTCGGGCCTGCTCCGCACCTGCTCGGAGAACAGCTCGAGCACGGTGGTGGCGGGCACGTCGTGACCGGTGTGGTTCCACTCGGTCAGCACCCGGGCGCGCTCGGCGTCGTCGAGGATCTCGATGTCGCGCACGGCGGTTCCCGGCGCGGCGACGGCCGCTTCCAGCACGCGCTGGTAGCGGCGGCCGAACTCGGCGACGGTCGGCGCGTCGAACAGGTCGGTGGCGAAGGAGATGACCGCGCCCATACCCGCGGGCTCGCCGTCGGCGCCCCGCTCCTCGGTGACCGTCCACTGGAGGTCGAACTTGGCGATGTCGACCTCGAGCTCGTCGGCGGTGACCGAGAGGCCGGGCAGTTCCAGGGTCGCGTGCGACATCTCCTGGAACGACAGCATCACCTGGAACAGCGGGTGGCGCGCCTGCGAGCGGGTCGGGTTGAGCACCTCGACCAGGCGCTCGAAGGGCACGTCCGCGAACGCGAACGCGGCGAGGTCGGTTTCCCTGGTGCGGCCGAGGAATTCGGCGAACGGCTCGCTGCCGTCCACCTCCGAACGCAGCACGAGGGTGTTGACGAACATGCCGATCAGGTCGTCGAGCGCCTGCTCGCCACGTCCGGCGACCGGCGTACCGATCGCGATGTCGCTGGTGCCGGACAACCGGGCCAGCAGCACGGCCAGCGAGGCGTGCATGACCATGAACAGGCTGACGCCCTGCGCGCGGGCCAGCGCGACCAGACGCCGGTGCAACTCGACGTCGATGTCGAAGCTCACCCGGCTGCCGTGGAAGCTCTGCACCGGCGGGCGCGGGCGGTCCGCGGGCAGGTCGAGCTGATCCGGCAGGCCCGCGAGAGCCCTTCGCCAGTAGGCGATCTCGCGCGCCGCCATGGACGCGGGGTCGGACTCCGCGCCGAGCAACTCGCGCTGCCACACACTGAAGTCCTGGTACTGCACCGGCAGCGGCGCCCAGCTCGGCGCCTCGCCCGCGGTGCGGGACAGGTAGGCGGCGGCCACGTCGCGGGCCAGCGGGCCGAAGGAGAAGCCGTCGGCGGCGATGTGGTGCACGACGAACGCCACCGCGTAGTCGGCGACGCCGTTGCCGCGCCCGCCGGTGACCGCGAACACCCGCACCCGGATCGGCAGTTCCCGCGAGACGTCGAAGCCGCGCGCGGCGAATTCGGCCAGCGCGCCGTGCAATTCGGCCTCGTCGATCGGCTGCACCTCGATGCCGAGATCGACCTGGTCGACCGGAAGCACCTGCTGGTAGCCGCCGTCGCCGGACTCCGGGAAGATCGTGCGCAGCGACTGCTGCCGCTCGACCACGTCCAGCAGCGCCGACTGCAACGCCGCCAGGTCCACCTGGCCGCGCAACCGCACCACGAACGGCAGGTTGTAGGTCGGCACGGTGGGGTCGAACTGGTTGATGAACCACATGCGCTGCTGCGCCAGCGACAGCGGCACCCGCTCGGGGAGCTGCTGGGCCACCAGCGGCGGACGCGATTCGCCTACCGGAGCGGCGTTCTCCGCACGCGCCGCGATACCGGCGACGGTCGGGGTCTCGAACAGCGCGCGCACCCCGATCTGGGTGCCGAACGCGGCGCCGATGCGCGCCACCACCTGGGTGGCGACCAGCGAGTTGCCGCCCAGCTCGAAGAAGTTGTCGTCGATGCCGATGCGCTCCTGGCTGAGCACGTCGGCGAAGATGCCCGCCACGATCTGCTCGGCCTGGGTGCGCGGGGCACGGAAATCACCGGCGTCGGCGCTGAACACCGGCTCCGGCAGGGCCTTGCGGTCCAGCTTGCCGCTGGTGTTGAGCGGGAAGGCGTCCAGCACCATGATCGAGGCGGGCACCATGTAGCCGGGCAGCTTCTCGGCGGCGAACCTGGTCAGCTCCACCGGTTCCACGGTGTGGCCGGGCGCGGGAACGACGTAGGCCACCAGCTGCTGACCGGTGGCGGTGTCCACCACCAGCACCACGGCCTGGCTGACCGCGGGATGGGCGAGCAGATCGGTCTCGATCTCGCCCAGCTCGATGCGCTGGCCGCGGAACTTCACCTGGAAGTCGGTGCGGCCGATGTATTCCAGTGTGCCCGCGTCGTTCCAGCGCACCAGGTCGCCGGTGCGGTACATCCGCGCTCCGGCTTCGACCCCGGACCCGCACCCCGCCAGCGGGTTGGCGACGAAGCGGTCCGACGTCAGGTCGGGACGGCCGCGGTAGCCGCGCGCGAGCTGGCGCCCGCCGAGGTACAGCTCACCCGGCGCGCCGATCGCGGCCGGGCGCAGCCGCGAATCCAGCACGTACACCTGGACGTTCCACTCCGGGATACCGATCGGCACGGTCACCGTGTCGGCGGCCGTCGCCTCCCAGTAGGTCACCGAGACCGCGGCCTCGGTGGGGCCGTAGAGGTTGTGCAAGCCCGCCGGAGCGGAGCCTGCGGAGCGACCATCGGGCGCAGTGGTGATCTCTCTGAATTTCGCCGCGGTCTCCGGCGGCAGCGCTTCACCGATCACGAAAACCGCGCGCAGCGTGGCGCATTGGGCCGGGGTGGCGTGCGCGACGAACACGGTGAGCATGGACGGGACGAAGTCGGTCACGGTGACCCCGTGCCGGGAGATCATCTCCGCCACGTACAGCGGGTCGCGATGCCCGTCCGGCGACGCGATGACCAGCTTCGCGCCCACCAGCAGCGGCAGGAAGTAGCCCCACAGCGACACGTCGAACGTGGTCGCGGTCTTCTGCAGGTACACATCCGCCGCGGTCAGCCGGTACTCGTCGAGCATCCACAGCTGCTGGTTGACGATCGCGTGGTGGGTGACCGCCACGCCCTTGGGGCGACCGGTCGAACCCGAGGTGTAGATGACGTAGGCGGTGTTGTCCGGCCGCAGCGGCGCGAGCCGGTCGGCGTCGGTGACCGGGTCCGGCGCGTACGCCGAGGTGTCCAGGGTGTCGATCTCCACCCGGCGCACCGACTCCGGCAGTTCCAGCTCGTCGGCCGAGTGCGTCAGCACGCACACCGGCGCGGCGCTGTCGAGGATGTAGGCGGTGCGCTCGGCCGGGTGATCCGGATCGATCGGCACGTACGCGCCACCGGCCTTCAGCACCGCGTGCATGCCGATCACCAGCTCCAGCGAGCGGCGCATGCCCAGCGCGACCAGCGACTCCGGGCCGACGCCGTCGGCGATCAGGAAGCGGGCCAGCCGGTTCACCCGGGCGTCGAACTCCGCGTACGTCAGCGTCGCGCCCTCGAAGTCGAGCGCGATGTTGTCCGGGGTCAGCGGGATCTGCGCGTCCAGTAGCGCCGCGAGCGTGGTCTCCGGGACGTCCTGCTCGGAGTCGTTCCACTCCAGCAGCGTCCGTTCGCGTTCGCCCGCGGTGGCGACCGGCAGGCTCCACACCCGCTCGTCCACGGCCGCCGTGAGGAAGCGGTCGAAGAACTCGAGGAAGCGGCCGTGGTGACGGCGCGCCTCGTCCTCGGTGTAGAGGTTGGGATTGGTCTCGAAGTCGATGTGCGAGCGAGTGCCCGCGACCGACTGGTAGAAGTTGACGCCCAGATCCTCGATGCTGCCGGTGGACAGCACGTGCATCTGACCGACGACCGGCCCGAGCGCGATCTCGTCGTGGAACAGCATGATGTTGACCCACGGCCCGAAGAACTCGGTGGTCACCACGCCGTCACCGGCCGCGTCGCGACGGATGTCCTCGTGCCGGTAGCGCTGGTGGCGCAGCGCGCCGGAGACCTCGATCTGGACCTGCTTGAGCAGCTCGGACACCGTGGTGTCGTGGCCGACGTGCAGCCGCAGCGGCACGATGTTCGACGACACACCGCCGGAGCGGCGCATCGCGGCGGTGGTGCGCGCGGTCACCGGCAGGCTGAGGATGACGTCCTCGACGCCGTTCCACTGCGCCAGGTACGCGGCGAAACCGGCCAGCAGCAGGCCGGCGGGCGACGAATCGTGTCGCGCGACCGCCGCTTCCAGCTGGACGTTCTGCTCGTCCGACAGCGCGGCGCTGGCGATCCCGTTGATCGCGGCAGGCGGCGCGGAACGGCCGGTCAGGCTGGTGCCTTCCTCCAGCCCGGCCACGCGCTGGGCCCAGTACTCCTTGTCGGAGGCGAAGCGGGTGCTGTCCCGGTAGGCGATCTCCTGCTCGTAGAGCGTGGGCAGATCGGTCGCCTTGGACGGCGCGGGTTCGGCGCCGGTGGCGTAGGCGGTGTACAGCTCGGCGATCCGGTTGACGTTCGTCATGGCGCCGAAGCCGTCGAGCGCGATGTGGTGCGAGCGGGAGTACCAGTACCAGTGATCGTCGGCCAGGCGCAGCGCGGCGGCCTTGATCAGGCGATCGGTGGTCAGGTCCAGCGGGCGGCTGTACTCGGCGCGCATCCAGGCCAGCGCGGCGGCTTCCGGGTCGTCCTCGTCGCGCAGGTCGACGTACTCGACCCGGTCGTAGTCGCCGATCGAGTGGTCGACGAACTGCAACGGCTCGCCGTCGCGCTCGACGATGCGCAGGAAGCCGGAGCCGAGCTCATGCGAGGCATCGATACTGGCCCGGCTGAGCAGCTCGACATCCAGCTCGCCGCGCAGGTCGACGTACTGCGCGATGTTGACCGGCACCTGCGGGTCCACGTGCTGCGCGTACCAGATGCCCAGCTGAGCAGGTGACAACGGGAAGGCGCCGGACAGGCCGGGTTCTACCCCGGAACCAGCGTGTGCCCGTTCGCCACCAGTTTCGCCGTTGCCGCCGAAATCCAGCCGGTCCAACCGTAACCTCGCTTCCGGAACACCACGCAAGCGCTCCCCGACCACACCCGGAGGGGACGCGCACCTATCCGAGCGTGGCGCCTGCGTCTCCAGGTTGAGTTCTCACATCAAATCAGGCAAAAAATGTTCATTTGAACTATCTGTCCAACGGGCCGGGCTTGTTACATGGGCTCGACCGTGCCCAGAACCCACCGACCGGCTCCGCCGGGACCTTCTTTGCGAATCACCGGATCAATCTACCGTCGCCTCCGGCACCCGACCAACCATCGCTGATAGCCGTTGGACATCACCGCAGGCAAACGCGCCGCACGGGTTTGCCAGAAGGATGTTGCGGTTCTCACAGAGGGTCACCGATGCGCCAGTCCGGCACTTTCGCGCCGCGCAGCGGAGCACCCGCAGCCACCGAAAGGAGCGCCGGAGACCCAGATCACCGCGGCGATCACGACTGCGGACGGCGTCCTGCGAATCGGACCCGGTGCTCAGACGGCGGTGACTGCACTGGACCCGGCTGGTCCCATCCACGCACGCAGATCCACGACGGCATCGCAATAGTCATCGGAGTCGTCGAGGACCGGTTGGCGCGCGAGGTCGCCATTACGGGCCAACGGCGCCAGCTCCTGGGCGAGGTACGTGTAGCCGGTCGGACGCCCGTCGGTGCCGCTGACGGCCAAATCTATGCCGTAGGTGTGGTCCGTGCGGGTGACACGTACGTAGATCCGACAGGTGTCTGCCTCGACAAACATGAATCCGGCAAAGCTGTAGTCATCCGCGAACCACGGCAGACCGCCACCGACCAGCAGGCTGAACAGACTGAACAGGCGCTGGTCACCGGAATCTACCGAGCCCGTGTAGTCGAACCCGGAATCGACCGCGGTAAGGACGGTATTGCCGTGACTGTCACGCGGCCGGTCCGAGTGGACTGCCAGCAACCGTGTGACAGCGGGCCCGACGGTGAACCGCGCGTGGTCGACCGCGCCGGTCACATCGAGCAGCCCACCCACGTCCGAGGTCAGTTCGTAATCGACCGCGACACCGGAACTCATCGCAGCGTCGGATGACAGCACGATCCGCGCGTGCCCTGAGCCAGCGCGTACCACTCCCCGCACCCGGGGACCGGCAGCGTTACCTGCCGGGGCGAGAACCAGCGGAATCGCTCGGCACAGCAGCAGATCGAACCGGCCGTCGGCGTCTGCGTCGGGCACCGAATCACCTCCCTTGATCAGCGAATTCCGTCCCGTCGGCGCTGATACCGCCCGGTTCCTGATTGCTCTCGCTCCGGTCGGCTATCCGCAGCGGACCGACGGACCCGCGCCGGGTCGTAGAGGTGGGATTCGGCGCACGAGACCGTTGGCGTGAGCGCGCGGCCCACCAGGATCACCGCTGCCTGCCGCAGTCCGGCGGCCTCGACCTGGTCGGCGATGTCGGCCAGGGTGCCGCGCAACACCAGTTGCTCGGGTTGGCTGGCGCGGTAGACGACGGCGGCCGGGCAGTCCGATCCGTAGTCGGCGGCCAGTTCGGCGGCCAGGGGGCGAATGCGGGTGATGGCCAAGTGCAGCGCGAGCGTGGCGCCGGTCGCGGCGAAGTTCGCCAGCGCTTCGGACTCGGGCATCGCGGTGGAGCGGGCCTGGGTGCGGGTCAGCACCACGGACTGCACCAGTTCCGGCACCGTCAGCTCCGCGCCGAGCACCGCCGCCGCGGCGGCATAGGCGGGCACGCCCGGCGTGACATCCCACGGCACCCCGTGCGCGTCGAGCCTGCGGGTCTGCTCGGTCAGCGCCGAGTACAGCGACGGGTCACCCGAGCACAGACGAGCCACGTCCTGACCCGCACGGTCCGCGCGTACGAGACGCTCGATGATCTGATCGAGATCCAGGTGCTGGGTGTCGACCAGCTCGGCGTCCGGCGCGCAGTACGCCAGCACGCCGGGATCGAGATAGGTCCCCGCGTACAGGCACACCGGCGACGCGCGCAGCAACTCGACCGCGCGCACCGTCAGCAGATCGGCCGCGCCCGGCCCGGCCCCGATGAAGTGCACGGTCATGCGCGCGAGTGTATTGACCGCCGCACACCGCCCACCCAGCACCCAGGATGCAGGGCCCGGCCGTTCAGGCGGTTGCGTCGAAGTGGGCGATCACCTTGTCGGGCCGCAGGCGGACGACGAGTTCACCGGGAACGCCGTTGCGCTTACCGAACTCCTCGGCGCGGTCCGCGCCCATGTAGCGGCCGGCGATCTCGGTGGCGGTGCGCAGCAGTTCGCCCGTGTCTTCCGAGAGCGTGACCGTGCCCCGCAACTGGACCGACGCGTAGGGCGGCTCCTCCAGGTCCACGCACACCGAGACGCGCCCGTCCCTGGCGAACGCCTTGCCCTTCGCGCTGGACTTGCCGGTGTTGAAGACCAGCTCGTCCCCGTCGATGACGAACCACACCGGCGTCACCATCGGACTGCCGTCGGCGGCCACGAACGCCACCTTGCCGGTACGGGTGCCATGGGACAGGAAGTCGCGCACTGCGGGATCGGAGAGAGAGGCCACCCGCTCACCCTAGGTCGCGGCCGAGTACCGAGCACGCGACGAATCGCCGGGACGGACACATTCCCGAGCGCGATCCGGCACAGCGCCGCCGGCCTCGGGTTCGCGGCCGTTCGACATGCCGAATCCACTCCGACCGGCACGCGGCACTCGCGCACCGACCGGGCTACCCGCACCTGACATTCCCGCCGCGGATCCCCATCGGAGCGGCCCATTGGCAATTTCATACGCAAACGCATATCATCTGCAAATGCTTACTAACTCTTCCGATCATCAGACCGCCGACCGCTCCAGCGGGACCGGCGAACAGCCGTTTTCCGCGGGGACCATGCTGATGCCCTGGCAAGCCGGGCCGCGACACGACACTCCGGGCCCGGTGTTCGTCAGCGTGACCGACTTCCTCGCCTCCTCCGAGGAGGACGTTCAAGAGATCTACAAGACAGGGATGCGGCTGGGCCGGACCTGGCCCGTGATGCACGGCGCGGTCGGCCTGTGGCTGTGGGGTAGGCCGTCGGAGGCGCGCGGCGGCTCGATCTCGGTGTGGGAAACCGAGCAGGACATGCGGCGATTCGTACGCTGGCCGGTGCACACCGACATCATGCGGAAATGGCGCGGCCGGGTCCGCGTCGCCACCGACTCGTGGCAAGCCCCCGGTTTCGAAGTGCAGGAGGTGTGGGCACGGGCAAGCAACACGATCGACCTGCGCCCGCACCCACAGGCCGGATGATCCGTGCGGCGTCCGCGCGCCGGATGGGCGAGGAGGCCCAGCGCTCAGGAGAAATACTGCGCCGCTGGTGCACGGATTAGGGCGGCAGCACCCTGGCATCGGCAGGGATCATCCCGAGTTCTCGTATCTTCTCCAGCCGTGCCACCGCGCCATTGATGGCATTGTCGTGGAGACCGGCGTCGCCGAGCGCCGCCCGGAAGCGGTCCATATCGACGCCCTGCACCCCGCGCAGCACATCACCCTCGAGTCGCACGCCCTTCTGCGCCATGGCGAAGTCGGAATCGATATTGATTTCCAGCGGTCGAGTCGACAGGGGAAACGATCGACCGTGATCGATGGCGACCACTTCGAGCTGCCCGTCGCGTTCGACGGTGCGATAGTTGCCGGGATGGCGATCGAGCGCACCGATCACGTAATCGAGTACCGCGACCTGCTGTTGCTGGACTTTCGGGTAGTCGCCGACCGCCCGCGCGGGCTTGGACTCGACGAACTGCTGGATCATGCCCGGCCCGGAGGCCCTGCCGTCGGGTCCGATCACACCGTCCGTCCGAGCGGTCGGTGGCACCCTGCCGAAACCGAGTAGTTCATCGACTCGATATGCCGCGATCTCGCGACTCGTCAACGCACCGGGAGCATGCACGAAAGGCAACCCCGCGTCGTAGTGCTCACCATGGATCGGTTTGTAAATGTTCAATTCGCCGTCGTCCGAGCGCATCCTCCGTACCGTGGTGGAGCTTTTCGCTACGACTTCACTCATCTCGTCGTCGAACCCGACATCCGTGGTCAGCCGGCGCGCACGCATGGCGGATTCGGCCGGACTGGGCTGGTAATCCCACGTTCGCTGCCGAGCCGCCTGCGCCGGATGCACCTGTATCCGGGTGCGCGCCTCTTCCAGCAGATGCGACGATCGCTCGTCGGCATCCCGGAACTCGCGAGCACCGAGGTCCAGCGTGCTACTGGTGCGCCGATAGGTGCCCGCGGCCCTCCTCGACCCCAGATCGAGGGTTCGGGTCAGGCGTTGGGTGATGTTGCGAAGTAGAGGGGTGACACTGTTTCTCACCGCGAGGACGGCGCCGACGCGCCATCCGAACCCGATGCCGGGTTCGCGGACCACGGGGTACGACGGCCCGGCCGCGGCGCTTCTTCCGGGCTTTCGTCGACGACGCGGTAGTAACTCGTCGGCGGCGCCTCGAGCAACGCACGCAGGAAAGGCGGACCTTCGGTCGGCATTATCCGCGCGGGAGGGTCGAACACTGCGACACCGCGCTCATACAACCTTTCGGCGAACAAGCATCCGTCACGGTCGGTCACGGTGAGCGTCACACCGCCATCGGTGTCCAACCGGAATTCGGCTACGCGGCGTGGTCGCGCATAACCGACGTCATAGATCGCCACCGAACTCGGCGTGTACTCGGCCATGAACCCTCATCTTCACCTGCGACGAGACGCCCGACAGCGGCACGACCTCCGACCCGAGCGGCATCTCGGGAGCGGACTTGACGTCTCATGGAAGCAACCTACTACCGGAGCGGGAGGAAGTCACTGCGAGTGGATCGCTCCGGTTCCAGATGCACCCCGGTTCCACCCGGGCGTGACGAGCGACTCCGGCGAGGGTGCCATGCGTCGAGTGCGACATGAGCGAGCCACAGCACGGCGATATCAAAGCTACTGACCCGCTATCGCCCAGCAGTCATTCGATCTTCGGTGCGTCAACGCTGCCGAGGAAGGCGGCGCGCAGCCGGGTCGCCGGGCCGGAGGAGATGTTCGTGCCTATGGCGTCGGTCCCTCCGGCCGCGCACACCGCCATGATCTCGTCCGCACGGAATTCCACATGGTTCGGCGTCGGAGTGAGCACCGCGACCGCGCCGACGCGACGCACCACGGTGAGCAGCGCCGCGAGCGACGCGGGCGCGGTCGGGCCGGCGACCAGCGTCCGCGCCAGATCGAAACCCGACGCCTTCGCCAGCGCCCGGATCTCCATTTCATGCCTGCGCGCGCGCCGCCCGGAGATGTCGCGGCGCAGATACCCGACCACTTTCGGCTTCATGTTCACCTCTCGTTCGATGGGAGCGCCCGCCGCCGGGGGCTTTCGCCACCGTTCGCGGCTCACCGCGTCCGGAGTGCCGTGCCGACACGACATCGCCCCGGCGGCGCGCGCCCCTAGAGCCTCGAAGAACGGAGAGCGCACCGCGACGCTGTCAAGCGCGCGAGGCGCGGTGTGCGATATCTGCCGTTGCCCCGCGCCACCTGGGTACTTGTGCTTAAAGTTCGCTCACCACAGCGGATTTCGGGAACAGGGGCGGAAAGTGATCGACCACGAGATGGACGGCGTGTGGACAACGCCGCGATTCCGCAAGTTGCTCGCCGAAGGGCAGCCCGGACAAGCCCTCGCCCTCGTCCGCAAAGAAATGGGACTCTCCCAAGCCGACTTCGGCGCCCTCCTGCACTGGGACCGCACCCACGCGGGCCGGGTGGAACGCGGAGAAGTGGGGACCATCTTCGACATTCGCGAATTGGTCCGCGCCGCCGACGCACTGGGGGTGCCGCGTAAGGCGTTGCTTCCAATCTTGCTGGGACCGGTTGATCCGAGGACCATCGAAGACGGGGGTAAAGGAGCCGATGACATGGACCGCAGACAATTCGGCCTGGCAGCGACGATCACTACGATGGCCGCCAGCGCCCCGGCACCTTCCGTGTCACGCCAGGTCGGGTCCGGCCATGTGAATTACTTCCAGACGCTGACTCGGCGCATGTGGAATCACGACAATCACTTCGGTGGCGGGGACATCGCCGAGTTCGCCCTCCGTCAATACGGTTTGGCTCGCCGCCTGCTCGACCACGGCGTGTATGGCCGACACACCGGCCTCCGCCTATTGACCGAGACGAGCCGCCTTGCGCGCTGCACTGGTTGGCTCTGCCTGGACGCTGGGCGAACCACTGTCGCGCGGCAGTGCTACATCGAAGCGGTGTTGATGGCCGAGCAGGCCGACAACGACGAACTGCTCGCCAACGCGCTGGCCAGCTTGACGTTTCTGACCACCGAGAGACCGGCCAGCCGAGAACCGGTGCGCCTGGCGCAGCGCGCCAGCCATCTGGCTCGTCGCATTCCGTCGGCTCGGCTGAACGCGGTCCGCTCCGCCCGTGAAGCCGTGGCGCACGCGGCAATCGGGGAACGACAAGATTTCGAGCAGGCGATGACTCGTGCCTGGCGTGAGGTCGATCGCGGACTCGACGATGTCGACGAGCCGGTCTGGCTGCATCACGTCACACCGACCGAAATCAGATCGATCGAGGCACGCGGCCGCGTCTATTTGGGACAGCACGACCGGGCAGTCGGCACCTACCGCGACACGATCGGTGACGGCGGCACCCAGCGTCCGCGTGACGAAGCGTCGTACCGCACCTATTACGCCGCCGCCCTCGCCGGCCTCGGCGACACCACCTCCGCGATCACCGAAGCCCACGCCGCCCTCACCCTGCTGGAAGGCCCGGTCAACTCACCACGCCTCCTGACCGAACTACGCCCCGTCCGCACAGCCGCCAACCACACACGCGGCGACGACGCCGAACACTTCCGCCTTCGATTCGACACCCTCACCCGCACCGCATGACCCGAACACCCCGCGCCGCGCGTTCAAGCCAGCGCCGCAGCACCGATCCTGAGCGGGTTCTCGGCTCCGACCACCCCCGGCACCTGAAATCGAGGTGACCGCGGCAAGCTTTTGACAGCCGTTCTCGACGCGGGTCGGGCTCAGGCCTGTCGTCGTCGCACGGCGTCGGAGATGACTGCTGCGACGAACTTTTCGACTGCCGATGTAGTCGGTGGGCCGGGGTCGCGGTCTGTGAACAACAGGTGGGCGCCACCGACCAGGGAGAGGGTTAGTGAGTCGATGTCCGCGTCGGCTGCGATGCGGCCCCGGTCGTGCTCGTCGGTCAGGTAAGTGGAGATCGCGGTCGTCGCCTCGGCGAGGATCGCCATGCCGCCGCCGGGCCTGGCTTGCCGCAGTCGGGCGCGCAGTTCGTCACGGAAGGTGATGAGCGGGATGATCGCCAGCGGCACGGGTCCGAACAGGATGGTCAGAGCGCTGGTCAGATTGGCGGCCACCGTGCCGGAGCCCGCGGCGGCGCGTAGCGCACCGGCCTGCGCTTCGAGCCGCGCGGCCCGATCGAGCACGAGATCGGTGAGGAAGGTGTCGAAGTCGGTGAAGTGCCGGTGCAGAACGCCTTTGGCGCAGCCCGCCTCGTCGGTGACAGCCCGGCTGGTCAGCCCGTTCGGCCCGTCGCGCAGCAGCACGCGCTCGGCAGCGTCGAACAGTTGCTGCCGCGCGTCGCGAAGGTGCATCCCAGTCGGCACTCACAAATCCTCTCGCGCGTCGATCCAGCGGCATTATTGCTCAGTGGGCATGCGCCCACTAAAGTGGGCACATGCCCACAATGCCACAGGAGCAACCCGCACCGTCCCCGGCGCAGCCGGGACAGTTCCAGCAGATGGCCGTGTCGTTCGGCGTGGACACACAGCGCTACGACCAGGCGCGGCCCGCCTACCCCGACGCATTGGTGGCGCGAATCCTCGCCGAGACTCCGGGGACGGACGTGCTCGACGTGGGCTGCGGTACCGGTATCGCCGGTCGCCAGTTCCAGGCGGCGGGGTGCACGGTGCTCGGCGTGGAACCCGATGCGCGGATGGCCGACTTCGCGCGAGCCCGCGGGCTGCGGGTCGAGGTGGCGACCTTCGAGGCGTGGCAGCCGGGCGACCGAATGTTCGACGCGGTCGTCGCCGCTCAGTCGTGGCATTGGGTGGACCCGGTCACCGGCGCCGCGAAGGCGGCGAGCGTGCTGCGTCCAGGGGGACGGCTGGCGATCTTCGGGCACGTGTACGAGCCACCCGCCGAAGTGGCGGAACCGTTCGCCGCCGCCTACCGGCGGGCCGCGCCGGACTCCCCGCTCAGCGGCCAACCGGCTCGGCGTCCCCTCGAGCTCTACCAAGCGGGATACGCGAAATTCGCCGACCAGATCCGCGAGACCGAACAATTCGGAGATCCCGAACAGTGGCGATTCGACTGGCAGCAGTCCTATACGCGCGACCAATGGCTCGAACTACTCCCCACCACAGGCGGCCTCACCCGACTGCGAGCTGATCAGCTGGCCGAGATACTGGACGCGGTCGGCGCCGCCATCGACTCTCTGGGCGGATCCTTCACGATGGACTACACCACCCTGGCCGCCACCGCCGCACGCGCAGACACACCCTGACGGCCGCGCTCGGCACCGCGCGAAGCTACTTCGCGGCTCGGGCCTGCTCCAGGATTGCGGGGCCGCCACGGTTGGCGGCCCCGTCCGCGAAGCCGCCAACCGCACACGCGGGCGACGACGCCGAGCACTTCCGATGACCAGCGAGTCTCAGCGCGGGCGGCCGAGCAGGGTGTCGCGCCGGTCGGCCACCATGGCGCGGATCGCCGTGACGACGGCGGCCACCTCCGGGCGGCGGAGTGTTTCGGTGCGGGCGACGAGCCAGTAGCCGAGCGTGACGGTCACCGAATCGGCGAGGACGCGAACGAGATCCGCGTGCCGGTCGGCCATGAAGCAGGGCAGCAGGCCCAGACCGGCGGCGGCGCGGGTGGCTTCCACGTGCACGAAAACGTTGGTGGAGGTGACCGATTCGCGCATCGCGGGTACGAAGCTGGAGGCCAGGTCGAGATCGTCGACTTGCAGCATGGAATCGATGAAGTACACCAGCGGATACCGCGCCAGATCGTCGATGGTGGCGGGCGCGCCGTGTTCGCGCAGGTATTCGCGGGAGCCGTACAGGCCCAGGCAGTAGTCGGCCAGATGCGTGGCGGTGGCGCGGTGCACCTGCGGCTCCCCCACGACTATCTCGAGGTCCAGGCCCGAACGCTGCTGCGACGCGCGGCGGGTGGTCGCCACGATCTCGACCGAGATCTTCGGATGCCGCCGCTGCACCTCCGCAGCGGCGGGCGCGGCGATGTAGGCGCTGAAGCCGTCGGTCGCCGAGACCCGGACCACGCCCTCCAGCACCCGGTCGCCGCCCGCGTCCGCGGCCAGCGATTTCACCGCCGACTCCACCGCCTCGGCCGCGGCGAGGGCCGCCCTGCCGAGATCGGTCAGTTCCCAGCCACCGGTGACCCTGGTGAGCACTCGGCCGCCGAGCGTCTGCTCCAGCGCGGCGATGCGCCGGGAGATGGTGGTGTGGTTGATGCCGAGTTCTTCGGCGGCCGTGACGAATCGGCCCGACCGCCCCACAGCCAGGAGTACGAGGAGGTCGTCGGCACTGGGACGACCAGGCGACGCCGGGCGCATATCTGCATCTTTGCAGAGAGGC
Organism: Nocardia gamkensis NBRC 108242; assembly: GCF_001612985.1. Lineage (GTDB taxonomy): Bacteria > Actinomycetota > Actinomycetes > Mycobacteriales > Mycobacteriaceae > Nocardia > Nocardia gamkensis. The sequence goes on along the minus strand of NZ_BDBM01000070.1, from coordinate 2,293 downwards.
ACTGCACAAATGGTCATTGCGGCGCGATTCGTCTGCACTAATACTCGGTGCAGCCAAGCATTGTGGGAGCCGTCACATCGAGAACGAAGTGTGGCCCCTGGCACGAAGGAGAAGTGCGATGAGGGAGCACAGCGCCGCGGCGACCGCGGCGGCGGATTCGGGTGCGACGACCAGCGGCTTGCGCCGCGTGGTGGCCGCGTCGATGGCGGGCACGATCGTGGAGTGGTACGAGTTCTTCCTCTACGGCACCGCCGCCACGCTGGTGTTCAGCAAGGTGTTCTTCGCCAAGGACACCAGCGACCTGGACGCCATCCTGGCCGCGTTCGTGACCTACGCGGTCGGCTTCGCGGCGCGTCCGCTCGGCGGCGTGGTCTTCGGGCACTTCGGCGACAAATACGGCCGTAAGAAGCTGCTGCAATTCAGCCTGGTGCTGGTGGGCAGCGCGACCTTCCTGATGGGCTGTCTGCCCACCTTCGGACAGATCGGCTACTGGGCGCCCGCGCTGCTGGTCGCCCTGCGCTTCATCCAGGGTTTCGCGGTCGGCGGTGAGTGGGGCGGCGCGGTGCTGCTGGTCGCCGAACACAGCCCGAGCCGCAGCCGCGGATTCTGGGCGAGCTGGCCGCAGGCGGGGGTGCCCGCGGGCAACCTGCTGGCGACCGTGGTGCTGCTGGTGCTGACCTCCACGCTGTCGGACGAGGCGTTCCTCGGCTGGGGCTGGCGGGTGGCGTTCTGGCTTTCCGCGGTGGTGGTGCTGATCGGCTACTACATCCGCACGAAGATCACCGACGCGCCCATCTTCGTCGCCGCGCAGCGGGAGGCCGAGCAGATCGAGGCGACCTCGCTGAGCGTGGTCGAGGTGCTGCGCCGCTACCCGCGCGGCGTGCTCACCGCGATGGGGCTGCGTTTCGGCGAGAACGTCATGTACTACCTGGTGGTGACGTTCACGATCACCTACCTCAAAGTCGAGGTGCACGCCGACACCCAAGTGATCCTGTGGTGGCTGCTCGCCGCACACGCGGTGCACTTCGTGACGATCCCGCTGGTGGGCAACCTGTCCGACCGCTTCGGCAGGCGACCGGTCTACCTGGTCGGCGCGCTGGCCGCGGGCACCTGGGGCTTCTTCGCCTTCCCGATGATGGACAGCGGCCACAACGCGGTCATCATGTCCGCCATCATCATCGGCCTGATCTTCCACGCCTTCATGTACGCCGGGCAGCCCGCGATCATGGCCGAGATGTTCCCCACCCGGATGCGCTATTCCGGCGTGTCCCTCGGCTATCAGGTGACCTCGATCGTGGCCGGTTCGCTCGCGCCGATCATCGCCGTCCGGCTGCTGAACACCTATCACTCCGCGGTGCCGATCGCCTGGTACCTGGCGGGCGCCGCGGCCGTGAGCGCGATCGCCGTGCTCGCCGCACGAGAGACGAAGGGGCTGACCTTGGAAAGCATCGATCACGCCGACGCCGAGACCCTCGGCGCGCGGACCGAAGTGACCGTGCGATGAGCGATCTGGCGGGGCGCAGCGCCCTGGTCACCGGTGGCGCGAGCGGCATCGGCGCGGCATGCGCCCGCGTGCTCGCGGCGCGCGGCGCGACGGTGACGGTGGCCGACGTCGACGATGTCGGCGCGAAGGCGGTGGCCAGGGAACTGGGCGGCAAGTCGTGGGCGGTGGATCTGCTCGACGTCGCGTCGCTGGAAGCGCTGGAACTCGACACCGACATCCTGGTGAACAACGCCGGGGTGCAGCACGTCAGCCCGATCGAGGACTTCGCGCCGCAGCGGTTCCGCGATCTGCTCACCCTGATGGTCGAGGCCCCGTTCCTACTGGTGCGCGCCGCCCTGCCGCACATGTACCGGCAGGGCTGGGGACGGATCGTCAACATCTCCTCGGTGCACGGTCTGCGCGCCTCCGAGTACAAGGTGGCCTACGTGACGGCCAAACACGGCTTGGAGGGGCTGTCGAAGGTCACCGCCCTCGAGGGCGGCCCGCACGGCGTGACCAGCAACTGCGTCAACCCGGGCTATGTGCGGACGCCGCTGGTGGACAAGCAGATCGCCGACCAGGCCAAGGCGCACGGCGTGCCCGAGCAGGAGGTGGTGGAGAAGATCCTGCTCACCGAGAGCGCGATCAAACGCCTCGTCGAGCCGGAGGAGGTCGCGTCACTGGTGGGCTGGCTCGCCTCGGCGGAGGCGAGCATGGTCACCGGCGCGGCCTACACGATGGACGGCGGGTGGAGCGCGCGATGAGGGCGCGCTCAGCCCAGCGCGGTCAGCGCCATCCCGCGCAGCACCG
>NZ_BDBM01000069.1 GCF_001612985.1 Nocardia gamkensis NBRC 108242 | reverse complement strand
AGGACCAACTCGCCGAGGCCCTCGAACTCAACGCCGCACTCTCCCGCCAAGACCCACCCGCACCGGACCCCGACAGCTGAACCTCACCAGCCGCCACACCGGGCGCCGAGTTCGGTCCACACCGCGCCGCCACCCCCGGTGGCAGTCGACTTCACGAGCCGTGTGGCGTTTCAGCCGGGTTGGAAGAACGCCAACACCTTCTGCGCGGCGTCCGGCGACGTCAGCAATTCCTGCATACTCGCGGACATCCGGGCGGCCGCGCTGGTGCGTTCGAACATTTCGCTTTCGTATTCTTCGATGGCGGCGGGAAAGTCGTCCGGATGCGCGGCCAGCGCGAGGCCGAGCTGGGCGCCGTCGAGCAGCGCCATGTTGGCGCCCTCTCCCACCGGCGGCATCAGGTGCGCGGCATCGCCGAGCAGCGTGACATCCGGCCTCGACGGCCAGGTCAGACCGGCCGGAAGAGCGGTGATCGACCGCGGCACGACCGTGTCGTCGCAGGCCGCGATCAGCGCGGTGAATCGTGCGTCCCAGCCGGGGAGCAGGTCGATCAGCCGGGCCCTGGCGGCGGCCGGGTCGTCGAACGGGATCCCGCTGGTAGCGAACCAGTCCTCGGCGGTGTTGTAGAAACTGATGCCGATGCGAACGCGTCCGTCGCCGTTGCGCTGCGCCGCCAGGGATAGTCCGTTGCCGAGCACCCAGTAGTTGCCGCGCCCGACCATCGCCGCGAGGTCGGGGTGCGTGCGGTCGATGTCGGGAATGCCGATCTCGACGACGTTCTGGCCGATATGCGCCGGGCGGGCGTCGGTGAGCAGCGCGCGAACCCGGGACTGCGCGCCGTCCGCCCCGACCAGCAGGTCATACGTCGCACTGCTGCCGTCGGCGAAGCGCAGCAGGCCGTTGTCGGCGGATTCGAACGCGTGTCCCCAGCGCACCATGCCTTCGGGAAGGGAATCCAGCAGCAGGTCGCGTAGATCGGCGCGGTCGACCTCGGGTCGATCGAGCGGGGCGTCGTCGGGGGTGTCCTCCTGGAGCAGCAAGGTGCCATCCGGCTCTAGAAGACGCATGTCCTGGCCTTCACCGCGGGCGATCGCGTAGAACTGGTCGATCAGACCGGCCTCGCGCAGCGCCGGCTGGCCGGAGTGGATGTCGAGCATGCCGCCCTGACCACGCGCGCCGCGGGACGATTCACGTTCATACACGACGGCGTCGATGCCGTTCACGTGCAGCACCCGGGCGAGGGTCAGGCCGCCCAGTCCGGCTCCGACGATGGTGATGGTCATGGTCATGGTCGCTCCTTCGATACACTGCATTGGCCAATACACTGTATCGAAACGGGCGATGTATTGTCAGCGGCATGCTGGTCTGGGAGAGGCCGGAGCCGCCGGATCGACCGGTGCCGGCTCCACTGAGCCGGGAGCGGATCGTACGAGCAGCGATCCGGCTGGCCGACGCCGACGGCTTGGCGGCGGTGTCGCTACGCAAGGTCGCCGCCGCACTGGACGTGGGGCCGATGCGGCTCTACAGCTACATCGCCACCAAGGACGAATTGCTCGACCTGATGGTCGATGCGATCTACGCCGAGATCCGGCCGGTCGGAGACGGTTGGCGAGAGGTGCTGCGCTCCGTCGCCGAAACCACCCGCCAAGCCGCTCACCAGCATGAATGGCTCGCCGACCTGATCGGCGGACGGCCCCAGCTCGGCCCGCACGCGCTGGCTAGAGGGGAGGCTGTGGTGGCCGCGATGGGCGGCGTCGACGTGGACACCGTCATGCCGGTGGTCGACGCGGTCAACGCGTACGTGATCGGCGCTGTGCGCCGGGAGATCACCGAGCGGCGTGCCGAGCGGGCCACCGGAATGGACAAGCGGCAGTGGCAGGCCGCCTTCGGACCCTATCTGGAGCGCACTTTCGCAACCGGCCGCTTCCCCGCGCTCGCCACCGTCATACGCGATGCCGCCCACCTGGACGCCGACCAAACCTTCCGCACCGGCCTCGAGTTCCTCCTCGACGGCATCCAAGCCCGCATCGCGAGCTGACGCGCGGCCGAGGAACCGAACGAGCGCCTCCTATCTCGCGCGAGCCTCGCTCGCCATGCGAGCGATACGATGCAGCGGGCGCACCGACAACCGGACAGGACCGATCCGCGCCGCCTGCGTGATCGAGTCGCGATTGCAGCCTTTCGCGGTGCTCGAACGGACCTCAGTCGGCGAGATAGCGCAGCATCACCACGGTGTCGAAGTGCCTCGTCTCGGCCAATCGGAGCCGGATGCGCTTGTCCAGCGAGGGGAACATCGGTGTGCCGCCGCCGAGCGCCACCGGCGAGAGAAACAGCTGGTACTCGTCGATGAGCCCGTGGGGCATCAGCGAGGCCGCCAGGCCGGCGCCACCTACCTCCATCACGCCATCGCCGCCGGCCTTGAGCCTGCGGACCTCCTCGACCGCGTTCTCACTGACCAGCGTGCTGTTCCAGTGCACCTCGGCCAGCGTCCGGGAGAAGACGACCTTCGGCTTCTCCGTCCACAGCCTGCCGAACTCACGCTCGATGCGCGACGCGTCCTCGGGCAGATGCGGCCAGTACTCGGCCATCAGCTCGTACAGGCGACGGCCGTGCAGCGAGACCTCGAGCTGGCGGTAGCGGTCGTTGTGGAACTGGTGCAACTCCTCGTCCGGGTCGCTCCAGTCGATGCTGCCGTCGCGGTCGTTGATGTAGCCGTCCAGGGACACGCCGAACCCGTAGATCAATTTCCTCATGACCTGGTAGACCTCCTAGGCGCTCGAAACTCATCGGCGGTCATCTGGACGAACCTTGCAGGCCGTGTCCGCCGCTCCTACGCGAAGCCCGGCGGTGGGCTGAATCCGCCGAACTCCTGCTCGATCAACTCTGCGAACCGCAACGTGGTGCGGTCTTCGAGATAGGGGCCGATGATCTGCATGCCGTAGGGCAGCCCTTCGGGTGAGCGCCCGATCGGTGCCGCGGTTGACGGTAGCCCGATCAGCGTCGCGATACTCGCCCAAACGAGGTGATAGTTGTAGGGGTATGTGGTGCCGTCGATCTCGATCGTGCGGGTGTTCATGTCCGAATGGTCGTGCGGGAAGGCCGGTGTCGGAGTGATCGGGCACAGCACCACGTCGAATTCGTTGAACAGGCGTCGCCACTTGTCGGCGAGGCCGATGCGAACCCGGTCCGCCCTGATCCAGTCGCTGTGACTGGCCACGAACGCTCGGCCGATGACCGCCTCCGGGGTGTCGGTGTTCGGCGGAATATCGGCGACGGCGGCCTGGATCGTGCGATAGGTGTCGACCGGCGCGTCCGCGCCGAACTGCGACATCAGCAGTGTCAGGTAGGTGTACGCCGTCAGGGTGAGGTCGGGCAGCAGCGCGCTGTGCCGGGCGACTGCGGCACCGGCCTTTTCGAGCCCTCGAGCGATGCGGTCGAAACCGTCGCGGATGACGGTCGACGTCGGCAACAGCGGATGAGTGTCGACGACCAGCACCCGGAAGTTGTCGAACTCAGCGCTGCGCGGCGGTGGCAGCGCCAGTCGGTATGCGACCGCCTCCACCTCGTCGGGGCCGGCGAGCAGCAGGGTCGCCAGCGTCAGGTCGGCGGCACTGCGCGTCATCGGCCCGACCACGGCGAGGTCTTGCGGAGCCGGCAACGCGGGCGTGCGAGGTGGCGTGTTTCCGCGACCCGGCAGCAGTGTCCGTGACGGCTTGTGGGCGAAGACGCCGCAGAAATGCGCTGGTACTCGCAGCGATCCGCCGATGTCGGAGCCGAGCGCGAGCGAGACATATCCTGCCGCGAGCGCGGCGGAGGAGCCGCCGGATGACCCGCCGGGCGAGCGCGCCAGGTCCCACGGGTTGTTGGTGGTGCCGTAGATGTCGTTGTAGGACTGCCAGTCGTGCAGAGACCGCGGCACATTGGTCTTGCCGATGACCACCCCGCCCGCGGCCTTGACCCGCGTCACCAGCGCCGCGTCCTCATCGGGCTGCCAATCCTTCGCATCGGGGAATCCCCACGTGGTCGGCAGGCCCGCAACGTTGAAGGATTCCTTCACCGCCACCGGAACGCCGAGCAGTGGCGTCCGCTCACCGCGCGCCAGCGCCGTGTCGGCCTGCTTCGCGGCGGCGCGGGCGCGGTCGAAATCCCGCACCACCATGGCGTTGACCTTGTCGTCGAATTTTTCGATCCGCCCGATGGTCAGCTCGAGCAGTTCGGTGGCCGAGATGGTCCTGGCCCGCAGCGCGGCCACCTGATCACGCAGAGTCGCAAACTCCGGTCCGGGCATGAATGTCTCCTTTGCATACCGGGTTTTCATGCACGCCCGGTAATTCGTGGCCCAGGTATCAGCCGGGACTCGCTGTACCGAGTGGGAGTCTATCCATGCTCTGTCAATGCTCGAAACCCATTCCAGCAGAGATTGATTCAGTCTGAATGGCAAGCCACACCGGGCGGTGCTTCTCACTGGGCCGCAATGTTGAAATGCCACAGATCGACAGTGCACTCGTGCCCGCATGCCGCCTCGGGCATCACAGCAACCGTCGTCCGGAACGATTCGAAATATGTCGGTTCACCGGAGCGGGCGCGCCTCTCACCGAATCGACAGGACGTCCGGCACGCGCAGCGCAATCTCCACGGTCGATCGGTGCGAGGGTCGAACCGGCCGAGCAGCTCGGTCGAACGCCGCCGAATGCGGACGGATGATGTCGCGGGCTCGTGTTCGAGGAGCGTAGTGTTACCGCCGGGAACCGCCGGCCCAGCCGTGCTTCTGTGACTCGTCGTCCACGGGTATCGGCGAGCTGGGTTCCCACTCGGACCGGCTGGATTTCCAGTTTCGAACCGGTGGACCAGAGCGAGGATGGCAATGACGGACACAGCGGCGGCAGCCGTCCACACTGCGTCGAAGCAGGACGCTGCGGCCCCTGACCAAGGCGAGCTGCATCAACTGCTCGCCGGATTGACCGCGGTGCGCGACGGCGATTTCCGTACCCGGCTGCCGACGGGCTGCTCGGTGAGATCGCGACGGTGTTCAACGGCATGGTGAACCAGCTGTCACTGTTCACCTCCGAGGTCACCCGCGTCGCGCGCGAGGTCGGCACCGAGGGCATCCTCGGTGGTCAAGCGGACGTCAAGGGCGTCTCGGGCGCGTGGCGGGACCTCATCGACTCGGTCAACTTCATGGCGGGCAACCTGACCGCAAAGGTGCGGTCGATCGCCCAGGTCGCCACCGCCGTCGCGCGCGGCGACCTGACCCAGAACATCACCGTGGAGGCGAAGGGCGAGGTCGCGGCGCTGGCCGGCGTGATCAACACGATGGTCGATACGTTGTCCGCGTTCGCCGACGAGGCATCTGCTCGATCACAGCGACGCCAACACCGACGACGACACCTGTGTGGTGGGCATTCAAGTGGGACCGGGCGACGGCATCGGGTGAGCGGCCGATCAGCGGCGGCGGGTGTACGACACTCCCAGAAAATCTACCGTGGTGACAGTAGACATTCACCGTAGGTGCGGGTAACTTCTGTGGGGCGAACGAAGAAGCAAGTCTCGAGTGGCACGGGAGATGACGAACTGCCCGTGAAAGTGAAGACGGCGGGCGCGGCTGCGGGGCCATGACGTAAATCGGTCCCGCCGCCCGCCGGGCATGCAAGGTGAAGTGCACGAAGAAATGAAGTACCCGTGAACAGAAAGGAGGAGTTGCCTACCGTCGCGTCGCCCACCGGCGTGTGTAGCTCGGGCGGCGACCGAAGCTCGGATACTTGTCGGAAGATGGTTAGTAATTCCCCTTAGTGCCCCGGTGCCACCAGGCACCGGGGCACTCGTCGTATGGAGGCACCACGATTTCTGAACCCACGACCGCGAGCGAGAAGTTCGACGACGAGGACTACCCCGCCTACACGATGGGCCGAGCCGCGGACCTGCTCGGCACCACCCAGGCGTTCCTGCGCAGCCTGGACGAGGCGAAACTGATCACCCCACAGCGATCCGCCGGTGGGCACCGCCGCTACTCCCGCTATCAGCTGCGCATCGCCGCACGTGCCCGCGAACTCGTCGATCAGGGCACACCGCTCGAGGCGGCCTGCCGGATCATCATCCTCGAAGACCAGCTCACCGAAGCCCTGGAACGTAACGCCGCATTGAACCAGGACCCGACTGACGCTTCGAACCGGAGACTGCGTGATCAACAGCAGGCGTAAGCCACGGGGCCGCTAGCCCGTCGCCACTATCGAATGCCCTGACGGTGGATATCGGCTCAGAACCGGCACACCCCCGCCCCCGCTGTCGATGACGAACTGCTCATGTTGATGCCCCGGTCGACGGAGCGTCGCGGGAACATTCGTCCTATAACCGGCGATGTCGCCCGGTCGATAGTGATGGTCCACTTTCGAGGAGGACCCCACCATGGCCGATGACACTCTCGACGACTTCCAGCGCGATGCCTTCACCTACGAAGGCAAGACCCGCGCCCTGTTCCGCAAGGGTTCCGGACCCGCCGTGATCGTCATGGCGGAATTTCCCGGAATCTCGCCGCAGGTTTTCGACTTCGCGCGGCGAGTCGCGGCCATCGGGTGCACGGCGGTCGTTCCGCACCTGTACGGCAATCCGGGCCGAGATCCGAGTCCGGCCGCGCACGGACTCGCCTCGGCGCTGGCGAACGTTGCCGGACAGTTCGGCCCGATCTGCGTCAGCCGAGAGTTCGTTGTGCTCGCGACCGGACGTACCTCGCCGGTCGTGCAGTGGCTGCGAGCGCTGGCCGAGCACGAGCACCACCGCTGCGGCGGACCGGGCGTCGGCTCGGTCGGAATGTGCTTCACCGGCGGATTCGCCCTGGCGATGGCCGTCGACGACCGATTGCTCGCACCTGTACTGTCCCAGCCCGGACTGCCCCTCGGATTCACCTCCCGGCAGAAGTACTCCATCGACCTGTCCCCCGCCGACCTGGCACGCGTCAAAGAGCGCTGCGCGGACGGTTTGCCGGTCATGGGGCTGCGATTCCGAGGCGATCGTCGTTCGCCCGCCGAACGATTCGAATTCCTGCGCGACCAACTGGGCGACGCGTTCACAGCGATCGAACTCGATGACGCCGACGCCAATCCCGATGCCGTGCTGAGCCCGCATTCGGTCCTGACCGAACATCTCATCGATGAACCCGGCCAGCCCACCCAGGCAGCGCTGCACCAGGTTCTGGACTTCCTCGGGGGCCGACTCCTGGCCGATCACCGACCGATCGGCCGGAATCCGTAGCGACGGCACACTGTGCACGGCGCAGACCGACACCGATCGAGGTGCGCCGAGAACATGGCAGCCGCTCGGGCGCGTCAGACTACCGCCACCTCTGCGGCATCAGCGGTCGCCACGGTTGCCGCGGCGGCCAGCTCGGCCTCCTCGACGGTGCATCGGCCGAGGCCGCATGCCGTCGCCACACCGTATGCGGTCCGGCCCGCGGCTGCTTCGAACATGGCCAGGCTACGGATACTGTCCTGCGCTGCCTCCGGCGACACGACCCCTGCGATGACGCGCCAGTCCTTGTCCAGCCGGCGCAGCGGCCGGTAGAACGCCGGGTCCACCGGGGCGGGATGAGCACCGTAGGCACAGGGAATGTGCGCGGGCGGCAACGGCACCGCGCGAGCGCGCAGCTCGCGTGCGACGGCGTTCAAGAGTTCGACCGCAGGCGCGAGATCACGCGGGGCGAGAAGCTCTTTGTGCTGGTAGTCGCCATAGCAGAGGTGCACGATGGTCTGTGCGCCGATATCGTGCGTTCGCGCGAGAAAGCCGGCCAACTGTCGTGCGACCAGACGGCCGATCGGCGCCCGCATACCGAACCGCGCCGCCTTCACCAGCGCGAGCTGAGCGATCGGCGATTCCACCTGCCAGGTGATCAGATCACCGTGATCCGCTGTGAGCCGGGCCATTTCGGCCAGTGCGGCCTCGACGAAAACCGGCAGGTTGCGCAATGCGGGAGTCACCGTGCGAAGGTGACGCAGCGCGCGCCCGAGCGGGAGGCCGTCGGCCACCGCAGCGCCGCCGAACACGAACAGCGCCAGGTCGAGCGGATTCGGTTGACTGATCTGCAATCTGGTGTCGGCCAGTTCGGGGCGCCTATCACGCAGTGCGCGGAAGGCGGCAACGGCCGCGGCGATGCGGTCGACCCGGTCCATCGCCACGTGCCGGGGTTCGAGGACGGCGCCCCGGCGAAGGCCATAGACGCGCATGTCGGCGTAGTCGGCGAAGTCACCACTGCGCACCACTTCGAAGACGTCGTCGTGTTTCTCCCGCGCGCGCAGATACTCCACGACCCAGGTGGGATCCAGATCCCGTGGAACGCCGGTGAGCCGGTGGCCGCGGCTGCGCTCGACGAACCATTCCAGCACCTCGCGGTCGTCGGTCGTCAACGGTGCAGGCAAGCTGCCCACGAAGTGCACGAGTCGCGTCATCGCCTGTCCCACACGTAGTCCTCACAAACGGGCCAGTCGTCCCACCCCGCTCGAGACTCCGAACCGCGGTCATCGAGCAGCATAGGCGGATCGATAGCCAGTAGTTCGCCACTGGTGGGAATGCCGCGACAGCGAACTTCCCGCGAGCCGTTATGGCGGAATCCCTGGCACGCCCGGCCTCGTCGCTGATTCTCGTGCTCGAACGGATCGCCGCTCAGACCGAGGCGGACAAGCAGATCTCGACCGGCATCGCGTTCTCGTTCGCGCCGGGAATCACGATCGAGGGATTCGTCTTCGACCTCGTTCGCCGGTGATCATGCAGCGCCGACGGCGGCGCGGTCGAGCTTCTCATCCTGTTCGGTCTGCAAGGGGTGCGATCACACGTACGCGCCGACCCCGACAGGTGAACTCGACCACTTCTTTTTCGGCGACCCGGCCCCCGCGAGCGGGGTAGCAGAAAGCGAATGGGCCTTGCCGGAAGCGGCAAGGCCCACTGGCCGAGCACTCGACCGGCTATTGCATCGGCGCGGGTCCGCATTCCTTGCCCATCACGTCGGGCAGGTGAGCCCATCCGGACGTGCAGCTCACGAGCTCGCCGCCGTTCACCCGGAACGGCTGCGTGATCTCTCCGCTCATCGGTGCACCGTCGGACGCCGTGCAGTCCAGAGCGGTCACCCTGCCCTCCCACACCGGCGAATGGGACGAACAGTTGTAGCTCCACATCTCCTGCGCGGAGACGGTGGGCGGACAGAACAACAGGGCCGCCGCCGCGGCGAAGAACGGGGGAAGACCCAGACGAACGAGGCGTGTGGCTTTCATGACGATCTCCTTGTCCTGGTTCCGTGCGATCTGAATCGGTAACCGTCCCGGACGGGCCGTCCGAGCGGTATCGAGCAGAAACTGCGTGGTTGCTCAGGAGAGAACGTGCACACTGCGGGAGGAACGCTACGCGGAGGTGGCGAGGCCGGGTGCGGAATGCCGATTGCTGTGACCATCCGGATATGAGGGCCACCCACCGGCGCCTCGAGCGGGCACTTCGAAACTCTACGTGCGGGTAACACCCGCACGCTGTGTAGATATCTGGGATAAAGGTGCACACTACGCGAGACCGGGGGTCGCACACCTCGCCCGACCGGGCCAACGCTTAGGAGAGGAAGGAACCGGCAAGTGTTCAGCCGCATTGCCATCGTGAACCGGGGCGAGGCCGCCATGCGCCTCATCCACGCCGTCCGAGATCTGGCTGCGGAGACCGCGCTGCCGATCGAAACCGTCGCCCTGCACACCGACGTCGACCGCCACGCGACGTTCGTGCGAGAAGCCGACATCGCCTACGACCTCGGCCCGGCGTCCGAGCGCCCGTACCTGGATCTGAAGGCGCTCGAGCGTGCGCTGGTGGAGACCGGCGCCGACGCCGCCTGGGTCGGCTGGGGTTTCGTCGCGGAGGATCCGGCGTTCGCGGAGCTGTGCGAACAGGTCGGTGTCACCTTCATCGGCCCCAGCCCGGAGGCGATGCGCAAGCTCGGCGACAAGATCGGCGCGAAGCTGATCGCCGAGGAGGTCGGCGTGCCGGTCGCGCCCTGGAGCCGCGGTCCCGTCGAGACCGTCGACGCCGCCTTGGCGTCCGCGGCCGAGATCGGCTACCCGCTGATGCTGAAGGCGACCGCAGGCGGCGGCGGCCGCGGTATCCGGGTGATCACCGATGAGGCCGAACTCGTCGACGCCTATGAGCGCACCCGGCAGGAGGCCGCTCGGGCGTTCGGCAGTGGTGTGGTCTTCCTGGAGCGGCTCGTCACCGGCGCCCGGCACGTCGAGGTCCAGGTGATCGCCGACGGCCAGGGAACCGCGTGGGCGCTGGGTGTCCGCGACTGCTCCGTACAGCGGCGCAACCAGAAGATCATCGAGGAGTCGGCGTCACCGGTGCTGAGCCCCGAGCAGGCAGCCGAACTCAAGGCCTCGGCCGAGCGGCTGGCGATCGCGGTCGGTTACCGCGGAGCAGCGACCGTCGAATTCCTCTACCACCCCGGTGACGATCTCTTCGCGTTCCTCGAGGTCAACACCCGCCTGCAGGTCGAGCATCCGATTACGGAATACACCACCGGCTTCGACCTCGTCCGGGCGCAGCTGCTGGTGGCCTCAGGAGGAAGGCTCGAGGGCGAACCTCCGGTCGAGCGCGGGCATGCCATCGAGGCCCGGCTCAACGCCGAAGACCCCGACCGCGACTTCGCCCCCGCCCCCGGCCGCATCGCGCGCCTGAACCTGCCTGCCGGTCCGGGCATCCGCGTCGACACCGGCGTCAGCGAGGGCGACACGATTCCCGCCGACTTCGACTCGATGATCGCCAAGATCATCGCCTACGGCCGCGACCGTGACGAGGCGCTGGGCAGGCTGCGCCGGGCGGTCGCGCAGACCCGGGTGGTCATCGAAGGCGGCGCGACGAACAAGAGCTTCGTGCTCGACCTGCTCAACCAGCCCGAGGTGATCGACGCCAGCGCCGACACCGGCTGGATCGACCGCGTCCGCGGCGAGGGCCGCCTCGTCTCGCATCGCCACTCGGCCGTCGCGCTCGCGGCCGCCGCCATCGAGGCCTACGAGGAGGAAGAGCGGGTTCAGCGGCACCGGTTGCTGTCCACCGCGTCCGGTGGACGTCCCCAGGTACAGCACGAGAGCGGTAGGCCGCTCGACCTGAAACTGCGCGGCGCGACGTACCGCGTGCGCGTCGCGCGCATCGGTGCCCATCGGTTCCGCATCGGCATCGAGGCCTGCGGCGAAATCCGCACGGCCGACGTCGACCTCGAGCGCTTCGATCGGCACACCGGGCAGATCGTGGTGAACGGCGCCCGCTACCGCCTGACCATCGGCACACACGGGCCGATCCACCTGATCGACGTCGACGGTGTGACGCATCGGATCAGCCGCGACGAAGGCGGTATCGTCCGCTCCCCCGCACCCGCCCTGGTCGTCGCCACGCCGCTGGAGGTCGGCGCCGAGGTCGAGGCGGGCGCGCCGGTGCTCGTGCTGGAGAGCATGAAGATGGAAACGGTGCTGCGCGCGCCGTTCCGCGCGCGCTTGAAGGAGTGCGGCGTCTCCGTCGGCACTCAGGTGGAGACCGGTGCGCCGTTGCTGCGACTGGAGCCGATCGCCGAGGACGACGAGGCCGAGGCCCCCGCGGCGACCGAGTCCGTGGAACTGGACCTGCCCGGCGAGCCCGGGCAGATCGAGCCGCACGAGCGCACCACCCGCGGTCAGCAGGACCTGCGCAGTCTGCTGCTCGGCTTCGACGTCGACCCGCACGACGACCGCCGGGTGCTCGACGAATACCTCACCGCGCGCCGGGCTGCCATCGCGGACAACCGCAGGCCGCTGGCCGAGGAACTCGAGCTGGTGCAGGTCTTCGCAGACCTCGCCGAACTGACCCACAACCGGTCTTGGGACGAGGACGGCGGCCAGGGCCATGTCCACAGTGCCCGCGAGTACTTCCACACCTATCTGCAGAGTCTCGACGTCGAGCGGGCCGGGTTGCCCGAGTCCTACCAGGCCAAGCTCGCCCTGGCGCTCGGGCACTACGGGATCACCGATCTGGAGCGCACCCCGGACCTCGAAGCCGCGGTCTTCCGGATCTTCCTCGCCCAGCAACGCCCGTCCGACACCGCCGCGGTCATCACCACATTGCTGCGCGAGTGGCTGCGGGAGCCGGTTCCGGACCGGGCGCTGCGCGAGCCGGTCGGTCTCGTGCTGGAGCGGCTCGTGGCCACGACCCAGGTGCGCTTCCCCGTGATCGCCGATCTCACCCGCGGCCTGGTGTTCGCCTGGTACGGCCAGCCGCTGCTGCGGCGTAATCGCGCCCGCGTGTACACCAACGTCCGCAGGCACCTGCGCCACCTCGACGCGCACCCGAACTCCCCCGATCGCGGCGAGCGCATCTCCGACATGGTGCGCAGCACCGAACCGCTGGTGCGACTGCTCGGCCAGCGACTGGAGCGCGGCTACCCCGACCACACCGTCATGCTGGAGGTGCTGACCCGCCGGTACTACGGCAACAAGGGACTCACCGGCGTGCACACCCACGAGGTGGGCGGCTGCACATTCGTGATCGCCGAGCGAGCGGGCTCGAGCCTGGTGTCCACCGCGGTGAGCTTCGACGCGCTCGACACCGCGCTGCGCGGGCTCACCGAACTGGCCGCGGGCGCCGCGTCCATCGACGCCGACATCTACCTCAGCTGGGAGAATCAGCCCGGCGACTTCGACGCGATGGCGGCGGCGCTGCACGAGGTCATCGGCACCCACCAGTGGCCGAGCCAGGTGCACCGCATCACCGCCACGGTCGCGGGCAGCGGCGGCGCTGTGATGCACCACCACTTCACCTTCCGCCCGTCGGCTACCGGGATGGCCGAGGAGCGGCTGATCCGCGGCCTGCATCCCTACATCGCGCAGCGGATGCAGCTGGAGCGGCTGCGCAAGTTCGACCTCACCAGGCTGCCGTCCTCGGACGACGACGAGATCTACCTGTTCCGGTGCGTCGCGAAGGAGAACCCGGCCGACGATCGGCTCATCGCGTTCGCGCAGGTGCGTGACCTGGCGGCGCTGCGCGAGCACGACGGCAGGCTGCTCGCGCTGCCCACGGCCGAGAGCACCATCGCCACCTGCGTCGACTCGATCCGCCGGGCACAGTCGCAGCGGCCGTCGGCGAAACGCTTCAACACCAACCGCATCGTGATGTACATCTGGCCGCCGATCGACGTCACCCGGGCCGAGCTGCAGACCATCGGCGGACACGTGCTGCCCGCCGCCGCGGGCGCCGGGCTGGAGGAGATCCTGCTCATCGCGCGGCAGCGGGACCCGGGCACCGGCGAGCTGACCAAGATCGCCGTCCGCATCTCCTTCGGCGCCACCGGCAGCACCGAGGTGACCGTCGGCGAGCCCACCGACGAGCCGGTCGAGCCGCTGGACGAGTATCGGCAGAAGGTGCTGCGGGCGAGCAGCCGCAACACCGTGTACCCCTACGAGCTGACCGGTCTGCTCGGTGATTTCGCCGAGTACGACCTCGACGAGAGCCACACGCTGGTACCGGTCGACCGGCCCAAGGGACGCAACACCGCGGCCCTCGTCGCGGGCGTGGTCACCACGCCGACCGAGCGGCATCCGCAGGGCGTCACGCGGGTGGCGCTGCTCGGTGATCCGACGAAGTCGCTGGGCGCGCTGTCGGAGCCGGAGTGCCGCCGCGTGATCGCCGCGCTGGACCTCGCCGAACGGATGCAGGTGCCGTTGGAGTGGTACGCGCTGTCCTCCGGCGCGCGGATCTCGATGCGGTCCGGCACGGAGAACATGGACTGGGTGGCGGCGGCGCTCAAGCGCATCGTCGAGTTCACCCAGGACGGCGGCGAGATCAACATCGTGGTGGCGGGCATCAACGTCGGGGCGCAGCCGTACTGGAACGCCGAGGCGACGATGCTCATGCACACCAAGGGCATCCTGGTGATGACGCCGGACTCCGCGATGGTGCTCACCGGCAAGCAGGCGCTCGACTTCTCCGGCGGTGTGTCGGCCGAGGACAACTTCGGCATCGGCGGCTACGACCGGGTGATGGGCCCCAACGGGCAGGCGCAGTACTGGGCGCCGAACCTGACCGCCGCGCGGGACGTGCTGATGTCGCACTACGACCACACCTACGTCGCACCCGGCGAGCAGGCGCCGCGGCGAGCGCGGACCAGCGACCCCATCGATCGCGATGTCTCCGACTTCCCGCACACCGCGGCGGACAGCGACTTCACGACCGTCGGCGAGATCTTCTCCGCCGCGAAGAACCGGGACCGCAAGAAGCCGTTCGATATCCGGACCGTGATGCGGGCCCTGTCCGACCAGGACCACCCGGTGCTGGAGCGGTGGGCGGGCATGGCCGACGCCGAGACCGCGGTGGTGCAGGACGCGCATGTCGGTGGCATCCCGGTGTGCCTGCTGGGCATCGAGTCGCGGGGTGTGCCGCGACGCGGCTTCCCGTCCACCGACGGCCCGGACACCTACACCGCGGGCACGCTGTTCCCACGGTCGTCGAAGAAGGCCGCGCGGGCGATCAACGCGGCCAGTGGTAATCGACCGCTGGTCGTGCTGGCCAACCTGTCCGGCTTCGACGGCTCGCCCGAATCGATGCGGAAGCTGCAGCTCGAGTACGGTGCCGAGATCGGACGCGCGATCGTGAACTTCCGCGGCCCCATCGTGTTCTGCGTGATCTCCCGGTATCACGGCGGCGCGTTCGTGGTGTTCTCGAAGGCGCTGAACCCGAACATGACCGTGCTCGCGCTGGAGGGCTCCTTCGCCTCGGTGCTCGGTGGCGCTCCGGCCGCCGCGGTGGTGTTCGCCGGTGAGGTCGACACCCGCACCGCGGCCGATCCGCGGGTGCGGGACCTGGAAGCGCGCGCCGCGAACACATCCGGCACCGAGCGCGCGTCCTTGACCGCGGAACTCGACGAGATCCGGTCGTCGGTCCGGACCGAGAAGCTCGCCGATGTGGCCGCGGAATTCGACCGCGTGCACGATATCCGGCGCGCTGTCGAGGTGGGTTCGGTCGATGCCGTCATCCGCGCCTCCGAACTGCGCCCGCGCATCATCGAGGCCATCGAGGCGCGCCTGGCCGGGTGATCCGATCGCCGTGGTTCATCACGTCCGGCGAGTTCCCACCTCGAGCGGTGGTGACTCGCCGGGCGAGCGGCCGGCGGTACGAGCTGAGCGGTCATGGGGCGGGGACGCGCTCCACCATCCACCGCATCGTCAGCGGTCCCACGCCGCAGACCTGTAAGAGGTCGTTGACTTCGTTGTCGAACTCGGTGAGCTTCTCAAGGACTACCCATCACCGCTGGTCGTGCCAGTGTCGTTGGTTTTCGTATGCTTACCACCGGAACCCCTACCAGCTCGAGCCCGAGAGCTCAGCAATCTCGGACTCGGGAGCAGTCAGCCGATCACGATGCACGGGTATGGGAGCCGACCCCGCGTAGCCGCGTATCAGCAGTTGGTGGGGGCAGGCTCTCCGCGAACCCGAGCGTCGAGCCACAGCATTACCGCGGGCGCACCCAGTACCGCGGGGGACAAATGCTCAACCGCGGGGCCCAGTTCGACCGCGGGCCCCGGTTCGACCGCGGGCACCCGCAGCGTCTGCACCCGCACCCCTGCCGTGCACCAACGGCGGAGGGTGTTCTCGATGGCATCGACCGGAATCTGCTGGTCCTCCGGCGAATGCCATTCGAGGATCGGTGTTTCCGGCACGCCGGCGTACAGTTCGAGGCTGTTCTCCTCCACCACCGAGCGGGCTTCGCGACTGTCGAAGATCGAGGTGTCTGCGATGTAGTCCCGGGCGCTGCCGTCCAGGCCCGAAGTCAAGATTTCGTTGCTGCAGCTGTTTGCCATGGCCTTGCCGACTTCGAGGCCACGCGGGTTGAGATGCGCGCTGATCGGCAGCCGATCCGGGTACTCCCGCTCCAGACCGATCGCCGCTGCCATGGCCAACCCGAACGAAGGGTGCGGGTTCAAGCCCAGCGCCTCGGCCATCGTCAGCAGATTCATCGGTGCGCCGCCGATGGCCGCGCCCGCGAGTTCCAGCTCCGGTGCGTACGTCGGTTGCAACGCGGCCGCCCATGCGGTGGCCAGGCCGCCACCTGAGTAGCCGGCCATCACCGTTGGGCTGGACGGCACGGCGAGTGCGGGCAGCCGCTTCACCGCCCGGATGCCGTCCAGTACGATCCGGCCACCCAAACGCGCGGCCCCGAGAGCGAATTGCGGTCCGAGGTGATCCGGCAGCGCGACGCTCCAGCCCTGCGCCAGCGCCACGTTCAAGATCGGCGTGGTCACCGTCAGGTTCAGATCGTCGCCGTACAGTTTGTGCGAAAGGGCGCAGTCGGTGCCGAGCGCATTGATGAAGTGCTGATAAGACAGCAGTGGCCCACCCGGCCTGCGGCCGAACGGCGTGAGAACCGTGGTCGTCGCCGCGATCGGTGCTCCATGGGAATTGGTGGATCGGAATTTGACCAGCGTGACGCTGGAGCCGGGAAAGATCGCCAGCGGCGGCAGCGCCCGTTCACCGAGCACATCACCTGGTAGATATGCCGCCAGATCCGCCGGGGCGGCATAGAACGGGTCGGGATCGGGCCGCGGATACAGTGGCTCCGCGGTCGCCATCGTCGCCGGGATCAGCCCCAGTGCCACGGCGCCGACGGCGCCGAGGGCCCGTGCTACACCGCTGAACCTGCCGCCGGGGAAACAAAACAACCGCCCGATCACGATCTCGACCTCCACGGGTAGTTCGCGGGCATTCGTCGACCAGCCAGCCTGCATTCAAATCCAACCCCACGCGCAAACATCCAGCGACACGCCGGACAAATGTCGGGCTCCCCCTCCGAACACGCTGGAATGCCGACCGTGGTCAGCACGGCGTCTCGGGCTCCGTGTCAGAATCAGCGTGAGAAACGGCCGGACTCTCTCGGAATCTCACCGGTCGAACCTGCGGTGTCTCCGACGCCGCAGCCGAGCGACACAGGTAGTTCGATGCCCGAAACACAATCCGAGTTCACACGCAGGGAATCCTGGGAGCGGACGACCGGCATTCCCATGATGGTGCTGGCCGTCGTATTCCTCGGCGTCTATGCCTGGCAGGTGCTCGATATCGAGGCCTCGCCTCGTCTGGACGCCTGGCTCACCCGGGTCGACGTGATGATCTGGGCGGCGTTCGCGCTGGACTTCGCGGTGCGGTTGTGGCTGTCCGGGAACCGCTTGCGGTTCCTGCGTGCCCACCCGGTCGACTTGTTGATCGTGGTGCTGCCGCCGCTTCGCCCGCTGCGGCTGCTGCGCGCAGCCATGCTCGTGATCGGCACGTTGAACCGGAACACGACGACCAGAGCCAGGCTCGCGGTGTTCGTCGGCGCCAGTTCGATACTGCTCCTGCTGCTGTGCAGTCTGGCGTTCTTCGACGCGGAGTACGGGGCGGCCGACAGCAAGATCCACAATTTCGGTGACGCGCTGTGGTGGTCGATGGTCTCGGTGACCACCGTCGGGTACGGCGACGTGTATCCGGTGACGACCGAAGGCCGTTTGATCTCGTTGATCCTGATGACCCTCGGCATCGGCCTGATCAGTTTCGCGATCGGCACCACTACCAGCTGGGTGATGGATCAGCTGAAGAGTGTCGAGGCGAATGTGGAGAACACCGATCGGGAGATCACCGAACTCGTCGCCGAGATCCGAGCGCTGCGCGCCGAAGTGGCCGGGATGCGCTCCAGGGTGGTCGCGCCGGATACCGTGCGGGCCGACTGACCATTACCACCTATTGCCCGAACCATCTCCGCGGGAAGCATCACGCGGCGACACAGTGATACTTCCCGCGGCCGGTCGGTTATTCCCCGGCAGCAGAGTCGGCGACATCCATCGCGGGAGTCACCGCGCGGCGGTCGCAGTCGGCACCCGAGTGTCGTCGGTGTGCTCCAGTCGAGCGCTGACCTGCGGGTAGGTCGGATACTCGATGCCCGAGATGTACTGCACCGTCCGCACGACCTGGCACGAGTAGCCGAATTCGTTGTCGTACCAGACATACAGGATCGCGGTGTCGTCCTCGACGATCGTGGCATTGGCATCGATGATCGACGCTGCGCGCGATCCGATGAAGTCGCTGGAGACGACGTCCGTGGCGGCGGTGTAATCGAGGTTCCGGCTCAACGGCCCGGCAAGGGAAACCTGACGCAGGTACTCGAGCACATCGCTTTTCGTCGTCTTGCGCTCCAGCTGCAAGTTCAGGATCGCGACCGATACGTCGGGGGTGGGGACACGAATCGAGTTGCCGGTGATCTTGGCCTTGAAGTCCGGCATCGCCTTCGCGACCGCGGACGCGGCACCGGTTTCGGTGAGCACGAGATTGAACGGCGCGGACCGGCCGCGACGGTCCGCCTTGTGGTAATTGTCCAGGAGGTTCTGGTCGTTGGTGAACGAGTGAACCGTCTCCACGTGCCCGCGGATGATGCCGTACTCGTCATCCATGGCCTTGAGCGGCGGAACAATCGCGTTGGTCGTGCACGAGGCGCACGAGAAGATCCGCTGCGACAGGTCCAGGCTGCGGTGGTTCACGCCGTGCACGATATTCGGAACGTCGCCCTTGCCGGGTGCGGTGAGCACGACTTTCGCGATGCCGGGGCGCAGATGCTGCGACAGCCCGTCACGATCACGCCACCTGCCGGTGTTGTCGATCAGGATCGCGTCGTTTATCCCGTACGCGGTGTAGTCGATCGTCGTCGGATCATCGCTGTAGATGAACTTGATCACGTTCCCGTTCGCGGTGATCGTGTCATTGCCGGTATCGACCTTGATCGTGCCGTTGAAGTGGCCGTGAACCGAATCCCTGCGAAGCAGCGACGCGCGCTTGGCCAGATCGTCGTCGCCTCCCTTGCGAACCACCACGGCACGCAGGTTCAGACCGTTACCCGATCCGGCCTTCTCGATGAGCAGGCGCGTGACCAGACGACCGATGCGGCCGAAGCCGTAGAGGACGACGTCCCTGGGGCCCGGCGACTGAGCCTTGTTGCCGTTGGTCACCTCGGCCAGTACCGCCGCGGTGAACTCGCGGATCGATAGTCCGCGATCGTCGGTGCGATAGGTCATGACCAACTGACCGATATCGATCTTGCACGGGCCCAGATCCAGCTCGCTGAGTACTTGCAGGAAGGGAAGGGTCTGGTCCACCGACAACTCTTCGCCTTCGATCTGCCTCGCGAAGCGGTGCGTCCGCAGGATGCTGATCACCGACTTGTTCACCAGTGACCGGCTGTGCAGCAGGATCGTCACCCCTTTGCGCCGATACAACGTGCCGATGATGGGAATCATCGCCTCGGCGGCGGCTTCCTGGGCGTTCCAGCGGTCAAGTTGTTCGGTAGTCAACGCAGTCCTCGGATTCCTCGATATTCTCGCCGGATCGATGCTAGTGAGGGCCGTGATATCACTGCGATCGGATACCCACCGGTGAGATCGCCAGGTCGTGACGTCGATGGAAGCAAGCGGTCAGGCGCAGACCGGCAGGCCGATGGAAGTGCTCGCAATCCGTCGGCGCATACAGTGCGTATTCAGCAGGTGACGTCCACTTCGGCAGCCTTCTCGAACGACACATGCACATGGTCGTAGTGATTGGCGGTCGGGCTTCCGCGGTCTTCCAGGTAAGACCAACCGCTGCCGTCGTTGTAGCGCTGCCGCCAGATCACGTACGTCACACCGAAACGCTGCTTGTTGGCCAGCACGAAGTCGGCGATCGCGTCGCCGCGCGCGGAATCGGATGTCATGAGATCGAGGGCCAGGCCGGCACCGTGGTCGCCGTCGGCACGGCCGACGGCGCCACCGACGTCGGTGAGGCCGAACGTCTTCTTGAGCATGTTGCCCACCCTTGCCACGTGCGGCCTCGTACCGGCGAGTTCCGTCGAGCACGGGACGGAGGGAGGAGGTGGGGGTGGGTGCTGTGCGGCGTTCTTCTCCGACGGTGGGGGTGGCTCGACTGCCGCCGCGGCCGGCACCGGCTGAGGCATCGGCGGAACGATGGTCGGGACCGGGCGGGCTTCGACGGCGGTCGACTGCGGTGAATCGACCGCCGCCACGTGCTGAGCGGCCGGGCCCGGGCGTATCGCCGCCCACAGCACGACGACGAGAGTCGCCGCGACACCGCACACAGCCAGAGCGGTGAGCTTCCGGGCTGCGGTTCGTTTGCGGTGTTGGCCAGGCATTATGTCGGTTACCGGTTACTGTCGAGAACAGGTCACCGATACATTACGAAATGGTCGCGAAAATGTCACGCCCGTTGGCGTCGGCGCAGCACCCTGCCGCGGGTGCCGCCGCCCGGACACAGTTGAGGGTGAAGGCGGATCAGCTCCCACGGCGAGCGGAGCAAGACCAGATGTGCGGCCGGTCGGCGAACTCGCCGTCCACCGCGACGGTT
The DNA here is from genome assembly GCF_001612985.1 of Nocardia gamkensis NBRC 108242. Lineage (GTDB taxonomy): Bacteria > Actinomycetota > Actinomycetes > Mycobacteriales > Mycobacteriaceae > Nocardia > Nocardia gamkensis. Next base: position 21,268 of record NZ_BDBM01000069.1, on the reverse strand, counting down.
GTCGATGCCGGGCAGCCACCCACTCAGCGGTTGCCCGATCACCACCGACATCGGCGCTCAGCGCATGCGCGTCGTGTACCACTCCTTGTGGGCCGCCGCTGGAAATGTCTCCGCACGTCGTGGCGCGTGGAGGCTGTCGAGTGGGTCGGCGGCGGCGAACTTCTACCGGCTGAACCCCGCATCGGCCGCGGCGGCGGTGAGCGCCTCCAGACCGAACGCCTCGACCGGGCCCAGCGCACCGGTGCCGAGCAGGCCGCCGTCCAGTGCGGTCTGTGCACCCCAGGCGAGGATCGCGCTGGTGAAGTCGTAGGGATCGATCCCGGCCAAGGTCACCGACGCCAGGACGCGGCCGGAGTCGTCCAATGCCTCGGCGACCGCCCAGGAGCGCGTGCGTGCCCGTGCTTCGCGCCCCGGGCCGCCGGTCGAGCCCTTCACGACGCGTTCCAGCGCGCCTTCGGCCAGCCGTTTCACCGGCTCCATCCGTGCGACCGCGCCGGTGAGCAAGGAGCCGGCCTGCAGGGCGCGAGCGGCCGCGGGCGGCAGGCCGAGGTAGACGTCGGCCTCGCGTAGCTGCGGGTAGGCGCGGCTCAGCGCGAGATGTTCCGATCCGGGAATCGATACTCCTGTACGCGGGCGGCCTGCGACGTCGAAGGTGCGGATCCGTGAGCCGGTGCGCTCGGGCACGATCCGGCCGCCGCGGAGGGCGAAGCCGTGTTCGAACAGCATCCCGGCCATCGACGCTCGGGTGCCACCGCTGGCGCCGGGGCTGGCGATGAAGTAGCCGATGTCCGCGCGGACGGCGTCGGGCGCTTCGCGTAAGGCGAGACCGGCGGCCAGGTTGCCGGGCACGAAGTCGAACCCGAACGCGGTCAGCAGGCCCACTCCCGCCTTGCGGGCCTCCTCGTCGCGGTCGAACACCGTGCTGATGAATGGGCCTTCGCCGGTGGAGTCGAAGTAGTGCGCGCCCGCCGCCGCGGCCGCGGCCAGTGCGGGTCCGCCGTAACGCAGAAACGGCCCGACCGTCGTCACCAGCACGTCGCCCCGGTCCAGCAGGGCCCGGACCGAGTCCGGCTCGGTCACGTCGGCGACCGCGGTCTGCGCGCCACCGAGGTCGGCGGCCAGTTTCTCGAGCGCGGCGGCATTGCGGGCAGCCAGCACGGGGGCGGCCCCGCGGGCGATCAAAGCTTCCGCGGTCAGGCGGCCGGTGTACCCGGTGGCGCCGAACAACACGATTTTCGGCATTGGCAGTCACCTGCGTTTCTCTTCGTGGATGGACAAGGTGAATTCGCAGTCACTCCGCACCGAGTGCGGCGTCCCGGCTACAAGATCATGACGGGTGCAGCGGATCCTCGTCCGGACGCGGTGTCCGGCATGTTCGGCACAGCCCTTACCGCCGAGCGCTGTTGTGCCCGTGGGTCGCCCTGCCCGATAGTTCTTCCATGGCGGAGAGGCTGGCTCTGGTTGTCGCGTCGGAGTGCGCGGCATTCCCGCGACTCGGGTTCACCGGTGAGCTGGCCGCGGCGCTCTACGCGGCTTTCACCACGGCAGGCCATTGGCTGCCGATCGGAGACGGACCCCTGGTCGACCCCACGGTCATCGAACTCAAGCGGCGCGTCAAAGCGGCGTTCCAGCAGGCCGACGAACTGGGAGCGACGCTGTTGATCGCCTTCATCGGTCACGGGTTCACCGCCAACGACGAGGATTTCTATCTACTCGCCACCGACTCGGAAATGCCTCTGGATTCCGATTCCGGCTTCAACCTGGTCAATGCCGTGGCCGAGCAATTGGGCAATACGCGGGCACTGGACGGGCTCATCATCCTCGTCGATGCGTGCGAGGCCGGTACCGGCGCGATCGGCGCGGGGAACCGCTGGGTGCGGATGCTGGAGAAGACCGCGGGACGGATGGAACTGCTGGTCGCATCGGACGACGGCAGCGCATACGACGGATGTTTCAGTCGAACACTGTTGCGCACCTTCGATACCGGCCTACCCGGCAGCGGAACGAATCTGCTGTGCGCCGACCTCACACCGGAGCTGAGCACCGCGTGCCAACGGCAGACCGCACGGCATCTGTCCTTCAACGGCACTCAGGTGCGCCGCGGCGACCAGGGCCTGTGGCTGGTGCCCAACCGGTCCCGTTCCAGAGACGCGGTGACCGGCAGACCCGCGGCGGGTTTGGTGGATCATCTGGTGCGCAGCGTCTCTTTGACCTCGCACGTGCAGGAGACCCTCGCCGACATCGTCGAAGCAGGCGGCGATCGATTGCAGGCGTTGATCGGACCGGCCGGAGCCGGGAAGTCGACACTGATGTCGCTGCTCATCCGGCCGGGCCTGGTGGAGACGTTGGATTCGTTGACCGCCGAATTCGTCACCGCGGCCGTCTTCCTGGACGTCACGAGCACCATCGAGTCGGTGCTTCTGGAGCTGTGCGACCAACTCGGCGCACGGTTCGGCGCCGAATTCGACGCGGTCCGCCGCGCGGTGCGGGCGGAGCTGACCGACCTGGAGCGGTTCAACGCATTCGAAATCGAGATCGTGCGGCCACTGCATCGGATGCGGAAGGCGGGCCGCCGCATCCGCATCCTCATCGACGGCCTCGACCAGCCGGAAGAGGGATGCCGCAGCAGCGTCATCGCCGCCGTCGCCACGTTGACCACCGACGAACGGCTACAACATGTGCGGGTGATCGTCGGCATCCGGTCGGGTACCGACGTCGTGGATCATCCGGATATCGCGCATGCCCGCCGTGTCCACTTGCAACCACCCACCGTCCGAGAAGTTCTGGCGGAGGTGGTCCTCACCGAGGGCGCCATCCCCCACCAACTCGACCGAACGCTGCACGAATTGCCCGACGATGTGCGCGGCGGATGGTTGATCCCGCGTTTGATCACCGAAATCGATCGGCGCGATGCGGACATCGACGGCGCGGACCTGAATTCCTTGGTGGCGTCGAGGTTCCACGCGACCCGCCGGCGTCGGGTGCACGAAGAGATCGCGCTGCCGGTCGGCGCGCTGCTCGCGGCGGTCGGCGTCGGCCCGACCGCGCCCCTGCCGCTGGTCTGTGAAGCCCTCCATCAGCTCGGGTGGCCGGTGCCGTTGCCGCGACTGCGCGACGTGGTGGTCGACCTCGGCGTGCTCGTCGCACGCGGCCATCCGGGTCTGGACAACGAAAGGGTCGGACTGTCACACGCGGCGTTCACCGGCCCGCTGCGACAGATCGTCTGCGCGCAATGGCCCACCGCACTGTTCGACGCGCACAGCGCACTCGCCGCCGCGTTCGACGCGGTAACCGGCTCGGATATCGACGCCTACGCGCACACCGCAGCGCCCCGACACTATCTGGCCAGCGAAAACTCCGCTCGCGCCATAGCTTTCCTGGACGCCGCGGATGCCCACCGGCGTCCGATCGACAATCGAGCGTCCTGGGCCAACTGGCTGGTGGCCTTCCAAGACACATTGCCGCCGCAACACCCCGACCTGTTGGCCGCCCGCGCCCGCTTGGCCCGATGGACCGGCGAGGCCGGCGAGCCGTTCGCGGCGCGCGCGATGTTCGCCGGGCTCGTCGAGGACTGCACCGCGATGTTCGGTCGCGACCATCCGCAAACTCTCCTGCCGCGCGTGCAACTGGCCAACTGGCACGTCCAGACGGGTGATCCAGAGGGGGCGGTGACGATGCTCACCGAGCTGCTGGACTTGGAGCGGGACGAACGGGAGAAGCTGCGGATCCGCGCCGATCTCGGCTTCAGTACCGGCCAAGCCGGTGACATCGTCGGTGCGCGTGATCAGTACACCGCCTTCCTGCCGGAACTCGAAAGATTGCTCGGCTCGACTCATCCCGACGTACTGCGCTCCCGCGACCAGTACGCCCGATGGGTCGGCGAAGCCGGTGACCCGGAACGAGCGCGCCGGCAGTTGCTGGAACTCGTACCGATCTGCGAAAGCGTGCTCGGACCCGAGCACACCGACACGATGTGGGCCAAGGACAATCTCGCCGGGTGGACCGCGGCCTGCGGTGACCCCGATGGCGCCGCTCGTTTGTATCGCGAAGTGCTGGCCATGCGCGAGAAGGTCTCCGGCACAGAGCATCCGTTCACTCTCATGACCCGGCGAAATCTGGCCCAGTTCTACGCTGTGCACGGAAGCTACGCCGCCGCACTGGAACTCGGTTCCGATCTGCCGGAGATCTGGCGGCGGCTCTACGGTCCGGATGACCGGGGAACCATCGACGTGACCAGGGATGTCGCAGAATGGACGGCCCGAGCCCGAATCGCCCCGTGAGCAAGCGCTCCGGTGGGACAAGCCGCCTTGACGGCTATTGACGCTCGCCGGACGGGTGCCGATAATTTTAGTCAGCGAGACTGACTATTCCTGGGGAGCGCCATGATGACCGCAATGTATCGCCACGTCTTGATCCGGCTCTCCGTGTGCGTCGGCTTGGCCGCCGGAACCGCCGTCGCGTCCATGCCCACCGCCCATGCCGATTCAGAGAAGGTCTTCACCTGGGACCACGACATCAGGGCCGGCGACTGCACGATGTTCGGTGGCGCGCGCTGGATCTTGCACAACGACGGCATCGCGGAATTCCATGCTCTCGTCACCAGTGGTTCCGACAACGATGCCTGGCTCATGCACGCCGCCCTGTTCGACGCGAACCACGTCTATCTCGGCAACATCATCAACGACAAGCCACCGGGCGGAGATATCGGCAAGTTCGTCATCAATCTGCCTTCCTCGGCTGTCCAATACCCCTGGGATATGGACAGAGACCACCACGACGAGAAAACCTATTCACCACAGGCATTTCAGGCCGTAGCCAGGATCGAGCTGCAGAACCACTGCTGAGCCACCCCACGCGGGACAGGGCGAACTCCCCTGGTGGTCCGAACTTCGGAGCGCTCGGCGGGAGATTCCCAGCCGAGCGCTTCGTGGAGCCCGGTGCGATCTACTTCACCGTGATCGTGATCGTCCGCGCGTGCGTTTCGGCGGGTAGTGCGGTGGTGTCGACCATCAGCACCTCACCGGTGTCCTGCATGCCGTTGGCGAGGAGTTTCGCCTTCAATCCGAACGGCAGCTGATCGCCGGTGGCGGCCTCGACGCCGAAGTCGCTGTCGGCTGCGATGTAGAGGGTCTTGCCCCCGTCACGGGTGGCGACGCCCTCGATCTTGTCGTGTCCGAAGAACTTGCCGTCGGCGTTCAGGCTGTCCAGCAGGCCCCCGAGGTCCAGGCCGGACTTCTTGGTGACGGGGGTGACGCCCGCCTTACGCAGCGTGGCGACGCCGTCGGCGGTGGACACGGCACCGACCAGGAGTTCCAGTGGCTTCCCGTTCACCAGCAGGCCCAGCCGCGGATCGTATTGCGCTCCCGCAACCTTCGCCTGCGGTCCGACATCCGTCGCGCCGGTGATGTCGATGGTCCACAACTTCTTGTTCGCCTTGGGCGTTTTGTTTCCGTCGCGCTCGTCGACCAGGAAGGTGGTGTTGCTCAGCGCCATGATCTCGGAGACCGCGAGCTTCTGCTTCGGCTCCTCCAGCGGATAGACGAATTCTCTGACCTCCCGGGTCTTCAGATCCACGGTGACGATCCGGGTCATGGGCACCTCGCGCGTCGACGCGACACCCGGCTCGTTCAATGCGCTCTGCATGATGCCGACCAGGGTGCCGCCGTCCGGCGTGACGGTGAGCCCCTCCATACCCTGGTTGGGAGTGCGCAACGAAAGCTCCTCGGGCAGACCTCGGCCCGGCGCCAGCCGTTCCAGCTCGGTGCCGTCGGCGTCGAAATGCACAAGGAATGGCCCGTACTCGTCGGACACCCAGAAGCTGCCGTCGGGCATGGCGACCAGGCCCTCGATGTCGAGGCCGTGATCAGTGGGCGGCAGGATCGCGCCGTCGAGGTCGCGCATGGTCTCGCCGGTGCCGGCGGAGGTGTCGACCAAGCCGTTGAACGGGCGGCCCGCGGTCGGTGAGACCATAGAACTCGTCGGTCGATCCGGGCACCGGCGTGAACGCCGACCCGTATCCGCTGCCCTGCAGGCTCACGCCACCGAACTCACCGAACGGCGGAATATCGGGGGTGAACAACTTCACCGCGTCGGTGGTGGTCACGGTGATGCTGTCCGGCCCGCTGTACCCGGCCGCCGGCGTGTACACCACCGCACCGTCGGTGCGCCGGGTGATCGCGCCGTGCTGCGGATCGGCGATCCCGACCGCGGCGCTGCCGCCGGTCTCGGCCATCAGATCGTCCAGCGAGATCACCAAGGGCTGATCTCTGGTGGCGGTGAAGGCCGCCTCCGAGCTCGATGACGAGCAAGCCGACAGAACGGCGATCGCGCACACGGCGACCATGACGAGTGGGCTTCGGGTCCAGTGGTGCGTTCTCATCAGCGATGCGTACCGTCGGAGCCCGATCATCAGTTGGCCTCGAGCTGAACATGAGCCGTCGATCCCCGCAATCATCCGATCATTCTGCCGTGACGCCGGCCTCGGGGAGTGTGGACGCCGCGCGCGGTGGTGCGCGCCGCGGCCGGCCGGGTGGTCCGGCGCTCCGCTACGCCGGCGAACCCCTCCGAACCCGGGACGTCGGACCCGCCCGGCACATGATCGGCACCGAGGGCGTTGCTGACCAGGTGGAGTTGACGCCGCTGGGGATCGGTCAACGAAGGGACGAGCAGGGTCGGCATCCCGACCTCCACGGCTGCGCCATCGCGAGAAGGCCGGTCTCCGACCATGAGGGTTTCCTCGGGGCGAGTGCCGAGTTGCTCGCACGTGAGGCGGAATATGGCAGGGTCGGGCTTCTGGATCCCGTGCTCGTTCGACAGGACGAAAGTTTCGATCGAATCGGACAGCCCTGCCTCGGCGAAGAAGGGCCGGATGTCGAAGTGAATGTTGCTGAGTACACCTATCTTGTAGCCCTCTTCGAACAGACTGGTGAGAGTAGCCGCGGCGTCGGCAGCGAAATGGTTGTAAGTCGGGTCGGAATCCACTGCGAAAAGCGCGTCGCAGAGTTCGGTGTCGAGTCCGGCGTCCGCGAAGACCGCGTAGTAGGTCTCCCGGTGACGAGCGGCGCTCGTGTTTCCCTGCGGTGATTGCAGGCGGTTCGGTTGGCCGGCGGCCGTTCGAATGTCCTGGAGGAGGGCGATGGCGGCGGCGTCGTCGTGTCTGCGACCGGCCCGTCGCAGGGCTTCCTGCGTCCAGCGTCGGGGGGAAAGTTCTGAGACGAGAGTGCCTCGCCAGTCGAAGACGACCGCGCGGAGGTCGTGCGAGTGCGAACCAGAAGATGGCATGGAGGTGAAGGCTATCGGCGAATGGCGCTGAGACCAGCATCCACATCCGCGCCCGGCTGCTTGCCGGCACGCGGCGGGCCGGTCTCGAATCGGACAGATATGGCGTAGTGCAGTGACGGTCAGGTTCAGGACAGCTTCGGGAGTCAGAGCCGCTCATGCGGGTATGCCCGCTGCATGACCGCAGTCGAAGGGCGCCCCGAGACCGACATCCGACGCTCGATGAGCGGCTACCTCGCCACGATGGCGATGTTCGGCATCACCGTGTCCGTGGTCGCTCTGCTCGGCAGGCTGACCCACCGGCAACTGCCGCGGGCCATGAGCGTGCAGGAGCTGGTGGTCACCGCGGTCGCCGCACACAAGCTGTCGCGTACCGCGACCAAGGACACGATCACCGCACCCCTGCGCGCCCCGTTCACCCGCCCCACCGGCGACGGAGGCCCCGGCGAAGTGATGGAGCAACCCAAGGCCGCCGACGGGTGGAAACACAGCATCGGAGAGTTGCTCACCTGCCCGTTCTGCTTCGACGTCTGGGTGATCACCGGCTTCACCATCGGTCACGTGTTCGCGCCCCGCGCCACCCGCCTGGTCGCCGACGCCCTGGCCGCGTTGACCGGCGCGGACTTCCTCCACCTCGCCTACGCCAGCGCGCAACAGCTCGCCCAGCGATAGCACTGCGAGCGCTCCGGAGCCCGCGCCGAACAGCGAGTAACGCGCCGAAACCCTCGACAAAGATGCCGCGGTCGGCGAAGGGGAGGCGGCAGCGAACGCCCGGCGAATTCCCACTGAAAGACGGTGCGATCGGGCCCAGAAAGTAGGCATCGCGGTGAGGAACGGCTGCAACTCGAGCCACTCCTGCACCGGCTTCCCTCCCACACCGCGCCGGCGACCTCGAGCAGGCCGCCGAGCTGTACGCCGAGGCCTCCCGCGCGGCCACCAGCGCACCGGAGCGCGACCACCTCACCCGCGAGTCAGCGCGGGTGAGGCAGTTACTGCGTTCCTGAATACCGGCCCCATTCGGCAGCTTGACGACGACTACCGGCCGGAAACCGTTCAACTCGCGATGGGTCCGAGGAGCACAGGCAGAGCGAGCGGCCCGCAAGTGATGAACTGCGCGCTGAGCGGGATGGAGTCCGGCTCGCACGCCAGGCGCAGCCCGGGAAAGCTGTTGAACAGCGTCGACAGCGCGACCTGACTCTCCAGGCGCGCCAGAGGTGCGCCGAGACAGAAGTGCGGCCCTCGACCGAAAGCCAATTGATCTCGGTGATCGTGATCGATATCGAAGACATCGGCGTCCGGATGCCGTCGTAGATCCCGACCCACCCCGGCGTACCAGCCCACGATCGCGCCTGCGGGAACCTCTACCCCGGCGATGGTGACATCCCGCAGCGCATACCGATTGAACATGACGCAGGCCGACGAACGGAATCGCAGAACCTCCTCCACGACGTCCGACCACCGCTCCTCGGCCCTGGCTTCGGCCAGTTGCGCGGGATGCGAACACAACGCGATGACCGCGTTGCCCAACAAGTGCACCGTCGTCTCGTGGCCGGCGATGATCACCAACCACAACGTCTGGACCAGTTCGTCGTCGGTCAACCCGCTCTTGCACTGACACGGAACCGGAAGTCTCTGCCTCAGAACCGAATTCCCCGACACGAAACCAATGGAACCGAACCCCCGGTCCTCGCTCTCGGCACCCGCGTGGAATCTCCCCCGCCGACCTCGCATGCTTCGCGGCAGAAGAGCGGATTCGCAGATATGGTGAATCCCGTTGCACCGAAGCCCTGCGCCGACTGCGAAGGTGAACCGTTGCGCTCCGCATCCGCCACCGACGCGGCCGACATGCTCTTCATCCGATACCAGTCGGCAGCGCCCAACCGTCACGGCCGGTATCCCGGAGTCTTCGCATTGGTCAACGGCCTGGCTTGGGCGGGGCGGCTCACCGCACCGCAAGAGCAGTTCCGGCGCCGTGAAAATGACTGGTACCACGATAATCTCGTCGATCCCGGACGCCTCGATCCCTCGCCCTACGACCGAGGCCGCCATCCGGAGGCCGAAGCATGGTTCAAGTCCTCGGCCACCCATTTGATCGCCCGCGTGAACGGCTATCTCGCGATTCTGGACGCCCATGGCATCGAATGGTCCCGCCTGAGTTCCGATGCTCCGGGCAGGATCATCTACGACGATCCCTACCAGGTCGTCGTGGAGCGCTGGCGGCAGCCGGCAGGCCGAGAAGTCGGGTGAGTCCGTGCGGCCGGATTCGCCGGTCCGGCAGCAGCGCGACTATTCGACGCCGAGCGCCACCTCTGTCGCTTTGATGAGGACTTTGACGGCCGAGCCCTCGGTGAGTTCCAGGTCGTCGACCGCGTCTCGGGTAATCGAGGAGGTGATCTCGTCACCGCCGGTGAGCCGGACACGGACCACGGCCATGGCTTCGCCGCGGGTGACGGAGATGACGGTGCCGTCGAGTTGATTGCGGGTGGATAGCTGCATGCCGGTGATGGTACGCAGGCAAATCGCGGATGGTGGGCATTGCCGACTGACTTTCCCGGGCAGCGCGAAGATCGCGGCCGCGTTCGCGGTGGTCAATGGTTGCGCATCTACGGCACGTACCGACGCATGCGACGACTCGGCCCGAGCCGGAATGGGCGGTTTGCCCGGCGGTAATCGAGTTTGCTGTCGCTAGTACGGGCGATCCGGGTGTCTCACCGTTGAATGCCCCCGGTGACCGGTTGCGCCGCCAGCTTCTCCACCACGGCAAGCAGGTCGTCCAGCAGGGCGCGTGTCCCCTCCATCAGCGCGACGGCCTCACGCGTCATGGTGCTCACTTCCGCGAGCCGCTCGTCCACCGCCGCGAGGGTGGTCCGAGACGCCACCATTGTCTGCGCTGCCGTGGTCAACGTGGTGCTGACGACGTCGAGGGTCGCCTCGGTCCTGGCGAACGTATCCTCCACCCGGCACAAGACCGATTCCACGTCGACGAGAGTTCGCTCGGCCCGGCCGACCATCTCGAACGGCCCCTTCGTCAGCAGTCCCATGACGTCTTTCGTCCTTCCCATCTCAGCCCACTATCCGATGCGCGGCACCGTCGACGCCCACGCACACCCGGCCGGTAACGCTGCACCGCCGACGGCTCGTAAGTCACGCTGCAGCCCACGGGGCCATTCGTCGACGAATGGCCGGTCGCGCACGGCATCGCGACTGTGTATGCCAATTCTTCTACCTATTCCCTAGTAAAGACGCAGCGATCGGCACAACCGTCGCAGTCTCACAAATTATACTGAAGTATAATAATTGTGCCTCGGCACAGAGCGTGCCGCGGCTCGAAATATGACCCAAGTCACACCCACAGCACTCCGTCATCCGGCCACGCGCAAGCTGTAACCCGCACGCTCCGTTTACGAGTCGCGTACGGAATCACCGATACGCTGCAGGGTTGCCCGTCGAGCACCCGCCGAGTTCGGCGGCAATGGCGCAAGAGCCGAGGGCCGGGCGCGCCACGAGCGAGCGGTTATGCTGTAGCATAACCGCTTATCGAAGACGAGTTCGAGTCGAGAAGGAGCGCGCGGTATGGGCAATGGCGCCTTCTCCGACCGCCTCGAGTACTTGTTCCGAACGATGCCGAACCCCGAAGGCAGACGCTATACCGCCGACGAGATAGCGCGCCGCGCCACCGACCTCGGCTACCCGATTTCGGCGGTATACGTCGCGCAATTGCGTTCCGGGCTGAAGCAGAACCCCTCACTCAAACATGCCACCGGCCTGGCCGCGGCATTCGACGTGGACATTCGATTCTTCACCGATGAGGAAGCCTGGCAGCGCGGCCGCCAAGAGATCGAATACCTGCGCCTGAGCACGGCACCCGGCCTCGAAGCCGTGGCCTTCCGCGCGATGGACCTGTCCCAGCAGTCGTTGGCCTCGTTGATCGACTACCTGAAGTTCCTCCGCGTACAAGAAGGGCTTCCCCCGGACCCGCCGGATCTGCCTGAACCCCCGTCATGATGCGCAACGATGCCCGGCCGGGCGCCTGTTCGACAGCAGTTCCGCTGCGAGCATCCCGGTGATCGCGGTCGGTGTGCGCCCGGAGCCCGGCTACCCGTCCGGACGGTTCACGCTCAGGACCGAAGGGGTTCGGGCGTCGAAAAGCTCTGCGGCAGTGAGTTCGTAGGCCGCGTGGCGGGGACTGTCGCGTGCTGCGGCGCGGATCGATTCGTGGTCCAGCCGGTAGGCCGCGGCCAACGCCGGCGCTTCGCGTTGCAGCAGTCGTAGGGCGTCACTGACCTCGATCAACATATCGGTCACGCGCGTTTCCGCGCGCCTGCTCACGCGGGAGCGGAATCGCACCTGCGGGTAGCGTTGCGTCAGCCAGTGGTGCAGGGGTGCAAGTCGTTCGATGTAGGAGCTGGCCAGTCGAGCGCTTCGAAGTATCCCCAGCACGACAGGACCGGTTGTGCCGACCACCAGCAGAACACTCACCGCGACTTGAAACGAGATGGTGAGGCGTTGCGCCCACAGCGGCGGCATGGCCGGCCACAGACCGACGACGACGAGCACCCAGATCTCGTACCCGACGAGCAGGACGCACACGCCTGCCAGCACACTCAAAAGGATTCGCCGCCACTGTCGCTCGCGCACACCGGCGCGAGCCGCCGCACCCGCCAAGGTGGACATCGCGTGGATCACCACGATCGCCTGGACGGCCCAGTACAGTTGCATCCGCGGATTCCCGGAGAATTCCCGCGCGAAACCCAGTCCATCCGGCCGCTGCGGCGAAGTCATGAAGAGCGAGACCAGAACTACTCCGACAGACCCGTATACCGCGCGTGCCACAACTACCCGTTGTCGCGTCGGCGGATCGGCTGACAGATGGTTTCGCCAGTACAGGGTTGTCAAGACTATTGCGGTCACAGCACACAGGTTGCTCAACAAGTATGCGGTGTTGGCGCGGATAGGCGCGAACACACCCTGGAAGGCCGGAGCGAGCAAGAGGTAGCTGAGCGCGACCAACCCGAGGATGGCGATGGGCCTCCATTGTCCCCGAGCGCCTTGCGGTGCCAGCTGCCATGCCAACGCGCCGACAACCACACCGATGAACGCCGAGATCGCCCCGGCGAACTGTGCCACTCGCCTACTCGATCCGAGTGCGCGGAAAGCCCAGCGCCGCAAGCAACCCGGCAGACTCACCGGTGCCTGCGTCACTCCACAGGATCGTGCGCAGGGTTTGCCTGGCGAAGTCCTCTGCTTCGCGCTCGCTCCCGGTGTCGTAGGCCGATCGGTATCTGACGTGCGCGAAGCGCGCGATGGCTGCGGGACCGAGTATGGAACACAGCGCCTCGCCCGCGTCGACCCGATGCTCGACCGAGGCGTGGCCGTACAGGATGTGGCCTGCTTCGTGCAGCACGGTGTTGATGCGGGCGATCTCGGGCAAGTCGGCGTCGAATTCGATGAGATCTCCCGTGCCGGTGCGCATCCATCTGCCCGCCACCGATGGCGGCAGAGTGGAGCTGGCGGCGATGCTGACCGGGATACCGCTGGCGGAGGCCAGAATTCGGCCGAACGCGGTCAGTGTGAACGGTTGCAGCTGGGCGGTACGCCGCTGAACTTCGGTGCGGGTTCGACGCTGCGCGCGACGGGTCGCGTTCGATTTCCAAGTACGGATCGTCGCCACCGCCCATCCTTCGCCACACTCGGTCTGCATGATTCTGCCGCAGCACGGGGTGTGAGCGTGAGGCGTCCGCGCCCCTGAATTTCCAGGGCATCCTCGCGGGGTGCGTCGGGCGAGCTCGAGTGCGTGGTGGGCGGGGTGCTCAGCGAGGGGATCCGTACCATCCCCGATATGTCTTCTCGCACGGCTGCGCAGGCGGAGCAGAGCCGGCGCCCGGCATACCGCCGGGCGCGCTCAGCTCACTTCGTGTAGTCGTCGAGCAGTATCTTCTTCTGCACGTTGCCCGTCGCGTTACCCGGCAGTGCCTCGACGATGCGGATCTCTCGCGGACGCTTGTGGACCGACAGGGAGTTGGCGACGAAGTCGATGATCGAATCCTCGGCGAGGTGGCGGGCTCCACGCAGGCAGGCCGGCCGGCGGCCGGAACGACGACCCGCCTGTCATGCCGACGTCCCGATGAGCGCCGTTCGAGCGGGGTGGAGATACCTCAGGCGACGCGGTGCGGCGCGTGCGGAGTTCCTCAGTATCGACGCATACACCCGCAGCGCGGGCCGGTCCGTCCAATGCTCCGGCACATCGAGCAGATCACGCGCTCGCGGGTGTTGCATCGCTCGTACGACAGCATCCGGTAACGCCCGTGGTATCCACGCGTCCGGGCGCAACACCTGTGGCGCCAGTCGCAGCGCGGCTGGACTGGCCTGCAGCGCTGTCGCGCAGGTCTGTTCGACATAGTCGCGAAACTCCGGCAGCGTGCCCGGCATATGCCGCGCGGAAATTCCGTAGCGGTCATACCATTCGACGCACTCGCCGTAGAGGCGCTCGCTTTCCGCGGGCGTCAGTGGGCGAATGAAGGTGTTGATCGCGAAGAACAGCGTGTCGACATAGGTCGCATGCTGAAAGAAGAAGACATCCGGCCGTAGAGCGTGGTAGCGGGCGCCGAGATCATCGGTGCCGTGTACGTGGGCGTGCCCCGCATGGATCAGCGACCGCAGATCCCGGTCGGAGTACGCGATCTGCACCATCGCGTTGACGGTGCGGCGCTTGTGCAACCACAGGCGATAGGTCACGTGCTCGGTGAGCGCCGCGGCGATCGCGGGATGCAGGATCTGCAGAGCCACCGCCCGGGGAAGCGCCAACGCGAAACGCCGGTCGCCGAGATACTTTCGTAGCAGCGGTAGTGGTGGATTCACGCCTTCCGAGCCATTCCTATGACGCGGAACGGTCGTCACACCAACGGCTTTCCGAGCGCGCGCCGCCTGCGCATATCATGGAGGTAGGTCTCGAACGGATACAACCGCCAGCGCTCGGGAAGCACTCGCAGTACCAGACCGATCGAGCGCATCGTCACCTCGAAGATCCGCTGGCGGCGCGGGCTCCAAGCCAGCCCCAGTTCGTCGCGGAAATGTTGCGGGAGAAAGCCCGTGGTGAAGAACCGGTTCACCCGGCGGAACGCCCAACGCTCGAGGCGTCGGTAGGGCCCCAGATCGACGACTTCGTCGAGCAGATACGCCCGCACCTCGTCATCCAGGGTGAGATCCGACAGCTTCGAGTCCCAGTACCGCGCGAACGCCGCGCGGTCTCGCGGCCACAGCTCCGGTCGCATCTGCAACATGGTTCCGAACCGGCTGGACTCGCGGTACACCTCGTCGGCCAGATCCTCATCCGCCGGGCCGTACAGGTAGGTCAGGGAATCGATCGTGCCGCGGTAGAGGCACGCGGCGACCCACAACTGCAGTTCCGGATCGAAGGCGTTGTACTTCACCGGACTGTCGGGGCCGGATCGCACATACCGGTGCGACGTGTTCACCGCCGCACGATAGGCCGCCCGGTCTTCCTCGGTACCGAGCATCGCCACCGCCAGGTAGGTCAGGGTCGTGCGGCCGCGCTTGCGCGGATGCAGGGTGTACCGGCCGCTGTCGACCGTGCTCTCGACAACGCCGCGGCCGACCGGAGGGAAGCTCAGCTGCATGATCACATTGGCCGGGCCGCCCAGCAGCGCCGCAGGGCCCGCCATGTAGCGGCGGCGGCGACCGAGATCCACATCGGGTGAGGTCAGCAGCGGCGCCGACGGTTCAGGACTGGACATGCCGAACTCCCGCGAGATATTGGTATAAGTTACAAATCATTCTCTCAATAACACGCACGATCGGCAACCACGAACTCACGGCTGCCCCGGGTTGCACTCACGCATATGTGAACGCTCATTCCTGCGACGCGATAGGCGTCATCAGCCGCAGGGGCGGTGTCGACGGGATAGCGCGGACCCGGGGTTCGATCGCCGATCGGCCCGACTGGAGGTATTCGATGACAAAGACACTGGGATCGCCGCTCGCGGCAGTCCGCTCGATAGCCGACCTGGCATCGGCGGCCGTCGTGCTCGCCAAGCGCGGGATGTTCGATCCGGCGCGCCCGGCCGAGACGATCCGCGTGATGCGCGAGGCTTCCGTGTACGGCCCGTTCGTCACCGTGCTGGCACACGCCACCCGCCGCCATGGCGCCGCCCCCGCCATCGCCGATGAACGCGGAACACTCACCTTCGCTCAACTCGATCAGCAGTCGAACGCGCTGGCCCGAGGGCTCATCGGCGCGGGGATAAGCTCCGGCACCGTCCTCGCGGCGCTGTGCCGCGACCACCGCGGAATGGTGTTGACGCTCCTGGCGGCCGGGAAGGTGGGCGCCCGCGTCGTGTTGATGAACACCGGCTTCGCCGGGCCCCAGCTCGCCGAGGTCGCCGAGCGGGAGAATGTCGGGGCGATCCTGCTCGACAGCGAATTCCTCCGATTGCTCGGCGCGGTCCCCGGGTCGGTGCCTCGCATCCTGACCTGGGTGGACGAGGCCGACGCCGTCGAGGCGCAGACACCGACGATCGACCTGCTCATCGCGGCGAACTCGACCGCGCCGCTGCCTGCCCCGAAACGCCCCGGCGGCATCGTCATTCTGACCAGTGGGACCACCGGCACGCCCAAAGGCGCCCCACGAGACAAGGTCTCACCATTGCAATCGGCGCAATTCCTGCACCGGGTGCCGATGCCGCGCAACGACACGGTCGTGATGGCGGCCCCCATCTTCCACGGCACCGGTCTGTCGCAGTTCACTCTCGGCTGGGCGTTGGGCAACAAGATCGTCTTCCAGCAGCGCAAGTTCGATCCGCGACGAACCCTCGCCGACGTCGCCGATCACCGCGCCGCCACTTTGGTCGTCGTGCCGACCATGCTGCAACGCATCCTCGACCTCGGCCCCGCCGTACTCGAGCAGTACGACACGACATCACTGAAAGTCGTCTTCACCGCGGGATCACCCGTCTCGCCGGACCTCAGCAGGCGCACAGCCGACGCTTTCGGTGAGGTGCTGTACAACCTCTACGCCTCGACCGAAGTCGCGGTCGCCGCCGTGGCCACTCCGCACGACATGCGAGTGGCGCCGGGAACCGTCGGCAAACCTCCCGTGGGTTGCCGCGTCGCGCTCTACGACGCGCAACGCAACAAGATCACCACACCCGGCGAGGTGGGCACGATCTTCGTCTCGAGCGGACTCAGCTTCTCCGGCTACACCGACGGCCGGAACAAGGAAATCGTCGACGGGCTGCTGTCCAGCGGCGACGTCGGCCACTTCGACGCCGAGGGCCGCCTGTTCATCGACGGCCGCGACGACGACATGATCATCTCCGGCGGCGAGAACGTCTATCCACTGGAAGTGGAGAACCTCCTGGTCGACCGCCCCGACATCCTCGAAGCCGCAGTCGTGGGCGTCGAGGACGCGGACTTCGGAAAACGGTTGCGCGCCTTCGTCGTTCCCGCCGAGGATGCCGAGCGCGACCCACAGGAGATCAAGGACTACGTCAGAGCGAACCTCGCCCGCCACAAAGTCCCCCGCGAGGTGGTGTTCGTCGACGAGCTGCCGCGAAACGCCACCGGCAAGCTGATGCGGCGCAAACTCGAGGAGGCCGACATATAGTTACGGGCTCATCTCGAATGTGCCCGCGTAGCTCATCACCTCGTCGTGCAGACGGGCGGTTCGCTGCTCGTCGACGACCGGTTTGCGCAGCACATTCAAGGCCCAATCCTGCTGCGCGGAGGTCGAAGAAGCCTTCGAGAACAACCCGAGCGCGTAGGCGGAGAAGTCGCGCACGAATACCTCGAAGATGGAATCCACGATGTCTTCGGATGTCCCGACGATCGCGGCCTGCTCCAGGATGAGCTGTCCGTAGGGCAGCAGCGTGAACAACTCCCCCACCGCCAATTGGTAGTCCAGGTCCTCCAACTGGGCCGGGGTCGGCGGCGCCTCCACCGGGAACCGGGTGAGTCGCTCCGCCTGCTCGATGAAAAGGGCCACGTTGGGCAGGTGGCGGTAATTCGCATAGGCCGACCGCCAGTCGGCGAATCGGACCTTGCCCAATCCCGCGGCGCCCGGCTGCCGGAACAGCGATTCGTCGTCGCCCGGATCCCGTCGTACCGGCACCGGTGGCAACTGCGCCGGATCGAAGAGGAAGTTCGGCATGAATTTCAGCGTGAGTGCCATATTGACATGGGCGGTGCCTTCCAGTCGTGGCATGGAGTCGATCGTGCCGCGGGCTGTGGCGAAGTAGCTGTCCTTCTCGAAACCCTTGGCGGAGATCACATCCGAGAGTTCCCTGAACACCCGCTCGGCCTCACGCGTGACCTTCATCTTGCCGATGGAATTGAACATCACGAAGCGGCGATCCTCCGGGGTCGAGCATCGCATGTAATCGATCGCTCGTTCGTGGTAGAGGCGCATGCCGTTCATGCGAACGTAGCTGTCGGACAGGATTTGCCGAACCTGCCCGAAATCGGTGACGGGATGTCCGAACAGGATCTTGGCGCTCGCGTGGTTGATCGTCTCGTAGAAGCAGTGCTCCACGATGCCCAGCGCGACCATGCCGATATTGAATTTGCCGCAGTTGACCGCGGCGAGGGCGGAGTCGAATGCCTTCCGACCCACGTGCAGTACGTCGTCGGCCGAGACGGGATAGTCCACCAGGTCGTAGGCGGAGACGAAATTCTGGCCGTGGATGACGTTCTTGACCAGACGGTAGTTCGGGTGCTGGCTGTCGGCGATGAACCAGACATACGCGTCGGGACCTTCGAGGTCGGTGCGTCGGCCGATGGTCGGCACGATCCGGGCCACGTTGCCGTTGCCGATGTAGTACTTGCTGCCGGTGGCGGTGAACCCGCCCGCATCGTCGGGGGTGAGCAGCATGTCGGTGGCGTAGATGTCGGCGCCGTGATCCTTTTCCGACAGTCCGAAGCCGATGATCCCGCCGCGGTCGAGTTCCTCGGCGGCACGCAGATGCGCCTTGCCGTTGGCGCTCTGCCAGATGGTGGCGAGACCGAGCGTGGAGACGCCCCACGCGTACCAGTACTGCGATCCGTAGAAACCGGTGATCTCGTTGAACCGGGAGATGAACGCGGTGTCCCAGCGCTTTTCCGGATCAGCGCCCGAGCTTGCCCGCGGAGTCGCCATGTAGGCGATGATCCGGCTCTCGGCGAGGAACCGCATCCAGTCGTCGTACCACTCCGCCCGGAACGCATCGCTGGTGAGCGCCTGCTTGCCCTTCTTCTCGAAGAAGTCGACCACCGACCGCAGCCGAGCCCTGGTGGCTGGGTCGAATTCCTCGAACGTCTCGGTTCTCGGGTTGAACAGGGCCATGGCTAGGCCGCCTTTCGAAGTGATGGCAAGTGCCATCACTTTAGAACTGAAGGCAGCCGCCGTCAATCTGCGGATGAGGCGCGAAGCAGGCGGCGGCAGGCCTCGTCGAACGTGCGGACAACGCGACATCTCCGGTCACCGATATGGTTCGTCGGCTGCCCGGACAGAGTCCACCGGCGAAGCCGGACGGTGAACCTCGCGGGCAATCGGATCGAGAAGATGCCCCAGAGCGCTCCGTCGACGGAGCGGCCGCTGAGCGCGATGCGTCGCGCTCAGCGGCCCGAGGGCGGTCAGGGGCGGGCTTCCTCGATCAGGCGCTGCCGCAGCCAGGTCAGAGGGGTGAGCGCATCCGGGCCGAGGGTGTATGAGGGGTAACTCTGATGGATGCCGGATTTGAGGAAATCGTCGATCTGTTGCTTTCGCTGTTCGTAGGCGGAGGCGTTGATCTGGTCGGAGAGCAGGCCCAGGCCGCCCGCGGCCAGTGCGTCGCCGATGATTTCGGTCGCCTGTTGCTGATAGTTGCCCATTTTTCCCGGATCCGGATTCGAGAGTTGGACGAAGAAGCCGGCGATCCGTCCGGCGAAGTCGCCCTCTGGCATCGCGCAGTACAGATCACCCGCGGCGCAGAAGGTGTAGGTGCGCGGGGTGAGCCAACCGAAACCTCCCGGGCGAGGTCCGGCCGCTCCGGCGCCCGGGACGGGCGGGCCGATCAGGGTGTCGTTGGGTGAGCGCCGAGGATCGGAGATCAGCCCGACCAGGACCACCCGGTGCGGCGGCATCACGCCCAGGCCGGTGCCGATCTCGGCCGCGAGATCACCCGCGGCGTCCGCGCCTTGGCTGTAGCCGAGCAACGCGATCCGGGTGGCTTCGCACGCTTGCGCCATGTCCGAGGCCAGCGTGCGCGCTTTGTCGATCGCCTCTTGCTTGGAGCGGCCGTACACTTCACTTTCCCAAGGGAACGCCGTCGCCGCGTAAGGAACGTAGTCGACCTGGACGTCCCCGGGTAAACCGTTGAGGCTCGATGCGAGCATTCCTTTGCCCGGATCGGTACTGGATGTCTCCCACGTTCCGGGGATCGCCACGACATACAAGTCCGGGCAATGACTCGGTGCGCCATCGGCAAAAGGCGCGCCACCGAGTTGCACAGTAGCGGTTACCGCTGCGGCCACACACGCGGCGGCTATCGTCTTCCATCGGGTGAACATCGAATTCTCCGTGTTTCAAAGCACCGAGGTCACGTGATCGAGATGGATTGCGGCGGACAGCGGGAATCACAGTACAGCCGGGACGCGCGCAACGTGCACCATTCTCCGGCATTCACACCGGAGGGCGGCGATGCGACACGGCATCGATCACACGCCACCTCGATGTCGCGGACTCGGGTCAGCGGTGTGGTTGGGTCATGTCCCGGTTCATGGTGGGCAGTTCGATACTGATCGGCATCCGCAACTCGGCCAGATACACCAACGCCGCCCGCCGCAGGAACTCATCGAACAACCAATACGCATCCGGCGCCAACGGCACCACCGGCAACAACCCCTCCCGCACCGCGATGAACGGCCCCCAACTCACCCGCAACAACGGATCCCACACCGGCTCACGCGCGATAGCCAACCCATCCGCGATCTCATCCCCCAGCAAAAACCGGGTGAACGCCCCCAACACCGGCTTACTCACCACCGCCAAATCCAGATTCGCCCCCAACCGCAACAACCGATCCGCCAACTTCGCCCCCTCCGGCGTCGGCGCCAACACCGGATCCAACACCTGCGCCGCCTGCGCGTTCGCCTCACCCCACGAATTCGGAATGTACTCATCCCGAATCCCCAACATATGCGCCCCCACCTGCCAGGAATGCAAAAACGCCTCCGACTCCGCCTCCGGCATCGGCACCCCCCACGCCGTCAAATGCTTCATCACCGTCGTCGGCAAACTATGCCACGTCACCATCATGTCGTTCTGACTGATCGGCACCTGCTCATCCGCCGAAGCCACCCAATGCGGCGACCGCGGCAACAAATGCCGCACCGCCGCATGCACCAACCGCGTCTTCACACACGTCACCACCATCTCCCCATCCGGCGCATACGCATTCGCCGTCCCGATGTCATACCCCAACTTCGCGGTCTTGGTGATCCGATCCTTCAGATCATGACCCCCCTTCGAGTAATACACCGCCCGCGCCTCCTTCGGGATCACCGTCGACATCATCCCGCTGGCCAACCCATACAACACCCCCAAATACAACCCCCGCTTCTTGTTGAACTCCACCGCCGTCGCCAACTTCCCCGGATCCGTCCACACCGGCAACCGCCGCGCATACTCCATGAAATCCCGCAAATCCCCCGGCAACCCCTCCGGCAACGGCTGACCATTACGCGTCCAGGACCGCAACAACCCATTCACCCTGCCCACCTCCCCCCGATCCAACAACGACGCCACCAACTCATCCGCCTCCGGATCCCACACCGTCAACGGATCAACCCCCTCCCCACCACCAGCCACCGACCCCGACGGCGACCACGACCACGGCACCGCCCGCCCCGGCACCCCCACCGCCGACAACGCACCCACCGCCCCCAACACCCCACCAGCCCGCAACGCCTCACGCCTACTGAAACCATCCATCACAACACCACTCCTCATTGAGCCGGG
>NZ_BDBM01000068.1 GCF_001612985.1 Nocardia gamkensis NBRC 108242 | reverse complement strand
CCATCCCCGACCACAAGGCCGAACGCCTGGAGTTCGTACGCAACGAACTCGCCGCGATCGGCATCATCCCGCCCGACACCTCGCACCTACGCATCACCCCGGTCCGCCCCGGCGACCAGGACGCGCCTCCGCGCTCGCATCTGGTCATGGCACGCGTCTCGGCCCGCATCAGCCAGCATGCGCAATACACGATGGCCCGCCTCGTGAACAGCGAAGGACCACCAGGTGACGGCACGGTTCCACGTGAAACCGTTGCAGCACAACAGAATTCGATAGATCAGATAGCAGCGTAGGGAGGGGGAGGCGTGGATATCGAGCGGCTTTGGACGATTGATGACGTAGCCGAGTTCCTGAATGTTCCGCCGGATTCAGTGCGCGAGTGGCGGAAGAAGGGTTACGGCCCTCCGGCGCGCAAGGTGGGCAAACACCTGCGCTGGTACCCGGCTGCGGTTCGTGACTGGTTCGACCAGTTGCCCGTGGACGACGCGGCATAGGCGGGGCCTGCCATGTCGCATGTGCAAGACCGGTGGTTCACCGACGTGCCTGATCCGGAGAATCCGGGCAAGGTCATTCGGGTCAAGACCAAATTGTATGGCAAGGGTAATCGGTACAAAGTCCGGTTCATCGCGCCGGACGGTACCGAGGATTCGAAGACCTTTCCGGACAAGCGTAAGAGTCAGGCCGAAGCGTTCCGGGTGTCGGTGGATTCTGCGATGCTGGAAGGACGCTACGTCGATCCTCGCGCCGGTCGCAGGTTGTTCCGTGATCTCACGGTCGATTGGCTGGAAGGTACGTCGGCGGATCGATCCAGCCGGGGTACAAAACAGAGCCAGTTGGACAATCAGATCCTGCCGTTCTTCGGCAAGCGCACCGTTGCCAATGCCGCGACGGTGACGGCGGTCCGGGACTGGCTGAAATGGCTGGATGATCGCGGTCTCGATCCGGCGTACCAGGCGCAGCTGTTCGGCCAGCTCTCCTCGATCATGGAGCTGGCTACCGCGCGTCACATGGTTCGTGAAAACCCCTGTAAGTCGAAGGAGATCGCGCGTCCGAAAGTCGGGCAACGCAAGTTCATTCCCTGGACCGAAGCGCGCACGAGTGCCATATGGGCGGCGTTGCCCGATCGCAACAAGATCGTGGTTCCGCTGGGGCGTGGTATCGGAATGCGCCAGGGGGAGATTCTGGGGTTGTCTCCGGATGACATTCGGCGTGCTGACGGCTTGGTCGACATCCAACGCCAGATTCGGCGGGTAGAAGGCGTCCCGGTGTTCTCGCTGCCCAAGGGCAATAAGACTCGGGTCGCTCCGCTGGCGGTGGAGGTACTGGACGAGATTGATCGGTACACCGAGCAGTTCGAGCCGGTAGAGGTCACCTTGCCGTGGCGTCATCCTGGCGGGCGCCCGGAGACGGTGCGGTTGCTGATGACGCGCGAGGACGGCAAGACCTGGTACGGCGAACTGTTCAACGCGACGGTGTGGGCGGGTGCGTTCCGGACAGCGGGGCTGACACGGCGTCGGCGGATCGACGGCCTGCACGCACTGCGCCACCTGTACGCGTCGGATCTGCTCGGCAATGGTGTCTCGGTCAAGGAGTTGGCGGACTACCTCGGGCACGCCGATCCGTCGATCACGTTGAAGTACTACGCGCACCTGATCCCGTCGAGCTACGACCGTGCTCGGGTGGCGATCGGGGCGGCTCTACGGCCTGGCGCTCAGCTTGAGACGGCCTGCACACGGCCTGAGGCAGTTGTCGGCGTGAATCCGGGCGGGGCGGGGAATCCTGCGGCTCTGGTGCTGGTTGAATGAACGCAGGCCGTGAGCTGCGAAGGTGGGGCAGTGGGGCGGCGATCATGATTCCCCAGACCGATAGGCTTGTGTATATGGCTGAGTTCATTTACCAGATGAAGAAGGTTCGCAAGGCGCACGGCGACAAAGTCGTGCTCGACGATGTCACCTTGAACTTCCTTCCCGGCGCCAAGATCGGCGTCGTCGGCCCGAACGGCGCAGGTAAATCCAGCGTGCTGAAGATCATGGCCGGACTGGACCAGCCGAACAACGGTGACGCCTTCCTCGCCCCGGGCGCCACCGTCGGCATCCTGCAGCAGGAACCGCCGCTCAACGAGGAGAAGACCGTCCGCGGCAACGTCGAGGAGGGCATGGGCGAGATCAAGGTGAAGCTGGATCGCTTCAACGAGATCGCCGAGCTGATGGCCACCGACTACTCCGACGAGCTCATGGAGGAGATGGGCAAGCTCCAGGAGGATCTGGATCACGCCGACGCGTGGGATCTGGACTCCCAGCTCGAGCAGGCGATGGACGCGCTGCGCTGCCCGCCGCCGGACGAGCCGGTCACCAACCTCTCCGGTGGTGAGCGCCGCCGGGTGGCGCTGTGCAAGCTGCTGCTGAGCAAGCCCGACCTGCTGCTGCTGGACGAGCCGACCAACCACTTGGACGCCGAGAGCGTGAACTGGCTCGAGCAGCACCTGGCGCAGTACCAGGGCGCCGTGCTCGCGGTCACCCACGACCGGTACTTCCTGGACAACGTCGCCCAGTGGATCCTCGAGCTGGACCGCGGCCGCGCCTACCCCTACGAGGGCAACTACTCCACCTACCTGGAGAAGAAGGCCGAGCGGCTCGAGGTGCAGGGCAAGAAGGACCAGAAGCTGCAGAAGCGGCTCAAGGAAGAACTCGCCTGGGTGCGTTCCGGCGCGAAGGCCCGGCAGGCCAAGAACAAGGCGCGTCTCGGCCGGTACGAGGAGATGGCGGCCGAGGCCGAGAAGATGCGGAAGTTGGACTTCGAGGAGATCCAGATCCCCGCGGGCCCCCGTCTGGGCAACGTCGTGGTGGAGGTCGAGCACCTGGACAAGGGCTTCGGCGACCGCCAGCTGATCAAGGACCTGTCGTTCACCCTCCCGCGCAACGG
This sequence comes from Nocardia gamkensis NBRC 108242, assembly GCF_001612985.1. Lineage (GTDB taxonomy): Bacteria > Actinomycetota > Actinomycetes > Mycobacteriales > Mycobacteriaceae > Nocardia > Nocardia gamkensis. Next base: position 39,309 of record NZ_BDBM01000068.1, on the reverse strand, counting down.
CATCGTCGGCGTGATCGGGCCGAACGGCGTCGGCAAGACCACGCTGTTCAAGACCATCGTCGGGCTCGAGCAGCCCGACAGCGGCGAGGTGAAGGTCGGCGATACGGTCAAGCTGAGCTACGTCGACCAGAACCGCGCGGGCATCGACCCTAAGAAGACGGTCTGGCAGGTGGTCTCCGACGGGCTGGACTACATCGAGGTCGGCCAGCAGGAGATGCCGTCGCGCGCCTATGTGAGCGCGTTCGGCTTCAAAGGCCCCGACCAGCAGAAGCCGGCGGGCGTCCTGTCCGGTGGTGAGCGCAACCGGCTGAATCTGGCGATGACCCTCAAGCAGGGCGGCAACCTGATCCTGCTGGACGAGCCGACCAACGACCTCGACGTGGAGACCCTGGGTTCGCTGGAGCACGCGCTCGAGATGTTCCCCGGCTGTGCCGTGGTCATCTCGCACGACCGCTGGTTCCTCGACCGCACCTGCACCCACATCCTCGCGTGGGAGGGCGACTCCGACAACGAGGCCAAGTGGTTCTGGTTCGAGGGCAACTTCGAAGCCTACGAGGCCAACAAGGTCGAGCGGCTCGGCCCGGACGCGGCCCGCCCGCATCGGGTGACGCACCGCAAGCTGACCCGCGGCTGACTTCGTCACGGCGGGTGGGTGCACGACGTAGGACGCACCCACCCTGCCCGGAGTGGCGAAAGATTTGTGCGCAACCTCGGGCGGGATCGCTGTCCCTCTTGCCGGGCGATCCGGTGGCCCGACCACGGCTGTCCGCCACCGTTCGATGCGGGCGGCGCTCGGACCGGATGGCGGCGAGTCGATTTCGTCGTGCGTGATCCGCTGCCACCGCGGAGAACGCGCGGAGGTCGGGCGGCGGTTTCTGCTGCTGCCCAGCGTTTGCTGGTGCGCCGTGGGAGGCGGCGAGGCCGGATAGTAGAGCCGGGAGCGGGCGACGAACGCTCTCGGTGGGACGGCGCGAAAAGTCTCTGCGGCCGAACGCGGAAACAGGAGTGACACCTACCCGCGCGTAGCTCGCTAGTGTGGAGATGTGAATGCGCAGGCGCAGTTCGAGCAATCGGTGGCTTCGGTCGCCGGCGCGGTGGCCGAGCTGACCCGAGGTACCGGTGCGGCGCCGCTGCCGCCGCGGATACGACCTGTAGCGCTCACCTGACGTTCGCGGGTCCGATTCTGTGCTGTGCCCGAGGTCATCGCGTGCGATCTCGGCACACGAGCGGCGAACTGCGCGGTCGCGGTGAACTCCTGCATGTCGAAAGGGAATTCACCCACGCGTCCTCGGCGCACAGTTACTCTCGGACCGGCGTCACTTTGTTACGGAACCGATATCCGAGGGAGTTGGCGAAAAATGACCGTCTCGTCCGAATTGTCCAGCGCGGCGTGGGCCGCGGGTTTGCCGCAGTCACTGCGCGGCGAACTCGCGACGCTCGAGGAAGCGTACTTCCGCCACGTCGACGCGGGCGATGTGGACTGTGCGATCACCGGCATCACCCAGATCTTCCGCAGGCATTTGGAGTTGGCCGTGACCCGTCGCCCGGGTCGTGCGCTGGTCCGGGTTTATCACCCGGATGACGCTTCCGGGATCGGTGCGGCGGTGCAGATCGTCACCGACGACATGCCGCTGCTGGTCGAGTCGATCAGTTCGTCGCTGAGCCGGATCGGCGTGAGCGTCAGCGAGATCATCCACCCGATCTTCGAGGTCGAGCGGGACGAGCAGGGCCGGCTGACGCACGCCGCCGCGCACGAGGTGGACGGCACCGGCGCGGCCGGGCTGCGCGAATCCTGGATGCATGTGCAATTGCACCCGTCGACCAGTGCGGCGCTGCTGGCCAAGGTCGAATCCGCGATGCCGGATGTGGTGGACGACGTGCGTCAGGTGATCGGTGACACCGAGGCCATCAAGGAAGCGCAGAGCAAGCTGGCCGACGACCTGGAGCGGGCCGCGCGATCCGGGACGGCGCCGTTCGAACCGGCCGAACTGACCGACACCGCCAACCTGCTGCGCTGGCTGGCCGGGGGGAATTTCACCCTCCTCGGATACGCGCGCTACCGGCTGAGCACCGATCAGGGCAGGGAGATGACCACCGTCCTGCCCGCCACCTGCCTCGGCGTACTGCGTCCGGACGTGGGCACCGACTTCCACGTGCCGGTAAACGGCGGCGACCGTCCGCTGCTGACCCTTACACAGGGACTGGTTCCGGCTACCGTGCATCGTGCGGTGTACCCGTACTTCGTCAGCGTCGCCGACTTCGACGCGAACGGAGCGGTGGTCGGCGAGCACTTGTTCATCGGCGTCTTCACGGTCACCGCCGTACACGAGAACGTCCTGGACATCCCGGTGATCGAGCGCCGAGTGCGCACGGCGATCGAGGAGAGCGGATTCGACCTGGAATCGTTCTCCGGTCAGGCGATGCTCGAGGTCATCCAGTCGTTCCCCCGCACCGAGCTGTTCTCCGCCGACGGCGAGACGCTGCGCCGCACCGCCACCGCCGTACTGAGCGTGGGCTTGCGCCGCCAGGTGCGCCTTTTCCTGCGCGCGGACACCTACGGCCGCTATGTCGCCTGCCTGGTCTACCTGCCCCGTGACCGGTACACCACCAGGGCGCGGCTGGAGATGCAGGAAATCCTGGTCCGCGAACTGGGCGGGGTATCCATCGACTACTCCGCGCGAGTGGGCGAAAGTGATTTGGCGCGTGTGTATTTCACGGTGCGCATGCCGGAAGCCGAGCACGGTGCCCCGCGGCGGACGCCGCCCGTCGCCGACACTTCCGAGCCCAACCGGCTGCGTCTGCAGAACCTGCTCGCCGAGGCGACTCGTACCTGGGACGACCGCCTGAACGACGAGGTGAGCACGTCGACGGTGCTCGACCCCGCCGTGGTGCAGCAGTACGCGGAAGCCTTTCCCGAGGGCTACAAGCAGGATTTCGCCGCGCCCCGCGCGCTGCGGGACATCGTGCGCCTGGAGCGGCTGCGCGACGGCGGTATCGACCAATATCTGTACCGCAAGCCGGGTTCGGCGCCGGGCTCATGGCGCTTCACGTTCTACATCGGTGGAAGCGGGATCTCATTGAGCCAGGTGCTTCCGCTGTTGCAGAGCCTCGGCGTCGAGGTGGTCGACGAGCGGCCCTACCAGATCGAGCTGGAGGCCGCCGACGGCACTGAAGGCGGTGAGCGGTGGATCTACGACTTCGGCCTGCTCGCCCGCGCGGAACTGCTGCGCAGTTCGCTCGATCGGGATCTGGACGCGGAACTGCTGGAGTCCTCCAAGCGCGCCGACGTGCTGGAGGCGGAGGTGCGCGGGCTGCGGGAGCGGTTCGTGGAAGCCTTCGAGGCGATGTGGTACGGCCGCGCGGAGGCGGACGGCCTGAACGAACTCGTACTGCGCGCCCGGCTGCCGTGGCGGGCCGTCTCGATCCTGCGCACCTACGCGAAGTATTTGCAGCAGGCGGGTTTTCCGTACAGCCAGGCCAATATCTGCCGTGTGCTGCTCACCTATCCGGATATCGCGCGCCTGTTCGTCGACCTGTTCGCGGCGCGCTTCGATCCCGACACCGTCTCCGCCGAGCACGCCGCGGAACTGGAGACGCAGGTGCGCGGCCGGATCGACGAGGTGGTCAGCCTGGACGCGGACCGCATCCTGCGCGCGATCCTCGGCCTGATCAAGGCGACGCTGCGCACCAATTACTACGTGACCGACGCGGAGGGCAAGCCGCGCGACTATGTCTCGGTGAAGGTGGAACCCCGGGAGATCGCCGAATTGCCCAGACCGAAGCCGCAGTTCGAGATCTTCGTGTACTCGCCTCGGGTGGAGGGCGTGCACCTTCGGTTCGGTCCGGTGGCCCGTGGCGGATTGCGGTGGTCGGACCGCTTGGAGGACTTCCGTACCGAGATCCTGGGTCTGGTCAAGGCGCAGGCGGTGAAGAACGCGGTGATCGTGCCGGTCGGCGCGAAGGGCGGCTTCGTGGTGAAGCAACCGCCGGCGGCGACGGGCGATCCGGTCGCGGACCGGCAGGCGCTGGGTTCCGAGGGCGTGGCCTGCTATCGCACGTTCATCTCCGGCCTGCTGGATGTCACCGATAATGTGGACCGCGCGAGCGGGGAGGTGCTGCCCCCCGCCCGAGTCGTGCGGCGCGATGGTGACGACACCTACCTGGTGGTGGCGGCCGACAAGGGCACCGCGACGTTCTCCGACATCGCCAACGATGTGGCCCAGAGTTACGGCTTCTGGTTGGGCGACGCGTTCGCCTCCGGTGGATCCGCGGGATATGACCACAAGGCGATGGGCATCACCGCCAAGGGCGCGTGGGAGAGCGTGAAGCGGCACTTCCGCGAGATGGACATCGATACGCAGACCCAGGACTTCACCGTGGTCGGCATCGGGGACATGAGCGGCGACGTCTTCGGTAACGGCATGCTGTTGTCCGAGCACATCCGCCTGGTGGCCGCCTTCGACCACCGGCACATCTTCCTCGATCCCGATCCGGACGCGGCGCGTTCCTACCGGGAGCGGCAGCGGATGTTCGCGCTGCCCAGGTCGTCGTGGGCGGATTACGACACGTCGCTGATCAGTTCCGGCGGAGGTGTGTGGGACCGCACCGTGAAGGCCGTGCCGATCAGCCCGCAGGCCAGGGCGGCGCTGGGCCTCGGCGATGACGTCGTCTCGCTGTCGCCGCCGGATCTGGTCCGCGCCATCCTGCTCGCACCGGTCGATCTGCTGTGGAACGGCGGGATCGGCACCTACATCAAGGCGAGCACCGAGACCAACGCCGAAGTGGGCGACAAGTCCAACGACCCGGTGCGCGTCAACGGGAACAAGTTGCGGGTCAAGGTGATCGGCGAGGGCGGCAACCTCGGTGCGACGGCGCTGGGCCGCATCGAGTTCTGCCGCAACGGCGGCAAGATGAACACCGACGCCTTGGACAACTCGGCGGGCGTGGACTGCTCCGACCACGAGGTCAACATCAAGATCCTGCTCGATGCCGTCGTCTCCGGCGGTCAGCTGCCGCCGGACGACCGGAATCCGCTGCTGGCCTCGATGACCGACGAGGTCGCGCAGATGGTCCTGCGGGACAACGTGGCGCAGAACTTCCTCATGGGTATCTCGCGCACCGAGGCGTCGCAGATGCTGAGCGTGCAGATGCGGCTCATCGAGGATCTCGAAGAGCGTCGCGGCCTGGATCGCGAACTCGAGGCGCTGCCCTCGGATCAGGAGATGAAGCGCAGGCTGGAAGAAGGCTCCGGGCTGGCGTCGCCGGAGCTGGCCAATCTGATGGCGCACGTGAAGCTCTCGCTCAAGGCCGATCTGCTCGATTCCGACCTGCCCGACAGCCAGTACTTCGCCATGCGGCTGCCGGATTATTTCCCGACACCGCTGCGCGACCGCTTCGGGGCGGCGATCAAGCGGCACCGGCTGCGCCGGGAGATCGTCACCACCATGATCGCCAACGAGATGGTGGACTACGGCGGCATCACCTACGCGCACCGGTTGAACGAGGAGGCCGGCGCCACCACCACCGACGCGGTGCGCGCTTTCGCCGCCGCCAGTGGGATCTTCGACCTGCACAAGACGTGGACGCGAATCCGCGCGTGCGACGCGCCCACGTCGGTGCGCGACCTGCTCGAGCTGGAGACGAAGCGCACGCTGGACCGGGCGTCCCGCTGGCTGCTGAGCAACCGGCCGCAGCCGATCGCGGTGGGCTCGGAAATCAGCCGGTACCGCGCCGACGTGCGCGAACTGGCCCCGAAGGTGCCGGGATGGCTGCGCGGACACCACGTCTCGACCCTCACCGACCGGTCCGCCGAGCTGATCGCCCGCGGCGCGCCGACCGATCTGGCCACCGAGGTCTTCGGCCTGCTCCACCTGTTCCCCCTGCTGGACATCGTGGACATCGCCGACATCACCGACCGGGACGGCGACGAGGTCGGCTCGCTGTACTACGCGCTCAACGATCACCTCAAGATCGACTGGCTGTTGCAGGCGGTCAGCCACCTCGAACGCGGCGACCGCTGGCACGCGCTGGCGCGGCTCGCGCTGCGCGACGACATGTACGGGTCGCTGCGCTCGCTCACCCTCGACGTGCTCTCCGGAGGCGACCCCGAGGAGACGGCGGATGAGAAGATTGCATACTGGGAGTCGAAGAATCAGTCCCGCCTCGGCCGAGCCAGGGCGGCGCTGTCGGAATTGTTCGAGTCCGGAACCCACGATCTCGCCACGTTGTCGGTTGCAGCGCGGCAAGTGCGGAGCATGGTGAGCGGGGTGGGCGCTCAATCGGAGGTACCACGTTGACGAGTTCGGTGAGCGGAATTGGGAAAGCGGCGGGCAGCCTCGTGCTGCCCAGGCGTTTCCACGCCAAGGTGGACGTCAGGTGGTCGGACATGGACGTGTTCCAGCACGTCAACCATGCCCGGATGGTGACGTTGCTGGAGGAGGCGCGGATTCCGTGGCTGTTCGAGGACGGTCGTCCGACCGCCCCGCTGCGCGAGGGATGCGTACTCGCCGACCTGCGGGTCCGCTACCGCGGCCAGCTGCGGCACGAGGACACGCCGCTGGATATCGCCATGTGGATCGAGCAGTTGCGCGCGGTCGACTTCACCATCGGCTACGAGGTGCGGGCGGCGGGCGCGCAGCCCGATTCGCCCGCGGCCGTGGTCGCGTCCACGCAGATCGCGGCGTTCGACATGCGGGCGCAGCGATTGCGCAGGCTCACCGACGCCGAGCGTGATTACCTGTCCGAATGGATGGAGTGAGTGGCCGCGCGTCGATGATCGTCGAGTGCTGACGGCGGAGCTGCCGTGATAGCGGAACAACGAGTGCTGCGTGTGCCGGATCCGGCGGAGCGAGAGAACCTCGCGACGTTTCTGAGCAGGGCCGTGCGGCTGGACCCGGCGGCGGTGGTGCGCTTGCGCCGCCGCGGGGAGAAGTATGTCGCGGCCTGGGTGGCGACGGGTTTCGAGGCGCTGGCCATGCGCACGGTGGTCGCCGAGCTCGGTGTCGACGACGTGACCGTCGGCGCCGATCTCGTGCTGGCCGGTTCGGCGAGCGGCGGTCCGATCGACCTGGGATTCTCGATGGATTCCGCGTGGCGCGGCGCGCTGCCGCCCACGGACGGTTTCGCGCACGTCGACGACGTGCCCGCGCGCACCCTGGTGGAACTCGCCGAGCAGGGTGCACAGCTGGCGAAGGAACACTCCAGCGGCCACGGCCCGCCCGCCTCGTTGCTCGATCAGGCGGTGCTGACCGTGTCCGGCGCGGGCGCCCGCGTGCAGGTGCCGATGCGGGTCGTCTTCGCGCTCACGGCCATGGACTTCATCCCGCATTCGGGGGAGAAGGCCGACGCCCGCCGTATCCCGACCGCCGAGATCGTGCGTGTCCGGGCGACCAGGACATGGCTGCGGCTCGACGCCCGCTACGGCTCCGTGGCTCGGCGGCTCGGCGGAGGGATTCCCCTGCTGCCGCATTGAGTGCTGCCGCATTGAGCGTGCCGCGCGCCGAAACCGCCGCGGGCTGGACACCGTTGCGCTGCTCGAATGCTACGTCCGTGTCGTCGAGTGCACCTTCAGCTCGCTGCTTCCACGTAGACGCCGCGTCCCGTCGATGCGCTCGGCCCGGAGCAGCGGGAGAGCGGTGCGAGAGTCGCTATCGACGCGCGACGGTCCTCGGGGACCGAAAATGCTTCCCGGACCACCGATTGTGCTGCCTCGCAATACTTTCGCTCCACGATGTGGCGGTTTCGCGGCGCTGTAGGCTCGCCTCGAGGGGTGGATCGCCCGCTGGTGCCGGTGGGCGGTGTGCTGCCAGCGGTCGCGCGTATCGACGGTTGCCCGCGCGGGGTGTTGCGGCGCCGTTGGCACGCTTCGAAGGTGGGTCGCCCGCTGGTGCCCCCGTGGGCGGTGTGCGGCCAGTGGGCGCGCGTTCGACAGTTGTCTGCGCGGGGTATTGCGGCGCCGTCGGCCCACTTCGAGGGTGGGGCGCCCGCTGGTGCCGACGGCCGGTCGTGCTGCCGTCGGTCGCGCGCATGATCCGCTGACGACGGATCGTTGTGCGCCGGACCGGCCTTTCGCGAGAATCGAATTCGTTCCGGACGGTCAGCATCGAGCTCAGCTGTGCCGTACGCGGCGTTATTCGTGCGCGCGAGGCGGACCCGGTAGCACGTGGACGCCCGGGAACGATCGATGGTATGGGCGGCGCCGTCGGCAGGAGGGGACGGCGCCGCCCTTCGCGAAAAAAGGTGGCAGAAAGCGTGTTCGGGCCCGTCAGGGGACGCCGATCGAGCGAAGGAGTGCCGCCGTCGCGGCGGCGGCGAGCATGACCAGCAAGATGGGGCGTTGGTACCAGGCCAACCCTCCGCCGACGAGAACGCCTGCGGGCACGGCGAATCCGAGGCTCGCGGTGCCGATCGGCAGGGTGGTCACGGCCACCACCGCGGCCAGCAGCACGACGGCGCCGATTTCCAGCATGCGCACCGCGCGCGCCGGAATGCGCACCCGCTCGCGCAGCGCGGGCCCGGCCCAGCGAAACGCGTAGGTGCCCGCGGCGAGGGCGATGATTCCGGCGGCCAGCATCACGCGGCTCCCTGTGCGGCCGACGGCTCAGGCTTCCCCCGCGCCGCGACCAGCACCCCGCAGAGGGCGAGGAGGACCGGCAGTCCGGTGGGCAGGAACGGAGCGCAGGCCAGCGCGATCGCCGTGCCCGCACCCACCGCGGCGAGGGTGGTGCGATCCCGCAGAGCCGGCAGCACCAGCGCGAGCAGGACTGCGGGAAACACCGCGTCGAGCCCGAACGCCGATGTGTCCGGAACCACCGATCCGATCAACGCCCCGATGGCCGCGCCGCCGGGCCAGGCGAGCAGTACCCCCGCGCCCGTGAGCCAGTAGGCCGCCCGCCTGCGCCGCGCGTCGGGCTGCGCGATGGTCATGGCGACCGACTCGTCGTTCATCAGATGGACGCCCAGTGACCTGCGCCAACCCGTGCCCACCGCGTCGGGGACAGACAGTCCGTACGGCACATGCCTGGCGTTCACCAGCAAACCCGCCAGCACCGCCGCGATCGGACTGCCCCCGGCGGCGACGATGCCGATGAAGAGGAATTCCGAGCTTCCGGCGAGCACCACGCAGCCGAGCAGGATCGGGAGCCAGATCGGCAGGCCCGACGCGACCGCGGTCGCCCCGTAGGAGACCCCCATCACGCCGACGGCGAGACACACCGCCCCGATGCCCGCCATCACATCCCGATCGAGTGTTCGCCATATCGAACGCATGTTGTTTATAGTGAACATGGCGCCCGGTTCCGTCAATATGGTTTTCTGTCGCTATTCGCACGACCACAGGTTTCGAGCGAAGCGAGACCGAAGACGTAGCGCCACGGACGACGCAGAACAAACGGAGCGGGTATGACCGAGCAGGACGCGACGACAACACCCCAGGCGGTGATCGCCGCCGCGCTGCGCCGCGAGCGCACTCGGGCCGGGTTGTCGCTGAGCGAGGTCGCCGGCCGGGCGGGTATCGCGAAATCCACGCTGTCACAGTTGGAATCGGGCACCGGGAATCCGAGCCTGGAAACCCTGTGGGCGTTGTGCGTCACCCTGGATATGCCGTTCTCCCGATTGCTCGACCCGCCGCGCCCGAGCGTGCACGTGATTCGTGCCGGTGAGGGCCCGGTCGTCGCGGCCGAGCAATCCGAATACCGGGCGACCCTGCTGGCGGCCGGACCGGCCAATTCCCGCCGCGATCTGTTTCGGATCACCGCGGAGCCGGGGCATGCGCGCCGATCGGATCCGCACATCGCCGGTGTGGTCGAACATGTACTGCTCGCCGAGGGGCGCGCGCTCGTCGGACCGGTCGACGCGCCCGTCGAACTGCACCCGGGCGATTACATCGCGTACCCGGGTGACCGGCCGCACGTGTTCGAGGCGCTGGCCTCGCCGACCTGGGCGACGCTGGTGGTGGAATACACCTGACCCTCAGGCGGCGCCTTCGCCGAGATACTGCAACCACACGGGGTCGAGTTCGGCGGTGGTGGACAGCAGGCGCCAGTGCGGGCCCTTCGGCGAGACCAGCGGGGCTCGCAGCGTCCAGCCCAGCTCGCTGAGCAGCTTGTCGGCTTTGCGGTGGTTGCACGGCGCGCAGCTGGCGACGCAGTTCTCCCAGGAATGTTCCCCGCCGCGGCTGCGCGGGATGACGTGATCGATGGTCTCGGCCTTGCCGCCGCAGTAACCGCAGCGGTAGCGATCGCGGTGCATGAGGGCGGCGCGGGTCATCGGCACCCGGGCGCGGTACGGGACGTGGACGTAGCTGCGCAGGCGGATCACGGAGGGGATGGCCACCGCCGTCTCGGCGGAGTGGACTACCGGCCCTTCGTCACTGTGATGAATGGCGTCGGCCTTGTCGCAGATGAGCAGGACGATCGCGCGGCGCGCGGACAGAGCGGTGAGTGGCTCGTAGGTGGCGTTCAACAGCAACACCCTGGTCTTGAGCCAGTTCGTGCCTTCGGCGGGCGGGGCGGTGGGGCGGGGGCCGTGGTCGTGATGGCCACGATGTCCACCCGGATGATGGTCGGACACGATGTGCAGCGGAGTAGCCCCCGACCCACGATTGTGGACGTCGGCGGGCTGGAGTTGTCGGTGCGCTCGCGCCTCGTGTGATCGGGCGCTGTGCCGCTGCTTCATCTCGACCTCGATTTCATGATTGGCAGGATCATGTGGTATCTGCAAAGCAGAGACTGTCACCCAGTTGACCATGGAATGTCGGGCATTGCACGGTGATTTTCAACAATGTCCGGTTAACTGTGGCTGAAGTGCCATTTCAGCGCGATGTTCCGGTTGCCGAGCGGCAGCGCGAGGGCAGTGCGGCGGCAGTCCCCCCGCGCGGGCACAATGGACAGCGGCGCATCCGGTGAATCGAGAGGGTCTATGACTTCGGGCGAGCAGACGGCGACGTCGTTCTACGAGGCGGTCGGTGGGGCGGAGACGTTCCAGCGGCTCGTCGCGACGTTCTATCGCGAGGTGGCCGCCGACGAGGTGCTGCGCCCGCTGTATCCGGAGGAGGATCTCGGCCCGGCGGAGCGGCGCTTGCGAATGTTCCTCGAGCAGTACTGGGGCGGTCCGCGCACCTACTCCGACGAGCGCGGCCACCCCCGCCTGCGCATGCGGCACATGCCGTTCACCATCGGACCCATCGAGCGGGACGCATGGCTGCGGTGTATGCGCATCGCGGTCGCCGAGATCGAGCCGGAAACCCTGGATGACGAGCATCGCAAGGCGCTGCTGGACTACTTGGAGATGGCGGCCAACTCCTTGGTGAACGCCCCGTTCTGACAATGCCTTCGCCATGGGGCGGCGGTGTGTTTTCTACCGCGTTGTGGTGACGGCGGATTCGCTGGCGAACACGGGTGGCGGAGGCATTGCGCCTGAGAGACGGTGTAGAGCAGGGTTTTTCGCCTCCGTACGGGTCGCTGCTGAACATTTGCCCGCGATTCGAAAGCTCATCTCGCCTGAAGGCTTTCGCGCCGAAACTTTGGCACTATTGCGGATGTGAGTGATGCACCAGCCGTAATGGCGCCGGTGGATCCCACCACTCAGTCGTGGTGGCGGTCGGCCGTGTTCTACCAGGTTTATCCGAGATCTTTCGCGGACTCGAGCGGAGACGGGGTCGGCGATCTCGGGGGAGTCCGGGACAAACTGGGCTATCTCGAACTGCTCGGGGTCGACGCGCTGTGGATCTGCCCCGTCATGCGTTCGCCGATGGCCGACGGTGGCTACGACGTTGCCGACCCGCGTGACATCGATCAGCTCTTCGGCGGGCTCGCCGCGATGGACGCGCTGATCGCCGAGGCGCACGCCCGCCGGATCAGGGTGACCATGGACCTGGTGCCCAACCACACCAGCGACCGGCATCCGTGGTTCCGCGCGGCACTGGCCGCGGCCCCCGGCAGCCCGGAGCGCGACCGGTACATCTTCCGCGACGGCCGTGGGCCCGGCGGCGCCGAGCCGCCCAACAACTGGCCGAGCATCTTCGGTGGCCCGGCCTGGACGAGGATCACCGAACCCGACGGCACACCCGGCCAGTGGTACCTGCACATCTTCGCCCGGGAACAGCCGGACCTGAACTGGTCGAATGCCGAGGTCGCCGCCGATTTCGAGCAGACGCTGCGGTTCTGGCTCGACCGGGGGGTGGACGGGTTCCGGATCGACGTCGCGCACGGCATGGCCAAGCCCGAAGGTTTGCCCGATATGCCCCAGTTGTCCGTCTCGGCCCTGCTGGCGCACGACGACAGCGACCCGCGGTTCAACAATCCCGCTGTCCACGACATCCACCGCCGGATCCGCAAGGTGGTCGAGGAATACCCCGACACGGTGACCATCGGCGAAGTGTGGGTGAACGACAACACCCGCTTCGGCGAGTACGTACGCCCCGACGAACTGCACCTGGCGTTCAACTTCCGCCTCGCGGAATCGTCGTTCGACGCCGAGGCGGTGCGCGACGCGATCGACAACTCGCTCGCCGCCGTCGCCCCGGTCTTCGCCGTCCCCACCTGGACGCTGTCCAACCACGACATCGAGCGCGAGGTCACCCGGTACGGCGGCGGCGCGCTCGGCGTCGCGCGCGCTCGGGCGATGATCCTGCTGGAACTGGCGCTGCCCGGCGCGGTGTTCATCTACAACGGCTCCGAGCTGGGGCTGCCCAACGTCGACGACCTGCCGGACGATGTGTTGCAGGATCCGGTGTGGGAGCGCTCCGGGCACACCCAGCGCGGCCGTGACGGCTGCCGGGTGCCGCTGCCGTGGGAGGGCGCCACGCCGCCGTACGGGTTCACCACCGGAACGCCGTGGCTGCCCATGCCGCCGGACTGGGCGCCGTTGACCGTGGAGGCTCAGCTCGAGGAGTTGGGGTCGACCCTGTCGCTGTATCGCCTCGGTATCGAGCTGCGCTCGCTGCGTCCGGAGTTCGCGGGGGAGCGGGTCGAGTGGTACGGCAGCCCGCCGGGCTGTCTCGCGTTCCGCCGACCGGGCGGACTGGTCTGCGTGCTCAATGCCTCGGACGCGCCGATCCAGCTACCGCCGGGAGACGTGCTGCTGGCCAGCGCGCCGGCCGAGGGCGGCCAGCTGCCGCCCAACGCGGCGGCCTGGTTGGTCTGAGACACGGCGAAACTCCCAGCTCGGCGCCGGTGCCGTCGACTCGGACGGCGTTCCGGCGCCACCGGACGGAGAACTACTACAGAGGATCGTCTACCTTTGACCCGTGAGCATTCTCGAGACAGTGCTGATCTTCGCCGGCATCCCGCTGGTGATCTACGGCGTGATCGCCGGATTGTCGTTCCTCGGTAAGCCGCTGCCTGGCGAGAAGCCGGTCCACTTCGCCCTCGGCCAGAAGTGGACCCAGCCGCCGGTGCTGTGGAGTGCCACTGAAGAGGTGATCGGCTCGGGTCACCACTTTCCGGAAACGCCGCATGGACAGCATGCGGCCATCGAGTCCACCGAGGTGGAGCTGATCGGAGGACGGGCAAGTGGCAGGTTCTAAGTGGCCCGCGGTGGTCGAAGCCGATTTGCCGCACGGATACGCCATCACCACCAGCGGGCGCGTCTCCGGCGTGCACGAGGCGGGCGACGTGTTCAAGGAAGCGCCGTTCAACGATGAAGAGCGGCTCACCATGGACAACGTGCTGACCGAGGCGACCCGCGCGACCAAGGTGCGCTTCAACGTCTACATCGGCGATCTGGGCGAGGACCCGGCCGCGGCCGCGGACGCGATCTTCCCCGGCACGCCCGAGGCGACGCACTCGGTGCTGATCGCCGTCTCGCCCAACGAGAAGGCGATCGAGGTGCGATCGGGCAAGGAGGTCGCCGACCGTGCGAACGATCGCGTCTGCCAGCTCGGCGTCACCGCCGCGCTGAGCTCGTTCCGCCAGGGTCAGCTGATCGACGGCGTGGTCTCCGCGGTGCGCGTGATGGCCGCTGCCATCGGCAGGTAGTTTGCTGTCGTAGTCCGGCGCTCCACCCGTTCGGGTGGAGCGCCGGTTTCGTCTACGGCTGGGCGTCGAAGGCGCGGGCGCGCAGCGAGCGTTCGATGCCCGCCTTGCCCTCGCTGACCAGGCGGCGCAGCGCCGGCGGGTGGTCGCCCGCGAGGAACTTGTCGGCGACGGCCACCGCGTCCTCGCTGATCGCCCAGTGCGGGTAGAGGCCTACCACCACGGTCTGGGCGACTTCACTGGAGCGGCGCTCCCAGACGCCGGGCACCTCGGCGAAATATCGCTCCACGTAGGACGTGAGCAGCTCACCTTGTCCGGCGGGCGCGAAGCCGCCGACGATCGAGCGGGCGGTGACGTTGGGCACCGAGTCGTCGCCCATCACCGTCGCCCACGCCTGCTCCTTCACCTCGGCGATCGGACGCGCCGTCGCCGCGGCGGCCGCCTGCCGCTTGCCCGCCGCGGTCGGGTCGTTGGACAGCTCTTGGTCGATGACCGGCGTGTCCAGCCCGTCGGCGTCGACCTCGCCCGCCGCCGCGAGCGCGGCGAGAAGCCGCCAGCGCAGATCGGTGTCGACGACCAGACCGGGCAGCCCGACCTTCGCCGGATCGCCGTCGAGCAGTTCGCGCAGCACCTCGGTGTGCCAGGCCGACAGCTTCGCTCCGGTCAGCGCGTTGACGAAGGCCAGCTGGTGGTCGGAGCCCGGCTCGGCCTCGCGTGCCAGCTCCAGCAGTCGGTTCGCGTATTCCGGCCAGCCGGTGGCCGCGGCCCATTCGGGATCGGCGTAGCTGCTCAGCGTGGTGTTGGCTTGCATCAGCAGCCGCTGCACCACTCCGATCTCGGTCTCGGCGCCGACGCCACGCTCGACCAGCGCCACGAAATCGCGGGCGCGGAACTCCGCCTGGCGGGTCATCTCCCAGGCCGCCGACCAAGCCAGCGTGCGCGGCAGCGGCTCCGCGATGTCGGCGATGCGGTTGACCAGCACGTCGAGCGAATCGGCATCGAGGCGGATCGAGCAGTAGGTGAGATCGTCGTCGTTCACCAGCACGAACGTGCCGCGCGGCACGCCGACCAGCTCGGGCACCTCGGTCCGTTCGGCGGCGTCGAGGTCGAGCTCGACGCGCTTCGTGCGCACCAGCTTTCCGTCCTGCTCGTCGTACACGCCGATGGCCAGGCGGTGCACGCGCCGCTCACCGGCGCCGGGCTGCGCGCCTTCCTGCACCACCGCGAAGGAGCCGAACTTCCCGTCGGCGTCCACCTCGAAATCCGGGCGAAGGATGTTCAGCCCGGTGGTCTTGAGCCACTGCGCGCCCCACGTGGACAGATCGCGACCGGACGACTTCTCCAACGCCGACAGCAGGTCGTCGAAGGTGGCGTTGCCGTAGGCGTGATCGGCGAAGTAGGCGCGCAGACCGGCCAGGAACGGCTCCAGGCCGACATAGGCGACGAGCTGCTTGAGGACGCTGGCGCCCTTGGCGTAGGTGATGCCGTCGAAGTTCACCTCGACCGCGGCGAGATCGGGGATGTCCGCGGCGATCGGGTGGGTGGAGGGCAGCTGGTCCTGCCGGTAGGCCCAGGACTTCTCCACGTTCGCGAACGTGGTCCACGCGCTGGCGTATTCGGTGGCCTCGGACTGGCACAGCACCGACGCGAAGGTGGCGAACGACTCGTTCAGCCACAGATCGTCCCACCACTTCATGGTGACCAGGTCGCCGAACCACATGTGCGCCATCTCGTGCAGCACGGTCTCGGCGCGGCGCTCGTAGGACGCCCGGGTGACCTTGGACCGGAAGACGTAGTCCTCGAGGAAGGTCACCGCGCCAGCGTTCTCCATCGCGCCCGCGTTGAACTCGGGGACGAACAGCTGGTCGTACTTGCCGAACGCGTACGGCACGCCGAAGTTGCGGTGGTAGAAGCCGAAACCCTGCTTGGTCTCGGTGAACAGCCGCTCGGCGTCCATGTACTCGGCCAGCGAGGCCCGGCAGTAGATGCCCAGCGGGATGCTGCCGTGCTCGTCGGTGTAGACGTCGGTCCACTGCGCGTACGGGCCCGCGATGAGCGCGACCAGGTAGGTGCTCATCTTCGGCGTGGTGCGGAACACGTGCTTGCCCGGCTCCGGCGCGAGCGTCTGCACGACGGCGGCGTTGGAGATGACCTGCCAGTCCTCCGGCGCGGTGACGGCGAGGTCGAAGGTGGCTTTGAGGTCCGGCTGGTCGAAGCAGGCGAACATGCGCTTGGCGTCGGCGGTTTCGAACTGCGAGTACAGGTACACGGCCTCGTCGGCGGGATCGACGAACCGGTGCAGGCCCTCGCCGGTGTGCGAGTACTCGCAGTCGGCCTCAACCACCAGCTCGTTGCGCTCGGCCAGGCCGGTCAGCGTGATCCCGGTCGACTCGTCGTAGTCGGAGACGTCCAGCGCGGTGCCGTTGAGTACCGCCGAGCGCACGTCGCGCGCGACGATGTCGATGAACGTGCTCGCGCCCGGCGTCGCGGTGAAGGTCACGGTGCTGCGGGAGAAGAAGGTGTGCTCGCCCGGTTCGCCCGCGCCGTCGGTGAGGTCCAGCTCGACGCGGTAGTTCTCGACCGACACTGTCGCGGCGCGTTCGATCGCTTGGTCGCGAGTGAGATTGGGTGCGGACATAAGGCTCCTTCGGAGTCGAAGAACTGGCACGGGCGACACCCACAATGCCACCTCGGCGTAGCGGGCCGCGCGGGACTTTCCCGACGAACCTCGATGATCGGGCCCTCCTGCGCGCCGGGACGGCGGTGCGACGCGGACGGCGCGACGGCCGTGCTCGGGGGCGGCGGTATTGTGCCTGGTACAGCACAGGTTCACCACCACGGATTCGGAGGCTCGACGTTGAAGCATGTGCACGCCGGGAAGGTGCGTGACCTGTACGAGGACGGCGACACGCTGCTGCTGGTCGCCTCCGACCGGGTGTCGGTGTACGACGTGGTGCTGCCGACGCCGATCCCGGACAAGGGCGCGCTGCTGACGCAGCTGTCGAACTGGTGGTTCGAGTACTTCACCGACGTGCCCAACCACGTGGTCTCCGCGACCGACATGCCCGCCGAGTTCGCCGGTCGCGGCATCCGGGTCAAGCCGTTGAAGATGGTGCAGGTGGAGTGCATCGCGCGCGGTTACCTGACCGGGTCGGGGCTGGTGGAATACCGGCGGACGGGCTCGGTGTCCGGGGTCGCGCTGCCGCCCGGACTGCGCGAGGGCGACCAGCTGCCGGAGCCGATCTTCACACCGACCACCAAAGCGTCCGAGGGACACGACGAACCGATCACCTTCGCGGACGTGGTGAACCAGGAGGGGCGCGAGGTCGCCGAGCGGCTGCGCGAGCTGACCCTGCACCTCTACACCCGAGGGGCCGCGCACGCCGCCGAACGCGGTGTCATCGTCGCCGACACCAAGGTCGAATTCGGCTGGGACGGTGACGTGCTCACCCTCGGCGACGAAGTGCTCACGTCCGATTCCTCGCGTTTCTGGCCCGCCGACGAGTGGGAGCCGGGCCGCGCGCAGCGTTCGTTCGACAAGCAGTTCGTTCGCGACTGGTCCACCTCCACGGGCTGGAACAAGGAGGCGCCCGGCCCGGAGATCCCGGCCGATGTCGTCGCGGCGACGCGCGAGAAGTATGTCGAGGCCTACGAACTCATCACCGGCCGGACCTGGGCGGGCGTGCCGCGGTAACGCTCAGTCGGTGAGCAGCTCGGCCAGCCGGTCCAGACAGGGCCGCTGGCCGGCCACCAGTTTGTCGCGCGCGGTGGCGGTGTCGAACCATTCCGCGCGATCGATCTCCGGGAACTGCGCGAACCGGCCGGAGCGCGGCGGCCATTCCAGTTCGAAGGTTCCCGGCGCCACGGCGGCGGGGTCGAGATCGCCTTCGACGGCCCAGGCGGTGAGAACCTTCTTACCGCTGCTGTAGCGCATCTCGCCCAGCGGCCGCCACGTACCGTCCGGGACCGGAAGTCCGAGTTCCTCGGTGAACTCGCGGCTCGCCGCGGCTCGCGCGTCCTCCGTCTCCGGTTCGTACTCGCCCTTCGGAATCGACCATGCGCCCAGGTCTTTTCGCGCCCAGAACGGACCACCCATGTGCCCGAGCAACACCTCGACGGCGCCGTCGGAGTTCCGGCGGAAGAGAAGGACTCCCGCACTGTGTCTGCCTGCCACACGCGTAGTCTGCCCGGTCGTGCTCGGTCGAGCCTCCTCGGCCGTTCCGCCGGGCGCGTCGCCGGAGCAGCGTTGCGCGGCGAACGCCCCGTCGTCGCCGCTCGCCAGGCTTCGACCGCTCGCATATCGAGCCGCCCGGATTGCGCGATGCGGACCGTGGATGCGCGAAGCCTCGGCATCCGCCTCACCCGGCGAGATTCGCCCGCGCTTCCTGGAGCAGCCGTGCCGCGCGGATCGTGAGGTAGTCGCGCTCGGGGACGCTCGTCGTGCGGGCGGCGGCTTTGGTGTAGCAATCGATGGCCGCGTCCACCGCACCGGCCATCTCGTGCAGGTGGCCGCGTACGGCGTCGAGCCGGTGGGTCCCCGGCAGCCGGTCGTCGAGGGCCTCGGCCAGCGCGAGACCGGCTCGCGGCCCCGCCACCATCGCCGTCGCCACCGCCCGGTTGAGCGTCACCATCGGATTGTCCGAGAGCTGTTCGAGCCGGTCGTACAGCGCCAGGATCTTGGCCCACTCGGTGTCCTCGGCGCGCGCGGCCTGTGCGTGCAGGACCGCTATTGCCGCCTGGATCTGATAGGGGCCACGCAGGCCGCCGGCGAGCGTGCCGGTGACGAGAGTCGTTCCTTCGGTGATCAGCGCCCGGTTCCACAGCGCGCGGTCCTGCTCGGCCAGCGGGATGAGCTCGCCGTGGGGTCCGGTGCGTGCCGCGCGCCGGGCGTCGGTGAGCAGCATCAATGCGAGCAGGCCGGTGACCTCGGGGTCGTCGGTCAGCAGCCGGTGCACCGCCCTGGTGAGCCGGATCGCCTCGTCGGACAGGTCCGTCCGCTGCAAGGTGTGCCCCGAGCTGCTGGTGTGGCCTTCGTTGAAGATCAGGTACAGCACGTGCAGGACCGCGCCGAGCCGCTCCCGCCACCGCTGGTCACCCGGCTGCGCGAAGGGCCGCTCGACCGTGGCCAGTTTCTTCTTCGCCCGGGTGATCCGCTGCGCCATCGTCGCTTCGGGTAGCAGGAAGGCGCGGGCGATCTGGTCGGTGGCCAGGCCGCCCACCGCGCGCAGCGTCAACGCGATGGCGGCGGCGGGCGTCAGCGCCGGATGGCAGCACAGGAACAGCATGGTGAGCGTGTCGTCGTGGTCCACCGGGACGGCGTCGGTCACCTCGCGGTCGAAGGCGGTGGTCTCCCTGCGCCGCCGGGCCACCTCCGCGCGCACGGCGTCGGCCATGCGGCGCTGCGCGACCTGGATCAGCCAGGTCCGTGGATTGTCCGGCAGGCCCTCCTTCGGCCACTGGGTCGCGGCCGCCAGCAGCGCTTCCTGCAACGCGTCCTCGGCGGTGTCGAAGTCGCCGAAGCGGCGGAGGAGCGTTCCGAGGACCTGCGGCGCCAGTGCGCGCAGCAGGTCCTCGGTGCTCGCCGGGAGCGGTGTGTCGTCGGGCACCGCACGCCGGTCGCTCATTGCTCGGTGGCGGGGGCGCCCATCACCGCGCGAACTTCGATGTACTCGCCGATCGGTTTACCGCCCGGACCGGGTGCGGCGGAGGCCTGCGCGGCGATCTCGTAGGCCCGTTCGGGGCTGTCCACGTCGACGATCCAGTACCCGGCCAGGAACTCCTTGGTCTCCGGGAAAGGCCCGTCGGTGACCACCGGCGCCGACCGGCCGTCGGAATTGACGATCCGTGCCTCGTCCGGCCCGGCCAACCCCTGCGCGTCCACCAGCTCGCCCGCCTCGGCCAGCTGCGCACCCAGCGCGCGCTGGAAGTCTATGTGCGCTTGGATTTCTTCCGGGGACCATTCGTTGATCGGTGTGTCGCAGTACGCGGTAGGTCCGTAGGTCTTCAGCAGCATGTACTTCACGATTCGTGTCCTCTTTTCCGGCCTCCGGCCGCGTGGAGCGCCCCGGTGGCGCTCGCAAGCAGGTCGGAGGCCCGCGCGCGGATTCGACCCAACTCGTCGGTGATCCACGTCACAGCTTGGTGGTGGTGTCGGCCAGCCGGTCCGGGTCGACCGGATCGCCGGCGAGAATCAGTTCCTTGATCCGGTCGGTCACGTCCCAGACGTTCACGTTCATCCCGGCGAGCACTCGGTTGTCGGAGTCCAGCCAGAACGCCACGAACTCGCGCGCCGCCGTATCGCCGCGCACGACGACCCTGGCGTACTCACCTGGTGCGGCGAACCCGGTGTACTCCATGCCGAGGTCGTACTGATCGGTGAAGAAGTAGGGCAGCCGGTCGTAGGCGGCCTGCTCGCCGAGCATGGTCGCGGCGGCGACCGCGGGTTGGTTGAGTGCGTTCGCCCAGTGCTCCACCCGGATCCGCCGGTCGAGGACCGGGTGCTGCTGCGCCGCGATGTCACCGACCGCGACGATATCCGGATCGCTGGTGGCCAGGCGTTCGTCGACGAGCACGCCGTCGTCCACCGCGAGCCCGCCATCGGCGGCCAGATCGACGTTCGGGCGCGCGCCGACGGCGACCAGTATCGCGTCGGCTTCGATCGTGCTGCCGTCCGCGAGCCGGACGCCGTTGGCGACGTCGGTGGCGATGGCCTCCTCGGTGGTGATCGCGTCGACCTGAGCGCCGAACCGGAAATCGACACCGTTGGCGCGGTGCAGGTCGGCGAAGACCTGGGCCATCTCGGGGCCGAGCACCGCCAGCAACGGCAGGTCGGCGCGTTCGACGACGGTGACCTCGACCCCGGCCGAGCGCGCTGCCGCCGCGACCTCCAGGCCGATCCAGCCCGCTCCGATGATGACGATCCGGCGCGCGCTGCCGAACAGTTCGATCAAGGTGTCGGAATCCTCGATGGTCCGCAACGTGTACACGTTGGGCGCGTCGGCGCCGGGAACCGGCAGCGTCCGCGGCGTCGAACCGGTGGCGAGGGCGAGCTTGTCGTAGGGCAGGGTGGAATCGTCGGGCAGGGTGATCGTCTTCGCGGCGGGGTCGAGTCCGGTGACGGTGGTGCCGAGGCGGACCTCGACGTGGTGGTCGCGGTACCACTGCGCGGGAACGACGGTGAACTCGGGCAGCGACTTCTTCCCCGCGAGGTGCTCCTTCGACAGCGGCGGCCGCTCGTAGGGCAAGTGCTCCTCGGCCCCGATCAGCGTCACGGTTCCGTCGAAGTCCTTGGCGCGCAACGTTTCCGCGAGCTTGGCCGCGGCCAGCCCGCCGCCCACGATGACGAAACGCCGGTCAGAACTCATCGCGGACTCCTTCTCCGAAGGGAACCAAGCTCCTGCCGACCAACCCTACTGGCAGCCGTGCGCGTCGCTCGGGAAAACGGCCCCGCGGATGGGAACGAATCGCGAGCCGCCGTGGTTGCTCGGTAGGGCGGCCGAGTGTGTCCGCCGTCCGTCCAGATGTGATCGAGAGGAAGCCGCCCGTGACCGACAAAGCCACCAAGGACGTCGTCGATTTCTGGTTCGACCCGCTGTGCCCGTGGTGCTGGATCACGTCCCGCTGGATTCTCGAGGTCGAGCAGGTACGTGACATCGAAGCCCGCTTCCACGTGATGAGCCTGTCGGTACTGAACGAGGGCAAGGACGTGCCGCCGCAGTACCAGGAATTGCTCGCCACGGGCTGGGGTCCGGTCCGCGTCGCGATCGCCGCGGCGCAGGAGCACGGCGACAAGGTCCTGTTGCCGCTGTACACCGCCATGGGCACGCGCATCCACAACCGGCGTGCCGAGTACGAACGCGAGAACCGCGAGGAGTCCCTCGCCGCGGTGATCGCCGACTCGCTCGCCGAGGTGGGCCTGCCCGCCGAGCTGGCCGCGGCCGCCGAGAGCACCGACTACGACGAGGCACTGCGCAAGAGCCACCACGCGGGCATGGACAAGGTGGGGCCGGATGTCGGGACCCCGACCATCCACATCAACGGGACCGCGTTCTTCGGCCCGGTCCTGTCCCGGATCCCGCGCGGCGAGGAGGCGGGCAAGGTCTGGGACGGCGCCGTGGCGCTGGCGTCCTACCCGCACTTCTTCGAGCTGAAGCGCACGCGGACGGAAGATCCGTCGTTCGACTGAGCACTGTGCGCGGGTGCCGACGTGCGGCACCCGCGCATCGTCACAGCACGGACTTCGGCGGGCTCGCCGGTAGCTGACCGTAGGAGCTCGCGTAGCCGCCCGCGGGCACGCTCGCGCCCGCGGGCGGCGCCGGGCGCAGGAACAGCTTCCCGTGCCTGCTGCGGTCGCGCAGCGCCCACATCCGCCAGGTGAGTACCGGATGGCTGGACAGGGCGTTCACCATCCAGACGAAGAATCCCTTCTCGACGACGGCCCGGTCGGCCATCTCGTCGAAGCCGACCAGCCTGTTCATGTATTTGCCCGCTGCCAGGGTGCCCATGGCGGCGGACGCCCCGGTGTGCCGATTGCAGAAACCGTGGTTGTCGGCGGTGTACTCCTGCGCGCGGATCAGGCTGCTGCCGATGATCGGCAGGAACGGCACGAGGAACATGCCCAGCTGCCGCCAATACGACGTGTGTCCCGCCGCGATGTGGCCGACCTCGTGCCCGATGATGAACGCCAGTGCGTCCGGTTCGCGCGCGGCGCCGCCGATCTCGAACAAGTCGCTGTAGACCACCACGTAGCGTCGGAAGCCGTGTCCGCTTGCGAACGCGTTGATCTGGCCGTTGCCGAGCACCACGTACGCGTCCGGCACCTTCGCCATGCCGAAGCGGGCGGCGGCGTCCACCACCATCTGGTAGCCCTCGGGGAATTGGGTCGGCGACATCCGTACGCCGTTGACCCGCTGGCCCGCGTAGTTGACGCCGCGGCCGAACCACAGCAGCAGCGGAGCGGCCGCGAACGCCAGGACGTACTGGTCGAAGTTCCCGGTGGCGAGCAGCGCCAGCGCGATCAGGTACGCGAACACGGTCAGCACCACCACGACGACGAGCATCGGGATCTCCCAGCTGTGCCGGGCGGGCATGCCGAAGGGCGACAGACCGCGAGGCTGCCGCTGCGGCGGCGCGGGGGGCGGCATCGGAGCGCCGGGGTAGGACCCGTACGGCGCGGGGTACGCGGGGGGAGCGGCCGGGTAAGAGCCCGAGGTGTACGGCCGTCCGTAGGGTGCGGCAGGCGTGTCCTGAGCCGAGACCCACCCGCCCTGCTGGGCATACGGGTCGGCCTGTCGGCCCGCCTGGTCGGGCGGCTGGGGTTCGAACGGCTGCATGGGATGAACTCTATTCAGTTGCCGGGAACGGGGCTTGCGCGTCGGTCGTGTCACCGGGCCCTGTGGCCGCCAACACAACTGGCGTATCACTCGATTCGCGCAGGCGGGTCCCGGTGTTGATCGCGGGGGATGCCCTCTTGCCGCCCGCGCGGCGGCCGCCTGACACAATGCCTGCCATGCGCGTTTACCTGGGTGCCGATCATGCCGGTTTCGAACTGAAGAATCTTGTCAAGGCCCATCTGGAGCAGGCGGGTCACGAGGTCGTCGACTGCGGTGCGCTCGAGTACGACGCGCTCGACGACTACCCCGCCTTCTGCATCGAGGCGGCCCGCCGGACGGTGGCCGATCCGGGCAGCCTCGGCCTGGTGTTCGGCGGCAGCGGCAACGGCGAGCAGATCGCCGCGAACAAGGTGCCCGGCGCCCGCTGCGCGCTGGCCTGGAGCGTGGAGACCGCGAAGCTGGCCCGCGAGCACAACAACGCGCAACTGATCGGTATCGGCGGCCGCATGCACTCGACCGAGGAAGCGCTGGCCATCGTGGACGCGTTCGTGTCCACCCCGTGGTCGGACGAGGAGCGCCATCAGCGGCGCATCGACATCCTGGCCGAGTACGAGAAGACCGGCGTCGCCCCCGCGGTCCCCGCGTACTGAGCGTACCGAGGTCGTAACGGGCTGTGCCGGAAGGACATACACTGCACCGCCTCGCGCGGCTGCATCAGCGGCGACTCGCGGGCGGTATGGTGCGGGTGTCGAGCCCGCAGGGCAAGTTCGCCGCGGGCGCGGCCCGGGTGGACGGGCAGGTGCTGACGAAATCCGAGGCGTGGGGCAAACATCTGCTGCACCACTACGACTCGGGCTTGGTCGTGCATGTGCATCTCGGCTTGTACGGCACCTTCACCGAATCCGCGCTGCCGATGGGGGAGCCGGTCGGCCAGGTCCGGATGCGCATGTTCGGGGGCCAGGACGGGCAGCCGGGCTTCGGCACCGACCTGCGGGGGCCCACCGCGTGCGAGATCCTGCTGCCACCGGAGGTGGCGGCGCTCACCGACCGGCTCGGCCCGGACCCGCTGCGGCGCGGCGCCGACCCCGACCGGGCATGGCGGCGGATCCAGCGTTCCCGCAGGCCGATCGGCGCGCTGCTGATGGACCAGCAGGTGGTCGCCGGGGTCGGTAACGTCTATCGCGCGGAACTGCTCTTCCGGCATCGGATCTCACCGCACCGCCCCGGCACGGGGCTGTCCGCGGGCGAATGGGCGCAGATGTGGTCGGATCTCGTCGCGCTCATGCGGGTGGGGGTGCGCGTCGGGAAGATGGTCGTGGTGCGGCCCGAACACGATCACGGCGAGCCGTCGTATGCCAAGGATCGTCCGCGCACCTACGTCTATCGCCGCCAGGGCGCCCCGTGCCGGCTGTGCGGGACCCCGATCGCCCATCAGGTGATGGAGGCCAGGAATCTCTTCTGGTGTCCCACCTGTCAGCCCGGCTGACCCGGCCGGTCGGTGCGGCTCAGCCTGCGACGGCGGTGTCGATGTCCGGCTCGTCCGCGAGGGCGAAACGGCGACCGCCTGCCGTCTTGGCGGAGTACATCGCGCGGTCGGCGCGGCGCAGCAGGTCGGTGAAATCGATCGGGCTGCCCGGCGGGCTGTAGGCGGTGCCGACGCTGGCGGATACGGGCACCGGCCCCGCCGACGACCAGACCGGGTCACGCAGGGCGGCCACGATCCGATGCGCGAGATCTCCGAGGTTGTTGTGGCGGGGGTTGGTCGCGAGCACGAACTCGTCGCCGCCGTACCGGCAGATCACCGTGTCCGGTGGACAGGCTTCGCGCAGCCTGCCGGCCAGTTCGACGAGCACCTCGTCGCCGATCGCGTGTCCGTAGCCGTCGTTGATCTGCTTGAACCGGTCGAGGTCGATCAGCAGCAGTCCGACGCCGCGGGTCGGGTCGGTGGCCATCAGCCGCACCTTGTCCTGCAGCAGCGTCCGGTTGGCCAGGTCGGTGAGCGCGTCGTGGGTGGCCTCGTGGCGCAGCCGGTGCTGTAAGGCGGCGATCTCCTGCACCCGCAGCGACACCTTGGCCGACAGGTTCTGCTCCTGTTGGGCGAGGGCGCGCTCCTGCAGCGCCTGGGCGTAACTGTCGATGGCCTGGCTGGCGATGAACGGCCAGCGGGTGGCCACCAGGGAACCGGGCGCGCCGGAGGGGAAACCGAGCAGCCAGCGCGTGGCCTGCGCCAGCATCCGGATCCGGTCGAACGGCGCCTCGGCGAGCCGGGCACCGAGCATCCGTGCTTCGGGCACCGGGAACGGTTCGGACCTGGCGAGCCTGAGCAAGCGCTCGACGATCTCGATCAGCACCGGTTCCAAGTGCTGGGGCGCCGCGCCCGAACCGGGCTCGGCGCAGACCGCACGGGCCCAGGCGCGGGCCATGGCGGCTACCGGGGGCTCGATGTCGGTCGACATCGGACTCACCCGGTGTGAGTGACGTCGGTACCCAGGTGCCCTGTAGTCACACAGGTGCCGGCGTCACCCTGATCGTTCCCACTGCTACGCGGTTGTGTCCACCTGGTTCGGCGCACGCTCACCGCCCCCTTTCCAGATACCCCCGTCCGGCAAAAAGGATCCTAGCAAGCCACTCGGCATCGAAAAGCGCTGATTTGCAACGTGTTCTCGATGCCTCGCGAACAGCGATCGGGTATGTGATCGTTCCCGTCGCGTTGGTGTTACACCCGATTCTCGTTCGCTGCAAAATCGCGCCGCGACGCGCTGGCGACACGCTGCGGGAGGTGGGCGGGGAATGGTGCGCGAGCAACGGCGACGGTCCGGTTCGGCCCGGCGCCGCTCGCCTCACGAGAATCTGTTCTCGCACGCGACGTCCTCGTCTTCCCTGTCGTGTTCCGAATGGTTGTGCCGAGTGTTCCGAGGGTAGTCGCTTACCGGCAGTGGGCCGGTCGATACGGTTCGGGTCGCCTACGCCGTCGATTCGGGCCGCGACACCGGAGCCCGCCTCGGCCGGGGGTGCGGTGCGCACCGGCGGGAGGGGCGGGATGGCCGCTCGATGCGCCGACGCTCCCCGCGGACGGGTTGCTCTGCGATCGGCCGAGGGTTCGCGGGATGGACCTCGTCCGCGCGTGCGCCGTGTCGAGTCGCTCGCGGCCGCGCGCCCGTGGCTCGGCGACACACCGAGTGTGTCGGCCGTGACGGCGAGTCGCGCGGTCCTCATCGGAAATCCCTCGAGCGATGTTCTTGGGGTGACAAGTGTGTCATTCGAGTTTCGCCCACCGGAATCCGACACGCCAGAGTTTCAATGAAAAAGAACCTTTAAATTTTCTCGAGCGCGTCACCGTGTGCCGGCGGGCCCGCCGTGCGACACTGGGCGCGGCAACCCTGGAGCGCTCCGCCGGGCAACCTGCGAGATCTCGCTGCGCGGGGGGCTGATTGGCGTTTCGGAAGCCGGGTTCGGTACAGTCGGATCGCACACGACATCGTGGCGATCCCATCGGTGTCGTATGCCTGCGGGTGTAGTTCAATGGTAGAACCTCAGCCTTCCAAGCTGATGGTGCGGGTTCGATTCCCGTCACCCGCTCCACGGAGCATTCATCCTCGTCGGCGGCCGCCCCGCCACCGCGAGGGCCACGGGGTGTAGCGCAGCTTGGTAGCGCATCCGCTTTGGGAGCGGAGGGTCGCAGGTTCAAATCCTGTCACCCCGACCATCGTTCGGGGGCGGGATTCGTCCTCGGGTCTCGACGGTAGCGGCGGCTGCGCCGTGTCTCCTCGGATCGGTACACCCACGCATCCCACCGGGTTTCACACGTGTGGGGGAACTGCCGGGATCGATGTACGGAGACGGGGGAGGGGCGCCGCGTCGCCGCCGGGACATCCCGTGGCAACTCTTCGGCACTGGTCCTACGTAGGTATGTTCAGCGATTCGCCGGGCGTCGTGTTCGTCGCGCCGGAACCGGGCTTCGAGTCATTCGCCCACGGCGACCGGCGGACGGTTCGAAAAAGCCCGAATGCGAATGTCTACGTAAGTATTCGATAGTGCCGGATGGAAATAGGCGAACGGTCGGTTCGCGACCGCGCCGTCACTGCTCGGCTTGCGCCTGTTGGCTGGAGGCCACCGTGGACGGCGGCAGCTCGGAGTGCCGGGCGAACGCCTGGTCGATCAGCTCCGAGGTGGCGCGGGTGACGATCAAACGGGCGATCGCCAGGTCGGTCTCCAGCTTGGTGCGGTCCCGCGGGGTCCGCGCGGAGTCTTCGTAGGTCTGCCCGGCCAGGCGAAAGAACAACTCGGTGGCGAAGCGGTCGGCGATGCGATCGCAGTCGGCACGCAGACGTTCGACCAACTGGAACGTGTCCTGCATCGGCAGCCCGGTGTCGGTGAGCCGGGTGGCCAGATCGCAGCACCGGGGATTCGTGACCCGGTAGGCCTCGAGCGGGTCCTCGCTGGAGGCCAGCGCCTGCTTGGCGTACTCCGGTAACTCGGCGTAGCTGTCCTGTGGCTCGGTGGTTGCTTCCGCGTCCGCTTCGGCCGCGTTCGCGTTCTTCACTCCGAGTACGTCGGCAAGTCCGTCGCCACGATCCCAGGCTTCCAGCAGCTCCCTGATCCCGTTCAGCTTCATGCCCCGCCCCAGCAGGCGGCTGATCGTTTGCAGGCGGTTGAGATGGTCCGACCCGTAGTACCCGATCCGCCCGCGCACCTCCGGCGAGGGCAGGAGACCTCGCTCGTGGTACACGCGGACGCTGCGCACGGTGGTGTCGGCTGCCCGTGCCAGTTCGTCGATCGTGAATTCAGAGTCTGCAGCCATGTTTAAAAGGAAACCATAGTCGGGCCCCCGTGGAAAATGGTCCGTTTCATAACGTGCCGTTAAAGACGGTAGCTGTGTGTTGCTTCAAGGTCAACGAGCCGTTACATAGCGGTACAAGAG
Source organism: Nocardia gamkensis NBRC 108242 (assembly GCF_001612985.1). Taxonomy (GTDB): domain Bacteria; phylum Actinomycetota; class Actinomycetes; order Mycobacteriales; family Mycobacteriaceae; genus Nocardia; species Nocardia gamkensis. Next base: position 11,083 of record NZ_BDBM01000068.1, on the reverse strand, counting down.
GTTGTGTGCTGGGCAACAGTGGGCTACCGTGCGTAGACCAGCTTATCGCGGCTGGGTTCCGGGGACTGTTGAGCAGCCCTGATGACCGTCCGATCCATGGGCCACGCACCTGCCATAGGTGTGTGCTCGGCATCCCCGGAGATGGCTATGAGCATTACGCGAACCCTTCCGATGGACACGGGATCCATTGCATCAGCAAAGGTCTCGTCGATTCCGGCAAAGTCGAACCAGCGGCCCCCGTGCGCCGACGTCCCGGACAACTGGGACATGGACACCGGGAATCCGGATGCCTGGCGAGCGGCGGTGCGCACCTGTCAGAGTTGCCCCTTGCTCGCGCAGTGCCAGCAGTTGGCGCAGGCTCTCACCACCCGCGGAGACGGTCCCCGCGCGATGATCTGGGCGGGTGTCGCCTACGACAACTCGGGCAGCGTCATCGAGAACCTGGACCGGCACCGGGCCGCGCCGATCGACCACAAACGCCCCATGCGGATCATCCGCACCGGACCGCGTCCGCTGCGCACCGTGTCCACGCTTCCCGCGCCTCGTCGGCACATCGTGCTCGGGCAGCCCCTCAAGCCGACCGGCACCGACGGCCTGTGACTATGCTGCGTGCAGCTTTTCGCGTCGAGTCGTTCGGTGGTGCGTAACTCATGACAGTCCTGGCATTGGAGATCGGGTCGTCGGGCTTCGCGGCGACCCGAGTCGCCGACGATGTCGACACCGACGACATCCGGAGGATCCCGATCCCGGCGACGGGCGCCTGGGACCGATGCCAGGAGCTGCTGCTCGAGGTCGCGGGCGGTGACCAGGTCACCGCCCTCGGCGTCGCCTCGGCAGGGCCGATCGATATGGCGGCCGGGGTGATCGCCCCCTCCGAGGTTCCGGAGTGGCGAGCGGGTTTCGAAATCGTCCGAGCCGCGCGGAAGCTGTTCCCGGAAGCGCAGGTTCCGCTCGCGCTGGACGGCGTATGCCTGGCGCTGGCGGAGCGAGGTTTCGGCGCGACGAGCACGGTGATGGACAGCCTGGCGCTGAGTATCTCCGATCGCATCACCGGCGGGGTCGTGGTAGGCGGCTTCGTCTTGGTGGGGCGCACCGGCAATGCGGGACACGTAGGTCATGTCCTGGTCCCCGGCTTCGACGATCGGTGCTCCTGCGGCGGCCGCGGGTGCCTGGAAGCGGTCGCCGGTGGCCTGGCCATGGTGCGCTGGGCCGGAGAGCAGGGCTGGGCGGGCACGTCGGTCCCGGAATTGCTGGAATCCGCCCGCGTCGGCGAGGACATTCCCGCCGCGGCGCTCGGACGGGCCGGCACGGCGCTCGGACGGGCGATCGCCTCGGTGGCGGCACTGCTCGACCTCGACCTCGTGGTGCTCGGTGGCCCGCTCTCCGAGGCGGGGCCGGCACTGTGGAAACCGCTCGGCGAGGCGGTGGCCACGCACGCTCGGCTGAGCTTCCTGCCGGGATTGCGCGTCATTCCTTCGCAGCTCGGTGAGGTCGCGACGATCATGGGCGCGGGTGTGCTGGCGCTCTCCGGAAGGAATGCCTGAGCTATCGCACCGCGGCGTAATACGCTGGGCGGGAGCGAGTTCAAGCCCTCGTACGAAGTTGCCAGGGGAATGCTGTCAGCGTCGGCAGGCAGCTTCCGTTGATCTTGTATGCCGGTTTGCGGCAGATGTGCCATTGCCCTGTGCGCCGGTCGAGGAGGGCTTCTGGCGGAACTTAACGTGAACAAAATGAACACCCCTACGCGTGTCTCGTGAACGTGCCGCAGACTTCATGAGAACGGGCGGCCGAGGTCGCAGGTTGATTGAGCCGCTAAATAACGGTACATTGCCTGAGTCACAAGATGTCTCATCCGGGTTGAGGCGGACCCGGAGGAACGGCTGGTCGGGCAAGTGCGAAGCGAAGTGGCGCAGTGATTCCATGGGTGACTATCGAGACGTTGGCGCCGGACGGCATGTCCGTGGCGTCGGTGGGAGATGCACCGCGTGAGTTCGCGAGCTGGCAGCGGGTGGTGCAGCGAACGCTGTCGAAAATGCCCGCGCTGTACGACAAGCTCACGACCGCGGCATTGACCGAGGCCATCCATACCGCGCACGACCAAGCGCAGGACGTGGATCTGGCCATCCAGACGCGGGCGGGAAGGCATCAACTGCTCATCCGTCCGATCTTCGGCCCCGCGGGGGACGTGCACGCGGTGCGGCTGTGGCTGGGCCCCGCGTCCGAGCGGGTGCCCGCGTTGCGCCCTGCGGTGGGCGCCATCTGGGACCTGAGCAGTCAGACCATCCAGCAGCCGAGCGGCATCACACGGCTGTCGGGCAGCACCGCGGAACAATACGTCCCGCGGATGTCGATCGCCGAACTGTTCCATCGGGTGTCGAGCTTCGATCGGCACGCGGAGATGCTCGATCTGCTCTACGACCCCAAGCCCGGTGAGCGGATGCAGTTCGACACCACGGTGATGCACGGATTCGGTCGCCCGGCCCAGTGGCGGATCACCGTTCGTGCCCGCGACGACGAGCGCACGCGCGGTGCCTGGTGGTTGATAGAGGACGTGACGTCGGAGAACGCGCCGTCGGCGTGGCCGACTCTGGAGCGCATCGGGTTGCGCGAGGCGCACCGCCGGGCGGGTACGCATCTGGCCGTGGTGCAGCTCGAGCACACCAGCATTTCGCACTGGCTCACCGATCCCGCGCCATGGGTGCGGTGGGACTATCTCTTCCGGCCGGTGGACGTGTTCCATCCCGACGACCGTCCCCGGCTGGCGGAACTCGGCGACCGGCTACGCTCCGGTGACAGCGCCGGGGTGACCCTGCGGGTGCTCAACTACGGCGGAGGTTACACCCCTACATCGCTACTGCTCTACCCCTATCCCGGGTACTCGAGCAGGCAGCTGGCCATCGCGCAACTGGTTCGCGTCGCCGACGATGTTCCGTTGCTGGAAACCCATCGCCAGGTGCTGGAACCCCGGCAGTGCGGCGCGCCGATCGGCTATGACGAACAATTGCGGCATTGGCTGGCGGGCAGGATGAAAAGCAGCCCCGCCTGCTGACGATTGATTCCCACGACTGGGAACTACCGGCCGGTTGAGAACCCATGTGCTCTCTACCATTCCGGGAGTGAGGACAGTGGTTCGTGGACCGGCAGATTCGGGTGAGGCACTGCTTCGCCGGATGGCCGCCCGCCGCCGTCGTGACAACATCGTGGTCGGCGTACTGGCGGTACTCGCCGTGCTCGGCGGCGGCCACGCCATTCTCAGTGTCTTCGACTCCCCTCCGCCTCCGCCGTCGGACGCTTCGACGACGGCGATTATCGGGCGCTCGCAATTGGCAAGTTCTTTCGCGGAGCAGTTCGTCGTCACATATCTGACCGCCGTTGCGGGGCAACAGGATCGGATCGGCGAATTCGTCGGTTCCAATCAGCAGATCACGTTGCCTTCGTCCGCGCGTCAAGTGTCCGACCCGTCGGTCGCCTATGTGTCGCGCGTGGTCTCGACGGGGGCGGTCGACGTCTGGTCGGTGACCGTGTCGGTGCGAGTCGGCAAGGCCGGCGCCGCCGCCGCGCCGGAACATCGGCAGTTCTACCGCGTCGCGGTGTCGGTGTCGGATGGACGGCTGCGCGCGTTGTCGATGCCCGCGGTGGTCGAACCGCCCGCGAAGGGCGTCGATCTCAAGCTGGCCTACGGCTCGCCCTGCGCACCGGACACGCCGCTCGGCCAGGTCGCCGCGGGCTTCCTCAACGCCATGCTGGCCGGAAACGGTGACGTGGCCCGCTACACCACGCCGGATGCCGGGCTGGCCGCGTTGAAGCCGCCTCCCTACACCGCCGTCGAGCTGACCTCGCTCACCACGGACGATTCGAGCTGCGGTTCCGGCGGTGCGAAGGCTCAGGTGCTGGCCACCGTCAACCCGAAAGCCGACACCGGCGCCGCCGCGACATTGGCATACCCGCTCACCATGATCCGCAACGCGGGCCAGTGGCAGGTGGTGTCCATAGATCCGATTCCCGCTCTGTCGAGTCCGCTCGCGGTGGTCGTCGGTCAGGATTCACGCGGCGCAGCGCCGCCCACTTCGACCTCGTCTTCCTCGCCGACGGTGACGATTCCGCCGGCGACGCAGAACTGATCCGAGAGGCAGCCCGATGGGTAATCTGAGCAACATCCTCTATGGCGTCCTGATCTTTGTCCGGTGGGGCGGGATGATCATCATCGCCATCGTCACGATCGGCGTGGTGATCTCGGAGGCAGCCAAATCCAGGCTCTCGCCTGCGCGGATCATCGTCGTCTTCGGATCGGGGCTGATGGCCGGGGTGGTGATCTGGATTCTGCCTACGACCATCAATTACGCGCGAACGGACGCCAACCTCATCGTCCCCGATCACCCCATCGGTGGCTATCGATGAGCCAAGTGATCAAGGTGTTCACGCCGGTCAAACGTGTTCCCACGATGATCGGCAAGGCGCAGAACGGGCAGAAGCTTCCGTTCGGCCCGTACACCCTGCCCCAAGTCGCCGCCGGTGTGGCGATGATGTCGGTGACGTCGGTGTGCGCCATGACTTTTCCGGTCAACCCGGCCGTAACCTTCATCGCAGGTCTGGCCATGACCATCTTGTCGGTTTTCGTGCTGGGACTCGTGCCGTACACCGGCGTCCGGATGACCTCACGGGCCCTATGGCTGGGCAGGCTCATCGTCTACCGCAAGCCGGTGTCCGCCTCGGGCATGCCGATCACCAATGACTCGGTGCGCCACACCCTGTTCATCGAGGAGACCGTGGTCCTCTTGCTGCCCGACCGCCCCGGTGCGGCGGTGGCCGCAAAGCCGAAGTCCGGTATCCGGATGCTCGAGGTGCTGAACGGGAGCGGCAAGGCCACCGACCTGTGGAGGCGACTGAACGGCAAGGACAACGGCAACGGTACTTCCACCGAAGGAAGCCCCTGATGGCACTCGGACGAGATCTACAGCCCACCGCGGCGATTCGCGGCAATCTCCAGTTCACCCATTCGGGTCTGGTCACCGCGACCTATTTCATCAATCCGCTCGGTTACGGCTTGCGCAAGGCCGGTGACAAGTACGACGTGAAGCTGGCCCATCACTCGCTGGTCACCAACCTACCGAGCGGATCGTTGCTGTTGGGCATCCAGGCGCGGCTGAACACGATCGACGTGCTCACCAAGATGGTGGAGGGCGTCGACCTGGACGAGTGCGAGGACTACGCCGACGAGGTGGTCGCCTCCTACGAGCGCGTGCACGCGATCATGCCGCAGACCCGCATCTTCCTGCTGTCCATCCCGGTCGGGGCCAGCAACTCCAGTATGTCCGCGTTGTCGCGCCTGTGGCGCGGTAGCACCACCACGATCGACGCGACGGCGATCGCACGCGCCGACCTGGACGCCTACGACGAGAAGGCGAACGAGATCCTGTCCAGGATCGGCGGGGACTTCGATCCGCAGCCGGTGCCCGCCGCCCTTTTCCAATGGTTGTGGGAGCACTACCTTTCGCGCGGCGCGGCCGGGGACCCGGTGGCGCCCACCCGCGCGGGTGCGCTGGACGACGCGACCGCGGCGGTCTTCCGCTCCGCCGCGCTCGACGAGGGGGCGCAGGCCGATAGCAACCGGCGTATCCGTCCGTCGTTCGTGCCCGTGATCAAGGTCGTGCAGCCGGATTTCGAATACCGCCCCTCCTACCAGGCCATGCTGACACCGCACTCATTCCCGTACGCGGGCATGACGTTTCCCGGAGGCAGCGAGTTCCTGAACGTGCTGGAGGGCCTCGGCGACGTCACCGTCGACTGGGGCATGCGGATCTCGACCAAGTCCGCCGAGCAAGTCCTCAAGAACAACGAGCTCAACTTGCGCAGGCTCGGCGAGCAGATGGACCAGCGGGACCAGGAAATCTCGTTCGCGCAGAACACGCTGGCGTCGAAAGCGCAGATGCTCGGTGAGTACAACCAGCACTTCGAAGTCAACGGCGGTGAATCAGAGGTCTCGTTCACCACCGTCATCGCGATCGGCGGGCCGTCGCGGGACGCCACGATGGACGCGGTCAACACGCTCAAGCGCCGCTACAAGCGGTTCCAGGTCGATATGGTCGCGCCGGTCGGCGCGCAGGTCGACATGTGGTCGATGCTGGTTCCCGGCAGCCCGCCCCGCCGGGCCTTCGATGACTTCGCGCATATCGTTCCCTCGGACATGTGGGCCGGTTTCGTGCCGTTCACCACCAGTCAGATCGGTGACGACAGCGGGCCGGTGATCGGGGTCAACCTGCTTTCGGGGCATTTCGAGCCGATCCACTTCGGCATCATGGAGGCCGCGCTGCACGACCTGTCCGCCTCGTTCGCGGTGACCGGCGAACTCGGCTCGGGCAAGTCCTATTTCCTCAAGCTGATGGCCGTGCTCGTGCACGACATGGGCGGGCAGTTCCTCGCGATCGACCGCAGTCAGGTCGGCGAGTGGGAGCATTTCGCGCGGTCGATCGATGACGCGGTCATCATCGACTTGGCCAATCCCACTGTGTCGCTGGATCCGCTGCGGTTGTTCCCCCCGCGGATCGCGGGTGAACGTGCGCTCGACTCGATCCTGCCGCTACTGGATCTGTCGCCGACCTCCGGCACGGGCGCAGCGGTGAGCAACCTGCTGTCGCCCAGAGGCATGGCCGAGCACAAGATCAAGAGTCTGCTCGATCTGTATCACGTCGTGCGCCGGTTACGGGACCACCCCGATCGCGGCGAGGAATACGCTGATCTCGCGGCGCGGCTCGGCACCGTGGTGGAGCGGGTGCCGGTGCTGTTCGACCCCAAGTTGCGACCGCTGCGCCTCGATGCCGCCGCGACCGTCGTGCGCAGCCACAACCTGCAACTGCCGAGCGCCGAGGAACTCACCACGCCGCACCTGTACAACCGGTTGCCGCTGACGAAACGGCTCGGCACGGCGCTGTACGAACTGGTCGGCGTGGCGGCGCGCGAGGCGTTCCTCTCCGACAACGGCAGGTTCGGCCTCTTGGTCGGCGACGAGGCGCACCACTTCACGCAGACGCAGGTCGGCTCCGCGGTCACTTCCGATTTCAGCCGCGACGGCCGTAAGCACCTGGCCGCGATCGGGCTTGCCTCGCACGACCCGGCCACCGACTTCCAAGGCGCGGCGCACAACCTCATCCCGAACCGGTTCGTCTTCCGGCAGCGCGACGAGACGCTGGCGCGCAACAGTTTGGAGTGGTTGGGCGTCGATCTGGAGGAAGCGCCCTTCCTGTTGCAGATTCTTCGCGAAGAGACCTCGCCTCCGGTCGGACCCGGCCGTCAGATCCCCGAGGAACGCCGAGGCGAGATGTTCATGCGTGACGCGCTGAACCGCATCGGGCGCGGCAAGGTTTTGGGTCCCGCGCGTCCGGACCGCGCCGCGGCGATTACGAGCACTCCGACCAGTGGCGCCGGTGCGCGTTCGGCCCTACCGGAGCGATTGGCGCGCTGATGAGATCTATTTTCCGCCAGCGCATTCGCACCGATCAGCCTTCCTTCGGGATGCCATGGGAATCGCAGTTCTGGGACATCGATCGTGGGCGACCGCAGGTGTTGTTCCGGCGATTCCGGGCTTGGATCGCCGCGTCCCGCCGTCGCCGTCGGACCGCGTGGGTTCTCATCGCCCTCTTCGTGCTGTTCGTCTTCCCGGGTCTCGTCGGTGCGGTATCCATCGCGCAGACCGGCACGATTGCGCCGGGGGCGGCACCCAACAGTGCGACCAGCTGGATGAATGTCAAGGATTCCCAAGGAGTCAATGTCTCGAGCTATATGTTGGTGATCGATCACGGCGGAGTGTTCAACCTGGGGAATTTCGCGCTGTGGATGATCCTGACGCCGATGTTCGCGCTTTGGCTGGTCACCGTGACAACAGGGGTTTGGTTCCCTGGTCAAGCAATGGATTTCGGGTGGCTGAACCTGATCAGCGCGCCGTTGCGAGCGATGGCCCAGAACCTGACTGTGCAGATCGCGACACCCCTGATGGCGGCGACGGCGCTGGCGATCGGCGCATTCTTCGTGGGCTATTTCATCGTTCGCGCCCTGTACGCGAAGGCCGTGACGCAGGTCGTCACGATGATTGTATTCGCGATCGCGGGCGTGTTCTTCTTGGCCAACCCGCTGGCCGAGGCGTTGTCCGACCACGGTTTGCTGGTGCAAGGACGTGACCTGGGACTCTCGGTGGCGGCGGGTCTGAACGGGCAAAACAACCCGAATCCGCGCCAGTTGGTGGCTACGGTGCAAGCGACCAACGCGGACAATTTCGTGCGGCTTCCGTTACAGGTGTGGAACTTCGGACACGTCGTGGACAGCAACCCGTCCTGTCGAGCGGCGTGGTCGGCCGGCATGACGTCCGGGAGCGAAGACCGGGTGAAGAACGGAATGAGGTCCTGCGGCGACGGTGCCGCGTATGCCGCGGTGGAGAATCCGGGTCCCGGTCAGATCGGGGCCGGACTGCTGCTGCTGCTGTGCGCGGTCATTCTGTTGGCCTTCGCCGCGTACTTGTCCTTCAAGATCATGTGGGCCGTACTCGACGTCATCTATTATGGGTTCGCGTCGATCTTCGGGTTCGCCGCAGGCGGATACATCTACGGTCCGACGCAGACGTTCACCGTCCGATGCGTGGTCCACGGCTTCATTGCCGCCGGTAAGATGGCCTTCTTCGTCATTGCCCTCGGCATATACGAGCTGCTGCTGGGCAGCCTGTTTCGTGCAGCGAATGGCCAGATCATGGTGGTGTTCGTCATTGGAGCGTGCGTCGAGGTCGTCGCCATCGTCCAGGTACGGCGGCTGAGCAGAAATATCGACGAGGCCAATGACTGGGTGACCAACCGCATCGGGGCGGCGATACACAGCGGCGGATCGCCACAGGGCGCAGGCGCCGGCGCCGCAATGGGTATGGGATTGGGGATGGGCAACTCCGGCGCGGCCAACTCGTTGTCTCCGCTGGCAATGCTCGGCGCGGTCAGTACCATCAACAGCTCGCCGGTCACCGCATGGATGTTCGCGGGCCGTCTCAACCCGCTGAGTCCCTTCTCGCGGGTAGATCATATCGATAAGAAGAATAAGGCGAGGGGCCTGAGTTCGCGGGACCTCAGAAATGCCACGCACGGTGCCGCCTACGATCGGGTGTCCTCCGCCGATTTCGCGCGGGCTGGAATTACGAGGTCCGGGGCGCGCCGCAACAGTGAAAGAGCGGCCGCCTTCGCGGCAGAGAATGTCGCGCATGCGACAGGCATGATGGGCAGCGTGCAGTATGCCCTCCGGATGGCCGGTATCAGCTGGGGAAGAGGGCAACGGGCGACCATCGCACGAGCGGATATCATCCGGCACGCGGACGACGAGCCGCTCGCATCGAAGCACCTCGGCCGTGTAGTCGCCGCGCATAAGCATTTCGAGCGGGACTTCCATTCGAATCCGGGAATGATGATGGCCAGGTTCCACGGGTTGGAGGCCAGCGTCGATCGGTATCGAGGTGATTATCAGGGCGGTGTACACATTTCGGAAGAGCTGGCCCAGCTCGGCAGAGATTACATCGACAATCCACACAAGCAATGGATCGATGCACTGCAGGCCCATGCCGAGGGCCCGGTTCCGGGCACCGCCGCACGGCTGCGGATCAACGGCCGGGACCTGAATCAAACCGAAGCGGATCGGTTGAGGAGCTGGATCTCCAACGAGCATGCGCTGCGGGTCCAGGCGGCCACCAACTGGGTAGCCGAAAATCCTAACGACTTCGAGCGGATCCGAGTACTGCGTTCCGAAATCGACAAAGCTGCTCAGACCGACCAATGGCAGGCGGGCCGAAATATCACGGGTGCTGTCTCGCTCCCACAGCCGAACCCCGCACAGCCGCTGCCTGCGATTCCGGGCCGGATCCTCAATCCCCTCAGAAACCCACGCGGCCGCTGATCACCCCGCGATGAGGGCAAGACAGCGGGGCAGATATCACAGAAAGGCAGTCGATGATCGGTCGTCTCCTAACAATCGTACTGATGCCGTTCTGGATATGGCTGGTGCTGGGGGGCGTCGGCGTCCTGTTCGTGATCCTCATGGGCCTGGTGCTGGTCATCGGCGGTGCGACATCGGCGATCGCTTCCGACCTGCACTACCAGTGCGACAGTGCGGTGGGACCCGACCCCTCCCAGACCGTGACTGCGACCCGGGCGTCGACGGCGGCACGGCCCACTGCGCTCAGCGCACCTGCGGCTGGGGTGACCACCGCTCCCACGACGAATCCGTATGCGCAACTGACCATCGCACCGGACGACACCGATGTGTCCGACTGGCAGCGCGCGTGTGCCACTGCGCTGAAGGACGCCCCCTACCAAGATCCGCCCCTGCTCTCGGGTAATTCGGGAATCGGCGCCGAATGCGCGCGTCGGCTCGCGCTCGCACAAGCCGGAGCCTCGTCGAACGGAGGTCAGGGCCGCGCCGGTGGCCCAGCGGATGCTGCCGAGTTCACCAGATCAGTCATTTATCAGGCCTCCGCCGCACAGTCGAGCGGGCGGTGCGAAGTCACGGCGGCGGTGGCGCTGCCGCCGTCAGTGGACGTCGCGCAGCAACCGAGCGGTGCGACTGGGCGGCCATGCGGGCAGTCCGACAGTTCGGGAACCACGGTGGTTGTGCTGCCGAACACGGTCGCGGCGCAAGGAGCGTGCGGTCAACGGGTGGACCTGTCGGCTGTATCGGGGGGCGACCTGGTCTTTTGGAACTACCGAAAGAATGCGCCCACCGAAGTCGGAATCGCGATCAGCGGCACGATGCTCGTCACCCTCGATTCGGCGACCCGCGGTTTCGTCGAGCAGGCGATACCCAGCACCGATGACGTGCGGGTGAAGCGAGTGCTCGGCAGCGGAATGTGATGGATACAAGATGCCACCTACAGAAGTAGAGCCGCAGATAGAGGCGGGCGATGAAGCCGAGGCGCCGCCGGGGCCGGTGACGCCGTGGTCGAACCGGCCCGATCAGCAGCGGCCGCGTCCGGGTGGTTCGGTGCCGGGGCAGCCCGGTCCATCGCCAGGGCCGGGGCAGTCCAATGGGGCGGGCGAGCCGGGGCAACCCGGGGTTCCGGGTCAGG
>NZ_BDBM01000067.1 GCF_001612985.1 Nocardia gamkensis NBRC 108242 | reverse complement strand
AGCTCGGAGATCACATCCATCGGCAACTTGCCCGCGACCTCATCGATCCAGTCGAACGAGCCACCGGCCAGCGCCGGTTCCAAATACGACAGCGTCAACTCCCGGATCCGCACTTCCATCTCCGCGACCCGCTTCGGCGTGAACCCCTTGAACACCAGTCGCCGCATCCGCATATGCCGCGGATCGTCCATCGCCAGAAACGACATCACCCGATGCGCGTGCGGCCCCCACGCCGCCGGATCCAACGACACTCCATTGGCACTCGACAAACGCACACTGTCCCGAAACGCCGCGACCACATCCGCGTGCCGCGACAACGCCCAGAAGCCCAAAGCCGCATTGTGATACAGCGGCGCCTCGTCTCGCAGCCGCCGATACGTCGGATACGGGTCCTCGTGAAACCCGTAGTCATACGGATCGAACGTCACCGGTTCCACCGCGGCGGTCATCGTCCACACTCCGAATCCGATAACACGTTCTCAACGGGAAGCGGCCCCGCTTCCACTCGGAGAGACACATAGCTGGACATGTGTCTGGACGGTACCACTGACAGATTTTCAGGACAATCCCGAACGAACGATCTCTTCGAAACCGCGACCCAGCGCCCCGGCGCACGACCCGCCGGAGCGGAAAACGAGAACGCGTTCTTGCAGGCCGTATACGATCGGACTACAGTCCGAACAACTGTCCATACCGCTCGGCCGCCGAGCCGCACCGGTGTCCCCCACCCGGCACGCGCGCCATCAGGAGCGCCGCCGATGCGCTTACCGGCGAAAGACCGAGCACCACACCGAACGACCCGACAAGACAGGGGTTCCCATGCGATTCGGCATCGTCCTGTTCACCAGCGACCGTGGCATCGCCCCCGCCCCGGCCGCCCGCGCAGCGGAGCAGGCGGGATTCGCCTCCTTCTACGTCCCCGAGCACACGCACATCCCGGTGGCGCGCAGCGCGGCGCATCCGCAGACCGGCGACGCGTCGCTACCCGACGACCGATACCTGCGCACGCTCGACCCCTGGGTGGCGCTGGCCATGGCAGCCGCCGTCACCGAACGCATCGAACTGGCCACCGCCGTCGCACTCCCGGTCGAGCACGACCCGATCACCCTGGCCAAGACGATCGCCTCACTCGACCACCTCAGCGGCGGACGGGTCCTGCTGGGCGCCGGATTCGGCTGGAACACCGACGAACTCGCCGATCACGGCGTGCCCGCGAACAAGCGGCGCACGGTGCTGCGCGAGTATCTGGCGGCGATGCGGGCACTGTGGAGCCAGGACGAGGCGAGCCACGACGGCGAGTATGTGAGCTTCGGGCCGAGCTGGGCCTGGCCGAAACCGGTGCGGCGCTCGGTGCCGGTGCTGATCGGCGCGGCGGGCACCGAACGCACGTTCCGGTGGATAGCCGAGTCCGCCGACGGCTGGATCACCACACCGGGGGAAACGGAGATCTCGGATCGACTCGCCCTGCTGCACGACATCTGGCAGCAGGCGGGGCGGACCGGACGTCCGCGCGTGGTCGCTCTCGACTACAAACCCGACGCCGCGCGCCTGGCCGAGTGGGAACACGGGGGCGTCACCGATGTGGTGTACGGCCTGCCGGACAAGGACGAGCCCGCGATCCTCGCCTACCTCGAGCGGTTGTCCGGCAAACTCGCGGACATCGGCCGGCCACTCGGCGTGGGATAACCAGTCGCGGTGCCCGCATCCCGTCGAACAATTTCATCGTGGCCGGAAACACAACGATTCCGCAGCGTGCACGTTGCTCGAACAGAATAACAACACTACCATCTAGACACATGTCCGAAAGCGATTCCAGAACTGTCGAGGCGACCCGGCGGCGCTTGTCCGGAAAACAGGCCGACACCGTCGAGAAGCTCACCAGGTCGGCGCTGGAAGTGCTTTCCCGGGAGGGGTTCGCCGGCATGACCATCCGAATGGTCGCCGCCAACGCGAAGGTCGGCACCGCCACCGCGTACACCTACTTCTCGTCCAAGGAACACCTGGTCGCGGAGATCTTCTGGCGCAGGCTCCGCGCGACGCCCTCGCCGGTGAGCGAGGACGCGGACGTCACCGTGCGCGTGATCGCCGAACTCCGCAGCATCGCGTTGCTCGTCGCCGACGAACCGGAATTGTCCGGCGCGGTCACCAGCGCGCTGCTCGGCCGCGATCCGGATGTCGAACATTTACGCGCGCGCATCGGTCTGGAAATTCGCGCCCGCCTGGCGCATGCGCTGTCCGGAAGTCCCGACGAGGATATTCTGAAATCGCTCGAATTACTCTACGCGGGCGCGCTGGTGCACGCCGGTATGGGCTACGAATCGTATTCCGACATCGCGGACCGCATCGAACGGTCCGCGATGCTCATCCTGAAGTGACGCAGCGCGTTTCGCGTCACTGCCCCGCCAGCCCCAGTTTCAGCGACGCCCCGCCGTCGACGAACATCTGCAAGCCGGTCACATAGCGCGACTCGTCGGAGGCCAGGAACGTGACCGCGTGGGAGATGTCCGATGCCTCGACGAAGGGAATCGGCATGGCCTGCATGAACGGAAAGGTGACCTCGGCGTCCTCCCGCGTCGGATGCTGCACGTCCGGACGGAAGATCTGGTACATGCCGGGGTTGTGCAGCATGTCGGTGTCGACGTTGGTCGGGTGCACCGCGTTGATCCGGATCGAGCTCGGCCCCAGCGTCAAGGCCAAAGTCTGCGTGTAGGAACGGATCATCTTCTTCGACAGACCGTAGCCGTCGCCGCCCGGGCCTTGCAGCGCCTGCTGGCCGTTGAATCCGGTCTGCGGCACCAAACCCGCCACCGAGCCGGTCACGATGATCGAGGCGCCCGCCCCCAGATGCGGCAGCGCGGCGTGCACGGTGTTCACCACGCCGACGAAGTTGACGTCGAAGACGTCGACGAATCCCTGCAGCGGCACGTGGTGGCCGAGCGGGCAGATCCCGGCGTTGGCCACCACCACATCCAAGCGCCCGAGTTCGGCGACGGCGGCCCCGATCGCCTCGTGCAGCGCGGGACGATCCCGCACGTCGACCTTCCGGGCCACCACCCTGCGGCCGGTCTTCGCGACCAAGTCCTCGGTCTCGGCGAGGTCCGCCTCGGTCGCCAGCGCGTAGTCGTTGCTGGCGATGTCGGCGCAGATGTCGAAGGCGATGATGTCGGCGCCCTCTTCGGCCAGAGCGAGCGCGTGACTGCGGCCCTGCCCCCGCCCCGCGCCGGTCACCAGGACGACTTTGCCGCTGACCCGATTCATGTTTCCTCCACCGTGCTCGTCACCGGTTTCCGATATCCCTGCGACACGCGCCGCGCGTCTATGGAATAGTAACCGGACATCTGTCTGGACGATACTACGGACAAAGGTATGGATCAATCACTCTTCACCGCAGCCGATTCGAGCGCCGCGCCCCGTTCCCGCCCGGCCGAGCGGGGCGTCCGATGACGCCGAACCGCCCGCGCAATCTCGATTCGCCGCTCGTCGGGGCCCTCATCAAGTACATGTCGAAGGCACAGGTCTGGGTCTTCCGCCGGACCGGAGGACGCATCGGCGGGCGATGGCGGATCGGCGCGGGCTTCCGGAAGCCGGTGCCGACCTTGCTGCTCGAGCATCGCGGCCGCAAATCGGGCAAGGTGTTCACCGTCCCGCTGCTGTATCTGGTGGACGGCGACGACCTGGTGGTCGTCGCCTCGCAAGGCGGGTTGCCGAACCATCCGCAGTGGTACTTCAACCTCTCGGCGCATCCCACCACCCGGGTGCAGGTAGGTGCCGAGCACCGCCGCGTTCGCGCCCGCGTGGCGACCCCGCAGGAGAGGAAGCGCCTGTGGCCCTTGCTCGTCGCCCTCTACGCGGACTTCGACGCCTACCAATCCTGGACGGAACGCGAGATACCGGTGCTGATTCTCCAGCCGGAGGACCAGGCGCACTGACCGCGCGCCCGGCGCGTCGAGTGGGGTCCGCACCCACACTCCCCCATGATGTTCAGCGTTCCCGGCGCGGCGGGGCTCGCCCGCCGCGGCAGTGCGACGCAATCGATCGACTCGACAGAGGATGGGAGAGCGTGTGGCGAAAATGGGTAGGCGGAAACGGTCCAGGCTGATCACCAGCGGAATGCTGCGGGAGAAGCGCCAGGCCGAAGAGCACGAAGCGCCCGCGGCACCGGAGGTCGTCGCGGACGAGGCCGAGGCGGTTTTCGCGCTCGATCTCGACGCGCTCGCCGCGCGCGTGCGCGCGCGGCGGCGGGAGATGAAGTGGACCCAGGCGGACGTGGCGGGCAACGGCGGCCCGCCGGCCAAGGTGATCAGCGAGATCGAGCGGTCCCGCAATCCGCGGCCCAGCGCCGAGGTGCTCGACCGGCTCGACGCGGCACTCGATTGGCCCCCCGGCACCAGCGCGACGATCCTGGGCGAGGAGCAGGCGAGCGAACTCGCCGCAGCGCGCTGATCGCCCGAGGCGAAACCCGGCCGGTCGGAGAATTTTTCGATATCTCCGACCGGCCGAGCCGGAACGCTCATAGGTAGCTGCACGCGCTGCTAGGCTGCTCAGCGACCTAGACGACTGCTCTTGCGCCGCCGGAGTGCGCGGGTCCGGCCGTGCTGGACGCAGGTGTGAACCCGATGAAGGAATGGACGAATCATGCAACTCCGCGGCATCACTGCGGCAGCGATACTCGCCATCGGCTCGCTGACCATCGGCTCCGGCGTCGCTCACGCCGAGCCGGCTCCCGACATCACCTACTCGGCCAGGATCGTCGAACAGACGGTGGTCGCCGCGCTCCGGGGCGGAACCTTCGAATTGTCCAAAGCGCTGCGCGATCAGCCCGCCGGCGAGGAGAACGCTCGACTAACCGAGCGCGACGGGGTGCTCGTCGACCACACCGGGGCCCCCGCGGACATCGCTCGAGTGATCGACGTGGTCGACATCCGCGACGAGGACGGCCACGTCGCCATGACGTTGCCGCTGGACTTCCGGATCGCGGGCACCGCCATTCCCGTGCATCCCGAAGTGAAGAAGGACAGCACGGTGCTGGAGCTGAAGCCGACCAGGCCGGAAGGCATGGCCCCCGCCGAAACGCTGGTCGCCAAACCGGTCGCGTCCATGACCGAGAACCAGCGTGCCCGTGACGAATTCGCCAGCCAGTTCGGACTCGCCACCGCCATCGGCGGTTTCATCGGCACCGCCATCGGCGCCACGATCGGCTGCCTGGTCACCATCCCCGTCGGGTGCGTGGCCGGTCTGCTGACCGGCGCGAGCCTCGGCGGCATCCTCGGAACCATCGCGGTCGGCGGACCGACCCTGGTCGTGGCGGGTGTCGACCTGCTCACCACGCTGCAAGCAGCCGAGGGCACCACCCGCTTCGCGGACAAGCCCGTCCAGGTCACACCCGCACCGCCCAAGTGACCGCGTCTCGGCGGCGACCACGCCGCCGGGACGAGACCTCCGACGACCGCGCCGCTACAGCGGCGCGGTCGTCGTGTTCGAGCGGCCCACGCGCTCATCGTTGATCTGGTGATAGGCGCGCCCCAGATCGTCGAGCGCTCGCTCCCATCTGGCATCCGCGTCGTGGCCGCGCGGGTTGCGGCTGAGCAGCAGCAGTGTCTCGGCCGCGTCCGTCGACCGCGCGGCGGCGTCCAACAGGACCGGCACCGGCTCCACGGTGGTGCCCGCCGCCAGCGCGCCGATCCGGTCGTGCAGCCAGTGCGCGTCGAAACGCACCTGCTCCGTGGGGTTCTCGCCGTTCACCGGGAAGGTGCTCACCGCGGCGGCCTTGGCGGCCTCCTCCTCGTCCATCGTCGTGGTGACGATCTGACGCAGTTCACTGCTCGCGATCCGGTGTAGCAAACCGATCAGTAGGACCCGTTCGGCGTCCGGACCGCGCAGACCCGTGCCACCCAACCACCCGCCGACCTCGTCCGGGTCGACGCGCAGAATCGACAGAACCGCTCGTAACTGCGCAATCGTTACCACTTCGTCCGCCCCTCCTCATCGTCGCGGCCCCACCATCACACCTCGGCGACAGCCTGCCAAACCCGAGGCGCGTTAACCGTCCGGTAGCCCTTTTGCCGATCCGGCGTGTCTCCGCTCTGCGGCCCAGGTCACCTCGAACCGCAGGATAAACCGGGGGCCTACTTGGGTACTCCAGAATTCATGAGAGCGATACCGGCGCGGGTCACTGGTGACACGACCACGTCCGCAGTGCGCGAGTCCGAACACGGCGGTGCGATCGCGAGCACGAAATGGCGACGTATCAGGGAGGTGATCGCCACCCGAACCGTCGCCGATGCCACGCGAGAAGTGTCGATCGAGGTGGGCAAACCGCAGATGGCACCGGGCGCCACCGGCGTGGTGTGCGGATTCCGCATCCAGGGCATCGGCGAGCGATGGGCGCACGGCCCCGACTCCATCGCCGCGCTGTACCGCGCTTTCCAGGAGATCGCTCAGGAGCTGCGGCAAGCCAACAGCCACGGCGCGCACTTCGCGGTGACCGAACCGTGCGATCCGGGCTTCCCCGCCGCCCCCACGCGCCCTTCGTGCGCCGCCACGACGGCGGAGCACGAGTCGCAAGCTCTGATCGCGGCCCGTACGCTGCGCGATGCCGACAGCTCGTTGTCGATCATCATCGGCAGGCCGTACCTCGCGGCCGACCGGCGCGAGCATCTGTGCCGGTTCCACATCAGCGAGCAGGGTGCGTCGCTCGCCAGCGGCGTCGACGAGATCCAGGCGCTGCACACCGCGATCAGCATGATCAGCGAACGCCTCGAGCTGCCGCAGGATTGGCCGGTCAGCCGCCTGTCCTGAGCCCCAGACGCACAATCCGCGGCGAACCGCCCAGCCGGTCCGGATTCGGCATCGAATCACCGGTTGGTGGATCGTCGTTCGACCGGCGTGGGTAGCCCGCGCCATGAGCAGTCCGGCACGCCCGTCGCCGACCTTCCCCACGTCCTGATCCAGACCGTGGCGGAGTCGCGGCGTCGCCAGGAGGGAACTGCCCATGGAATTCATCTCGCCGGTCGACGCCCTGTTCCTCATCGCGGAATCACGCGAGCACCCGATGCACGTCGGTTCGTTGTCGATCTTCGATCCCGCGGACGGCACCGGACCCGAGTTCGCCCGGCGCGCGCACGCGACGCTGGCGGCCGACCAGGACTTCCACCCCATGTTCCGCAAGCGCCCTGCTCGCCTCCTCGGCACTCCGCAGCTGGCCTGGACCGTGGACAGCGCCGTCGAACTGGACTACCACGTCCAACGGTGGGCGCTGCCGGAATCAGGTGGCCTGGACGCCCTCACCGAGATGGCCGCCGGCCTGCACAGCACCCTGCTCGACCGGCACCGGCCGCTGTGGGAGGCGCACTTGATCGAAGGGCTCGCCGGCGACCGGGTCGGGTTGTACGCGAAGATGCACCACGCGCTCATCGACGGCGTCGGCGCGCAACGCCTGTTACAGCGCACGCTCAGCACCGATCCCGAGTCCGGCGCCGCGCTGGTGCCCTGGCATCTGCCGCCGTCCTCGGGGCACCGGGAGCACGCACCGCGCGGGCACACCCTCGGGAGCCGCGCGCGTGCGCTGTTCGCCGCGGCGGGCTCGGCCTCTTCGGCGCTGCGCCTGGCCCGCACCGCGCTGGTCGAGCAACAGCTGACGCTGCCCTTCGCCGCACCGCGCACCATGTTCAACGTCCCGATCGGCGGAGCCCGCCGCTGTGCCGCCCGCTCGTGGCCGCTGGACCGGATCCGCCAGGTCAAGAAGATGACCGGCACCACGCTCAACGATGTGGTGCTGGCCATGTCGGCGGGCGCGCTGCGCACCTATCTGCTCGAACACCTCGCCCTGCCGGCCAAGCCGCTGATCGCCATGGTTCCGGTCTCGCTGCGCCCCGAATCCGACGACGGGGGCAGCGGGGGCAACGCGGTGGCGGCGCTGCTGTGCAATCTCGCCACCGACCTGCCCGACCCGGCCGCGCGGCTGGCGGCGATCAGCTCGTCGATGCACCGCAGCAAGGAGATCTATCGCACGCTCTCCCCAGTGCAGGCGGTCTCGCTCTCCGCGCTGACCCTCAGTCCGCTCGCCCTGTCGCTGCTGCTCCCTGCCACGGTCGCGCTGACCAGCCCGCCGTTCAACATCGTCATCTCCAACATCCCGGGGCCGCGCGAACCCCAGTACTGGAACAGCGCGCGCGTCGCCGCCAGCTATCCGCTGTCGATTCCCCTGGACGGGCAGGCGGTGAACATCACCCTCACCAGCAATGCCGACAGCCTGGACATCGGCATCGTCGCCTGCCGCCGCAGCGTGCCGGACGTGGCCAGGCTGCTCGACCACCTGGAATCCGCGTTGACCGATCTGGAGGACACCGTCTACTGACCGGACCCCCAGTGGCGAGCCGACACAGCGGCCGGGCGGCCGGATCGCCGCTCGGAGGTCAGGACGAACTCGCCGTCCCGAGCCCGTTGATCGACGGCGGCAGCTCCGGCTTCGCCGCACCGGGGCCGGCCAGCAGGCGCTTGAGGATCTTGCCGGTGTCGCCGCGCGGCAGCGCCGAGAGGAAGGTGACATCACGCGGGACCGAGAAGCGGCTCAAGCGGTTGCGGATGTAGGTGCGGACCATGTCCGAATCGAGCCCCGACCCTTCGCGTTTGACCACGAAGGCCACCAGCCGCTGCCCGAATTCGTGGTCCGGCACACCGACCACCGCGACGTCGCTGACCTGCGGCAAGTGCGCGAGCGCCTCTTCGACGGGGCGCGGGAAGACGTTCTCGCCGCCGGAGATGATCATCTCGTCGTCCCGGCCCGCGATGAACAACCGGCCCGAGGCGTCCAGATAGCCCAGATCGCCGGTGTCGAGCATGCCGTGCGCCTCGTCCGGCGGCGCCGAGTTGACGTAACCGTCGAACAGCATGTGATTGCCGACGAAGATGTGCCCGGTGGCGCCGATCGGCAACCTGCGGTGGTCCGGCCCGAGCACGGCGACCTTGGTGCCCAGCGGGGGGCGCCCGGCCGTGGTCGGCGAGGTGTGCAGGTCATCGGGGGTCGCGATGGTCGCCCACGACACCTCGGTGGAACCGTAGACGTTGTAGAGGACGTCGCCGTATGCCTCCATGAATCGCTCGACGGTCGCGCCCGCCAGCGGCGCGCCGCAGCTGATCATGTGCCGCAGGCTGGAGGTGTCGTAGCGGGCGCGCACGTGCGCGGGCAGATCGAGGATGCGCTGCACCATGGTCGGCACGACGATCACCGTGTTGACCCGGTGCTCGGCGATGCTGCGCAGGCAGTCCTCCGCGTCGAACCGTCCCGTCAGCACCACGGTCGCGCGCAGCGCGGTGCTCAGCTGTAGCCCGGCCAGCCCCCAGGTGTGGAACAGCGGCGCCGGGATCAGCATGGTCTCGTTCATCTGCATGGGGATGCGCGACAACAGGGCCGCGATGGACCCGAAGCCCTTCGGGTGCGGCCTGCGCGCGCCCTTCGGCGTCCCGCTGGTCCCCGACGTGAGCACGATGAGCCGCCCCGGCTGGGCGGGCGTGCGGAAGGTGGTGTGCCCCTCGGCCACGAGTTGATCCACGGTTGTCCGCTCGGGCACCGGGGGCCGTTCGTCGGTGTTGTAGCGCGGGATGTCGGCGTGCAGGTAGCGCACCAACTCCTCCAGGTCGCCGTCGACGAACAGCGCCGAAAGCCGGTCGCGCTGGACGATCTCCTCGATGGTGCGGCCCGCCAGCCCGGCGTTCAGCAGTGCGACGTCCACACCGAGTTTTCCCGCGGCGACCATGCATTCGACCATCGCCGCGTGATTGCGCGCCAGCAGTCCGATGGCGTCGCCGGGGCCGAGACCGTGCGCGGCCATCGCGCCTGCCAGCGCATTGGTCCGCTCGTGCATGTCGGCGAAGGAGCGGGTGCCGTGGTCGTCGATGATCGCGACCCGGTCCGGGGCGTACGCCGCGCCCGCCGCGTATCCGCCCGCCAGGTTGAAACCCCACTTCGCCAGTGAACGCAGCTGTTTGAAGCTGCGATCGAGACGAACCGGCAGCACGACCCCGCTGGCCACCATCTGCCGCGCGACGCCCGCGTTGCGCCGGATCGGCGAATCCTCCCCGTTGACCACCAGGGAGGTCCGCGCGCCCTTGGCGACGTCGGCCACCCGCTTCAGTCCGCTCTTGGTCCAGTCCGCGATCGCCACATTGGACAGCTCCGCCACGCGGGGGTGCACGCGGCTGGGGGCGAAATAGGTGACCGTGACCTTGGTGCGCTCCTCGTCGCCGTGCAGTCGCACCGACGCGAAGCTGCCCAGCGCGGCGTACTGCATCTCGAAGCTCTCGTACCAGCGGCCCACGCTGATTCGGATCTGGTGGGTGCGGATACCGGACTCGTAGGTGCCGACGCGCATCTGCCAGACCACGTTCCCGTCGGCCGACTGGATCTGCTCACACGCGCCGATACCGGTGAACATGCGCGGATACGTCTGCGGTTCGAGCAGCAGGTCCCAGACGGTCTTGCGGGCGATAGCGAATTCGGCGACTACATCGATGACGTCGGTAACCAACTTGTGCACTTCTCGTCGGCCGGTTCGAAGAACTTCGGGTCGGCGGGTAGCTCCTTTGTAACGTCAGTCACAGGTAAGGTCAAGTAGCTCGGGCCTCGCCACCACTACCAGCGACACGCAGGAAATACCCTGCGATTGCCCAGCATTCACCTGAGGCTGGGAACCGGCCCAAATCCCTCGCGCGACGCCTGTGAATGAACCCAACGATCACCGAAACTCCCGTCCGGCGGCGACGGCCGATCCTAACGTCGCAGATGCCTGCTCGGCAGGACCGCCCGCTGGCTGGAGAGATTATGGACCACAACCCCGCACGACGCATCGCGCACTCCCGCGCCGAGGAGATCCTCGACTTCTTCGGCAAATGCCGAGCGTGCGGCTATCCCGCTTACGCGGAGAGCACCACGCTGCACTACGACAACGGCGATATGGAGACCAAAGTCATCGCCGGCTGCGCTTTGCCGTGCGGCTGGACGGGCGAGGTGTCCGCCACCCCGATGACCGGCTCGGCCGCCCGCCCCCGCACGTAGGGAAGTCAGGCCGCGCGCGCGGCGAGTTCGTCGGAACCGAGCGCGCGCTTGCGCAGCTCGCCCAGGATCCGGGCGAGGATGCGCGAGACCTGCATCTGGGACACGCCCAGCTCTTGCGCGATCTGCGTCTGGGTCCGGCACTCGAAGAAGCGCATGATCAGCACCTGCCGATCGCGCGGCGGCAGGTCGGCGATCAGGGGACGCACCGCCATCGCCTGCTCCAGCAGGTCGTAGCACGGCTCCTCGGCGCCGAGCGTGTCGGCGAGCGCCTGCGGGGCGCCGTCGCCGTCCTCGCGGCCACCGGCATCCAGCGAGTTGGTCTGGTAGGCGTTGCTCGCGATGAGCGCCTGGGTGACCTCGCCGAGTTCGACGTCCAATTCCTCGGCGATCTCCCGCGCCGTCGGCATCCGCCCGAGGCGGTGCGACAAGGTCTCGGTGGCCGGGCCGATGCGCAGCTGAATCTCCTTGAGCCTGCGCGGAACTCGCAAGGACCACGTGTTGTCCCGGAAGTGCCTGCGCACCTCGCCCATGATGGTGGGGACCGCGAAGCCGAGGAAGGAACTGCCGCGGGAGACGTCGAAGCGGTCCACCGCGAGCACCAGCCCGACCCGGGCGATCTGCAGCAGGTCCTCGTAGGACTCACCGCGGCCGGAGAACTTGCGGGCGATGTGTTCGGCGAGCGGAAGACACCGTCGCGTCACCTCCTCGCGCAGCGCGGCGCGATGCGGATCGCCCTCCTCCATCGAGGCCATCTTCTCGAACCACGGCTCGATGTTGTCGTAGCTGTCCCCTGCGCGCTTACGGCCCGTCGTGCCATTCCCGTCGGTCGTGAACTCACGTGTCATCAAATGGTCCTCGTTCCCAACTGAATTCGATAACGGTCGGATACCCGCCGATCTCGGAATCAAAAGGGTCACGAGAAATCGACAGCGAACTGGTGAGCATGCGCACGAGTTCCCAGCTCAACGGATCGCCTTCGGGCACCTCGTCACCGAACGCGGCGACGGAATCGACGCGCACACTCATCCGGTCCGCGCCGTAGGTGAACGCGCAGCCGAGCACCGAGCCGGGCGCGGCGCCCACCAGCAGCATGGTGGCCGCCTCGTTGATCGCCAGGCGGATGTCCGCGGCCGCGTCGAACGGAACGTCGGCGACCAGGCAGACGGTGTCCGTCATCGCACGGATCAGGGCCAGGTGTCGCGCGTCGGCGGGGATCCGCACCGCGACCGTGGTGGTCTCGGTTGCGGGCGCGCCGAACGCGCATGTGATCACCCGCATCAGACCGTGGCGAGCTGCGCTTGCCACATCCAGTGCAACTGCTCCAGTCGCGCCGCGATCGCCAGGAACAGATCCTGGGTTACCGGATCGGCCTTCTCGGTGGCCGCGATCCGCTCACGCAGCCGCTTGATCACGGCGGCGAGGTTGCCGACGATCGTGTCGATGATGTCGGTGTCCTGCTGCCATCCCGCACCGATACCGATCGCACCGGAATCCTTGGCCACTGTTCCCGCGCGACCGTCCGGGCTGATCCCGACGGCGGTGGCGCGTTCCGCGGCCGCGTCCGTGAAGTCCCGTGCCACGGTCACCAATTCGTCCAGCGCGAGGTGCACCGACCGGAAGTTCGAGCCGACCACGTTCCAGTGCGCCTGCTTGGCGATCAGCGACAGGTCGATCAGGTCGACCACCGTGTCCTGCAGGGTCTCGCCCGCGATGCGCTGCTGCTCCGGGTCCAAGGTACTGGTGATGGGTTGGGACATCGTTCTGAACCTTTCTGCCGTTCATCCGGGTCATCGACGGTCTACCCAGTCATGCCGCGATAAACCTCCCGGTAGGTCCAGCGGAAGGGAAACGGGGTGGACGCCCCGGCGCCCTCGAGGGGTCTCCGGCGGCCTTCGGTTGGTGATCCGCGGCGCGGCGGCCGGATTGTCGGTGGCGTCGATCTCGGCGCGGCCGACCGCTCGGTCGTCGTCGACCCGCCCGTGCCGCGCAACGCTCTCACCGCGCGGATGCGCACGGATGGCCCAAGCGCGACGGGATCGCACCGACGTTGCGCGGGAAGTGGAACAACACGGGGGCGGATGGCCGACGCAGGTGGACGGCGCCACGGGCCGGACTCGCTGCCGCCGACTTTGCCGCACCGACCGCACACGGCCGGTCCGCAACCGCGCTGCACTATGGTGTGATCCACACAACACGGGGAGGTGGGTGATGGCGGAGCGGACCGCGACGCCCTTACGGGCGGCGACCTTGACGGAGTTCGCCGGTCGCGTCTCGACACCGACCTACGATCGATCCCGGATCTCGACCGGCATAGCGCATTTCGGGGTCGGCGGGTTCCATCGAGCACACCAGGCGATGTACGTCGACCGCCTGCTCGAACGCGGACTCGGGCAGGACTGGGGCATCTGCGGTGTCGGCGTACTGCCCGGTGACCGCCGGATGCGCGATGTGCTGCGGGCGCAGGACGGCTTGTACACGTTGTCGACGGTCGCGCCGGACGGCGCCTGGACCACGCGCGCGATCGGCTCCCTCGTCGAGTACCGGTACGCGCCCGATGATCCCGAGGCCGCCGTGGCGAAGCTCACCGATCCGGTCACCCGGATCGTCTCGCTCACCATCACCGAGGGCGGCTACCACATCGCGGCGGCCACCGGCGAATTCGACGCCGACGACCCCGGCATCCGCGCCGATCTCGCCGGGAGCGCCCCGCCAGCCACCGTTTTCGGGCTCGTCACCGAAGCGCTGGCGCGGCGCCGATCAGCGGGTCTCGCGCCGTTCACCGTGCTGTCCTGCGACAACATCGAGGGCAACGGCGACGTCGCGCGCCGGATGTTCGGCGCGTTCGCCGCCCTGCGCGATCCCGGGCTCGGATCCTGGGTGGCGGAGCAGGTGCGCTTCCCGAATTCGATGGTGGACCGGATCACCCCGGTGACCCCCGCCGGGGCGACCGGCGAGGTCGAGCGGCGGTACGGACTCATCGACCGCTGGCCGGTGGTGACCGAGCCGTTCGCGCAGTGGGTACTGGAGGATTCGTTCGGACTCGGCCGCCCGGCCTTCGAGGAAGTCGGGGTGCAGGTCGTCGACGACGTCACCCCGTACGAGCTGATGAAACTGCGGTTGCTGAACGCGAGCCACCAAGCGCTGTGCTATTTCGGATATCTGAGCGGCTACCGGCTCGTCCACGAAGCCGCACAGGATCCGGACTTCCGGCGCTTCTTGCTGCGCTACATGGACGCCGAGGCGACGCCGACGTTGCGACCGGTGCCCGGGGTCGACTTGGACGCCTACAAGCGCACGCTGCTGGACAGGTTCGCCAACCCCGCGATCGGCGACACCATCGCCCGGCTGTGCGCGGAATCCTCCGACCGGATCCCGAAGTGGCTGCTGCCGGTGGTCCGGGCGCAGCTCGCCACCGGCGGCGAGATCGACTGCGCGGCGGCGGTCGTCGCGAGCTGGGCGCGCTACGCCGAGGGTGTCGACGAGCACGGGGCGAAGATCGAGATCGTGGACCGGCTGCGTGACCGGCTGACTCCCCTCGCGCGGCGCCAACGCCGACAGCCCACCGCCTTCCTCGGCGAGCGGTCGCTGTTCGGCGACCTGATCGACCATCCCCGGTTCGTGACCGCGTATCTGGCCGCGCTGGACAGCCTGCGCACCAGAGGCGCCCACGCCACCGTCGAGGAACTGGCCCGCTAGCGTGGGGTGACGCGGGCGACCGCCCGGCAGTCGGCGCCGACCGCGAACCAGACATCGAGGCTGGAGTCGGTGCACCGGGCCACGAGTTCGACGTCCTCGCCCGATCGCACCGGCTTGCCGTACTCGACCACCACGCGGTGCGGGCCGGACTTGAGTTCGGTGTGATCGGCGAGCACTTCCTCGAGCGCGGTGAGGTAGACCGCGTTGTTCATGTGGTCGAGCAGATCGATGTCGGTCGCTCGCAGCGGAAAACGCCTGCACTCGACGCCGGGCTCCCCTGCGGCGGGCATGGGGTCGGTGAGTTCGGCTTTCCAGCGCAGCCGATGCTCGGTCGTGCAGGCCAGCATGGGTGCGAGGAACCGGTCGCTCATCCGGGCGGGGACCCCCGATTCGGTGCCGAAATGGATCAGGAAGCTCTCGGTCTCCACCAGCCCGCCCGCGCTGCCGCAGATCTGGACCCGCATCGCGCACCACCGGGTGGATGTCGCCGATGGCCAGCGCCGCAGGGTCGCCGCCTCACCGAACGCGAGCGGCTTCAGCGCGTCGACCACCGTCCTGCGGATCACCCACAGCCGATGGATGTCGCCGTCCTCCAGGACATCGAGATGGTCGTAGCCGACGTCCTGCAGGTAGCGCGCGACACCGTCGAGCCGCAGCCGCTGGTCGCGATCGGTGTCGGCGAGACGCACCGGCCATCCCGTCTCGAACGGAGTCAGGACGGCCGGTGGTTCCGGCAGCACGCTGGGGATAGCCATAAGCGGATGATGCCAGCCATTTGCCGCAATCGCACCGCTACGCGCGGATCGTCATCGACCCGAGAAGATAAAGTCTCCCATTAGGTAACTTTACCCGAGGCGTGCTGCCGAAATTGATCGCTAATAGTTAGCTCGACTGCTCTCTACTTCTTGCGATCCCGCTTCTCCCGCACCCGCACCGAGATACGCACCGGCGAGCCGTCGAAGCCGAACTCCTCGCGCAACCTGCGTTCCAGGAAGCGCCGGTAGCCCGCTTCCAGGAAGCCGGTGCTGAACAGCACGAACGTCGGCGGCCGGGTGGTCGCCTGGGTGGCGAACAGCACACGGGGCAGCCTGCCGCCGCGCATCGGCGGCGGGGTCGCGGCGATCACTTCCTTCAGCCAGGTGTTGAGCCTGCCCGTCGAGATGCGCTTGTCCCAGGACTCGAGTGCGGTCTCCATGGCGGGCACCAGCTTCTGCACCGCGCGGCCGGTGTGCGCGGAGATGTTCACCCGCTGTGCCCACGGCACCCGGACCAGATCGCGGTCGACCTCGCGGTCCAGTTGCAGACGGCGATCCTCGTCCACCAGGTCCCACTTGTTGAACGCCAGCACCAGCGCCCGCCCGGAATCGGCGACCATGCTGATCACCCGCAGATCCTGCTCGGTGACCGGCTGCGAGGCGTCGACCAGCATGATCGCCACCTCCGACGCCTCCAGTGCCGACTTGGTGCGCAGCGAGGCGTAGAACTCGGTGCCGCTGGCATTGCTCACCTTGCGGCGCAACCCGGCGGTATCGATGAATTTCCAGATCTTGCCGCCCAACTCGACCAGGGAGTCGACCGGGTCGACCGTGGTGCCCGCGACATCGTGCACCACCGAACGCTCGTCGCCGGCCAGCTTGTTCAGCAGGCTCGACTTGCCGACGTTCGGCTTGCCGACCAGCGCAACACGACGCGGACCGACACCGCCAGTCCCTTCGCGCGGCGTCTCGGGGAGCACCGCGAGCACGTCGTCGAGCAGGTCGCCGGTGCCGCGGCCGTGCGCGGCGCTGACCATGCGCGGCTCGCCGAGCCCGAGCGACCACAGCGCCGCCGCTTCCGCTTCCACCCGCTCGTCGTCGACCTTGTTGGCGACCAAGATGACCGGGACGGCGGAGCGGCGCAGTTTCCGCACCGCGGCCTCGTCGGTCGCGGTGGCGCCCACGACGGCGTCGACCACGAGCAGGATCGCGTCGGCGCTCTGCATGGCCAGTTCGGCCTGGCGGGCCACCGATTGCTGCAGCCCCTTCGCGTCGGGCTCCCAGCCACCGGTGTCCTGCACGAGAAAACGGCGGCCCGCCCAATTCGCCTCGTAGGACACGCGGTCGCGGGTCACGCCGGGAATGTCTTCCACGACCGCCTCGCGACGGCCGAGAATCCGGTTCACCAGCGTCGATTTGCCCACATTCGGGCGGCCGACCACCGCGAGCGTCGGCATCGCGACGTGCGCTCGGTCCTCGAATTCGCCCTCGAGTTCGGCCAGCTCCCAGTCGGCCTCGTCGCTCCAGACGCCGTCGCCGGCGAGCACATCCTCGTTCATCGGTCACCTCCGGTCCGGTACGCCGAGACCTGCTGCGCGACAACGCGATACAGCTCGTCGATGACCTCGTCCATGGACAGTTCGCTGGTGTCGACGCCCACCGCGTCCTCGGCCGGGCGCAGCGGGGACACCTTGCGGGTCGAGTCGAGGGTGTCGCGGCGCTGCACGTCGGCGAGCACGGCCGCGTAGTCGTCGCCCCGGCCCTCGGCGATGTTCTGCTGATTGCGCCGGTGCGCCCGCGCCTCGGCGGACGCGGTCAGGTAGATCTTGGCGTCCGCGTCGGGCAGCACGACGGTGCCGATGTCGCGGCCCTCCACCACGATCCGCCCCGCGGCCGCCGTGATGTCGCGCTGCATGGCGACGAGCAGGTCACGCACCTCGGGCACGGCGGACACCGCGGACACGGCCTTCGTGACGGCGTCGCCGCGAATCTCCGAGCGCACGTCCTCCCCGTCGAGCTCGATCACCTCGCGGCTGGGATCGGTGCCGATGGACAGCGGCAGTTCCTTGACCGCGGCGGCGATGGCGGCGGTGTCGGTCAGCTCGATGCCCGCGCGCAGCACGCGCAGCGTCGCCACCCGGTACATCGCGCCGGTATCGAGGTAGCGGGCGCCGAGGCGGGTGGCCAGGCGCCGCGAGACGCTCGACTTCCCGGTGCCCGACGGCCCGTCCATGGCGACCACCAGCGGGCTCGTACCGGCCAGCCGCGCCGGCGCCTGCACCGGGATCTCCACACCGTTCACAACGACACCGCCTCGTAGAGTTTGCCGATCTCATCGCGGCCGAGCACCCGCAACGTGCCGGGCCGTTGGTCGCCGAGCGCGACCGGGCCGATATTCGTGCGGACCAGCCGGACGACCGGATGGCCCACCGCGTCGAGCAGGCGGCGCACGATGTGCTTGCGCCCCTCGTGCAACACGATCTTCACCAGGGAACGTCCTTCCCCCAGCTCGAGCACCTGGAAGCGGTCGACCTTCGCGGGGCCGTCCTCCAGTTCGACGCCTTCCTTCAACCGCTTGCCGACCGCGCGGTTGTTCACCTCACCCTGCACCGTGGCCAGGTAGGTCTTCGACACCTCGAAGGACGGGTGCATGAGCCGGTGCGCCAGATCGCCGTCGTTGGTGAGCAGCAGCAGGCCCTCGGTGTCGGCATCCAGCCTTCCGACATGGAACAGGCGCTGACCAGCGGCGATCCGCTCCGCCACGATGTCGCCGACGCAGGGGCGCCCCATATCGTCGGACATGGTGGACTGCCAGCCCTTGGGCTTGTTCAGCGCGACGTGCACCAGTTCTTCGCGCACCACCACGCGGGTGCCGTCGACGCGCACCACGGCGTGCTGCGGGTCGATGCGCAGGCCCTGCTCGCGCACGATCATGCCGTCGACCTCGACGCGGCCCTGCGCGATCATCTCCTCGGCGGCCCGCCGCGACGCGACGCCCGCCTTGGCGAGGACCTTCTGCAACCGCTCCCCCTCGCCCCAGGGGAGTTTGGCGTGGCCGCCGGACGCGTCGGGCTCCACGTTCTGGTGGCGCGCGGGCTTGGCGTTGCTCAGCAGCGGCGGCGCTGTGACCTGCCGCTGCGGCTTGGGCTTCTTCTTGCCGGCCGGGGCCGGGTGTCGCTGCGGGCTCGGGGCCTGCGCCGATCCCCGCTGGGCGGATCCGCGGCCCGCGCCCGCCTGCTGGGCGCCACGGGCGCTCGTGCCCCGTTGGGCCGAGCGGGCGTCGCGCGAACCCGAGTTGCGGCTCGCGCCGCCCCGTTCGGGCTGTGCGCCGCGTTTCCTACGATCCGGTGTGCCATCTCGGCGAGCGGGCGTATTCATGATGTCCTGTCACTCTGCGGTACCGAGGTCCAAATCGGCCTCGGCGGGTTTCCTCAACCTGGTGTAACGGGGGTCCGTCTCCAGGCTCTCGTTGATCTCATCGATCAGGTCGACGCCCGGAAGCAGGGGCGCCAGTGGCGGCAGGTCGCTCAGCGAAGCGAGCCCGATCCGTTCCAGGAACAGCTCGGTGGTGCGATACAGCGTTCCGTTGGTCTCCGGGTCGACGCCTGCCTCGGCGATCAAGCCCCTGGCCAGCAGGGTGCGCATCACCCCGTCGACGTTCACGCCACGCACCGCGCTGACCCTGGTCCTGGTCACCGGCTGACGGTATGCCACCACCGCCAGTGTTTCCAACGCCGCCCGGGTCAGCTTCGATCGGGAGCCGTCGAGCAGCATCCGTTCCACATACGGCGCGTACTCGCTGCGAGTATAGAAGCGCCAGCCGTCACCGACGAAACGCAGATCTATCCCGCTGGACCGCGCCGACAGCTCGGCGGACATCGCACGCAGGGTGTGCTCGACCCGCTGCGGGCTGTCGCCGAGGGCGGCCGCGAGCTGGTCCACCGGCACGGGAGCGTCGACGACCAGCAGCATGGCCTCCAGCGCCGAACGCAGATCGGCGTCCTCCAGCGGCTCGGGGGTGAGTTCCACCACTGCCTCACTCACGACTGCCCCTCGCCGCGGTCCGGGCGCGGTCGCGCGCTGTGCTCGCTCACCCGTAGTCCTCCTCGATTGTCACGGTGTCCGTCTGTTGCGCGGCCTCGTCGCCGATCCAGCTGACCGCCAAGGGACCGAGCGGATCGGGCTGGTCGAACTCGATCGTCTTGCCGCGATACAGCTCGAGCAGCGCCAGGAAGCGGGCGACGATCTGCACCGGGAGCTCGCAGTCCGCGACCAGCTCGCCGAAGGAGGTCCACGCACCCGCACCACGCTGTTTGAGCCGCTCCAGCACCAGTGCCGCCTGCTCGGCCACCGAAATCGCGTGCGTGTGCAAGTGGTCGAGCCCGACCTTGGGTACCGGACGGGGCCGGAAGGCCGCCGCGGCGATCTCGGCGAACTCGGCCGCCCCGACTCCCAGCCTAACCTCGGGCAGCAGGCCCGCGTAGCGCTCCTCCAGGCCGACCGCGCGTGGATACCGGCGCAGCGCGGCCGCCTCCAGCTCACCGAGCAGTTCGGCGACCTGCTTGAACGCGCGGTATTGCAGCAGCCGGGCGAACAGCAGGTCGCGCGCCTCGAGCAGCTCGAGGTCCTCGGCGTCGGTCATCTCCCCGGACGGCAGCAGCCGCGCCGCCTTCAGATCGAGCAACGTGGCGGCGACGACCAGGAATTCGGTGGTCTGATCCAAGATCTTGTCCGCGCGCAACGTGTTCTGCCGCGCCATGCTCGCGGTCAGCGCCTTGGTGTAGGCGATGAACTCGTCGGTGACCTTGTGCAACGCCACCTCGGTGACGTCCAGCTTGCGCGAGCTGATCAGGGTCAGCAGCAGGTCGAACGGCCCTTCGAAGTTGCTCAGCCGCAGATGGAACCCGGACGCCTGCGGCTCGTCCGCCTGCGCCTCCTTCCCCTGCCGCGTGTCCGGCTCGGAGCCGGGTGTGGCCGAAGCAGCACCGGGCGCGTCGGGCACGGAGCCGGACACCTCTGGGCCGGAGGGGGATACCTCAGGCCCGGGACCGCGTGTCCGCGGGTCGGAGCCGGATGCCTCCAGGCCGGACGGGGACACCTCAGCCACCGGACCGCGTGTCTGCCGGTCGGAGCCGGATACCTCCGACACAGGACGGAGTGCGTCCACCCCTGCATCGACCACCTCTGCCCGTGGTCCGACCAGCTCCGGCGCAGAGTCCGGCATGGGCGCGTCGGCGGGCCGGGCGGCACTCGCCGCGGCGACCTCCTGCGCGACCGCCTCGGTGCGCTGCGTGCCCGGTTCGTCCGCACTGTCCCGGGAAGGTGGGGCGTCGTGGTCCGGTTCCGGAGCGGTCGGTCCGGCGACGGCCGGGTTCGGGCGGGCGGGCGCCGCGTCCCGGCCCGCCGCGATGAACGCGGCTGCCGCGTTACCGAGCGCGGGTGCGTTCCCCGGAGCGTTCGGGTCCGGCCCGGCGGTATCGGGCTCGCGGTCGTCCGGTGTGGAGGTCGATCCGGCCGAGGAAGACCCCTGGCCGGACGGGTTGTGGTGGGACGCAGACGAGGGGTCGGAGCGGCCGCTCACCGGCCGGATCGGTGGATGACTTCCCGGGCCATCGACCGATACGCTTCGGCGCCACTCGATTTCGGCGCCCATGTGGTGATGGGCTCGCCCGCGACACTGGCGTCCGGGAAACGGACGGTGCGCGCGATGGCGGTGTCGTAGACCAGCTCACCGAACACCTCGACGACGCGCGCCATGACCTGGCGCGAATGCAGCAGTCGAGAGTCGAACATGGTGACCACTATTCCGTACAGGCTCAACCGCGGGTTCAGCCGGTCCCGCACCTTCTCGACGGTGTCGTTGAGCAGCGCGAGCCCGCGCAGCGAGAAGTACTCGCACTCCATCGGGATGATCACGCCGTCCGAGCAGGCCAGGGCGTTGACCGTGAGCAGGCCCAGCGAAGGCTGGCAGTCGATGAGGATGTAGTCGTAGCGGTTGCGCACCGGCTCCAGCGCGCGGCCGAGCGATTGCTCCCGGCCCACCTCGTTGACGAGCTGGATCTCCGCGGCGGAGAGGTCGATGTTGCTCGGCAGCAGGTCCATGTTCGGGACCCGCGTCTGCATCAGCACGTCATCGATGGACACCTTGGAACCGATGAGCAGGTCGTGCACGGTCGAGTCGAGATCGTGGTGGGCGACGCCGAGACCGGCCGACAGCGCGCCCTGCGGGTCCAGGTCGACGAGCAGCACCCGGCGACCGTATTCGGCCAGCGCGGCACCGAGATTGATGGTGGAGGTGGTCTTGCCGACCCCGCCCTTCTGGTTGCACATGGCCACGATCAGCGCGTCACCGTGCTCGCCGACCGGCGGCGGGTCCGGCACCAGCCGCAACGGTCGTCCGGTCGGGCCGAGCGTCGCGTCCTCGGGGACCGGCTCGACTCCGTGGCCCCACAGCGTTTCCGCTGCGGCGTCCGAGTACGGACCCGGTCGCGAGCCCGTAAGCGGCTCCGCCCCAGCACCCATCGGCGGCTCTGCCGCTCCGGCTGTCGTCACGATCCGCTGCTCCTTATACGTTCCTGCCCGTTGCCTCGCCGAGCGTAGCGAGGCCGATCAGGGCCGACCTCGCTTTCGTGCGGTCCAGCTCTGGATAGACGCTACCGCTTGACGGCACTCGAGTGCCGCGCCTGCGCGCGGCGTGTTCGTCCGGCGCTGGTCAACGCCATTGCGCAATTCGATCATGCTGTCCCAGTCCGCCTCCCCGCGCGCGCTCCGGCCGCGTCGCCGGAAGTCTTCGAAGCGGACGATACCGGGTGTGCGCACAGCCAGGAACTCCGCGGGCCCGTCGGCGGCGGCGCCGAAGGCGTGCACGAGGCCAGGCGCAAGCACCACCAGGCCAGCTTTGCTCCGAAAGACTCTGCCAGTCAACTCGTTTCGCGTCATGGTGGGCCGCGAAACGCGAAGACCTCACCGGGCGCGGGGGTGTGCGGTCGCCCAGACTTCGCGCAAGGTGTTGACCGTGACCAGGGTGTAGATCTGGGTCGTGGTCACCGAGGCGTGGCCCAGCAATTCCTGCACCACCCTGACGTCGGCGCCACCGTCGAGCAGATGGGTGGCGAAGGAGTGGCGCAGCGTGTGCGGCGACACCGCCGCCGCGATGCCCGCCCGTTCGGCTGCGGTGTGCAGGACCTGCCAGGCGCTCTGCCGGGACAGCCGGGCGCCGCGGGCATTCAGGAAGAGGGCCCCGGCGTTGCCCTTTCCCCGCGCGGCCAGCACAGGCCGTCCCCGGACCAGGTAGGCGTCCACGGCGGCGAGGGCGGGCCGTCCGATCGGCACCAGGCGCTGTTTCCCGCCCTTGCCGCGCAGCACGACCGACCGTTCCCCGAGGTCGAGATCGTCGACGTCCAATCCGATCGTTTCCGAGATACGGGCGCCGGTGGAATACAGCATTTCCAGCAGCGCGCGGTCGCGCAGGCCGCGCGGGCCGCCGTCGACACCCTCCGCGGGATCTCCCGAGCCACCGCCCGCCGCCTCCAGCAATCGCAGCACCTGGTCGTAGGGCAGCGCCTTGGGCAACCTGCGCCCCGGCGCGGGCGGCTTCACCGCGTGCGCCACGTCGGTGTCGGTCAGCCCCTCCGCGGCAGCGAAGCGATGCCAGCCGCGCACCGCGATCAGCGCGCGGGCCACCGAACTCGCCGCCAGCGGCGGGTGCCCTCGATCGCCCGAGCGCAGCGCCATGGTGAACTCGGCGACATCGGACTCGGCGACCCGGTCGAGCGAACGGATGCCGCGCCCGGACAGGAAATCCAGATAGCGACCGAGGTCACGCCGGTAGGCGCCCAAGGTGTTGGGCGCGACACCGCGCTCGACGGCGAGGTGGTCGAGATAAGCGTCGAGCTCGCGGCCGAGCACGTCCGGTCAGTCTCCGGACTTCGCGGCCGCCTTGCGGCGGAGGAAGGTCGTGGGCTGACCGTCCCAGGGTGCGTCCGGCGGCCGCAACTCGATCCCGCCCGCCCGCGCGGCCGCCAGCGCGAGCACGCCCGCGACCGCCGTGGCGTTGACGATCTCACCGCTCAGCGCCGCGCGGACCGCCGCGTCGACCGGCATGCGGACCACTTCCAGATCCGCCTCCTCGAATTCCGGCTCCGGACGGTCGGTTTCGTACAGACCGCGCGCCAGGTAGACCCGCAGCGCTTCATCGGTGAACCCGGGCGAGAGCGCCACGTCCACCAGCACCGCCCATTCCCTGGCGGCCAACCCGGTTTCCTCGGCCAGCTCACGGCGGGCCGCGAGCAGTGGATCCTCGCCGGGCACGTCGAGCAGACCGGCGGGCAGTTCGAGCAGCCGCCTGCTGATCGGGTGACGATATTGATTGATCAGCACCACATTGCCGTCGTCATCGATCGCGGCCACGGCGACGGCGCCGTGGTGCTCGATCACCTCTCGCTCGACGACCCGGCCGCCCGGCATGCGCACCTGGTCGAGCCGCAGTGCGAGGATCGCGCCGCTGTACACGGTCTCGGTGGAAACTGTCTCGAAGTCGTGGCTGCCCGGCTCGGCAGCGCCCCCGTCGGTCATGCCGCTACGCCTGTTCCGTCGCACCCGCCAGTTCTTCACCCGGGATGTCCACCGGGAGCCGTTCGGCCGCCTTGTATCGCAGTGCCGCCGAGATGAGCGCCGCGAACAGCGGATGCGGGCGCGTGGGGCGACTCTTCAACTCCGGGTGCGCCTGTGTGGCGACGAAGAACGGATGCACGTCGGCGGGCAACTCCACGAACTCGACCAGGTGCCCGTCCGGCGAGGTGCCGCTGAACTTCAACCCGCTCTGCGCGATCTTGTCGCGGTAGGCGTTGTTCACCTCGTAGCGGTGGCGGTGACGCTCGGAGACCTGTTCGCTGCCGTAGGCCTGGGCGACGACCGAGCCCTTCTCCAGCATCGCCGGGTAGGCGCCCAGCCGCATGGTGCCGCCGAGATCGGCCTCGCCGGCCACGGCCTGCTCCTGGTCGGCCATGGTGGAGATGACCGGATGCGGCGTGTCCGGCTCGAACTCGGCCGAGTTGGCCTCCGCCAGCCCCACCCTGCGCGCCGCCTCGATCACGACGCACTGCAACCCCAGGCACAAGCCGAGCAGCGGGATGCCGCGGGTGCGCGCGTAGTGGATCGCGCCGACCTTGCCCTCGATGCCGCGGATACCGAAGCCGCCGGGGATCAGGACGGCGTCCACGTCACGCAGCGCGTGCTGGGCGCCGGAGGCGGTCTCGCACTCGTCGGAGGGCACCCAGCGGATGTTCACCTTGGCGCGCGAGGCGAACCCGCCCGCGCGCAGCGCCTCGGTGACCGAGAGGTAGGCGTCGGGCAGGTCGACGTACTTGCCGACCAGCGCCACCTCGACCGTCTCGCGCGGCGAGTGCACACGGTCGAGCAGATCGCCCCACACGGTCCAGTCCACGTCGCGGAACGGCAGGCCCAGCCTGCGCACCACGTAGGCGTCCAAGCCCTCCCGGTGCAGCACGCGCGGGATGTCGTAGATCGACGGCGCGTCCGGCGTGGAGATGCACGCGTCCACCTCGACGTCGCACATCAGCGCGATCTTGCTCTTCAGCGCCTGCGGGACCTCGCGGTCACAGCGCAGGATCAGCGCGTCGGGCTGGATACCGATATTGCGCAGCGCCGCCACCGAGTGCTGGGTCGGCTTGGTCTTCAGCTCACCGGAGGGCGCGAGGTAGGGCACCAGCGACACGTGCAGGAAGAAGACGTTGTCGCGTCCGACGTCGTGGCGGATCTGGCGGGCGGCCTCGAGGAACGGCTGCGACTCGATGTCGCCGACGGTGCCGCCGATCTCGGTGATCACCACGTCCGGGGTCTGGCCCTGCAGATCCGGGCCGCGCATGGCGAGGATCCGGTTCTTGATCTCGTCGGTGATATGCGGGATCACCTGCACCGTGTCGCCGAGGTACTCGCCGCGGCGCTCCTTGGCGATGACCGACGAATAGATTTGCCCGGTGGTCACATTCGCGTCCCGGGACAGGTCCCGATCGAGGAAACGCTCGTAGTGGCCGACGTCCAGGTCGGTCTCCGCCCCGTCCTCGGTCACGAACACCTCGCCGTGCTGGAAGGGGTTCATCGTGCCGGGATCGACGTTCAAGTACGGGTCGAGTTTCTGCATCGTGACGCGCAGCCCACGCGCCGTCAGCAGCTGACCGAGGCTGGAGGCGGTAAGACCTTTACCCAATGAGGAGGCGACACCACCGCTGACGAAGATGTGCTTCGTGGCCGTTCGCGCCTGAATCCGTGTTTGACCCACGGGTCTTCACGGTAACACGAATCCGCCCGTCCGTTCGAATGCCGCGCACGTTTGCCCGCCGATCGCCGGAACGGCGATCAGAGCACTCGGAGCCGAAGTGTGAGCCGGGTCGCGTCCCGGCATCCTCCGGAGGCCCGTCGGCGGCCTCGCGGCAGGTCAGCCGGGAACGGCGGCCAGAGTGAGCGCGGTGGCCTTGGCGCCGGTGCCGTAGCGTCCTGCGCCACCGTTGAGCTGCTCACCGAGCGCAAGCACGGTCGTGACCCGGCCGAGTTCCCGCTCGAGATTGTCGACGGTGCTCACCTGGGCCGCGAGCGCGGCGTCGGCGCGTACCACGGCGATCGGCCCCTGCTGGTCGGCGGCGCCCGCGCGGCCCGCGAGGACCACGCCCGCACCGCGGCCACGCAGGGCGCCCGCGAAACGCGCGCTGTTGGCGCCCACGCCGTTCTCGGCGGCAGCGACGCCGTTGCCGGTGATCACGACCGCGAGCTGCGCGGGCCGCACCGGCGTTTCGCCGTAGGCGAGGAAGCCGCCGCCGCGCAGAGTCTCCAGGACCAGCCCGAGTTCCTCCGGGGTGCTCCGGGTTTGCCCGGTGGCCGGGTCGAGCAGGAGCACCAGGCCGAGCAGATCACCGGCCATACTGCCCTGATCCACCGCGCCGGTCCGCAGCTGCGCCCCGGCCGGGATGACGTTCGTGACGGCCGAGCGCATCCGGTCGCCCTCGGTGGCGTCGACGAACGCCTCGGTGAGCGCGATCCGGCCGGTGACGCCCGCGCCGGCGACCTCGAGCGCCTTGTTCACCGCGTCGACGTCTCCGGGATCGGCGTCCGGGGTCGTGAACACGACGACGCTGCGGTCGGTGAGCGCGCCGCCGAGAATGCGGCCCGACGACCCGGCGATGAACCGATCGGCGGCCACGGCCTGCTCGCCGAGCCGCCGGTTCTGCTCGGTCAGGACGTCGACCTGCTGGCGCAGGTCGGACTTGTCCGCCCGCAAGGCCGACAGCAGGTCGGCCGCGAGCGTCTGGGATCCGAGCACCACACCGACCGCGAGCGCGAGGAAGATCCCGACGATCGAGACGGCGTGCTGGCGCAGCGAAATCATCGTTCTCCTCAGAATTCCAACGATCCGGCTTGCCCCTGCGCCCATCGCGCGAGGCGGTTCCAGGCGTCCACGCCCCAATCCACGATGTCCCCGCCGCTGTTGGACGCCAGCAACACGACGATCACCGCGACCAGCGCGGCGAGCACCACCAGCGCGACGGCGA
Organism: Nocardia gamkensis NBRC 108242; assembly: GCF_001612985.1. Classification (GTDB taxonomy): domain Bacteria; phylum Actinomycetota; class Actinomycetes; order Mycobacteriales; family Mycobacteriaceae; genus Nocardia; species Nocardia gamkensis. Next base: position 10,283 of record NZ_BDBM01000067.1, on the reverse strand, counting down.
CTCCGGACACGCGATTGCGGTACAGGGTGGCCACCGCCTGCGCGTCCATCAGCTTCGTACCGACCTTGAGCCGGGTGAGGAAGGTGGCCGGATTGCTGTCGCGACGGCCGCGGTCGAAGAAGTCGTCGAGCGAGGCGGGCGCTCCCGCGGTGACAATCAGCGCGGCGCCGTGATGGTCGGCCAGCAGCAGCGCCAGATCGGCGGCCGAGCCCGAGGAGGGGAAGGTCGTCGCGCCGATGCCGAGATCCTGGATGCGTTCGAGTCCCTTGGCATGTCCGTCGGTGTCGGCGGGCAGGATCACCTCGGCGCCGCATTTCATGGTGGCGCTGGTGATCTCCTCGGGGTCGCCCACGATGACGTCGGGCCGGTATCCCCGCCTGCGCAGGGTGTCGGCGCCACGGCCGACGCCGATCAGGATCGGGGTGTACTCCTTGATGAACGGCTTGAGCCGCTGCAGATCCTCGGCGTGCTCCGGGCCGTCGGCGACGACCACCACGTGCCGGTGCTTCATCACCAGATCCAGCTCCGGAACGCCGAACCCGTCGATGAGCAGTGCGCTCTCGGTACGGATGAACTCGATGGTGTTGCCCGCGAACGCCTCGAGGTGATCGGCCAGGCCGTTGCGCGCCTCCAGCATGCGCTCGGCGATGGCGGTCTCGGTGAGTTCGATGCCCTCGACGAGGACCTCCGGCTCCTTCTTGATCAGCTTGTCGGCGTAGACCACACCGCCGACGACGCGGACCTTGACACCGTCCTTGATCTTCTTGAACGCATCCGAGCTCACCGTGTCCAGCAGCAGGATCCCGTGGGCCACGAGCGCCTCGGGGCCGAGGTTCGGGTAGCGACCGGAGATGGACGGCGAGGTGTTGATCACCGCGCCGACGCGGGCCTCGACCAACCGGTCGGCGGTCATCCGGTCGAGGTCCATCTCGTCGAGGACGACGATGTCGCCCAGTCCGACCCGGCCGAGCAGCCGCCGGGTGTTGCGGTCGACCCTGGCCGTCCCGATCAGACCAGGCAGCGTTTCGGTGTTTCGCGACAACAGCGCCGGCATCCTCATGGGGCGATGATGAGCGCAAACTCTCAACCATTGATGGAGGCGCGCCGTCGCACCGAGCGCATGAGGCCTCTGCGTTACCTATTGGCAATCCGATCAGCACCCTCGCTCACACTCACACGGAAGACGCCCACATCCATCAGGGCAGATCACTCCCTTGGAAACCTCGGTCGCCACCCGCGAACGTGCCAACTTATGCGAGATGAGACCTGACCTCCGAAGAAACACCAGGATCAGCAATCAGGGCGCGAATGTTTTGTCGATCCGCTTTGACGCAAATAAACCCTCCTCTCCAGCAGACAGCGAATCCAGCGCTACCCATGCGCGACATGCGGGCCGGATCAGGTCAGATTGCCGTCGTCGCAGAGACTTGCCGAGCGCCACGACTTCGCCGGACCGGTCGCGCCCGGGTCGAAGCGCCACTGCTCGATCGGAGCGGCGGGCTTCCAGGACATGGTGCCGTCCCGATGGGTGACCACCTGGTAGACATCCTCGGCGCCTTCGACGAGCTGGCTCCCCACGCAATAGTCGTTGTACGCCGTTCCCGGCTGCCGGGCTCCCGCGCTGAACCGGCCGGCCGGATCCTGCGCCGCGCCCGGATTGGGCACCGTGCTCGGCTCGCTCACGACCGCACCGCGGAACCAGTACGGCGCGCCCCGCTCGTCCGTGCCGCACCGGAAGCTCCAACCACCGGCGGCGATCGAGTTCCCCTGCCCATGAGCGGCGCCCGCCCACAGGCAGTCCGCACTCGCGTTGCCCCCGGTCGCCGCGGCCGTAGCGGATCCGAACACCGATCCGGCCGAAGCCACGGCGCCGATCACCAGCAGCCGAACGAGTTTCCATCCCCGCGTTTCGGCGCAGCCGCCGACAGCTCGTGTCTCGATCATCGATCAGCACCACTTCGCCTGTGGGCGGCACACGGTCCAGCCATTGCCGTCCGGCCGCTGCGTGCGCGTCCACGCCGATTCCCCGGCGCCGTTTCCGGCACTGCTCTCATCCGGACGGGGCTTGTTCCTCCGGTGATACTCGCGCAGCGCATGCTGATGCTCGTTCTGCCGCAGTGGATTCGGATCGGAGTGCTGATATCCGAACGGATCGATCGCGTGCCACCCCGTAGAGTCGCCGTGCGAACCCGAACGACCGGAGTGGTCGGAGCCGGACAACGACTCGGCGGCCGCCCCGCCCGCCGCGGCCACCGTCCCCGCGGCGAGACCGGCGACGATCAGCGCGAATGCCCTCTTCGATGATTTCCGGCCGCGCCCGGACACCAGTCCGGAGCGCCGCGCTTCGCCCGTCCTGATCCTTGCTGGGAGAACGCTGCACATGATGGCCCCTTCGCCTCGGTGCTTCCCGCTATCCGGCGGAATTCATCCGCCGTTCATCTACTGAGTTTCATAGTAGATCAGAAATCGGACATTGCGGACATCAATCGGGCGCGACGCTGAGGGCGACTTCGAAATGCCTTGATCGAGACCCTGTTTGCCGAATCGAAGCACCCTCGGGCGCGTACACTCTCAACCGCAGCCGACAACGAGCACCGCACTATTACCCGTCGTTTCACGGATGCCATCCGTAGTTCGACAGACCGTTTCCGTGACGACCGCCGCTCCCTCACACCGACCTCGGCTCCAGACGCCTCCGCCGCACCGGCTCGGTAGAGCCGACCACGCGGGCGGCTCGCCGCCGATTGTGATGCGGACGACACGATCACCGAGCCGCGCCCGCAGTAGCTATATGCTGCCGGTCACACGTAACTGGAAGAGGAGATTTCATGGCCAGCACCACCGTCGACGCCGTCATCGCCGCCCCGCGCGAGGTCGTGTACCGGCTCTTCGCCGACCGCGAGAGCATCAGCCCCTACATCCCGGTCCAGGTCAAGCTGATCAAGCCCGGCCTGACCGAGCGAGAAGGCGTCGGCGCGCAGCACCTGATCGGCCTCGGCCCCGTCGGCGTCACCGAGGAGATCACCAACCTCGTGCCCGGTGAGCGGATGGAGTACAAGATCGTCAAGGGCGCGCCGGTGAAGCGGCACGTCGGCATCGTCACCTTCGCCGACGCCGACAACGGCACCCTGGTCTCCTACACCATGGAATCGGACCCGTCGCTGCCGGTGCCCGCGAAGGTGCTGGAATTCGGCCTCAAGAACCTGATCGGCACGTTCATCAAGGGTGCGCAGAAGGCGGTGCGCTGACCGGCGAGCTCAGCGCGCGGCCACCTCGGCGCCCGCCTTCTCGGCGCGCGCCGTCGCCAGCAGTTCCTCCGCGTGCGCGCGGCCGGTCTCGGTGTCGTCGAGACCGGCCAGCATGCGCGCCAGCTCGACCACCCGCTCGTCATTGGTGAGAGCCCGGACGCCGCTGTTGACGGCGCCCTTGCCGTCGTCGGATTTGTCGACCACGAGGTGGGTGTCGGCGAACGCCGCGACCTGCGGCAGATGCGTCACCACGATGACCTGATGGGTGCGCGCCAGCCGGGCCAGCCTGCGGCCGATCTCCACCGCGGCTCGCCCGCCGACGCCCGCGTCGACCTCGTCGAACACCATGGTCGCTCCGTGATCGGAACCGGCGAGCACCACTTCCAGCGCCAGCATCACGCGCGACAGTTCACCACCCGACGCGCTCTTGCTCAGCGGCAACGACTGCGCGCCGGAATGCGCCGCCAGCCGGAACTCGGCCTCATCGGTGCCCGTGGCGCCCGCGTGCAATTCCCGGCCGTCGATGGTGAGCGGCGCCGAGTCCTGCGCTCCCGCGAGCAACGGCCGCACCTCGACCTCGAGACGCGCCTTGCCCATCGCCAGGCCGCCCAGTTCGGCGCTCACCGCGGCCGCCAGCTTCCCCGCCGCTTTGCTCCGCGCCGCGCTCAGCTTCTTCGCCGCCTCCCGCACCCGTTCGGCGGCGGTGTCCACTTCGGCGGCCAGTTTGCCCAGTGCCTCCTCGGAGACGTCGAGCGAGCCGAGCCGGGTGCGCGCCTCCTCCGCCCAGGCCAGCACACCGTCGATGTCGGGTGCGTACTTGCGGGTCAGCGTCTTCAATTCGGCCTGCCTGGTGAGCAGTGAATCCAGCGCTCCCGGATCGGACGGCAGGTCCGAAAGATATCCGCTCAGGTCGGTGGTCACGTCCACCACCACGGCGATGGCCTCGGCCAGGCGCGGCGCGAGCGCGACCAGCGCCGGGTCGTCGGCGGCTTCGATGCGGGCGCGCGCGGCGCCGAGCGCTTCCAGGGCGCCGGAACCGTCTTCGGGCGCTTCGGCAGGGCCGGCCAGGGCGTCGTGCGCGGTGGCCGCCGCCTCCCGCAGCGAATCCAGATCGCTCAGCCTGCGCACCTCGTCGACGATGCGCACGTCTTCGCCGGGTTCGGGCGCGATGGCGTCGATTTCCTTCAACGAGTGCTCGAGCCGCTCGGCCTCGAGGGCCAATTCCCTGCTGCGCGCGGTTCGTTCGAGCAGCTCGGTGCGGGCGTCGAGCCATGATCGGCGCAGCACCTGGTATTTGCGCAGCAGAGCGCCCACGGCGTCGCCCGCGAACTGGTCCAGCGCCGACAACTGCTGGTCGGGGCGCTGCAAACGCAGCTGATCGTTCTGGCCGTGCACGGTCAGCACAGGCGCGGTGAAATCGGCGAGCACCGAGGCGGGGACGCCGCGGCCACCGAGATGCGCGCGGGAGCGCCCATCGCTGCCGACCGTGCGGATCGCGATGACGCTGCCGTCGTCGTCCTGCTCGGCCGCGGCCGCTTCCAGCACCCGTGTGACCTCGGCGCGCGCGGCGTCGTTGACGTCGTCGATGGTGAACCGGCCCTCCACCACGGCGCGGGAGGCGCCGAGCCGGACCCGGCCCGCATCCGCGCGGGCACCGCTGAGCAGATGAAGGCTGGTCACCACCATGGTCTTGCCCGCGCCGGTCTCGCCGGTCAGGCAGGTCAGTCCCGCATGGAACTGCGCGGTCGCGGTGGAAATGACGCCAAGCCCGTCAATCCTGATCTCTGTCAGCACTTGTGCTCTCCGTTCGCCGTCGGCCACGCCAGCCTGTCACGGGCAATTGGAACTTGCGCACCATCCGGTCGGCGAACGGTGCGGAGTCCAGCCGCACCCAGCGCACCGGTCGGGCGCCGCGAACCGCCTCGACCCGGCCACCGCTGGGGAGTGCGAGCGTGCGCCTGCCGTCCAGGAAAACTATCGCATCGTGTCCGGTCGCCACAGACTCGACCGCGATACGCGAATCCGGGCTGGTCACCAGCGGCCGCGCGAACAGGGCGTGGGCATTGCTCGGAATCACCAGCAAGGCTTCGAGTTCCGGCCACACCACCGGACCGCCCGCGGAGAAGGCGTAGGCGGTCGACCCGGTCGGCGTCGAAACGAGGATGCCGTCACAGCCGAACGACGACACCGGGCGGCCGTCGACTTCCAGCACTACTTCGAGTACGCCCATGCGCGAGGCATTTTCGATGCTCGCCTCGTTCAGCGCCCAACCGCTCTCGACCACCTCGTCCTCGACCCGGACGGTGACATCGATGGTCATCCGATGCTCGATGGTGTAATCGTGACGCACCACCTGTGCGAGCGCCTCGTCCAAGTTCTCGGCCTCGGCTTCGGTGAGAAACCCGATGCGGCCGAGGTTGATTCCCAGCACCGGCACCCCCGCCGGGCGCGCCAGTTCGGCCGCGCGCAGGAACGTTCCGTCGCCGCCGAGCACGAGCACCATCTCGCAGCCGACCGCCGCGTCCGGGCTGTGCTCGACCACGCGCACGGGGTAGCCGCCCGGCTCGGCGGCGAAGCGCGTGCTGTCCGCCTCGTCGGCGAGCACGCGCAGGCAGATGCCCGCGTCCGCGAAGATCTTCGCCACCCGGTGGGCGGTCTCGATGATCTCCGCGCGGCCGGGGTGTGAGACCAGCAAGATCTCCCTGCCGCAGGGTTGGGCCGGCGCGTTCACTGTGGACCCTCCTCAACCGCACGCTCGACCAGCGCGGCGACCTGTTCGACGTCGTATTCGAACGGCCCGTCGTTGCGCAGCCACAAGAAGTATTCGACATTGCCGGACGGACCCGGCAACGGGCTCGCCACGACGCCGGCGGTCCGCATGCCCAGCTCCGCGGCCGCCGCCGCCACCGTGCGCACCGCGTCGGCGCGCAACGCGGGATCACGCACCACGCCGCCGGAGCCGACCCGTTCCTTGCCGACCTCGAACTGCGGTTTCACCATGGGCAGCAGATCGGCGCCGGGCGCCGCGCAGGCGGCCAGCGCGGGCAGCACCAGGCTCAGCGAAATGAAGGACAGGTCGCTCACCACCACTTCGACCGTGCCGCCGATGGTTTCGGGCGTCAGGGTGCGCACGTTGGTGCGGTCGAACACCCGGACCCGCTCGTCGGTGCGCAGGCGCCACACCAGCTGGCCGTAGCCGACGTCGACGGCGACGACCTCCCGTGCTCGCCCGGCCAGCAGGACGTCGGTGAAACCGCCGGTGGAGGCGCCCGCGTCCAGGCAGCGCTTGCCCGCCACCGACAACCCGTCCGGCTCGAACCGCTCCAGTGCGCCGAGCAGTTTGTGCGCGCCGCGCGAGGCCCAGGACACCTCGTCGGGCTCCTCGCGGACCACCAGCGGCGTGCCCGCCTCCACCGCGGTCGCCGCTTTCACCGCGACCGTTCCAGCTATCAGGACGCGGCCCGCGCCGATCAGCTCGACCGCGTGTTCTCGCGATCGCGCCAACCCGCGGCGAACCAGTTCCGCGTCCACCCGTGCGCGCCTGGCCACCTCAGATCTTGTCCACCGTGGCCAGTGCCTGCACCAGCACGTCATGGGCCTGCTCCAGGATGCGAGCGCGGCGGGTGATGTCGACGCCTGCCTCGGCACTGTCGGTCGCCGGCGCGGCCCTGCCGGGCCGGTCGAGTTCGGCGAGCAGGCTGTCGACCTCGCCACGGATTCGATCCGGGTCGGCAGGCTCCGGACGGCCTTGCGTACCCGGCAGGTGCTGACCGGGCAGCGGGACCCCGGGGCGGGGATCTTGCCCATCGGCGGAGCCGGGACCGTTCGGACGAGGTGTAGGACTAGTCATCGTGGCGTCAACGCTATCGGATTTCCGAATCGGACGCGCGGACCGTCACAGCTCGTCCCGGGTTCCGCCGCAGCATCTCGCCGAGGTCGGCTTCCGGCTCGGCGGCTACGGCCGCGTGGTTGAGAGCGTCGAGCGAGTCGGCGACATAGGTCGGGATCTGCCCATCCGGTGCCTTGCGCAGTTCATCGATTGTGCTGACACCGGTCAGCACCAGCAACGAGTCGAGGCCGACCCGGTTGGCGCCCTCGATATCGGTGTCCAGCCGGTCGCCCACCACCAGGGCGGAACGGGAACCGGCCCGGACGAGCGCGTCCTCCAGCAGGGGCGCGTACGGCTTGCCCGCGACGATCGGCTCCCGATCGGAGGCGGCGCGCAGCGCGGCGACCATCGCGCCGTTGCCCGGCGCGAGGCCGCGTTCGTTCGGCAATGTCCGGTCGGTGTTCGCCGCGACCCACAGTGCGTCCGTGCGCAGGGCGTAGGTGGCTTCGGCGAGGTCCGGCCACGCCGTGTGCGGTGAATGTCCTTGCACCACAGCGGCGGGCGCGTCACCGTCGGAGCGCCGGATCGGTCGCAAGCCGACAGCCTGCACCTCGGCGGCCAAGTCGTCGGTGCCGACGACCAGGACCGGCGCGCCACGGTCGAGCCGCTCGGCCAGCAACCGCGCCGCCGCCTGTGCGCTGGTCACCACGTCGTCGGCAGTCGCGGCGAAGCCGAGTTCGGACAGATGCGCGGCCACGACCTGCGGACCACGGCTGGCATTGTTCGTGACGTACACCAATCGCCTGCCCGCCTGCCCATCCGCGGCGAGTGCCTCCGGCGCTCCCTCGATCACCTCGTGCCCGCGATACAGCGTGCCGTCCAGGTCGAGCAGCAGGGCTCGGTAGCGATCTCGTAGTCGCTTCACACCACTCTCACTCCGTGTCACCGATCGGCCGCGCCGACCCATCACCGCCGGGCCCTCCGGCAGCCCATCCGCTCGGCAGATCCGAGACACTCGACACTACGCCCACGCGCGGGCCGGACAGACGTGGCGTCAGCCACTCAGGCCGCACCGGATCCCAAGCGCGCCAGCATAGATCCGCAGATCACGAGTTCATGAGCGGGGCCACCGCGATGATCCGATCGGCCCTGCTCGCCACATGCCCGCGACCGCGGCGACATTCGCGCAGGGGCAGGCTCCCGGCCGCATCTCGAACCATCTGTCCACGTGCCTGGCAGGATGATCCCGAGGGCTTTGACGAAGCCGACACTCGCGTGGCCGGTCCATCCACCGCTGGGGGACTCGGCCAGTTTCTGTTTCGGCACGAACGTTTGGTGATGCCCCCGGCCAGAGCGACCGCGGCCAGCAGTCCGCCGCGATCCACAAAGTGAGTTCATGGGGCACTCCTCGCACTGGGCGTGGGCGACCGTCCTCGGGAGCCGCCCACCCCACGGGGCGCGGCCACCGCGATCGGCGACAGGTTCAGATGTCGCTGTCGCCCGTGAGTTCGGCGGCGCGTTCTTCGGCGTCCGTGTCTCCGTCGAGGTCGGCCGAGGCGGCGTTGAGGAACCAGGTGAGGCCCTCGTCGGTGCGGCCCGCGGCGACGAGGGCGTCGGCGTAGGCGTAGAAGAGGCGGGCCGCGGCAGAGCCGGTCCTGGACGGGTCGAGATCCGACGTCTGCAAGGTCACGACGGCTTGGTCGTACTGGCCGAGGTCCATTCGTGCGCCCGCGACGACCATACGCAGTTCGGTGGCATCGTCACCGCGCAGGGCGCGCGCCTCATCGCTGCGACCGAGCTCGATAGCGCGTTCGGGACGGCCCAAGCCACGCTCGCAGTCGGCCATGACGGCCAGCAGCCCGGAACCACCGGACATCCGGCGCGCCGTGCGCAGCTCCGACAAGGCCTCCGCCCATTCGCCCGCGTGGTACGCCACCACTCCCGCGGTCTCGCGGACAACCGCGATCCGCCCGGCCCGCTGCCGCGCGGCCCTGGCATGGGCGAGAGCGAGGCCGGGATCGTCGTCGACGAGGCGCACCGCCATCACCAAGTGCCGGGCGACCGTCTCCGCGTTCCCCTTGTCCAAACTGAGCAGGTCCCGCCGCACGGCGGAATCGAGATCGGCGGCCTGCACCTCGTCCGGCAGATCGGGTTCCTCCGGCCGCGGCGGACGACGGTCGAGGGGACGGCCCCCACCGACATGGGCGCCTTCGCCGCCACGGCGGCGATCCGGCGAAGAGTCGTCGCGCGGTGTCCGATCCCCGCGATCCGCGCCGCCGCGCTGCCCCGCGCGATCCGGTCCCTGGCCACGTCGATCGTCATCGCGGCGCTGGAATCCGGACGCGCCGCGCCGCGCCGCGTCACCACGCTCGCCGGAATCGCCACGACGCTTGAACCCGCCACGCTCGCCCGGTTCATCGCGACGGGCATCGCCTCGATCGCCGAAATCGTCCCGGCGACGGGGGAATCCACCACGGGAATCGCCACGATCGGATCCGCCGCGCGTGCCGGACTCGCCGCCGGGGCGGAATCCGCCCCGCGAGTCGTCGCGCCGCTCTCCGGAATCACTCCGACGTTTGAAGCCGCCGCGTTCACCGGAGCCCTCGGAGCGCTTGAATCCGCCCCGATCGCCCGATCCGCCTCGGCCTGCGGAACCGCCACGATCCGCGGACTCGTCGCGCCGCTGGAAACCACCGCGCTCGGTTGCGTCGCCGCCGCGCCGGAAGCCACCGGTGTCACCACTCCGGTCGCCGGAGTCCTGACGCTTGAACCCGCCGCGCTCGCCCGATCCGCCGCGCTGGTCGGAACCGCCACTGTCGCCGCGGCGGTTGAACCCACCGGAACTCTCGCGTCGCTGGTAACCGCCTCGGTCGGACGTATTGTCGCGGGAGCCACCCGAGTCACCGCGGCGACCGAAGCCCCCGCGTTCCCCCGAGTCACCGCGACGGTCGAACCCGCCGCCGCGCCGGCTCGCATCCTGCTGGTTGTCATCTCGCCGGCCGGACCCGGAGTCGGGAGCGCCGCGCCGGAAGGGCTTCCGATCGTCATTTTGTTCCGGCACGGTGCTCCCTTTCTTGGTATCGCGAAAGTCTGTATCCCACGAATTCAATCACGTACCCGTCGTGGGGCGCGGGGTACGGCAAGTTCGCCGGAGCACCGTTTGGTGCTCAAACGCCGATAGGGGACCCAGATTCTGGGTCCCCTAT
>NZ_BDBM01000066.1 GCF_001612985.1 Nocardia gamkensis NBRC 108242 | reverse complement strand
CGTGAAGGATGTTCCGGCGGTGTCCTACTCTCCCACACCCTGTCGAGTGCAGTACCATCGGCGCTGGCAGGCTTAGCTTCCGGGTTCGGAATGGGACCGGGCGTTTCCCTACCGCTATGGCCGCCGTAACTCTATGAAACTATCCACACCCCTCCACACCCGCACACCATCACCCACCCAACCCCTGGTAGAGGGGTTGGTGGGCGACACCGGGCGGGTGTCGAAGGGTATCTGTGTGTTGTTTCAGATACCGCACAGTGGACGCGTAGCAACCTTTGTTGGTAAGTCCTCGGCCGATTAGTACCGGTCACCTCCACACGTTACCGTGCTTCCAGTTCCGGCCTATCAACCCCATGGTCTGTAGGGGGCCTTAACCACTCGAAGGTGGTGAGAAACCTCATCTTGGAACAGGCTTCCCGCTTAGATGCTTTCAGCGGTTATCCCTTCCGAACGTAGCCAACCAGCAGTGCCCTTGGCAGGACAACTGGCACACCAGAGGTTCGTCCGTCCCGGTCCTCTCGTACTAGGGACAGCCTTCCTCAAGTTTCTGACGCGCGCGGCGGATAGAGACCGAACTGTCTCACGACGTTCTAAACCCAGCTCGCGTGCCGCTTTAATGGGCGAACAGCCCAACCCTTGGGACCTACTCCAGCCCCAGGATGCGACGAGCCGACATCGAGGTGCCAAACCATCCCGTCGATATGGACTCTTGGGGAAGATCAGCCTGTTATCCCCGGGGTACCTTTTATCCGTTGAGCGACACCGCTTCCACATGCCGGTGCCGGATCACTAGTCCCGACTTTCGTCCCTGCTCGACCTGTCAGTCTCACAGTCAAGCTCCCTTGTGCACTTGCACTCGACACCTGATTGCCAACCAGGCTGAGGGAACCTTTGGGCGCCTCCGTTACATTTTGGGAGGCAACCGCCCCAGTTAAACTACCCACCAGGCACTGTCCCTGAACCCGATCAGGGTCCGAGGTTAGAAGTCCAATACGACCAGAGTGGTATTTCAACGACGACTCCACGAACACTGGCGTGCCCGCTTCACAGTCTCCCACCTATCCTACACAAACCGTACCGAACACCAATACCAAGCTATAGTGAAGGTCCCGGGGTCTTTTCGTCCTGCCGCGCGTAACGAGCATCTTTACTCGTAATGCAATTTCGCCGAGTCTGTGGTTGAGACAGCAGAGAAGTCGTTACGCCATTCGTGCAGGTCGGAACTTACCCGACAAGGAATTTCGCTACCTTAGGATGGTTATAGTTACCACCGCCGTTTACCGGGGCTTAAATTCTCAGCTTCGCACCCGAAGGCGCTAACCGGTCCTCTTAACCTTCCGGCACCGGGCAGGCGTCAGTCCGTATACATCGTCTTACGACTTCGCACGGACCTGTGTTTTTAGTAAACAGTCGCTTCTCTCTGGTCTCTGCGACCACACCCAGCTCACAGCGTAAAGCCGGTCACCAGACGTGGTCCCCCTTCTCCCGAAGTTACGGGGGCATTTTGCCGAGTTCCTTAACCACAGTTCTCTCGATCGCCTCGGTATTCTCTACCTGACCACCTGTGTCGGTTTGGGGTACGGGCCGTGTACCAACTCACTAGAGGCTTTTCTCGGCAGCATAGGATCACTGAATTCGCCTCAATCGGCTACGCATCACGTCTCAGGCTCATGTCGTGCGGATTTGCCTACACAACGCCCTACACGCTTACACCAGGTATTCCATCACCTGGCCCAGCTACCTTCCTGCGTCACCCCATCGCTTGACTACTACACCCAGGGTCTCGTGCATCCCCTTCCGGCTTCCCGAAGGAAGTCCATCCGGTTCAGGACGATTAGCACAGATGATTCACCATTTGGCGCGGATACACGGGTACGGGAATATCAACCCGTTGTCCATCGACTACGCCTGTCGGCCTCGCCTTAGGTCCCGACTCACCCTGGGCGGATTAACCTGGCCCAGGAACCCTTGGTCATTCGGCGGACGAGTTTCTCACTCGTCTTTCGCTACTCATGCCTGCATTCTCACTCGCATGGCCTCCACGGCTAGGTCACCCTGCCGCTTCCATGGCCATACGACGCTCCCCTACCCACCCCGACCGCTACACCACCCCCCGCAGGGAATGATGGACGTATTGTCGGAGTGCCGCGGCTTCGGCGGTGTACTTGAGCCCCGCTACATTGTCGGCGCAGGATCACTTGACCAGTGAGCTATTACGCACTCTTTCAAGGGTGGCTGCTTCTAAGCCAACCTCCTGGTTGTCTTCGCGACCCCACATCCTTTTCCACTTAGTACACGCTTAGGGGCCTTAGCCGGCGATCTGGGCTGTTTCCCTCTCGACTACGAAGCTTATCCCCCGCAGTCTCACTGCCACGCTCTCACACACCGGCATTCGGAGTTTGGCTGATTTCGGTAAGCTTGTAGGCCCCCTAGACCATCCAGTAGCTCTACCTCCGGTGTGAAACACGCGACGCTGCACCTAAATGCATTTCGGGGAGAACCAGCTATCACGGAGTTTGATTGGCCTTTCACCCCTACCCACAGCTCATCCCCTCAGTTTTCAACCTAAGTGGGTTCGGGCCTCCACGACGTCTTACCGTCGCTTCACCCTGGCCATGGGTAGATCACTCCGCTTCGGGTCCATGACATGCGACTAAAAACGCCCTATTCGGACTCGCTTTCGCTACGGCTACCCCACACGGGTTAACCTCGCCACACACCGATGACTCGCAGGCTCATTCTTCAAAAGGCACGCCATCACCCACCATCCACCAAAGGATGCACAAGCTCTGACGGATTGTAAGCGCACGGTTTCAGGTACTATTTCACTCCCCTCCCGGGGTACTTTTCACCTTTCCCTCACGGTACTAGTCCGCTATCGGTCACCAGGGAGTATTCAGGCTTACCGGGTGGTCCCGGCAGATTCACAGCAGATTTCACGGGCCCGCTGCTACTCGGGAGACATCCACGAGAGCCCAAGAGTTTTCGCTTACCGGGCTATCACCGTCTATGGCAGGCCGTTCCAGACCACTTCAACTAACACCTGGGTTTCTGACTCTCGCCCTACTCGGCAGAATAGAGAAGAATGTTCCCACTACCCCAACCAGACAACCCCTGCCGGGTATCACATCTGGATGGTTTAGCCTCATCCGCTTTCGCTCGCCACTACTCACGGAATCACTATTGTTTTCTCTTCCTGTGGGTACTGAGATGTTTCACTTCCCCACGTTCCCTCCACACACCCTATATATTCAGATGCGGGTAACACGACATCACTCGTGCTGGGTTTCCCCATTCGGAAATCCTCGGATCTCAGCTCGGTTGACAGCTCCCCGAGGCTTATCGCAGCCTCCTACGTCCTTCATCGGCTCCTGGTGCCAAGGCATCCACCGTACGCTCTTAAACACTTACTAACAAAGATGCTCGCGTCCACTGTGCAGTTCTCAAACAACACACCCACCCGAACCACAACCCAGGACCAGCACCCCCGAAGGAGCCGGTATCACCAGAGATCCGAGCAGATCGTATTTTTTGCCTGGAAAGAACGCCTGTTCTTTCAGGACCCAACAGTGTGTCGATATATCTATCGCCGACAACCACACAAGATCGTCGTTGATGCGAAGAAGCTGTCAGCGTTCCACCCATGAGCTTCCACCGGACTACATTCGAGTCCGACATGGTCTCTGCCACAACCACATCCACCAATGTGAAGGATCGCGGAGAAGTGCTCCTTAGAAAGGAGGTGATCCAGCCGCACCTTCCGGTACGGCTACCTTGTTACGACTTCGTCCCAATCGCCGATCCCACCTTCGACGGCTCCCTCCCACAAGGGGTTAGGCCACCGGCTTCGGGTGTTACCGACTTTCATGACGTGACGGGCGGTGTGTACAAGGCCCGGGAACGTATTCACCGCAGCGTTGCTGATCTGCGATTACTAGCGACTCCAACTTCACGGGGTCGAGTTGCAGACCCCGATCCGAACTGAGACCGGCTTTAAGGGATTCGCTCCACCTCACGGTATCGCAGCCCTCTGTACCGGCCATTGTAGCATGTGTGAAGCCCTGGACATAAGGGGCATGATGACTTGACGTCGTCCCCACCTTCCTCCGAGTTGACCCCGGCAGTCTCTCACGAGTCCCCGCCATTACGCGCTGGCAACATAAGATAAGGGTTGCGCTCGTTGCGGGACTTAACCCAACATCTCACGACACGAGCTGACGACAGCCATGCACCACCTGTACACCGACCACAAGGGGGCCTACATCTCTGCAGGTTTCCGGTGTATGTCAAACCCAGGTAAGGTTCTTCGCGTTGCATCGAATTAATCCACATGCTCCGCCGCTTGTGCGGGCCCCCGTCAATTCCTTTGAGTTTTAGCCTTGCGGCCGTACTCCCCAGGCGGGGTACTTAATGCGTTAGCTACGGCACGGATCCCGTGGAAGGAAACCCACACCTAGTACCCACCGTTTACGGCGTGGACTACCAGGGTATCTAATCCTGTTCGCTACCCACGCTTTCGCTTCTCAGCGTCAGTTACTTCCCAGAGACCCGCCTTCGCCACCGGTGTTCCTCCTGATATCTGCGCATTTCACCGCTACACCAGGAATTCCAGTCTCCCCTGAAGTACTCAAGTCTGCCCGTATCGCCTGCAAGCTCACAGTTGAGCTGTGAGTTTTCACAGACGACGCGACAAACCGCCTACAAGCTCTTTACGCCCAGTAATTCCGGACAACGCTCGCACCCTACGTATTACCGCGGCTGCTGGCACGTAGTTGGCCGGTGCTTCTTCTACAGGTACCGTCACTTGCGCTTCGTCCCTGTCGAAAGAGGTTTACAACCCGAAGGCCGTCATCCCTCACGCGGCGTCGCTGCATCAGGCTTTCGCCCATTGTGCAATATTCCCCACTGCTGCCTCCCGTAGGAGTCTGGGCCGTGTCTCAGTCCCAGTGTGGCCGGTCACCCTCTCAGGTCGGCTACCCGTCGTCGCCTTGGTAGGCCATTACCCCACCAACAAGCTGATAGGCCGCGGGCCCATCTCGCACCGATAAATCTTTCCACCCACCGCCATGCGACAGCAAGTCATATCCGGTATTAGACCCAGTTTCCCAGGCTTATCCCGAAGTGCGAGGCAGATCACCCACGTGTTACTCACCCGTTCGCCGCTCGTGTACCCCGAAGGGCCTTACCGCTCGACTTGCATGTGTTAAGCACGCCGCCAGCGTTCGTCCTGAGCCAGGATCAAACTCTCCGTTGAAGACTCACAACCACACCCCAAAGGGTGCAATCAGATCAAAAACTAGAGTCCGAAAACCCAGCAAAACAATCGCCAGCAAAAAGCTGACAAAAAATGTCCGACCCTCCACACGGGGAGCGAAAGGCCGGAACCAAATAAAACATTTGGCACTGACATTCATCGACACACTATTGAGTTCTCAAAGAACACACGCACACACAT
>NZ_BDBM01000065.1 GCF_001612985.1 Nocardia gamkensis NBRC 108242 | reverse complement strand
ACCCGCCGGTGTCGGTGCCGATGGCCAGCGGCGCCTGGTTCGAGGCCAGCGCCGCCGCGGAGCCGCCGCCCGAACCGCCCGGGATGCGGGTGGTGTCCCACGGGTTGCGGGTCGGGCCGTAGGCGGAGTTCTCGGTGGAGGAGCCCATGGCGAACTCGTCCATGTTGGTCTTGCCGAGGATCGGGATGCCCGCCTCGCGCAGCCGCCTGGTGACCGTCGCGTCGTAGGGCGAGACCCAGCCCTCGAGGATCTTCGACGCACAGGTGGTCGGCATGTCCGTGGTGGTGAACACGTCCTTGAGCGCCAAGGGAACTCCGGCCAGCGGCGAGGCGGGCGCGACGCCCGAACCGATCGCGGCGTCCACCGCGGCCGCGGCCTCGAGCGCCTGCTCCCCCGCGACGTGCAGGAAGGCGTGGTACTCGCCGTCGACCTCGGCGATCCGGTCCAGGTGCGCTCGGGTGACCTCCACCGACGACAGCTCGCGGCCGTGGATCTTGGCGGCCAGCTCGGCCGCGGACAGCGTGGTCAGGTCGGACCCACCCGTCTCCCGGCCATGCGACGCTGCGTTCATTCGCCCTCTCCCAGGATCTGCGGCACCATGAACCGCTGCTCTTCCACCGCGGGCGCGCCGGACAGCGCCTCGCGCGGGGTCAGGCCGGGCACGACCTCGTCGGGCCGGGTCACGTTGGTCGCCGGGTTCGGCGACGCCGTGGCCGGGACGTCGGCGGCGGTGACCTCGGAGATGGTCCGCACGTGGCTCAGGATCGAATCCAGCTGTCCGGCGAACTGATCCAGTTCGGCATCGGACAGCGCGAGCCGGGACAGCCGGGCGAGGTGTGCGACCTCGTCGCGGGAGATGGCGGGCACCGCGGGACCCCTTTCGGCTTCGGTATCAACTATCGACTGTGCTCAACCCACACAGCCTAGCCACCGGCGACCAGGTCACCATCCGGCACCCGCGCTTCTTCGGCGCGGCGGCGCGGACGGCGCCCGGCAACCCCTTCCCGCCCGCGACACGTCCGATCGGACTAGCCCGACACGCCGCTTTGGCGCGAATTCGCCGAGTGGCGTGCGTCACTGGCGGGTCTTCGACTCGATAACCGGCCGTAAGGGGTGTAAGTATTGCGTGACCCGGGTATTCGTTCAGAGCCTCGGCCGCTCTAAGAAAGGAAACGCACGTGTCGTATCTGCTCCGCGTGCAACTTCCGGATCGACCGGGAAGCCTCGGCTCTCTCGCTCTCGCACTCGGCTCCGTCGGCGCCGACATCCTCTCGCTGGATGTGGTCGAGCGCGGCGCCGGCTACGCCGTCGACGATCTGGTCGTCGAGGTGCCCTCCGGAGCGCTCCCCGACACCCTCATCACCGCCGCCGAATCGATCGGCGACGTGCACGTGGACTCGATCCGCCCGTACTCCGGCGTGCTCGACACCCATCGTGAGCTCGAACTCATCGATCAGGTCGCCAGCGCTCGCGACGACCGGATGCAAGTACTGGTGGACGGTGTGCCGCGGGTACTGCGGGTGGGCTGGAGCACGATCATCGACATCGGGCCGCAGGGCGCCTACCGGGTGGTGGGCAGCCCGAGCGCGCCGCAGACGCAAGCGGGTTCGGCGCCGTGGATGCCGCTGGAGAAGCCCTCGGTGCTCGATCCCGAAGCCGACTGGGTGCCGGAGATCTGGCGCGACATGGACACCAAACTGGCCGCCGCTCCGCTAGGCAACACCGGCAAGGTGCTGCTGCTCGGCCGGCCGGGCGGCCCCGACTTCCGGCCGTCCGAGGTGGCCCGGCTGGGTTACCTCTCCGGGATCGTCGCTACCGTCCTCGGCTGATTCCGTAGCAGCGCCGCGGGTTTCGCGCCGCGCGCGTACACCGATGCGAACTCTCGCCGCCTACCTCGTTCCGGTCCCGGCGCGGTGGATGCCACCCAGTCGAGTCGGGCAGGATCGGTCCGCCGGACAGCACGCCCGGGGCACAGCCGCTGCCCGACACGGCCGAACGCTGCCTCCGCGGCCCGAAATCGATAATTCCTCAGACGGATTCGCCGGAAGGGTCGAGCGGTAGCCGCAGCACGTGCAGCAACTCTCCCGCGCTGGTGCGCCAGTTGCGGCTCGGCACGGGACGGAAGCCGAAGCGGTCGTATATCCGGCGGGCGTCGACCATGGCGGGCATGGTGGTGAGAGCGACCGCGGCGCGCCCTTCCGCGCGAGCCTCGTCGAGCACCGTGCGCACCAGAGCCGTTCCCGCACCGAGTCCGCGCGCGGTCTTCGCGACGGCGAGCATGCGGAACTCCACTTCACCCGGCAGCGCGATCTCCGCGTACGGATTGCCCGCCGGTGCGACCGTGAGCGAGCCGACGATCCGGCGCGCGTGCGTGGCGACCAGGATCCGGGCCGAGCCGGCACGGCGGGCGGTGTCGGCCAGCTCGCCCGCGTACCAGCTGCCCGCCTGCACGAAGCCCTCACCGACGTAGACCTCCACCGTCAGCTCGCCGACCGCGTCGTACTCGTCCGGCCGCGCCTCCCGGACGAGTACGCCCGCCGCGTCCCTCACATCCATACCCGGCATGATGCCACCGACCATGACGTGGACTACGGCACGCCCGTCCTGCTGCGAGGGTGCACGGGCACCGCGGCGGCACAGCCGCGATGCCCGGCGCTCCCACCTCGGTGAGTTCCGCTTCGTCGCCGCCGTACCCGGTCCGGGCGAGAAGGACGGACGCCGCCATCGTCGTGGGACCGAGCCATCCGCGCCGCCGTGTGCTCACCGGTCGCCGCCTGGCTGTCGTAGCGACTCGACTGCGGCGTACCCCTCCCGCCGGGCCGCATCGGCGTCCCGCGGATCCGTAGCCGGTATCTCCGGTTCCGCATCACGCGGGCTGCGGCACGTCCACCTCGCGCGACCGCGCTGCCCCGTGTGCGGCGTGGCGGGGTGCGCGGAGGACGCTCAGCCGGACCGCGCGATCTGCCAGCGATCGGGCTTGCCCGGCGGATAGACGACGGGGAGCAGATCGCCGGTCTCCGGCCAGGAACTCGTGTCCCACACGAAGCGGCCGTACACGACCTTGCCGGCTACCGAGGGACCGGTCAGGTTCCCGGTGATGGTCACGTACTGCTCGCCGGGAACATCGGGGCGCGGGCTCACACCGGTGATGTAGAGCGTCCCCTCCTCCGGGTTCGCCGGTTGATAGCCCCGCCTGCCGCGGATCGCGAACACGATCAGCGACACGAGCACCGCGGTCAGGGTCACCAGCGCGACGAACTCCAGCATGTCCCCATGCTAGGTGCGCGTCACACCGGGGCGAGCTCGCTGGTGCCCCGGCCGGTGCGCCGGACCTGCCAGACCGACATGCGGGTGCGTTGCGAGCGCCCGTTGCCCCGATCGATCAGCGTCCGATTGTCGGTGGTGAAGATCAGTTGAGCGCCACGGGCATTCGTCTCCGGGTTCTGGAACAGCTGGATCAGCCGATCGGTCTCCTCGGCCGACAGGCACGCGCCGATGTCGTCGACGGCGAGCACGCGGCCAGCGTCCAGCGCGTCGAGCATGGCGGGCAGCACCCGCAGCAACGACAGCGTGGCGGAGGATTCGTCGGCGATACCGAACGGGGTGTCGATGCCGTCGTGCACGAGGTTCAGGCCGACCCCGCGCCGTGCCACCATCCGCGCGTACAGGGCGTCGCGCGCGGCCTTCAGGTTGGTCAGCTCGCGCTCGAGCAGCACGGCGGTCAGGCCGTTGTCGCGCAGCAACTGGTCGGCATAGCCGGGCGAGGTGGCGCACAGGTCGATCTGTTTGCCGAGGCCGGTGATGTCGGCGTCCAGTTCGCGCAGGTAATCGGCGTACCGGGGGTCGGGCTCGGCGACGAGCAGATCGGTGATGCCCAGCTCGGCCGTACGCAGCAGCATCAGCAGCCGCACCGCGTTGTCCGGGGAGCGGGAGATGTGGCTGCCCAGCCGGTGGGCGATGGCGTCGGGTTCGGCGGGACCGCGCTGCACCTCGAGCATGGACTCGAACCATCGGTAGGCGGGCACCAGCGCGTCGGAGTACATCTGGCCCGCGAGGCTGAGCAGCAGGGCGTTCGGACGGACCAGCGGTGCCAGCGCGGTGATCCCGTACCGCGCCGCTTCGAACATCGGGCCGATCTTGATCTGTTCGCCGCTGCGCTCGAACACGATTCGCTTGCGCGAGCGCGGGTGGGTATGCAGCCATTCGGCCGTCACATCGGCGTTGTCCAGCCGGAAACCATAGGTATACGGCACGCCTTCGGCGACGAACGCCGCCACGAATTCCGAGGGCCGCTCCGGGAATCCGAGATGCGGGGCACGCACCGGACCCGCGTACGGATCCCACCCGGTCACCGAGTGCAGCACCGCGTCACGCATCTGCCCGAGCGCGTCGATCAGGTTCGTCTTTCCCGCAGCGGCGCCGCCGTGCACAGCGGTCACCGGCACGGCCACCGGACCGCTCCCCTTGGTCAACCGCAGCTCCTGCTCATCGGCCAGCGATCTGTGATTGGTCACCTGAAAACTGCGCAGCATGCCGCCATACTTCCGTCCGCGCCCCGGCGAGGCGACATCAGCCCCGTGGCCTCCGCGATCCGCGCCGGATCATTCCTCCGGCGGGGTACACGCGCACCAGCTCACACCTCTATTCGCCGCGGACTCGAACACCCTCCGACTCCGAAGCCCTATCGAGATCGCTACCTGGTCGAACTGGTTTGTGATCCTTAGATCGGCGGCCGGCGGCACGGTACCCTGAAGCGCATGACCGAGGCTTCGATCGCCTACCGCTGGACGCGCAGCGAGTTCCTGCGCGCGTGGGAGGCGGGCGCGTTCGACCATCGCGTCGAACTCGTCGAGGGGGAGGTATGGCCGGTGGTTATCGGGGACTAGCACGGGTTTGCGGTCGGCCGGATCGTCGGTCAGCTGCCACGGGTCGGCGTCGAGGTGACCAACGCGACGCTACCCACCGGTGAGTCATTGCCCGATCCCGACTGCTGGGCACTTCGCTCGGGCGCCGAGCCCGTCGATGTGATCGGCGCCGAGCTGTCTGTGTGGGCAGCTTCGGATGTCGTCCTGGTAGTGGAGGTTTCGGACGAAACAGTGGTACAGGATCTCAACCGCAAGGCGGACCTGTACAGCCGCGCCGGATATCCGACCTATTGGGTCGTCACCAAAGACGTGATCTACGAACACACCGAGCCGACGCCTCAGGGATACCGCACTCGTACCAGGTACCGTCCCGGCGAACGCATTCCCGTCCGCTATGCGGATCTACTTGGCCGTCGATGACCTGCTGTTCTCCCCGTAGCCCGGCAACCGTCACCGGGACAGCAGGTGCGATAGCGGGTTAGCATGCCTGCACGCTGCGGTTTCGCCGTGGGGTACTGCCGAAGTTGTTCGATGGGATGAGGGTAACGATGGGATCGACGGTTCGTCGTGTAGTGGTTCGAAGCTCCGTCGTCGCCGCGCTCGCGCTGTGCTCGCTGGTCGTGGCGCCGGAGGCGGTGGCGGACGCGCCGTGCCCGGAAGGCTCCGCGCGTGTGTTCCTGGCCAACAGCACGAACACCTGCCAGGGCGGCGGGACGGTCAGCTACGACCCGCCCGGCGTGGTGTCGAAGGTGTGCTCGACCGCGAGCGCCGACGTGTCCGCCGAAGCGACGTTCAAGAATCGCCGCGGCAAGCTGATCACCCAAAAGCTCGACCTGAGCGGCGGCCGCTGCGGACGATTCGACATCGCGGGTCAGCTGGGCGCCACGGTCACGGTCGGCTGAGTCGACCGCCCGGACCGAACAGCAGCGCGCTGTCGCCGAACTCGTGCCACAGATAGCCGGTGTCCACGGCTGCGGTGTAGGCCGCGGCGACGGTTTCCTCCCCCGCCACCGCGACCAGGAGGTCCAGGTGTGACGCGCCGGGCGCGTGCCAGCCTGTGATCAGGCCGTCCACCACCCGGGCCGGGCGATCCACTCCGAGCACCACGTCCGTCCATCCGCGCGAGGCGTGCACCAGGCCCGAGGCGTCGGCGGCGGTTTCCAGCGCCCGCGTCACCGTGGTACCGACCGCGACCACGCGTCCACCCGCGGCTTTCGTGGCATTCACCAGCCGCGCCGTGGCGGGCGGCACGACGAACCGCTCGGGGCTCGGCGGTTCCCCCGCCTCCGGCGAGGAGACCCCGGTGTGCAGGGTGATCGGCGCGAGAGCGACACCCGCGGCGATCAGATCCAGCACCAGATGCTCGGTGAAAGGGCGTGCCGCACTGGGCATTTCCGCGCTGCCCGGCACCCGGCCGAAGACCGTCGTGTAGTAGGAGGCCGACCATCGTTGCGGCACATACGAATACGTGATCGGTCTGCCGTACGCGGCCAGTAACCGAGGCACGTCGGTGGTGACGTCCGCGCTCCAGAGACGTCGTCCGCCGGGCAGCCAGGGCGTGCCCAGCGTGGCCGTGGCGCCCGGCAGTCGCAGCACGGTCCCGGACGAGAGCCGCTGCGCCGGATAGGGAGTGCGCCGCGTCGTCCGGACCTCGATCACCCAGCGGCAGTCGTCCAGCCAGGTGGAGAAGTGCAGCACCACCGGCTCGCCCTCCAGCGCGGCGTCGAGGGCCGAGGACATCGTCGCCGAGTTGTTCACCACCACGAGATCGCCGGGGCGCAGCCGGTCCGGTAGCTCACGGAACATGCCGTGGGTCAGTTCCCCATCGGCGACGAGCAGGCGGACGTCGTCGCGCGCGATTCCCCGCGCCTCGGGCGGGACGGCGGCATTGCGTTCCGGGGACAGGTCGAAGGACGGCAGGGTGGTGCGCACCGTCATGACGCCCGTCCGGCCACGAAATCCGCTGCGGCATACCGCCCGCTCCGGGGTCTCTCCGCGAGCAGCCGCAGCAGCGCGGGTACCACCGTCGCGGGCTCCGGCCGGTCGGAGATATCGGCGCCGGGAAACGCCGCCTGATGCATCTCGGTGCGCATGTCACCCGGGTCGAACGCGTAGATCGACAGGTCCGGGTGCTCCGCGCCGAGGATGGCGGTGAGCTGGTCGAGCGCCGCCTTCGACGACCCGTATCCGCCCCATTCGGGATACGGCTCCGACGCGGCGTCGGAACTGATGTTCACCACGGCGCCGCCCGGGCGCAGCAGCGGCAGCGTGAATTGCAGAATCGCCAGTGGCGACAGCACATTCGTGCGAAGTACGCGCTCGAATTCCTCGAGCGGATAGTCCGCGAGGCGAGGCAGCGGACTCGGACCGAGGCGGCTGGCGTTGTTCACCACCAAGCCCAGTTCACCCGCAGCGCGCGCGGCATCCGCCAGCCGCGCGCGATCCGCGGGATCGGTGACGTCACCGGGGATCGCGCGGAATTCCGGTCCGAGTTCGGCGGCCACCCGCGTCAACCGGTCGGCACGACGCGCGGTCCCCAGCACCCGCCACCCCTGTTCGATCAGCGCCCGCGCGAGGGCCGCGCCGAATCCGGCCGACGCGCCGGTGACCAGTGCGGTAGGACGAGACATGATGGACCTCCTGGTAGTCGCCTACCAGTCGATCCTCATACCTCAATGGTCCTTCAGGTCAAGCGCCGATCACTCCTCGGCTTCGGCATCCTCCGCGGCCGTCTCCGGCGCGACCGCTACGGGGCCGCCCTCCAGCAGCCGCCGGAACCCCTCCTCGTCGAGGATCGGCACACCGAGTTCCTCCGCTTTGGCGGCCTTGGATCCGGGTGCGTCACCGATCACCACGAACGCGGTCTTCTTCGACACCGAGCTGGCGGCCTTGCCGCCGCGCATCAGGATCGCCTCCTTGGCGCCGTCGCGGGTGAAGCCCTGCAACGAGCCGGTCACCACGATGGACAGGCCCTCCAGGTTGCGCTCGATGGATTCGTCGCGTTCATCCTCCATCCGCACACCCGCTGCCCGCCATTTCGCCACCACGGCGCGGTGCCAGTCCACCGTGAACCACTCCGCCACCGCGGCCGCGATGGTCGGGCCCACGCCGTCGGCCGCGGCCAGTTCTTCGCCCGACGCCTGCTCGATACGATCCAGGCTGCCGAATTCCGCGGCCAGCGCCCGCGCCGCGGTGGGCCCGACGTGCCGGATGGATAGGCCGACCAGCACCCGCCACAGCGGCCGGTCCTTGGCCACGGCCAGGTTCTCCAGCAGCCGCTTGCCGTTGGCGGAGAGGCTGCCGTTCTTGTTGGCGTAGAGCGAGGTGGTCAGCAGTGCCGCCTCGTCCAGGTCGAAGAGGTCGCCCTCGTCGGTGATGGCGCCGGACTTCAGCAGATCGATCGCGCCTTCGTACCCGAGGGCCTCGATGTCGAAGGCGCCGCGGCCGGCCACGTGATAGACGCGCTCGCGCAACTGTGCCGGGCAGAACTGCTGGTTCGGGCAGCGGATGTCGGCGTCGCCCTCCTTCTCCGGGCGCAGTTCGGTACCGCACTCGGGGCAGTGCGTCGGCATGACGAATTCGCGCGCGTCTTCGGGACGCGCGTCCACCACCGGCCCCAGCACCTCGGGGATCACGTCGCCCGCCTTGCGGATGGTGACCGTGTCGCCGATCAGCACGCCCTTGCGCTTGACCTCGGCGGCGTTGTGCAGGGTGGCCATCGCGACCGTGGATCCCGCGATGGACACCGGCTCCATCACCGCGAACGGCGTCACCCGGCCGGTGCGGCCCACGTTCACCTGGATGTTCAGCAGCTTGGTCGTCGCCTCCTCGGGCGGGTACTTGTAGGCGATCGCCCAGCGCGGGGCGCGTGAGGTGGAGCCGAGGCGGCGTTGCAGCGCCGTCTCGTCGACCTTGATCACCTGGCCGTCGATCTCGTGCTCGATGTCGTGCCGGTGCTCGCCCCAGTAGGCGACCCGTTCGATCACCGCGTCGATGCCCTGCACCCGCCTGGTGTGCTCGGACACCGGCAGACCCCACGCGGCGAGCGCGCGGTAGGCCTCGTACTGCGAGGTCGGCGTGTAGCCCTCGATCCGGCCGAAGCCGTGGCAGATCATCCGCAGCCTGCGCCGCGCGGTGACCGACGGATCCTTCTGCCGCAGCGACCCGGCGGCGGTGTTGCGCGGGTTGGCGTAGGGCGGCTTGCCCTCGGCCACGATGGCGGCGTTGAGCGTCTCGAAATCCTCCAGCCGGAAGTACACCTCGCCGCGGACCTCCAGCAACCGCGGGATCGGGAATTCCTCGGTGGTGTTCAGCTCGCCGGGGATGTCGTCGATGGTGCGCGCGTTGAGCGTCACGTCTTCGCCGGTGCGTCCGTCGCCTCGGGTGGCGCCGCGGACCAGCCGCCCGTTCTGATAGACCAGGTTCAGCGCGACGCCGTCGATCTTCACTTCGCACAGGTAGTGCAGGTCCGGCCCGGTCTCCGCCTCCACCCGCGCGGCCCAGGCGCGCAGCTCGTCGACGTCGAACACGTTGTCCAGCGACAGCATCCGCTCGAGGTGGTCGACGGCGGTGAAGTCGGTCGCGAAGCCGCCGCCGACGAGCTGGGTCGGCGAATCCGGCGTGCGCAGGTCCGGATGTTCGTCCTCCATGGCCTGCAACCGCCGCAACATCGCGTCGAACTCGCCGTCGGAGATGATCGGCGCGTCCCGGACGTAGTAGCGGAACTGATGCTCGCGCACCTCGTCCGCGAGTCGCTGCCACTCCACCCGCTGCTCTGCCGACGCCGGGGCCGCCGCGCTGTCGCTGTCACTCACCCAACGCACATTAGCGGAGGGCACCGACAGCACATCGCCGTGTTCGCGCACGTCGTCGCACTCGACGGCACGGATTCCGGCCGGTCCGTTTCCCGACGCGAGCGCCGCGTCACCATGAGGCGGCGGTGTCACGTAGCGGCGGCATACCGTCCGCGGCACCTACACCGGACGACGTTGCCGATCGCGGTGATCGGCCAGCCGATCGCCCACCGACACGAACCACTCGGCGGCGGTTACGACGGCGTCCGCAGCGGCGCGGCCCCACGCTAAAGGACTGCAAGCGCGGCACGCGACCAGCCGAGCACCGACCCGCCGCAGGCGCCGAACCAGGACAGGGGGCGCGCAACCCTGCCGCGACCGTAATCACGACCTGCCGCGGACATGTTTCGAGGCAGCACGCTCGGGCAAGGCCCCCCTGGATTCGAGCGAGCCGTTCACCGGGCCGCAGGCGTCGCGTCTCCGCGCGCGGCCGCCGATTGTCAGGAGAACGAAAGTTCTTCCGGCTCCTCGGCATACGCGCGCGCGACGTCCGTGGCCAGGCGCAGCGCCCGCTGGCTCCACTCCAGCGGGGCGCCCGCCAGACCGCAGGCCGGACCGACCGCCACCCGTTGCGCGAGAGTGCGGCGGCCGAAGCCGAGCCGATCGATCAGCCGCACGCCCGGCTCGGCGAAGGTCCGCCAGGTGACCTCGGTGGCCGGTACCCCGGTCGGGACGACGCCGAGCATCAGTTGCTTGCCCGCTTCCAGTGCCTCCCCGATGTCGTCGAGCTGCTCGGTGCCGATCGCACTCAGGTCGAAACCGATCGCGTCGGCGGCGCTGCGGCGCAACAGGCCCAGCGCGGGCGGCTCTGCGCAGCTGTGCACCAGCACCGGCGCGGACTGGGCGGTGATCACCGCGTCGAGCAGGGCCAGCGCTTCCGGCTCGGGCAGCGCGCGCACGGTGTTCAGCACACTCACCCCGCGCAGCGATCCGTCCAGCACCGCCGACAGCGACGGCTCGTCCAACTGCAAGACGACCCGCGCGCCGAGCCGCTTGCGCACCTCCGCCACGTGCTGCGCCAGCCCCTCGGCCAAGGATTCCGCGAGGTCACGCACCGCGCCGGAATCGGTGAGCACGCGATGACCGCCGGGCAGCTCGACCTGCGCGGCCAACGTCAGCGGGCCCGCCGCCTGCACCTTCACCGGATGGCCGCGGCCGGGCAAACCCGCGTTCTCCCACGCTTCCTCGAGCGCGTCCAGATCGGTCCGCAGCAGGTCATGGGCTCGCCGCGAGACCGCACCCGGGCGTGGCGCGAGCCGGTAGCCCCTGGGCGTTGTGTCGAATCGCAGGTCCACCAGCAGCGCGGAGACCCGCCCGATCAGGTCCGCGCCCGCGCCGCGAGCGGGCAATTCCACCAAATGCGGTAGCTCGCCGAGTTCACCGACGATCGTCGCGGCGGCCTCGCGCGGGTCGGTGCCCGGCCAGGAGCCGACGCCCGTGGCGATTCCGCCCCGCAGGCGCACCGGCTCGGTCGCCACGTCCGTCCCGCCGTCTCGCGTCACGTCATCCGTGCCGGTCTCGTCCACTGTCGCCGTACTCCGTCCGTTCGATTCCGCTATTCCGGGATTCCGTCGTCCGCAACAGCTACAGGGTCTTTCGGTCCCCGCACCACAAGGGGCTGCGAGGGAGAGGACGGCGCCGGAGGCCGCGCCGGGCGGGCCGGATCACCGCGCCGCCTCGGCCCCCGTTTCGCTCGCGACGGGTTCCCGCACGGTACCGGAGATGGTCCCGCTGCCGATCACCTCGTCGCCCTGCGGGTCCGGACGGTAGAGCACCACCGCCTGGCCACGCGCGACGCCGGTCAGCGGCTCACGCAGCCGCACGATCAGTCCGTCATCGACCGACTCGGCGACCGCGGGCGCGGTGCCGCCGTGCGCGCGTACCTGCGCCACGCACTCGATCGGGCCCGCGGGCGCGGAACCGGAGGTCCAGATCGCCCGCTCCGCCTCGATCGTGCGGACCCGCAGGTCCTCGGCCGAGCCGACGTGCACCGTGCCGGAATCGGGATCGATGCCGGTGACGTATCGCGGTTTGCCGTCGGCGGCCGGACCCGGCAATCCCAATCCCTTGCGCTGGCCGATGGTGAATCCGTGCACGCCTTCGTGCCGCGCGAGCACCTGACCGTCGGCGTCGACGACCGCGCCGGGCCGGATGCCGATCTTCGCGCCGAGGAACGCACGGGTGTCGCCGGAGGGGATGAAGCAGATGTCGTGGCTGTCCGGCTTGTTCGCGACGGCCAGGCCGCGCTCGGCCGCCTCGGCGCGAATCCGCGGCTTGGGGGTGTCGCCCACCGGGAACATCGCGCGCGAAAGCTGCTGCGCGGTCAGCACCGCCAGCACATAGGACTGGTCCTTGTCGGCGTCGACGGCGCGGCGCAGCACGCCGTCCTCCAGCCGTGCGTAGTGCCCGGTGACCACGGCGTCGAAGCCGAGCGCCACCGCGCGGTCGGCCAGGGCGGAGAACTTGATCTTCTCGTTGCAGCGCAGGCACGGATTGGGTGTCTCACCCGCCGCGTAGGCCGCGACGAAATCGTCGATGACGTCTTCTTTGAAGCGGTCGGCGAAATCCCAGACGTAGAACGGGATGCCCAGCACGTCGGCGGCGCGCCGGGCGTCACCGGCGTCCTCCTTCGAGCAGCAGCCGCGCGATCCGGTGCGCAGCGTGCCCGGTGTCGCCGACAGCGCCAGATGCACGCCGACCACCTCGTGACCGGCGTCGACGGCACGCGCCGCCGCCACGGCCGAATCCACACCACCGCTCATCGCGGCGAGTACCCGCATCAGACACCTCCTTTCGCACCGGCCAGGCCCGCGGCCTTGGCCCGCTCCACCACCTGCGGCAATACTTTCAGCACTGCGTCCACGTCGGCGCGCGTCGAGGTGTGCCCCAACGAGAAGCGCAGCGAGCCGCGCGCCTGCCACGGCTCGACGCCCATGGCGATCAGCACGTGACTGGGCGTGGCGACGCCCGCGGTGCACGCCGAACCGGTCGAGCATTCGATCCCCGTCGCGTCCAGCAGCATCAGCAGCGAATCCCCTTCGCAACCGGGAAATGTGACGTGCACGTTGCCGGGCAGACGCCGTTCGTCCGCCGGGCCGTTGAGCACCGCGTCGGGCGCTGTGGCGCGGATCCCATCGATCAACGCGTCCCGCAGAGCGACGAGTTCGGCCGTGCGGACGGGCAGTTCGACCGCGGTCTGGCGCAGCGCCGCGGCCAGCCCGATCGCGGACGCGGTGTCCGAGGTCCCCGACCGCAGGTCGCGCTCGTGGCCGCCGCCGTGCAGCAGCGGCACGCACGGCACCTGCCTGCCCAGCAGCAGCACCCCGGCGCCGTGCGGTCCGCCCACCTTGTGCCCGGCGAAGCTGGCGGCGGAAAGGCCGCTCGCGCCGAAATCGATGGGCAGTTGCGCCGCCGCCTGCACCGCGTCGCTGTGCATCGGCACGCCGAATTCCGCTGCCACGGCGGCCAGCTCGGTGATCGGCTGGATGGCGCCGACCTCGTTGTTCGCCCACATAACGGTGACCAGCGCGACGTCGTCGGGATGCGCGGCGAACGCGGCGCGCAGCGCGCCGGGCGCGACCATCCCTTCTGCGTCCACCGGGAGCCAGGTGACCTCGGCGCCCTCGTGCCGCTCCAGCCACTCCACCGCATCGATCACCGCGTGGTGCTCGATCGAACTGGCGATGATCCGGTTGCGGCGCGGATCGGCGTCGCGGCGCGCCCAGAAGATGCCCTTCACCGCCAGGTTGTCGCTCTCGGTGCCGCCGGAGGTGAAGATGACCTCCGAGGGCCGGGCGCCCAGGTCGGCGGCGATCGACTCGCGCGCCTCTTCGAGCAGTCGCCGGGCGGCGCGCCCCGAGCCGTGCAGGGATGAGGCATTGCCCGTGGTGCGCAGGGCAGCCGTCATCGCCTCGATGGCCGCGGGCAGCATCGGTGTGGTGGCCGCGTGATCGAGGTAGACCGTGTGGGGCGCAGCACCGTTGACCGGACCCGAAAAAGCCGACTTCATGACCGACAAAGCCTATACCACCGCTGACCTGGGCATTTTTCGGGTACACCCCTGCTTTCTACGATTTTTCTACGATTTACCCAGGATCCTCAACACGTGTATCACTAATCGGTATTCCCGCGACCCGATCGGCGCCTCGTCCTTCTGTCCGTGACCAGCTGAGACGAATACGTCGAATGTCGTGGCGTCGTTCTTGCACGGCACGTATCGCGTCTCATCCGCCAAGCCGCGTCGCGTCAGCCGCGACCCCGTATGGACTTCTGGCACGCCGCAGCGTCCCCGCTGCCTATGCGAACGTGAACGGGGAACGGGGGTACCCCATGGCTAGTTTCTTCCGCGTCTGGCCAAGCCACGGCCCAGTCTGCGGCGTTGCACGCCGCGCGGGTGACCCCTTCCAGAGGTACGCCGACGGACAAGCAAGCCCGGCTCACATCTGAGTGCCCACCAACCGTGAGCCCGGCGGTGGGCGAATCCGCCGACCATTCCAGAACGAGAATTAGCTGGCGACAGACCAGTCACCCACCGGCCTCAGATTAGACGACGCCGTCTTTGAGTTCGTCGAGGTCTACCTCATCGTCGGGGTCGATGGTGCGGCGATAGTCGGGGTGGTCTTTATCCATTTTGGCCGCGAGGTGGATGGGCGCCGGGTAGCTGGTGCGGCCGTCCCATGAGACGGCGTGGTCGCAGAGCCGTGCGGCGGCGATGGCGTAGCGAATCGGGTCGGTGTCTGCGCCGACCACGACGATCTCGGTGGTTGTGTGGGCATACCAGGTGTGTTGGCCAGCTTCGTTGTCGGCGGCCCAACGGCTGCTGTGCTCTCCCGCCCGGCTGTACCGACGCCCGCCTGTGAACTGGCGCGGGATGTTGGACAGGATCCATGTGTTCTGGGCCCCGTCGAGCTGGTAGAGACCCTCGGTGGTCTTCTTGATGTGAGGCTCCTTCTGGACGCTTCCTTCCGCCTGTCTCTCGTCTACGCCAACGTGCAACTCGACCGGCCGGGGGAGGTCACGGGAGCCGGAGGTCACGCGAACGATGGCCCGCGGGCGATGACCACTGGAGGGGCTGCACCCTGGGAGCGCAGGCCGGTCGTTGATCCGGCCTGCTGAGTCCGGACGCAGGTCGAGGTTTTTGTTGGCGAGGAGCGGCCACAGGGCGCGGGAGCTGTCTCCAGAAACCAGGAGGACGTAGCCGGTGGCTGTGTCGAGGTGGTCTTGGAGTTGGCCGAGTGCGGTGTCAATGCTGTCGACGAGCGAGAGGTCTTGGCGTTTACCTTCCGGCAGCGAGTGCGAGCGAAAGGCAGTGTTCGCGGCGAAGTAGTCCTGCCAGCCAGTTGTTCCCCCACGCGGGTGTCGTTTGGGTTGATATGCCTTGGTGTGCCAGTGGTCTCCGTCGGGGATGAGCGCCACCAGCGACCAGCTCAGGCGCGGTCCCGCCGAAGTCCAACGTGCCCCTCGCTGTTCCCGGATGTGAAGGCCGACGAACGCGACAGGCTCCCTCAAACCGTAGCGGCCGTAGGCAAGCGCTCGGCTGAGTCGAGGATGGATCAGACCAGCGGCTCGCAGCATGTCGGCGACTGCGTTGTGACCCGGATGATCCTTCTTCAGGCTGAGTCCCAGCTTGGTCAGCAGGTCATTCTCCTCGCTGGGAGCGGTCTCGTTGTTGCCGAACTGGGTACCGTCGTTAACGTTCCCTTCGCTCGTCTTCGCCGCCAGCTCGGTGTCTGATTTGGGCGAGGGCCTGGTGGTGATGAACTGGGCAAGTACGTGGTGCTGGGCAAGCATTCGGTTGAGAGGGTGCTTGGCGTCGGTCAAATCAGGGTCGTCCACCGTACTGTCGGGTCGACGGGACTGCTTGCGTTGCGCGGCCCATGCGCGCGCGTCGTACTCGGTCTCGCACAGCGCCACGATCCGTGTGTCGCCGGTTACGTCGAGGTGAGGCACCGCAGCCAAGAGCTCAGCTCGGCCGGAGTGGTCGCCGTGGGCCAGCAATGCGGCGGCCTGGTGGAAGATGATTTCGACGTGGTCGCCGATCAGTGTCGGTTCGTCCTCTGGCATGCCGATGTCGGCGAGGTCGGGGCGGTTGAAGTGGTAGGCCAGCAGGCGCTGGAGCCGGGTCCGGGTGTGCTGGTGGCGGTAGAGGACGAGGATCCGTAGGCGTCGGCAGCCTGATGCTTCAATGATTGTGGGCAGGGCGGATTCGTCGAGCAGGTCGGTGTCCCGGCCCGCTGTCACTTGTCGGCGCGTGCCCTTGGGGAATCTGTGGCCAGCTACGTTGCGGGCGATGATGTTGGGCGTATCCAGGACCGTGGAGAGGTGACTGCTGAGTTCACGGATGGTGTGCATGCCGACGCCGCGGCCGATCGGGAAGCGTACGGACTTCGGGACCAGTGCACGCAGTCTGCCGGGTTCGCCGGTCAGGTTGCGATCTTCTGGCCGGATCAGGGTCTCGCCGCCCAGGCGTGCCCACACCGTGAGGGCGATGTCGCTGGTGCGTTCGATCCGGGTCGCTGGGCCGCGGCCTTCGACGGCGAGCGTGAGCAGCGGATCCTGTGTCGAGCGCTGGGCCAGCCAGGCAGTGCGGGATGAGTTGAGCCAGCGACTGAGCCTGGACACCGAGGGGTCGACGACAACGACCGGGTCGCGCATCCAGGGCAGCGTCTTCATCGTTAGTTGCACGCGAAGCGCGGCATAGGACGGGTTGTTCTCGTCGTTGTCCCACTGGCCGGTCCACAGCAGGTCCTTGTTCCAGACCAGCAGGTTTCCCTGGGTGTCTGCCCGCAGGGCGATTTCACGGTCGTCGATCTTCCACGTTCGGTCGGCCAGTTGTTGGGCCACTTCCCAGGTGGCCGCGTCGTACACCCAATAGGCCGCATCGGGCTGGTCACCCACCCGCTTGATCTCGTTGCCCAACACGACCTCATCGGGCTCGATGCTGGCGAGGAGTTCCGCCAGTTCGCTGGCGTAGGAAAAGCTCATCTCGTCCTCGGGCACCCTGAGCAGAGCCTGTTCCCACAGGACCACGGCGTCGTGGATGTCGCGGCTGTCCAGGCTGCGACGACTGATCATTTGCCGAGGTGGGTTGCTGCGGCTGGTCGGAAATAGGTTGACGCTGGTGCGGCCGATGGCGCGTAGCGCGGTGGCCAAGCCCGCGTAGGGCAAGTTTCCGTGGGAACCGGTGATGTCGCGGTAGCGATCGAGCAAGTCGCTCCAAACGTCGCGGGCTCGTTCCGGGAAGCGGTAGACACGCACCACCCCGTGCAGTTCTGCGGTCAGCGGGTAGGCCAGCAAGTGCAGCTTGTCATCGCCCATGGTCATCGGTTGTCGTCCTCGGAAGTGTGGTCAATCCCGGCGAAGTCGAGCCAGGACACCAGTGTGGAGCCGTAGATTCGGCTCAGTGCACGCTGGCTGGCTGGGGTCAGGTTGTCGTAGTAGAAGCGCAGCAGGCCCGGCAGGTCGCTGCCGAACTTGGCGTCGTGGAAAGCACCGTCGACCAGGTAGAGTTCGACCGGAGTGCCGCCTCGGCGAGCGCGTCCGGCGAGCTGGATCAGGTCGACGAGCATCCCCGCTACGGCTTCGGCTTTGAGCACGCGGCTGAGCCTGCTGAATCGGGGATCGCTGGCCAGGATGTGGTAGAGCCGTGAGAACGCGGCCTGACGTTGCTCGTTCAGTACGGCTGCGGGGTCCGGACCAGGGATGCCGATGTTGAGCGCATGGGAGTTGACGCTGGCGAACATCTCGGCCGAGTCGGTCAGTTGAGTCGGTGGACGCACGCACACCCAGACCGATGCCAGCGCGGAGCGCTGGTCACCGGGTACCAGGATGTTGAGACCACGCGCCACCAAACTCAACGGCGCGATGCAGACCTTGACATTCGGATACTCGCGCGGCAGTGCCTCCAGATCCTCCACCGTCACACGCACCACCCCGGACGGCAACGCCACGGCAGAAGAGCGATGGTCTTTCGGCACGACAACGGCAACCCAGCTCGGGTCGCCGACGTGTGAGGCGATCCCCGCACCGAGCAGCGCGGCATGTTTGTAGGAGTTGCCGACCAGCATGCACAGTTCCCGATCGGGCGCGGTCTCGGCAAGCTTGCGTAGGTGTCTGTCCAGGTGCTGATCCCACAGGGTCTTGCCGAGTTCCCGGATCGCGTCAGGCTTCTGGGACTCGGAGCGGCCACCGATGTGGATGGCCTGGAACTCCTCGTCGAGCGCCTTGCCCGCTCGGGTGGTGAACGCCCCGGGCGCCGCGTCGGTCATGGCGTAGGTGACTTCGGCCTTGATGTGCTCACGGGCGGCGCCGGGGAAAAACGCCGTGGCAGACAAGCCCAAGACGATCCGTTGCACACCCGCGGTGGCCAAGGCCACCGTGCCGCCCAGCTGCGCAATGGTGGTGTGCGGGTCGCCGGCGATGGCCTGCACCGACAGCTTGCCCTGCGGGTAGGGGTCGGACACCTTGTCCACGCGGAACCCGAACAGCAGATACCCGAGCGGGCCATAGGGGATCGTGGCGTGCTGGACGAAGTTGCCGAGCTTGTCTGCGAGCACGCGTGCCGCGGGAAGCTCAGTGCCTGGTGAGCTGACCGCAAAGGTCAGCCGAGTCAGCGATTGGTGGAGCGCGCCAAGCCATGTCCGCACGAGCAGGGCATTGACCACGGCGCGGCGCAGATCCTTATCCCGCACTCGTCGGGCCAGCGTGCGGTGCAGGCTGTGCGTGACCTCGCGAATCCGGTCCTGGCCGGTGTCGTTGCTGACGACCGCGCGCAGCAGAGTGGCGACCTTGCGCATCTTGCGCGGCGGCGTTCCGCCGTTGACCTCGCGAGTATCTGGGAACAAGGCGTTGAACTGCTCGTAAATTTCCGGTGCGATCCCGTCGATAGCGTCCTCGACACCGAACAGGGCTTGGAGCAGCATGCGGTCGTTGGCGCCGGGGACATGCCAGCCGGAGCCTGGGCGGTCGAGGTCTGCCTCCAACCAAAGGTCCTGTTCCAGTACGTAGTTGAGGAACTGGTCAGCCAGGAATCGGGTGCGAGACAGGGCTGGAAAAACTTCACGGTCCTCAGCGGGCATCAGCATCGTGCGTTGGGTGTCGAGCTGGGCCAGGGGCAGCTCTTGTCGCCCGCCGCTGGCTGCGAGCACCAGTTGCCGGGCACCGGCGTCGAACATGTTGCTCTGCAACAGGTCGATCTCGTCGATGATCAGCACCGGACAGCGACGCATCAAGAACTCCAGCACCGGCATACGGCTGTGGTCGATGCCGTCGACTCGTACAGGTATCGGCACCGTGCCGTGGATCAGGTTGTGGTGGTTGGTGACGATGATGTCGGCCGCGGCGGCATTGTGGAACCCTCGATGTCGCCCGCACGCGCTCAGCATGGGACAGGCGTACCGCTGGTCTGCATCAGCCTTGGCCTGCCTACCCTTCTTGTCAGGGCTGGTCTCTTCCTGGTCGGGCTCAGGCAGAGCACGCAGGGAGGTGCAAGGCTCGTCCGGTGCGGCAGGCGGCGGGCCGTCGACGGTGAGGGCGGGCAGAACGCAGCCATAACCCAGCTGGTCGAAGCGATCCCACTCACCGCGTTCGGCCGCCTGAGTAGCCTTTTCGTCCAGCCGCCGCGGAGACACCAGGGCTACACACCGAGCGGGCGTGCCCAGGACGGCGAGGTCGTGCTCGATACTCGCGGTCAGGCGCCGCGCGGTGTCCTCCTCATCAGCGATCTGCTCGGCGGCGCTAAGGGCGTCGTGGATAGTGCCCACCACGATCGCCACGGGAACGCCCTGCCGTGCCAAATGGACTGCCAGCAACCGGGTCAGCACGCTCTTACCGACTCCGGTAGGCGCGTTGAGCAACCGGATGCCACCAGCTCGCAGCAGCAACTCGGTCACAGGCAAGTCATCGACGTCGCGCAGCTTGTCGAACAGCTCCTCGATAATGCCGCTCTGCCAGGGCGAGGTTCCCGAAACCTGAGCCAGATGGTTTGCCAGTGCCTTGAGCTCGGCCGGGCTGACTTTGACGTCATCCACCTTCCCGGCTGTGTCCAGCACAACAGGGGCGACCGTGGCCCCGTGCACGGTGATCGGCAGCTCGACTGTGGACTCGCCATGCCAGCCGAAGCTGTACTTGCCGGGTCCGGCCACCGGTAGCGGACGCCGGCCCTGTAGATACTTTGTTTCGGCCTCCTCGAGCAGACGCTGCGCGAGTTCAAGTGGGTGCTGGCCGTGCCGGGCGATCACGCAGGTGACCGCGTTGTCGGGAATCTCGTCGGGCACCTGGTAAGGACTGTTCTGATCGTGGCGCAGCTTGCGGGCTGCTTCGAGGAACCGCCGGGGCGAGCCGAGCTCGTTGTGGCGGAGTCGCAGGAACTGTCCCACCAGCCGCTGGGTGTTCTCGGGCTGGTCGGGCCAGTCCGACCACAGATCCATCCTGCCCGAGGCGATCAGACCCGCTTGGTCCAGTGGGACGACGGTGCGGCCGTCGGCGCCAGGGAACCCGAAGAACTCCTCAGAGAACGCACATGCGATCTGCGTAGCCAACTGGCGCAGACTGGTCACCGCTGTACCCCCGCGGACTTGTCGACATCGTTCTTCAGGTCGGTCGCCGTCATGACCCGGTAGCCAGTACCGCGCAACATGGCGGCCAGGAGGTCGCGGCTACTGCGTTGGTGGTCCGGAATCACGATGATCAATCCGGGCTCGGCCGGTTCCGTCTCGCGTAGCGCCTCTCCGAGTGCGACTGGGGACGCCCACGCCTTGGCATCAACCCTCCACACCTTCCGCTTCAGTGTGATTCGCAGATCGTAGCGATCTTTGTGAGGCCACATATCAACTTTCGCGCCAGCCGCACGGGCGTGGTCACGCAGGTCGCACTCCAAGATGCCCGGCAGGGTCACATAACGCCAGATCACCCGTGACACCGCGCGCGACTCTGGGGTAGCCGGTCGAGCCTTGACCTCGCTCGCGTGTGGGCCTGCGGGTTGAAGGACGGGAGCGCGGTCGGTAGGTCCGTCGGTGTGGCAGGTGTAGGTGATGCCATTGCGCGCGTGTGCCTCACAACGCACCTCCACAACCGCACCTGCGCCGACCACGCGCATCGGCCAACGGCAAGTCGGACACGCGAACCACCATCCGCGAATCTGGCACCATGCCCATTCCACGATGCGCTCGTAGTGCTCGAACCGTCCCCACATCGCGTCCCAGGTACGGCGCAAATCGCGCAGGTCTCCGGAAGGCTCATCGACAAGCAGCTCGCGGGCTCGGGTGTAGTCCTTCGCCGGCAACCGTCGCAGCACCTCGTAGATGCGCCGCTCCTCCTGCTCCATGGCGACCCTGGCCCACGGCCAGTGCTCTTCCAACGCCACCGAGGGCACTAGGTGCTCGACACATAGGTCGCGGGCCTCGTCACTGAACTGCCCCATTCCGTCGAGCAGTACCAGATCACCGACTCCGATCGAGTCGACACCATCGGGGAGCAACTGCCGCAACGGGCGAGAGAGGCCGCTGCGGAACTGCGCCATGGTCGGAGCTTGCCCCACCGGATATGTCGAGGCCAGAACCCCCAGGCAACTCATCAACGCACGCCCCTGCCTGCGGGGCGTCAGATCAGGATCTCCGAGGGCAGCGGCAGCCAGGCAGCAGGCAGTGATCGCCTGATCGCGGCGGCGCTGATCAACCTCGGTCACGGTCGAAGACATACCGGCACCATAGAGACGACCACCGACAATCTCGTCAGCGCTCAACCATGGTTAATTGTCTTATGTGACGCTCTCGGCGCAAACGGCACCTTCGCGCCAAGGCCGAAGGCGGGTCGACCGCAGAGGTGCCAGGTCCAGACATTTGGCACTTCGTGTCCGGTGGCTGCCAGTAGCCACAACGAGTACTTGTCGGTGGCGGTTCATAGAGTGGGCACCAGTCGGCAAGGCAAGGAGACCCTGCTGTGTCACCAGTAGACAATGTTCGCCTACCAACCGAAGTAACCGACCAGTGGTGGATCCACGTCCGAGCTGAAGGACGACCTCAGCTCGGAGAGGCGACTTCGGGAAAGTGGTTGGTGTTCGTCCCAATTCGATACCTCAATCAGTACTGGCAGATCGTGAAAGAAGCCGTTCAAGACGGCAAACTCGGACCAGGCGCGAAGGTCGCCACAGCCCGCCCCAACCCTCACCAAACGGATCCAACACGTAGGCCCATCGTCGTCTACACCACCGACTGGCGAGATGTGGACGATGTCCGACGAGTCCTGCGTGGACTCCGATCACTCGGCATCACCTGGCGGCTGACATACAAGACCGACGAAGCTACAACCACCGGCATCTACGGGCGCCACGCCGGAACCTACGTCAGCCCATCCGGCTCGTCAGACATCATCGATCGAATCACCACCCGCTCCAAGCCGTTGAGCAGATGAGCAATGCGCTCGCCAACTCGAGATAGCGCAAATACGAAACAACGACTGCACTCTCCCAGCAGCTCTGACCACGCCGACGAAAAGCTGTTCCGCATCATCTCCTGGGGCATCGACGGCGGATCCTTCGACTTCACTAATCGCTGCGTCGATTAGTCGAGCATCGAGATGCAGATGGCCTGCTCCGGCAGCACCGCGAGGTGTGCGCTGGGTTGCCGAAATCGCTGATCGGCTCTGGCAGTATGTCAGCCGGGCCGCTATGTTTCGCCGACAATACGCATTCCAGTTGCCGCCTTTCGGTAGTCCCGCAGCCCGCGCCGTAGCGCTTCTCCGATAGTCAGCGCCGCGTCCCGCTGTCCATCCACCAGGTGGGTGTAGATGTCGAGAGTGGTGGTGTTGTTCCGGTGCCGCATGCGCCGGGTCACGTCCGCCAGGCTGTAGGCCCCGTCGGCCAACAGCGAGCCGTAGAGATGCCGGAGTGAGTGAAAGCCCATCTGCTGGCGCATCTTTCCGTCTGGACCCCAGGGCACTAGCTTCGCTGGTTCCCCACCGAGCGCCGATACAGCGGCGTAGACACGGTTCCGCAACGCTTTTTGGGACATGCGACCACCCGAGCGACTCGCTTCGAACTTGACGAACTTGCCGGTGGTTCGTCCGCCCAACTGGCTCACCAGCCAGTCCACGACCCATGGGTCGACCGGGATCTCCGTACCGGATGTGTCGGTCTTCAGAGGGCCGTCGTGCGCGCCGATCCTCTTCCCATCGACTCGCCGGGATGGCTTGTATTGGGTCACGGGCTGGTAGGTGCAAGCCTCGATGTTCAGATCCTCGATGTTCGCGCCGAGCGCTTCGCTCAGCCGAAGCCCGACACCGACTCCGAGCGCGACCGCGATGCGCGTTTCTTCGGGCATCATGTGGAAGAAGGTCCAGAACTCTGTCATCGTCGGGCAGTATGTGGGGACCTTTGGGCGATCCCGGTTCGGTTTAGCGTAGGTCTCGGTCGAGCAGGGCATCACCACGGTCAGTTCAGCTCGTTTCGCTGCGGCCATGATCCGGGTGAGCAGGCGATGGGTATCGACTCTGTAGTCGAACGAATAACCCGCGCGGTGCAGGCCGGTCATTAGTTTCAGGACATGCGGCTCACGCACTTCGTGGACCGCGAGTCCGTCGAGGTACTGAAGGATAAGCTTGATCTTGCTCCGGTAGCCACCGAAGGTGCCTGGATCGATCGCCTGGAGATCTAGCCATTCCCAGCACCACGCGTCCATCATGACCCGCGATGCTTCTTTGGTGATGTGCTGCCCGGCTTTGATCGCGGCTACTTGTTCCTGCGCCCACGCATCGGCCGCTTTGGAAGTGTCGAATCCGCGCGTGTGCGGAGCATGTCGAATTCCGTCTTGATATGCACCTCTCCACTGCTTGCCTTTACCGTGGCTGGATGATTTCAGTTTTCGACCACTCGCGTCTCGTTCCCGGAGATGCCAGGTGTCGTAAGATTTCAATGCCCGCAATGCAGGGACAGGCTTGCGCTGTGGCACTGGCTATTTCCTCACTGAAGGATTATCGACCAACCCGGATGAATTCGAATACGACAAGTCGCTCATGGTTCCGCCTCTGTCACGCGGCATCTCGATGCTCAATCTGGCGGGGATCATGGCCGCCACCCTGCGCAAGCATCGCCTGCTCCCAGGCGATCAAGTCCTCCAACCGATATCGCCGATGTCGGCCGATGCGGGCGAAGCGGGGACCTTTGCCAAGCGACGCCCAGTTGGCCAGCGTTTTCGGCGGTATCTTCAATCGGCTCGCAACATCGTCAGTCGTCAGCCAACTTGAAAACCTATCTACCATGCCCACTCCCGATCTGAATTCGACACGAACCCCTCACATCAATACCGATATATGCTCCGCATATTCGGATACCAACCATCAACGCTCCATATGGAACAAATTGTCAAGCACCACTATGGAGCTCTGACTCCTATTTCGCCGCGGGTGCCAGTGTGAGATGACGACCGTCTCGTCCGAGAATTCCTCGTCCATGAATATCCTTTCCCTGCACCATATGAATGCTCCGCGACTATCAAGTCGCCAACTGCCTTCTCCTCCAACGTTTCTGCCGCAGCATCGGCCGATTCCGTACCCCCGGGGCCGACCACGCCCGATCCGCGACCAGCGCCCTATCCAGGGGGCTGCACCGGCGCGTCGTTAATCGATGGGCAACGAGGGCCCCACGGCGGCTGATCTCTTCGGCCTTCACCAGCGACAAATTGCGGATTGCCCGGTTGCCAGTAGACGGTTCAGTCATCGAACGTGCAGATTCACGAGTGTCACGCTCCTGCGGCATCGGGGGTGCTTTCCCGTATTGGCTGGATCGTGTGAGCCCTATTCCTAGCAACCGGAGGAGACGACTGGTTCGCCAACTACTTCCGCCCAAGGACACCGTTTCCGCAGCGTTTGGGCAGCCCAGAGATAGCGGATGGGGCTCACGTCGCACCGTTGTAGAGCCTCGTATCTTTCATCTCGCCAGGGTCGAATTGGCCCTCATCGCAGTGGACTTCCGTGGGCGCGGAATCGTCGGAGAGATAACGGGTTCGGTGGGCGCACCTAGCGGTGCCAGCGCATCGATATCGACGTCGGTGCCATCGTGATCTTCGGCCGTGCGAGTTCGCCGGGATCGGTAGTTGGCTTGGTCCTCGTCTGGATCCTGGGGGAGGGTGTTGAGTGCGTTGCGCAGGAACAACGCGAGAGACTCGATCGCGGCCAGGTTGTCGATCTGGGGTGGCAGCCCTTGCCGTATCCGGCTTTCGGCAACCAGACGGCGGGTCTGCTCACTGGTCGGCCCCACCCACATCCGGCCCTTCCCGTCACCAAAAGTCGGTCCGGTCGGCTGGTCGGGTTCGGGGCGGTGGGTGCGGCGCTGTCGGGCGTTGAACGGGATCGGGGCGTGGTCAGCACACATCGGGGCTCCCTGGTCGGTCAGGCGGCGCGGGCGGGTGGGAGGGGCAGGGCGGCGAGGCGGTGGCGGGTAGTGTGCCCGGCCAGCGGCAGCGACAGCGCCGGGTCCTGCAAGTCACGGGTCGAGGTCGCAGGAACGCCGCCACCGGGGCCGACGTAGTCGGGCATGGTCATGCCGCGACGAGACGACGTCCGGTGGTGCGGCAGCGGCGAATCCGCTCATGCCACACCTCCGTTGAGAACCACCTCTTCACCGGTGTCAGTGTCGGTGTCGAAGTCGCCGAGATCCGTGGCGGCCTCAGTAGGTTCGGGTTCGGTGAGTATGGCCCTCGACGGCATCCGATCGAGGTCGATGTCGGTGTCTCCGGTGGTGGCGAGTTCGCTGGGGTCGGTGGTGATCAACACGTTTTCGGTGGGTGAGGCCAGCGACCCGAACACCGCCCGGTCGGTGCCCCCGACCGCGAGCAGGCCGCTGCCGCGCGCCGCGGAGAGCAGGAATTGTTGCTCGCCGTCGGAGAGCCGGAACGCGGCGGCGACTTCGTCGATGGCTTGTGGGGCTTGGCGCAGCAGGATCTGGGTGGCGGCGTTGGAGACGATCGCGCGACCGAGTTCGGTGGACAGGACGTCGGCGCTGTCCTGGGTGGCGACGGTGAGTCCGGCCCAGTGTTTACGGAAGCTCTTGGCTGCCTTGAACAGGAACTCGGCGGCGGCGGGTTGGCGCATGAGCAGCCACGCCTCGTCCACGGTGATCATGCGGGGCCGCCGATCGGCCGGGCTCGACACCCGCCGCCAGGTCGCGTCCAGCACCAGCAGGGTCCCGATCGTCTTCAGCTCCTCGGGCAGCTCCCGCAGGGAGAACACCACCAGCCCGCCTGCGGGGTCGGTGGTGGTCGGCCTGTCCAACAATCCGGCGTAGGCCCCGCCGCCGACGAACGGGTGCAGCGCGGCGGCCAACTCCCCGGCAGCCGGTGTGGCGAGGCGTGCGAGTTGGTCACGCAGTCCGCTCAGCGTCGGCGCGGGGCGGGTCCAGGTGGCGGGGTCCTCGGTGATCCCGACAGCGGCGTAGGTCGCCGCCAAGGCCGTGTCCAATGCTGCCCGTTGCGCGGGGTTCTGGTCGCCGAGCAGGACTTGGATGAGGGTGTGTAGGAGAAGCTTCCGTCGTGTGAGGGCGTCGGTGGGGACGGTGCGGCGTCCGTCGGGGCGGGTGTGGATTTCCAGGTCGAACGGGTTGAGTCGCCCCTCGGTCGTGCCGAGTCGGATGTGGGTGCCGCCGACCGCTGTGGCGAGGCGGCGGTATTCGTCTTCAGGATCGATGACGACCTGCTCGATGCCGCGATACAGCGAGCGCAGGATCTCTGTCTTGACCAGGTAGGACTTGCCCGCGCCGCTGCGGCCGAGGATGACGAGGTTGTGGTTGTGGGCTTCGGGGGCGAACCGGTCCACAAACAACAGCCCCGAGGCGGCGTCGCGGCCGTAGAGCACCCCCTGCGGGCGCGCGGCCTGGGCCGGGTCGGCGGCGGGCAGTTGTGGGGAGTCGAAAGGGAACGCCGCGGCGAGGGCGGTGGTGTCGAAGGTCCGTTGAACCCGGATGAGATCGAGCCCGAGTGGGAGGGCGGTGGCCCAGGCTTGAGCGGCGCGGTAGGACAGGGTGCAGGTGTCCACGAGCAGGCTCGCGGCCAGCGCCCGCACGGCGGCGACCTCGTCGGCCAGTTCGTTTTCCGAGGCGGCGTGCACGGTGAGATACACCCCGACCCGGAACAGGCGCGCTTCGGCGCGGGCGACGCGGGCCGAGAGGTCGGCGGCGTCTTCGACCGCGACGTCGACCTGCGGGTCGGTTAGGCGGCCTCGGCCGAGGTCGTGCATACGGGAGGACTCCAGGCGTGCCTGTTGGCGGTGCAGCCGGGTGGCGGCGGTGGCCGGGTCGACGGGCTCGATATGTACCGCGACCTCGACCCGGCCGGAGTGTGAAAGAAGGGGCGCGAGCCACCCGGCGGTCACTTCTCGTGGGTATCCGGTGACCGCGAGGGTCGCGGTCCAGTCCGAGCCGATCTCCAGATGTCGGGTGCCGATGGTGAGGGATTCCGGCGCGAACCGGTCGAGGCCCTCTCCGGTGAACGGGTCGGGTGTCCGGACTTGGGGATCGGTGGTGAT
The DNA here is from genome assembly GCF_001612985.1 of Nocardia gamkensis NBRC 108242. GTDB lineage: Bacteria > Actinomycetota > Actinomycetes > Mycobacteriales > Mycobacteriaceae > Nocardia > Nocardia gamkensis. The sequence goes on along the minus strand of NZ_BDBM01000065.1, from coordinate 15,951 downwards.
GATCGCGTCGGCGGCGGCGATGTCGGCGGCGGCCGAGACGAGGCCCTCCGGGTTGGTGCAGCTGGTCAGTACGGCGGTAGCCGCCACGTCATCGAGTGCGGTGACCGAGATACCCAGTGGGGAAAGGACATCGGCGGCCTCGTTCATCCTCCGCAGCAACCGGGACTCGGCCGCTCGGCGAGCGCCACCGGACAACGCCCGCCGGGCGCGGCTCCTGGCGGGCAGCCGGGCGCGCAGCCCGGTGGCGGCCAGGGTCTCGGTCTGTTCGCGCCAGATCAGCAGCACCTGCCGGTGGACCGGGTCCTCGCGTGCGGTCAGCTCGGCGAGGTGATCGGCGTGGTCGAGCGCGGCGGCGGCGAGGTCGGGTGACATCTGGGCGGCGGCGGTGTGCAGGCCGGTGATGTGCTCGGTCAGGTCCAGGCGCGCCGAGCGCACCAGAATCTGCACCGGCTGTCGCAGGGTGTGTAGCCAGCCCGCGAGCTGACCGACGAGGCTGTCCTGTTCGGCCGGGGTGCGCAGCGAGAGGTTGAGGGTTCCGGCGACCGCGATGACGGCGAGCCCGTCGGCGCCGAGGTCGATCACCCCGACAGCACCGCTGCCGCTGTTGGACACCGACTCGGGCAGGCGTATCTGATTCGCGGACAGCTCGGTGGGGACGGGTGGGCGAGGTCGGGATCGATTGGTGCGGGTGGTGATCCAGCGTGGTGTCTCGGCGTGGGTGCGTCCGTGTGATCGGACGAGGTGCCGTGGGCGGTAGCGGTGGCGGATCGCGGCCACGAGCAGCAGGTCGGCCGACAGCCCGTCGCGGCGGGTGAGCACGGCGACCGCGACCACGACGAACACTGGGGCCGCGACGGTGACGAACACCGCCGGAGCGATGACCGTTCTGGTCGCGGCCCAGGCCGAGTACAGCAGTAGGGCCGCCGTGGCGAGGACGGCGAGCTGGCGGGCGGTGAAGGGGCCCAGGATGCGGTCGGAGCGGTCGACGTCGGCGGGGATGCGCACGATGGTGCTCACTGGAGGGTGCCTCCTCTCGGTGCGCGTGGCGCTCGGCGGCGCACGGGCAGATCGGGCATGGGCAGATGCAGCTGCCGCCCCGCTGGGCGCGCCGGGGCGGGCGCGGGTGGCTGCGGTGGGTTCGGCGGCGGCGGAACGGGTTTGACCCGTGTGACCGGGAACGGCAGCGGGTACTGGCCGCTACGGGTCGGCCGCAGCCGCGCGTAAGGATCGGCCGGGGTGGGTTCGGTGAAATCGAAGGCGAGCTGTTCGGGCCGCCGCCGGGGGCGGGGGCGTTCCGGTGGCTGGACCGGAGCCGGTGGCGGTGGTGTGGGCCGGACCCGGCGCATCGGGATCGGGAGCGGGTACTGGCCTCCGGCCCCGGCCCGGATGCCCCGGTACGGGTCCGGCGGGGTGAAGTCGAACGCGAGTTGCCGTCCACGCGGCGTCCGGGGCGGGCGAGGCGGCGTGGTACCGGTCGAGTCGGCCGGTGTCGGGCTCGGCTGCCGCGCGACGCGGCGCACTCCTCCCAGGGGCAGCATGAGCTGTCCGTCGCGTGTCGAGCGCGCCCGCGCATACGGGTCGGGAGGTCCGGCGCTGCCGGTGGCGGGGCGAGGCGTGCGCGGGACACGGGCGGGTCGTGGGCCGCGCCGGGCCGGTGCCGCCGAGGCGGCCGTCTGGGCACTGCTCGACGTGGCCCCTTTGAGCAGGCCGAGGGTTTTGTAGGCGATGAAGCCCCGCGCGAGCGATCCGACGAAGCTGCGGCCTTGGCCGATGTTGAGCACCGACAGCAGCCAGAACGGGGTCTTGATCAGCACGTACATCAGCGCGAGAGCCACGGTGAGGTCGGCGATCTCGTTGGCGTCCGGGCCGAAGAGGTGCCATCCGCCCGGGGCGAGCAACACCCGCAGCACGGTCACCAGGATCAGTGACTGCACGACCTGGATCGCCAGGCAGGCGGCGAACGAACGCCACCACCACCGCGCAACGCCGTCGAGGCCGGGCAGTGCGTGACACATCAACGCCAGCGGTGCCGCCACGATCAGCACGATCGTGATCGAGACACGGATGACGTAGCTGATGAGCAGCACGAGCAGCATCACCACCAACGCCAGATGCAGCAGCAGGAAAAAGCCGTGGCTCTGGCTGGTCACCGCGAGCTCGGCCAGGGCATCGGCCGCCGACGCGGAGTCGACACCGTCTCCGGCCACCGCACCTGCGAGGGCGTTGGCGAACCCGATTGCCGCCGTGGCGATCATCATGCTCAACGCCCCGGTGACGAACCCGACCACCAGCCGGGGCGCGAGTTCGCGGATCGACCATTGGGTCTGCAGGGTCTCGCGCGCCATCAGCAGCACCCCGGCCGCCATCACCACCAGCACGTACAGGGCGGTGACGATCTGCCACGACTGGTTCCACAGCACGCCGATCTGCGGTATCTGCCCCGGTTCCGGTGTGGTGAGCAGGGTTTCCGACAGCAGTTCGAGCAAGGGGTTGAGCGCGGACTCGACGATCCGCTGGAAGAACCCGTCGATCGCGTTCTCCACGCACCCGTTGATGTTGGTGACCCCGCACTCGGCCGACCCCGACCCCGACCCCGGCGTCGGCTTCGGGGTCGTGGTGCCGGGCGTGGTCGGGGTGGGCGGGGCCGGGCTCGGGGTGGTGGAGGGCGGGGTCACCCACCGGCTCGGCGGAGTTGTCGTGGTCGGTGGTGTGGTTGTCGGGGCGGGTGTGGCCGGTGTCGGGGTCACCGGCACGGTCGGTGTCGGGGGCTGGGCGGAGGCACCGGTAGCGCCGGTGACGGCGATCAGGACCGCGGCGAGCACCGCCGCTGAGGCGGCGGCAGCGGTGCGCGCGGTTCGTGAGTGCTGGACGGGGACGGGTGCGGGTGGGGCCTGTGCCGTTGTGTTCACGGTCAGGCTCCGATGAGGGATTTGAGAACGGTGACGATGACCGGTGCCAGCATCGCCAGCGCGTAGCCGAGGCAGGCGGCGCGGAAGGCGGTCTTGGCTTTTTCGATCTCGCTGGGATCGCCGCCGCCGAGCAGATAGCGGGCCCCGGCGATGGTCAGGAACAGGGTCGCCAGCCCAGCGAGGATCCCCACGATCCAGTTGCGGGCGTTGTCGATCACCTCACCCAGCGACGAGGCGATTGCCAGTACTTCCGTGTGCGGCGGTGCGGCCGACGCCGATCCGGCCACGAGCACCAGCAGCGCCACGGTGATGCCCAGCGCCGCGAGGATCCTCGGCCACCGGCGTCGCAGCACCAGCTGTCGAATCAAAGCCCGCGCCTGGCTGAAGTGTTTACGGTGGGCGTTCATGCCGCCGCCTCCTGCCCGTGCTCGGTGCTCGCCTGCGCCGGTGCCGGTGCCGCAGGGTGCCGGTTCGGCCGGCGACCTCGCCGCGGTGACCGGGCGGGCGGCGCGAGGGCGGTGATCGCCTCGGCCTCGACTGTGCTCGTCCGCTCCGGGTCGACGTCCCGGCGGCGGTCGCTCAGCCAGGCCAGCAGCGCGCGCTCGGCGCGGGGGCGCGCCTTGCGGAGCTTCCACAGCGACACCCCGCGCTCGGCCGCCAGCGCGGTCAGCGATCGCCCCTCCCATCGCGAGGCCGCGATGAGTTCGGCCGCCTCTTCGGAGATGACTCCAGCGGCCACGGCGTGTGCCAGGACTGTCTCGGGGTGGCCCGGCCCGGCCATGATCGCCTGCACCCGTTCACCGAGCGGGGCGAGGTCGCGATCGAGGTCTGCGACCACCGTCACGCTGGCTTGCTGCTGGTATGCCGCCTTGAGCATGGCGCGGTAGGCACGCCACCGCAGCCGATGCCACACGCCCGGCTCTTCCAGGCCGACGCGCGGGAGGTGCCCCAGAAAGGCGGTCAGCACTTCGGACTCGATGTCGTGGCGCGCGGTGTAACTCGATGTCGCGTATTCGCGTGCGGTTCGCGACAGCATCGGTGCGGCCAGTGCGGCGCACACCAACATCGCGTCCTCGTCCTCGGCGCGGACTCGTTCGAGCAGCCACACCCAGATCGCGTCGACCTCATCCATCGGTGTCACCGGATCCCACAGCCGCTCGCGTAGCTGCCCCCACGTCCGCACCGGACCGGCGGGGGCGGCCTCCGGTGTCGGCACCGGGCGCGGATCGGTGGGCAGCGCCTCGGCGGCGATCTTCTCGAAGCCGGACCGCACCACGGCCAGCGGCGAGCCCGGCTTTTCGACCGCCCCCCCATATTTCGCGACGTGCGTATTCGTCACCACAGATCTCCTTGTTCGATCAAAACTTTCGACCTCACAAGGACACCGAACACCTCTATCCGAAACGTATCCAAACCCTATCCAAACCACATCCAGAACCTATCCGAAACATATCCAAGTCACATCATGGGTGAGCTGGCGAATATCGCGCTACCCGACTGACACCCCTCCACCACCCGAAGCGACCCACCGACGATCAGCCCTGCTACCAACGGATGTGAATGTGCGGATAGGTCCAGGATATGACTTGGATATGTTTCAGATAGGCTGTGGATAGGCCCTCCTGACGCATGGGCAACTGGCCGAAAAGTTTATCGAAGAATTTTTGGCCACACCCTTGCGCCGAACGGCGCCCCAGCCCGCAATTTCCGGCTCAGGAAATTCTCAGAAAAATTCTTTGATTGCCGTGTCCCGAAATCGGCTTTTTGGCGGAAGTAAGCGAGTACACACCGCTCTCTCGCTCAGGAGGCCGTTATGACCGCCAGTTCCCGCCGACCCCGTTCCACCTCCGCCGCCGTGCAGGTCCCCTCGACCCTGTGGGCGCTCGGTCCCGAGCCGCTCGATCCCGACGACCGCTGGCCCGACCGGGCTTTGGTCCACACGGTCACCGAATTCTCCGAACCGGGTTCGCGAGTGATGCTGCTGGGCTGGCCTGCCCCCGTCGCCCGGGGCGCGCTGCGGATCATCGAGCCCGACACCGCCGCAGCGCTCGCCGCGATCGGTGATCTGGGCCGCCACGGCATCGACGCCCCCACCGACCGGAACTGGCCCGCCGAGCCGGTGGATCTGCTCATCGCCAGCCTGCTCGCCGAGCACCTCGACCCGATCGCCGCCGCCGAGCACGTCACCTCGCTCGCGACCGAAGTGATGGCGATGGGCGGTTTGCTGGTCGTTCTCTCCCGCTGCCGACACAGCGTCTCCGGCGTCCTGCACGACCCCGCCGGTTCCGTCGTCGCTGCCGCCCAGGCCGCCGATCTGCTCTACCTCCAGCACATCATCGCCGCACCCGTCAGCGGCACCACCATCACCGCCGCACTCGCCGACCCGGCCGTCTCCGGGACCGCGCCGCACATCGTCGCGCACACCGACGTCTTCGTGTTCCTCCAGCCCGCCCATGGCTGAGCCGACACAGCCCTTGCGCCACCCGAACTCTCACGCGAAGGACGCCTCCATGACTCTCGATCCCGCCACCGCCACCGCCAACGCCGCCGACGCCGCCGACGTCGACTCCGCGATCCCCGCACAGACCAGCCCGGCCGCTCGGCCGGTGTCGGTGTGGGCGACTGCCCAGAATGCCCCGACAGCGCAGCGGCGGGGCCGCTACCACCCCGACAGCACCGCCCACCCCGCGAAGATGTTCCCCGCCATCGTCCAGCACGCGGTGTCCACCTACACGAGCCCGGGGGATCTGGTTCTGGACCCGATGTGCGGGATCGGCACCACCCTCGTCGAGTCCCTGCATCTGGGACGCCGCGCGGTCGGCGTGGAGTACGAGTCTCGGTGGGCGGAGCTGGCGCGCACCAACATCGGCCTCGCTCGCGAGGCGGGCATCGATCTCGACGCGAATGTCTACCACGGGGACGCCCGCAAGCTGGGTGACCTGATCCCGGCACAGCTGCGCGGCCAGGCGAGCCTGGTCATCACCTCCCCGCCCTACGGCGACTCCTTGCACGGGCATGTGCGCGCCAACCGGCGGCAGCCGGTCCTCAAGACCAACCACCGCTACGGCCAGGTCCTCGACCGAGGCAACCTGGCCAACGTCGGACTCGGCCGCCTGCTCTCAGGATTCACCAAGATCCTCGCCGGGGCCGCCGAATACCTCGCCCCCGGCGGACATGTCGTGATCACCGCGCGGCCGTGGCGTCAGCACGCCGAGCTGGTGCCCCTGCCCAGCCACCTCTACACCTGCGGGGAACTGGCCGGGCTCGTGCCGGTGGAGCGGTGCGTGGCACTGCTGGGCCGCCTGTCCGAGGGCGAACTCGTCGCCCGGTCGAGCTTCTTCCAGCGCGACTTCGTCGTCAAGCAGCGAGCGTCCGGGCTGCCGATTCACCTCATCGCTCACGAGGACGTCGTCATCCTGCGCAAGCCCGAGGCCACCACCGCCGTGTCCGAGCGCCGCCGCGCGAGCGGGCGATTCCCCTTCGGCACGTCGGCGACCGTGCCGACCCCGGATGCTACCGGCCCGGGATCGGTGGCCGCGTGAACATCACACAAGCTCCCGAGGAGGGGTGGCTGGGCCGGGCGCTTGTCGCGCCCGGCCGAGCTCTGGCCGATCTGATCCACGCCGCCGAACGAATCGCCTCGACTGGGGATGGGCTCGTCGGTGTCATGGCCGTGCTCGGGGTGCTCGCCGCGGTGCGGCTTCTGGCCCGGTGGCGTCGGCGCCGGCTGAGTGCACGTGCTCGCCAGATCACCGTGCTCACCCCACCCGAGGTCGATGCCAAAGGCGCGCTGGCTTTCTGGGCGCACCTCATCGGGCAGTTGCGTCCTGCCTGGGCGCGAACGTTGTTGGGTCAGCCGCATCTCGGGTTCGAGTACACCGTCACCCCGGAGGAGGGGGCCGCGATCCGGCTCTGGGTGCCCGGCGCAATCCCACCCGGTCTCATCGAACGGGCCATCGCCTCGGCGTGGCCCGGCGCGCACACCGACACCCTCGAACCAGCCCGGCCCCCGCTACCGATCTCGGTGAAGGGCGTGCGGCGGGTCGTGGCCGGGGGCGAGTTGCGGCTCGGGCGCCGTGAGGGACTCCCGTTGAGTACCGATCACTCCGGTGATCTGGTGCGCAATCTGATCACCGCCGCCGACGACCTCGCTCCCGGGCAGGCCGCCTGCGTGCAGATCCTCGCCCGCCCGGTCACCGGCCGCCGCGTCGCGCGCGCCGCGGCGAGCACCGGCACTCGGACTGGCGTCGTGGCGGGACTGCTGCGCGAGGCCCTCAACCTGCTCACTCCCGGCACGAGCACCGCCCGCGTCTCCCACACCGCCGCTGGGGTGGGAGGCGCGCGACCCGCCGACCGCCGGACCTCCCTGGAGTACAGTGCCGCCGCCCGCGCAGCAGCGGCCAAAGCACGCGGCGCGCACTGGGAAACCGTCATCCGCTACGCCGCGTCCATCCCGGTCTCCGACGACCCCGACGACATCGACCCGAGAGTGCAGGCGCGAGCAGTCGCCCGTGGCCGCGCCGACGCTCTCGCCACGGTGTTCGGGGCCTGCACCGACCACAACTACTACCGGCGTCGTCGCCGCCTGCGCCTTCAGCGGTTGATCCGGCAGCGGCGTCTCGGGCGCGGGGACGTGCTGTCGGTGCCCGAACTCGCCACGATCGCTCACCTGCCCACCGACGACGGGCTACCCGGCCTGCAGCGCGCCGGGGCACGCGCCCTGTCCCCTGCCCCGGGGATCCCTGTCGGCGGCGAGCACACGAAACCCCTCGGGATGGCGGACACCGGCACTCGCCGCCCGGTCGCAGTCAAGATCTCCGACGCCCGCCATCACCTGCATATCCTCGGCCCCACCGGCGTCGGCAAGTCCACCCTGCTGGCGCGCACGATTCTCGATGACGCTGACGCCGGGCGCGGGGTGATCGTGATCGACCCCAAGGGCGACCTCGTCACCGACGTCCTGTCGCGGCTGCCGTCGCGCATGAGTGAGCGGGTGGTCCTCTTCGACGCCGACTCAGCCGCCCCGCCGCCGTGTGTGAACCCACTCGATATCGGCCGGATCGGGCGCGCGGGAATGGATCTCGCCGTCGACAACCTCGTGACGGTGTTTCACCGGATCTTCCATCAGTGGTGGGGGCCGCGCACCGACGACATCATGCGCGCCAGCCTGCTCACCCTGTGCGCCCAGCCCGGCACCGCCACCCTTGCCGACCTGCCCCGCCTGCTCACCGAGCCCGCGTTCCGCGCCCGGGTCACCCGCACCGCCAAAGACCCGGTCCTGCGCGGGTTCTGGGACAGCTACGAGCAGCTTTCCGACACCGGGCGCGCGCAACTCACCGGGCCACTGTTGAACAAACTGCGCGCGTTCCTGCTGAGACCGTTCGTCCGCTCGGCGATCGCGGGTGGCCCCTCGACCGTCGAGTTCGCCGACATCCTCGACAACGGGGGCATCTGCCTGGCCCGGCTCCCAAAAGGCTCACTCGGAGAAGAAACCTCACGCCTGGTCGGGTCGCTGCTGGTGGCCCGCACATGGCAGGCGGTGACCGCGCGAGCACGGGTCCCCGCCGCCGACAGGCCCGACGCCGCCCTCGTGCTCGACGAGGCGCAAAACTTCCTCAACCTGTCCACCCCAATCGAGGACATGCTCGCCGAAGCCCGAGGACTGCGCCTGTCGCTGCTGCTGGCACACCAGAACCTCGGCCAACTCTCCCGAGAGCTGCGCGACGGCATCTCGGCCAACGCCCGCAACAAGATCGTCTTCGCCGTCAGCCCCGATGACGCCCGCGACCTGGCCCGCCACACCGACCCGTGGTTGTCCGAGCACGACCTGTCCCACCTCGACGCCTTCCACGCCGCCGCCCGCCTGCTGGTCGACGGCCGCAACGCCCGCCCGTTCACCCTCACCACCCGGCCCCTCGCCCCGCCGATCCCCGGGCGCGCCCGCGAGATCGCCGCCGCCGCCCAGGCCCGCCTCACCGCCGATCCCTCGACTCCTCACGGTCCTGACCCCGCCACGCCCCGAGAAAGGCTCCCGCACCGATGATTTCCCGTCCCGACAGGCAAGCCGATACCCGTACGCCGCGCCCGGCTTGGTCACCGACTACCAGCCCGGAAAAGAGCTCGGTGGTGCGTGCGTTGACCGGGCGCGACCGCTGGATCCTGCGCATGGTCTACGAGCACCGGGTCCTGACCACCGACCAGCTCGCCGACCTGGCGTTCCCGACCGCCAAGATCGCCCGTCGCCGCCTGGCGATCCTGCACACCTACCGGGTCCTGGACCGGTTCCGGCCCATGCGAACCCGTGGCACCGCCCCCTACCACTGGACCCTCGCCCCCGCCGGAGCAACGATCCTCGCCGCGGAAGCAGGCGTGAGCGTGCGCGAGCTCGGCTACAACCACCAAACCACGCTCTCGGTCGCCCACAGCCTGCACCTGACCCACACCCTCGGCGTGAACGAGTGGTTCACCGCCCTCACCACCCACCCCTCCAACGGTGCGCGGGTGTCGCGGTGGTGGTCCCAGACGCGTTGCCAACGACTCTGGGGCGACCTGGCCCGCCCCGACGCCCACGGCCGCTACACCCACGGCCAGAACCGGCTCGACTTCTTCCTCGAATACGACCTCGGGACCACCTCCCTGCCCCGGGTCGCGGCCAAGCTGACCGGATTCGCCGAGCTTGCCCGAACAACCGGGGTCATCGTCCCGGTCCTGTTGTGGGTGCCGACCACCACGCGGGAGGTCAATGCTCGTGTGGCTCTGCGGCGGACCTGGGAGCGGTTGCCTGATCCCGAGGCGGTGCCGGTCGCTACCGCCGCCGCCGAGTTCCTCGGCTCGATCTTCGGGACTAGTCCGGCCGATCAGGTGTGGCTGCCGTTGCACACCGACTCCGGCCGCAGACGCCTGCACGAACTCGGCACCGTCTGGCCGCGACGGACCCCACCCGAAGACAGCATCGACCCGGAGTCGACCTGGGCACCGCTGAGCGGAACCGTCGCCCTGCCCCCGCCGCCGCCGAGCCCTCCAGCCTCCGAGCACTGGTGAGGTAGCGATGCTGGTCAAGGCACTCGGAGCGGGATTCGCGGGGTTGGTGTTCCTCACGGTCGTCATCGCGGCCGTGGTCACCACAGTCGTCGTGTTCGACCACGCACTCACCACGCCCGCCCCGGGAGCCTCGACCGGCACCGGCTCGTCCCCGAGTACCGAAGCCCAACAAGACATCCCGGCGCAGATGCTCGTGCACTACCAGGCCGCTGCCGGGGACTGCCCCGGCCTGGACTGGTCGGTGCTCGCCGCGATCGGCAAGATCGAAACCAACCACGGACGCTCCACGCTGCCGGGAGTGTCGGAGGGCGAGAACGCCTCCGGGGCGGGCGGGCCGATGCAGTTCCTCGCCGCGACCTTCGACTCAGTCGTCGCCCGGCATCCCCTGCCCGCTGGCGGTGCGAGCACGCCCTCGCGCTACAACCCCTCCGACGCGATCCACGCCGCCGCCTTCCATCTGTGCGACTCCGGCGCACCCGGCGACCTGCGCGCGGCGATCTTCGCCTACAACCACGCCGACTGGTACGTCGACCAAGTCCTCGACCAAGCCGCCCGCTACCGCGCCACCGACACCTCCGGCGGCGACTGCCACACCGCCTCATCGCCGAGTGCGACTGCCGCGCAGGTGATCTCCTTCGCCTGCGCCCAGCTCGGCCTCCCATACGTGTGGGGCGGCAACGGACCCGACGCGAACGGGGGCTGGGACTGCTCAGGACTGACCGAGGCCGCCTACAGGGCCGCCGGGATCTCCATCCCCCGCACCACCTACGACCAGGTCCATACCGGCGCACCGGTTTCCGAGGACCAGCTCCTCCCCGGGGATCTCGTGTTCTACGGCACCGCCGCCGACGTCCATCACGTCGGTATCTACCTCGGCGGCGGCCAGATGGTGCACGCGCCGACCTTCAACGAGCCCGTCCAGATCTCGGCCTACCGCTGGTCAGGCGACGACTACTACACCGCCACCCGACCCACACCCGCCCACGACGACTCCCGCGCCGCCCGCTGACCACCCCTGCACGAACGGAGAAAACTCATGCACGACAACCACACTCGAATCGCGCACCACGCGGCCCACATGGCGCTGTGCGCGGCCATCACCGCGACCACCGTGACGGCCGGTGTCGCCGCCGCAGAACCGACATCCGGCCGCAACGCGGCACAGTGCCCGCGATGGACCGCGCTGCTGGTACCGGGCACCTACGAGACAACCCCCATCGCCACCGGCCAGACCACGCCCGGGGTCCTCACCCAGCTCGGGGAATCGCTCACCGCCCGCTACGGCAGCGACATCGAGGTCCGAACACTCGCCGCACCGACTACAGGTGCCGGGGCCGCGAGCGGAGGGGAACTCACCGCGGCGGTCTCGGAGCTGTGCTCGGACACGCGAGCCGTTTTGGCCGGCTACGGCCAGGGCGCCGAGGTCACCGGCGACCTCGCCACCACCATCGGCAACAACAAGGGCCTGATCCCGGCCTCACGCGTCGTGGCCGTCGCACTCGTCTCCGACCCGCGCCGCGACCCCGCCACCACCCAGCTCGGCACCCCGGTCTCCGGGCAGGGCGTCACCGGGCCGCGCTCGCAGAGCTTCGGCGAGCTGACCGACCGGGTCCGTACGCTCTGCGCCAAGGGCGACAGCTACTGCTCGACCACCGCGCAAGAGTCGCCGGTCCTCGCCGCGGTGGGCCGCGCCCTCGGCACCACCACCTCGATCCCGGCTACATCCACCCCAGCCCCGACGCGGACCTCGACCACGACCTCGGCGACGGTGCCGACCGCAACAACGACCGCACCGGCCACGACCACCTCGACCGGGCAGCTCAGCGCATCCCAGGTTCTCGCCCCGGTAGTCACCGTGCTCAACGGGCTGGCGAGCTTCACCGCGAACGTGCCCGCGATCGTGGCCGACCTCGCCCAGCTGCCGAGCCTGCTCGCGACCAGCGACGTGCCCGGCCTGCACCGAGTCTCCGGCGACCTCAACAACCAGTTCAACCCGCTCGTGCAGATGGCCGCCGGACTCGACCTGCGCCTCGTGGCCCGCGCACTGAAGTTGGCCGCACCCTTGGACAGCACCGGGGTCGCCACGATCGCCGCCGAGATCGTCGGTGTCCTCGCCGGTCTCGACATCACCCGCATCGCCAACGACGTTGGCCGAGCCCAAGAGATCGCCTGGACCGCCGCAGAAACCCTTGCGAACGGCGACCCCGTCGCCGCCTTCCTCGCCCTGACGGGGTTGGCACCGATCGCCGCCGATCTCCTCTCGGCCACCGCCACCGCGTTCACCGGCACCCAGTTCCCCACACTGACCCAGACCTACAACACCGCCACCACCGCCGGGGCGGGCACCGCCACCGGCACAGGTGCTGCGGCCCCGCAGAACGGCGACACGGCCGTGTTTCCGGCCACCGGCTACGACACCGCCGCGCCCGTGCTGACTGACTGGATCCTCCAGGCCATCGACCGCACGAAATAGCCGCCGCCACGAGGGCATCGGAGGCAGAAAACCTAGTGGTCGGCCCGGTCACCCGTGATTATCCTGGACTGATGCCCTTCGACGGAGACATCGACGACTTGTTCGAGCTTTGGAGCTCGGAACTGGGCGACCTCTACTCCACGTGGAATCTGACGAATGTGCAGTTCGGGGCTGGTGCGAGGCCGGGGTCCCCGGCTTCGCACGACGACGCGGCGCTAGAGGCCAGCTCCCCTAAGCCATACAAGCCCGAGGGCCTCGGGGCGGGTATCGACGCGGTGCAGATGATCGACGCCGCAGCACAGCACCTCAACGGGCTGCGCGCTCTTGTGCACTCCCGAGCGATGGCACTCGCGCCCTGGCCGATTGCCCGCGCGATCTGTGAACATGTCGCGCATGCCGTGTGGCTTCTCGAGCCCGACATCGCACCGGAAGCCCGCATGGCGCGGAGGTGGATGGCCAGACTTGCAGGAGCACAACGCCTTCGGTTTCTGGCGAGGAACGGATCAAAGCCGCAACAGCGCGCCGCCAAGGAAATTCGGGATTCGATCCGCGAACAACTACTACTGCGGTTCCCGGATACAGACGTCGAGTGGAACGACCCAGCTGAACATCCCCTGCCTCCATGGCAGATCGCAGGCGAGAGCTACCCAACCTTCGGACAGCAGACGAGGTTGCTTTCCAAGTTCGGCGCGATCAACGTGGCAAGTCTTTATGACACGCTCTCGCTGAGCTCTCACCCTAATATCATCACGTTGACAATGGCAGTCGAGCCCGTAGATGCGGGCGGATACCTGAAGATGAACTACCGGACGGACCCCGAAGACTGGAGTGCAACCATTCAGCTCGCGGGCGACCTGCTACACGTCGCCGCGAACGCTGCATGCGGCTACCTCCATGGCCAGACCGATCATCTGACGGACTGGTACCACCGGTACCGTACCCAGCCACCGCCTACGGGGGCCGCCACGGACACCGACACTTCTGTGCCCACCGTCTAGGCCACAACCGCCGTTGGTCGGCAGCGGCGGCGGTCGCGCGACGAACGGCGGCAGCCGCCGCACCGTGCTGTCCCGCACAGCGCGCAGGAAACGGCCGGTGGTGCCGAGCGAATTGCTCTGCACCACCGGCCGTTTCAGTCGGTAGGCGGGCTAGGAGACGAGCGGCGGCACGGCGCGCGGGGTGAACACGGTCGGGGCACCACCGTTGCGGAACCGCCACGACGGCAGCCCCTCTGGCACCGCCTCGGTCTGCTCACCGTCGCCGCCGTCACTGGTGTCCCCCTCGTCACGCCCGGTCACCGTGGCCGGGGTCGCGGCGACGACCGCCCGTGCGGCGGCGTCGCGGTCGGGGTACAGCGTGCCGGTCAGCGGCCCGGTCATGATCCGCACCGAACCGGTGAACGGGAAGAACTCGCCCTCGGTCCGATTGAGCCGGTACCGCAGAACGATCGGCACCCACGGCACCAGCGACGGCAGAACGGGCATGTTCAGCTCACGCACGGCCGCGTCCGCGATCTCGACCCACAACGCAAGGCTGTCGGGGGCCTCGGTAGAGGCGGCGAACACCCGATACAGGGCCGAGGCCAGGATGGCGGGGGTAGGAGTGGAGTACATAATCGAACACCTTTCTCAGGGGATACATTGAGAGGCGCGGTGTCGGACTCCCCGGAGCTAGATCCTCCGGGGATTCCGGCATCGCCCCTTTTGTCAGGACGCGAGGGTGAATCTCTTGGGGGCCGTGCTGGTCTGGTGAGCGATCCCGTTCTTGGTCAGGGTGACCAGGGCGTTGTGCACCGCACCGCTGGACCGCCCGAGTTCCTTACCGATCTGGTGCGGGGTGAACTCCTTTCCGGGGTTGTCGCGCAGGAAGTCATCGACCTGTCCCCGCAACGCACCGGCGGGCAGCCGTTCCACCGTCGACTCCGCGTTCGCCGCTGTCGTGTCAGCGGCCGGGGTGACAGGGGCCGGGTCGGCGCAATCGTCGCCCGTAGGGGCCGCCAGCGCCGTCTCCGCCGTGGCGTCGGGTTCGGGGTCGGCGGGCACGTCCGAGCCGGGGACCGCCACTTCCTGCGTCGGGTCGGCGGCCGGGGTGACGGGTTCCAGTTCGGCCGGGGTGACCGGCTCGGGCGAGACCAGGTCCGGTGTCGGGGGTTCGGCCGGGTCCGGGTCGGCGGCCGGGGTGACGGACTCCGGGTCCGCCGGGGTGACCGGCACGGGCGAAACCAGGTCCGGTGTCGCGGTTTCCGGCGTCGCCGGTTCGGCCGGGGCCGGGTCGGCAGGCGCGGGGACCGGGTCAACGGGCGCGGCCGGGTCGGGTTCGATGGTGGCGGGCGCGCCCGCGCCCTGGGTCCAGGTCTTGGCGGCCCGGGGCGAATCGGGGTTGGTGTGTGACTGTGCGCACCCGGCGGTTTCCCACTGGGTCAGCAGACGCCGCGCGGTGGTCTGTCCGATCCCGGCGATGTCGCCCAGTGCGGCGGTGGTACTGCCGGGGTGGGCCCGCAGCGCCGCCCACAACGCGCTGTCGCTGTCGCGGGACAGCACCGGCACCACGCCCGACCGCGTGCCGTGTTCCGGGGCGGGTTCGGCCGTTTCCGTGGCCACGGCGGCGTTCTTCTTTTTCGACATGGGGGTTCCTTCCAACATTGGGTTTGGTGAATTCGGTGATGTCCCGGATGGGGCGGAATGCGCACCGATCGGGGCGATTCCCCAGGGGGTCGGTGCCGTTCCGGTTTCCATGACCGCTCGATAGGGCGTGTGATGTCAAGCGGAATGTGGAAAATAGTTCCGGCCCCGGATTCCTCTCTTCCATTTCTGGAATGGAAACGGCACGAGAGGAATTCGACCCGCCACTATTCATTTGCGCGAGACCAGGTGGACTCACGCCGGCGACCTCGCCGCGGTGCCACAGCGGACGAGGACACACTCCGGAGCACGCGGCCGGTTGCGGGTCGCGCCCGCTACCGCGTTGCCGCTGAGTTTGGCTCCGGGTTTGATTACGCCGCCCTCGTCGTGACCTTGGGTGTTCTTCATCAGGCGCATGAGGGTCTGCTGTTCGTGGGCTGAGTTGAGGTCGGTTGTGTCGCTGGCGGGTTCATCGGGTGAGGCGCTCGTGCAGGGGGCCGGTGGTGCGGTCGAGCCACACACTCGCCCCGTGCCCGCGCCCGCTCCGGCGCACCAGGTCGGCGGCACCGGTGGCGTAGGCGGCGATGTCGTCGGGGTGCACGAGGTGAATTCGGGGGGCGACGTAGCCACCCGTACCGCCGGTCACGTGGGCCACGGTGTACATGCCGCGCTCGTCGTGCGGGCCGGGGGCGTAGATGATGAATTGATCGCCCGTGATGGCGTTGGCGATCACGTAGATCGGCTCGAGGGCGGCGGTGGTGGGGATCGCGGGCTCGGTCATCGTGTCTCCTCTGGTTTGTCGCCCCGGTCGGGGCGGGGTGGGGGTTGGTGGTGGTTGGGCCGTGCCGGTGGCCCGGTGGCGGCCCTGTCCGGGTGCCCCGGGCGCGGTGTGCGCCCGGGGCACCCG
>NZ_BDBM01000064.1 GCF_001612985.1 Nocardia gamkensis NBRC 108242 | reverse complement strand
TGCCGGTGCGGCGCACGACCAGGATGTGTTCGACGGTGGTGGGGTCGTTGCCGAGTGCTTGGTCGACGGCGGCTTTGAGGGGGGCGGGTTTGCCGCGGCGGTATTGTCCGTCGGTGGTGATGATCAGGCGGGCGGCGGCGTCGTCGACGCGTTGGCGCAGGGCGGTGGGGGAGAATCCGGCGAATACGACGGAGTGGGTCAGGCCGAGGCGGGCGCAGGCGAGCATGGCGATGATGGCTTCGGGGACCATGGGCATGTAGATCGCGACGCGGTCGCCTGCGGTGAGTCCGAGGTCGGTGAGGGTGTTGGCGGCGCGGGATACGTCGTCGAGTAGGTCGCGGTAGGTGAGGGTGCGGCAGTCGCCGGGTTCGCCTTCCCAGTGGATGGCGGTCTGGTCGCCGTGGCCGGCCAGGACGTGGCGGTCGAGGCAGTTGTAGGCGACGTTGAGTTTTCCGTCGGCGAACCATTTCGCGACTGGTGCGTCGGTCCAGTCCAGTACTTGGGTGAAGGGTTGGTGCCAGTGCAACCGTCCGGCCTGTTCGGCCCAGAATGCTTCCCGATCGGCCGCCGCCCGCTGGTAGAACCCGGCGTCGGCGTTCGCCTGAGCGGCGAACTCCGCGCTCGGCGGGTAGGCGGTGGTGGCGTCGCGGTCATCGGTGGTTGCGCTGGTCACGCGAGATCTCCTAACGAAAGAGCAAGGGGGACGAGGAAGGGCGGGCAGCGATCAGTGCACCACCGCCTTCTCCGCGCCGACGCCGGTGAGCGAGCGGACCTCCATCTCCGCGGCCTTGGCCGGGTCCTCGGACCTGCCGCCGACCAAGGTTCCGATGACGCCGAGCGCGAACGCCAACGGGATGGAGACGATGCCCGGGTTGGACAGCGGGAACCAGTCGAAATCCGATCCGGGGAGCATGGCGGTCTTGCTGCCGGAGACCGCGGGGGAGAACACGATCAGCACGATCGTCGAGATCAGGCCGCCGTACATGCTGAACAGCGCACCGGTGGTGTTGAACCGCCGCCAGAACAGCGAGAACAGGATGGTCGGCAGATTCGCCGCCGCCGCGACCGCGAACGCCAGCGCCACCAGGAAGGCGACGTTCTGCCCGTTGGCCAGGATGCCCAGGGCGATGGCCAGCACGCCGATCACCACCGCGGTGATCCGGGACACCCGGACCTGTTCGCGCTCACCGGCTTTCCCGCGCTTGATGACGTTGGCGTAGATGTCGTGGGCGAACGAGGCCGACGCCGTGATGGTCAGGCCCGCGACCACCGCGAGGATGGTGGCGAAGGCGACCGCGGAGATCACGCCGAGCAGCACCACGCCGCCGAGTTCGAAGGCCAGCAGCGGCGCCGCCGAATTCTGCCCGCCCGCGGCCGCGAGGATGCGGTCCGGGCCGACGATCGCCGCCGCGCCGTAGCCGAGCACCAGGGTGAACAGGTAGAACGCGCCGATCAGGCCGATCGCCCAGACCACCGAGCGCCGTGCCTCTTTGGCGGTGGGCACGGTGTAGAAGCGCATCAGCACATGCGGCAGGCCCGCTGTGCCGAGCACCAATGCCAGGCCGAGGGAGAGGAAATTGAGTTTCGAGGTCTCGCTGCCGCCGTACTGCGCGCCGGGAGCGAGCACGTCGCGCGCGGCGACGGCCTTGTTCGCCGAGCCGGAGACCGCTTCCTGCGCGGAGCCCAGGATGTCGGAGAAGTTGAAACCGAACTTCGCGAACACCATGACGGTCATCAGCGCCGCGCCCACGATCAGCAGCACCGCCTTGATGATCTGCACCCACGTGGTGCCCTTCATGCCGCCGACCAGCACGTAGACGATCATCAGCACGCCGACCACGGCGATCACGATGGACTGCCCGGTCTTGTCGGAGATGTCCAGCAGCAGTGCGACCAGGCCGCCCGCGCCCGCCATCTGCGCGAGCAGGTAGAACAGCGACACGGTGAGCGTGGACAGCGCGGCGGCGGTGCGTACCGGGCCTTCCTTCAGCCGGAAGCTCAGCACGTCGGCCATGGTGAATTTGCCTGTGTTGCGGAGCATTTCGGCGACCAGCAGCAGCGCGACCAGCCAAGCGACCAGGAATCCGATGGAATAGAGGAAACCGTCGTAGCCGTAGACCGCGATGGCGCCCGCGATGCCGAGGAAGCTCGCGGCCGAGAGGTAGTCGCCCGCGATGGCGACGCCGTTCTGCGGGCCGGAGAAACCGCGCCCTCCGGTGAAGTAGTCGGCGGCGGTGGCGTTGTTGCGGCTGGCGCGGATCACCACGATCATCGTGAACACGACGAAGACGCCGAAGATGGCGATATTGGCGACCGGGTTGCCGACCGTCGCGGCGGCGGCGTAGGTGTGCACGGTGTTCACGCTCGGTCTCCCTCGAGGTAGCCGCGGATGGTCGCCGCGCGCGGATCCAGTTCCCGGTTGGCGAACCGGACGTACAGCGCGGTGATGGCGAAGGTGGATACGAATTGGCCCAGGCCGAGCAGCAACCCGACGTTGACGTCGCCGAACACCGGGCGGCTCATGAAGTCGTGGGCGTACGCGCCGAGCAGGACGTATCCGAGGTACCAGAGCAGGAACAACGCGGTCATCGGAAACACGAAGCGGCGCAGGCGCGTTCGCAGTTCCTGGAATTGGGGGCTCGCCTGCACTTCGGCGAATTCTGCTGCGCTCGGCGCTCGCCGCGGGGCGGTGTCGTCGAGTTCGGTACTGGTCATGAGTGTCCTACCAAGTGACGTGGCTTACTTCTCGAGGACGGTAAGCCAGGCCCACGGCTCACCAGTAGGCTGTGGCGTGGGTCACTCTGTGAAGGTGCCCGAATCTGCGCCGAGCGGTCGATGTGACGCGATGAACGGTCGGCCGCCCGTGGCCTCGGTCAGTCCGAGCGCAGGCTGCGCTCGCGGTCGGCGCCCATGCCCAGTCGCTCCGGCGCGTGCATCCGGACGAAGATCCGGCTCACCGTCCTCGCGCCGAGTCCGCGGGTGAACGAGCTGACCAGCACCATGGTGGCGAACGCCAACGGCACGCTGATCGCAGCCGGATAGCCGAGCAGCGCCGCAGGCCAGCCGCCCGCCACCGTGTCGGAGAATCCGCCGGTGACCGAGACGGCGGTCGCGGTGCCCGCGGCGAGCCCGCCCGCGATCAGGCCGGCCGCCGCGCCCGCCGCGGTCAGCCCGCGCCACCAGATGCCCAGCACCAGCAGCGGGCACAGCGTGGAGGCGGCCACCGCGAAGGCCAGGCCGACGGTGCGCGACAGGTCCAGCGACACGACGGTCAGCGACAGCGCCAGCGGAACCGAGCCCGCGACCAGCGCCGCCGCGCGGAAGTCCCGGATCCGCCCGCGCAGCATGTCGGTGCTGAGCACGCCCGCGATGCTCACCAGCAGTCCCGACGAGGTGGACAGGAACGCGGCGATCGCGCCCGCCGCGGCCAGCGCCGCTAGCAGCTGCCCCGGTAGTCCGGCGACCACCGAGCCGGGCAGCAGCACCACCGCGGCATCGGAGGTCCCGGTGATCAGCAGTTGCGGCACGTACAGCCGGGCGAAGACGCCCAGCAGGACGGGGAACAGGTAGAACAGCCCGACCAGGCCGATCACCGCGAGCGCCGTCGCGCGCGCGGCCCGCCCATCGGGGTTGGTGTAGAAGCGCACCAGCACGTGCGGCAGGCCCATGGTGCCGAGGAAGGTTGCGAGGATCAGCGAATAGACCTGGTAGGCCGGATGCGGTCCACCCAAGCCGCCGCCCGGCGCCAGCCAGCCCGCGCCGTCGGCGGGTGCGCCCGCGACCACCGGCACGGCGACCCCGGCTTCCAGCACCAGCCGCGTGCCCGCGGACAGCTCGTGGGTGCCCGGCGCCAGCGGCACCGGGCCGTCGACCGCGCGGTCGTCGAGGGTTCCCGTGATCGAAACCTGCTGCGGCGCACCCACCCGCACCACCACGTCGGTGGTCACGTCGACGGTCGTGCGCTCGGACACCACCGGCGGCGCGGGCGCACCCAGTTCTCGCTCGTCGGCGAGGAAGTGCCCGAGCAGCACCAGCGCGGGAAGGGCCACCGCGGTCAGCTTCAGCCAGTACTGGAACGCCTGGACCAGGGTGATCGAGCGCATCCCGCCGCCGACCACGTTGGCGAGCACGATCGCGCCCACCGCCACCGCGCCCACCCAGTCCGGCACCCCGAGCAGGATGTGCAGGGTCAGCCCGGCCCCTTGGAACTGCGGAATGAGATACACCGCGCAGATGAGCACCACGACGGTGGCCGCGAGCCTGCGCAAACGCAGTGAGCCCAGCCGGAATTCGGCGAAGTCGGGCACCGTGTACGCGCCGGAGCGGCGCAGCGGAGCGGCGACGAACAGCAGCAGCGCCAGGTATCCGGCGGTGAAGCCCACCGGGTACCACAGCGCGTCCGCGCCGTATTTCGCGATCAACCCGGCCACGCCGAGAAACGAGGCGGCCGAGAGGTATTCCCCGGAGATCGCGGCGGCGTTCCAGCGCGGTCCCACGCTGCGCGACGCGACGAGGAAGTCGGAGGTGGTGCGCGCGAGCCGCACGCCGTACGCGCCGATCGCGACGGTCGCCAGCGCCGCGAGGACCAGCGCGGCCACGGTGAGCGCAGGCGCCGTACCCGAGGTCATGGAGCGCTCCGGGGTCGGCGCATCGGTTCGGCGGGCGATGTGGACGTGATCGACTCGTTCATGGTGGAGGGCGCACCATCAGTCCTCGGCCAGTTCGAGGAAGTCCTGTTCGTTGCGTTCGGCCAAGCGCACATAGGTGCGGCCGAGCAGGAACAGCAGCGGGTAGACGGCTCCGCCGAGCAGCAGCCACGGCAACCGGATGCCCAGCACCGCCATGGAGCCGATCGAGCCGGTCCGGAACAGCACCGGCAGCGCGCACAGCAGCGCGATGCTCACCAGGCCCACGCGTAGCGCGAGCCCGAGTTGGGCGCGGATCAGGCCCCCGATGAGCGCTTCACCGAACTCGGTTTGCTCGGCGACCTCCACCCGCGTGCGCACCCGCCGGGCGCCACGTCGCTCGGAGAGCACGACGCGCCTGCGGACCGGGCGCTGCGGCCCGGTCACTGGTTGCCCCAGTGCTGCCGGGGCCGGCGCACCAGCCGTTGTTTCAGCTCACGAACCTGTCTTCGGCTGACCGGCAGTTCGACCGCCCGCGCGTCGCCCTCGGCCCGCAGGCACACCACGGTCCCGGAACCCACGCTGCGCAGCCCGGTCACCAGCCGCAGCGCCACCAGGTAGGACCGGTGCACCCGGAGGAAGCCCGCGTCGTGCCAGCGAGCCTCCAGCGCCGACAACGGAATCCGCACCAGATGCGACCCGGCGCTGGTATGCAGCCGCGCGTAGTCACCGTCGGCTTCCACCCAGCTCACGCTCGATCGCGGTACCAGCGTGGTCACTCCGCCCAGTTCCACGGGGATGACCTCGTTCGGGTCGGTGCGGGCTTCGGTGGCGGCCGGGTGCGGCGCGCTGCGCGCTGCGGCGATCCGCCGCACCGCCTCCGCGAGCCGGTCCTCCCGCAGCGGCTTGAGCAGATAGTCCACCGCGCCCAGGTCGAACGCCGCGATCGCCCGGTCGTCGTGGGCGGTCACGAAGACCACGGCGGGCGCGGCGGCGAACTCCGAGAGGATGCCCGCCAGCTCCATGCCGTCCAGTCCCGGCATGTTGATGTCCAGGAACACCGCGTCGATCGGATGGGCGCGCAGCACCCGCAGTGCGCTGGTGGCGTCGCCTGCCGCGTGGATCTCGCCGATCTCGGTCCGCGCGCGCAGCAGATACACCAGCTCGTCCAGAGCGGGTTTCTCGTCGTCCACGGCGAGCACGCGCAGCGCGCCCGCCGGTTTGCCGGTAACGCGGGTCACAATCGCACCATCGTAAGGCTCCCCTGCGAGGCCGCCGACGGGCGCCGTCGGCGGGACGTGTCCAGCTCCCGGGCGTCGTGCGCGCCGGTCTCATATCCGGTTGCTTGTCGTCGGCATGAACTGTGTTCCGGCGTCGGGTGTCCCGGTCTTGCGTCCGGTTGCTCGTCGTCGGTGTGGGTCGTGGTCGCGGGTCTCGCGCGGTGGTGTGTCGGTTCGGTTGTCGGCGGGGTGAGTTGTGGTCCTGGGCGTAGCGCGTTGGTTTCATGCCCGGTTGGTTGTCATCGTCCTGAGGCCTGGTCCTGGGTCCCGCAGGGCGGTGTTACGCCCGGATGCCCGCGCGGAACTTGGGGACGCGCAGGCTGACCTTCGTGCCCGCACCGGGCGCGGTTTCCACGACCAGGCCGTAGTCGTCGCCGAAGGCCGCGCGCAACCGGTCGTCGACATTGGCCAGCCCGACGTGCGCGGCCTCACCGGAGGCCGCCGGGCCCGTCCCGGTGTCGACGGCGTCCAGCGCGCCGGACCGCAGCAGATCCGGGTCCATGCCGACGCCGTCGTCCTCGACGCTGATCACGCAGTCGGTGCCCGCGTCGGTGGCGACGATGCTGACGGTGCCGCCGTGCGCGGTGCCCGCCAGCCCGTGCCGCACCGCGTTCTCCACCAGCGGCTGCAACGCGAGGAAGGGCAGTACCACGCCGAGCACCTCGGGCGCGATCCGCAGCCGGACCTGTAGCGCGTCGCCGAAACGGGCGCGTTCCAGCGCGAGGTACCGCTCGATGTTGCGCAACTCGTCGGACAGCACCGTGAATTCGCCCGCGGCGCGGAAGGAGTACCTGGTGAAGTCGGCGAACTCGAGGATCAGCTCGCGGGCCCGCGCCGGGTCGGTGCGGACGAACGAGGCGATGGTGTTCAGCGCGTTGTAGATGAAGTGCGGGCTGATCTGGGCCCGCAGCGCGCGCACCTCGGCGCGGTCCAGCCGGGCCCGCGACGCGTCCAGCTCGGCCAGTTCGAGCTGACCGCAGGCGTACCGAGCCACCTCGGCGACCGCACCCAGCCGGCCCGGTCCCGGCTGCCCGGCGCTCACGACTCCCAGCACGCCGGCCACGCCGTTGGATTCGACCAGCAGCGGTTGCGCGATCAGCGTGCGTCCCGCGTGTTCGCCGCGTCCGGGTCCGGCGACGAGCACCGGGCGCTCGCCCGCGACGGCGCGCACGGCGGCTTCGCCGAAGTATTCGGCCAGTTCGGCGTGCGGGCCGTCCCAGGCGAGCAACGTGCCGTCGGGGTCGGCCAGCGCGAGCGCCTCGGCGCCGGTGAGTGCGCGCAGGTGCGGCGCCGCCTCCCGCGCGGACTGCTCGGTCAGCCCGCGCCGCAGCGGGACCGCCGCCAGCGACGCGGTGTGCAACGCCGAATGCACCGCCCGCTCCGCGGGGGTGGTCACCACTCTGCGGGTGCGCGACCAGATCAGCAGCGCCCCGGCGATCAGCGCCGCCGCCGCCGCGACGGCGAGTGCGGTGGTCATGGCGGGCATCGGCGCACGGACTGCATGGGCTGATTATCGCGTCGGCCGCAAACACCGCGGCAAGGCGGCGGCTGTGACGCGAGTGCGGGGTGCGGCCGAGTGCGGGCGTTGGCGTCGACGGCCGCGCAACGGGCCGAATCCGGTGAACGCGGAACCCGCCTTCGTCGGGCGTGGCCGCTGTCCTGCGGTTTTGCCGGAGTTCGGTAAGGGGTCGCGTCGCCGCTGGTGGATACCACCGCCGCACTGAATGGCCGAATCCGTCCACGCGGACCGCGCCGCCGCCGGGCGCGGGCGCGGTCCGGCCTGCGGGAATTCTCAGCCCTGGTACTGCGGGACCGTGAACTCGATGGTGCCGGGTTCGGGGAAGTGCGCCGCGCCGATGCTGACCGTCGCGGTGAACTGGCCGATGCCGGGAAGGAACAGCGCGGAGTGGCCGCTGTTGCCCCAGTAGCCGGGACCCTGCGCGACCACTTGGAACGTACCTTCCTGGCCGGTGTCGACATTGCGGTAGTTCAGCGTGACCGGCAGCGTGCACGGCCCGGCGCCGAGCAGCGTCGCGCCCACGGTGAAGGCCGCCTGGTTGGGGTAGGCGTTGCCGTTGACCGACATCTCCACCTGCCCCACGCACGGCCCCTGGGCCAGGGTGTACACGGTGGCGAACGCGGCGGGCGCGGCCGCGGCGGGCGCGGCCGTCGCGGCCAGTGCCGCCATCGCCGTAGCGGGGACCATCAAGAGCGCTGTCGTCGAATTCATCGACACCTCCACGTTTTCGGGAAAATCCGGTCTGCCGTGCTGGCCCGTCCCCGAGAAGCGCCGGCATCGTCGTGGGGAGGGAAGCAGAGATTACCGCCGAGCCACGGCCGCCGTTCGGGTGTTCCCGAATTCGGCAAGACCCCGACACTCGCGGAAATCGGCCACTCACACGGCGAGTCCCCAGGACGCGCCGGTGATCTTCCCCACCGACACGCCGGACGCCCGAGTGGCGCCAGCGCGCCGGTCCGAAGCAGTCGGTGGGCACGCCTAGAATCGGTCCAGCCAACCCCCGTCGAGACCTTGGGAGGAAGGACCGTCTTGGCCGCCTCGTCCGGATCGTTCGTCCATCTGCACAACCACACCGAGTACTCCATGCTCGATGGTGCGGCCAAGATCTCGCCATTGTTCAGCGAGGCGAAACGGCTGGGGATGAACGCGGTCGGGATGACCGACCACGGCAACATGTACGGCGCCTCGGAGTTCTACAACTCGGCCAAGAAGCACGACATCAAGCCGATCATCGGCATCGAGGCCTACATCGCGCCCGCCTCCCGGTTCGAGACCAAGCGCGTGCAGTGGGGCGATCCGAGCCAGAAGGGCGACGACGTCTCCGGCTCGGGCGCCTACACGCATATGACCATGGTCGCCGAGAACGCGACCGGCCTGCGCAACCTGTTCAAACTGTCCTCGCTGGCCTCCATCGAGGGCCAGCTCGGCAAGTGGGCGCGCATGGACGCGGAGATCATCGCCCAGTACGCCGAAGGCATCATCGCGACGACCGGCTGCCCCTCCGGCGAGGTGCAGACCCGCCTGCGCCTCGGGCACGAACGCGAGGCGCTCGAGGCCGCGGCCAAGTGGCAGGAGATCTTCGGGAAGGAGAATTTCTTCCTCGAGATCATGGACCACGGCCTGTCCATCGAGCGCCGGGTCCGCGAGGGGTTGCTGAACGTCGGCAGGCAGCTGGGCATCCCGGCGCTGGCCACGAACGACTGCCACTACGTCACCAAGGACCAGTCCGCCAACCACGAGGCGCTGCTGTGCGTGCAGACCGGCAAGACGCTGTCGGATCCCACGCGGTTCAAATTCGACGGTGACGGCTACTACCTGAAGTCCGCCGAGGAGATGCGCGCGCTGTGGGACGCCGAGGTGCCCGGCGCGTGCGACAACACGGTGCTGATCGGCGAGCGGGTCCAGTCCTACGACGACGTGTGGGCCTTCAAGGACCGCATGCCGATCTTCCCGGTACCCGAGGGCGAGGACCAGGATTCCTGGCTGCGCAAAGAGGTCGACCGCGGCTTGGCGCGCCGGTTCCCGGACGGCGTGCCCGACGAGTACTACACCCGCGCCTACTTCGAACTGGACGTCATCAAGCAGAAGGGCTTCCCCGCCTACTTCCTCGTCGTCGGCGACCTCGTCAAGCACGCGCGAGAGGTCGGCATCCGGGTCGGCCCCGGCCGTGGTTCGGCGGCCGGTTCGCTGGTGGCCTACGCGCTCGGCATCACCAATATCGACCCGCTGCCGCACGGCCTGCTGTTCGAGCGGTTCCTCAACCCGGAGCGCCCGTCCGCGCCCGATATCGATATCGACTTCGACGATCGCCGCCGCGGTGAGATGGTCCGCTACGCGACCGAGAAGTGGGGCACCGACCGGGTCGCCCAGGTGATCACCTTCGGCACGATTAAAACCAAAGCCGCGATCAAGGACTCCGCGCGTGTCCAGTTCGGCCAGCCCGGCTTCGCCATCGCCGACCAGATCTCCAAGGCGCTGCCGCCGCCGATCATGGCCAAGGACATCCCGCTGTCGGGCATCATGGACCCCGATCACGAGCGGTACAAAGAGGCCGCCGAGGTCCGCGAACTCATCGGCAACAACCCGGACGTGGCCAAGATCTACGAGACCGCGCGCGGACTCGAGGGCCTGATCCGCAACGCCGGTGTGCACGCCTGCGCGGTGATCATGTCCTCCGAACCGTTGATGGACGCCATCCCGGTATGGAAGCGGCCCCAGGACGGCGCGATCATCACCGGCTGGGACTATCCGTCCTGCGAGGCCATCGGCCTGCTGAAGATGGACTTCCTCGGTCTGCGCAACCTCACCGTCATCGGTGACGCGCTGGACAACATCAAGGCCAACCGCGGCATCGACCTGGACATGGACAACCTGCCGCTGGACGACCCCGCGACCTACGAATTGCTCTCGCGCGGTGACACGCTCGGCGTCTTCCAGCTCGACGGCGGTCCCATGCGCGACCTGCTGCGCCGCATGCAGCCCACCGGCTTCAACGACATCGTCGCCGTGCTCGCGCTCTACCGCCCCGGCCCGATGGGCATGAACGCGCACAACGACTACGCCGACCGCAAGAACGGGCGGCAGCCGATCAAGCCGATCCACCCCGAGCTGGAGGAACCGCTCAAGGACATCCTCGCCGAGACCTACGGCCTGATCGTCTACCAAGAGCAGATCATGTTCATCGCGCAGAAGGTCGCCTCCTACTCGATGGGCAAGGCCGACGCGCTGCGCAAGGCCATGGGTAAGAAGAAACTCGAGGTGCTCGAGGCCGAGTACAAGGGCTTCCACGAGGGCATGACCAACAACGGCTTCTCCGAGGCCGCGGTGAAGGCGCTGTGGGACACCATCCTTCCGTTCGCCGGCTACGCGTTCAACAAGTCGCACGCCGCGGGCTACGGCCTGGTCTCGTTCTGGACCGCCTACCTCAAGGCCAACTACCCGGCCGAGTACATGGCGGGCCTGCTCACCTCCGTGGGCGACGACAAGGACAAGGCCGCGGTCTACCTCTCCGACTGCCGCCGCCTCGGCATCACCGTGCTTCCGCCGGACGTCAACGAGTCCGAGCAGAACTTCGCCTCCGTCGGCAAGGACATCCGCTTCGGTCTCGGCGCGGTGCGCAATGTCGGCGCGAACGTCGTCTCCTCGATCATCCAGGCGCGCAAGGAGAAATCGAAGTTCACCGATTTCTCCGATTACCTGAACAAGATCGACGCCATCGCCGCGAGCAAGAAGGTCACCGAATCGCTGATCAAGGCAGGCGGTTTCGACTCCCTCGGGCATCCGCGCAAGGGCCTGATGCTGATCCACTCCGATGCCATCGACGCCGTGATGGCCACCAAGAAGGCCGAGGCGATCGGTCAATTCGACCTGTTCGGCGGCTTGGACGCGGACGAGTCGGTGACCTCGGTGTTCAACGTGAAGGTCCCCGACGAGGAGTGGGAGTCCAAGCACCGGCTCGCACTGGAGCGGGAGATGCTCGGCCTGTACGTGTCCGGGCATCCGCTCAACGGCGTCGAGCACGTGCTCGCGGCGCAGGCCGACACGCAGATCCCCGCCATCCTGGAGGGCGACATCAAGGACGGCACCCAGGTGACCGTCGGCGGCATCCTGGCCTCGGTGAACCGGCGCATCAACAAGAACGGCCTGGCCTGGGCCTCCGCGCAGCTGGAAGACCTCACCGGTGGCATCGAGGTGCTGTTCTTCCCGCAGTCGTACTCGGTGTACGGGATGGACGTCGTGGAGGACGCCGTGGTGCTGGTCAAGGCGCGCGTCTCGGTCCGCGACGACCGGATCTCGCTGATCGCCAACGATCTCGCCGTGCCCGACCTGTCGGCGGTCGGCGTCGCGAAGCCGCTCGCGGTCACCGTCACCACCCGCATGTGCACGCCGGACAAGATCGGCGAACTCAAGCGGGTCTTGTCCAGGCACCCCGGCACGTCGGATGTGCATATCCGGCACGTCGGCGCCCGAGACAAGACCACGCTGCTGAAACTCGACGAACGCCTGCGAGTCTCACCGTCCTCGGCACTGATGGGCGACCTCAAGGCGCTGCTCGGTCCGGGTTGCTTGGCGAGCTGAGCGGCGGGCTCGCTCAGCGGGTGCCGCGTAGTCAGGTGTCGAGCCACTGCTCGATTCGCTCGAGATTCGCGGCGAAGACGACGACGTCGCCGTCCTCGGCGTCCAGCAACTTCCAGTCGTGCGGTGGGACCGGATCGCGCACCAGGCAGTAGCCCGCTCGCGTAGCGCGGTCGGTGAGTTCCCGGAGCCGTCCGGTCGGGTCTTCTTCGGTTCGATTCACGAGGGATTGCTCCATGGGCGGTGTTGGCGTGCGGAATCCGGTGTGATGCGCCCGGCGGCAATCAGGGCGGTGAACGCGGCGCGCTTGCGGGCGCAGTCGTGATCACGGTGCAACTGCATGGCCCGGTGTGCTGCGGCGACGGGCAGGGCGGCGCGGCTGGTCGGTCGGCCGTACATTCTATAGCCGCTCTCCTGTTGTGGTTCGATGTCCAAGACCATCGAGGGAGAGTTAGCTGGTGGACCCGGGGTTGTGGACCGTACGGCGGTTCGATCTGGAGCGCTCGTGGCCGAACTTGCCAGAGGGGCTGGAACGCATTGCGCTGGATGTGGGGCCCTGGGCGCGGCAACTGGGAGTCCGGCACGGCCAGTGGTTTATGTTGGCGCCGAACGGGTTTCCCGATGATCGGGTGAATCGGTTCCTCGCATCGGCGAAGTTCGGGGTGCTGGCTGAGAACACGCGCCGAGATTACGCATACTCGCTGGCGTTGTGGCTGAGTTTCCTGGAGTCACGGGGTTGCCCGTGGTGGCAGGCGGATGAGGAGCACACCGAGGAGTTCGAGTTCTGGCGGTTGACCGATCCGGCGAACATCGCGACGGTCAAGACGTCGACGTTCGCGAAAGACGTTGCCGCGTGCAAGAAGTTCTACACCTAGGCCTCCGGCCGCTAC
Organism: Nocardia gamkensis NBRC 108242; assembly: GCF_001612985.1. Lineage (GTDB taxonomy): Bacteria > Actinomycetota > Actinomycetes > Mycobacteriales > Mycobacteriaceae > Nocardia > Nocardia gamkensis. The sequence goes on along the minus strand of NZ_BDBM01000064.1, from coordinate 30,848 downwards.
GGCGATGTGGACGACGTGTTCGCCGAGGTGGACTATCCGAAGGCCAAGCGGGACGCAGCCGTGAAGTGGCTGGACCCGGCGGCGTGGGCACGCTGGCGAGATGTCGGATTGCGGGGGCGGGACCTGTCGGGTCGACCGGATCGATCGTGGCGTGGCCGCAACGACCAGCGTGACGCGGCATTCGCCGACGGACTCTACGGCACCGCCCTGAGGTTGAGCGAGTGGGCCAGCGTGGTGCTACCGGAGCTGCCGCGACTGCAAGCCGGGCGCGGCTTCTACACCTGCCAATTGGCCAGCAAGTGCGCCAAGGGCGGCTATGGGCATCCGTACTGGATTCCTCGGCGCGCGCTGAGTGCGGTCTGGGCTTATGTCGAGGGCGCTCGCGCGCGGATGGTTCGCCAAGCGCAGGCTGCTGGCGTTTATGAACGGCTCCCTGGCCGGATGCTGGTGGACGTCGATCGCCGTCCTGGTTCGGTGGTGATGCCCGACCAGGAGAGCGGCGGCTGGGTCGTTCGGGACTGGAATTTGGTGGGTTCATCGTTGCGGCGCAGAATGTTTCGGGAGACAGTGGCCGGTTTGGAGCCGGTGTGGTTGTGGTTGAACGAGGACGGGCTGCCGCGCGATCCCCACGCCTGGCATCACAGCTTCGATGCCGCGAACCAGCGCGTCGCTGCGATAGGTTTGGACAACTTCCGGGTGAATTCGCACATGAGTCGTCATTCGGCTGCCCTGCGATGGTTCTCGGTCGGGAAGCTGGTCTACGCCAAACGGGTCGACCATCTCAGCGAGAACGAGACCCGCGATTTTCGTTACCAGTTCGGCGACACATGGGATTTCGTGCAAACCATCCTCGGTCACCGCCGGGTGGAAACCACAAGATCGGTCTACCTCGAGCCGTTCCAGAATCTGTCGGTGGAGGTCCTGCTCGCCCAGGTCGAAGGTCTCGACATCGACAAATTCGTCGTCGAAGCCGTTGCGGGACACTCACGCGTGATCACCGACCCGCTGGGCGCGCGCCCGGTGAGCCGGCGCGGACGCAAAGCCGCCCTGCCGAGCACCGAACCAGCTACTGCCCGAGGCATTCTCGGTGAGACCAGTGTGGTTCGGTGCTTCGCCCAGGAGGGCAGCGAGCACAAGGACTTCGACTTCACCGGCCTGCCGGTGGCGGCGGGAATGCAGCGGGAAATGGCGGTCGCGTTCGCTCGACGGACGGCTCCAGGAAGCCGGTTGACGTCGATGCACTCGATACGAGCCGTGTTTCAGGCGATCACCACGTTCGCCACGTATTTGGCGAACCTTCCCGCCCCACCCAGGCTGATAGATGATCTGGTGCCAGGCCATATCGACGGCTTCGTTGCCCATCGTCGGGGGATGCGGAATGCCGCAACCGAATTGGGATCGGTGAAGGGGGTCCTGTTGGGCGCCGATGGCATCACCGACGCCTTGGTGGCGAAGCTGCGAGAGCGCAACCCGCACCGGCGCGTTGCGGGGCCGCCAACGGCGAGCTACAGCAGCGCAGAGTTCAAACGGATCGCGACGGCCGCGCGCGAGGACCTGCGCGCTGCGGCTGTCCGGATTCGCAACAACAGGCAGCTGTTGCGGGAATATCGCGAGGGGAGCTCGGCAGACCCTGAGCGGAGAATGGAACTGCTGGATTTCGTCGACCGCTACGCTGACGTCCCCCGATACAAGTACATGCGGTCGCGGACCGGGGCGGTCACATCCCAAGCGAAGGATTGGGTTCGTCGACTCGGCTCGACCGTCGACGCGGTCGCTCAACTTCATCTGGTGGGTCGAGAGCTCGTCGCGGGAGCCATTCTGCTGGCTGCCATGACTGGACAGAATCGCAGCGTGATCCTCAATGCCGGTGTCGCGCATCATCGCGCTGACGGGCATGTCGGGCAGACAGCGGCGGCGATCCTGAACACCCGCAAGCCCAGGCGCGGCGGCCGCGCCTATATGAACTTGGTGTTGGAGGAGGTTCCGAACTGGATCAGTATTCCCGACCGTCATGAGGAGTTGTCGGCCCGCGACGAGCTGCACACCCCGTTTGGCGTTTACGCCCTGATGATCGAGCTGACCGCGCGGTCGCGTGAGTTCATCGGTACAGACAAGCTTTTCGTCGGCTACACCAGCACCGCCGGCGGGCACTGCGAGAACGGTCGGGGGCTGCGGGTGATGGACAAACTCGATAGCTGGTACGCCGGGTGGAGCAGGTCGCACAATCTGGTGTCGGACGCCATGTCCGGCGAGGGGAACCCGGTTGCGTTGCAGGTTGCGATGAACCGGGTCAGGTTGACCTATCTCGAGTTGCACCAGAAGCCGGTCGCACATCGTGAACAGACACTGGTCAAGGACTATCTGTCGCGCAATCGCGGCAGCGTCGACGAATACCGGAGAGTCGTCGCCGAGGCACTGGCTGGAGAGGTCGACAGAGCGCGCGCACGCGGTGTGATCGACCACCTGAGCATCGACGACCTCGCACGGGCTCACGACGATCCCGATGGGGTCGCTGCCGAACACGGCATGGACGCAAGGGTTCTCGAACGCATGATGGCCCGCAAGCTCGACACCGTGATGGCGGCTTGCGCCGACGACGGCACAGGCCCGCACACCGCCGCAGGGGCGTGCCAAGCCTCGTTTATGCAGTGCCTGAGCTGTCCCTGCGCGCGCGCCATGCCGCATCACCTGCCAATTCAGGTGCACGTTCACAGTCAGCTCGGCGCCCGCAAAGCGCAAATGGATCCACTGACCTGGGTCGAGCGGTTCGGGTTCGCGCACGCCCAACTCGCCGAATTGCTCGCCCGCCATGACCTCGCCGATGTCGACGACGCTCGAGTGGGCGTCAGCGACGCCGACCGCGCATTAGTGGAGCGATTCCTGAACAGAGAGCTCGACCTGCGATGACCGACCGCGCCCTCGACGTCTTTGCCGCCCATACCGTTTCCGCCGCCGATCGGTGGCCGCGGAACGAGACGCTGGTGCTGCTGGATCGTGAACTACTGCCGGGAACCGATCCGGCCAGGTTGTCACGGTTCGGTGATGACCGGTGGCATCTCAACGAGGCGATCTTCGAGGCCGGCGCCGACGCGACCAGCCTGAACTTCGCCGCCATCCCGATACCGATGCAGCTGACCGCGAAACACTATGTCTGGCAACTGATCAACACCGAATGCCCGGCATGGATGCGGTGGATGAGGGTGAGTCGGCCGTCGATCCTCAGTATCGACTCCTCGTGGGCTTCATTGAAGGAATTCCTTGTCTGGTTGCACCGCCATGACGTCACCGAGCTGCAGGACGTCACAGCCGAGCTCCTCGATGACTACCTGATCGATCTCAGCGCCCGCGACATGTCGCCGCTGGCGAAACACAAGCGGATCAGGGAGGTTCGGCGGCTGTGGTCCTATCGAGACGCGCTCCCCGAGCAGATGAGACTGCCACCCTTGCCGCCATGGGGCGGAGACAGGTCGCATGAACTGCTCGGCAAAATCGCCCAAAGTCGAGCGAACCTCACCCCACGCATCGCCGAGAAGACCATGCAACCGCTGCTGGCATGGTCTCTGCGGTTCGTCGAGGACTTTGCCGAAGACATCATCGCCGCCTACGCCGAATACCGGTTCCTGGACAGCCGCAGCATGGAAGGCCGCCGCCGAACCGGGCCCGTGATCCGCTCACCGAAGGGCCGGATCGAGGGGTTGGTCATCGAATACCTCGACCGGCTCCGCTGCACCGGCGGATCGCTGCCGGGCCGGATCACCCCCGACGGAATCATCGAGATCGATTGGCCCCATCTGGGCCGGATCTTCGAATGCGCCCCTCATGGCCTGAGCAAGGCGGCGATCGGCCAGGCCATCCGCGAATCGGGAATCCCGGTGGCAGACAACGCTTATCTGGAGACGCCGATTACCGGGCGCCTGAGCGGGCAGCTCTGGCTCGACCGCCCGATCGCCCACTTCGAAGCACGCACACTGGCGCGGCATCTGAGCGCCGCTTGCGCGGTGATCATCGCGTATTTGTCCGGCGCCCGCGCAGCAGAGGTTCTCAACCTCGAACGCGGATGCATCGAGTACGACCCGCAAACGGATCTGCTGCTCATGTCTGGCACCTACTTCAAGCACGCAACCGACGACCGCGGCAACAAGATCCCCCAAGGGGCACCACGACGCGATCCCTGGGTCGTCGTCGAGCCCGTCGCCGAAGCCGCCGCAGTCCTCGAACGCCTACACGATCACCCTCTTCTGTTCGCGAACAACGTTGCCCGCCAGCGGTATTACAACAGCACCCGCAAAGGCGAAGCGCGACTGGCCAGCATCGTCGCAAAGGACTTGGAATCGTTCACCACCTGGATCAACACCTACAGCGTCAGCCGCGGCATCGACGGCGTTCCCGCGGACCCGCAAGGACCGCTGAACCTGTCCCGTTTCCGGCGAACCCTCGCCTGGTCCATCCGGCGCCGTCCCCGGGGAGTCGTCGCCGGCGCACTGCAATACGGGCACGTCGAAACCCGGATGTTCCAGGGCTACGCCGGAACCTACGAATCCGGATTCCCTGACGACTACGCCTTCGAAGATTTCCTGGCTCGTCTGGATGAAATTGCCGAGAATCATCGGGCCCTCGCCCAAGGCGAACACGTCAGCGGCCCGGCCGCCGACGACTACGGGATGCGAGTCTCCGCCGCTCACAAGCAATTCGGCGGCCACGTCCTCAGCACCGGGAAGCAAGCCCGTGACCTGGTCAACAACCCACTTCTGCAGATTTTCCACGGCAAAGGCATGACCTGCGTGTTCGACCCCGCCCAGGCTGCTTGCCAGCTCCGCGGCACCGCCGATGACCCCATGGTCACCCCCGACATCGATGACTGCCGGCCCCGCTGCCCGAATATCGCCCGCACCGGCCGCGACATCGCCGAAATCCGCAAGCGCCGCGATGAACTCGCCGAGATCGTCGCCGACCCGCTCGCCCCGCCGATCCGGCACCGCCGCGAACAGCACGAACTCGACCGCCTCGACACCATCCTGGAGAACCACCAGTGACACCAACCATCGCGACGGAGAAGAATCCGATCCGCAAGCAACTCCTGGCCGCGATGGACCGCCTCCTCGCGGGCAAGCCTCTGCGGTCCACCGGTCGGCTCAGCGTCTCCCAGCTGGCCGTCGAAGCTGGTCTCGGCCGCTGGCACCTCACCCACCAGCACACCGACCTCAAAGAACTGTTCCAAGCCCGCGTCAAAGACGCCGAATCGGCGGCCGCGGCCGCCGAGCCCAGTCCATGCGACAAGCTCAAGGCCGAGCACGCCGAGTTGCGCGCACACTGCACCGAGCTCGAACAGCAGTTGCAGCTCTACGCTTCGGTAATCAACTTGCTTGCCCTGGAGAAGGACGCTGCAAGCAGCAGAGCGTCGGTTGCCGACCTCGACACTGGTCGGCGCCGCCGCCAGGCCGTGATCGGCCCCTGCTGATTCGCCAATTCTGGGACGCACGTACTAAATTCTTGCACTACCGAATGTTCGCGAGATCGACTGGCGACCAACGGCTACGGCGCTCCAGATCGCTCGGAACAGGCAGGTGCGGACGTCCGTACCCGCCCGAGCTGGGCGATGGTTCGTTCACGAGCTGGACCGCGATTGTTGAGTCGCTGGGGCGGGTCAGGATTGGACGGATCTCCTGAGCGGCGCATTCATTAAGCTGCCGCCCCGGCGTGGACTTCGTACCGATCGGAGTCGATGAGCACGCCGAGGGCGAGCGAGGACTTGCATGAGTCGGAGACTCCGGCGGTCGCCACCAGCTTGCCCAGCGGCACCGTGACGTCGACGTCCTCGAGGTTGTGCGCCCGGGCGCGGCGCGGCAGTCATGCGAGTCAGGCGGTGCCGGACGGGCGGACGTCGCGTTCGCAGACGGCGAGAACGTTGCCGGAGGGGTCGTAGAACCAGGCGAACCAGGGGCCCTTGGCGCGGTAGATCCCGTCCGGGTCGATCTGTATGGATGTTCCCTCGTAGTGCTCGAATTCCACGCCGCGCCGGGTGAGGTCCGCGACAGCGATGGGCAGGTCGGGGACGACGATGTTGAGGATGGTGAATCGTGCAGGTTGGTGCTCGGGGTGGGCGTAGGCGACGGTGTACGCGCCGCCGGGGAGGTGGATGAAGAGCATTCCGTCCCGGTCTTCAATACGCAGGCCGAGTACGTCCTGGTAGAAGGTGCGGGTCGATTCCAGGTCGTTCACGGTGAAGGAGCTGTAGGCGTCGGTCGCGGTGTCGGTCATCACGGGATCCTTTCGTTCGGATATTCGGGTGCGTCGATGTCGCCGGGCATAATGACGGCCGCGCCCCGCTCGCCACGCCGGTGAAGCTCGGACAGGCGGGGGCGGAGGGGGTGCGGCGTGGAGGTTCCGGTCACATGGCGCGGCTCGAGCTGAGACCGGGGTTGCGATGGAGGGGCTGCACGGAGGGCGATCGCCGCCATCGGAGCGGCATGGTGACGGCTCTCAGACGATCTTCTTCGCGGAGCCGAAGTCCATGTCCATCGGGCGAATGAACGACCAGGTGGAGTGGATGACCCGCCACTGGGAGTCCTCTTCCTTCTGGAAGAGCTCGATGCAGTTGTACTTCATGTCGATGAGGTTGGTGTCCGAGAACAGCTGGTAGGTCAGCAGTGCCGTGTCGTCGCCGAACTGTACGCGCGGGCTACGCATTTCGTACTCGTCGGCATGGAGCTTGCCGTCCACTCCGTCCAGGAAGGTGTCGATGGCTTCGTGGCCCTCGACACGCTCGGGATGTGCGGCGTCGAAGTAGGTGAAGCTCCTGCGCGACCACAGCTCGCGGTATCCGGAAACGTCGCCCTTGAACCACTTATCGAGGGCGCTCTTCTCCAGCCCGATGAGATGCTCGGCGAGCTGCTTCTGCTCGTTGGTGTAGTTCGCTTCGTAGTCAGGAACGGTAGACATGGTCTTCCTTTCGTGTATCCCGCAGCCGGCTCGGGCCGGCGCTGACAGGAGGTGGTGGGTTTCGTCAGTCGTCCAGGACGACGACGTGCTTGCCCGGGGTGGCGCCGGATTCGAGATCGGCCTGGGCGTCACGGACTTCTTCCAGCCCGTGGTAGACCTTCGCGACCGGGACCAGGAGGCGCCCCTCCGCGATGGCCTGGAGCTGGTGGGCGAAGGCGTCGGCCGGGAGGTCGGCGGCCTGGCCGCCGTAGGAGGTCAGCCGCACCCCGAACGGGATCATGAACGGAGTGAAGTCCGGGATAGACCACTGGCCCGCCAGGGCTCCGGTGAAGCAGACCGTGCCGTGGAGGCGGACCGTGCGCAAGGTGTCGGCGAGGACCGAACAGCCCACCAGTTCCAGTGCGGCGTCCACGCCGTCCGGGAACAGCTCGCGCACCTGATCGGCGAGGGCGCCGTTATCGACGAGGGGGTGGTCGACGCCCGCCGCCCGCAGTTCCCCGGCCCTCGCTTCGCTGCGGGTGGTGGCGATGACCGTGGCGCCGAGGTCCTTCGCGAGGGTGGCCGCGCTCAGCCCGACCGTGGAGGTGCCGCCGCGGATCAGCAGTGTCTGCCCGGCCTCGAGGTCCAGGCCACGGGTTAGGGAGCCGTAGGCGGTTTGGAACATTTCGGGCAGCGCGCCGACCACGTCCCACGGCAGGCTGGTATCGAAGGGGATGACCTGGCCGGCGGGGACGGTGACGTACTGGGCGTACGCGCCGTCGTACGCGCGGCCCATGCCGCCCATCATTGTGGCTACCTGTTGGCCGGGGCGTAGTCCGCTGTCCTCGTCGGCCTCGTCGACTGTCCCAACGCCCTCGATGCCTGGGATGCGTGGATAGGTGACCACGGCGTCCGACTCGCCCTTGCGGGTGGTGACCTCGGACTCGTTCACGCCGAACGCCTTCACCTTGATCCGCACCCAGCCGGGCCTTCGGGCGGGCACCGGTACGTCCTTGACCTGAAGTGCGTCCAGGCCGCCGGGGTGGGTGACGATGACGGCCCGCATGGTCGCCGGTGCGGCGGCATCGGCTGCTGTGGGATGGCTCATAACGGATTCCTTTCCGGCGCGGTTTCAGAGTTTCGTGCGGTACGTCGGCGGCCTGTTGCCTGCCGTGGCGCTCTTCGATTCTTGCCTGGGGACCGATTAATCCCCCAGCATGCGGCAGTCACTTGATGGTCACCGGGCGACATCTCGCCGTGTGGGCTGGCGTGCACGCAGGATCATCGAGACCAGGCGACGCTGTGCCACCATTCGCCCGATCGCCCCTGCTCGTCGAGCAGATGATTCTGTCCCACGACATCGGCAAGCAGGCGTGGGCGCAAACGGTCGGCCAGCGGCCGCGACGACCCGTCGTCAAACAACGACAACGGAGAATCCTCAGTCGGTGACACCGCCATAGGCGATCACCTTCTTTGGCCGTAGTCGCACGACGACCTCGCCGGGCACACCGTTGCGCTTCCCGAACTCCTCCGCCTTGTCCGCCCCCATATACCGGGCACCGGCGCGGGTCGCGACGTCCACCAGCTCGTCGAGATCCTCGCTCAGGCTCACCGGCCCGCGTACTTCGACATAGGAGAACGGCGGCCGGTCGTCGTCGACACAGATCGCCGCCCTCGGGTTCCGGCGCAGATTGCGGACCTTCACCGTCGAGGCACCGGTGGTGAACAGGAAATCCTGCCCGTCGAACACGAACCAAACCGGAGCGATGTTCGGTGTGCCATCCGCACCGACCGTGGCGAACTTTCCTGTGTGCGCTCCGTCGGTCACGAACTGCATCCACTCCTGATCCGACATCACATGCATCGCCTGTCTCCTTCTGTTTGCTCTGCTTACTCTCCCGCAATTGCGCCCGACTGCTCATGGGATCGGTTGTTGTCCGTCAGACCCGTGCTGGTGTCTTCTTCCGCCGCTGACGTGGTACGCCTTGGCGGACCAGGTCGTAGGAATCGTGGACCAGTTCGGTCACCAACTCCGGGGTGACACCGCGTCCCGTGCCGATCGATACCCAATGGTGTTTGTCCAGGTAACGGCCGTCGGTCACCGACGGGAAACGCTTGCGCAGCATCTGTCCGCGCTCCGGATCGGCCTTGACGGTGATGATCTGCTCCTCGGGATCGTCGGTGACGATCAGAAACACCTTGTCGCCGGCCTTGTACACGTCCAGCTTCTCCACGAACGGCCGCCCATGGCTGACCCCGCGAAGCGAACCCGCCGTGCGACGAGCCGTCGACTGCAGTCGTGTCCCCGTCAGCCCGCCCCGCGACGTCCGGCCGCGTCGGGCCGGGCGATCGGAGTTCGCGGGCCGGTCCCCGACGGGCAGGCCCGACACCACGCGACGATGGGAGTCGGTCACCAGCTCCCGGACCAGCCGCGCCGAGATCCCGTCACCAGCGGTCACCGTGATCCAGTGCCGCTTGTTCATGTGATAACCGGGCGTAATCTCCCGAAATTGGTCGCGCAATGCGATCGCGTCCTCGGGATCGGTTTTGACGATCACCATCGACTCGCCACGAACCTCGGTCACCAGCATGAAGACCTTGCCGCCGACCTTGTACACCTGCCAATCCGGGCCGAACGGCTGTTCGGAAACCGCCCCGGGTAACTGCGTCGCCGTCTTCTGTGCGACCGAAAGCAACTGTTGCGCACGCATAATCAGATCCTTTCCTGGTCGATAACCGATGTTCGGTGTCCTGTTGACCGTTAGGGACTGTCGATGTTCTCGAACAGCTATGCGGTAGCGGCCATGGCATGTACTCCGTCGTAGACCGGCGGTTCCATAGATGAGTTGCTGAGAGATAGCTGTAGCTCCTCAATCATTCCTTATGTTCCGACCGATCGACTGGCACACAGAGCGGTCAGCTAACAGTCGCCAGGTGACTCTTTCCTCGGTGCCCGCCAGTCGTGGCCCGGACGGCAGGTCTGAACTACGCCGCGACCCCCGGCGACGGCACGTCCCTACCGCACCGGGAAATCTGGGCGGTAGGGTGCGGACACGTGATAGTCGACAAGCGACACTCCAGAACGGGACGGCGCGACAGACCGGCCGAGGTTCTGCTGTACCGCTTCCAGCCGCCGGTCGGAACCCCGTACGGCCTCGAGGTCAACACCATCGAGGACTTCTTCGCCCACCACGACGACTGGCCCTGGAACCCGCCGCGCCCGGGACGCGCCACCTTCCACTACCTCGTCCTGGTCACCGAGGGTGTGCTGCGCCACGACGTGGACCACATCACGCGAACCGTCACCCCCGGCCAGTGGCTATGGGTGCGTCCCGGACACGTGCTGTGCTGGCATCCGCCGGGTGTCACCCGCGGTCCCTTCATCCTGTTCGAGCCCGACGTGCTCAGGCCCGACGCCGCTCGTCTCCTGGCCCCGCTCACCGCGCACGAGGCCCCTGCCGTGCTGAACCCGCATCCCGAGGACGCTGCCTGGCTCGAACAGACCGCATTCCAACTCCTGGACGAACACCGCGCACTCGGGCGCCGCCCGCTCGATCTGCACCACGCCCTGCGGCGCAGCCTGCTCGAAGCACTGCTGCTGCGCCTGGCCAACTCCCCAGGCATCACCACTGACAGCGCGGCCACAGTCCGGACCGGCCGCGGTGACACCTACAGACAGTTCCTCGACGCCCTGGAACTGCACTTTCGCGAACGGCACCAGGCCACGGACTACGCCGAGCTACTCGGCTGCTCGGTACGCACCCTCAGCCGCGCCACCCTCGACGCCACCGGCAAAGGGGTGCGCGAACTCATCGACGAGCGCCGCCTGCTCGAAGCCCGCCGCCTGCTCGAAGGCCCGCGATGGGACGCCCGGACTGTAGCCGCTCACCTCGGCTTCACCGATCCCGCGAACTTCGGCCGCTTCTTCCGCGCACGCACCGGTCTCACCCCGGCCACCTACGCGGCCCGCGAAGCCACGACCGATCCGTGAGTACCTGCGGAGCCGTTACCAACCAGACAATTCAGCAAAACACGCGAGAGATCCGCGCTGGTTGAGCCTTTTCGCATCACAGGTCATGCAGGCAATCCAGATCCAAACGCTTTGTAACCGGCGTTAGGGGATGCCAGGCTGCCGCCGCCATGATCGGCCCGCCCAGAAATCTGAAACATGTTCCCCGAGAGGATTACCTGTTGCTGGTGGTTCCACGACTGGCAACGTGGTGGTCGCTTCTCGACGGTGGCAACGACAGCTAATTGTTGCAGTCCAGCGACCCGTCCGGCATGATCGGGACCAGCCAACATCGAACCTCAACGCGGGTGAGCGGCAACAGATCTGATTGGCTACAGAACACACGTACCCCACGCCGAGCAGCACCGCGCCGCAACCGGCGAATACCGTCACGATGGTCGACAGCACGCTCGCTCACCGCTGGCAGCCGTCGCCCGAGCCGGCGCGCAGGTCGTCGGCGAGCTTGCTCAATCCCTCGAGAACCTGCTGGAATGTCCGGGGCTCCGGCACGTCGTCGCGAGAGGGCGGATGGTCGGTGTGGTCGACGGGGAAGGCGATGCCCCGCCGGTGGGCGTGTTCCCGAGGGCTCGACTGCTGCGGCACGATCCGGCCGCGCCGCACCAACGTGTAGAAGGCGACCCACTTCCACGCGCACCGATCGACCCGGCATTCCCGGTGCCGCCGCATCAGCCGATGTGCCAACTCTACGTCGGACGAACCACAGATCCTCGGCGGTGAGACAATCCCGCCGCTCTCGCCGTTAGCACCCAACAACTTCCGTATCCCTCCTCGCCCACCGGGCGGTGATGTCGAGTGGCACATGGCTGCGGCATTTCGCCGAAATGCTCACCGCCCTGTGCCGTTGACTTGATCTGCGCGGCCTTACGCCTGGCGGCTGTCGGGTGGCTCTGTCGCCAGAGTCGTTCGGCCGAGCGGGGTGATTTCGTAGCGGCCTTTTCGGGCTCCGGTCACGACGAGTTCGCGACCGGCCAGATTCGCCAGAGCTTGGCGGGTCTTCCACGCCGTGAGGCAGGCCGACACCTTGATCTGATGCTCGGTGAGCATCCCTCCGCAGCTCAGCGTCCGCAGGATTCGGACTTGTGCGGCGGAGAGGCTTCCCTGTTGCTTGGCCATGCGGCTATGTTGCTGCAGGCCAACAGCATCCGTGCTGGGAAAACGGACGGTCCGATGAAGTCGGCCATTCGCGCAGAGCCCGGACCGGTCTACACATAGTTCGACGTCCGAACCGGACCGGGATCTGGGCCGTTTCGGACCGAGCAGGGGAAAAGGGGAGCGATGGGGAAAGACGATCAGCCCGGTTCGACATTGCCGCGTCGGCAACTCGGCCGGGCATTGCGGGAGGCTCGGGAAGGTGCCGGGTTCACCCTGGAGCGCGCCGCGCAGCTCATGGAGATGGGCAAGACTTCGGTCGGCAGGATCGAGAAGGGGCAGAACGACAAGGTCAAACTGCGCGATGTGGAGGCGTTCGGCAAGCTGTACGGTCTCGACGCGGAACAGATCGAAGAGCTGAAAATTCTTGCGCAGCAGACACCTACGAAATCATGGTGGCAGGCGTCCCGAAATCTGATTATGCCTGGATTCAACACGTATCTCGGGCTCGAATCCGGTGCGTCGCAACTTGCAATGTACCAGCCACTCGTTATCCCGGGCCTGCTCCAAGTAGCCGATTACGCGGGAGCAATTGAGCGGCCGTATCTTCCGAATGATACTCAGGAAGATATCGAGCGCCGTGTAGAACTACGATTGCGGCGGGCAGCGATCCTGACTCGGCGAATAGACCCTGTAAGGGCTGAGTTCGTAGTGCACGAGGGTGTTCTGCACACGATCGTAGGCTCCCGTGCCGTCATGGCTGCGCAACATCGACATATGGCGGACATGAGCACTCGCCCAAACGTCACCGTACGGATACTGCCATTCACGGCCGGGTTTCCGGGCGACTGTGTCCCCGTGCTGCCCTATATCATGCTCGATTTCCCGGTGTACGGTCCTGGCGGTCGATCGGAGCCTCCAGTTGTATACGCCGAAAACAACACCGGCGTAATGTTTTTCGAAGACGAGGACGATGTGAAGCGCTACCGCAGAATCCACGAAACGATCCTGTGCGCTGCGCTGGAGGAACAACCATCGAGAGACCTGCTCCGGCAGGTGGCAAGGAGATATGAACAGTGACTATCGGCCTAACCGGCGCGCGATGGTTCAAGTCGACACACAGCGGGACGGGGAACGAATGTGTCGAAGTCGCCTGGCTGGACGCAGGGCATGTCGGTGTCCGCGATTCGAAGAACCCGACCGGCCCGGCGTTGACCTTCGCGCCAGGCCAGTGGGATGCTTTCGCCGCTGCGGTTCGGGACGGGGAGTTCACTCGGCCCTCTTCCTGAGCCAGGTCGGGAGCTATCGGAGGAGGAGCTACCGTCGAAACCCCTAGTCACGCAGGGGTAAGGAGCCCCAACCATGGCCATTGGCATGACCAGCGCGCGATGATTCAAGTCGACCCATAGCGGCACGGGGGCGAATCCGTCGAAGTCGCCTGGCTGAGGGCACGGCTTGTCGGTGTCCGCGACTCGAAGGACCCGACTGGCCAGGCGTTGATCTCCGCGCCAGGCCAGTGGCATGCCTTCGCAGTCTGCGTCCATGACGGGGAGTTCGACCGACCTGAACAGGATATTTCCGCCGAAACAGCGGCCCTGCACCCGATCTACGCCACGTCGGGCCAGGGCCGCTGCCTATGCGGGAAGGGCTATCCCACGTCGGCCAGTGCCGGTGCAGGTGGCTCGACCGACGATCGCGCCACCTCCTTGCGGTGCAGGGCATGGCTGCATGCGACGACGGCGAGGGCGGCGAGGCCGAGAACCACGCCGATCCAGGCCACCGCCGGGTAGCCGAGGCCCGCGCCGATGGCGAGGCCGCCGAGCCAGGGGCCTGCGGTGATGCCGACGTTGAACGAGGAGATGTTCGTGGCGCCCGCGAGGGTGGGCGCGTCGCCCGCGAGGGTGAAGACGCGGCTGTTCAAGGTCGGGTTGATGCCGAAGCCGAACGCCCCCAACAGGAACGACAGCAGCACGACGGGCACGGCGTGTTCCATGGTGACGGCGAGTAGCGCGGAGGTGAGCACGCCGCCGGTGATGCCGACGTACAGGCTGGTGAGCGGGCGAGTGTCGGCGGTGCGCCCACCGAGGACGATGCCCAGGAACGCGCCGAGTCCGTAGACGCCGAGTACCGCCGGAATCCAGCCGTCCGCCATGCCGGTGGTGTGGGACAGCAGAGCGCCGAGGTAGGCGAAGGTGACCATCAGGGCGGCGATGGACAGCGCGGTGGTGGCGTAGGACAGCCACAGCGCGGGACGCATCATCGTGCGCAGTTCGGTGCGCAGTCGCAGCGGCGCGTCGGTGCGTCCGCCGGGGATCTTCGCCAGCACGCCGATCCCGGCCGCCGCCGACAGCAGCGCCACCGCCCAGAACGCCGCCCGCCAACCCAGTTGCTGCCCGATCACGGTGCCCGCCGGGAGCCCGATGATGATGGCCAGGGTGAGCCCGCCCGCGACGATGCTCATCGCCTTGCCGCGCGCGGTGGCGGGCACCAGCCCGATCGCCGTCGTCGCCGCGACCGCCCAGAATCCGGCGTAGACGAACGCGCCGACCACCCGCGTCGCGAAGAGCACCCAGTAATCCGAGGTCAGCGCCCCGACCACGTGGGTGCCGACGAACACCGCGAGAAACGCGAGCAGTGCGGTGCGCCGCGACCAGCGCAGCGTCGCCACGGCCAGCACCGGCGCGCCCACCAGCATGCCCAGGGCGAACCCCGAGATGAGCAGGCCCGCGCGCGGCACGGAGACGCCCAGGTCCGCGGCCATCTCGGTGAGCAGGCCCGCGAGCATCAGCTCCGAGGTGCCCTGGGCGAAGATCGACAGACCCAGGACGTAGATCGCCACGGGCATCGGTACCTCCTTATATTGTACTGATCTATCCAAAATGCGGGCGCGGCAAAACTGTCGCCAGGGGTGGAAGGTTCAGAGCGCGTCGAGCGCGGTAGTCGCGATGGCGGCCAGTGTCTCGCGATCCGCGCCGCCGCGTGCGGCCACTCGCATGCCGCCGATGGTGGCGATCACGAAGTGGGCCAGGGCGGACGGGTTCTTGTCCGGTGCGATCTCGCCCGCGCGTCTGGCCGTTTCGAACGCGTCGGTCAGCACGGCGAGCCGTCGCTCCTGGTCGGCGGCGAGTACGGCGGCCAGTTCGCGGTCGCGCGGGGCCAACTCGATCGTCGAATTGACCACGAGACAGCCGAGCGGGTCCTCCTCGGGGGCCTCGACGATTTGCCACAGCAGTGCGCGGATCTTCGCGCGCACCTCCGTCCGGCTGTCGAGCAGGTCGAATGTCGCGGCGTTCTTGGTCGTCATGTAGCGGCGCAGGGCGCGCTCGAACAGGTCGCGTTTGCTGGTGAAGGTGTTGTAGATGCTGCTGCGGCCCAGTCCGGTCGCGGCGCACAGGTCTTCGGTGGAGGTCGCTTCGTACCCCGTGCGCCAGAACGCGCGCATCGCCGCGTCCAGTGCGCGGTCCTCGTCGAACAACCTGGGGCGTGGCATGGGTTCACGCTAGCACTGTTTTGAACAGATCGTTACAGTATATTCCGGGCGGGGCTCCGACCTGCGGTGTTCTGATGTCCAAGCGGCCGTTAAGCATTCGATTGGCGGGGTGGCGGACAGTTCTGGGCAAGTCGTCCACTCCAGGAAAGAGGATCGTCATGCAAGCCATACTCCGGAGCCTGCGCCTGCTCGTACTCGGCGCCACCGTGCTCGCGGCCGCGTTCGGCGTCGCGGCGGTCGGCGCGGGCGCCGCGAACGCGGGGTCGGTATACGAGATCAAATTCGCGCCGGGGAGCGACCACGCGTCCATCGACGGCGCGGTGGTTCGCGGCGACGCCGACACCTACGCGTTCGAGGCGCGGGCCGGGCAGACGCTGATCACGGAACTCACCTCGGTCGAGGGCAACGCGCGGTTCACCACCACCGCCCCCGGCGGAAGCGTCCTGTGCCTGGAGGAGACCTGGAGCCGGATCACCCTGCCGCGCAGCGGCTACTACACCATCTCGGTGGAGCCGAGTCGCGGCAACGCGACCTACACCTTGTCGGTCCGCATCGTCTGATCGTCAGGGCGACACCGCGACACCGAGCGTCTGGGCGACCAGGAAGCGGGGAGCGTGCTCCCCGTAGAACGACTCGGCGTCGCGGATCTCGAAACCGGCGTCTGTCACCAGGCCGCGGATATCGCGGTTCAGGTGGCAGCCGCCGAACAGTCGTTTCTGGACCGGGTTCAGCCGGTTCTGCCACGCCCGCACCTTCTCGTCCGGCGCCAGCCCGTGTTCGACGAAATGCAGGGTCCCACCGGGGACGAGCACCCGGCGCACCTCGGCGAGCGCGGCGGCGATGTCGGGGATGGTGCACATCGTCCAGGTCGACAGCGCGCAGTCGAAGGTCCCGTCCGGGAAGGGCAGCGCCTGCCCGTCCAGCCCGGCCCGCTCGATCGGCACGGTGGCGGCGGCGACGCGGTCGCTCGCCAGCCGCCAGCCCAGATCGGCGGGCTCGACCGCACGCACCGACGCGACCGTCGCCGGGTAGAACGGCACGTTCAATCCCGAACCGAAACCGACTTCCACGACCTGCCCGTGCAGATCGGCGCAGGCCCGCTCGCGCAGCGGATCCAGGTCCCGCATCCCGCAGGCCAGGTTGACGATCCGGGGAACCACGTGCTCCGCATAGACACCCACACCTCCACTCTTGCAGGCATCGCCCGTCCGGGCCAGGGTCCTACGCCCACAACCCGGTGGGCGCCCCGCGCCCGGCCCGGTCAGCGTGGTTGCGCGGACCGAGTGAAGCGACTTCAGCCGGTTGGTCGGCAAGCCGGGACGGCACATGCCGCTGTGGTCGAGGTCGGTGTCCGTATCCGGCGGGCCGGGTGTGCGCGTGCGATGCTGGCGCGGTGACTTTGTTCGAGGTGTGGGCGCCGCGGCCGGAGGCGGTGCGATTGGATCTGGAGGGTGTCGTCCACTCGATGACTCGGTCGCCGGACGGGTGGTGGCGCACCGATATTCCGGCCGCGAGCGGAGCCAGGTACGGCTTCCTGCTCGATGACGACCCGACCGTGCTGCCCGATCCCCGCTCGCCGCGCCAGCCCGACGGGGTGCACGCCCGCTCGGCGCTGCACACCCTCGATCCGGCGGGATGGACGGACGCGGACTGGACCGGGCGGCCGCACGCCGGGGCGGTCTACTACGAACTGCACATCGGAACGTTCACCCCCGAAGGCACCTTCGACGCCGCGATCGACCGGCTGGACCATCTCGTCGGCCTGGGCGTCACCGTGGTCGAAGTGATGCCGGTGAACGCCTTCGACGGCACGCACAACTGGGGCTACGACGGCGTGCTCTGGTACGCGGTGCAGGAGAGCTACGGCGGGCCCGACGGCCTCCAGCGCTTCGTCAACGCCTGCCATCTCCGGGGACTGGCCGTCTGCCTGGACGTCGTCTACAACCATCTCGGCCCGTCCGGCAACTACCTGCCGCGTTTCGCGCCCTACCTGACCGAGGGCCGCAACACCTGGGGGCAGAGTCTCAACCTCGACGGCCCGCAGTCCGACCACGTGCGCGGATACATCCTCGACAACGCGGTGCGCTGGTTGCGCGATTTCCACATCGACGCGCTGCGCGTGGACGCGGTGCACGCCCTGGTCGACCGCACGGCCACCCACCTGCTGGCCGAGCTGTCGGTCGCCGTCGAGCGGCTGGCCACCCACGTGCGCAGGCCGCTGACGCTGATCGCGGAGAGCGATCTCAACGACCCGAAGCTCATCACCCCGCGTGCGGCAGGCGGCTACGGCCTGACCGCGCAGTGGAACGACGACCTGCACCACGCCGTGCACACCGCCGTCTCCGGTGAGCGGCAGGGCTATTACGCCGACTTCGGCTCGCTGCGCTGCCTGGCCCGCACCCTGAAGCACGGGTTCTTCCACGCCGCAACGTATTCCAGCTTCCGGGGCCGCACGCACGGCAGGCCGATCGATCGCGGCCTGATCCCGGGCAGCGCCCTGCTGGCCTACACCTGCGACCACGATCAGATCGGCAACCGGGCGCTCGGTGACCGCCCCAGCGCTTACCTGACCGACGGCCAGCTCGCGATCAAAGCCGCCCTCGTCCTGTGCGGCCCGTTCACGCCGATGCTGTTCATGGGGGAGGAGTGGGGGGCGCGCACGCCGTTCCAGTTCTTCACCTCGCACACCGACCCGGAAATCGCCGCCGCCACCGCATCCGGGCGCAAGAAGGAGTTCGCCGCACACGGCTGGCCCGCAGGCGAGGTGCCCGACCCGCAAGACGTGAAGACGTTCCTGCGCTCCAAGCTCGACTGGACCGAAGCCGACGAGCCGGAGCACGCCCGGCTGCTGTCCTGCTATCGCGCCCTGCTCGCCCTTCGCCGCGACCGGCCGGAGCTCAGCGACCCCTGGCTGACCCACGTTTCGGTGGATTACGACGAGGCCGCGCGATGGATCGTCGTACGCCGGGGCACGCTGGCCCTGATGTGCAACCTCGGCGAGGACCAGGTCGCGATCCCGATCGCGGGCCTTCCGCTGCTGTCCTGGGAATCCCCGACGATCGGCCCTTCCGCCACAACCGTTCCCGGCCACTCCTTCACCCTGCTGGAAACCGCCCTGCCCGGCCCGCGCCGATAGCGTGGAATCCCAGCTCCGGGCCGCCTTTCGGGCGGTTTCGGGATAACGGGCGGGCAGCTGTCCGAGACAGGCACTTTGCCGGAATCGTCCCATGCCATTACCGTGGAGAGATGAGCAACGTCGCTTCCGGGGACCTCGCGGTTCTTCCCCCGGGGATGGGTGGCAGCGCAGCCGCCGAATTCGCACCGTTCGTGCGTGCTTTCGCACGGGCCTTCGGCACTCGCCGGGGTGCGGGCGCGGCGTTCACGCTGCACCGGCACGGAGAGCCGCTGATCGACATCTGGATCGGTTCCGCTGGTGACGCTCCGTGGACAAGAGACACCGGCACGATCATCTTCTCGGCCACCAAGGGGATCGCCGCCACCGTCGTGCATCGTCTCGCCGACCGCGGGTTGCTCGACTATTCCGCCCCCGTCGCGGAGTACTGGCCGGAATTCGGCGCCAACGGCAAGCGCAAGATCACCGTCCGCCAGCTGCTCACCCACCGGGCGGGACTGTCCGCGCTGGCCCCGCTCGCCACCGGCGGACTGGCCGACGTGCTGGATCACGAGCTGATGGAGCAGCGCCTGGCCGCGGCGAAGCCCGACCGCCTGCTCGGCGTGCCCACCTACCACGCGCTCACCTTCGGCTGGCTGGTCGGCGGCCTGGCCCGCGCGATCACCGGCATCAGTCTGGCGGAACTGATCCGCACCGAGGTCGCCGAGCCGCTCGGCATCGACGGCCTGTATCTCGGAAAGCCACCGGCCGGTGCGGCGATCACCTATGCGCCGCTCGCGGGCACCCAGCTGAGCATGCTCGGAAAGCCGCTGGGGGCCGCGGTTCTCGGCCGCAGCCACCGGATCCCCGGCGCGCTCGGCGCCGCCACCCGCTGCCTGTTCCTGCCCGGCCTGGAAGCCATCCTCGAGGGCGCGAGCCCGCCGATCCTGGAGACCGAACTCGGCGCGGGCAATGGTGTGGCCACCGCGCCCGCGCTGGCCACGATGTACGGAGCGCTCGCGGGCGACGGCACTGTGGCAGGGGGCAGGTATCTCGGCCGCCGCACCATGAAGGCGCTGCGCCGCGTCGAGACCTACCAGCCCGACCGTGCGCTGTTCTACCTGCCGATGATGTGGCGGCTGGGCTACCACTCGCTGCCGGTGCCGGGCGCCCACGCCGGGTTCGGGCACATCGGCCTCGGTGGTTCCTTCGGCTGGGCCGAACCCCGGCTGGGCCTGTCGGTGGGCTTCGTGCACAACCGGCTGTCCGCCGCGCAGCTCAGCTACGACCAGACGGCGGCATTCTGGCTGTTGCCGCTCATGATGAACTGCCTGCGCGCTTCCCGCCGCCGGATCCCGGCGACGGAGACGCCCAAGGCGGCCTGACCCGGCGGCGGCCCGCCTCGTGCCGGGTCGACCCGCCGGTGGTCCGGCTCCCGGGGTTGATCCGCGGTGATCTGGCTTCCGCGGAGTCGACCACGCCGATGTTCCGGCTCCGGTGGAGTTAACACCGATGACCAGTCGGTGCTCTGGCTCCGGTGGAGTTGACCGCTGATGGTCCGGCTGGACGGTGGCCACCTGCTGAAGTTCCGCCGGGGACGGACCGATCGGGGCGCGAGCGCCCGACTCTGTCGGAGCTTGGGCACCGACTTGGGCCGGGGGATTGCCCGGAGTCTGAGCGGCCGGAGCCTGGGCGACACCCTGACCCGGAGCGCTGCCCGGAACCGATGCGGCCGGAGCAGGGTCGGGTCGATCCGCCGGTGATCTGGCTCCCGCGGGGTCGACCCCCGATGGTCCGGCTCCGGGTCGGGTTGCGATCCGCCGTGGCCCCGGCTCAGGTCAGGTAGCGGTAGGCCGGGGAATCGGGCTCGAGGCGCTCGCACTGGATCGGGGAATGGTGCATCCGCTCCAGCAGCGGCCCCAGGCCGTCCGGGGCGCCGAGTTCGATGCCGACCAGCGCCGCGCCCGTCTCCCGGTTGTTGCGCTTGACGTACTCGAACAGGGTGATGTCATCCTCGGGGCCGAGCACCTCGTTGAGGAAACGGCGCAGCGCGCCGGGCTCCTGCGGGAAATCCACCAGAAAGTAGTGCTTGAGGCCGCTGTGCACCAGCGAGCGCTCGATGATCTCGCCGTAACGGGACACGTCGTTGTTGCCGCCGGACACCAGGCACACCACCGTCGACCCGGGCTCCACGCTGATCTCCGCCAGCGCCGTCGTGGTGAGCGCGCCGGCGGGCTCGGCGATGATGCCCTCGTTTTGGTACAGATCGAGCATGGTCGTGCAGATCGCGCCCTCGTCGACCTGCATCATCTGGAAAGCGCCCGCGCCCCTGGGCGATTCGGTGACGGTCAGCAGCGGCAGCGAGGCGTGCGAGACCACTCGCCCGCCGAATCCGGCCACCGCGGCGTACGGCACGGCGCCGACCCGGCGCACCGCGGCGCCGTCCACGAAGGGGTCGATCTCCGGCAGCGTGACCGGACCGCCCGCCACCAGGGCCGCGGTCATGGAGGCCGCGCCCGCGGGCTCCACGCCCAGGATGGCGGTGCGCGGGGAACGCGCCCGCAGGTAGGTGCCGATACCGGCCAGACAGCCGCCGCCGCCCACCGGCACGATCACCAGGTCCGGCGTTGCGTCCAATTGCTCCAGGATCTCCGCGGCGATGGTGCCCTGACCGGCGGCAGTGCGCGCGTCGTCGAACGGCGGCACCATGGTCGCGCCGGTGCGTTCCACGTCGGCGGCGGCGGCCGCGGCGGCGGCGTCGTAGGTCTCGCCGACCGCGATCAGCTCGACGAACTCGCCGCCGTGCACCCGGATGCGGTCGCGCTTCTGCTTCGGTGTCGTGGTCGGGACGTAGATGCGGCCCTTGATCCCCATCGTCTGACAGGCGAACGCGACGCCTTGGGCGTGGTTGCCCGCGCTGGCCGCGACCACGCCCGCGGCGCGTTCGGCCTCGGTCAGCTGGATCACCAGGTTGTAGGCGCCGCGCAACTTGTAGGAGCGGACCGCGCCGAGGTCTTCGCGTTTCAGATAGACGCTCGCCCCGGTGAGCTTGGACAGCCGCTCGCTGTGCTGGAGCGGGGTCGGATCGATGACGTCGGCAATTCGCTTGGCGGCAGCATCGATCTCGTCCGCGGTGAGCGCGGGGCGAGAAGCGGACAATGCGTCGAGGACATCAAGCGGATTGGACACCCCAGTCATGGTGCCACCCGTCGCGCCGGTGAGCTGCGGCGGGTGGCCGTGACACGCTGGCCACCTGCGTAGGAAACTACCTGGGCGTGAGGACGAAGACGGGGATCTGACGATCGGTCTTGGTCTGGTAGTTCGCATAGTCCGGCCACACCTCGACCGCGCGCTCCCACCACTGCGCCTTCTCCTCGCCGAAGACCTCGCGCGCGGTGTAGTCCTTGTTGACCGCTCCGTCGCGCAACTCCACGTGCGGTTCGGCCTTGATGTTGTAGTACCAGACGGGGTGCTTCGGCGCGCCGCCCAAGGAGGCGACCACGGCGTACTCGCCGTTGTGCTCGACTCGCATCAGCGGCGTCTTGCGCAGCTTGCCGCTCTTCGCGCCCTTGGTGGTGAGCAGGATGATGGGCTTGCCCTGCATGGTCGCGCCCTCGGTGCCGCCGGAGTTCTCGTACTTCTCGGCTTGCTCGCGGGCCCAGTCGGATGTGCTCGGTTCGTATTCACCTATCAGTGGCATGTCTGCCGCAACACCGCGGCTAATCGGTGTGTTCCCTGCGACAAAAGTTCGCTGGCCCGAACTTCTGATTCCGACTACCCTGAGGAGATGGCGGTCGTTCACTCTTCGGCGCGCGGCACCACGATCGACATCGCCGGTAGCGCGTGGCCGGCCTACAAGCTCGACGCACTCGTCGTCGGGCTGGCGAGCTGCCTCGTCCTGGTCCTGATCACGGGCTCGCCGCAGATCGCGGTGCTGGCGGCGGCAGCGCTCGCGGCGGCCCGGTGGCTGATCGGCATGGCGCTCGCAGGTCTGGGCGAGCGGCCCGGCGACACGCCGTAGCTCTCTCTGCATTAACGCTTTCGCGTCCCACACGATGAATTCGAGTAGTGGAATACGCGGGTTTCGGTGGGACAGCAGCGGGAGGATCAGCGCATGAAACGTCTCGTTGTATGTTGCGACGGCACCTGGAAGGCCGAATCGAGCAGCACGGTGTCGAACATCGTCAAGATCGCGCAGACGATCCGCTTCGACGCGCCGGGCCCGGCGGGGGAGACGATCCAGCAGTGGGTCACCTACGTCTCCGGCCCGGGCGCCCGCGGTTTCCTCAGCGATCGCCTCCTGGGCGGCGCCTTCGGACTCGGACTCGAGGCGAACCTGTCGTCCGCCTACTGGCATCTGGCCCTGAACTGGGAAAAGGGCGACGAGATCTACATCTTCGGCTTCAGTCGCGGCGCCTTCACCGCGCGCAGCCTGGCCGGTCTGATCAGCCGGATCGGGATCATGACCCCGGAGGCGATGATCGCGGGCAAGTACCCGGACGCCTTGCGCATCTATCGGCAGCGCCCGCCCGCGCCGACGCCCGAGGACCCGGATCCGGCCGAGCCGGAGGAATGGCAGGAGTTCCGCCGGAAGAATTGCAGGAGAGCGAAGATCGACTTCCTCGGCGTGTTCGATACCGTCGGCGCGCTGGGCGTCCCCGGCGTCACCTCGCTGCGGCACCGCTTCCACGACGTCAAGCTCTCCCGCCACGTGCACTGCGCCCGCCAGGCGCTGGCCATCGATGAACGGCGGCGCAACTTCGAACCGTCGCTGTGGGAGGTGCCGGTCGAACCGACCGTGAAGTACCGGCGCGGTTTCGAGCGGGTCAAGCAGGTGTGGTTCCCCGGCGTGCACACCGATATCGGCGGCGGCTACGCCGAATGCGGCCTGTCCGACGCGACGTTGCAGTGGATGGTCCGGGAGGCGGAGTCGGTCGGGCTGGCCTTCGACCGGGATCGGCTGGACGCGCTGTCCAAGCGCTGCGACACCACCAAGGGCGATCACATGCGGCTGCACGATTCGCTGAGCATCGGCTACCGCATCCTGAATCTGCTGCGCACCCTGCGCAATCCACGCAGCCGCCGCTTCCACTGGGATTCCTGGCGGCGGATCGCCACGCCCACCGATCAGGGCGTCCGGCTGTCGGTCAGCACGCAGGACGCGCTGGACTACCAGCCCGCGAATCTGCGGCGCTGGCGCGAAGAGCTGGGCGGCGTGATCCCGGAGAAAACCTTCGAGCAGGTGCGCGGCGTTTTCGCGAAGGAACTCGAGCGGGTTCCCGCGGTGCCCGACGCACCGCCCCCGCTCGAGCTCTCAGCGCACCAGTAGCGCGACGGGCAGCCTGCCGAACATCTTCTCCAGCCTGGCCCGGCCCTGGAAGGTGTGGCCGGTCAACCGGTCGGTCCAGCTGCCCGCGGGCAGGTCGAGGAACGTATCGCCCCACCCGGTCTCGGCCAGGCTCACGCTGTGCCGGGTGGCGGCGACGATGACCTCGGGCGGCTCACCGGTGCGGCCGCGGGCATACGACACCACCTTGGCCGCGTGGTCGCCGGTGGCGAACAGCGGCCGGTAGGTGCCGCCGACGAAGCAATCGGGACGTTCGCGGCGCAGCCACAGCGCGTAGGCGACGATCCACATCTTCGCCGCGCCGGTGGTGTCCAGCGCCGGTGTGCCGGTGAGCGACTGGAGCATGCCCGCGCGGGCGGCGAAGTCCACCGGCCTGCGGTTGTCCGGGTCGACGAGGGAGTCCTCCCACAGCTCACAGCCCTGGTAGACGTCCGGGATGCCCGGTCCGCACAGTTGCAGCAGTTTCTGCGACAGCGAGTCCGACCAGGCGTGCGGGGCCAGCTCGTGCACCAGGTCGCCGAGTTCGGAGCCCACCGGCCCGTCGATCACCACGTCCAGCCACGCGTGCACGGCGGACTCGAACTCGGCGTCCGGCTCCTCCCAGGAGGTCTTGGTGTTCGCCTCCCTGATCGCTTTCTCGGCGAACGCGTGCAGGCGTTCGCGCAGGCCGGGCACCGAGGCGGCGGGTCTGCCGTCCGCGGGCCACACCCCGAACATGTTCTGTAGCAGGAACAGCGCCGTCGCGCCGTCCGGCGCCGGAGCGGTCTCCAGCCAGGAGTCGACGTTGCGCGCCCAGGTCTCCGCGGCCTGGGACAGGACGCCGATACGGGCGCGCACGTCCTCGCCGCGTTTGGTGTCGTGCGTGGACAGCGTGGTCAAGGTCGCGGGCCACAGCTGCGCGCGCTGGCTGTTGGACAGGTGGAACTCGTTGAGCGAGTGACCGAAACGCGCCGGGTTGCCGCCGACCTCCTGCAACGAGACCAGCCGCGCGGCCTGATAGAACATGGTGTCCTCGACCGCCTTCGCGGTCACCGCGCCGCAGACCTGGCTGAAGCGCACCGCCGCGGCCCCGTCGGCGGCCAGCGCCGCGACCAGGACCGCCAGCGGCGCGGTGAGCTCGCTGTTGCGCTTCTCCACCTCGGCGATCACCGCGCCCGCCATCCCGGCCAGCGGTGCGTAGTCGGCCCGGTACACCGGCATGAACGCCAGCACCTCGATGGTGGCGTTGGTCAGCGCCATGGTGTCGAAGCTCTCGGCGTTCGCATCCTGTTTGATGGCGGCGACCAGCCGCCGGATCTCCGGCGTCAGAATGGTTTCCGCGACCGCCCGCTTGATCCGGTGCTCGGTCTCGCCGATCCAGGCCCGGTCGCTGCCGTGCCCGGCGACCCGGCGCGACAGTTCGGTGAGCGCATGTTCCCCGCGCGGATCGATGAGCACGCCGCCGAAATCGGCCAGCGCCTCGTAGCCGGTGGTGCCGTCGATCGGCAGCGTCGCGTCCAACGGCTCGCGGTTGGCCAGGATCTTCTCCACCAGCAGCAACCGGTGCGGGCCGATCAGCCTGCGCAGCCGGGTCAGATAGCCTGCCGGATCGGCCAGACCGTCCGGATGGTCGATGCGCACGCCGTCGATCAGGTCGTGCTCGCACCACGCGGCGAGTTCCCGGTGGGTGACCTCGAAGACCTCGGAGTTCTCCTGCCGGATCGCGGCCAGGCTGCTGACCGCGAAGAACCGCCGGTAGGTGCACAGCCCGGCCTTCCAGCTCACCAGGCGGTAGTGCTGCTTGTCGTGGATGCGCAGGGCGTTGTCGCCGTCGGTGCCCGGCGCGATCGGGAAACGCAGATCGTGCAGCGCGAGCATGGGTTCGGCGCCGGAGCGGTCCACGGTCAAGGCGGCCGGATCGTTCTCGCTCTGCAACACCGGCAGCGCCAGCCGTCCGCCCGCGCCGTTGCCGGGACTCCAGTCGATGTCGAAGTACGGCGCGAACCTGGACTCTTGACCGTTCCGCAGGACGTCCCACCACCAGGCGTTCTGTCGCGGATCGGCCACGCCGACGTGATTGGGCACCAAGTCCACGATCAGTCCCATGCCGCGGCTGCGCACCTCGTCGGCGAGGGCCTTGAGCCCGGTCGGCCCGCCCAGGGCCGCGGAGACCGTGGTCGGGTCGGTGACGTCGTAGCCGTGCGTCGAGCCGTGCGTGGCGGTCAGGATCGGTGAGAGGTAGAGGTGCGAAATACCCAGTTGCTGAAGGTATTCCGCGATGGCGCGCGCTTCGGCGAAGGTCAGTGTGTCCGGTCGTAGCTGGAGCCGGTAGGCGCTGCGGATCGTCGTCTGGCGGGCGGGCTTGCGGCGCAGCGATACCGGGTCGGTCACGTGCATCTCGGTGGAATCGGGTGGGTTCATCGGCATTCTGGTCAGGCGGCCTGGCGGAGGACGAGGAGACAGCGAGCTTCGACGGTGACGGTCGCGCCACCGGGGTACCCGGCGTCGGCCAGGCCGGTCGGCGTCGAGCAATCCAGTGCCACCGACCATTCCCCGCCGTCGCCGGTGCGGGGTAGCACGAAGTCGATGGCCTCGTCGTGGGCGTTGAAACACAGCAGGAACGAGTCATCGGTGATCCGTTCGCCGCGGGGGCCGGGCTCGGGAATCGCCTCGCCGTTGAGGTAGACCGCCAGCGACTTGCCGAATCCGCTGTCCCAGTCCGCATCGGTCATCTCCTCGCCGGAGGGGGTGAGCCAGGCGATGTCGCGGGCGCCGCCCGCCGAACGGGTCGGGCCGCCCGCCAGGAAGCGGCGGCGCCGGAAGACCGGGTGCTCGGTGCGCAACGCGATCACCGCGCGGGTGAATTCGAGCAGCTCGGCGTTCTCCTCCCGCAGCGACCAGTCCATCCAGGCCAGCGGCGAGTCCTGGCAGTAGACGTTGTTGTTGCCGTGCTGGGTGCGGCCCATCTCGTCGCCGTGCGCGAGCATCGGCACACCTTGGCTGAGCATCAGCGTCGCGAGCAGGTTGCGGCTCTGCCTGGCGCGCAGGGCGAGGATGTCCGGATCGTCGGTCGGCCCTTCGGCGCCGCAGTTCCACGAGCGGTTCCAGCTCTCGCCGTCCCGGTTGTCCTCGCCGTTGTCCTCGTTGTGTTTCTCGTTGTAGGACACCAGGTCGTGCAACGTGAATCCGTCGTGCGCGGTGACGAAGTTGATGCTCGCGCTCGGCCTGCGGCCGGTGGCCTCGTAGAGGTCCGAGGAGCCGGTGAGCCGAGAGGCGAACTCGCCCAGCGTCGCCGGTTCGCCGCGCCAGTAGTCGCGCACGGTGTCGCGGAACTTGCCGTTCCATTCCGTCCACAGGCCGGGAAAATTGCCGACCTGGTAGCCGCCCTCGCCGACATCCCACGGTTCGGCGATGAGCTTGACCTGGCTCACCACCGGATCCTGCTGCACCAGGTCGAAGAAGGTCGAGAGCCGGTCCACGTCGTGCAGCTCCCGCGCCAGCGTCGCGGCCAGATCGAAGCGGAAGCCGTCGACGTGCATCTCCAGGACCCAGTAGCGCAGCGAGTCCATGATCAGCTGCAAGGTGTGCGGGTGGCGCACGTTGAGGCTGTTGCCGGTGCCCGTGTAATCCATGTAGTGCGAGGGATCGTCGTCGACCAAGCGGTAATAGGCGGCGTTGTCGATGCCGCGGAAGCCGATCGTCGGGCCGCAGTGGTTGCCCTCGGCGGTGTGGTTGTAGACCACGTCGAGGATCACCTCGATGCCCTCGGCGTGCAGTGCGCGCACCATCGCCTTGAACTCGGTGACCGCCGACCCGGCGCGGTCCATCGCGGCGTACCCGTTGTGCGGCGCGAGGTAGCCGAAGCTGTTGTAGCCCCAGTAATTGCGCAGCCCCTGGTCCAACAGCACACGGTCGTGCAGGAACTGGTGCACCGGCATCAGCTCGATCGCGGTGACGCCCAATCCCTTCAAGTGATCCACGATCGCGGGGTGCGCGATGCCCGAGTAGGTGCCGCGCAGTTCCTCGGGCACGTCGGGATGGGTCATCGTCATGCCCTTGACGTGCGCCTCGTAGATCACGGTCTCGTGGTAGGGGCGGTTGGGCGCGCGGTCGGCGCCCCAGTCGAAGTACGGGTTGATCACCACGCCGGTCATGGTGTGGCCGAGCGAGTCCAGTCCGTAGGTGTAGAGCGAGGGATCATCGTCGAAGTCGCCGTCGAACGCCTTGCCGTACGGATCGAGCAGCAACTTGCTCGGGTCGCAGCGCAATCCACGGTCGGGGTCGTAGGGGCCGTGCACCCGGAACCCGTAGCGTTGACCAGGATCGATGGCGGGAAGGTAGGCATGCCAGACGTAGCCGTCCACCTCGTCGAGCGCGATCCGCGTCTCGGCACCGTCCCCGTCGATCAGACAGAGTTCGACCGCGTCGGCAACCTCCGAGAACACCGAGAAATTGGTGCCCGCGCCGTCGTAGGTGGCCCCGAGGGGATAGGCGGTGCCGGGCCAGACACCCAGTGGGGTCGCGTCGCCGGGCGCTGCGTCGGGCTGAGCCATGGCAACGACAGTAGCGCCAGCCGGGAATTCCGCAGTGCGGGTGGTTCCGGCCGACCGGATCAGGGGAGGTCGGAGGGGTTTTCCAACCAGCGGCGGCGGTAGCCGAGACGTACCGCGACGCGCGCGAGACCGCCGAGTGCGGCCCGTTGGAGTACGGCCGGCACGCCGGCCAGGTAACCATCCTGGTAATCCCACAGCAGGGCGAGGGCGAGCGGATCGCGGGGCACCCGCGACGACGTCGTCTTCCCCGCGCGATCCAGGTTGTGCCAGAGCCGGAACATCTCCCAGTGCCGCAGTGGCGGCCGGATCTCGTGATCGACCACCGTTCCGGGGGCCGCGCTGTGGAACTCGTGCACCGTGCCCGCGGGCGCCGTCACCGTGTCGCCGGCGCAGGCAAAGATCTGCACGCCGTCGATCCGGAACCGGAGCCGGCCTTCCCGGACCGTCCATCGCTCGGCGAGCACCGGATGCCAATGTGGGCCGGCCTGACGTTCCGCTCGTGGCAGCACGTGCTCCAGCCGCAGGTACGGGCCCTGTTCGTCGGCGCTGTGCGCCACAAGGGTGACTCGGTGCCCGTTGCGGAAGGTCAGTGTGGGGCCGGTTCGCATATTCCAGATATAAAGGTAACCTTTGTAATATGTCAACGGGTGAACCGACGCTGCTGAAGTTGCTCAGCCAGGCCACCGCCGCCTACGAGCGCGCGCTGAACGACGAACTGCGCGCGCGGCTGGACGACCGGCTGCGACCTGCGCACTACGCGGTGTTCCGCTACCTGGACCCCGCAGGGTCGCGGATCACGGCGCTCGCCGAGGCGGCCGGGATGACGCAGCAGTCGATGGGGGAGCTGGTGACGTATCTGGAACGCCGCGGACTCGTGCGGCGCCGAGTCGACCCCGCCGACCGGCGGGCGCGGGTGGTGCTGGTCACCGAGGTGGGCCGGGCCGCGCTGGACGTGGCGGAGCAGCGAATCCACCAGCTAGAGCGGACGGTGGCGCAGGCGTTGGGTGAGCGCCGCCTCGCGGAGACGCGTGCGGCGCTGGCTCGAGCGGCGGCGGTGCTGGCGGGGGGCATGGCCGACGAATGACCCGCCGCGGTGGCGAAGCGCACGTCCTCGGCTGAGAGCGCCGGTGCCGGTGCCGGTGCCGACGCTGATGCGGTGGGTGGGGCGATGGGCTGTGGGTCGTGGGCGATAGCCGTTGGCGGTGGGCGATGGGCGTCCCCGTCCAGTTCGGTGCTAACTTGAACGGCGTTCAAGCCGCCCCGGACGGCCGGGGCCGTGACGCGAGGATTCCTGTGGCACTGACCCCCGACGAGATCACCGCACTCGACGCCGAACACGTCTGGCATCCCTACGGTGGTTTCCCCGCGACGACCGAACCGCTGGTGGTGACTGCCGCCGCGGGCACCAGGCTGACCTTGGCAGACGGCCGCGAGGTGGTCGACGGCATGAGTTCCTGGTGGGCCGCCATCCACGGTTACCGGCATCCGGTGCTCGACGCCGCGCTGGTCGACCAGTCGCGGCGGATGAGTCACGTGATGTTCGGCGGGCTCACCCACGAGCCCGCGGCCCGGCTGGCCGAACTGCTGGTCGAATCGACACCGGCCGGACTGGACAAAGTGTTCCTGTGCGACTCCGGCTCGGTGTCGGTCGAGGTCGCCGTGAAGATGTGCCTGCAGTACTGGCGCTCGCTGGGCAAGCCGGAGAAGCGGCGGCTGCTCACCTGGCGCGGCGGGTACCACGGCGACACGTTCACGCCGATGAGCGTGTGCGACCCCGAGGGCGGCATGCACTCGCTGTGGACCGACATCCTGGTGAACCAGGTGTTCGCGCCGGTGCCGCCGAGCGAGTACCGGCCGGAGTACGCGGCGGAACTGGAGCGCCTGATCGCCGCGCACGCGGGCGAGCTCGCGGCGGTCGTCGTGGAGCCGCTCGTCCAGGGTGCGGGCGGGATGCGCTGGCACCACCCCGGCTATCTCACCGACCTGCGCAGGCTGTGCGACGAACACGGCGTGCTGCTGGTCTTCGACGAGATCGCGACCGGATTCGGCCGCACCGGAACGCTGTTCGCGGCCGACGTGGCCGGGGTGAGCCCGGATGTGATGTGCGTCGGCAAAGCGCTGACCGGCGGCTATCTCACCCTCGCCGCCGCGCTGTGCACCACGCGGATCGCCGAGACGATCAGCGCGGCGCACGGCGGGCTCATGCACGGTCCCACGTTTATGGGCAACCCGCTGGCCTGCGCGGTCGCCGTCGCGTCGATCGAGTTGCTGCGCTCGCGCGACTGGCGCGGCGAGGTGGCCCGGATCGAGGCGGAGCTGGCGGCGGGCCT
>NZ_BDBM01000063.1 GCF_001612985.1 Nocardia gamkensis NBRC 108242 | reverse complement strand
CAAATTTCCCCTGATGGCCACCCCGGCTCGCGGCCCGGCTCGGCGCGGCACTGGGCGGCCACGTCCCGGTGGCGGCGGTGTTCGACGCGCCGACGCCGGCCGCGCTCGCCGAGCGCCTCGCGCACACCGAGCGCGGCGCGGCCCGGCCCGCGCTGGTCCGCCGCGCGGATACGGGGCCGGTGCCGCTCGCGCCCGCGCAGCAACGCATGTGGGTGCTCGACCGGCTCACGCCGGACTCCTCGGCCTATCACATCCCCGCGGCGCTGCGGTTGCGCGGCGAGCTGGACGTGGCGGCGCTGTCGGCGGCCGTCGGCGATGTGCTCGACCGGCACGAGACGCTGCGCACCAGGTACCCCGATACCGAAGCGGGACCGGTCCAAGAGGTCGTGGCCGCGTCGCCGGTCGACCTGACACCGATCCCGGTGCCTTCAGTCGAACTGAATACGCGCATCGCGGAATTCGTCTGTCTCGGATTCGATCTCGCCGCCGCGCCGCCCGTGCGCGCCGCCCTGTTCGCCACCGCCGCCGACGAACACCTCCTGGTCGTCGTGCTGCACCACATCGGCGCGGACGGGTATTCGATCGCGCCGTTGACCGCCGACCTGGTGCGCGCCTACCTGTCCAGATCCGCCGGTCACGCGCCGGAGTGGGACCCGCCGGCGATCCGGTACCGCGACTACAGCGCCTGGCAGCACGAGTTGCTCGGCGATCCCGCGGATCCGGACAGCCTGGTGGCCCGCCAACTCGCCTTCTGGCGAACCGAATTGGCCGCAGCGCCGGAATCGCTGTCCCTGCCCACCGACCGCCCGCGCCCGGCGCGCCGGGACATGCGGGGCGCTACCGTCGTCCGCGAGATCGACGCCGAGCGCACCGCCCGGCTGGAGCGAGTGGCCCGCGAACACGGCGGCACGCTGTTCACCCTGGTGCACAGCGCGCTCGCGGTGCTGCTGGCGAAGCTGTCCGGTGCGGGGGACGTCACGGTGGGCGTCCCGGTCGCCGGGCGGGGCGTCCGCGAACTGGACGAGCTGGTCGGCATGTTCGTCAACACCGTGGCGCTGCGCACCGAGGTCGACCCGCGCACGAGCTTCGGCGAACTGCTGCGGCAGGCCACCCGGCGCGATCTGGCGGCGCTCTCGCACGCCGACGTCCCGTTCGATCAGGTGGTCGATGCGCTCGGCGTCACCCGTTCCGGCTCGCACGCGCCGCTGTGCCAAGTGCTGCTCACCTTCCAGAACATGCCGCAGGCCGCCGTGGAGCTGCCCGGACTCGCGGTCGAGGCGGTCGATCTCGCCTCGACGGAGGCGAAATTCGATCTACAGGTCACTGTGCTGGAGCGCTCCGGCGCCGGTCTGGAGCTGCGCGTCGGATACGCGACGGACATCTTCGACGAGCCGACCGCGCGGGCGTTCGGCGAGCGGTTGCTGCGCGTGCTGGAGACGGTGGCCGCGGATCCGGCGGTGACCGTTCGCGCGATAGACATCCGGTCCGCGCACGAACGGCGGCCGAGGCCGATCGCGACGGATCTGCCCGCTCTGATCGCTCGGGCGGCGCAGGCCGCGCCCGGCGCACCAGCGTTCGAGCACGGCGATCGGTGGGTCCGCTTCGGCGAACTCGACGCGAAACTCGCGACCGTCGCCAGGGCGATGGGCGCGGCGGCCAAACCCGAAGCCCTCATCCATGTCTCGCTCGCCGGGCTGGTGCCCGGCCTGCTCGCCGAACTCGGTGGCAGTGGCCTGACGGCCTTGCTGCGAACCCTGGCCGCCACCGCCGAGGCGCTGCTCGCCGACTCGGCGCGGGCTCTCGATTCGGAAGGAAACCGCTGATGACCCACGCAGACGCCGTCCGCCGCGCCTACGGCATCGACGACCTGCCCGGCCTCATCGCGACCGTCGCCGGACGGGAGCCGCACCGGGTGGCGCTGCGCCACGGCGAGGTCACCGTCACCTACACGGCGCTGGCCGCGGAACTCGCGGCGCTGTCGGAGATCATGAGCGCGGACTCGCTGGTCCCCGTGGTGGTCTCCGGCAGGCTGCCCGCGCTGCTGGAGTCCGGTGACGGCGCGCTCGGCGCGGTGCTGGAAGCACTGCTCGAGGACGCGCTCGCCGCCGTGCCCGATGCCCCGGCCCCCGCCGCCGCACCGGTCGAGACGCTGGTGAGCCTGTTCGAGGAGCAGGCACGCCGCACCCCGGACGCGATCGCGGTCGACTACGCGGGCGTCACCCTGACCTACGCCGAATTCGACGGCCGGGTCAACGCGCTGGCCCAGCACTTGGTCGGACGCGGCGTCCGGCCGGACACGCTGGTGGGCTTGGCGGTCCGGCGCTCGATCGACCTGATGGTCGGCATGTACGCGATCCTGAAGGCGGGCGGTGCGTACGTGCCGATCGACCCGGATCATCCGGCCGACCGCATCGCCTACGTGCTCGCGGTCGCCGATCCGGTGCTCGTGCTGACCACTACGCACGACGAACCCGAGTTCGGGCGTCCGGTCGAGACGCTGCGGATCGATGAGCTCGCGGGCCCGCCCGCACCTGCCGCCCCCGCGGTCACCCGGTCGGCCGACGACACCGCCTACGTGATCTTCACCTCCGGGTCGACCGGCAGGCCGAAGGGCGTAGCCGTGTCGCATCGCTCGATCGTGGCGAATCTGCGCTGGCGGCAGCGGATGTACCGGCTGCGCGCCGACGACGTGGTGTTGCAGAAGACGCCGTTCACCTTCGACGTGTCGGTGTGGGAGTTCTTCTGGCCGTTGCAGGTCGGCGCCCGGCTGGTCGTGGCGGAGCCGGACGGCCATCGCGACCCGGCCTACTTGGCGCGCGTGATCGGCGAGCGCGCCGTCACGGTGGCGCATTTCGTGCCGTCCATGCTCGCGGTCTTCGTCGCCGAGCCGCGCGCGGCCGCGGTGGACTCGCTGCGGCTGGTCTTCACCTCGGGCGAGGCGCTCCCGGCCGCCACCGCCGCGGCGTTCCGCGACATCTGCGGCGCGACCCTGCACAACCTGTACGGGCCCACCGAGGCCGCCGTCGACGTGACCGCGCACGAGGTGACCGGCGCGGACGTGGCCGGAGTGCCGATCGGCGTCGCGGCCGACGACACGGAGTTGCTGGTGCTCGACGACAGCCTGCGCCCGGCGGCACGCGGCGGCGTCGGCGAGCTGTACCTGGCGGGCGTGCAACTGGCCCGTGGCTATGTGGCCCGCCCCGGCCTGACCGCCGAGCGATTCGTCGCCAACCCGGAGGGCCCGGCGGGGGAGCGGATGTACCGCACCGGCGACCTGGTGCGCTGGGCGCCCGGCGCGGAGGGCGGCCCGGACGAACTGGAATACCTGGGCCGCAGCGACTTCCAGGTGAAGCTGCGCGGTCTGCGGATCGAACTCGGCGAGGTCGAGGCGGCGCTGTCGCGTCATCCGGCGGTGGCCCAGGCGGCGGTGACGCTGCACCGGCAGGTCATCGGTGATCATCTGGTCGGTTATGTCGTCGGTGACTCGATCGACGCCGCCGAGGTGCTCGAGCACGTCCGGCGCGAGCTGCCCGAGTACATGGTGCCCACCCTGCTGATCCCGCTGGACGCGATGCCGCTGAACGCCAACGGGAAGCTGGACCGCCGGGCGTTGCCGGAGCCGGAACTCGGTTCCGGCGCACCGGTCTATCGGGCACCGGAGACCGAGGCGCAGGTCGCGGTGGCCGCGGTGTTCGCCGAGCTGCTCGGCCTGCCACGGGTGGGCGCCGACGACGATTTCTTCGCGCTCGGCGGCAATTCGCTGCTCGCCACCCGCGCCATCGCCCGGATCGCCGCGGCCCTCGGCGCGACCGTCGACGTGCGTGACTTCTTCGACCGCCCGACCGTGGCCGCGGTGGCCGCGGTGTCGCGTCCCGGCCCGGCGCGCCCGCCGCTGGTGGCGGGACCGCGCCCGGAGCACGTTCCGCTCTCGCCCGCGCAGCGGCGCATGTGGTTCCTCAACCGGTTCGACGCCGACATCGAGCAGGCTCGCGACCTGGGCGTCGCCGCCGTGGACAACATCCCGGTCGCGTTGCGCCTGCGCGGCCCGCTGGAGGTATCCGCGCTGTCGGCGGCGATCACCGATCTGGTGGCCAGGCACGAAGTGCTGCGCACCGTCTATCCGCAGACCGCCGACGGGCCCGCGCAATCGGTGCGGCGGGTGCACGCGGTGTTCGACCTGACGCCCGCCGACGTGCCGGAGGACCGGCTGGTCGCGGCGATCCGCCGGGCGGCGGGGCAGGGCTTCGACGTCGCCGAGGAGATCCCGGTGCGGGTGCGCCTGCTGCGCTGCGGGCCCGAGGACCACACGCTGGTGCTCGTCGTCCACCACATCGCGGCCGACGGTTTCTCGCTCGGTCCGCTGATGCGCGACCTGACCACCGCCTACGGCGCGCGGCGCGAGGGCCGGGCGCCGGAGTGGGCTCCGCTGCCGGTGCAGTACGCCGATTACGCGCTCTGGCAGCAGCGGGTGCTCGGCGCGGAGACCGACGCGGACTCCGTGGCCGCGCGCCAGCTCGCCTTCTGGCGCGCCGAATTGGCTGGACTTCCCGCGCAATTGGAGCTGCCCGCGGATCGGCCGCGCCCGCCCGCGGCCTCCTATCGAGGCGCGACCTACGAGTTCGCCCTCGACGCCGCCCTGCGCGCCGACGTCGAGGCGGTCGCGGCGCGCGTGCGCGCCACGCCGTTCATGGTGCTGCACGCCGCGCTGGCGGCCCTGCTGGCCCGGCTGTCGGGCACCGCCGACATCGCGATCGGCACGCCGGTCGCGGGCCGGGGCGAGGCCGCGCTGGACGATCTGGTCGGCATGTTCGTCAACACGCTCGTGCTGCGCACCGAAGTGGACGGCGCGCGCAGCTTCGCCGAGTTCCTCGCGTATGCCGCCGATCGCGACCTGCGCGCCTTCGCACACGCCGACATCCCGTTCGAACAATTGGTGGAAGCGCTGAACCCGGCGCGGTCGGCCGCGCGCCACCCGCTGTTCCAGGTGGCGTTGTTCATGCAGAACATCGGGCCGATCGCGCCGGCCATGCCCGGTCTGGACGTCGAGCCGGTCGACTTCGATCCCGGTTTCGCGAAATTCGATTTGCAGCTCACGGTCTCCGACGCCGCCGGCGGATATCGCGCCGAATTCACCTATGCCACCGACTTGTTCGACGCGACGACCGTGCGGGAGTTCGCGGCGAAGTTCGTCCGGCTGCTGCGTGCGGCGGTGGACGACCCGGACGCCCCGGTCGGGGATCTCCCGCTGCTGGACGCGGGCGAACTCGACTACGTCACCGCGAGCTGGAACGCCAGCGGGCACAAAGTGCCGGACCGTTTCCTGCACGAGGGCTTCGACGCGCAGGTACGCCGTACGCCGGATGCCGTCGCGCTGGTCGCCGGTACCGAGCGGCTGAGCTACACCGAGCTGTCGGACCGGGCCGACCGGCTGGCCAGGATGCTCATCGGGATCGGCGTCGGCCCGGAGGCGCTGGTCGTGCTGGCCCTGCCGCGCTCGATCGAGCTGGTCGTGGCCATGTACGCGGTGGCGCGGGCGGGCGGTGCGTACGTCCCGGTGGATCCGGCGCATCCGGCCGAACGCATCGGTCACATTCTCGATACCGCGCGCCCGCACGCGATCCTGACCAGCCGGGCGGCCGGATTCGATGCGGAGACCGCTTCCGCGCCGGTGTATCACCTGGACGAACTCGATCTCTCCGCCTACCCCTCCGGCAAGATCGGCGACCGTGAACGCCGCGGCGTGCTGCACCCGCAGCACCCGGCCTACGTGATCTTCACCTCCGGGTCCACCGGCAAGCCGAAAGGCGTGGCGGTCAGCCATCAGGCCATCGCCAACCAGCTGGCCTGGATGCACGCGGAGTACCGTCCGCGAGCCGGTGATGTCTACTTGCAGAAGACCGCGAGCACCTTCGACGTCTCGCTGTGGGGGTACTTCCTGCCGCTGCGGGCGGGCGCCACTTTGTTGCTCGCGGCGGCGGACGGGCACCGCGATCCGCGCTACCTCGCCGAAACCATTGCCCGCCACCAGGTGACGCTCACCGACTTCGTGCCGTCGATGCTCGCGGTGTTCGCCGCGCACGCGCAGCCGGGCGAACTGGATTCGCTGCGCGAGGTGTTCGTCATCGGCGAGGCGCTGCCTCCGCACACCGTCGCGGCGTTCCGGCAGGTATGCGACGCGGGCCTGCACAATCTCTACGGCCCGACCGAGGCGGCGGTGTCCATCACCAACCGCGAGGTCACCGACGCGGACACACCGTACGTGCCGATCGGCGAGCCGGAGTGGAACGCGCAGGTCTACGTGCTGGACGGACGGTTGCGACCCGCGCCGATCGGCGTGCCGGGCGAGCTGTACCTGGCGGGTGCGCAGCTGGCGCGCGGCTACCACGGCCGCGTCGACCTCACCGCCGATCGTTTCGTCGCGAACCCGTTCGGCGCGCCGGGCGCGCGCATGTACCGCACCGGTGACCTGGTGCGCTGGAGCGGCGACGGCGAACTGATCTATCTGGGCCGCACCGACTTCCAGGTGAAATTCCGCGGTCAGCGCATCGAGCTCGCCGAGATCGAGACCGCGTTGCTGGCGGTACCCGAGGTCGGGCAGGCCGCGGCACGGCTGGTCACCGGGCCGGCGGGTGAGTTCCTGGCGGGTTACGTGATCGCAGCGCCCGGCGCGACAGCCGAACTCGACGCGGTGAAAGCCGCTGTCGCTCAGTGGCTTCCCGCTTACATGGTGCCGACGGCACTGGTCGAACTGGACGAATTCCCCTCGAACACCAGCGGCAAGCTCGATCGCGCGGCACTGCCGGCCCCGGTGCTCGCCGCCGAGCGCTTCCGCCCGCCCGTCGACGCCGCGCAGCGGCTGGTCGCCGCGGTGTTCGCGGAGGTGCTGGGAGCCGAGCGAGTCGGGCTGGACGACGATTTCTTCGCCCTCGGCGGCAGCTCACTGGACGCCACCCAGGTCACCGCCCGCACGGGCGAGGCCGCGGGTGTGCGCGTGCCGGTGCGCGCGCTGTTCGACGCGCCCACGGTGGAGGGGTTCGCCGCCGCCGTCGGACGGCTCGGCGCGGAGGGAGCCCAGCGGCTCGCGCTGGTCCGCCGGGAGCGGCCCGAACGGGTGCCGCTCTCGCCCGCGCAGCAGCGACTGTGGTTCCTCAACCGCGTCGAGAGCCAGGACGGCGTCGACAGCGTCTACAACCTGCCGATCGTGCTGCGGCTGACCGGCCGCCTGGACGTGGCCGCGCTGGAGCGCGCCGTGCTCGACGTGCTCACCAGGCACGAGACGCTGCGCACCACTTACCCCGAAACCGATGGTGGGCCCTACCAATCCGTCCTCGACGCGGCCGACATCGGCTTGAGCCTGCATCCGGTGCCGATCGACCGCTCCGCGGTGCGCGACGCCGTGATCGGCATCGTCCGCGCCGGGTTCGACGTCACCGCCGAGCTGCCGTGCCGGGTCGCGCTGCTGGCCGTCGACCGGGTGGACGAGGCGCGCGGCGTCACCGGCGACGAATACGTGCTGGTGTTCGTCGTCCATCACATCGCCGCCGACGCCCTCTCGATGGCGCCGCTGGTCACCGATCTGGTCCGGGCCTACCTCGCCTGCCTGACCGGCCTGCGGCCGGACTGGGACGAGCTGACCGTGCAGTACGCCGACTACAGCCTCTGGCATCGGGAACTCCTCGGCGCCGAGGACGTCCCCGGCGACTTGGCCTACCAGCAGTTGCGCTTCTGGCGCGACGTGCTGGACGGCGCCCCCGCGCAACTGCCGCTTCCCGCCGATCGGCCACGCCCCGCGGTCGCGTCGCACGAGGGAGCGGCCGTCGATTTCGTGATCGAGCCCGAGGTGGCCGCGGGCCTGCGCGCGCTCGCCCGGCGCAGCGGCGCGACACTGTTCATGACACTGCACGCGGCCTTCGCCGCCACCTTGGCCAGGATGAGCGGCAGCGCCGACATCGTGATCGGCTCGCCCGTCGGCGGGCGCGGCGAGCGCGCCCTGGACGCCCTCGTCGGCATGTTCGTCAACACCCTCGCACTGCGCACGCGGGTCGCCGCCGACGCCTCCTTCGCCGGGCTGCTCTCCGAGGTCCGCGACGCCGACCTGGCCGCGTTCGCCAACGCCGATCTGCCGTTCGAGCGGCTGGTGGACGCCATGGCCGTGGATCGCTCCGCCGGTGCGCACCCGCTGTTCCAGGTGATGTTCAGCTTCGAGGCCGCGACGTCCGCCTTCGACGGACAGGCCATGGAGGTGCCGTGGCTGTCGGTGCGCCCGGTCGAGATTCCCGACAACGGTGCGAAGTTCGATCTGCACCTGGTGGTGGCGGAGCGGTCGGAATCGGCGGGCCTGTCGGCCACCCTGCGCTACGCCACCGACCTGTTCGACGCCGTGACGGCCGAGTCCTATGCCGATCGGTTCCGGCGCGTGCTCGCCGCCGCCACGGCCGATCCAGGGGCGCGCATCGGTGACATCGAACTGTTGTCGGACGCCGAACGAGCGCGGGTGCTGGGGGAATGGAACGCCACCGCGCATCCGCTGCCCGAATCCGACACGCTCGCCTCGCTGTTCGCCGCGCAAGCCGAACGCACCCCGGACGCCGCGGCGATCACCTTCGACGTGACGACACCGGCCGACTCGTCGTCGGACCACCACTCCTCGACACTGACGTATGCCGAGTTCGCCGGGCGGGTCAACCGCTTGGCGCGGTGGCTCGTGAGCCGGGGCGTCGGCCCGGAAACGCTGGTGGCGCTCGGCATGCGCCGTTCCGTCGACCTGGTGGTCGGCATGTACGCGGTGGTCGCGGCGGGTGGCGGCTACCTGCCGATCGACCCCGACCATCCGGCCGAGCGCACCGCGCACATCCTCGAAACGGCCGCGCCGGTGTGCGTGCTGACCGCGGGCGCGGAACTCGATTGCGGCCTGCCCGAGACGCGGATCGACCGGCTGGACCTGTCGGGCTACCCGGACACCCCGCTCACCGACGCCGACCGGCGCGCCGCGCTGCGCCCGGACAACACCGCCTACGTACTGTTCACCTCCGGCTCGACCGGAACGCCGAAGGGCGTGGCCATGAGCCATCGCGGCATCGTCAACCGGCTGCGCTGGATGCAGTCGGCGTACGTCGCGCTCGGGCCGGGGGATGTCCTGTTGCAGAAGACGCCCGCCACCTTCGACGTGTCGGTGCCGGAGTTCTTCTGGCCGTTGCAGGTCGGCGCGCGCATGGTGCTGGCGCGGCCGGACGGGCATCGCGACCCGGCGTACCTGGCGCGCCTCATCCGTGCCGAGGGCGTCACCGCGGCGCACTTCGTGCCGTCCATGCTGGCCGTCTTCGTGGCGGGCGAGTTCGACGCGCCTTCGCTGCGCGAGGTGTTCTGCTCCGGTGAGGCGCTGCCGGTCGGTGTCGCCCACCGGATGCGCGAACTCACCGGTGCCCGGGTGCACAACGGCTACGGGCCCACCGAGGCCGCGGTGGAGGTGACCTTCCACGCGGTGTGCGACACCGACTTCGAGTCCGTGCCGATGGGCAAGCCGATCTGGAACACCCGGACGTATGTTCTCGACGCCCGGCTGCGGCCGGTGCCGGAGGGCGTGCCCGGCGAACTGTATCTCGCGGGTGTCCAGCTGGCGCGCGGCTATCTGGGCCGTCCCGGCCGCACCGGTGACCGGTTCGTCGCCGACCCGTTCGGTCCGCCCGGCGAACGGATGTACCGCACCGGCGATCTGGTGCGGTGGACCCGCGCGGGCGAGCTGGAATTCCTCGGCCGCACCGATTCCCAGGTCAAGCTCCGCGGCCTGCGCATCGAACTCGGCGAGATCGAGTCGGCGCTGCTCGCGACGCCCGCCGTGACCCAGGCCGCCGCTGCGGTACGCGACGATCGCGGCACGGGCGAGCAACTGGTCGCTTACCTCGCGACGGACGCACCGGTCGAGATCGCGACGGTGCGCGACGCGGTGGCCCAGCGGCTTCCCGGCTATATGGTGCCGCAGGCGTTCGTGGTGCTGGACCGGTTGCCGGTGAACGCTTCCGGGAAGCTGGACCGATCCGCGCTGCCCGCGCCCGTGCTCGCGCCCGCGGCCTTCCTGCCCCCGGCGGGCGCGGCGGAAACGCTTGTCGCCGAGACCTTCGAAGCCCTGCTCGGGGTGACCGAGGTGGGCGCAGAGGACGACTTCTTCGCACTCGGCGGCAACTCCCTCAGCGCCACCCAGCTGGCCGCGCGGCTGGGCAAGGCCACCGGCGCCGAGGTGGCGGTGCGCACGATCTTCGACGCGCCCACGGTGCGGGCGCTGGCGCGGCGGATCACCATCGACGGCCCCGTCGAGACCACCGCGGTCGCGCTGCCGCCGCTCACGCCGCAGGAGCGCGGCGGCCCGATCCCGTTGTCGATCGCCCAGCAGCGCATGTGGTTCCTGAACCGGTTCGACACCACCAGCGGCGCGTACAACATCCCGTTCGCGCTGCGCCTCTCCGGGGCGCTGAACGTGCCCGCGTTGGAGGCGGCGATCGCCGACGTGATCGCCCGGCACGAGACGCTGCGCACGATCTATCCCGAACACGACGACGGCGCGACCCAATTGGTGCTTCCCGCCGGGACGAGACTGGTCGAACTGGTCACACGGCCGGTTCCCGCGCAGCAGGTGCCCGAACTCGTCACCGCCGCCGCGCGCACCGGGTTCGACGTCACCGCCGAGGTGCCGCTGCGCGTCCGTCTGCTGCGCGTCGAGGACGACCGGCCGGGCGCGGAGCAGGTTCACATCCTGCTGTTCGTCGTCCATCACATCGCCGCGGACGGTTGGTCTTTCGCGCCACTGACCAGGGACCT
The DNA here is from genome assembly GCF_001612985.1 of Nocardia gamkensis NBRC 108242. Taxonomy (GTDB): domain Bacteria; phylum Actinomycetota; class Actinomycetes; order Mycobacteriales; family Mycobacteriaceae; genus Nocardia; species Nocardia gamkensis. Next base: position 33,998 of record NZ_BDBM01000063.1, on the reverse strand, counting down.
GGCCAACGCTTACGTCGCACGGTGCGCGGGCATGGCGCCCGCGCCGAGTTCCCTGCCGGTGCAGTACGCCGACTTCGCGATCTGGCAGCGTGCCGCGCTCGGCTCGGCCGACGACCCGGCCTCGGTGCTGTCGCGCCAGTTGGCCTACTGGACCGATCGGCTGGCCGGGCTGGCCGAGGTGCTGACGCTCCCGTCCGACCGGCCGCGTCCGGCGGTGGCCACCAACCGGGGCGGCGCGCTGACCGGCCGGCTGGACGCCGCTCTGCACGAGCGGATCCACGACCTGGCCGCCGCGCACCGGGTGACGCCGTTCATGGTGCTGCACACCGCGCTGGCCGTGCTGCTGAGCCGCTACGGCGCGGGCGCGGACGTGGTGATCGGCGCGCCGGTCGCGGGGCGCGGCGAGGAAGCGCTGGACGAGCTGGTCGGCATGTTCGTCAACACGCTGGTGCTGCGCACCGAGGTCCGCCCGGACGCGACCCTGGGCGAACTGCTGGCGTCCGTGCGCGCGGCCGACCTGGCCGCCTTCGACCACGCGGCGGTGCCGTTCGAGCAGTTGGTCGAGGTGCTGAACCCCGTTCGCTCGCAGGCGCACGCCCCGCTGTACCAGGTCGCGCTGACCCTGCAGAACCAGGCGGCGCCGGAGTTCCGGCTGCACCGGCTGGCCATCGCCGCGCTCGAGGTGGGCGCGGCGCCGATCCAGCTCGACCTGGATTGGACCTTGACCGACCGCTACACCGCCGACGGCGCGCCGGACGGTATCGACGTGCACCTGCACTACGCGCTCGACCTGTTCGACGAACCGACCGTCGCCGGATTCCTCGCCGCGTTCGAACGCGTGCTGTGCGCGATGGCGCGCGACGCCCGCATCCCGGTCGGCGCGGTCGAACTGATGTCGCCGGCCGAACGCGGCATGCTGCTGTCGGACCGCAACGCCACCGCGCACGCGCTGCCCGCCGAGACGCTGGACGACCTGCTCACCGCCCGCGTCGCCGCCACGCCCGAGCGCGTCGGCGTGTGCTTCGAGGACGCGGCGGTGACCTACGCCGAGTTCGCCTCCCGGGTGAACCGGCTGGCCCGCAGGCTGATCGAGGCGGGTGTGGGCCCGGAGGACATCGTCGGCCTGGCCGCCGCACGCTCGATCGACATGCTCGTGGCGATGTACGCGATCGTGCGCGCGGGCGCGGCGTACCTGCCGATCGATCCGGCGCACCCGGCCGAACGCCTGGCGCGGATCGTGGGAAGCGCCGCGCCGCGGCTGGTGCTGATCGCGGGCGGCGCGACGCTGCCCGCGCTGGACGGTGTGGCCGTCCTCGATCTCGCCGATCTCGACCTCGACGGCGTCGCCGACGGCACGGTCGCCGATGCGGAGCGCGTCGCCGCGCTGCGGCCGGACAACACCGCCTACGTGCTGTTCACCTCAGGCTCCACCGGGCGGCCGAAGGGCGTGGCCGTCACGCACCGCGCGATCATGAACCAGCTGCGGTGGCTGGAATTCCGCTACCGGGTCACCGCGTCCGACCGCATCCTGCAACGCGCGCCGCTGACCTTCGACGTGTCGGTGTGGGAATGCTTCCTGCCGATCGCCGTCGGCGCGCCGCTGGTGATCGCCCGCCCCGGCGGGCACCTGGACCTGACCTACTTCGCGGACCTGTTGCGCGAACACCGCATCACCATCGCCGAGTACGTGCCCTCGGTGCTGGCCGCGCTGCTCGGCGAGGGCATGGGCGACGCGCTGCGGTCGTTCCGGCACCTGCACTGCGGCGGCGAAGCGCTCACCCCGGACCTGCTCGCCGCGCTGCGCGGCAGCTTCGACGGCGCGGTGCACAACGCCTACGGCCCCACCGAGGCGGCGATCTCGGCGATCTACCACGAGTTCACCGACGCCGACGCGGGAGCAGGCCGGGACGTGGCCATCGGCCGCCCGTGCTGGAACACCAGGGCCTACGTGCTGGACGCCCGGTTGCGCCCGGTGCCGATCGGCGTCACCGGAGAGCTGTATCTCGCGGGTGACCAACTTGCGCGCGGGTATCACGCCCGCCCGGGGCCGACCGCCGAACGATTCGTCGCCGACCCGTTCGGGGTGCCCGGCCGCACGATGTACCGGACCGGTGACCTGGCGCGCTGGAACCGCGAGGGCGATCTGGTGTATCTGGGCCGCAACGACTTCCAGGTCAAGTTGCGCGGCCAGCGGATCGAGCTGGGCGAGATCGAGGCGGTTCTCGCCGCCGCGACCGGCGTGACGAACGCGGCGGTGCGCGTGGCCCGCGACAGCGCGGGACAGGAATGCCTGGTCGGTTACGTCACCGGGGCGGACGTGGCGCCGGAGACGGTGCTCGACGAGGCGCGCGCCCAGCTGCCCGCGTACATGGTGCCCACGCATGTCGTCGTGCTCGACGAGATGCCGTTGACCACCGTGGGCAAGCTCGACCGGTCGGCGCTGCCCGCCGTCGAACTCACCTCCACCGCAGGGGAGTTCCGCGCGCCGCGCGAGGGGACCGAGGCGGTGCTCGCCACGCTGGTCGCCGACCTGACCGGTGCGGCGCGGATCGGCGCGGACGACGACTTCTTCGCCCGCGGCGGCAATTCGCTGCTGGCCATGCGGCTGGTCGCCAGGGTCAACGCCGCCTTCGGGTGCGCGCTGACCGTGCGCGAGGTGTTCGAGACGCCGAGCGTGGCGGGGCTGGCGTCGCGGGTCGCCCGGTCGGAGCGCCCGGATACCGCAAGGCCCGCGCTCGCCCCGGCCGAGCGTCCCGCTCGAATCCCGTTGTCGCTGGCGCAGACCCGCATGTGGCTGCTGCACCGGCTCGATCCGGATTCGGCGGTGTACCACATCCCGATCACCATCCGGCTCACCGGTGCGCTGGACGAGGCGGCGTTGCGGTCTGCCGTGCGCGACGTGATCGATCGGCACGAATCGCTGCGCACCGTCTTCCCCGCGGATGCCGACGGCCCGACCCAAGTGGTGCTCAGCGGCGCGGATGTGCCCGAGCTGCCGCTGCACCCGATCGAGGTGACCGAGCCGGACCTGCGTGGCGCGGTACTCGCGGTAGCCGCCGCGAGTTTCGACCTGTGCACACGTATCCCGGTGCGGGCGAGCCTGTTCCGCGTCGCGCCGGACGATCACCTGCTCGCCGTCGTGGTCCACCACATCGCCGCCGACGGCGTCTCCACCGCCCCGCTGGCCCGCGACCTCATGACGGCCTACACCGCGCGCGCAGCCGGGGAGACGCCGTCGTGGCGTCCGCTGCCCGTGCAATACGCCGACTTCACCCTCTGGCAGCGCGCCGCGCTGGGGTCCGCGGACGATCCGGACTCGGCGCTGTCGACCCAGATCGCCTACTGGCGGGCCGAACTCGACGGACTCCCGCCGGTGCTGGAGCTGCCCGCCGACCGCCCCCGCCCGGCGGTGGCCTCCGGGCGCGGCGCCACCGTCGAATTCGCGATCCCCGCCGACCTCACCGGCTCGATCGCCGAACTCGCTCGCCGGCGCGGGGTCTCGATGTTCATGGTGCTGCACGCCGCCTACGCCGCGCTGCTCGCGCGGCTGGCCGGAGTGGACGACGTCGCCATCGGCACCCCGGTCGCGGGACGCGGCGAACAAGCGCTGGACGACCTGGTCGGCATGTTCGTCAACACCCTCGTGCTGCGCACGCCGATCGCGGCGGACGCGTCCTTCGCCGAACTGCTCGCTCGCGTGCGCGAGGCCGATGTGCGGGCCTTCGCCCACGCCGACCTTCCCTTCGAACGCCTGGTCGAGGAGCTGAACCCGGTCCGCTCGCAGGCGCATTCGCCGATCGTGCAGACGCTGCTCACCTTCGAGCAGCACGACGACACCGTGCTGCGCCTGCCCGGTCTCACCGTGTCGGCCTATCCGCTGGACAATCGCGTCGCCCAGTTCGACCTGGCCGTGGAATTGACCGAGCACCGCGCGGAGACCGGTTACGCGCTGCGCGGTGTGCTGCGCTACGCCACGGACCTGTTCGACCGGGCCACCGTCGAGACGTTCGGGGCTCGCTTCGCGCGGGTGCTGCGGGCCGCGGTGGCCGATCCTTCGGTGCGGGTCGGCGACCTCGAACTCCTGGCCGACGCCGAGCGGGCGCTGGTGCTCGACCGATGGAACGACACCGCGGCCGCCGTCGACCCGGCGGCCACGCTGGTCTCGCTGTTCGAGGCGCAGGTGGCCGAGACCCCGGACGCGCCCGCGGTCACGGTCGAGGGGCACATCATGGCCCACTCGTCGCCCGACCACCACCCCCACATGAGTAGCTACGCGACGCTCACGTACTCCGAGTTCGCCGGACGGGCGCGACAGCTGGCGCGCTGGCTGGCCGGGCAGGGCGTCGGCCCCGGCACCCCGGTCGCGCTCGGCATGCGCCGGTCGCTGGACCTGGTGCTCGGCATCTACGCGGTCACCCTCGCGGGCGGCGCGTACGTCCCGCTCGACCCCGACCATCCGGCCGAGCGGCTGGAATACGTGCTGTCGACCGCACGACCGGTGTGCGTGCTCACCTCTGGCCTCGATCTGGACGCGGGCGCGGCACGACAGGTCCGGATCGACCGGCTCGACCTGACCGGCTACTCCACCGCTGCGCTGACCGCTCTCGACCGGCTCGGCTCACCCGCGCCCGGGCACACCGCTTATGTGATTTTCACCTCGGGATCGACCGGACGCCCGAAGGGCGTCGCGGTCACCCACGCGGCGATCGTGAATCGCCTCACATGGATGCAGTCGGCCTATCCGCTGGCCGCCGACGACGTGGTGCTGCAAAAGACCCCCGCCACCTTCGATGTTTCCGTCTGGGAGTTTTTCTGGCCCTTGGCTTTCGGCGCCCGGCTGGTGGTCACTCGTCCAGATGGTCATCGCGACCCGGCCTATCTGGCTCGCGTGATCGTCGAGCAGCGCGTCACGACGGTGCACTTCGTGCCCTCCATGCTGGGGGTTTTCCTGGCGGAGCCACGCACGGGTGAGTGCATTACGCTGCGCAGCGTCTTCGCATCGGGCGAGGCATTGCCCGCGGTTACCGCGCAGCGGGCGCGAGAGCTGATCGGAGCGCGGGTGCACAACCTGTACGGCCCTACCGAGGCCGCTGTCGACGTCACCTATCACGAGGTGACCGACGAGGACCTGGTGTCCGTGCCGATCGGTAGGCCGGTGGCCAACACCCGCTTGCTGGTGCTGGACGCCCGGCTGCGGCCGGTGCCCGTCGGCGTGCCGGGGGAACTGTACCTGGCAGGCGCGCAGCTGGCGCAAGGTTATGTGGCGCGCCCCGAACTGACCGCCGATCGGTTCGTGGCCGGTCCGTTCGGGCCCGCCGGAGCGCGGATGTATCGCACGGGCGACCTCGTGGCCTGGCGGCCGGACGGTGAACTGGAGTACCTGGGTCGGACGGACTTCCAGGTGAAGCTGCGCGGTCTGCGCATCGAGCCGGGCGAGGTCGAATCGGCGCTGCTGGCGGTGGACGCGGTCGCGCAGGCGGTGGTGCTGGTCCGTTCGGACGAGCGGTCGGGTGATCAGCTGGTCGCCTACCTGGTCGCCTCGGGCAGCCACACGATCGACACCGAGCAGGTGCGTGCCGCGCTGAGCGCCGAACTGCCCGCGTATGCGGTGCCCACGGCGTTCGTCGTCGTCGAGCGGTTCCCGGTCAACGCTTCGGGCAAGCTGGACCGGGCCGCACTGCCCGCGCCGGAGTTCGCGACCGCGGGCTACCGGGCTCCGGCCACCCGCGTCGAGGCGACCGTCGCGCGGATCGTCGCGGCGCTGCTCGGCGTCGAGCGCGTCGGCGCGGACGACGACTTCTTCGCTCTCGGCGGCAACTCGCTGATCGCCACCCGGGTCGCCGCTCGGCTGGGCGCCGAACTGGACGCCGAGATCCCGGTGCGCCTGCTGTTCGAGGCGCCGACCGTGACCGCGCTGGCCGCGCGGGCCGAACGGCTGGCGGGCACGGGCGCCGAGCCCGCGCTCGCGCCGCGGCCGCGTCCGGAACGCGTACCGCTCTCGCCCGCGCAGCAGCGCATGTGGTTCCTCAACCGCTTCGATCCCGCCGAGACCGTGCACAACATCGCCGTGGTGGTCCGCCTCACGGGCTATCTGGACCCGGACACCCTCGCCGCCGCTGTCGGCGACCTGGTCGGCAGGCACGAAACCCTGCGCACCGTGTACCCCGACCACGACGGCATCGGCTACCAGCGCATTCTCGACGCCACCCACGTTCCGGCGATCCAGGTGCTGGAGGCGGCGGGCGCGCTGCGGCAGTTCGTCGCCGCCCCCTTCGACCTCGCCGCCGAGGTGCCGCTGCGCATCGGCTTGGTCACCCGGTCCGATCGCGATCACCTGCTGGCCCTGGTGGTGCACCACATCGCGGCCGACGGCTTCTCGATGGGGCCGCTGGCCCGCGATCTGGCCGCCGCCTACGCGGCCCGCGCGACGCGCACCGCCCCGGTCTGGACCGAACTCGACCTGCAATACGCCGACTACGCGCTCTGGCAGCGCGAAGTGCTCGGCGCCGAGGACGACCCGCGCTCGGTGGCCGCGCGGCAGCTGGCGTACTGGCGCGAGACGCTGCGCGCGCTGCCCGCTCAGCTCGACCTGCCCGCCGACCGCCCGCGCCCCCCGATCGCCTCGCACGCCGCGGCGAGCACGACCACGACGCTGCCCGGCGAGGTGGGCGACGGCATCGCCGCCGTGGCCGCGCGCTACGAGGCCACACCGTTCATGGTCGTGCACGCCGCGCTGGCCACCCTGCTGGCCAGGCTGTCCGGCACGGACGACATCGCGATCGGCGCGCCCGTCGCGGGCCGCGGTGACGCGGCGCTGGACGATCTGGTCGGCATGTTCGTCAGCACCGTGGTGTTGCGCGCGCGGGTCCCCGGCTCGGACACCTTCGCCGCCGTGCTGCGCCGGGTGCGCGAGCACGACCTGGACGCCTTCGCCCACGCCGATGTGCCGTTCGAGCGCCTGGTCGAGGCGCTCGACCCGCCGCGCTCGCAGGCCCGGCACCCGCTGTTCCAGATCGCGCTGTTTTTCCAGAACCTCGCGCCGGTCACCCTGGACATGGCGGGCGTCACCGTGTCCGAGCACGAATTCGACTACGAGACAACGCCGTTCGACCTCCAGCTCACCGTCACCGGCGACGCGCTGCGCTTCACCTACGCCACCGATCTGTTCGACGCCGCCACCGTCGAGACCTTCGGCGCGCGCTTCGCCCGCCTGCTCGCCGCGGTCACCGCCGACCCGGAACAGGTGGTCGGCGACATCGATCTGTTCGGCACGGGCGAACTGCACCGCGTGGTCACCGAGTGGAACGACTCCGCGCACACCGCCCTGGCCGACGAACTGCTGCTCGACGAATTCGAGGCGCAGGCCGCCGCGACGCCCGATGACCCGGCGCTGGTGTTCGTGCCCGACAGCGCGACGCCGGCGTCCACCGTGACCTACGGCGATCTGGACCGGCGCGCCAACCGGCTGGCCCGCCACCTGATCGCGGCGGGCGTCGGCCCCGAATCGCTGGTGGCGCTGGCGATCCGGCGCTCACCGGAGCTGGTGATCGCGATGTACGCCGTGCTCAAAGCGGGCGGCGCGTACGTGCCGATCGACCCCGACCACCCCGCGCGGCGCATCGCGCACATCCTCGAGACCGCGCGGCCCGTGGCCGTGCTCACCACGACGGCCGATCGGATCGACGCGGGCGCGTCCGTCGCCACCGTCCTGGTCGACGCCATCGCGCTGGACGGCTACTCCGACGACCCCATCGCGGCGGACGAACGTTCCGCGCCGATCCACCCCGGCAGCCCGGCCTATGTGATCTTCACCAGCGGATCCACCGGAAAACCCAAGGGCGTCAGCGTGTCACACGCGGCGATCGTCAACCAGATGACCTGGATGCAATCGCGATACGGCCTCACCGCCGACGACGTGTACCTGCAAAAGACCGCGACCACGTTCGACGTGTCGCTGTGGGGCTATTTCCTGCCCCTGCGCGTCGGTGCCACACTGGTGCTGGCTGCACCGGACGGCCACCGCGACCCGGGCTACCTCACCCAGGTGATCGCCGAACGACGAGTCACCATCACCGATTTCGTGCCGTCGATGCTCAGCGTCTTCGCCGGGCACGTCGCGGCCGCCGGACACAGCGGCGCACTCGAGTCGCTGCACACGGTGTTCGTCATCGGCGAGGCGCTGCCCGCCGAGACCGTGCGGGCGTTCGGCGCGGTGAGCGCCGCACGGGTGCACAACCTGTACGGCCCGACCGAAGCGGCGGTGAGCATCACCCACCGCGACGTGACGGGTGAGAGCGTCCGCACCGTCCTGCCGATCGGCAACCCGGAATGGAACAGCCGGGTCTACGTGCTGGATTCGCGGCTGCGCCCGACGCTGCCCGGCGTCGCGGGCGAGCTGTATCTCGCGGGCGTCCAGCTCGCGCGCGGCTACCACGGCAGGCCGGATCTCACCGCGGACCGCTTCGTGGCCAACCCGTTCGGCGCACCGGGGCAGCGGATGTACCGCACCGGCGACCTGGTGCGCTGGGACGCCGGCGGCGACACCGCCGAACTGGTGTATCTGGGCCGCACCGACTTCCAGGTGAAGTTCCGCGGCCAGCGCGTAGAACTCGGCGAGATCGAGGCCGCCCTCGCGGCCGCGCCGGGGGTGGCGCAGGCGGCGGCCCGGGTGGTCACCACCGTCACCGGCGACGACCACCTGGTCGGCTACCTCACCGCCGACCCGGGCGCGGTGCTGTCGGATGCCGAGGTGCTGCGCGCCGCCGCGGCCGCGCTGCCGTCGTACATGCTCCCCTCGGCGCTGGTCACGCTGGACGCCTTCCCGCTCAACGCCTCCGGCAAGCTGGACCGTAAGGCGCTGCCGGAACCGGTGTTCGACCGCGTCGCCTACCGCGCCCCGGTGACGCCCGCCGAACGCGTGGTGGCCGACGCCGTCGAATCGGTGCTGGGCTCCGGCCCGATCGGCCTCGACGACCACTTCTTCGCCTTGGGCGGCAACTCGCTCAGCGCCACCCGGGTACTGGCCCGGATCGGCGACCGGCTCGGTCGCCGCGTCCCGGTGCGGCTGCTGTTCGAGGCGCCGACCGTGGGCGCGCTGGCCGAACTGCTCACCGCGGACGCCGCCGCGACCGAGCGGGTGGTGCCGCTGGTGGCCGGGCCACGGCCGGAACGGATTCCGCTCGCGCCCGTCCAGCGCGGCATGTGGTTCCTCAACCGGCTCGATCCGGCTTCGCCCGCCCACAACATCCCCGTCGCGCTGCGCATCGAGGGCGAACTGAACGTCGACGCCCTGGTGGCCGCGTTCGCCGACGTCGTGGCGCGGCACGAGAGCTTGCGCACGCTGTACCCGGCGGACGCGACCGGTGCGGCTCACCAGGTGATCCTGCCGCCGGACAGCGCCGCCGTGCGATTGACGGTCGAAGCGCCGGACGGCCGTGCCGTCGAGGACCGGATCGCCGAAATCCGCGCCGCCGGTTTCGATGTCACCGCCGAGGTCCCGGTGCGTGCCACACTGCTGCGCGAGCACGCCACCAGTCACGTACTGGTCGCCGTGGTGCACCACATCGCGGCCGACGGCTACTCGATGAGCCCGCTGCTGCGCGACCTGCTGACGGCCTATCTCTCCCGCGTCCTCGGCTCCCGCCCGGTCTGGCCCGCTCTCGCCGCCCAGTACCCCGATTACGCTCTCTGGCAGGACTCCGAGCTGGAAAACACCGTCGCGCAACAGCTTCCGTATTGGTCCGAGACCTTGCGCGACCTGCCCGACGAACTCGAGTTGCCCGCCGACCGTCCACGTCCGGCCGTCGCGACCGGGCGCGGCGCGAACGTGCGGGCCAGAATCGGCGGCGGCGTCGCCGCGCGCGTCGCCGAACTGGGCGCGCGACACGACGCGACGCCGTTCATGGTGGTCCACGCCGCGCTCGCCGTCCTGCTGGCTCGCCTGTCGGGCTCCGACGACATCCCGATCGGCACTCCGGTGGCAGGCCGCGGCGCGGCGGCCCTGGACGACCTGGTCGGCATGTTCGTCAACACCGTGGTGCTGCGCGTCCGCCCGGACCAGGACCGCTCCTTCACCGACCTGCTCGCCCGGACCAGAGCCGTCGATCTCGCCGCCTTCGAGCACGCGGGCGTGCCGTTCGACCGGGTGGTCGACGAACTCGGCGTCGAGCGCTCCCAGGCCCGGCATCCGCTGTTCACCGTGGCGCTGAGCTACCTGAACGCCGGAACCGGCCCCTTCACCGTGCCGGGCCTCGAGCTGACCGCCGTCGAATTCGACGAGCCGGTGGCCCGATTCGACTGGCAGTTCACCGTGTCCGCCGAGCCGGACGCCGACGGTCATCTCGCGGTCGAACTGGACTACGCCACCGACCTGTTCGACGGCGCCACCGCCCGCGCCGTGCTGCGCCGCTTCGGCAGGCTGCTCGGCGCGCTCACGGCGCGACCGGACGCGCCGATCGGCACGGTCGACCTGCTGGCGCCCGCCGAGCGCGCCGACCTGCTCGGCCGCCGGGGCGACGCGCCGGTGCCACCGCACACGCTGGCCGAACTCATGGCCGTCGCGGTCGCGTTCGACCCGGACGCGGTCGCGCTGGTCGCGAGCGACCGGCAGCTGACCTACCGGACGCTGGACGAGCAGTCGTCGCGATTGGCGCGCATGCTCATCGGACACGGAATCGGCGCCGAGGACGTGGTGGCCGTAGCGGTGCCGCGCTCGATCAGCTCCGTGCTCGCGGTGTGGGCGGTGGCCAAGACCGGCGCGGTGTTCGTCCCGGTCGACCCCACCTATCCGGCCGAGCGGATCGCGCACATGCTCACCGATTCCGGTGCGGCGCTGGGCCTGACGATCGCCACCTGCCGCGCGGCACTGCCCGGTGCCGTCGACTGGCTGGTGCTGGACGCGCCGTCCACGGCGGCGCGGATGCGCCGCAACAGCGGAGCACCGATCGATGCCGCCGAGCTGATCCGCCCCGTGCGGGTGGAGAACCCGGCCTGGATGATCTACACCTCCGGCTCCACCGGCACCCCCAAGGGCGTGGTCGCCACGCACGGCGGCCTCGCCGGAGTCGCCCTCGCGCAGCGGGACCGGTACACGGTCACCGCCGCCGCGCGCGTCCTGCACGTGGCCTCGCCCAGCTTCGACGCATCCATGCTCGAACTGCTGCTGGCCCTGTCCGCCGGAGCCGCGCTGGTGATCGCGCCCCCGGGCGTCTACGGCGGCGCGGAACTCACCGCGCTCATCCGCGACCGGCGGGTGACGCACGCGTTCCTCACCCCGGCGGTCCTGCCGACGCTCGACCCGGCCGAGCTGAGCTGCCTGCGGCAACTCACCGTCGGAGGCGAGGCCTACGGCCCGGACACGGTGCGGCACTGGGCGCCCGGCCGGTCGTTCCACAACACCTACGGCCCCACCGAGACCACCGTCATCGCGACGATCAGCGCGGCGTTGCGGCCCGGCGATCCCCTCGATCTGGGCACGCCGATCCACGGCATGTCCGCGCTGGTGCTGGACCGCAGGCTGCGGCCCGTGGCGGTCGGCGTCACCGGCGAGCTGTACCTGCGCGGACCCGGCCTGGCCCGGGGATATCATGCGCGGCCCGGGCTTTCGGCGTCCCGGTTCGTCGCCGACCCCTACGGCCCCGCCGGCGGACGGCTGTACCGGACCGGTGACCTGGTGCGCTGGACCCGGTCGGGCGCACTGCGCTATGTCGGGCGTTCGGATCAGCAGGTGAAGGTGCGCGGCCTGCGCATCGAACTCGGTGAGATCGACGCCGTGCTCGCGGCACACGAGACGGTGCGCACGGCCGTCACCGTGGGCCACACCGACGCCTCGGGCGCGGTGTCGCTCGTCTCCTACGTCGTCGCCGCCCCCGGCCATACGATCGTCGTCGCCGATCTGCTGGTGCACGCCGCTCGCTCGCTCGCCGGGTACATGGTGCCGAGCAGCCTGCTGGTACTGGACGAACTGCCTTTGACTCCGGTCGGCAAGGTGGATCGAACCGCGCTGCCGCGGCCCGAGCTTCGCGCGGCGCCGTTCCGCGCGCCCGGCACCGAGGTCGAGCGAGCGGTGGCGCGAACGGTCGCGGAGGTCCTCGGACTCGAGCGCGTCGGCGCGGACGACGACTTCTTCGCTCGCGGCGGCAACTCGCTGACCGCGACCCAGCTGGCCGCGCGACTCGGGGACCGGCTGGCGGTCGCCGTCGGCGTCCGCGCGGTGTTCGAGCACCCGACGGTCGCCGCGCTGGCCCGCGCGCTCGAGATCGCCTCCGGTGCGGCTCCCCGCCCCGCGCTCACCCGGCGCGCGCTGACCGGCCCGGTGCCCCTTTCGCTCGCGCAGCAGCGCATGTGGTTCCTCAACCGCCTGGATCGGCAGTCCACCGCCTACAACATCCCGCTGGCGGTGCGCCTGACCGGCGAGCTGGATGTGGCGGCGCTGAACGCCGCGATCGGCGACGTCGTCGCCCGCCACGACGTGCTGCGCACGGTCTACCCGCTGCACGCGTCCGGGCCGGTGCAGGTCGTCTTGCCGGTCGCCGACAGCACACCGGTGTTGGCGCCCATCGCCGTCGCGGCCGACGATCTCGCCGCGGCGGTGGCCGACTTCGTCGGCGGCGGGTTCGACGTCACCGACACCGTCCCCGTCCGCGCCCGGCTGTTCGCTCCGGTCGACGGCGCCGCTGCGGATCCGGTGACCGAGCACGTGCTCGTCGTCGTGGTGCACCACATCGCCGCGGACGGCTCGTCGCTGGCGCCGTTGGCCCGCGACGTCATGCTCGCCTACGCGGCACGCAGACGCGGAGCCGCGCCGGACTGGTCGCCGCTTCCGGTGCAATACACCGATTTCAGCGTGTGGCAGCGCGAACTGCTCGGCGCGGAGGACGATCCCGCCTCGCTGCTGGCGCGTCAGATCCGGTTCTGGACCGAGACGCTGGCCGATCTGCCCGCGCAGCTGAACCTGCCCGCCGATCGCCCGCGCCCCGCCGTCTTCGCGACGCGCGGCAGGCACGTCGATTTCGCGATCGCCCCGGACGTGCACGCCCGGCTGACCGAACTCGGCCGCGAATCCGGTGCGACGCTGTTCATGGTGCTGCACGCGGCGTTCGCGGTGCTGCTCGCCCGCCTCTCGGGCACCGCGGACATCGCGGTGGGCACGCCGGTGGCCGGGCGCGGAGCGGCCGAACTCGACGACGTGGTCGGCATGTTCGTCAACACGCTGGTCCTGCGGGCCCGGGTCGACGCGGGCGAGGGTTTCGCGGGCCTGCTCGCTCGCGTCCGCGCCACCGATGTCGCGGCCTTCGCGCACGCCGACGTGCCGTTCGAGCGCCTGGTCGAGGTGCTCAACCCGGAGCGGTCCACCGCCCGCCATCCGCTGTTCCAGGTCGGCTTCTCCTTCCACAACCAGGCGGAAGCCGATTTCTCGCTGGACGGATTGACCGCCACCGCCGCCGATTTCGACTCCGAGGTCGCCCAGTTCGATCTGCACCTGGTCGTCACCGACCGCTACGGCCCCGGCGGAACCCCGGCGGGCATGGCGGCCTCGCTCACCTACGCCACCGCCCTGTTCGACGAGTCCACGGTGGCCGGGTTCGCCACCCGCCTGCAACGGCTGCTGAACGCGGTGTGCGCGGACCCGCGGCTGCCCGTCGGTGATCTCGCGCTGCTCGACCCGGCCGAGACCGAGCGCGTGCTGGTGACCTGGAACCGAGCCGGGCAGGCCTTCGCCCCGACGACGCTGATCGCCGCGTTCGAGGCGCAGGCGGCCAGGACGCCACAGGCGGTCGCCATCGTCGACGACGCCACCACCCTCACCTACGCGGAGTTCGCCGCGCGGGTCAACCGCCTGGCCCGGGTGCTCATCGCACGCGGGATCGGCCCGGAGGCGCCGGTGGCGCTGGCCATTCCGCGCAGCGTCGACCTGCTCGTCGCGATGTACGCGGTGGTGACGGCAGGCGGTGCGTACGTGCCGCTGGACCCGGCGCATCCGCTGGAACGCACCGCGAGCGTGCTCGCCGCCGCGGGACCGCACCTGGTGCTCACCTCGGCGCGCGAGCCGATGCTGCCCGTGACGGCATCGGAACACGGTGTGGTGCTCGATATCTCGACCGTCGCCGACACCGTGGCCGACCACCCGGTGCGCGACGACGAACGGATCGCCGCGCTCTCGCCCGCGAACACCGCGTACATCATCTTCACCTCCGGTTCCACCGGTGTGCCGAAGGGGGTGGCGGTGCCGCACGTGGCGGTCGCGCATCAGCTGGACTGGATGCAGTCGGAATACGCGCTCGGCACGGACGACGCGGCGCTGGTGCTCACCTCGGCCGCCTTCGACCTGTCGGTGTGGGAGTACTGGTGGGCGTTGCGAACCGGAGCCCGGCTGGTGCTCGCCCCGCAGGACGCGCAGCGCGACCCGGCGGGCCTGCTCGACCTGGTTCGCCGCGCGTCGGTGACGACGCTGACCCTGGTGCCCTCGCTGCTGGCGATGCTGGCCGAAGCCTCCGGCGAGCGCATGCTGCCGCGTTCGCTGCGCCGGTTGCTCGTCATCGGCGAGGCGTTGCCCGCCGCGACGGTGCGGCGGGTCGAGGCGCTCACCGCGGCCGGGATCGACAACCTCTACGGCCCCACCGAAGCCGCGGTGTCGGTCACGCGGTTCCGTGCGGAAACCGATATCCGGCAAGCGCTGGTGCCCATCGGCACGCCCCAATCCGGTAGCCGGGTCTACGTGCTCGACGACCGGCTGCACCCGGTGCCCGCCGGGGTGACCGGTGAGCTGTACCTCGGCGGCGCGCAACTGGCCCGTGGCTATCACGGCCGAACCGAACTCACCGCGGAACGGTTCGTGGCCGACCCGTTCGGGCCGGCGGGCGCCCGCCTGTACCGCACCGGCGACATGGTGCGCTGGGCCGCCGACGGCAACCTCGAGTACGTCGAGCGGCGGGATTTCCAGGTGAAGATCCGCGGCTACCGCATCGAACTCGCCGAGATCGAGCACGCCCTGCGCTCGCGGCCCGAGATCGGCGCGGCGATCGTCCTCGCCTACGACACCGACGGCGCGAACGCCGTTCTGGCCGGTTACTTCACCGCCGCCGAGCGGCTCGACCCGAGCGCGCTGCGCGCCGCGCTGGCCGATGTCCTGCCGAGCTACATGGTGCCCACGCAACTGCGGCAACTGGAGACCTTGCCGCTCACCGCGAACGGCAAGGTCGATCGCGCGGCCTTGCCGCGCCCGGAGCCGCACGCGCGGGAATCCCGCGCGCCCGGGACCGATCTGGAACATGCCGTGTGCGCGGACTTCGCCGAGGTGCTCGCCGCCGAGCGGGTCGGCCTGGACGACAACTTCTTCGAGCGCGGCGGCAACTCGCTGCTGGCCACCCGCTTGGCCGCCCGCCTGAGCGCGGCGCTGGGCGAGCAGATCCCGGTGCTCTGGCTGTTCGCCGCGCCGACGCCGGCGCGTCTGATCGCCCAGCTGGAGCAGCACCGCCGCGGTCGCGGCCGGGTCGACGCGGCCGCCGCGTTCGACGTCGTGCTCGCGCTGCGCACCGGCGGCGCTCGGGAGCCGCTGTTCTGCATCCATCCCGCCGGTGGTGTGGCCTGGTCCTTCGCGGGTCTCGCGGCGCACCTGGACCCGGAGCGGGACGTGTACGGCATCCAGTCGCCGATGCTGAACCCGGGCGAGGCCCTTCCGGAGTCCATCGACGACTGGGCGCGCCGGTACGTGCGGGAGATCCGCGCCGTGCAGCCCGAGGGGCCCTACCACCTGCTCGGCTGGTCGCTCGGCGGCGTGCTGGCACACGCGGTGGCGACGCAGTTGCAGGAGCAGGGCCAGCGGGTCGCGGTCCTGGCCATGATGGACAGCTCGCTGCGGGTCGAGGCGGAGGAGGCCACCGCCCTGCCGGTCGCCGATCTGCTCGGCGGGTTGCTCGGCGAAGCGGCCGATGACGGGGACGCCGAACCGGACCTGCCCCGGCTCGCGCGCAGGCTCGCGCAACTGCCCGAGCCGTTCGCCTCGTTCGGCGCCGACCGCCTCGACCGAGTGCTGAGCGCGGGGGCCGGGTCACTGGAGTTGATCCGGCGCTACCGCCCCCGCCCGTACAAGGGCAACCTGCTGTACTTCACCGCCGCGCTGGACGATCCCACCGGCGCCGCGGGCGCCGCGAGCTGGGCCGACGCCGTGGACGGCACCGTGCACAACCACGCGGTGCACGCCTCGCACTGGCGGATGACCTCGGAGTCCGCGCTGGCGCGGATCGGCCACGTCCTCACAGCGGCACTGGCGGACACCGAGCGCCCCTAGATCCCCCTGACCCGACCAGGAAGAAGGAAACCCGAAATGACCAATCCGTTCGAGAACGACGACGCCAAGTTCTACGTCCTGATCAACAAAGAGGGCGAACACTCCCTGTGGCCGGTCTTCGCCGCCGTCCCCGGTGGCTGGACCATCGCCTACGGCGCCGCCAATCGCAAGTCCTGCCTGGAGTATGTGGAGACGCACTGGGTGGACATGCGCCCCAAGTCGCTCATCGAGGCCATGTCCAGCGAGGCGAACTGACCACCTGAATGCGCGGGGCGCGCCGGTCCCCATCCCCCCTGCCGACCGGTGCGCTCCGCCTCAGGCCTTGACCTGCGCCGAGTCGATCACCGCGTGCGCATGCTGGCGCCATTCACCGACGGCTCTGGTGCGCAGGCCGCCGAGCGCCGAGTCGAACTGCTTGGCGCGCTGGGTGACGGTGAGCCCGACGTAGGTGTGCGCGTTCGTGATGGCGCTGGTCGCCACCGCGCAGGCTTCCTCGATCTCGCCGGAGGCAAGCAGCGCCGTGGCGTGCTCGAAGCGGACCAGGGCGGGCTCCATGGTCTCCGACGGGTCGTACAGCGCCATCGCGCGTGCGGCCGCCACGGCGGTCTCGTCGGCGCGGCCGAGGCGGGAATATCCGATCGCCTGATAAAAGGCGAGTTTCTCGGGACGGAAAGAAAAAATACCGACCGAAAGGTCTTCCGGTCCGACGTCTTCCAAAGCCGATGCCGATCGCGTGATACAGCGGGCGAATTCGTCGGCGTGCCCGAGACTGGCGTGCGCGCGCGCCGCCATTCCCCACAACCACGCGGCGGCCGGGCCATAGGACGGATTTTCTTGCAATCGGCCGTCGAGTAACTGCAAAACTTCCTTCGGCTTATCGCTATAGGTGGGCAAATACGCGAGACCGGCCAGGGCGATGTCCTCCGAATAGCGGTCGCCGATGTCCTGCGCGGCATGGATCGCGGTGGCATACCACATCCGGGCTTGGCCGAAATGCCCCTCGTTGAACAGGATCTCGCCGACGACGTTCGCCAGTCTGCCCGCCGTGCGTACCAGCCGGACCTGATGATGGGTGGGCTGCCGTTCGCCGAGACAGCTTCGGACCATCCGGAATTGCTCGAGCCCGGTCTGCAGCAGTTCGTGCGGCGGCACCTGCACCACCCGCGTGCCGAGGACCTCGGCCGACTGCTCCAGGAACGCCAGTCGCCGTTCGCTGATCGACCCCGCGTCGAGGGTTGCCAGCATCCGTTCCGGTTCGCTCGCCACCAGGTCCGCCGCCTGGCCTGCCAGGCCCGCGCCGATGCAAGCCAGCAGTTCTCGCCTTCTCACGTCGTCTTCCTCGACTTCCTTGTCGAGCCCGATTTCCCTACCGAGCTTGGTGTGCCTTTCGGGCGCCGAATCGGCGCTTTCGTAGTCGGGGGCGGTCGCCCGGCCCGTGACGATCGCACGCTCGAATCGTTCGGCGACGACGGAATCGACCTGCGACAGGACTCTGTCGAGGAGACGCTGGCTAGCGGCGTGCATCCGGGTTGTCCGGCCGTTCTCCCACAGGACCACGGTGCGCGGTGTGACGCCCACCAGACGCGCGAATTCGTAACGGCTTCGCTTCATCGCCGTGCGAAGCGCATGTACAGCTTCGCCCGTCCAGTCGACCTCCACCATAGGTCTCTCTTCCTCGCTCCAGGCCGCTACAAACGGAAAGTACTCGCAATTACCGCATTCGGGTCTGTTATCTACCGAATCGCAACGCGCACTGTTGAACCGCACCCGGCATCGGGGGTCCGCCCAAACCCTGTCGAGGGCGCCCGTTGTCCGGAACCCGGCGCACGGTCCCGACACGGCCCGATCCATCCGTGTCGAGCGCGATCCGGCGGCGCCTTCTCGGTGCCGGGTGCACTGCCCAAGTGGAGGTGAAAGATGGACGTGTTGCACTCGGACGTCAGAGAATTGTGGCTGGTGCAAAGCCGCGACTGCACGCAGGAACCGCTCGGCCTGACCTACGACCGCGCACGGTTTCTCTGCGCCGTCCACGCCGGTCACGGCGCGAGCTGCCGTCAGTACCTAACGGCGTCGGCGTTCTGTTTCCGGCAGGACGCAGGCCAGTAACCCGCCGTGGAACCGCTGCTGAGCATGCTCGGCGCGTGCACGCTGCTGGTGGCCGCCATCATCGGTGTCGGATCGTGTCTGCCGCACGGCGGCGCCGAGGACGCGCACCGCCCGCCCGAGCATCCGTTCACCATCGAACAGGCGCACCGGGTGATGCAGGGCCACCGCCCTTGCCGCGCCGACGCCTGCCCCCGCAAGCAGGCGGCCTTCCGCACCCTGGTCGCCTCCGGCCGTGTCATCCCCGACACCCGGGCCGACGGATACTCGCGCTGACCGATCGTCGGCGCACCGAACTCGTTGCCGCCCAGCGCGATCCGCCCGGCAGCGCAGTTCACCCACCGGTCGGGACTCGGCGAGGGAGTCCCGACCGGTACCAGCGTCCTCGTATCTCCAAGACTGCGACGCACCCCCCCATCCCGCCTCTCCCAGCACTTCCGACCCGAGTCGATGTCGGAGGGGAACATCGACCCACGCCCACCTCAGCGCCACCGGTCGTGAGTGGCACACGGCTGCGGCTTCCCGCCACCCGACAGGCGGGATCGGTGGGTTGCCGGGTGGCCCAGCGCTCGGGCACGCTCGGCGGAGCGGGCCTGCCGCGGCGTGGCCGGTGCGAGCCATCGAAGTGCCGGAGGAGTTTCGTCACGTGTGCGTGCCGGGTGACCTATCGGCGGTCGGTCGGCCACCCGTCGCCGGGGGAGGTCGCGACCGCCGGGCAGTAGGTTCCCGTCTATTCGGCGGCTGCCGACAGTGCTTCGAATTCTGCGTCTGTCAGCGTGATTCGCGCGGCGGCGATGTTCTCCTCGACGTGCGCGACGCTGGAGGTGCCGGGGATCGGCAGCATCACGGGGGAGCGGCGCAGCAACCAGGCCAGGGCGAGTTGGGCGGGGGACGCGCCGTGGTCGGCGGAGATGGCCGCCAGCGGACCGCCGGGGGCGGCGAGTTGGCCCGTGGCGATCGGGAACCACGGGATGAAGCCGATGTTCTCCTGCTCGGCGTAGTTCAGCACGTCCTCGTCGGCGCGGTTGGCCAAGTTGTACAGGTTCTGCACCGAGACGATGGTGGCGAGTTCGCGTGCCTGGCGCAGCTGTTCGACGGTGACCTGGGAGAGGCCGATGTGTCTGATCTTGCCCTCCTGCTGGAGCGCCACGAGTTCACCGAGCTGGTCGCCCAGCGGCACCTGGGGGTCGATACGGTGCAGCTGGTACAGGTCGATGCGGTCGACGCCCAGGTGGCGCAGGCTGAGTTCGGCTTGCTGACGCAGGTATTCGGGCCGGGCGACCGGACGCCATTCGTTGGGCCCCTGACGCGTGAGACCGGCCTTGGTGGCGATCACCAGATCGTCGGGGTAAGGATGCAGGGCCTTGCGGATCAGCTTCTCGCTGACGAACGGGCCGTAGGAGTCGGCGGTGTCGATGAAGTTGACGCCGAGTTCGACCGCGCGGCGCAGAACGCGCACCGCCTCGTCCGGGTCCTCAGGGTCGCCCCACACCCCGGGGCCGGTCAACTGCATCGCGCCGTACCCGAGGCGATGCACCGGAAGATCGCCGCCGATGGCGAAGGTTCCGGACGCCGCCGCGGTCTGCGCGTCGAGATCTGTGCTCATGTGGATGTTCCTTCCGAAGTCGGAAACTGCGCGAATGCTCTACCAGCGTCGCGCCGGTCCGGGCGCGCGCTCTCCTGCCGCAACAGCGCTGTCGCGAGGTCGATTCCCACCGCGGTGTTCGCCGGTGGCGTAAACACCCCACCGGGCCCCCGGCCGGGGCGATCTCGCATCTGCGCCTGACTACCGGCGTGTCGGTATCGCCACGGTGGATGGCACGGCCCCACCGTACTCCGGGCCCGCCAACTGAAGCCCAGGACCGCTCACCACCTGCACTTGCCCGTGCGAACGGCCTCGAGCCCGCCCCTGGAGTCAGTGCGTCCGGCCCACCCGCGGAGTGGCGCACCACCAAGGGAGCTACTCGCGAAATGGCGCAGCCATGTGCCACTCGTGGGCGTTTCGTTCGCTACGGCGTGGGGACCGCGGGCCGGTCGAAGAGGATCGCCCGCATCAGGCGGATCACGCGGCGCGGCGAGCACGCCGGGTCGGCCGAGCCGAAACGCTCGCCCAGGTCGACGACCAGTGCGAACGCGGCGTGCACCAGCAGGCGCGCCTCGGCGGCCGATAGCTCGGGCCGCACCCCGACCAGCAGTTTGGCCCACTCCTCGACATTGAGGCGCTGGATGTTGCGCAGCACGGTGCGCTCCTCCGGCGGCACGTTGCTGATCTCGGCGTAGTAGACGAAGGTGAGCTCGCGCTCGGCGAACGAGCCCGCCACATACAACTCGATCAGTGTGTCGAGCGCTTGCTCCGGCGTCTCGGCCGCGGCGACGGCGGGTCCGATGGCGGCCGAGACTCGATCCGCCGCCCGGCGGAACGCCGCCGTGAGGATGTCGCCCTTGCCGCGGTAGAACCGGTACACCGCCGATGAGGCGGGCAGCCCGGCGGCGGTAGCGATGTCCTCCACGCTGACGTTCGGGTATCCGCGCTGGTGGAACAGTTCGACCGCGCGCATCAGCAGCAATTCGTGTTTGAAGGTCAGCGGGATCTCGGTCGCGGCGAAGCTCTCCGCTTCGGCGTTACCGGCAGGCGGCAGCTCGCACGCGGCGAGTGCGCGGCAGGCCGCGGTCAGCCGTGCGGTGAGCGCCCGCACCGGAATCGACACGTGGTGGTCGCCGATGCTGCTGAGCACACTCAGCTCGGCGGCGGCGAGCACGGAGCGGTCGGCCTTGGGCAGCGCGGGCCTGGTCTCCGCGAGCAGCGAGGTGAGCGCCGCGTTCACCCCCGCGAGCTGATCGGCCAGGATGGCCGCGTCGGCGTCCTCCAGGTAGCGCCGCTGCCAACGCAACAACGCGGCGCTGCGCCGGTTGGCGATCGCGGCGTCGATCAGGGCGTCGAGCACGCGTTCGAGCCGTTGCGCTGGGGGCAGGCCGGTGGCATCCGGTAGCCGGGCCGCTTCCTGACTGACCGTGCCCAAGCGCAGCACTTCCTCGCGGAACAGCGCGTACTTGCTCGGATAGTGGCGGTACAGCGCCGCGGAGCTGATGTCGAGCCGGGAGGCGATGTCGTCCATGCTGACGCCGTGGTAGCCCAGCGCACCGAACGCCTCGGCCGACGCGGCCGCGATCTGCGCGCGGCGGTCGCGTGGGCGGCGCCGGATCACCCGTGCCGGTGTCCCGTCGGCCGCCTTGTCCGCAGCGTGGCGGTCCTGGGCACCCATGCCGCGATGGTAGCCCAAGCCAACGTTTGGTACACCGATGCTGCCCTACCTGGGGAACAAGTGAATGATAGATCACAAAGAAGCTGTGAACGGGCCTTCATGTCGCACTATGGAGCCGGTTGATCGAGAATTCTCGATAACATACCGGGCTAGCGCGCGGGCCGCCCGAACAGCACCAACTGCATCAGCAGCCGCACCCGATCCTGGGCGGCCAGCGGCTCGTCGCCGAAGGCGCGGCCCAGATCGACCACCACCGCGAAGGCGGCGTGCACCAGAAGGCGTGCCTCCGCCGGCGCGAGTTCCGGCCGCACCTCGCGCAGCAACCGGGCCCACTCCTCGACGCTGAGGCGCTGGATATTGCGCAGCACCGTGCGCTCCTCGACCGGAACGTGCTGGAACTCCGTGTAATACACGAAGGTGAGCGCGCGTTCGGCGAACGATCCGGCCACATACTGCGCGATCAGCGCCGTGAGCGCGTCCTCGGAGCCGGTGGCCGCCGCCACGGCGGGGCCGACGGCGCCGGAAACACGTTCGGCGGCCCTCCGGAACGCGGCGGCCAGGATGTCGCTCTTGCCGCGGTAGAACCGGTATACCGCCGAGGCGGCCGAAAGCCCTGCGGCCGTGGCGATGTCCTCGACGCTGACGTTGGGGTAGCCGCGCTCGTGGAACAGCTCGACTGCCTTGCGCAGCAGCAGTTCGTGTTTGAAGGAGTCCGGGATCTCCACCACCGCGACCGGCTCGACCGGCCGCGTGGCGGGCAGCTTCGCGTGCGCGACCGCCCAGCAGGCCGAATGCAGAAGGCGGGCAAGAGGTTTCACCGGGAGGGCGGCGTGGTGGTCGGCGATGCTGGTGATCGTGCTGAGCAGGGCGGTGCGCAGCACGCGCACGTCCTGCTCGGCGAGTTCGGGGCGCAGCGCGGCGAGTTGGCTGCCCAGCGCGCCGAGCACCGTGGCCTGCTGGTCGTTGAGCGTGACCTGGTCGTCCGGCTCGAGGTACCTGACCTCCCAGCGCACCAGCGTGACGGTGGGGCGATTGTCGATGGTGACCGCGATCAACGCGTCGAGTACGTGCTGGAGCCGCTGTTCGGCGGGCCGGTCCGCCGCCTCCTCGGGCAGCTCGACCGATTCGGTCATCGCCCGGCCGACGCGCAGCAGTTCCTCCCGGAACAGCGCGTACTTGCTCGGATAGTGGCGGTACAGCGCCGCGGAGCTGATGCCGAGCCCGGAGGCGATGTCGTCCATGCTCACGCCGTGGTAGCCGAGCGCGCCGAACGCGGCCGCCGACGCCGCGGCGATCTGGGCACGGCGATTCTTCGGCCTGCGCCGGATCTCCCGAGGTGCCGAGTCGCCGCTGCTCGCCTTCCGCGCCGTACGGCGATTGTCGACACTCATGAGGAACATCGTAACGACCTGGCCGTATGGCCGGGGTCGCCGCGTCACGGGATACGGCTCCCGGGGATGAGCGGCCCCCGGGAGCTGTACCTGTTCTCCGGTGCGCGCCGGCATGCGATAAGGCGGGATGTGCGCGCCGGTGCGTCCGGAAGTCGACAACCGGAATCGGCCGAGCACAGGGGCACCTTGCGCGCCAGGCCGGACAGATTGTCGAACACAGATAAACTTACACTACGATAGAGCCAGTACAACAGCAGATCATGCAAAGAATCATTGTTCACATATTTGGTCAGCCGCGCGGGCCGATCACCACCCGCGCCCGGCCGCCCGGCACGGTGGTGATGTTGCGGACCCTGCCGCGCTCCGGCTTGCCGTCCGCCGGCAGCGAAAGGGCGTGGCGGAGCAGGATTTCCCGCAGCACGGTGACGCCTTCCAATAGCGAGAACCCCGCGCCGATGCATCGCCGCACGCCCCCGCCGAACGGCAGCCAGGTGTTCGGCGCCACCGCGCCGTCGAGGAAGCGGGCCGGACGGAACGCGGCGACGTCGGGGTAGGCATCGGTACGCCGGTGTGCGAGGACGATGGAGGTGGCGACAACGGTGCCCGCGGGGAGCCGCCGTCCTCCGATCGTCATGTCTCTGGTCAGTTTTCGATTGGTGCCGGAGATGATGGTGTGCAACCGCATGGCCTCCTTGAGCACCGCGTCGAGGTACTTCTCGTCGCCCGTGCGCGCGGCCTGCGCCGCCGACCGCTGGATCTCGGGGTCGGCGGCGAGCTCGTAGAGCGCCCAGGACAGCGCCGAGGCGGTGGTCTCGTGCCCGGCCAGCAGCAGGGTGATGAGCTGGTCGCGCAGCTCGGCATCGGTGAGCGGCGCGTCGTCGTCGCCCGCGCCGACCTGGAGCAGGCGCGACAGCACATCGGTGCGCTCGGCCAGATCGGTCGCGCGCCGCCGTTCGGCGATCTCCGCGTAGAGCAGGGCGTCCACCGCCGTCAGGTTCTCGGCGAACTTCCGCCACGGCCCGATCCGGCGCATTCGGTCGTTCTTGAAGCCCAGGAAGATCAGCGGGTTCAGGTGGACGATCCGGTTCAGTCGCGGGCTCAGTTCGGCTTCGGTCCGCTCGTCGGTGACGCCGAAGACCACCCGCGTGATCACCTCGAGGGTGAGCGCGTTCATCCGGTCCAGCATGCGCACCGTGGACCCGGCCGCCCAGCTCCCCGCTTCCGCCGCCGCGATCTCGGTGATCAGTGCCCGGTAGCCGCGCAGCGCGGAACCGTTGAAGGCGGGCATGAGCAACCTGCGCGCCCGCGCGTGCTCGGCCTCGTCGGTCAGCAGCAGCGAATGCGGACCCATGATCGCGCCCAGGATCTGATTGCCCTCGCCCGCGTGCAGATCGTGCGGGTCGCCCGCGAAGATCTCCTTGATGTGTTCGGGGCGGGAGTACACCACCACGCGGTCGGCGAACGGCGGAACCCGAAGGGCGAAGACGTCGCCGTAGCGGCGCGCCATCGCGGTGAGGAAGCGGGCCCGGTCCCGCTGGAACAACACGCTCTGCACGAGCGGCGGCAGCGGCGGCCCGGGCGGGAACCCCTCGTGCTCGGTCCGCTCTCGGACGTCCTGTGCGGCCACGATGCCACCTCCACGCGGGTATCGGACTGGCTGTCGCTTCCACGCTAGGAGAAACCCGGACGCCGGTCCATGCCCGACGGCCACCGTCCGGGCGGAGTCACTGCCCGGAGCCCGCGTTCATCCGGAAGCGCGGACCTCCGAGGAACCGCATGCGTCGCGACCATGTTTCGGCCGAATTCGACTGTACCGGTGCGTCTTTCTGGTAAGGAGTTCGTCATGGCCTTGGCTTTGCGCCCGGTGGACCCCGTGCCGTTGCTGGTCGCCATGATCGCCGTGGCACGGCGGATCACGGCGCGCTATCGGCTCACCCCGCAGGAGAAGCGCAACCTGGCCGCCGCCCGCGGCGCACGGCCGGCGGTCTTCACCGCGTCGATCGGCGGCCGCGCCTACCGCGGATAGGAACCACTGCGCCCCAGCAGAACTCGCGATCTCAGCTCTGCTCGCCGCGCCGGATGGCGCCGTACCAGTCGAGCAGGTCCGGGTTGTCCACCGCGCTGCGTTCGACGACGCGGGCCGGGTCGGCGCCTTGGAACAGTTTCTTGATCGGCACCTCGAGCTTCTTGCCGGTGCGGGTGTGTGGGATGCCGGGGGCGAGGATGATCTCGTCCGGGACGTGGCGGGGGGAGACCTCGGTACGGATGGTGCTGTTGATGCGGGCTTTCAGCTCGTCGGTGAGTTCGGCGCCGGGGGCCAGCGTCACGAACAGGGGCATCCAGTAGCCGCCGTCGGGTTGCTCGGCGCCGATCACCAGTGCCTCGGCGATCTCCGGGAGCCGTTCGACGGACTGGTAGATGTCGGCGCTGCCCATCCGGATGCCGTGCCGGTTGAGCGTGGAGTCCGACCGCCCGTGCACGATCACGCTGTGGTGGTCGGTGATGGTGATCCAGTCGCCGTGCCGCCACACACCGGGGAACATGTCGAAATACGCGTCGTGGTAGCGCTTTCCGTCCTCGTCGCGCCAGAAGGCGACCGGCATGGACGGCATCGGCGCGGTGACGACCAGTTCGCCCACCTCGCCGCGCACCGGCTGCCCCGCCGGGTCGTAGGCGTCCAGCGCGACGCCGAGATAGGGCGCCGACAGCTCGCCCGGCCACACGGGCACGGTGCGCACGCCGCCGATGAACGCGGACACCACGTCGGTGCCGCCGCTGATCGAGGAGATCTGGACGTGCTCGCCGACGTTCTCGCCCAGCCACAGCGCCGAGGAGGTGGGCAGCGAGGAACCCGTGATGCCGACCGCGCGCAGCGCCGACAGGTCGTGATCGGTACGCGGTACGGAGCCGGCTTTGATGCACGCCAGCACATAACCGGGGCTGGCGCCGAGCACGGAGGCCCCGACCTCGGCGGCGATGCGCCACAGCGCGTCGGGGGTGGGAGCGGTCGGGCTGCCGTCGTAGGTGACGATGGTGGCCCCGGTCAGCAGGCCCGCGATCTGGAAGTTCCACATCATCCAGCTCGGGCTGGTGTACCAGAAGAAGGTGTCCTCGGGGCCGATGTCGGATTGCAGGGCAACGGCTTTGAGATGTTCGAGCAGTACGCCGCCGTGGCCGTGCACGATTCCCTTGGGCAGGCCGGTGGTGCCGGAGGAGAACACGATCCACAGCGGATGGTCGAAATCCACCGATTCGGTGGTGATCACCGGCGGCAGCGACTCGGTGCTGGTGATCGCGTCGTCCCACGAGGTCGCGTCCGGTACCTCGAGCCCGAGCCGGGGGACCACGACCGTGCCCTTCAAGCTGTCCAGGCCCGCGCGCAAGGCGGCGACGTCCTCGCGCTTGTCGTGCGCCTTGCCGCCGAAACGGTAGCCGTCGGCGGTGACCAGCACGGTGGGTTCGAGCTGCCCGAGCCGGTCCAGCGCGGCTTTCGGGGAATAGTCCTGCCCGCAGGCGCTCCAGACCGCGCCGATGCTCGCGGTGGCCAGGAACGCGATCACCGCCTCCGGGATGTTCGGCAGATACCCCGCCACCCGGTCACCGGGCCGCACACCCAGCGA
Organism: Nocardia gamkensis NBRC 108242; assembly: GCF_001612985.1. Classification (GTDB taxonomy): domain Bacteria; phylum Actinomycetota; class Actinomycetes; order Mycobacteriales; family Mycobacteriaceae; genus Nocardia; species Nocardia gamkensis. The sequence continues at coordinate 7,333 of NZ_BDBM01000063.1, read as the reverse complement.
ACGCAGCGTGTGCGCGAAAGCGGCGGTGTGGTCGATCAATTCGGCCCAGGACACCTCCCGGATCGGCGCGTCCTCGCTGACCGCCTTGATCGCGGGCCGGTCGGTGCGCAGCTGCCGGATCACCTGGTCCACGTAGTTCAGCCGGGTGCCGGGAAACCATTGCGCCCCCGGCATCTCGGCGTTCGCCAATACCGCGCCCGCGACGTCGCCGAGCTGGAAATAGTCCCACAGCGCGTGCCAGAACCCGGCGAGATCCTGCACCGACCACTGCCACAGCGCGTGATAGTCGGCCGTGCGCACGCCGGTGCGCTCGGCGACGAATCGCGCGAAGTCGGTGACTTTCGCGGCGGCGATGTCTTCTTCGGTCGGCACCCATTGCGGTTGCATCGTGGTCCTCCTGACTGTGGAAACTCGGTGCTCAGGCGCGGTCGGCGCGCCGCACGATCTGCTCGGCGTGCCGGAACACGGGGCCATCGACCATCCTGCCCTCCAGGGCGAAGACCCCGCGGTGCTTCGGCGCTTCCTCCAGCACCCGCCGGGCCCAGGTGACCTCGTCCTCCGAGGGCGCGTAGGCGGCGCGCAGCACCGCCACCTGACTCGGGTGGATGGCGACCTTGGCGTCGAACCCGACCGCGACCGCGTCCTCCGCCTCCGCGCGCAGCCCGTCCAGATCCCGGATGTTCAGATACACCGAGTCCAGCGCGAACTTGCCGTAGGCCTTGGCGGCCAGCAGCGTGCTGGAGCGCACGTGGCGAGCGACGTCGCGGTAACTGCCGTCGGCGTGCCTGCTCCCGGTGCCGCCGAGCCCGGCCACCAGGTCCTCCGCGCCCCACATGACGCCGATCGCGTTGTGCGCCGTCATCACATGGCCGACTGTGAGCGCGCCGAGCGGAGACTCGATCAGCGCGATCACCTCGTGCTCGGGCAGCCCCGCGACCTGTTCGGCCGACTCGCATTTCGGCAGCATCAGCCGCCGGTAAGCGGTGCCTGCGAGGGCCGCGAGGTCGAGCGCGTGGTCCTCGGTGCCCGCCGCGTTGACCCGCACCACCGTGGTCGCCGGATCCAGCGGGGTGTCCACCAGCGCCTTGCGCGCCGCCGCCTTGTCGTGCGCCGCGACGCCATCCTCGAGGTCGAGGATCACCACATCCGCCGCGGCCGCCGCCTTCGCGAAGCGTTCCGGGCGATCGGCCGGGCAGAACAACCAGGCCGGGCCCGCCATCTGCCAGCTCATACCGTGTCCTTTCCGCTGTGTCTGTTGTCGGCGTGAGCGGGGGCCTGCGTGGTCACGCTGCGCTGCCGCCTCCGGCCCTGACCGCTCACGCTGTGTCTGCGGTGGGCGTGAGCGGGGGCCTGTGTGGTCACGCTGCGCTGCCGCCTCCGGCCCTGACCGCTCACGCCGAGCCCTCCGGGGCTTTGCGGACGAGCGTCTTGCGGACGGCCGTGGCGATGACGTCGCCGTGCTGATTGCGCCCGGTGTGCGCGAAGGTCACGATGCCCTCGCCCGGACGGCTCTTGGACTCGCGCTTGTCGGTGACAACGGTCTCGGCGTACATGGTGTCGCCGTGGAACACCGGCTTGGGGAACGCGACCTCGGAGAAGCCGAGGTTGGCCACGATGGTGCCCTGGGTCAGCTGCGCCACCGACAGCCCGATCAAGGTGGACAGCGTGAACATCGAATTCACCAGCCGCTGGTGGAACGGCGGCAACCGGTCGCTGAACGCCGCGTCCAGGTGCAACGCCTGGGTGTTCATGGTCAGCGTGGTGAACAGGACGTTGTCCGCCTCGGTGATGGTGCGGCCGGGGCGGTGCTCGTAGATCACCTCGGTGTCGAACTCCTCGAACCACAGGCCGCGCTGCACGACCGCACGCCGGGTCACAGGCCCAGCTCCCGTCCGATCAGCATCAGCTGCACCTCCGTCGTCCCTTCGCCGATTTCCAGGATCTTGCTGTCGCGATAGTGCCGGGCCACCGCGTATTCGTTCATGAACCCGTAGCCGCCGAAGATCTGCGTCGCGTCGCGGGCGTTGTCCATGGCGGCCTCGCTGGCCACCAGCTTCGCGATGGACGCCTGCTTCTTGAACGGCTTGCCCGCCAGCATCAGCGCCGCCGCGTCGTAATAGGCGGCCCGGGCGGCGTGCGCCCGCGCTTCCATCCTGGCGATCTTGAACGCGATGGCCTGGTTGCGCCCGATCACTTGGCCGAACGCCTCGCGCTCCTTGGCGTAGCGCACACTCTCGTCCACACAACCCTGCGCGGCCCCGACCGAGAGCGCGGCGATGGCGATGCGCCCCTCGTCGAGGATGCGCAGGAAGTTCGCGTAGCCGCGCCCGCGCTGGCCGAGCAGGTTCTCCTCGGGCACGCGCACGTCGGTGAAGCTCAGCGGATGGGTGTCGGAGGCGTTCCAGCCGACCTTGTTGTACGCGGGCTCGGCGACGAAACCGGGTGTGTCGGTGGGCACCAGGATGGTGGAGATCTCCTTCTTGCCGCCGGTCTGCCCGGTTACCGCGGTCACCGTGACGAGCTTGGTGATGTCGGTGCCGGAGTTGGTGATGAACTGCTTGCTGCCGTTGATGATCCACTCGCCGCCGTCGGCGACCGCGGTGGTTCTGGTGCCGCCCGCGTCGCTGCCCGCGCCCGGTTCGGTGAGCCCGAACGCGGCCAGGTTGCGGCCGCTGGTCAGCTGCGGCAGCCATTCCAGCTTCTGCTTGTCGTTGCCGAAGCGGTAGATCGGCATCGCGCCGAGCGAGACACCCGCCTCCAGCGTGATCGCGACGCTCTGGTCGACCTTGCCGAGTTCCTCCAGCGCCAGGCACAGCGCGAAGTAGTCGCCGCCCATGCCGCCGTACTCCTCGGGGAACGGCAGGCCGAACAGGCCCATCTCGGCCATGCCCGCGACCACCTCGTACGGGAAGGTGTGGTTCGCGTCGTGCTCGGCTGCCACCGGAGCGACCACCGACCGCGCGAAGTCTCGCACGGTCAGCGCGAGATCCCGGTACTCCTCCGGCAGCGTGCCGGTGGACAGGAAGTCGGTCATGTGGGGATTCCTTCTCGTTCGGCGTGATTCGTTTCGGCCTGCGCGACGACGCGCGCGAGCACCTGGTCCAGGCGCACCTGCGCGCCCGGCTCGACCAGTAGTTCTACGGTTCCGGCGACCGGCGCGGTGAGCGAGTGCTCCATCTTCATCGCCTCCACGATGACCACCGGATCGCCCGCGGCGACCGCGGCGCCCGAGGCGAGCGGTACCGCGATCACCGAACCCGGCATGGGGGAGCGGATCTCGGCGTCGCCCATGTGTTCGTCGCCGCCGCGCACGTTGACCTCGGCCACCTCGCGCAGCGCCGCGATACCGGAGGGTCCGGCCACCCACAGCAGGCCGTCCTGCTCGGCGACCCGGTAGGTGCGGCGCAGGCCGTCCAGCGTGAGGGTGAGCACTCCCGCGCAACGATCACCGGTGAATTCGGCTGTCAGCGACCGGGTTTCACCATTGTCACCGACTCGAACCGCGCCGTCGCCTGGCGTACCGGAGAGATGGACGTGCTCGACCCGCTCCCCGCCCGCGAGCCGGATCGATGTGGGCGCGTCGGCTCCGATTCGCCAGCCGGACGGGATCTCCCATGGATCGCGCGGCGTGGCGGGCCAGCGGCGCAGCCAATGCCGGGCAGCGGCGGCGGCGAACTCGTCGTCGCCGACGGAAGCGGGACGGAAGTCGGCCACCCGCCGGTCCAGCAGGCCGGTGTCCAGTCGTCCCTCGGCCACGTCCGGATCGGCCAGCAGGAAGCGCAGGAACTCGATATTGCTGGTCACCCCGAGCAGCACGGTGTCGGCCAGCGCCCGATCGAGTTTCGCGAGCGCGGCGGTCCGGTCGGCGGCATGCGCGATGACCTTCGACAGCATCGGGTCGTAGTCGCTGCCGACGCGCGTGCCGATCCGCAGACCGGAATCGACGCGGACACCGGGGCGCTGCGGCTCGTCGAGGTCGAGCACCGTGCCGCCGGTCGGCAGGAACCCGCGTCCGGGATCCTCGGCGTACACCCTGGCCTCGATCGCGTGCCCGACCATGCGGATGTCGTCCTGCGCCACCGCCAGCTTCTGCCCGGCCGCCACCCGGACCTGGCATTCCACCAGGTCGACGCCGGTGACCAGTTCCGTGACCGGATGCTCCACCTGTAGGCGGGTGTTCATCTCCATGAAGAAGAACTCGTCGGGGCGGTCGGCGGAGACGATGAACTCCACGGTGCCCGCGCCCACGTAGTCCACGCTGCGCGCGGTGTTGCAGGCGGCGGCGCCGATCCTGGCCCTGGTGGCCGCGTCCAGCAGCGGCGAGGGCGCCTCCTCGATCACCTTCTGGTGGCGGCGCTGCAAGCTGCATTCGCGCTCGCCCAGGTGCAGCACGTTGCCGAACTGGTCGGCGAGCACCTGCACCTCGATATGCCGTGGCCGGGTGACGAAACGCTCCAGGAACAGCGTGTCGTCACCGAACGCGGCGGCCGCCTCGCGCCGGGCGCTGCGCAGCGCCTCCGGCAGCCGGGCCGGATCCTCCACTCGGCGCATGCCTTTGCCTCCACCGCCCGCCGACGGCTTGACCAGGACCGGATAGCCGACTTCGGCGGCCGCGGCGATCAGGTCGTCGTCGGTCAGGCCGGGTGTTGCGATGCCAGGCACCACCGGGACGCCGAACGCGGCCACGGTGTTCTTCGCGGTGATCTTGTCGCCCATCACCTCGATGGCGCGGGCGGGCGGGCCGAGGAAGACGATGCCCGCCTCGGCCAGCGCCGCGGCGAAAGCGGCGTTCTCCGAGAGGAACCCGTAGCCGGGGTGAACCGCTTGCGCGCCGGAACGCACGGCGGCGGCCACCACCCGGTCGATGGCGAGGTAGCTCTCCCGGGCGGGGGCCGGGCCGAGGCGCACCGCCGTGTCCGCTTCGAGGACGTGGCGGGCGTCGGCGTCGGCGTCGCTGTAGACGGCCACCGAGCGGATGCCCAGCGCGCGCAGCGTGCGGATCACCCGCACCGCGATCTCGCCGCGATTGGCGACGAGCACGGTGTCGAACCCGACGGGAACGGATTTGTTCAGCATCGCCATCACATCCGGAATACGCCGTAGGAAACAGGTTCGAGCGGGGCTTGCGCGCACACCGAGAGAGCGAGCCCGAGCACGGTCCTGGTGTCGGCGGGATCGATGACGCCGTCGTCCCACAACCGGGCGGTCGAGTAGTACGGGTTGCCCTGGCTTTCGTACTGCTCCCGGATCGGGGCCTTGAACGCCTCCTCGTCCTCGGCCGACCACGGCTGCCCGCTGCTGTCGAGCTGGTCACCGCGCACCGTCGACAACACCGACGCGGCCTGTTCGCCGCCCATCACCGAGATGCGGGCGTTGGGCCACATCCACAGGAACCGCGGCGAATACGCGCGCCCGCACATCGAATAGTTGCCCGCGCCGTAGGAACCGCCGATGACGACGGTGAGCTTCGGCACGCGCGCGCAGGCCACCGCGGTGACCATCTTCGCGCCGTGCTTGGCGATGCCGCCCGCCTCGTAGTCGCGGCCGACCATGAAGCCGGTGATGTTCTGCAAGAACAACAGCGGGATGCTGCGCTTGTCGCACAGCTCGATGAAATGCGCGCCCTTCATGGCGGATTCGCTGAACAGCACGCCGTTGTTGGCGACGATGCCCACCGGATGCCCGTGGATGTGCGCGAACCCGGTGACCAGGGTCTTGCCGTAGCCGGCCTTGAACTCGTGGAAGCCGCTCTCGCCCTCCGGAGTCCCGTCGACCAGGCGGTGGATCACCTCACGCACGTCGTAGGGGGTGCGCAGATCCACCGGCACCACGTCGTAGAGCTCGGATTCCGGCGCGGCGGGCGCGATGACGGGCCGGACGTCCCACGGGACCGGCGTGCGCGGTCCGAGGGTGGCCACGATGCGGCGCACGATGCGCAGCGCGTCCTGGTCGTCCTCGGCCAAGTGGTCGGTGACACCCGAGGTGCGCGAGTGCAACTCGCCGCCGCCGAGTTCCTCGGCCGTGACCACCTCACCGGTCGCGGCCTTCACCAGTGGCGGGCCGCCGAGGAAGATGGTGCCCTGGTTGCGCACGATCACGGCCTCGTCGCTCATCGCGGGCACATAGGCGCCACCGGCGGTGCACGAGCCGAGCACCGCGGCGATCTGCGGGATTCCCTTGGCGCTCATGGTCGCCTGGTTGTAGAAGATGCGGCCGAAATGCTCCCGGTCAGGGAATACTTCGTCCTGGTGCGGCAGGTAGGCGCCGCCGGAGTCGACCAGGTACACACACGGCAAGCGGTTCTGCGCCGCGATCTCCTGCGCGCGCAGATGCTTCTTCACCGTCATCGGGTAGTAGGTGCCGCCCTTGACCGTCGCGTCGTTGGCCACGATCACGCATTCCCGGCCGGACACCCGCCCGATCCCGGTGATGATCCCGGCGCCGGGGGAGTCGTCGCCGTACATCCCGGTCGCGGCGAGCGGGGAGAGTTCGAGGAACGGGCTTCCCGGGTCCAGCAGCTGGTCCACCCGCTGCCGGGGCAGCAATTTGCCCCGCGCGATATGGCGCTCGCGCGCCTTCGCGGGCCCGCCCAGCGCCGCGGCCTCCAGCCGGGCGCGCAGGTCGTCGACCAGCGCCGCGTGCGCGGCCCGGTTTCCGACGGCCTCTTCGGTAACGGTCATCACGCCATCCTGTCGTCCAGTTAGTCGACGATAACTGGAATTCAGGTTAGTGTTGATTAACCGAGATGTCCAGGTCGGTGGAGAGGAACGCGTGTGACCAGTGCCGAACCCGTCGCGCCCACCCGTCGCGAGCAACTGAAGGCGCAACGCAGGGCGCAATTGCTGGAAGCCGGAGCGCGGTTGATCGCCGATCGCGGTTTCCTCGGCATGCGCCTGGACGACCTGGGCGCCGCCGTGGGCATCAGCGGTCCCGCGGTCTACCGGCACTTCCCGAACAAAGAGGCGCTGCTGGTGGAGCTGCTGGTCGGGGTGAGCCAGCGCCTGCTCGACGGCGGCAAGGCGGTGGTGGCGGGCACGAACTCCGCCGAGCTGGCGCTCGCCGGACTGGTCGATCACCACCTGGACTTCGCGCTCGGCGAACCGGAGCTGATCCGCATCCAGGATCGCGACCTGGACAACGTGCCCGCCCCGGCCCGCAGGGAGATCCGCCGCACCCAGCGCCGGTACGTGGAGATCTGGGTGGGCGTGCTGCGCGAATTGCATCCGGAGCTACCCGAGGAGACGGCGCGGGTGCAGGCCCACGCCGTCTTCGGCCTGATCAACTCCACCCCGCACAGCGCGGGCGAGGCGACCGCCGCCCGGGCCCGGCCGGT
>NZ_BDBM01000062.1 GCF_001612985.1 Nocardia gamkensis NBRC 108242 | reverse complement strand
GCTCGCGCTGGCCGCCGCCGACGCCGCCGCGTTCACGGCTGTCGGCGCCGCCTACAAGCTGCCCAAGGACACCCCGGAGGACATCGCCGCCCGCACCGCGGCGATCAATGCCGCGCTGATCGAGGCCGCCCGGGTGCCCGCCGAGGTCGTCGACGAGGCCGACGAGGCGCTGTCGCTGGCCGCGGAGCTGTTCCCGATCGGGAATCCGAACGTCGTCACCGATATCGGCGCGGCCGCCGACGCCTGCCGCGCCGCCGCGACCACCTCGCAGCTCAACATCGAGATCAACGTGGCATCGCTGCCCGCTGCCGAGGGTGACCGGTTCGCCGCGGTCCTGATGCGGATCGAGGAGCTGACCGCGCGGGCGGACGCCCTGCACGCCGACGTCGTGCACGCCGTCCGCCGGTAGCCGCGCGATCGCGCGGGGGCCGCCCGGTTCAGGCGGGCGGATTCCAGGCGACCAGTACGATCTTGCCGCGCACCCGTCCCGATTCGCCGAGTTCGTGCGCCTTCGCGGCGTCCGAGAGCGGCAGCACCTGGTCGATCGTCGCACGGAGGTGACCGCGCTCGACCATCGTGGTGATCTCGCGCAGTGATACCGCAGAGGGTTCGACATAGAACCGCTCGTAACGCGGGTCCGCTTCCGCGTCCGAACCCTGGGTGTCGATCAACCTGCCGCCGGGACGCAGCACCTCGAGGGAGCGGGACCCGTACGCACCGCCGACCAGATCCAGCACGAAGTCGACGTCGCGCACCGCGGCGCCGAAATCGACCGCGCTGTAGTCGATCACCTCGTCGGCGCCGAGACCGCGCAGGTACTCGTGGTTGACCGCACGCGCGGTGCCGATAACGTGCGCTCCGCGATGCCTGGCGATCTGCACCGCCAGATGCCCGACGCCTCCCGCGGCCGCGTGCACCAGCACGCGCTCCCCGGCACCGAGCGCGGCCAGCGCCTGCCAGGCCGTCAGCGCCGCCGTCGGCAGTGCCGCCGCGTGTACCAGATCGATGTTCCTCGGCGCCGCTGCCAGCGTGTGCGCCTGCGCCACAACGTATTCCGCGTTCGCTCCGCCGTACACCATGCCGTACACGGGCGCGCCGATCGCGAACCTGTCCACTCCGGCACCGAGTTCCTCGACGACACCCGCCACATCGAGCCCCAGCGTCAGCGGTGGATCGCCGAGCTTTCCGAGCAGTCCGGCGCGCACCTTCCAATCGGCTGCGTTGACGCTGGTCGCGGCGACCCGTACCAGCACCTCCCCCGGGCCGGGCCGCGGCCGATCCACCTCGACCACCTCGAGGACTTCCGGGCCACCGAACGCGTACTGCGTGATTGCGAGCATGTACCGATTCTGTGGCCACCTGGTACCTTTCGGGAAGAAGGCACCTTCTTGATACCGAGGTTCCCCATGGATACTGCATGTGACCGGCCGGAGACCCACAGCCTGGTCGAGAGCTACCTGCATCACTGCCCCGCGCGGGAAGTGCTGACCGTCCTCGCCGACAAGTGGGTGATGCTGGTGCTGAGCGTCCTGCGCTCCCATGCCGGGCCGATCCGCTTCAACGAACTACGCCGCCGCCTCGACGGCATCACGCAGAAGATGCTCACCCGAACCCTGCGCAACTTGGAGCGGGAGGGCCTCGTGCGCCGGGCGGTCTACCCCACGGTGCCGCCCCGGGTGGAGTATTCGCTCACCGAACTCGGCGCGAGCATCGGTGCGATCAGTCACGCCATGGGCGTGTGGGCCGTCGAACACCAGGACCGAATCCTCGCCGCGCGAGCGGAATTCGACACGCGAGCCGCGGCCGAACCGGAACCGCTGCCAGGCGGACTCGCACGCTGACCGCCTCGTCGGACCCCTGCCCCAGGACTCGAGCGACTCACTGCCGTTTCGACCGCACCCGGCGGGGTATGCGGTCATTGGTGGGCCTATCCCCCAGCGCAACCGGACCATGGACCGGTTCTATCCGTGGCCGAGTTGATCATGGGGGCCTAAAATGTTCCTTGCCTACCACACCAGCTCGAAGGGGTGGACGCCATGAGGAGCGCCATTCGGTACCTGTTCCTCGCGACCGTGATCGTGGCACTGGCCGCGTTCGGGTCGGGTGCGGCGGCCGCGACGATGATCGTGCGGCCGACGCCTCCGGTGGCAGCGATCGGACCCTCGAACGGCCAGGTGGTGGGCGTGGCTCATCCCGTGACCATTCGGTTCGCCGCACCTGTCACGGATCGCGCGAAGACGGAACAATCCATCGACATCAGAACGACCCGGCCGTTGCCGGGCACATTCGCGTGGACCGACGATCGCGAAGCCGTGTGGACGCCGAGCGGGTTCCTGCCCGCCGACGCCACCGTCCTCGTCTCTGTCGGTGGCGCGCGCACGGAATTCCGCACCAACGCGGGTGTTTTCGGCGATGCGAACATGTCGGCGCATACCTTCACGGTCACCGTCGGCGGCACCGTCGTCCGTACGATGCCGGCCTCGATGGGCAAGCCGGGGTACGAAACACCGGCCGGCACCTGGCCGGTGCTGGAGAAGTTCCGTTCCGTCGTGTTCGATTCCCGCACCATCGGCATCCCGCTGAGTTCGCCGGAGGGCTACGTCATCAACGGCGAGTTCGCCGAGAGGCTCACGTGGGGAGGCGTTTTCATCCACTCGGCGCCGTGGTCGGTGGACCAGCAGGGTTATGCGAACGTCAGCCACGGCTGTATCAACCTCTCCCGCGACGACGCCGAATGGGTCTATCACACGATCGGCGTCGGCGATCCGGTCGTCACGCACTGGTGAGCGGTGCCCTCCGCCGGGTAGCGTCTGGCGACATACCCGAGGGAAGGGTCATCCTTGCGCGAGTTTCCGATCCCACCACCGCGTGACGCGAAGGAAGCCGAGTTCCAAGACCTCTGGGGCCCATGGGCTCTCGTTACCCCGCGCGATGTGTGCGAGGTCCTCGGCGACATCGACGCCCCGTGGTGGATCGCGGGCGGGTGGGCGATCGACGCATGGACCGGAACGCGGCGCGAGCACAGTGATGTCGACGCGTCGATGTTCCGTGCCGATCTGCCCGCTCTGCGCTCCGCGGCACGAGGCCGCTTGCACATCTGGTCCGCGGGCCCGGACGGCATTCGCCCCGTCGATGACCGCTTCCCCGCCTTGCCCGACAGCGCCGACCAGGTCTGGCTGCGGGCGAACGCACGGTCTCCGTGGCTGATCGACCTCCTGCTGAATCCCGGACAGCGGGGCGCCTGGGTCAACCGGCGCGATCGGACCATGGTCGCACCCCTCGACGAGGTGACCTGGATCGCGGACGACGGCATCCGCTACCTGAATCCCGAGTTCGTGCTGATCTTCAAAGTGAAACAGGCCCGGCCGAAAGACCGTGCCGACCTCGAACGGACCTGGCCTGAGTTGAGCTCCGCACAGCGCACCGTGGTGCGGACCTACGTGTCCGACCACCATCCCGAACATGAATGGCTGGCTCTGCTGAAGTGACACCCGTCCGCCGGCCACCCCGAGGCCGGGTGGGAGACCCGCCGGTATCCTCCGGTAGGCGGACGGCTCAATTGTGAACGCGGCAGGGCGTTCCCGCGTCGTGGCGATGCGGTTAATCTGACGGGGACCTGATGAAGGGCGGGGCGATGGATCGACCGGAGATGAGCGCGCGACCCGGCTACGACCGGGGAAATCCGTATGGCACCGGGGTGCCCGGGCAGGCGCCGGCCGGCGAGGAGTACCGCGGCGAGTGGGCCACGTGGGTGGATCGGCCGCAGGACCAGGCGCAGCCCACCGAACCCGTGCACACGCAGGCGCCCGGTCCCGACGAGTACGAAGATCAATTCGCGGGACTGATCGACCGCTCTCCCGCGCCGCGTAAGACGCGGCGGTGGGCGGTACCAGTGCTCGGCACGCTCGGCGTCGCCGCGCTCGGCTTCGCGGCCTTCCTACAGTTCTGGACCGGCGGCTCCGACCGGCAGGCCACGGCACCGGTCCCGCCCGCGCAGGCCACCGCTCCGGCGGCGCCGGTCGCACAGTGCCCCGCCGAGCGGGTCGGCAACCGGATCCAGGGCAATGGCGTGGGCGGCTTCGATTCCGGTCCCGCGGTGATCTTCGCCTTCCAGCACGCCTATTACGTGGACCGGTCCGGCGAGCAGGTCCGCGCCACCACCACCGCGGACGCCGCGGTACAGGCCGCCGACGCCATCCAGCGCGGCATCGACAGCATCCCCGCGGGCACCACCCACTGCGTGGCGATCACTCCCGGCGCGTTCGCGGGCCAGTACACCGTGGTGGTCACCGAACATCGCCCCGGGCAGCAGCCGGTCACCTACAACCCGCAGGTCGTCACCACCACCAAGGACGGCGGCCGCACACTCATCAGCGCCATAGCCCGGGGGTGAGGCGGCTTCTCACGCAGAGCCGCTCGGCCGGTCGGATTCGGCGGCGGTGACGACGTGGCGCATCAGCAGGGCCGTGGTGACCGGGCCCACGCCGCCGGGAACGGGGCTGAGCCCGGCCGCCTTGCCGCGCACCGACTCGGCGTCGACATCGCCCACGATCTTGCCGTCGGCAGCCTCGTTGGTGCCGACATCGATGACCACCGCACCCTCCCGGACGTGCTCGCCGGAGATCAGGCCGATGCGGCCCGCCGCGGCGACGACGACGTCGGCGGTGGCGGTGACGGCGGCGAGGTCGGCGGTGCGGGAATGGCACACCGTGACGGTCGCGTCTTTCGCCAGCAGCAGTTGCGCCAGCGGCTTCCCTACGACGTTCGAGCGGCCGACGACCGCGACGTGCCGGCCGGTCAGCGGGATCTCGTGGTGTTGGAGTAGTTCGACAACGGCCTCGGAGGTGGCGGGGACGAAACCGTCCAGCCCGGCCGCGAGCAGGCCGAGCGACAGCGGGCTGACGCCGTCGACGTCCTTGGACGCGACGATCGCGGAACTCACGTCGTCGAGCGTGACGCCCGCCGGGAGGGGCGTCTGCAGCATGATCGCGTCGGTCGCCGAGTCCGCACCGCGCGCGGTGAGTTCGGCGCGGATCTCCGCGGCGCTCGCCTCTGAACCGAGATCGACCGTGTCGCAGGCTATTCCGAGTCGCTCGGCCGCTTTGCGGAGCGAGTTCACATACCAGGTGCTCGCTGGGTCGTCGTTCGCCACCACCAGGGCGAGGCGCGGGGCGGCGCCGCCGTCGGTGAGCGCGGCGGCGCGGGCCTTGGTGTCGGCGTTGATGGCGGCGGCGAGTTCCTTGCCGGACAGCGAAACGGTATCCACGTTGACACAGCCTAACGGGCGCGGCCGGGCGTGTTCCTCCCCCGCCCGCGTGCGGCGGTGCAAATTCGGGGCAATCGCACGGCGAGCCCGACTTGCTCAGGCCATGCGACCGCGGCGAGGCCGAACGACGCACGCAGCCGGACGGTAGCCGCCGACCACGGCACGCCGGCGGCAGGTGCGGCGGCACAGCCGCACCGCCGACGACGCCAGTGAACAGCCACATCGGCACTTACCCAGTGCGCGACTGTGATTCACGTAGTTTCGAACGCCTTCGGACCCGAAAGAAGGCGCCGCGATCCCGCCGCGAAAAACGAACCAACGCCCCGGTTTCGCCCCGGCACACGCACCGGGGGCGACATCGCGGGAGCCCGTTCGCGAATTGCCGGTTGGACGAAGAGTTCGCCCGTATGGTATTTCGTGTTTGCCCAGCTAACTGCTAGCACGTGCCAACCCGTTCCACAGCGGAAAGGTGACGACTGTAGTGATGATCTCGAGGCAGTGGAAACTTCTCGTCGCGGCGTCGTTCGCCGCGTTCTCGCTCACCGGTCTGGCCGGTGTCCCCGCGCACGCCGCGCCGGAGACCGACGCCCTGTACAACTCCGCCCAGCGCCACTTCACCAACGGCGACGACGCCGCGGGCCGGGCCGACCTGCGCAATCTGATCGGCGCCGACCCCGCCGACGCCGAAGCGCTCGCCCTGCAGGCGATCTGGTCCGACTACGCCGGTGACCTGCCCGCGTTCGTGGACGCCATGGCACGGCTGCACGTGGTCGATCCGGGCTTGGCACAGGGCACCGACAACGTGCTCGGCGCCGTGCGCGCCGCGGTGGGCACGCTGCCGAACCCGCTGCCCGCGCTGGCGGGGCCGCAAACCGGCATCGTCGTGCTCGGCTACGGCCTGTTGCCGGATGGTGCGCTGCGCCCCGAACTGGTGAACCGGCTCACCGCCGCGTGGTTGCAGTCCATCGCCGCTCCGCTGTCGCCGATCGTCGTCACCGGCGGGAATCCGCAGAACGGCATCACCGAGGCCGAGGCCATGCGCGACTGGCTGGTCGCCCACGGCGTAGCGCCCGCGCGCATCCACGTGGAGAGCCGCGCGGGCTCGACCGTGCAGAACGCGCTGTTCAGCACGAGGCTGCTGCGAGATATCGGTGCGACGAGCGCGATCGTGGTGACCTCGCCGAACCACATCCGCCGTGCCGTCGCCGATTTCGTCGTCGCGGGCACCCGGGTCGTCGGCGCGACGACCTCACTCGAACAGCTGGTCTCGCAGCTGCCGCCGCCCGGCAAGCCGGGCCAGCGCGGCATCTATCTCGACGCCACGCGTACCTTCCAGCTGAGCACGGCACGCTGATCACCGGCAGATCGGGATTCGCGCCGAGCGCGCCGGTCCCGATCGCCGGGGAAATTCGTTAGCGGCGTCCCGCGTGGGCGCGGCAGGATGGCCCCGTGACGTCAGCCGGAAATTCCGATGTGGTCGCCCGGCTCCGGGCGGCGGGCTGCGTGTTCGCCGAGGACGAGGCGCGATTGCTCACGGCCGCCGCAGCGGAGACCGGCGTCGCGCTGGAATCGCTCGTCGCCCAGCGCGTCGCCGGTAGCCCGCTGGAGCACCTGCTCGGCTGGGCCGAGTTCCACGGGCTGCGGGTGGCGGTGTCTCCCGGCGTCTTCGTGCCCCGGCAGCGCACTGCGTTCCTCGTCGACCGCGCGGTCGAGCTGATCCACGCCCGGACGGGTCATCCGGTGGTGGTCGATCTGTGCTGCGGCTCCGGCGCGCTCGGGCTGGCGGCGGCTCGGACCGCCGCCGAGGAAGGTCGTCCGGTCACGCTGGCGGCCGCCGACATCGATCCGATCGCGGTCGAGTGCGCTCGCCGGAATCTCACCCCGCTCGGCGCACCGGTCTACGAAGGGGATCTCTTCGAGCCCTTGCCCGGGGAATTGCGCGGCTGTATCGACATCCTGCTCTGCAACACCCCGTACGTGCCCTCGGAGATGATCGCGCGGATGCCGCCGGAGGCCCGCGACCACGAACCACGCACCGCCCTCGACGGCGGCCCGGACGGCTTGGACGTCTTGCGCCGGGTCGCGGCCGGGGCCGCCGAGTGGCTGTCTCCGGGCGGGCATCTGCTCGTGGAGTCCAGCGAGGATCAAGCGCCGACCGCGCTCGCCGTGCTGGCGGAGAACGGTCTCGCGGGCCGGGTCGCGGCATCCGAAGAGCACTACGCGACCGTGGTCATCGGCACCCGTCCACGCTGACCAGCGCGACCACCCATCGAGGAAGCGCCGTACACGTCCCGAGCGGTGCGGCCTGGGAGTTTTGGCGAACGCGCCGCGCTCTACTTCTCGCGACCGGTGAACTGGTCCATGGAGTGGTAGACGCCGACCGTGTCGAGGAACAGGTCACGCAGCTTGATCGGCAGCAGACCGGAGATCGCCTTGTTCAGCCGCGAGGTCCACGGCAGCACGACCAGCGGGGTGCCGTTCTTCATCTCCCGCCACGAGGTGTCGACCACCTTGTCCTGGTCCAGGATCGGGGTGAACAGGAAGCCCTTGGCGCCCTCGAACATTCCGGTATTGATGTAGGTCGGGCAGACCGTGGTGATCGTCACGTGCTCGTGGCCGGCCTGTTCCAGTTCGATGCGCACCGAGTCCGACCAGCCCAGCGCCGCCCACTTGGAGGCGGCGTACACGCTCATGCGCGGGTTGGACACCAGGCCCGCCGAGGAGGCGATGGTCAGCACCCGCGCCTCGGTGGTTCCGGCGACCATGGCGGGCAGGAACTCGAGCGTGACGTACATCGGAGCGAGCGAGTTGATGGCCATGGTCTTGTCGATGTCGGCGCGGTTCGGCGTTTCCCAGAAGTAGCTGTTGCCGCGCACGATGCCGGCGTTGTTGACCAGGATGTCGATGCCGCCGACCTGCTCGCGCACGCCGGCCGCGGCCTCGGTGATCGCCTCGGGCGAGGCCACGTCCACCACGAAGTGATGAACGGCGCTGCCACGGCCGGTCAGCTCGGCGGCGGTGTCCTTCAGCGCGGCCTCGTTGATGTCCCACAGCACCACCGCCGCGGCCCCTTCGCGCACCGCCCGCTCGGCGAACAGCTTGCCAAGGCCCATCGCGGCCCCCGTGACCAGGACCCTCTTGCCCGCCACCGTGTCCAGTTTCATCCGTACCGCTTCCTGATCCGTGAGTCGTGCGAGTTACTTCTGCCGAAGCGCTTTCATGACGCCGAAATACAGCGTCATCGTCTTGGCCCAGAGCGCTTCGGACATGCCGGGCAGCGGAGCGATCGGCACTACCCGCTGCACCGCGATGGTCTGGGTGTCGATGTACTTGAGCAGGCCCTCGGGACCGTGCCTGCGCCCGGTGCCGGAGATGCCGAGCCCGCCGGACGGCGCGTCGGCGCTGCCCCAGGCGGCGATGAAGCCCTCGTTGACGTTCACCGAGCCCGCCTCGATCCGGGCCGCCACCGCGCGACCGCGTGCGATGTCCTTGGTCCAGACACTGGCGTTGAGGCCGTAGGCGGTGTCGTTGGCCTGTTCGATGGCTTCCTCGTCACTGCTCACGCGGTAGATCGAGACCACGGGGCCGAAGGTCTCCTCGCGGTGAACCGTCATGCCAGGCCGCACGCCGGCCAGCACGGTGGGCTCGTAGAAATACGGTCCGAGGTCCGGACGCGCGCGACCGCCCGCCAGCACCGTGGCGCCCTTGGCCACCGCGTCGTCGACATGCGCGACGACCGTGTCGAGCTGGCGCCGGAAGGTCAGCGATCCCATGTCGCTGTGGTAGTCCAGACCGCCGCCGAGCCGGATGGCCTCGACGTGCCCGACGAATTCGGTGACGAAGCGGTCGTAGACGCTGTCGTGCACATAGATGCGTTCCATCGACTCGCACAGCTGTCCCGCCGAGGCGAAGCAGGCCCGGATGGCGATCTTGGCGGCGCGTGAGACGTCCGCGTCGGCGAGCACCAGCAACGGGTTCTTGCCGCCGAGTTCGAGCGAGTAGCCGATCAGGCGCTCACCCGCCTGCCGGGCGATGGTCCGTCCGGTCGCACTGGAGCCGGTGTAGTCGACGTAGTCGGCGCGGGCGATCACCTCGCCGCCGATCACCGATCCGCGGCCGAGCACGGCCTGCCAGAGCCCGCGCGGCAATCCGGCGCGCACGGCGGCATCGATGGCCCACAGCGCGGTGAGCGCGGTCTGGTTGTCCGGACGCGCCACCACCGCGTTGCCCGCGACGAGGGCGGGCAGCGCGTCGGAGGCGGCCAGCGCCAGCGGGTAGTTCCACGGCGAGATGACCGCGACCACGCCCTTGGGCCGATGCCGCACGTCGACCTGGGTGAGCACGGGAAGCACCCCGCGCGGTTTGCGCGTGGCCAGCAGCCGGGCGGCCACCGAGGCGTAGTACCTGGCGTTCACGGCCACGTCGCCGACCTCGTCGAAGGCGTGGGCCCGCGCCTTGCCGGTCTCGGTCTGCACGATGTCGAGGATGGCGTCCTGCTCGGCCAGCACGATGTCGTGGAATCGGCGCAGCACCGCGATCCGTTCCCGCACCGGACGTCGCGCCCACTGGCGCTGGGCTTCGCGGGCGGCGGCGAACGCGGTCTCGATGTCGTCGGCGGAGGACTGCGGCAGATCGACGATCTTCGCGCCGGTCGCGGGTGCGAACACTTCGACGGCGGGCGCGCCTCCGGCGACGGCGTGCGCGAGCAACGGCTGCACCAGTGACGGGGACAGCGCGTCGGCGGTGGCCGGTTGGGAGGCGGTCGTCATGGTCGGCCCTCTCGAGGACGGTGGACCGCGCCACGGACGCGCGCCCCATTAAAATGAACAGTGGTGTTAGATTAATATCTATGTCACACCTCGTGTCAAGCTGTTCGTCGTGGCGCACAGGGATCCCGGGGGCCGCGTTGTGAGGCGGCACTATGCAGGCTGAGCCGACGGCCGCGCGGCGCGGCAGGCCGCCGCAGACGCAGGAGCAGGCCGAGGAGGTCCGCGCCCGGATCGTGCTCGCGACGGCGGAGGTGTTCACCCGCACGGGTTCCCGTGGGCTGAGCGTCGCGCAGATCATCGAGCAGGCGGGCCTGGCCAGGCCGACCTTCTACCGCTACTTCGGCAACGCGAACGAACCGCTGCTCGCGGTGCTCGACAGTTCCAACGAGGGGTTGGTCGGCGGCATCCGCGCGGCGCTGGCGGGCACCGACGAGCCGGTCGAGCTGGGTATCCGGCTGATCGACGCCTACCTGGACTGGGCGCGCGGGCACGGCCCCATGCTGCGGCCGCTGTTCGCCGAGCTGCACGACCCGGGCTCGCCGGTGTCGGCGTACCGCGAGCGCGCGCTCGACGACATTCGCGATCTGGTGCGCGAGACGTTCGCCGAGCTGGGCAGGCCGGTGCCGAGCCCGCTCGACCTGGACGCGGCGCTGCACCTGTGCGAGTACGTGGTCTACCGGATCTCCGCGGGCGCCGCGCCCGGCGCCGAACCGGACGCGGACACCGTCGCGGCGGCGCGCCTGACGATGATCCGCGTGCTGCTCACGACGCTCGGCACGCGCGTCGATGTGGAGTACGCGCTGACGCTGCCCGCGATCTTTCCCGCCGCGCCGTAGTCCGGCCCGCGCGCGTCAGCGCGGTATCGGGGTGACAGGGTGATCGACGTCGATGACGCGCTGTTCGACCCGGTGGATCAGGTCGTGCACGCGCGGGTCCCGCGCCAGCCTGCTGTCCAGCACCACGTTGATCACGCCGCGGAACAACGCGTAGGGCTCCCACTGCGGCGGCGCGATGGTGCGCGCCGCGCGCCGGGCGATGCCGTCGGCGATGGATTCCGCCGCGTCGCGCACGGTGATGCGCAGGTTGAGCGGCCACGGCAGCAATGCGCCCAGGTCGGCGCCCAGGTCGTCCTCGTCGAGCGTGCCGTGCGTCATCGCGGTGTCGACGATGCCGAAGTACGCCACGCCGGCCGTCGCGCCCACCGCGGCGAGCTCGACCCGCAGCGCCCGCCCGAACTGCTCTACCGCGGCTTTGCTCACCATGTAGGGCGAACCGGCCATGCCGGGCGCGAACGCCGCGGCGGAGGAGACCACGACGACGTGCCCTTTCGCGGCGACGATGTCCTCCAGCGCGGGATGCACGGTGTTGAACACCCCGGTCACATTGATGCCGATGACCCGATCGAAGTCGCCGGGGTTCATCGTCCGGATCGTGGCGGGCTCCGGCACCACGCCCGCGTTGGCCACCACGACATCGATCCGGCCGAAACGCTCGCGCACCCGGGAGATGGCTTCGCGCATCCCGATTCGATCGGAGACGTCCGCGCGCACGACCAGCGCCCGCTCCCCCATCGAGCGCCCGACGGCAGCGGCGGCGGCCTGGTCGATGTCGATCAGCGCCACCGAAGCGCCCGAGGCATAGAGTTTTTCGGCGAGCGCGCGGCCGATTCCGGTGCCCGCACCGGTGATCACCACCACCCGATCGCGCACATCCAGCCGGTGCTCGGCAGGTGGGGACAGCAGCTGACGCAGCAGGTCGACGACCACGACGCTCACCCGGCCTGCAACTGGTAGGACTCCGGATCGAAACGGCTTGTGCGCCGCCGGTACTCGAAACTCCAGTTCGGGTACAGCCCGGCGTTGCCGCCGTCGGCGGTCTGGTAGTAGCTGCGGCATCCGCCGGTCAGCCAGGCGGTGTCGCGACTGCGCTCGGTCACCTCGTCGAGGAAGGCTCGCTGCACCTCCTCGCGCACATCGATCCGCCGGATGTTCCGCGCACGCATGGTGGTCACGGCATCGACGATATAGCGCACCTGCGCCTCGATCATATAGATCGCGGACTGATTGCCCGCCGCCCCGAACGGCCCCAGCGTGCAGAAGAAGTTCGGGAAGCCCGCCATGGCCGCACCGAGGTAGCTGCTCGGACGCTCCCGGTAGCGGTCCCCGATGGAGCGACCGCCGAGCCCGTGGATCCGGTCGAAAACCGCGGGCGGAACACCGAATCCGGTGCCCCAGATGAGCGTGTCCACCGCGCGCTCCGCGCCGTCGGCGGTGACGATCGACCGGGCGCGGATCTCCCGGATGCCCTCGGTGACCACTTCGACGTTCGGCCGGGTCAGGGCCGGATAGTAGGCGTCGGAGAAGATCGCCCGCTTACAACCGATCACGTAATCGGGGGTGAGCTTGCGACGCAACTGCGGATCGCGCACCTGGCGCAGCAGCTGGAGTCTGCCCAGCGCCTCGTACGGATGCCGGAACCGCTTGTCCACGAAGCCGACCAGACCGAAGCCTTCGATGCCGGTGTAGAGGAGACCGCGGACCGCTTTGCCGAGCGCGGGGATCCGGCGCAGCAGCGCGCGTTCGGCGGGCAGCGTGCGGCGATCCAGTCGCGAGACGATCCACGGCGCCGAACGCTGGAACACGGTCAGCTTGCCCACCACGGGCTGGATCTCCGGGATGAACTGCACGGCCGACGCGCCCGTGCCGATCACCGCGACGCGCTCGCCGGTGAGATCGTGTTCGTGATCCCAGTGCAGCGAATGGAATTGCGTCCCTTCGAAGGTATCCGCGCCCGGCAGCCGAGGGATCCGCGCCTCGCTGAACGGCCCGACGGCGGAAACCAGCACCGCCGCGGTCAGGTCGCCGCGACCGGTACGCAGCCGCCACAGCGTGGCCGCGTCGTCCCAGCGCGCCTCGACCAACTCGACGCCGAACCGCATGTGCCGCACCACGTCGTGGCGCGTCGCGACCGACCGGAGGTAGGCGAGGATCTCCCGCTGCGTGCCATAGGTGCGCGACCAGTTCGGATTGGGCGCGAAGGAGTACGAGTACAGCTGGGAGGGCACGTCGCAGGCGCAACCGGGATAGGTGTTCGCCCGCCAGGTGCCACCCAGGTCATCCGCGCGCTCGAGCAGCACGAAATCTTCGATGCCCGCTTCGCGCAGAGCGACCGCCAGACCGATCCCGGCTATCCCGGCCCCGATCACCGCGATCGGCACGTGTTCCGGATGCGCAGCCATGTCTTTCCTTCCACACGCGGGCGGCCGGCCCGCCGAGCTCACAGATCCAGGTGGAGTTCGCCGCCGCGCGCCCGGGAGACGCAGGTCAGCATCGTCTCCGCGCGCTCGGATTCGAGCAGCGACCGGTCCCGGTGGTCCACCGCGCCCGCGAGCACCCGCGTCTTGCAGGTGCCGCAGAATCCCTGCTGACAGGAGTAGGCCACGCCGGGCAGCACACGGCGGATCGCGCTGAGCGCGGACTCGTCGGCCGCGACCTCCACGTCGAACCCGCTGCGATGCAACCTGATACGGAACGGCTCGCCGTCGCGCACGGGCAGCGGCGAGAAGCGCTCGGTGTGCAGCGAGGCCGTCGGATCGTGCAGTGCGAGCACCGCACGCGCGGCCTCGGCCAGCGGCGGCGGCCCGCACACGTATACCGCGGCGCCGGGCGGCGTCTGCTCGAAGATCATCCGGGCGTCGGGCACGCCGTACTCGTCGTCCGGCCGCACCACCACGTCGCCGCCGGTGTAACGGGCCAGGTCGTACAGGAACGGCATGCGCGAGCGGGACCGGCCCAGGTACATCAACCGCCAGGGCACCGCCGCGCGTTCGGCCGCGGCGACCATGGGCAGGATCGGCGTGATCCCGATGCCGCCCGCGACGAACAGATAACACGGCGCCTCGACGAGCGGGAACGCGTTGCGCGGACCGCGCACGCACAGCCGGTCACCGACCCGCAGATCCCGGTGGATCTCCGCGGAACCGCCCTCGCCGTGCGCGATGAGACGCACCGCGATGCGGTAGAACCCGCGGTCGGCGGGGTCGTTGGTGAGCGAATACTGCCGCTGCCGGCCGGACGGCAAGAAGACGTCCAGATGCGCGCCCGGCGTCCACGCGGGCAGTGGGCCGCCCTCGGGGTGGCGCAGCCACAAGCTGACCACCCCGTCGGCCTCGTGCCCGATCCGGTCGACGACCACCTCGAACTCGTAGCCGGTGCGGCGGACCGGATCGGGACGCGAAAGCAATTGCGCGGCGTCGCTTTCGACGAACAGGCGCTTGTAGGCGTCGGCCGCCGAGCCGATCAGCCGCAGCGCGGCCCCGGGCTGGAACCGCTCCCCCACGGCGGTCACGCGTTCGCCGCCCGTGCCGCGGGCGACTGCGCGAGGTAACGCAGCGCGTTGTCCATCGGGCCGAGCTGCGACGGGTGGAAGCCCGGCCGCAGGTAGCGCGGAATCTCGGTGATGAACGTCGTGAAGCTGGGCACCACGCCGCGCACCGACGCGCCGGCCAGCTGGAGCGGCCAGAATCGGCCTTTGTGCTGCGAGGGGTCCTTGTGGAACAGGTAGCCTCCGGAGACGACGAACAGGACGAGCAATCCCGCGCTCGCGATGAGCGCCTGCCGCGCCTTGCGCGCGTATCCGCCGTCGACGTGCATGTACGCGTCGTAGACGACGCTGCGGTGCTCGACCTCCTCGGCGCCGTGCCAGCGGATCAGATCCAGCATCGCCGGGTGCATGCCCTTGGCCTCGAGGGTGTCGTTGGTTAGCAGCCACTCCCCGATGACCGCGGTGTAGTGCTCCATGCCCGCGAACAGCGCCAGCCGCTCGCACAGCCACTCCCGCTTGGCCCGGCCGGTCAATCCGTGGTCGCCGAGGATGCGGTCGACCAGCCAGCTCACGCGATCGACCATCGGGCCGACGTCCAGGCCGAGCCGCTCCAATTGCTCGCGCGCCTTCTCGTGGGAACTGGCATGCATGGATTCCTGCCCGATGAAGCCGCGGACTTCCTCGCGTAACCGCTCGTCGTCGATCAGGGGTAACGCCTCGGCCAGCGCCTGCGCCATCGCGCGCTCACCCTCGGGGAGCACCAGGTGCATCACGTTGATGATGTGGGTGGCCATCGCCTCGCCGGGGATGTAATGCATCGGCACCGTGGCGAAGTCGAATTCCACCGCGCGCGCGTTGATGGCGTGTGTCTGGTCGGCGTATACGGCAGAACCCATCTCGCACCCCTCGTCATCGATCGGTGTCTTCGCAATGTATTGGTGACATCAGGTGCTGTCAACATCACATGATGTCAATTCGGTGCTATGAGAGGATGACGCTATGGACCAAGCCGACGGGGCGATTCCGGGCATGCGCCGCTGGCGCGGGCAATCGCCCGCCGATCGCGTCGCCGCGCGCCGGGAACAGCTGGTCGAGGCGTGCACGGAGCTGATGGCGACCGTGGGCGCGGCCGAGACGTCGATGCGCGGCGTGTGCAGGCAGGCCGGACTCACCGAGCGCTACTTCTACGAGAGCTTCCCGAACCTCGACGCGTTGCTGACCACCGTGCTGGACACCGTCGTCCTCGGCGCGCGCGACCGGCTGCTCGACGAGCTGCCCAACGCGCCCATCGAACGTGACGCGATGTTCCGCCACATGGTCGGCGTCTTCACCGACTACCTACTGGCCGACCGCCGCCGCGGCCGGATCATGTTCATCGAATCGCAGGCCACCCCCGTGCTCATGCCGCGCGCCAACGAACTCATCGGCTTGTTCACCGCGCCGATCGCGTTGACCATCAGCGCGGGCGACTACAGCCAGCCGGTGCCCGACGAGCACGACTACGCGCTCAACGCCAGCGCCATCTTCGGCGCACTGGCCTACCTCTACCGGCCCTGGCTCGACGGCGAAATCCCCGTCTCCCGTGAACGTTTCGACGCGCACGCCGCCGACGTCATCGAGCGGATCGCCACCGCGCGCTCCGCGTTGAGCACCGAAGCCTGATCCCGGCTCGCGCCGGTCACCGAGCCGCCCGACTTCCCTTCTGCCACAACCCGTTCGGTGCGAAGTCAAATCGAGCGACAAGCATCCGCACCGAAGGCGCGGCGCACAGTGAAGTCACTCACATCCGGCGAGAGAGACCCCGTGCCGACGACTCACGAACCGCCACCATCCGGCAATAGCCGATCGATTGCCATTCCGAAAGCGGCGCCGCCGCGAGCGTCACGCGACGCGCACAGCGTCGAACGCGAAATGCGGTGACAAACCGAATCAGCAGGTCGGATGGCCATACCGGCAAGCCATAGCCAGTCGGTCACCGGTTGGTGATACCTCACGAAACATGTACCGCTGGTCGTGATTTCCGTCTCAGACGGTGGCGCGAAATGGCTGTGGTCATTCGTTGTTACCGTCGGGTAGTGTTCATCCCACCGACGATCAGAGTCGATCCGGAACCGTATATCTCCACGATTTCAGGAGCGCTCGTGTCTCCCCATTCTCGCTTCGAATCCATCGGTGCCTATCTGCCTTCCCGAGTTGTCACCACCGCGGAATTGCTTTCCGGGCTGAAAGAACCGCCTTCGTTCGATCTGGAGAAAATCACCGGCGTCCGCGAACGCCGGGTACGCGATACCAGGCCGGAAAGTCACGAGGACTCGTTCACGCTGGCCGTCAAGGCGGTAGAGGACTGTTTGTCCAGGTCGAAGTACGCTCCGGAGGAGATCGACGTAGTCATCTCCGCTTCGATCACCCGGAGCAAGCACGCGACCAGGGTATACATGGAGCCGTCGTTCGCGGGTTCGATAAGTCGTCTTATCGGAGCCAAGAACGCCATTACGTTCGACATCACGAATGCCTGCGCCGGAATGCTCACCGGCACCTACATCCTGGACCGTATGATTCGGTCCGGCGCCGTTCGAAACGGTCTGGTGGTCAGCGGCGAGGCCATTACTCCGATCGCCGAGACCGCGGTCGCGGAGATTTCCCAGAAATACGATCCGCAATTCGCTTCGCTGTCCGTCGGCGATTCCGGCTGCGCGATCGTGCTGGACCAGGCGGTCGACGAAAACGACATGATCCACTACATCGAGATGATGACCGCGGCGGAATACGCGCAGCTGTGTCTGGGCATGCCGAGCGGCAAGACGCAGGGCATCGCGATGTACACCGACAACCGCCGGATGCACAACGAGGACCGCTTCCTGCTCGGTACCGATACCCAGCGGAAATTCCTCGAGGCGCAGGGCAAGACCTTCGCCGACGAGAAGTTCGACTATGTGATCCACCACCAGTTCGGCGCCGCGGCCATCCCGTGGATGCACGCGATCGCCGAGCGCGAGTTCGGCAGCCCGATGCCGCCGGATCTGCGGGTCATCGAGAAGTACGGGAACACCTCCACCACTTCGCATTTCATCGTGCTGCACGATCAGCTCGGCGAGCAGAACATCCCCGCGGGATCGAAGTTGCTGCTGGTGCCCGCGGCCTCCGGCATCGTCACCGGGTTCCTGTCCACCACCATCTCGTCGCTGAAGGTCTGAGGTAGGTCATGAGCGTACGCATCAAGTCCACCGGCGTCAGCCGGGGCGGCGACACCAACAGCATCGTCGAGCACAGCGCCCGCGCGGCGAAGCGGAGCCTCGAGCGTGCCGGGATCCTTCCCGAACAGGTCGGGCTGCTGATCAACGCGGGCATCTTCCGGGATTCCAACACCGTCGAACCGGCGGTGTCGGCGCTGATCCAGAAGGCGGCGGGCATCGGACTCGAATACGCCAAGGACGACCCGCGCACCTTCTCGTTCGACCTGATGAACGGGGCGGTCAGCGTGCTCAACGCGGTCCAGGTGGCCACCTCAGTCCTGGAGACCGGCAGCGCCGAGCACGTGCTGATCGTCTCGGGCGACACCCACCCGTCGCTGCTTCGTTCGGTCGGCGACGAACGGTTCCCGTACGCCACCTGCGGCGCGGCGCTACTGCTCGAGCGCACCGACGAGCCGACCGGATTCGGCCGGGTGCACACCGTCGCCGGGGAAGGTACGCCCGCCGTGGAGGCCTACGTCGACGTCTCGACCATGGGCAACACCGGTCGCGGCGCCATGACCGTGGAGCGGGAGCCCGGCTTCGAGGACCGCCTGCTCGAGGTGGCCGTCGACGCCGCGCGGCAAGCGCTCGCCGAATCCGGGCACGCCTCGCTCGAGCGGATCGCGTTGATCGCTTCGACGCCGAGCCCGGAGTTCCCGAAGAGGCTGGCCGCCGTCCTCGGCATCGATCAGCGCGCGGTGCGCACTCCGGACCTGCGCGACGGCGACCCGCACACCGCGGCACTCACCGCGGCCTACGACCTGGCGGTCGCGGACGACGCCTTCGCCGAGCACCACCAGGTGCTGTTCGTCGCGGCGGGGGCCGGTCCTTCGGCGGCGGCGGTGCTCTACCGGTTGCCCGTCTTCGCCGGGGCGCCTGCGTGACGACGGGAACCTACTGGCAGGCCTTCGATCGGTTCCGTGCGGTCGTCCGCACCGACCCCACCCGGGTGGCCGTGCGCTACGCGGACGGGGTCGGCCCCGATGGCCTGCCGGCCTACCGGCACCTGACCTATCGCGAACTGGACGCGTGGTCGGACACGATCGCCCAGCGGCTCGCGGCGTCGGGTGTCGGCACCGGGACACGCACCATCGTGCTGGTGCTGCCGAGC
This sequence comes from Nocardia gamkensis NBRC 108242, assembly GCF_001612985.1. Lineage (GTDB taxonomy): Bacteria > Actinomycetota > Actinomycetes > Mycobacteriales > Mycobacteriaceae > Nocardia > Nocardia gamkensis. The sequence continues at coordinate 26,414 of NZ_BDBM01000062.1, read as the reverse complement.
CCGGAGCTGTACGCGATCATGTTCGGGCTGCTCAAGATCGGCGCGGTGGCCGTGGTGATCGACCCGGGGATGGGCGTGCGAAAGATGTTGCGCTGCCTGCGCGCCGTGGACGCCGAGGCGTTCATCGGCATCCCGCAGGCGCACGCGCTGCGCGTGCTGTTCCGGCGCGGCTTCCGCGGCGTCCACACCGCCGTCACCGTCGGCAGGCGCTGGTTCTGGCGCGGCGAGTCGCTGCGGGACTGGGGCCGCACGTCCACCGGCTCGGTCACGGCGGGCCGACCGGCCACCGAGGACGACCTGCTGTTCATCGCGTTCACCACCGGCAGTACCGGACCGGCCAAGGCCGTGCAGCTCACGCACGGCAATCTGGCCGCGATGGTGGAGCAGGTGCACGTGGCGCGCGGCGAGGTGGCGCCGGAGGCCTCGCTGATCACTCTCCCGCTGGTCGGTGTGCTGGATCTGCTCCTGGGTTCGCGCTGCGTATTGCCGCCGCTGATTCCGAGCAAGGTCGGCGCGACCGATCCCGCACATGTCGTCGACGCGATCCAGAAGTTCGGCGTGCGGACCATGTTCGCCTCCCCGGCGGTGCTGATCCCGCTACTGGAACACCTGCGCACCCGGCCGGCCGAGCTGCACACGCTCGACAGCATCTATTCCGGCGGCGCGCCGGTGCCGGACTGGTGCATCGCCGGACTGCGCGCGGTGCTCGGCGAGGACGCGAAGGTCGTCGCCGGATACGGGTCCACCGAGGCACTGCCGATGTCCACCATCGAGTCCAGGGAACTGCTGGACGGGTTGGTCGAACGGGCGCACCGCGGGGCGGGAACCTGCCTCGGCAGGCCCTCCCACCAGGTGCAGGCGCGCGTCGTCGCCATCACCGACGACGCGATCCCGACGTGGAGCCGGGCCGAAGAGCTCGCGGGCGGCCTCGAGGACACCGGCGGGATCGGTGAACTCGTGGTCGCCGGGCCGAATGTCAGCGCCCGGTACTACTGGCCGGAACAGGCGAACACGCTGGGCAAGATCGTCGACGGCGACCGGATCTGGCACCGCACCGGCGATCTCGCCTGGATCGATGATCAAGGACGGATCTGGTTCTGCGGACGCAAGAGTCAGCGGGTGGTCACGGCGCACGGTCCGATGTTCACCGTCCAGGTCGAACAAGTCTTCAACACCGTCGCTGGCGTGGCCCGCACGGCGCTGGTCGGGGTCGGGGCCCGCGGAGCGCAGCGACCGGTGCTCTGCGTGGAACCGAAGCCGGGCGCGGACGCGCAGGTCGTCGAGGCCGCGCTACGGGCCCACGGGGCACGGTTCGACCTCAGCAGGACCATCGACGACTTCCTGATTCACCCGTCTTTCCCGGTGGACATCCGGCACAACGCGAAGATCGGGCGCGAACAGCTCACGATCTGGGCGGCCGAGCGGCTCGGAACGGACAACCGACGATGAAAACGATGGCATTGCGGGCGGTTCCCGTCCTGGGGTGGCTGTATCTGGCCTGCGGCGCCCTCGCCGCCGCGACCGGCCGCGTCCCGGACAGCCGGGTCCTGCGCGCCGCCTGGTGGATCGACGCGTTCCTGAGCGTCGTCGTGCACGCGGCGCAGATCCCGGTGGCCCTGCGCGCCGCCGAGGGTTCCGGACGCGGCCGGTTCGAGACGGCGGTCCTGACGCAGATCTTCGGCTTGACCTGGTGGCGAACCCGGCCCGGCAAGGAGGAACGGCAATGAGCAAAGTTCTGGTGACCGGTGCGTCCGGATTCCTGGGCGGCGCGTTGGTACGCAGGCTGGTGCGCGACGGCGAGCATCACGTGTCGATCCTGGTGCGGCGCACCAGCGATCTGACCGACCTCGGCGCCGATGTCGACAAGATCCAGCTGGTCTACGGCGACCTGACCGATCCCGCCTCGCTCGAACGTGCGACCCGTGGGGTCGACATCGTGTTCCACAGCGCGGCCCGGGTGGACGAGCGCGGTACCCGGGAACAATTCTGGAACGAGAACGTCCGGGCCACCGAGCGATTGCTCGAAGCGGCCCGACGCGGCGGGGCGGCGCGGTTCGTGTTCATCTCGAGTCCGAGCGCGCTGATGGACTACCACGGTGGCGACCAGATCGACGTCGACGAATCGGTGCCCTATCCCCGGCGCTACCTGAACCTGTACTCGGAGACCAAAGCCGCGGCCGAGCGGGCGGTACTGGCCGCCGACACCGAAGGGTTCCGCACCTGCGCGCTGCGCCCCCGCGCGATCTGGGGAGCCGGCGACCGGTCCGGTCCCATCGTGCGGTTGCTCGGCCGGGCCGGTGCGGGAACGCTGCCGGACCTGTCCTTCGGCCGCACCGTCTACGCCTCGCTGTGTCACGTCGACAACATCGTCGACGCCTGTGTGAAGGCGGCCGCGTCGGACGCGGTCGGCGGTAAGGCGTATTTCGTCGCCGACGCCGAGCGGACCGACGTGTGGGGATTCCTCGGCGAGGTCGCCGTTCGGCTGGGGTACCAGCCGCCGACCAGGAAACCCCATCCGAGGGTGATCGAAGCGGCGGTGCGCGTCATCGAGACGATCTGGCGCATCCCCGCCGTCGCGACGCGCTGGTCGCCGCCGCTCTCGCGCTACGCCGTCGCCCTGATGACCCGCAGCGCCACCTACGACACCACCGCCGCCGCACGCGATTTCGGCTACCGGGCGGTGGTGGACCGCGACAGCGGACTGGCCGCGTTCCTCGCCTGGCTGCCCGCCCAGGGCGGAGCGGTCGAACTCACCCGCAATCTGCGCTGAGCACCACCTCGGTACCGGAGATCAGCATGAGCAACGCCCCCGTCTTCCGCCGGAAGATCACACCCACCGAACGCCTCTACTTCGCCACGCGGCGGGTGACCCCGCCGTTCGTCATGCATATCGCCGTACACGGTGACGGCAGCCTCGACCCGGCCGCCCTGCAACGGGCCGTCGACGTGGCCTCGGCGGCCGACCCCGGCGCCCGCCTGGTCCGTGACGGCGGCGACTGGGTGGACAGCGGTCTGGCCGCCACGGTGCGCGTCGTGCCGGGATGGTCGCTGAACTACGACGCGCTCGAACACGACGCGGTACTCGACAGCCCGATCGGTCCCACGCCGGAGCGGACCACCGAGGTGCTGCTGCTGACCGGTGACCGGACCACCGTCGTGTTCCGCGCCTTTCACGGCGTGATGGACGGCATGGGTCTGCGGATGTGGGTGGACGACGTCTTCCGCGCACTGCGCGGCCTGCCGCCCGTCGGCGCCGCCGACCCGGTCGCCGACGCCGAACTGGTGGCGCGGGTGGGCGCGCCGGGCAAACCGACCCGGGTGCTGCCCACGTTCCGGGCGCCGACCGGCCGCGGCCGCCAGGATCCGGCGGCCCCGCGCTGGCTGCTGCGCCACCGCACGATCGAGGCGACCGGCAAGGGAATCGTCGCACGGGTGGCGGCGGTCCTGGCCGAGGAGTCGGGGGCCCGGTCGCGCTTCATGATTCCGGTCGACCTGCGCAGGCACGATCCCGAGCTGCGCTCGACCGGGAACCTGGCATTGCCCCTGTTTCTCGACGTGGCTCCCGGCGAGGACTGGGCGACGATCAGCGGCCGGATGCGCACCGGGTTGCGGGAGAGAAGCGAACTGAACCAGTTGGACAACGGCAAGCTGTCGAAGTTCCCGGCCCCCGTCATCCGCGGCGTGCTGCGCGGCAGCAACTGGCTCGGGGCACGGCTGAACCGGAACATGGTGTCGGCCACCATCTCCCACATGGGCAGCGTCGATCTCGACGAGATGGCCGTGCCCGGCTGGACGCCGACGACCATGCGGTTGCTGCCCCAGCACAGCGGCGCGATGCCGCTGCTGTTCGCCATGGTCGAGTCGCGCGGAAAGCTGGAGCTGACCGTGTCCTGCCGCAACGGCGCGGGCATCGAGCCCCGGCTGGATGCGCTGCTGGACAAGATCGCGGCGCGGTTGGAAGCCGAGTCTGCCCCGCACGATGCGGCCGTGAGATGACCTCCCTCGCCCGGCTCGTGCTCGCCCGGCCGCGGTGGGTGCTCGCGGTCGTGACGGGGGTGATGCTGCTGGCCGGTCTGCTCGGCATCGGAGCGTCCGAGAAGGTGACGGCGGCCGGGTTCATCGATCCCGGCAGCGAGTCCGCGCATGTGGACCAGCTCGTGGGCGAGCATTTCGGACCGCAGAATCCGGACGTGGTGGTGCGGTACACCGCGCCGCAGGGCCAGACGCTCGACGACATCGGCCCCCGGGTGCGGGAATCGCTGGCGCGGATCGACCCGGCGCTGCTGCAACGGCCGATCGAAACCTATTGGAACGCCGGAATAGCACGCAAGCAGTTCCTGCGCTCCGCCGACGACCGGCACGCGCTGGCCGTCGTGTATCTCGCCGGTGACGCCAACCAGCGCGTCGGCGTGTATCCGGACATCGAACCGCGGCTGCGCGTCCCGGGTGTCGCGACCGATCTGTCCGGCTACAGCGCGGTCTCCACGGAGATCAACGCGCAGTCCCAGCACGATCTGCTGCGGGCGGAATCGATCTCGCTGCCGCTGACACTGCTCATCCTGGTGCTGGTGTTCGGCGGGCTCGTCGCCGCGTCCTTCCCGGTCGTGGTCGGTGGCCTGACCGTGCTGGGTGCGATGGGCGCCATCCGCGTGCTCGCCGAACTCACCGAGGTGAGCACCTTCGCGATGAACATCGCCTCGCTGCTGGGCCTCGGGATGGCCATCGACTACGGGCTGTTCCTGGTCACCCGGTTCCGCGAGGAGGTCGCGGACGGGCACGACGTGCCCGCCGCGATCACGCGCACCTACGCGACCGCCGGGCGCACGATCGCGTTCTCGGCGCTGCTGCTGGTCTGCGCGTTCGCGGGGATGTTCGTCTTCCCGCAGGCGGTGCTGCGGTCGCTGGGCGTCGGCGCGATCACGGCGGTGGCGCTGGCCGCCGGGCTCTCGCTCACCGTGCTGCCCGCACTGCTGGCCCTGTTCGGCGCGCGTATCGGCGGCGGGCGAGCGATCGATCGCAGCGACCGGTTCTGGGGCGGCCTGGTCGATCGCGTGCTGCGGCGGCCCGCCCTGGTGACCATGGCCGTCGGCGCCGTCCTCCTGATCTTCGCGGCGCCGCTGGCCGGGCTGCGACTGGGCGACATCGACCATCGCGCGCTGCCCGCGGACAACCCCATGCGCGTCACCGTCGAGGAACTCACCGCGCAGTTTCCCGCGGCGGGCAGCGGGGCCACCGCCGTGCTGCGCGGCACGGACGGGCCGCCGCAGTCGGCCGCCGTGGACTCGGTCGCGGCGGCGCTGAGCGGGATCGACGGAGTGCGGCAGGTCGTCCAGGTGGGTCGCGCCGAGGACTTCGTCGTCTTCCACGCCTTCCTGCGCGACACCGACCGCACCGAAGCGGCGAGTGCCTCGGTCCGCGCCCTGCGCGCGGTGACTCCCCCGGACGGCACCGTGCTGTGGATCGGCGGCGACACCGCGGCCACCGTGGACAGCGTGCGCTCCATCGTCGCCGCGATGCCGTGGATGATCCTCGTCATGGTCGGCGCGACGATGGTGCTGCTGTCGGCCGCGTTCCGCTCGATCGTGCTGCCGCTCAAGGCGGTCGCCCTGGCGTTCTCGAGCCTCGCCGCCACCTTCGGCGTGCTCACGTGGATCTTCTGCGGCGGGCATCTGTCCGGCGTGCTCGGCGTGAGCACCGGCCCGATCACCGCGGGCATGCTGGTGCTGATCATCGCGGTCGTCTTCGGGCTCTCCACCGACTACGAGGTGTTCCTGCTGTCGCGCATGGTCGAAGCGCACGACGCGGGCGCCGATACCGCCGCGTCGGTGCGGGCAGGCACGGTCAAGACCGCTCGCGTGATCACCGCCGCCGCGACCCTGCTGGTGATCGTCACCGGAGCGTTCACCCTGTCCCCCTTGACCCCCATGCGCTTCCTGGGTCTCGGCATGATCATCGCCTTGGTCGTGGACGCCACCCTCGTCCGCATGCTCCTGGTACCCGCCTTGGTCCAGCTGATGGGGCCGGCCAATTGGTGGTCGCCCCGCCGCCCCCGCCACGTCGTGACGGCCACCGTCGCCCGCATTCCGGAACGCACGTCGGCCACGAGATGACTCGGTGCTGACCGGCAATGGGCGAGGCGCCCTGTCCCCTCGACAGGTTGCTAGGCAACAAGTTCCAGTAGGCCGCGGGGATCCCATGGCATCGGGCCGGTCGGGAAGCCGAGGCGGACCAGGCGGTGGGGCGGGGCCGCGTCGAAATGCGCCACCGCGGGTGGCAGGAATCCGGCGAGCACCTTCTCCAGCATCATGTTCAGTCCGGACAACCGCGGCCGCAGCCGGACCTGCCAGCAGCCGATGCGCCCGGCCGGTACCTCGACGACGGTGCGCTGCTCCACTTTGGCGCCGAGCGGGATGTGCACCGAGAACGCCAGCCACAGATCCACGCACTCCTCGGCGCCCTCGGCGAAGTCCAGGCCGCGCAGCAGGGTCAGGCCACCGGCGAGCGGCATCAGATCGGCCGGGAACGGCGCGATCCCGCCGCCGAACTGCAGATGGACGGTGTCGAGGAAGTTGGCCTCCTCGCGGCTGACCACCGTTGTGCCCGAGCGTGTTTCGGCGCGGTAGTGCTCGGCCAGGAGCCGATCTCCCGAGCGCGAGAACCGCTGCTCGATGGTCATCGCGAAATTCCCGTTTCCCAGGCCGGCCTCGACGATCGAGCGGTAGCCGTCGCCGTCGTGGGCGACCACGCTGACCAGGTCGAGCTTCGGCGCCCGGTCGGCGATGGTGGCGATGTAGACGGACTTCTCTCCGTCGGGAATTCCGGGGTCACGAAATGCGCTGTGCACCTGTTCTCCTCACAGTGTGTCCTCGGCCGCCGCAGCGAACACGCGCCGAAGGGTGGCGACGTAGCGTTCGATGGAGCCGTGCGCCACCGGGGTGTCCGGGTAGATGACGCTCAGCGTGGTCTCCGACGCGAACCGGTTGATCCAGATCAGCACTTGTTCGGAGGCGGCACGATTGGCGTACAGCCCGCACGAGCCCAGGTCGAACAACTCGTTGCCGAGCAGCTCCCTGGTGTCCACATACGAGATCATCGGCGTGGACCAGCCCGGTTTCAGATCCAGATCGGAGTCGGCGGGAAGCAGTTCCACCACGCGCTGGAACGAGGTGGGGGCCAGGCGCAGGCCGTTCTCGTAGGCGTGCTGCGCGATGGTCGCGGCGCGCGCGAACGTGGTGGTGGCGCCGATCGGAAAGGCCACCGGCAGCAACGTCACGTACCAGCCGACCGACGCGCGTTCGGCGGCGCTGCTGCGGGTACTGACCGGCGTCATGCCGAAGTAATAGTCGCTGTCGATGAGTTCGCGCTCGGCCAGCGCCGCCGCGGCGAAGATGCCACCGACGAATTCCGCGCCGTTGGCGCGGCAGACCCGCTCGAACCGCAGCGCGGTGTGCTCGTCGAACAGGGTGATCGTGCGGTGTGCGCTGCGGTTGTACACATCGGTGCGCTTGCCCAGATCCAAGGGGAAGGATGGCAGTTCGCCGTCGTTGCCGCGGATGAGCTCCAGCCACTTGCGCACGCCGGGTGAGGCGAGCGTCATCCGGCTCGTGTACTCCCGCTCGGCGGTGCAGTAGTCGAGGTAGCTGGCAGTGGGGGCCAGCATGCCCACGTCTTCCCACACTTCGCGCACATACAGCAGCGCGAGGTCGAATCCGGACAGGTACTGGCCGAATCCGTCGGTGTGCAGATGATCGACCGCCAGGTAGACCGTGGTCGATTCCTCGCGTTCGATCGCGCCGAAGGTGAAGCAGTCCCAGTCGAAGGGTCCCGGCGTCGTCTTCTGGACGTGATCGCGGATGGCGCGGGCCTCGTCGACGCGGCCGTAGTCGATCGGGACGAACTCGACGTCCTCCGCGGGCACGAGGTGACGCTCGATCGTGCCCGCGGAGTCGATCCGGAACCAGGTCCGAAAGGTGTCGTGGCGCAACAGGAACGCGTTGACCGCCCGGGTCATCGCGGCCGGGTCGAGGCCGCCTGCCGGGATCTCCGCCGTCACCAGGCACAGGCCGGAGTACCGGAACTCCGCCTGGGCGTGCCGAGCGGCGAGCCGAAGATATTGCTCCTGCTGGTGTGAGGGCGGTGCCGGGTGCACCGGCGCCCGCCGGGCGCGCGCCACCGACTCCGGTGACGCCGCCCAACTGACCAGCCTGCCGGGCGCCGGCTCCCATTCATCGATCAGCCCGAAACCGACCACGATGCCACCTCGTTTCGACGACGGTCGGTCACGGCCTGGCCTCGGCCCCCGCCAACGCAGGCACCGGTTCGCCTGCGGCGCCGTTGGACGGCGCCGGTCCCGCCACCGACGGAACGAGGTCGGCAACCGGCTGCGCCTGACCGGAATCCGCGGCAAGGATCAGCTCCGCCACCTTCGGGCCCGCCTGCTCCAGGCTGAACGATCGGCCCATCTGCAGCGACATCAGGTCGATGCCGAGGGTCTTGGTGACCCGCGCGCCGAGTTCCACCGCCATCAGCGAATCCAGCCCGAGTTCGGGCACCGGAACGGTCATGTCGATCGACTCGACCGGCACACCCATGACGACGGCGAGTTCCCCGGCCATCTTGCGGGCGACGAAGGCCCCGCGTTTGTTCTCCTCGATCGCGGCCACCTCGGCCCGCAACCGGGCCAGTTCGGAGGTGTCCTTGGCGGAGGACTGGGCGAGCGCGATCGTGCGGCCCGTCCGGGTCAGCTGCGGGAAGGTACCGGTCAGCTTGGCCCAGTCGGTCGGGATGATCGCCGCGCGAGCGTCGCCCAGGCGCAGCGTCTGCTCCAGATAGGCGGTCGCGTCGGCCATGTCGATCGGATCGAAGCCCACCAGATCGAGGTACTTGAGAGCCGTCTCGTCGGCGGCCATGCCGCCCGTCGCACCCGACAGGTGACCCCAGCCGACGCACAGCGCCCGCTCACCCTCCATGGACCATTCCTCGGCCAGCGACTCCACCGCCACATTCGCCGCGCAGTAGTTGTACTGGCCGTAGATGCCGTACATCGAACCGCCCGAGGAGCACAGCACGAACATGTCCAACCGGATCCCGGCATCGGCCACGGCTCGATGCAGCACCCGGGCGCCGTGCACCTTCGGGCGGTACACCTTGGCCAGCTCCTCGAATCGCATCGCCGCCAAACGGTTGTCGGCCACGGCTCCCGCGGCGTGGAAGACTCCGCGCAGCGGATGCTCGACGCTGTGGGCCCGCGCGACGATCGTGGCGACAGCCTCCGGGTCGGTCACGTCGGCACGCTCCTCGACCACGTCGACGCCGACGGTGCGCCACGCCTCGAGCTGCCTGCGTGCTTCCTCGGTGCTCGCCCCGCCGCGGCCGAGCAGGACCAGCCGCCGCGCCCCGCGCAGCACCAGCCAGCGCCCGATGGCCATCCCGAATCCACCGAACCCGCCGGTGACGAGATAGGTCGCGGTGCTGTCGATCTCGATTTCGGGCAGGTAGGGCCGCACCGCCGGAGTGGGTGAATCCATGCGCAACGCGATCCGGGCCAGGCCGGTCGAGCGAATGGTCTCCTCGAAGGCCTTGCCCACCTCGTCGGTTTCCAGCAGCTTGTACGGCAGCGGCTGGTAGGTGCCCGCGAGCACCTTCTCGTAGACCCGCTGCAGCAGCCGGGTCAGCCGCTGCGCGTCGACGGCGACCAAGCGGTCCAGATCCATCGAGAAGTACGCCACGTTCTTGTCGAAGTTGGCCATCTCGAGCAGTCCGCCGGTGTAGATGTCGGCCTTGCCGACCTCGACGATGCGCCCGAATTCCGCGACGGCGTTGAAGTTCTGGCGCAGGATTTCCCCCGGCGCGCTGCTGAGCACGACCTCGACGCCCTTGCCGCCGGTCAGCTCCATTACGTCGTCGACGAAGTTCAGCGAGCGCGAGTCGATCGCGTGATCGGCGCCGAGGGCGAGCACGTGGGCGCGGCGCTCGTCGGTGCTCGCGGTGCCGATGATGCGTGCCCCGCGGTCCTTGGCCACTTGGATCGCGGCCGTGCCGACACCGCCCGCGGCGCCGTGGATCAGCACCGTCTCGCCCGGCTCCAGCCGGGCCAGATCCCGCAGCGCGTACTCGGCCGTGCCGAAGGCGATGGTGCTGGTGCAGTATCCGGGATCGGCGTCGGGCGGCAGCGGAATGGTCAGCTGCCGGTCGACGACGACGTAGCGCTGCATCATGCCCTTGGCCGCGATCGCGACCAGCTCGCCCACGGCGAGATCGGTGATCCCGTCGCCGACGCGCACCACCTCGCCGACGCCTTCCATGCCGGGCACGGTGCCGAAATAGGTGGGCGCGAGTTCGCGCTCGCCGAGCAGGCCGATGACCTTGAGCGGATCTTTGTAGTTCAGACCGATGATCTTCATCCGGACCTCGACCTGGCCCGGCCCCGGTTCGCGCCGCGGGCACTGCCGCCAGGCCAACGCCGACAGCATCCGGGTCCGCGGCAGCTCCAGCGCGAAGTTGGCCTCCGGGTCGGTCAGCGGTTCGGCGGTGTCGAGGGTATCGAGGCGCTCCTGCAGCGGCTTGGTCACCAACGGAGCCCAGCGCTCGCCCGCGCGCAGGACGACCTCGTCGAGGTTGTCGTTCCAGAACGCGCCCGGTACGGCCAGTTCCCCGATCAGATCGGTGATCTCGGTGTCGGGTTCCACGTCGATCAGCCGCCAGCGCAGCGCCGACTGCTCGTTGAGCAGCACCCGGCGAGCGCCGGCCAGCGCGGCATGATTCGAATTCGGCGGGATCGGGCTGCCGGGCAGCGCGAACGCCCGTTCGGTCACCAGCGTGGCGTGACACCATCCCTCACCGAAGACGCTCTTGGGCCCCTCGTCGGCGATCTCGGGGTGGACGAACTCGTCGAGGGCCACCGCGATCCGCTCCAGGGTCCACAGATCGGCGACATCGTCCTCGACGGTCCCCGCGACCACGCAGACGTGCAGCCGGTCGGTGCCCTCCGCCTTGGCGGCCGCCAGCGTCGCGGCCAGGTCGGCGGCGAGTTCGCGGCCCGCGACGCCCGCCACGTAGAGCCGGGAGCCGGGGAGGGCGGCGGCCAGTTGCCCCGCACGACGGCAGTTGCCGCCCAGCGCGACGATCACGGTCGTCACCGAGTCCTTCGGCAGCGCATCGGGATCGAGCGGATCGCGTCGTTCCAGCGTCTCGGCGTAGTAGAAGTCGACCATCCGATGCAGCGGATCCTGGCCCGGCGCGAGCGCACCGATCTGCAAACCGCTCAATCGCATCACGAGGTTGTGTTCGTCGTCGAGCAGATCCACGTCGGCGCGCAACCTCGCCCGCGGATCGCGGCGCGCGACCACGGTGATCCGCTCGGGTAGCGGTGCGACCAGCCGCACCGCCGCGACACCGACCGGAACCAGCGTGCCTTCATCGATCCTGGCGTCCGCGAACAGCAGGGCCGCGGACTGCATCGCGGCGTCGACCACCGCGGGGTGGGCGAGGTGTCCGGAGTCCGCGGCGATGGTGCCGTCGACCGTCGCGACCACCGCGTCCGCGCCGACGCGCGCGGAGGTGACGCGCCGGAAGGCCGGACCATACTGCAGCCCCGCCGCGGCCAGGCCGGTGTAGAACATCTGCGGGTCGACGTCGAGACCGACGTCCAGGGTGGGAACCGTGACCTTCGTGGGCTTGTGACTGCCGGTCAGTGTCCGGCCGAAGGCGTGCACCGTCCAGGCCGTCCCCGTCGCCGAACGCGATCGGAGCAGGAAGCGGCCGCTGGCCTCCTCGACGGTCAGCGCCACCAGCGGCACGTCCGGCGCGCCCATGATGAGCGGGGCCACGAACCGGACCTGTTCCAGCGCCACGCGTTCGACACCGAGACGGGAGGCCGTGGCGCTCAGCGCGGCGTCCAGGTACGCCGCGCCCGGCATGATCTTGACGCCGTTGACGACGTGGTCGGCCAGCCATGGCAGCAGCTCGGTGCCGACCTGAAGCAGCCAGTCCGGCCTGCCCTCGACGTCGGGATCGCCGAGCATGGCGTAGGTGCCGGGGCTGCCCAGGCGCGCCTGCTCGAATAGCGGAAGCGCCGAATGCAGCCGGGTCCGCTGCCAGGGATAACGCGGCAGTGGCACGTGCGGTGTGGCGGGGTCCCGCGCGGGGAACAGCTCGTCGAGGTCGAGCACGCCCGCGGCGTAGAGACCGATGAGGGTGCGGCGCAGGCTCTCCGAATCCGGCTGCTTGCGATCCAGTGTCGGCACCGTCGTGCCGTTGACGTCCGCGCCCAGCAGAGTCTCGCGGATGTTGCCCGACAGCACCGGGTGCGGACCGACCTCCAGGAAGACCCGGCTGTCCGCGGCGATCAGCTCGGTGACTGCGTCGGCGAACCGGACGGGCTCGCGCACGTTCGCGCACCAGTACTCGGCGTTCCAGTCGGGGCCGGTCACCCGTTCGCCGGTGACCGAGGAGTACAGCGGCACGGTCGGCGCCTTCGGCTCCAGCCCGGCCAGCGCCGCGCGCAGCTCGTCGAGGATGGGGTCCATCAACCGGCTGTGGTACGGCACCTCGACGCGCAATCGGCGAGCGAAAATACCGTCCTCGGTGAGCTTTTCGGCGATCTCGTCCAAGCGGTCGATTTCGCCGGACAAGGTCAGTGAGCTCGCGCTGTTGATCGCGGCGATGTCCACCCGCGGGTCGTCGCCGACGAGTCCGCGGGCCTGCTCGGGCGACATTCCGACCGCGAGCATCCCACCCGAGCCCGCGGTGGTCGCCTGCAACCGGGCGCGGTGATAGGCCACCAGGACCGCGTCGCGCAGCGACAGCATGCCACTCACGTAGGCCGCCGACACCTCACCGACGCTGTGCCCCACCACGGCCGCGGGACGGATGCCGTACTCCGCCAGCTCCCGCACCAGCGCAACCTGCACGAGGAAGTTGGCCGGTTGCGCCACTTCGGTCCTGGCGACCCGGGACTCCTCCTCGGGTCGCAGCAGTTCCTCGATGATCGACCAGCCGGCGATCTCGCGGAACTCCGTGTCGATCGCCGCGGCGGTATCGGCGAAAACGCTCTCACCGCTCAGTAATTCGCGGGCCATCCCCCACCACTGCGGACCCATGCCGGAGAACACGAACACCGGCTCCGTGGTCCGCGCCGCGATCGTCCGCGCGGCGTCGCGCCCCTCTCCGGCGGCGAACAGGTGGAGATCCCGGACCAGGTCGGCGGTCTCACCGACGAGCATGCCCGTGCGGTACTGATGGTGCGCCATGCGGGTCCAGGCGGCCTCGGCCAGCCGGCCGGGATCGGCGCCCGCGGTGATCAGATCGGCGAACCGGCCTGCCAGCGCACGTGCCGCGCCGGTGCTGCGGGCCGAGATCGGCAGCACACCGAGATGCCGTGCGGGCGCGTTGGTCGCGCTGGGTTCCCGGCGGAACTCCTGCAGGATGGTGTGGGCGTTGGTGCCGCCGTAGCCGAAGCCGTTGACCGCGATCGTCATCGGCCCGGCGTCGTCGGGCAGCGCCTCCGCTTCCAGCTGGACGTGCAGTCCGAGCTCGTCGAACGGGATGTCGGGATTGGGTTTGTCGAGCCAGCCCTGCGGCGGGATGGTGCGATGGTGGATGGCCAGCGCCGCTTTGATCACGCTCGCGACGCCGGCCGCGGCCTCGGTGTGACCGAGTGTCGACTTCACCGAGCCGACGCCCAGCGAGCGCGTGCGCCCGGCGGGCGCGCCGAACACCCGCCCGAGCGCGCGCAACTCGACCGGATCGCCCACCAATGTGCCGGTGCCGTGCGCCTCGACGTAGGTGATCTCGTTCGGCGCCAGTCCCGCGCGCACGCACACCGCACGGGCCAGGTTTTCCTGGGATTCGGCGTTGGGCACGGTGATCGCCGTGGTGCGGCCGTCCTGATTGGAGCCGGTCGCCTTGACCACCGCGTAGATCCGGTCGCCGTCGCGGACCGCGTCGTCGAGTTTCTTCAGCGCCACCATGCCCGCGCCCTCGCCGCGTCCGTAGCCGTCGGCGGAGGCGTCGAAGGATTTGCAGCGGCCGTCCGCGGCCAGGAAGCCGCCCTTGCACATCAGGACGAAGGTCTCCGGCTGCAGCATGACGTTCACGCCACCCGCGAGCGCCACCTCGCAGTCGCCGTTCTCCAGCGCCTGGCAGGCGAGATGAAAGGCGACCAGTGACGACGAGCACGCGGTGTCGACCGTGAGCGCGGGACCGATCAGATTGAGAGCGTAGGCGATCCGGTTGGACAGCATCGTGTAGGACGCACTGGCCGGGGTGTGCATGTCGGTGTGGAACAGGGCGGGGCCGACCACGCCGATCACCGACTGGTCCACCACGAACCCGCCGACGTAGACGCCGATCGATCGGCCCGCCGCGTGCCGCGCGATCCCGGCGTCGTCGAGCGCCTCCCAGGTCACCTCGAGCATCAGCCGCTGCTGCGGATCCAGCACGGTCGCCTCACGGGCGGAGATGCCGAAGAAGTCCGGGTCGAACTCCCACGGGTCGATCGTCATGAATGCCGCGCGCTTGGTGTAACTGCGTCCCGGCGTACGTGGCTCCGGGTCGTAGTAGCGGCGGTAATCCCAGCGATCGGCCGGCATCTCGACCACACCGTCGCGTTTGTCCAGGACGAATTCCCAAAAGGTGTCGGGCGAGTCGATTCCGCCTGCAAACCTGCAGCCGATGCCGACGATTGCGATATCCGACATGCATATCCTCCGGGTCGGATCAGGTTGACCGCCATTTTCTTCGGCGATTCACGAATTAGCGTGTGCGCAGCTGGCGACGGCCTCAGCGTAACGGCCGCCACACCCGCCGTCGCGGACTCAGGGACAGTTCACAATTCATCCGCCGACCCATTTGTGGCATCTCGAAACTATGGCTTCCGCGCTGGCGAAAAACATTGATATTGCTAGGTTTTCACCGTTCGAACCCGCGTCGAAATGCGATGTCATCGAATAGGAGGCGGCATTGTTCGCCGAGTTCACGCGCTGGACCGATACGCTCGTCCGGCGGCGATTCACGGTCATCGGGGTCATGGTCGCCGGACTGCTCGCCCTGGGTGTGTACGGCCTCGGCCTCGGCGATCACCTCAGCGTCAGCGGGTGGGACGATCCGACCTCGGAATCGGCGCGCGCGGCTCGGCTCAAAGACGAGGCATTCGGCCACGACCACATCGCCGACGTGCTCTTGCTGTTCCACGCCCCGGCGGGCAAGACGATCGATGATCCCGCTTTCGCCGCGACGGTCGTCGGCCACTTGAACAGCCTGCCGCAACGCTTTCCGGACCAGATCACGAAGATCAACGCCAGTTACTGGCCCACCGACACCGGACTCGACCTACCGGATGTCTTCGGCTCCCCCGACCGCGACTACGCCTTCGCCTCCGTCGCCATTCGCGGCGGCAACGACACGCTGGTGATGCGCAACTATCGGACGGTCGCCGACGAGTTCCCGATACCGGGCATCGACATGGAGGTCGCCGGCGGCCAGCCGGTCGCTGCCGCCCTCAACGACACCATGGCCCACGATCAGCGGCGGATGGAGCTGTTCGCCGTTCCCGCCGTGGCGGTGCTGTTGTTCTTCCTGTTCGGCGGCGTCGTGGCGGCCGCGCTCCCGCTCGTCGTCGGTGGGCTGACGGTGCTGGGGGCGTGGGGGATAATTCGCGCCCTGACCACGGTGACCGAGGTGAACTCCTTCGTCTCTCCGGTGGTCTCGATGATCGGTCTCGGCCTGGCCATCGACTACGGCCTGTTCATCGTGAGCCGGTTCCGCGAGGAGTTGGCCGACGGTCACGAGGTGCCCGAGGCGGTACGGCGCACGGTCGCGACCGCCGGACGAACCGTCGTGTTCTCCGCGATCATCGTGGTCGTCGCGGCGGGCGCCATTCTGCTGTTCCCGCAGGGCTTCCTGCGTTCGTTCGCCTTCGGCGCGATGGTGACGGTCACCCTGGCGGCGCTGATCTCGATCACGGTGCTGCCCGCCATGCTGGCCGTGCTCGGCAGGCGCGTGGATCGGCTGGGCTTCAACCGCTTCCACGCGCGCCGGGCGAGCGACCGCGAGCGGGACAATCCGTGGGGCCGTGTCGCCGGGTGGGTCATGCGCAGGCCGCTGGCGGTGGCGGTTCCGCTGGTGGCCGTCCTGGTGGTACTCATCGCCCCGGTGCGCGACGTGGCCTTCGGCGGCATCTCCGAGCGCTTCCTGCCGCCGCAGCATCCGGCTCGCACGGCGCAGCAGCACTTCGATCAGGTCTTCCCGCTGCGTCAGATGAACCCGGTCGACCTGGTGCTGATCACCCACGACACCACCGACGTCGACGGGGTGGTGGCCCAGGCGGGCCGGGCCCCTGGCCTCATCGCGCCGTTCCCGCGCGCGGTGCAGGGACCGGGGCATCCGAACGTCTTCACCACCTCGACGGTGCTGCGTGACGCGCACGACGCGAACGCGACCATCGACTATCTGCGCTCCATGCCGTTGCCGAAGGGCACGACGGTGCTGATCGGCGGGCAGCCCGCGAAGCAGCGCGACAGCGTCGACGCGCTGCTGCGCCGGATGCCGCTGATGATCGCGCTCGTCTTCCTGGTCACCACCGTGCTGATGGTGCTGGCCTTCGGCTCGGTGGTGCTGCCGCTCAAAGCCGCGATGCTGAATCTGCTCGGGCTCGGCTCCACGCTCGGCGTACTCACCTGGATCTTCGTCGAGGGCCACGGCGCGGGTCTGCTCGACTTCACCCCGCAGCCGATCATGGCGCTGGTGCTGGTGCTGATCGTCGCCGTGATCTACGGCTTGTCGACCGACTACGAGGTCTTCCTGCTCGCCCGCATCGTGGAAGCGCGGGCGGCGGGCGCGACCACCACGGAGGCGGTACGCGCCGGCATCGCCCGCACGGGCTGGATCATCACCGCCGCCGCCCTGATCCTGCTGGTGGTGACCGGAGCCTTCGCGCTGTCGGATCTGGTCATGATGCAATACATCGCCTTCGGCATGGTCGCGGCGCTGTTCATCGACGCGACGATCCTGCGCATGCTGCTGGTGCCCGCGATCATGCGCCTGCTCGGCGATGCCTGCTGGTGGGCTCCGTCCTGGCTGCGACGGGGCGTGCGGCACAACACTTCCGAGGCCGAGGAAGCCCGCGCCGAAGCCGTCCAGAGCTCCGAACGCCCCTAGTGCCCCGCGCGGGAGGGGTGTCCCTCCGCGAGCGCGGCGCGGAGAACAAATCGTCGCCTGGTGGGCACCCGTGATCACGACGAGTCGCCGTCGCGCCGGATGGTCTCAGCGATCAGTGCCGGAAAGCGTGCTGCTCGGGGAAGCGCTCAGTTCGCGGTCGACCAGCTCCACGGACTCGCGGCCGCCCGCGCGCGGTCCGGCAGCGCCAGCGTGAGCGCGGCGAGGCCGAGGGCCGCGGCGGCGATGGCGGAGAGCATGATCATGCTGCCCGACAGCGTGTGCGCGCGGAAGAACAGCGCGCTGAGCACCGCCAGTCCGACCGAATTACCGATCTGTTCGATGGTGGGAAGCAAACCCGACGCCTCACCCATGGCCCGATCGTCCAGATCCGCCAGCATCAGCGGCTGTAGCGGCACCCCGAACACCCCGACCCCGAGGCCTGCGAGGAATACCGGTCCGATCACCAGCGGCAAGTTCACCACCCCTGATTCCACGTACAGGTATCCCACCCCCACCAGGACGCACCCGCCGAAGACGGCGATTCCGGCGGCGAGCGCCCGGATCCCCCAGCGGCCCACCAATATCGGCGACAGCACCGCGCCCGCGCCCGCGCCGAGGGCGAACGGTGTCATCGCCACACCGGTTCGCAGCGCGGAGAACCGCAGCACGTCCTGCAGCAGGATCGAGACGGTGAACACGAACGCGGTGAACAGGCCGAAGAAGATCATCACCAGCGCCGATCCGACCGCGAAGCCCCGGTCGGAGAAGAGGTCCAGCCGCACCAGCGCGCGGCCGCCGCGGCGGCGCGTCGCGCGCTCGTGGGCCACGAACACCGCGCCGAGCACCACCGCGCCCGCGACGTACATCCCGTGCGACGGACGCCAGCCCGCCTGTTGACTGTCCGACAGCGCGAACAGCAGCAGGAACAGCGCCGCGGTGGCCACCACGGTCCCGCGCAGATCCAGCGGGTCCCGGTCCGTCGCCGGACCCAACCGCAGGTACCCCGCGGCCAGCGCCATCGCCAGCACGCCCAGCGGCAGATTCATCAGGAAGATCGCGTGCCAGCCGAGCCCGAACGGATCCAGGGTGATCAGCGCGCCGCCCAGGATCGGGCCGAGCATGCCGGCGAAACCGGCTGTCGCGCCGTACACCGCGAAGGCGTACTGATGGTGCTCGCGCCGGAAGCTCGCGGTGATGATGGCGATGGTCTGCGCCGCCATTCCCGCCCCCGCCACACCCTGGACGATCCGGGCGATCACCAGTTCCGTCGCGCTGGAGGACATCCCGCACCACACCGAGGCCGCCGTGAAGGCCGCCGCCGACCACAGGAACATCCGGCGGCGCCCGGCGATCGCGCCGACGCGCGCGGCGGTGAGCAGCACGCAGGCGAAGGCCAGCGAGTAACCGGCCACCACCCACAGCTGTTCGGACCGCGTCGCCCGCAGCTCCGCGGTGACGACCGGAAGGGCGGTGTTGACGATCGTCACATCGATCATCTGCATGAAGACCGAGATCAGGCACGCCCCGAACGAGCCGAGCGCCACCGCTGCCTCTTTGCGGGTCATCGGATCGCCGCTTCGATCGTCGGCCACGAATTGTGCAGGTCCTGTTGCCAGTAACCCCAGGAGTGCGTGCCGTTGGGCCGGAAATCGAAGGTCGCCGCGACACCCAGTTGGCGCAGCCGGTCCTGCAACTGATGCGTGCACAGATTCGCCACCGCCTCCAGCGGTGCCCCGAACACCAGCTGATAGAGCAGGTGCGAGATGTCGCCGTGCACACCGTCGAGAGTGTCCATCGACCCGGGTTGCCCGGTTCCCGTGGAGACGTAGATGGCGAGGCCGCGCAGCCGGTCCGCGTGCAGGTACGGATCATTCGCGCGCCACGCGGGATCGCTCGGCGGCCCCCACATGTTGACGACGTTGCCGCGCTGCTGGGTGACCACCGCTTGGACCATCGCCTGGCCCGCGGGATCGCTGGTGCGCACGCAGCCGCTGTAGGAACCGATCGCGCGGTACAGACCCGGTGCGGCCATGGCCAATTGGAACACCGAGGTCCCGCCCATCGAGATGCCTGCGATGGCGTTCGCTCCGGAGCCGTTGAACGTGGCGTCGACGAGCGGCGGCAGCTCCTTGGTCAGGAAGGTGGACCAGCGCTGCCTGCCCAGCACCGGGTCGTCGCTGCGCCAGTCGGTGAAGTAGCTGCCCGCGCCGCCGAAGGGGATGACGACGTTCACCTGCTTGTCGCGAAAGAAATCGACGAGATCGGTGCCCTCGAGCCAATTCTTGTCCGCGCCGCCGTCGGCGCCGTTGAGGAGATAGAACGTCGGCGCGGGCTCATCCGGATCGGCCGCGCGCAGCAGACGAATCCGCGTGGTGCTGTTCATCGCGGCCGAATACACCTCGAGTTCCGATTGCCGGTCGGATTCGAAACGCGTTTCCACTATTCGCGAGGCGTCTGCCGCCACCACGCTCTGCGGCGGGTCGGCGCGGACCGGCCGCGCGCCCGCGATCAACGCACCGGCCAAAGTGAGGACCGCGGCGAGTGCCGCGCCTGTTCGCTGCAAATATTCGGGCATGTCGGACTCCTGGCCCCGAGTAGGAGGGCTCGAATTCGCAGTCAACAACATCGCCCGGCCGGGCCGCCAGATGTTCGAGCGATCCTGTGTCGCCTACCAATTCCGCTCGGCGGCCATTTCCGAATATTCCCAAATTCGGGCGTGCGGCCATCGCCGGCGGCTACTGCGCGTCGTGCAGCACGAGGCCCAATGTGTGCCGCAGGCCGCCGCGCACACGGCTGACGCCGTGGCGCATCGGGGCGCGGGACCACCCTCGGCTGGATCGCGTCGGCCGATCACGAGTGGTGAAGATCAGCGCGTGCCCCTGTTCCAGCACGGAGACGGTCGCTTTCGACTGGGCGCGCGGCCGCTGTTCCACGAGCACGAATTCCCCACCGCTGTAGTCGATCCCGGGCCGGTCCAAGCCGATGACGACCTGCAGCGGGAAGACCAGTTCGCCGTAGAGATCCCGGTGCAGGGCGTTCCAGTCACCGCGGCGGTAGCGCAACAGGATCGGGGTCGGCTTCGTCTGGCCCGCGGCGTGGCAGGTGTCGAGCCAGTCCGCGAAGTCGTCCGGCCACGGAGCCGGGTCGCCGAACCGCTCGGCCCAGGATCGCGCCGACGGCAGCAGTCCTCGGTAGAAGGCCGCTCGCAAAGCCATGATCGGCTCGGGCACCGGATTCGCGAAGTACCGGTAGGTGCCTTCGCCGAATCGGTAGCGTGCCATGTCGACGGTGGAGCGGAAGCGGGCGAGGTCGTCCCACATGGCGGTGAACTCGGCGCACTCGGCCGGGGTGAGGATCGGTCCGGTCGCCGCGCAGCCGTGGGCGTCGATTTCCTCGAGCAGCGCCCGCCACGGCTGGGCCTCGACGCGCTCGGCCGGGGAAGTGCCGGATTCCGTGAGTTCTGCGGGCGGTGTCGGGTCCGCGGGATGATGACCGTCCCGGTTCACGCCGCTGCTGCGCGCGCTCACGCCGCCTCCATGCTCAACAGCGCGTGCTTGGCGGTGATGCCGCCGACGTACTGCCCGATGGACCCGTCGCCGCGCACCACCCGGTGGCACGGGATCACCACCGGCAGCGGATTGCGGGCGCAGGCGGAGCCGACCGCGCGCACCGCACGCGGGTTGCCGACCGCGGCGGCCACCGCGCCGTAGCTCGCGCGCTGTCCGTAGCCGATGGCGGGCAGATGCTCGATCACCTGACGGCGGAATCCCGCGGCCAGCCGCAGATCCAGCGGCAGGTCGAAATGCGTTCGGCTGCCCGCGAAGTACTCCTCGATCTGCCGCGCCGCCGCGTCCAGCCGGGCGGGCGCCGCGAGAATACGGGGGCTGATCCGGGCGGCCAGCGTGGCGAGCACCGTGTCGTGGTCTTCGGTGGGGTAGGCGACGCGAACGAGTCCGGCGGGCGTCGCGGCCAGCAGCAACGTCCCGACGGGGGTGTCCAGCAGGCGGTAGGCGACATCGAGCAGGCCCGCCGCTTCGGCGTCGGCGGTCAGTCGCGCGTGCAGGGTGGCGAGCAGGTCGGCGTCGGGGGTCAGGGCGCGCGACAACCCGTCGCCGCGGTCGAGGGTGGCCATCATGCTTCATCCTTCGGGTAGAGCTTGCGCAGGGTCTTCAGGCCGTCCGCGGCGGCGCGGCGGGCGGCGTCGGGCGAGTTGCCGAGCAGTTCGGCGATCTCCGCGTGCGGAAGCCCGGCCAGGTAGTGGTAGGCGACCGCCTGGCGCTGCTTGGTGGGTAGCGCGCGCAGGGCGGCCCAGAGGTCGGGGTCGTAGTCGGCGGGTCCCGGGGCGGTGGCGGGACGTTCCGGCAACGACTCGGCCGGGACGGGCGCGCGGGTGAGCGCTCGCCCGACGTCGATCGCGCGGCGATGCGCGATGGTCACCAGCCATGCCTCGATGTTCGTCTCCGAGGGGAGACCGGGAAACGCGCGCAGCGCCGAGAGAAACGTTTCCGACCAGGCGTCGGCCGCGTCGGACGGGCCGAGCACCGCCCGGCAGACGCGCAACACCATGGGGCCGTATTCGGCCACTATTTCCTCGAACGGGGGCAGGCTCACACCGGGTAGACGCCGCGGGCGCCGGGAACGTGAGATTCCGTCATCGGGGCCCGGATTCCCCTTCCCGGCGCGACAGCCCGCTGGCGCGCAGCACCCGCCGCGCGATACCCGCGCGGATGGACTCGTCGGTGCCGATGATCCGGACGTGCCGTCGCGCCCTGGTGATCGCGGTGTACAGCAATTCCCGGGTCAGCAGGGTCGATTCGGGCTCCGGCAGGACGACGGACACGGTGTCGTACTGGCTGCCCTGACTGCGGTGGATCGTCATGGCGAACACCGTGACCACCGCGGGGAACTGCGTGGGATGCACCAGATACGGTTCGCTGCCGCGTTGCAGCGCCGCACGCAGCGAACCGTCGGGCATGCGCACGACCACGCCGGTGTCGCCGTTGTAGATCCGCGCCTCGTGGTCGTTCGCGGTGACCAGCAGCGGTTGTCCGGGGTACCACGGCGCCTGGTGGGCATCGGGGCCCACTCCCCCGGCGGCGGCCCACTCCGCGGCCATCCGGTCCCAGCGCTCGACGCCGAACGGCCCCTGCCGGTGCGCGCACAGCACGCGATGCGATTCGAGCGCGCTCAACGCGCCCGCCGCGTCGCCGTCGAGCGCGGCGGCGGTGACCGCGCCCGCGGCGCGCACCACGTCGGCGCGCACCGCGGTCGGTTCGTCGGGCGCGCCGAGCGACAATTCGTCGCCGCCCGCCCGCAACAACTCGAGCGCGGTGTCCGCGTCCCCCGCCCGCACCGCCACCGCCAGGTCGGCGATCCGGCCGCCGAATCTGCGGCCCCTGGTCAGCCGGACGATGCCGCCGCGCAGGCGGGTGCGCTCCAGCGTGGTCAACGCCTCGGCGTGATCGGCGGTCGTCTCCGGTCCGAGGATCTCGTCGAGGACGGGGTTCGGGGTGGCGGCGACCGGTCCGGCGACCAGGTCGGCCAGTACCGCGCCGGCGTCGACCGAGGCGAGCTGGTCCGGATCGCCCACCAGAATGAGGCGGGTGTCCGGGCGCAGCGCGGCGAGCAACCTGCTCATCATGGTCAAGGAGACCATCGAGGTCTCGTCGACCACGATCACGTCGTAGGGCAGCCGGTTGAACTCGTGGTGCTTGAACCGGGTGCTGCGTCCCCGCTGCCAGCCGAGCAGCCGGTGCAGGGTGGCGGCGGTGAGTTCGGGCAGTCCGAGCGAGACGGCTTGCTCGCGCACGGCGTCCTGGAGGCGCGCGGCCGCTTTGCCGGTCGGGGCGGCCAGCGCGATGCGCAGGGCGGGCAGCTTCGGTTCGGCGGCACGGTGCGCGGAGAGCAAGGCGATGATCCGCGCGATGGTGTGGGTCTTGCCGGTGCCCGGCCCGCCGGCCACAACAGTGGTCCAGTGCGTCGCGGCGAGCGCGGCGGCCAGCCGCTGGCGGTCCGGCGCGATACCGGCCTGCGCGTCGAACAACCGGTCCAGCTCGCGTCGCACAATGTGCGGATCGACCACCGGATGGTGCGCGGAGCGCTCGGTGAGCACCCGCCGGATCGTCTGCTCCTGCCGGTAGTACCGGTCCAGGTAGAGCAGCGGGCCGGAATCGCCCGCCCCCTGGGATTCGACCAGCCGCAGCGGACGCAACGGGCCCGCGGGCCCGCCGAGCACCAGCGGGCTCACCCGCAGCGCGTCGACCACCGCCGGGATGTCCGGCCACGGCAGCGTCGCCGGATCGACGCCCGCGTCCCAGGTCTCGTCCGCGTCGACGCCGATCTCCCGCATCCGGTGCAATTCCAGGCACACCGAGCCGGAACGCACCGCGCGCACGGCCAGCGCGGCGGCGAGCAGCACCGGCTCCGACGATTCCCGGCCGAGCCTGCCCAACCGCAGCGCCACGTGCACGTCGGCCGCCGACAGCACGCCCGCCTCGTTGAACGTGCGCAGCAGCCCGGTTCCCCGCTGCGCCACCTGGATCGAGGTCACTGCGCCGCCTCCCCGGCCAGCAGCGCCGACAGCGCGACGACGAGAGCGGCGGGCGGGTGCCAGTCGAAGACACCGCACCCGGCGGGGGTCTCCGGTCCGATCATGCCGCGCACGAACAGGTACCGAACCCCGCCGAGGTGCCGGGCGGGATCATAGCCGGGCAACCGCCAGCGCAGATACCGGTGCAACGCCACCGAATACAGCAGCGCTTGCAGCGGATAGTGGGAACGCAGCATCTCGGCGGCCATGCGGTCGCGGGTGTAGTGCGCGACGGTGAGATCGCCGGTGCCCAGCCGGTTGGTCTTGTAGTCGACGACCACGAATCGCGGCTCCGCGCCGCTCGCCACGCGCAGCACGGCGTCGATGCTGCCGGTCAGGTAGCCGCGCAGCGGGATGTCCTCCAGCGCCGCCGCCAGGTCGGCGTACGGGAGCATGTCGTCGTCCGCCGGGAGATGCTCACGCAGCAAGCCCGCGATATGCCGCAGCGTCGCCGAGCCCGCACCGACGCGATCCCCGCCCGCCAGCGGCAATTCGAACTCGAGTTCGCTGAGGCGGTCGCGGGGGGCGATGTCGGCCAGGCAGCCGCCCTCGAGTGGGGTGCGCAGCACCGCCAGCAGTGCGGTGGCCAGCACATCCGGATCCATTTCGGCCATCAGCTCGCCCACCGCCTCGCGGCACCGGTCGCGCACCTCGGCCGCCAGATCCGGGCAGCCGGTGTCGATCCGCTCCAGAACGCCGTGCACCAACGTGCCGAACTCCGCGCCGTAAGGCAGCGCGTTCATCAGCGACGCCGCACCCGCCGGTTCCGGCTCCGCGCCGAGCGGGGAGGTGCCCGCGGGCTCGTCGCCCGGCCCGCGCGGATCCTCCGGTTCACTGTCGGGTTCCACCGCCGCGGGCCCGTGCGCGGACGCGGTCAACGCCGAGTACGAGGTGCGCCGCCACTGCTGGTCCAGCACCCGGTCGAAGCGCGCGGCGGCCAATGCGCCCTGCCCGGGTGCGGTGCGCGCCCGCCGGATCTCGACGTCGCCGGTCCCGGCGACCGCCGTCACCGAGATCGCCGCACCCGCGGTCTGCGCCCACGCCGAAAGAGACTGCGCGACAACGGCATCCGCGGGCACCGCGGCGCGGTTGGCCACGACGGCGTCCCGATCGGCGCGCCCGAAGACCATCCGGTGCAGCGGCGACGCCGCGGTGGAGATCGCGGGCGCCCACCACGCGACGATCTGGCACATGGCCCGCGTCAGCGCGACGTACAGCAGCCGCAGTTCCTCTCCGGCCTCCTCGCCCTCGCTGCGCGCCTTGCGTTCGGCGTATCCCGGGGCATCCGGACCGCCGACGTCCAGCACGCGGGTGCCGTCGTCGGCGTGGAACAGCAACGTCGCCGGATAGGGATTCTTGGCGCTGTCCCAGGCGAACGGCAGGTAGACGACGGGGAATTCGAGCCCCTTGCTCGCGTGCACGGTGGCGATCTGGACGGCGGCGGCGTCCCGGTCGAGCCTGCGGCTGCGGTCGGCGACGGCGCCGGAGGCGGGATCGCGCACCCGGTCGGCCAGCCACCGCGTCAGCGCGGTCAGCCCGAGGCCATCGGTGAGCGCGACCTGATCGAGCAGTTGCGCGATATGCCGCAGGTCGGTGAGCTGCCGCTCCCCGTTCTCGACGGCCAGCAGCCGCTGCGCGAGGCCCGCTTCGGTGGAGATCTTCTCGAACACGGCCGCGAATCCCGCGCGGGTGAACAATCGCGCCGCCTCGCGCAACTGGGCGCTGACCCGGCCGACCAGATCCGCTCCGCCGCTATCGATCTCGGCCGCTGTCACGCCGAACAGCGGCGTGCACGCGGCCAGCCGCACGCGGTCGCCGCGATGCGGCTGTTCCAGCGCCCGCAGCACCCACAGCCAGTCGGTGGCGCTGCTGGTGGCGAACACGCTGATGCCACCTGCCAGCACGGAGGCGACGCCCGCGCGGTCCAGCGCTGCGCGCACCACGTCGATCTGCGAGCGGGTGCGCACCAGCACCGCGATGTCGCCGGGTCCGATCGGCCTGCGCGCCGTCTCCCCGGCAGCGGCCGACTCTTCGCCGGGAGAGGCGATTTCCGCTTTGGCATCCAGGAATACGCCGGATTCGAGCAGGCGGACGATATCCGCGGCGAGATCGGCGGCGACCTCGGCGCGCATCCGCCCGACGGCCGGGAAGCCGGATTTGTTCAGCGGTCCCGCGCCGGTGCGCGGCAGGCACCGCACGCGCATCGGCGTGGTGAGTTCGCCGGGTCCGGACAGCCGCGACCATCCCCTGGTCGGGGCGACCGGATACACGCGGATCTCCTCGTGCCCCAGCGCCGCACCGCCGTGCAGATGGTCCAGGGCGGCGAGCAGTCCCGCGTCGCTGCGCCAGTTCGTGGTGAGCTCACGACGGGTGCCGGCGTGCGCCACCGCGTCCAGGTAGCTGAGCACCTCCGCGCCGCGGAAGGCGTAGATCGCCTGCTTGGGATCGCCGACCAGCACCAGGGTGGCGTGCCCGTGGAACGACCTGCGCAGAATGTCCCATTGCAGTGGGTCGGTGTCCTGGAACTCGTCGACCAGGGCGACCCGGTAGCGCGCGCGGATACGGCGGCACGCGCGCGGGCCGTGCTCCGGATCGGCGAGCACCTCGTGCAGCAGCACCAGCAGGTCGTCGAAGTCGCGCAGCCCGGCCAGTCGCTTGCGGCGCTCGG
>NZ_BDBM01000061.1 GCF_001612985.1 Nocardia gamkensis NBRC 108242 | reverse complement strand
GCCCCATTACGTGAGCCGGGCCCCCGGGAATAACATGAGCGCCGACAAGGTGCCAACTTGTTGAATAGGGGCCGGAGTTCGTGGTCTGCAGCCATGATCTTCGAGGCTGCGGTCAGGGTCGCTCGGCAAGCACCTGTCGTCCGGCTGGGCTGACCTTCCAACGGCTTGCGTCCCGGCCGCGGCCGCCGACGGGTATCGGTCGGGGGCATGTCGATAGCGCAGCGTCTGGCTTTCAGCTGGTCCAGCCTCCGTAGAGGTTGCGGCGTTCGAAGAAGGCGTCGTCGGCTTCCTGCGCAGCCGCTTCGTCCAGCGGTCGGCGCTGTTCGCTAGTCCTCGTCTCCGGAGCCAGGAGTAGCTTCGCCTGGTCGAGAAGACGCGGGTCGGCTTTTTGCAGAAGTCGTTCGATCTTGGACTTGATGTCGGCGCGGGCTTTGCTGTGGCAATCACGCACAGCGCTCGCGAGCTGGCTGCTGGTCCATTTCATCGCGGCCGGCGCGATTTGCAAGCTGGTGATCTCACCGCTGGCATCGACTTCGATGAGGAGTCCGCGGACTTCGCCGTGCCCGCGGAGTTCGGCTGCTTTCTCGGTCAATCGCTCGCCGTGGCGGCGGATCTCGGTGAGCTGTTGTTGAAGCTGCTGCTCCCATTGCTCCATGTTGGTCATGAGCAGTCCACCTCCCAAGTGAGGGTGTGCTGCGACTGTCGCCACGGCGTGTAAAAGCTCGCCGCCTGGGGCGGCATCCTCACACGCGGGTCAGGTCAGCTCACACTCATACCGCGTTCCGGCCATGCGTTGGACTCGCTGTACACAGAGTTGATCTTCCTGGACGCCTTGAGGAAGGTGTAGTCGACGTCGCCGTCGACCGGCTGGGCTGTCCGAGAAGCCTTGTCCATGGCCAGTTTCCTTGTCAAGGTCCCCGGGTCGTCACCGAACTCGTAGACGACGATTTCCGGGCTCTCGGACTCTTTGGCGAAGTACACGATTGCTGCCATGCTCACCATCCACTTTCGAAGTCTTCGCGCTTGTTCAACGGAACCTGGGTCTGCCAATTGAACGACTCGTTCGCCACCCGGTGAGCATCCTGATACGTGGCTCCCGGGTTCGCTCGTAGGTAATTCAACTCGGCGAGCTCGTGCTCGAGCAAGACGTGGTCCTCAGGCAAGGCGTTCCCGGAGCGCAGCCGGATCCACGCGTCGGCGATTTCAGGATCGGGATCGAACTTCCGGACCACGACTTGGCCGGTCTCGTAGTCTAGAATCGGGTGTTCGGTGTCGAACAGATGCTTCTTGATCGCAGCGATCTCGGCCTCGGAGAATCCCGTTGCGCCGTTGGCGCGAGCGAGATCGTCGGTGTTGCGGCTGATCGCGGAGATGTCGCGCGGGTCTTGGGTGAAGTTGTCGTAGGCATCTTGGGCCCACTTCGTTTGTGCGGGGTCATCGAGCATGTTCGCCGGTCGGCGCCGCCCGCCGCTGAGCCATTCATCGGCGGTTCCCCTTCCAGGGGTTGCCCCACGGGCTTCGCGTGTCCACAGCTTCGCCTTGGCGACGTCGACCCATTTGCCGACCTTGTCCAGTAGCGGTTTCAGTGCCGCAGTGAGCGGCCTGATGGCGCGCGTCACTAGCTCGGTAACCCTGGTGCCGAGTTCGCCGATGATGGTGGCGATGCGACGAGCTCGCACCGCGATACGACCAGCAAGCGCGGTGTTGCCCACCCATTCCGAAACTGTAACGGTGAACGGCGCCAACACGGCGAAGACGGTCTCAGCGGCCGCGGTTTCGATCAGGAAGTCTTTGACCTCCTCGAGGATCTTGTGGTGGGCCTCGTCGAGGTGGTGGGCGTACTCGCCGCAGGAGTCCCCGAGCGTTTGGCACGCATCAGCCAATGCGTTGAGATCATTCTGACGTTCCTGGCAGGTGCCGACCGCGATCCCGATCTCCGGCGACTGCTGGTTTGTCAGCAGTTCGACTGCTCGGGGCACCTGAGCAGCCACGGTGCGGTAGTCGGCCGATGCGGTGTGCCATGCGGTTTTGGCGGCGTCGAGTTGGTCTTGGTGACCGTTGGGCCAGCCGAAACCGACAAGGTTCTTGAGGATTGACCACCCGAATGGCTCGGGGATCCCGTCGCCAGCCGCCGACGGCGCGTCTTCGGCCAGACAGGGCGCGATCGACAGCTGCGGGGGTGCAGGCGAGGAAGGGTTACGCGGATCGGAACCGGTCTCCGCGAGCTGATGGTTATGTGCTCCGACAGCGATCAAGTCTCTGGTTTGACCACACGCGGTCGCCAGTTTCGATGACGATGAGATCGCCAGCTGGGCGGCCTCATCGTAGGCACTGGCCCATTGACCACCGACACTGTCGCTACCAGCCATCCCCGCATACGTGCTCAACACGGTGATCAGCGCCGCGTGGGTTGTCACTGTGTCAGCCGACATCTGGCCGAACACCTCACCCGCGGAGGAGTATTCACCAGCGCGGTGGACGATGACCGGTACGGTCGGAGCCGTCACTGCGGCCACATCCGGTAGTTGGTCTCGGCAGCTCCCAGGTAATTTATGTGTGCCCGACGTGCCACCTCACGTAGCTCATCGAGGTTGTCCCGCATCTCACCGACACCGACCATCCACCGGTCGTGTGCGACACGCTGCGCCTCCGCGGCTTGGCTCGACCACGACAAATGCAGATCGGCGACGTGCTGATCCACCTCACGCAGCCAACCTTCGACCTCGGCGCCGAACTTCGCCATGGTCGCGATCGCGTCATCGAGCTGCGCCAGATTCACACGGTAGTTGTAGTCGTCGTCAGCCACGGCTACACCTGATTTCCAAGCCCGGTGAGACCGTCGGCATTGGCGCCATCGCGAAGCTCGTAGCGGTTGGCCGCGTCGGCGAGGTTCATTGCCGAGGTCTCCAACGCCGCAACGATCTGATCCGCTCCGCGCTTCCACTCCACCCAGGACTCGTCATATGCCGAAGCCGCCCGGCCCTGCCAACCGTCGGCCAACAGCTCTCTGCCGATCGTTTCATCTAGTTGGGCGAGCCGCTCTCGGATCGTCTGCGCTTTGTCGGCGATGAACCGCGACTCCTCGCGAAGCTGGTCGACCCGAACCTGAAGTTCACCAGCCACCGCGACTCCCCTCTGGCCCTGCTCGCCGATCGCATCCAACTATAGTGAGCACTCCGGCAAGGGGGTGATGCCATTGGCCTGACAACTCATCCGGAGAAGCGATGTCCATCGGCCCGGAGAACTGCTGGCCGCCCAGCCGGACCACCCGAGTCCGTCCACTTTGAAGTCCCAATGTCCGTTGACAGCATGTGCGCCCTGGACCCAGCATCAGGTCCGTCGCTTGAGGTCATGGCCGCACTGGACAATTCCGGCAATTACTCGACCACGCCGCTCTCACCGTGCTCGCGATCAGCGAACTAACCACCATCGCGGCTGTCGCCCACCAAGAGATTCGCAGGGGCGGCGACGCCCACGCGACAATTCGGAGAACTCCAGGTGCGTGCCATTCACTGCGGTGAGGCTACCGGTCAGATGCGTACAGCATGGCACCTCGCTGATCGAAAGGTCTTCGCGTTCGATGATTACCGACCAGGCGATGTCGTTGCTACGGTGAGGTCACCGTTTGGATTCACGTGCAAAGGATTCCGGTATGCGTGCAGGTAGCGAAGTCCCGGTGGCCGAGCTCGCGCGGTGGGTGTCGACGCGAGTGTCCGGCGATTGTCGGTACATTCTCGGCATTGCCGGTCCACCGGCAGCGGGCAAGTCGACGCTTGCCCAGAATCTGGCCGTCGCGATCACCACCGCATACAGGGTCGGTGCGGGGATCGCCCCGATGGACGGGTTCCACCGGACCTCGGCCGAGCTGGACGCTGCAGGCGCGCGTCACCGCAAGGGCCAGCCTGACACCTTCGATGTGGCCGGGTTCGTGGCCCGGCTGAAACTGCTGCGCGATGCGCCGCTCGGTGAACGTGTGCCCTGGCCGATCTATGACCGTGAACTGCACGATCCCGTGCCGGACGTGATCACCTTTACCGATCAGCAGATTGCGGTGGTCGAGGGCAATTACCTGCTGCTCGACCAGCCAGGTTGGGTAGAGGTCCGCAGCCAGCTCGATGAGGTGTGGTATCTCGATGCCGCAGACGTGGTGATCGAGCAGCGGTTGACCGATCGGCACGTGCTCGGTGGCAAGACCCCCGAGCAAGCGCACACCAAGATCACCGACAGCGATATGCCCAACGCCCGCTTGATCTCGCACACCCGCGACCGCGCCGATGCAGTTTTACGCGAGACCTACGGCAACTACCTCATTTGCGAAGTTCGCTGAGATCGCAGGCCCAGTTGCGGGTGCCGAACGATCGGCATGACAGCGTGGCCACCGCGGACGCTCGCGTTAGCGCGCCGATGAAGTCGCGGCTGCGGCCGTAGTAGGCGCAGAACGCACCGTGCAGGATGTCGCCGGCGCCGAGGGTGTCGGCGCGGGTCACCGGCGTGACGTCGATGGCGCCTTGACTGCCATTCTCGGCGTACAGGATCGGGTCAGGCCCGCGTGTGACCGCCGCATGTTTCGGACCTGCTGACCGCAAGTAGTCCAGAAGCGCAGCAGCGTCGCCGTCGAAGCCGGGTGGCGCGAAGGCCGACGAGCAAATCGCGACATCGACCAGCGGCAAGAGCCGGTCGTGGACCGGCTTCCAGCGACCCGCGTCGAGGACGACCGGCGCCCCGATCTCTCGGGCGCGAGCTGCTATTCCTACCGCGAGGTCGGGATGGTGGCCGTCGACGAGTACTACGGATGCGTGGTCGACCCACCGGGCGAGATCGGCGGTGAATGGGGCATGTATCCCGGCGGCGTCGAGCCCCACGATCGTGCGGGACTGCGCCTTGAGCGCGACCACGATGGATGAGACCGGCGGCTTGTCGACGTTCTCGGGTGTCGCATCGACGACCGCCACGTGATGGCCGGTCAGATCGTGGCGCACGATGTCGGCGAGTTGATGACGGCCGAGGGCGGTGATCAGCGTCGGGTGCTGCCCGGACACGATCGCGCAGGCGACAGCGGCGTTGGCGGCGGGCCCCCCGGCACCCAGGAACTGTTCTAGTGCCTGGGTTTTGGTGTCCTCCCCGGGATAGTGGTGGACGGCGTAGGCGATGTCGAGGGTAGCCAGACCCACGAACAGTGCTGCGGTCACCGAGTGTCTCCTCTGGGTCAGTGGATGAGCAGGTGTTCCAGATTGGCGGTCTGGTCGGAGTATGTACGCACCCCGATGACGGCCACGAACTCCCGATCGGTAGCGCGTTCCTGCAACGTGAGCCAATGTTTGGCCAGATACCAGCTGGCGCCAGTCGTGCCTCGGGGTCCTAGGCCAGCGCAGAAGAACCAGAATCGGTCCGGGTGTAGATCCGGGGTCGGCCGCACCCGGGCGATGATGCCGATGTTGCGGCTGTCGTTGGAGCTGTAGCACTCGCCGTCGGCGAGTTCGAGGTGTTCCAGATATGGCCCGCCAGTGGTCGGGTTGTCCTGGATCGTGAACAAGGGATCATCGGCGCTTTCGAGGTACATGTGGGTGCAGTCGTTGCTGGACAGGCCGAAGCTGATGTAGGGCCGGTCGCAGGCCAGCACGACCTCGCGATCACTCTGGATGTCGACTGCGATCCCGCCGTGCTGCTGAATCATCGACATCACATACAGCATCCCGCGGACGTCGTTCTCGGCCAACGCCGTCGGGACATCGATGCGGTGCTGCGCGTTGAACACGCTCGCCCGCTTGGAGAAAATATGCTGGCGCGGTATCCCGGCCGCTTCCAGCGCTTCCACCGAGCGTGTGGCCAACTCGAAGGTGGGCACCACCAATGTGGCACCACGATTGACCATTTCGCTGCCCAGGAAGGTCTCGAGGTCCTGATCGACAGCGTCATCCGCCGCGGCATCTGATACGGAGTCCAGTGCACTCGCCATCGTGAACAGCGCGGGAATCGACCAACCAGGAAACATATGCGCCAGGACCCGGCGGTGGTGGTTGTGCGGGAGGCCCTTCATCTCCCCTGACATCCAGTTGTAGAACTGAGCCTTCGACGGGGCGTCCCCCCGTGCAACAGGCGCACCGAGTTCCGCAGCACACCTTTTGTACGCGGCGCAGAAATCCGGATGGCTGGCCAGGTGCCGCTCGACCAACAGCATCTTGAGCACGGTCCCCAACCACTTCCCCTTTTCCCCAGGTGCCGGGCCTAGCGAACGATCCTATCGACAATCCCGAGTCCAGTGAACGAGATAAGACCGGAGTGGACAAGATCGGACCATCCTGGCGACGCGACTAGACCCCTTGAGCGCGAACACTTCTCGTACGTCGCATGGAACGTGCCCCGGGCGCGGCGGGGCATCAAGACGTTCGTCGGTCGCAGCCCGCACCGCAGTCCCCCTTCCGTCGCGGATGCCCCGGGTTGCGCACGAAAGGAGAGGCCCCTTGAACACCTGCATATCGTCACCAGCAACTGGCGCGACACCATGACGACCGCCGCGGATCCCGTAATCGCCTGGCCGCCCTCACAGGAGTTCTGGTCGCGCCAGTTCTCCGAGAGAAGCTACGGCGCGGTCGCGCCGCTCCTGTTCACGAGCAGCGAGCCAGCCAATCGACTCGGCCTCGGGGGTGTCCTCAACGGGCTGCGCCGCGCTGTCGCCGACGGGCGGTCCTCAGGCGCCGGCAGCCTCGTCTGCTGGGGCGATGAGCACCGCGGCGAGGTCATAGACACCGCTCTGTCGGTGCGCTGGTTCGGCACCCGACTGGGCTTCTGCACGGGGCACACCCGAACCTGGCGCCGACACACCGATCCCCCGGGCGGCTCCACAGGCCAGACCGTTGGCCGTCCGGCCAGCGAAACGTACTGCTGTTCAATTTATCTCGCGACGCAACAGGGCAGAGCGACGGTGATGCGGGCCGTCATCGTGCGGATAGACTCCCACGACGCCGGGAGCAGGGGAATTCATCACCGGCCTTCACTCGTGGGTTCGGCGCACCAGGCTGCCGTGTCCGCGATCCGTGCCCGAAACGAGGAAAGGGACTGGTCATATGCCCGACAAGGTCCGCAAGGACAAAGTGCTGGTCTACGTCGTGCGCGACGGGAAGCTGCTGGTGTTCCGGCACACCGATTACACCCACGAAGAAGTGGGGATTCAGGTCCCGGCAGGCAGTATCCGGCCGGGCGAGAGCCCGCAGGACGCAGCGCTTCGCGAGGCTCGGGAGGAGACCGGCCTGACCGAGTTCAAGATCGTCCGAAAGCTGGGCGAATTCGAATACGACATCAGTCCGTATCGCTGGGAGATCCAGGTGAGGCACGTGTTCCACCTGGAGTTGTCCGAACCGGCTCCCGAGCGGTGGGCCAGCCAGGAAGACCACGACGGGCAAGGCGAACCTACGCGGTTCGAGTGCTTCTGGGTACCGCTGGATGCGGCACACATCCTGCAATCCGGGCAGGGCGCGCTTCTGGGTCGGTTATACGACTGAGTCGCGATGGTCGGCCCCATGGCCTCGTGGCGGGGGAGAGTGCCTTATGAGCGGCCAGGCCCCCGTCGCCGGTGACCGATCCGGCTACCCGTATCTGACGTTGGACGACACCGACGCCGCGACCGCGGTGTCGGTGATCCTCAAACTTCGTGGCGAGACATGCGATATCGACTGCCTGTTCTGCTACGAGAAACGCAAAGAATCCCCTGGTGGGGCGCGCATCGATGTCGAAGATATCGGTCGGCTGCCCACCCTGTTCGGTGGTCGCCCGATCGTTGTCGAGCTACACGGCGGCGAACCGCTCACTGCCGGAAAACCCTACGTGCGCGATGTGCTCGCCCGCCTCGCGGCAGCGCCGTCGGTGACGCGGGTGACGATACAAACCAACGGGATACGTCTCGACGAGGAATGGCTGGACCTGTTCGACGAGGTCTATCCGGATCTGCGGATCGGGATCTCTCTCGACGGCGATCCCGAAGGCAACTCGTGGCGGATCGGCTACGACGGCCGGGAAACCTACGCCCGAGTCGCGGCGGCGCTGCGTCTGATGGGTGCTCGTGGACGCAAGGTCGGCGTCATCACAGTCGTCACTCCGCGCGTTCTTGGTCGCGCCGCCGCCGTACTCGACCACTTGGCCGGATTTGACGCCGTGAACGCGGTCAGTCTGGTGCCGTGCTTCGACTCCACCGTCCTCGCGGCGACCGCGACGGAAACGGCACGCGTTCCGGCATCGCGGACCGCCCAGCGCGCCGTGATCGGTCCGGCCGGACCGGCGTGGGCCATCACCGGCGAGGAGTACGCACAGTTCGTGTTGGACGCCGCCGCCCACTGGGCCACCAGCGGATTGTTCTCCCGGATCAAGCTGGAGCCGGTCGTCTCCACGATCCGCACCATCCAGGGTCTCGACACCGGGTTCTGCCACTTCTCGAACCTCAAGTGCCATCACGTGTTCACCGTCTACCCGGACGGCCGCTTCGGAAGCTGTGATGAACTACCGTGGCCCGAAGCGCAGCTTGGCAATCTGCGCGATCTTCCCGGCCATCGGGCAGTCCAAATGGCACAGCGGCGGCTGCCGCTGCTGGTAGAGGGCCGCGCCCTGGCGGGCAAGTGCGCCGACTGCCGCTACCGCCACACCTGCGGCGGCGGATGCGTCGCCACCCGGCTGCGCGCGGCCCGGTCCGTTGGCTCCGACGACGACTACTGCCGCTATCGGATGCGGCTTGTCGACGGCGTCGCGGCGATCATCACCCAACCGGACGTGCGGTCGGCGATCTGGTGCCGCCAGGTGAAAGCGCGTCCGCATCAGCCGAACTCGATGGCCGAGGTCGCGGTTTTCCTTCGGGGCTGGCGCGACCCCAGTCGCCCACGCTTGCCGGTTCGGCTGAACACCAGCGCCCACGGCAACCTCAATACCGCCGGTGAGCCCGGCGTCCACGAGGCCGACGACCTCGACCCGATGCACCCAGCCTGGCGCGAGGCGATCGAACCGGGTGTGTGGCCGCTGGTTGATGCGATCACACGCGAATGGGGACTGGTGACCTACGACAGCTGCGAAGGCCATCGCTACGACGGGTTGGAGTTGGCTCCCGCTGAACGCCGTGTCGGAGTGCTGCCCCGCGACCGTCGCGAGTACGCGGCAGTGGCCGCCGCCTTCTGCCGGGTAGTCACCGCCGCCGAAAGCCACCTGCCGCTGCCCGTACGCGTTGTCGTTGGCCGCGCCGAGTTGACCTGTACAACCACAGGCGTCCGGTTTCCTGTGCTCGACCTGCGATTGGAACGCAGCGAGGACTCCGACTGGACCAGCTATTTCGCGAACTTGGAAACCGCTACAGAGATACTCGCCCGGAAACTCTCCTCCGAGCGCAGTGACGAGCGAACAGCCTGCAGTTGCCAGGTCCCAGACAACGACGGGCGGGCGCGGTGAACACAACCGACATTCTGACTGTCAACCAGCTGTTGGGCAGACTGGTCTACTTCCACGTCCTATTCATTGATCCGGCGCTGCCGACTTCATGGACGCCACCGCCGAGCACGACCTGCTGTCACCACGATCGCCGTGAGCCTCAGCCACCAACACGGATCGACCTACGGGCCACGCCATGGGCGGCGCTGACGCAGATCAACGACAGTCTGGGCGGCGGCGCCTGCCGCGAGAACGATTCGGACAGGTGTTGCCCAGCCTGTCGAATCCATGCGTGCGCGGCGGCCGTCGCCGACTGCTGGATCGTCACCGAACACCACGCCTACTGCGACGATCCGCTCATCCACGACGACACCCGGAGGGCATGGTCGGACACGGTTGCCGACCGCATCACGCCGGTTTTCTCCCGGCTTTACCAGACACCGTGTGCCCGGTCGGCGAACGCCCACACGGCATCGCAGCCGCCCGCAGGCCAGTTCCCACTGACCGGCGAGCTGGCTGCGTTGTGGTCGGAAACCAGCCGCGCGACGCCGGTCATCAGTTGGCTCAACCACTGTGCCGGACTCGGCGACATTGCACACCGCCTTCGACAAAGGAGCCCACTGTGAATGAGCGGCGCCCGATCAGCCTGAACGAAACGCTCACCGTGGGCAGCGTGCAGGACTTCCTCACCATCTCCGAGACCACCGCCCTCGAGGAACTCATGGACCGATTCCTCCGCGAGGCTCACAACGGCGACGCCCGCGACATCTATGACCAGCGACGCCTCAGCTCCATCCATGAGATCCCCGGCCACGACACCGCGGTCGCCATGGCGACCTACGAACCTGCCGGGCGCGTCGAGATCACCGACATCCCCGACGCCGCCGAAACCCTCCTCCAAGCAGCGTTCACCCGTGCCAGGGGCAGGCTGGAACGGATACTGCCGTCGGTCACCTCCTGTCGTCCTTGGACTTACGTCGAATACGGCCCCGGCCAACACATCACCCCACACCTGGACGGCATCGCCCCCGACCCGCGAGCATGGCCACGCCAGATTGCTGGGATCAGCGTCATCATCGGAACACGCTGCGAGGGTGGAGAATTCTTCGTCGAGACCACCTCGTCCGCTAGCCTGTGGAACCCGGCCATCCCCGGCCCGGTTCCCGGCTACGAGCCCGCCATGGCGTTCGCCCACGATGGCGCAGACAACTCCTCGCCCTGGTTTGCCACCATGCCACGCACCCGCTGGTGCACCGCTCCCGCGCCGGGAACCGCCCTGCTGTACGGGTCACAACTGGTCCACGGCACCACCCCAGTGCGTACGGGACGCTCCCGCAAGTTCATTTCCTGGCTGTTCGCCGACCAGCAGTGACCGGCAGGAGGTAGCACCGACATGTTGATCGCCCTGGAAGGCATCGCTGGGTCCGGCAAGACCACCCTGCGCGACCGAGTCCTGGCACTGGCCGAGGAACACGGCGTCGCTGTCCGCCACATCGGCCAGTTCTCCTGGCTGTCGCTGGCGGCCACCCGCGCCTTGGTCGATCTTCGCGCCGGGCGAGCACCCGTCGCCGAGCGCGACGCCACCGCGGCCGTGCTGACCGATTTGACCCTGCACTCGCGGCACAACCTCGCCCCCGCATCAGTCGGCGCCCATGTTCTCGCTGACCGACTGGTGCTGTCTTCAGCGTGCCTGCTCGCACTGGCGTACGCCGGACCGGTCGAACGCCACATCGAAGCACTTGCCGGAGTCTGGCCTTGTCGCCCGGACCTGACCGTGCTGTTGACCACCCCCGTCGACGTCTGCGCTCGCCGCCTGGCCACCCGGCCAGCCGCCAACCGCGTCGGCGACGACCTCGCAACGGCCACCCGATTGCAGAGCCTCTACGAGCACTGCGCCGACGCCTGGCAGCGGACCACAGGGATGCCGGTGCGTCGATACCAGCTCAACACCCACGAGGACACGGAACGACTGGCGCGAGCCCTGCTGTATGAGTTGGAAGGCACGACGATCCGATGAGACTGAATGCGATGCACCCAGCCGTCTGGGTGCTCGACCACCTCGCCCAACACGGTTGGCGGACTGTGGATCTGCTGGCGTTTACACGCTCGAGCACCCTTGTGCTGGCTACCCGAGGCGGCGACGAACCCGTCGTCGTCAAGGCCGGATTCGGCAGCAATCACGTGCTGGCCGCCATGGACGAGTCCGACCGCGCCGCAGCATACGGATTCTACTGGTATCAACAGATGACCCCGACCGAACGCGGCCTGGCCCGCGAGGACTTCCGCCACGAACGCGACCTCGCCCTCGACTGCCTCGGCGCCGCCCACATCGTGCCGGCGATCGCTGAAGGCCAATGCCCCGAATTCGACTGGTACGCCATGCCGCACTACACCGACGGCAACCTGCGCACCCTCATGAGCGACGATCGCGCCCCGATCCAGCGGTACATGACGATCCTCGCCGACGCCGCCGATGGCCTCGACGAACTACACCGACGCGGCATCGTGCATCGCGATGTCTACCAGGAGAATGTGCTCATCGACGCCGGACGCGGCATGATCACCGACCTCGGAGCCGCGCGCCGCCTCGACACTCCGCGCGGGCCGCGCAGTCGCGGACCCGAAGTCCACTGGCCGCCCGAATACTCTCTCGGCTACGCCACAGCCACCCCGGCCGCTGACGTATTCAGCCTCGCCGTGCTCGCCTACCGGGTCCTTTTCGGCGACCTGCCCCGGCTCTGCGGTCCACGACACCGTCCCGACCTCCCCACGGCACTGTGCGAGCACGTCACCGCAGCGCTGGCCCGCGATCCCAATGATCGCCCGACCATGCCGCAACTGCGGGCGGCGCTGCGTGCCGCCGCGACCACCTCAACGTGAACACCGACAGAAAGGAGCCAGCCCGGCGCAATCCAACAACCACTACACAAGCAGTGAACACCGAGTCAGATCAGCAGAAAGGATTTCATCACCATGATCGACACATCCGACGAGATCACCCGCTTCCTTGCCGCGGTCGAGCAGTTGCGCGACGACGAGGGCGCGATCCGCACCACCGCGCACACGTCGAGCATCATCGCCACGGGCTGGCCGAGCGTCGAACAGTAAGTCGCGACAGTGTGGGCTGCGCCGACGACGCCGCAGCCCACCAGTCGAAAGCCTCGTAGAAAGTCGATTCCCGTGGACGAACTGGCCATGGTATTCCGGTTCGACCGGATAGCCGACCTGCATCGCACCCGCACCCGCTCGATTCGCAGCGTCCTCAGTGGTGCCCCCGAGCAGACCAGTGATGGCACCGCGCTGGAGTACGCGCTGGCGCATCACTTCCTCGAAGGCGCGGAACTGGCCGCCCGCGGCGGAGACCGCGACACCCTCGCCTGGTACCGCACTTATATCACCGCTCCGCCGCCGCACTGGTCCGTGCCAACTAACCTGGGCCCGCGAATCACTCAATCTCCGGAACCGGCAACCCTGCGTCGATCGCCGATCGCCGAGACCCCTTACCACTTGCTCGGACCCGACACCGAATCGGCGCCCCCCAGCGCGCTGGCCCTGGCCACCTCAGCATTCGACGTCGCCACTGAATTCGGGTTCGGCGATCTTGTCGCCCAGCATGCCCCGATCGTGTGCCTGCTAATCGAGAGATCCCTCGAGGACGCTCTCAACAGTTGGACCATCACCCGCCTGCCCGGCACCGTGTTCCTCGACCACGTGGGAGAGCCGACCATCCTGGCCCGCGACCTTATCCATGAAGCAGGCCACAACTGGCTCAACGACGCGCTCACCGCCACTGGAATCACTATCGACGACGAGCACAGCTACCACTCACCGTGGAAGAACACGCAACGGCCGACGTTCGGATACCTGCACTCCTGCTGGGCATTTCCACTCACCATGATCTTCGCCGCTCGAGCATCTGCCCACGCCATCGAACAGGTACGGACCGTGCTAACCGCCTACCTTGCCCAGCACCGCGACAAGCTCGCCACCACCACCCACGACCACAACCAGGCCCTGACCGCCGTCACCGACCCAGATCTGCGCGAACGGCTCCGCGCCGTCCGCGAAATGGCCCGAAAACTATGACGGGCCCAAATCGATTTCCGAGGCAAGCACACGGTAGATCCGCCGCGACGTGTGCCGGGTGGCTGGAGCGCTACGTCGGGCTGGATCGCCGCAAGGACTTCGACTACGGCAGCTACCTGTGGATCGAGGGCCGCAATCCCATCGATCCGCTGGGTCCGCTTCCTGGGAGACCATCGTCCGCGAGATCGAGGAGGAATCGGCATCCAGTTCGACCCGCCGGCCGTACGCTACCTGGGCACCCGAGACCTCGACTTCGGAATGGACCATACCTTCGCAACGTCCGTCGATTTCGAGATCGAGGACGTGACACTCACCGAGGGGCAGGGCCTGCGGTGGTCCAGCGAGGCCGATGTCGCGGCGACCGAGCTTGCGTACGCCGACAACACGATCCTGGAAACCTTCTTCGGGTCATTGGAGTTGGAGACAAGCTTGCGGTAGCACTAGGCGTCCAGATCGAGGGTTAAGCCGCGATCCGGACAGACCCGGGAAGTGGCGTGCGTGGACTTCGGCGGTCTGCAGCTACGCGGCTAGGAGGTTGAACTCTCCAGCGTGAACTCCTCGGATGAACGCGGTCCATTCATCCGGGGTGAAGATCAACTCGACAGCTGTGTCGCGGCTGCTGACAGAGACCCGGCCATCATCGTGACGGGTGATCCGGGGCAGGCCCGTTATGTCGCTCCCAGGTGCCGAACTCACGGAGCGGTCGCAGAAGGTCGGCCACAGGCCGACGGGCATCGACAGCACCGGCTGGGCGGCGGGGTCGTTGGCCGGGTTTCGCAGGTACTTGCTGTCCCGAACGAGCACTCGGTCGCCGATGAAGTTGACCTCGACGCACGATGCGCCACCGTTGTTACTGAACGTGCTCTTCCGCCAACCGTGGCGGATGTGGGTGGTCATTGCTGCTCCATGTCCTTGTACTGCGAGATTCGGCGCTCGATGGCTGTGATCGTGTCCGCGACTGTGCTCGCCTTCTGGCGGATCTGCTCGGCAGCCAGTGAGTACAAGTCTACTTGCGGGCGATCCTGTAGATAGAGAGCGCCGGTGTGGTACTCGACGTAGGCGATGCCGCGTGCCTCGGCGAAGTCGAGGACGATGAACGAGCCGGGCAGCCCATCGTGCACCGCGACGCGTGTCGGGATGACTTGGAACTCGACGTTGTCACGCTCCATTAGCGAGAGCAGGTGTTCCAACTGCTCACGCATAACGCGAGGACCGCCGACCGGCCTGTCAAGCGCTGCTTCTTCGACGACTGCACTGAGTTGCAACGGATTGTCGGATTCGGCGATCCGTTGGCGGGCCATCCGCGCACGGACGGACTGCGCCAGGTCCATCTTCGGAATGTGCATGCTGTCGCCGAGAAGCGCGGTCGCGTAGTCCGCCGTCTGCACCTGCCCTGGCAGCACCTTGTCGGCGTACTCGAACTGGCGTGTCGCCAAGCCCTCCAAGCCGACGAAGGTCTTGAACCAGTCGGGCAGCACCTCGCCGAATGGTGCCCACCATGTTCCGTGATCGGCTCGCCCCGCCAAGGTGACGGTTCGTTCGACGTCTTCGACCCTGACTCCGTAGAAGCGGAGCAGCGCCGCGACCTCGTCGGGCGCCTGCTGGGTCTTGCCGCTCTCCATGTAGCTCAATTTCGCTGGCGTACATCCGATGTGCTTTGCAGCGTCGGCCTGCTTGATCTGCGCCAGTTCACGCGCCGCGCGTAGGTCGTGGCCGACCAGGAACCGCAACGCGGAGGGATCGGACCGTTCGTCGCGCACTGATTCCTCTCCACAGCTGCCGGACTCTTCGGGACAAATTACCTCATCAAAATCTGCCGCATCCATACACATATCCTTTCAATTAATCTTAAATCTAAGCATCATCGCAACCATCGGCACCCCGTGGGGTCGCCGGAATCAGAGGTAGGGGTGGCTATGACGGCGCGCGTTCTCGACAACTCGTCCACGCCGAGCGACCAAACGGCACACCAGACCGGATCGGCAGGGTTTCTGCGTCCGACCCCGGCCCGAGCGGGGCGGTAAGGCCATGCCGAAACAAAACGACGAGACCTGGCCGCTGACTAGCGGCAGGACCGGGCACCAGGCCCGCAGCGTGGGTCAAGGCCAGTGGGTGGTGAGCTTCCTACCTGGTCGGACGCTGTCGCAGGAGCAAGCGCGAGCCGCGCTGCAAGTGGCAGATGAGGTCGACGTGCTGCGGGGGTATGCAGGTGCGCTGGGTTTGACGGTGCTCGAACTAGTGGGGTTGGCCACGATGGATAGCTCCAGGCAGCGGCTGTGGTCGCTCGGGGACGCCGCGCAGGTCCTGGGGCGGTTGGGGCAAGCACGGTGACCGGCGAGCAGGCCGCTGCTTCTGCTGCGGCGGTCGTGACATTCAGCGCGGGAGCTGCACGAGGCCACCAGGTCGCCGCCCTTGAGTTGGCAGAGCTGGATGCCGCTCTGGACGCGGCGGCATGGCGCGTGTTCGAGGCTCGGGCGGTGGTGCGGTGATGTTCGAGAGATGTCACAGTGCGCGGGAGGTCGCCGAGGTGTACCGGCGGCGCGGGTTCATCGTGTCGTGCGCGTTCGATCGGGTGTTCCTGGTCGCGTCGCTGAGGTTGGGTGCGGTGGTAATGCCCGCGCCGCTGGGTGGGCGGGTGCGGAAGGCACTGCTCGACACGGGCAAGTTCGAGTCGGTGCCGGTCCTGACCCATGCCCGCCCGGATCGGGAGTGGGTGTTCCTGGTCGGCCCGACCTGGGGCGCGGGAATGTCGACACCGACCGTGGCGAGCCTGGAGGCGCATGGGGTGCGAGTCCTCGACGCTCGGCAACGGATCTGGTTGCCGATGACCGATCACCCGACCGGCTGGCATTGGATCTCGGAGCCGGTCACCGCTACATCGATCCCGTCGCGCACCACCGTGGCTTGCCGCGCCCGTGACCTCCTCAGCCCCGCGCGGTCGTCGCGGGCGCGGAGGTGAGTGATGGCCTTCACCCCAGACGACGATGCGAGGGTGCTGCCCTCGGGGGAATCGCTGCTCTCGGCTATCCGTGGCCATCATGTCGACGCCCACCGGCTGACACGGTTCGCGGCCGAATTCGGGCGGCTGTATGGGGGCTCTCCGGCCCGGCTGCGGTGCGGATGTCGATGCGGCAGTGACGAACTGGTTCTCGCC
This sequence comes from Nocardia gamkensis NBRC 108242, assembly GCF_001612985.1. Classification (GTDB taxonomy): domain Bacteria; phylum Actinomycetota; class Actinomycetes; order Mycobacteriales; family Mycobacteriaceae; genus Nocardia; species Nocardia gamkensis. The sequence continues at coordinate 29,116 of NZ_BDBM01000061.1, read as the reverse complement.
GTCGATACGTGGGCGGCCATGCATCTGCCGGTGCCGCGTTCGGGGGCGCGGTTGCACACCGAGACTCTCGGCGTGGTCATCGACCGCCTGGCTCGTAGCCAGGTGCGCGCCTACCACCTGTTGATGACTGTGGATGTATCCGACCCGCAGGTGCATGCGGCCTGGTATCGGCTGGCGGAACTGGTGGATGGCTACACCGATCTTGCCGACGCGTTGACTCAGCGGTCGGTGCGGTTGCCCGCGCTCGGAGATGGCTGATGAGACCTGTGCTGCCGGGCAAGGACGAACTGCTGATGGCCTGCCGGGGCTTCCCGCTGCCCGCCGACGACCCGGTGCTGAGCGCGGCTGCCGAACTGGCCGTGCTGCATCAGCGGCGTGAACAGACAGCGTGGGAGGCGCTGGCGGTGATCGACGCGCACCGTGCCCGGTTGATGGACACCATCGACACCTGGGTGCAGGTGGTGATTTCGGAACCGGTCTCAGGTGCGCGGGTACACACCGAGACGATGGGCCAGGTCGTTGACCGCCTCGCCCAGTTGACCGCCCACACCTACACCGCGCTGGCGGGCGCTTCCGAAGAGGCGTTTTGGGACTCAGCGGAAGTGGTCGACGACCTCGCCATTGCCTACGCCGACCTGGTCGAAGAACTCCTCGCCGGTACACGCCGCTTACCGATGACCACGACCTCGGCGTAGCCCGCCGCTCGGCTTCTCACGTCCCCCAACCTGCCCGCGGCTTCGGCTCGAGGTCGCCCGTGCAGTTACCACCCACCCATTTTCTGAAGGGAGCAACCCCGTGTCCGAGACCCCCGATCGCCGCCCGACCGCATGGCCGGTGGCGACCGCGATCCGGTTCCCGCTGGCCGGTGACCCCCGCCGCACAGTCACCATCCGGCCCTACGTGCCACCACAACCCTCACAGCACAACCTGTTTCACCCCGATGAAGGAGAACCGAACATGCCCGACCATGTCCCCTCGACCGACCTGTGGACCGCCCAACCCCAACCCGAGACCGGTGGCCTCGTGATGCTGTCGACCGACATCGCCTATGACCCGGACGATTTCGTGGCGTTGGTGCTCGCAGCGCATCTGGTGCCGCCGAGCCAGCTGGTGGTAGTGACCGCGGATGAGGTCGGCGGCCTGCGCGCACAGTTCGCGCGCCGCGTGCTGGACTGGCTCGACCGCGGCGAGGTACCGGTCATCGAAGGTATCGACCTCGGCGGCAAACGCCGGTTCCTGCCCGATCCCGGCCAACAGATCCCCGCCTACAGACGCCCGACACCCGAGGAACGCGAGAACCGTCACCACGCGATGATCGATGTCCTCACCGACATGATCGCCTCGGCCGACGGCCCGGTGCGGTGGGTGGGGTGCGGTCCGATGACCGAGCTGGCCGCTGTGCTCACCGCCGCACCGGAGTACGCCGAGCAGCTGATCGTCACCCAGATGGGCGGATGGCTCGACCACTACCGCGACCTCGAACGCGCTTCCCACAACTTCCACACCGACATGAGTTCAGCCGGCCTCGCCCTGCGGATACTGCCCCGCCCCAGATTGGTGATGTCCGAGCACACCAACCATCCCGCGATCCGGGTGACCGAGAACTGGACACTCATCGACGCCTTGAACGCCGATTCCGCCCCGGAGTGGGCGCGATGGCTGTCCACGCATTTCCACCGCTGGTTCGCTGTCAAGGACGGCTCCTGGATGCACGACCCCCTGACCCTGTCGGCCGCCCTCGGCTATCCGTTCGTCAAGTTCACCAGCGAGCGGATCCGCATCGGCCACGACGCGCGCCTGTACCGCAACCCGTACGGACGCCCGATGCACGTATCAGCCGAGGTCGACTACGAAGCGTTCCGGGACTGGATGCAGTCGGTGGTGACGTACTGGTGACGTGCCCCACCTGCGGCCAGACAACCCAACCGGCCTGTGACCCGGACACGATCCGGGCACGTGAGCGCGCGGTCAATACTGAGCTGTCGGGGCCGACACACGCTCGCGTCCTCGATGCTCTGCTGCCCGCCGACCTCGACCGTCCTTACGATCCTGACCAGATATCCGGCAAGGACAATTTCGCCTGCGACCGCGACATCGCCGCGCTGTTGGCCCGTCGCGCGCCGGGATTCCGGGCCAGCGTCCACGCCGGGCACATGTTCTTGCTGCGCGCGGTCGCGGAGCTGGCGCAGGCGGGTGTCTCACAGTTCGCTGTCATCGGGTGCGGATTTCCGCGCAAACGCAACGTGCACACCGTTGCCCGCGAGATCAATCCGGCCGCCCACGTGCTCTACCTCGATGACAGCGCGTTGGTGGCAGCACACGGGCGCGCCTTGCTCATGGCCGAATCCCGGTTCACGCGGGCCGATCCGGGTGACCCGGCCGCGATCCTGTCCGCCATCGGCCACCCCCACGGCCAACCAGGCTGGCTCGACCCCCGCGAACCGATCGCGCTGGTGTTCGGATCGCTGATCCTGGAACAACTCGACGCACCCGGACCGGTGATCGCGGAACTTGTCGCCGCACTAGCCAGCGGGTACGTGGCGGTGACCCACATCTGCACCGACACCGACACCGCCACCGACGTCGCCCGGCGCGCAGCCGCTGTCTACACCGCCCACAACCTGACACTGCGGCCCCGCACGACCCGCGACATCACGACCATGCTGACAGGGCTGGAACTACTCGGCCCCGGCTTGACGGTCGCCCAGGACTGGACACCCGCCCACGCCACCAGCCCCGGCACGGGCGAGGCGAGCTGGCGGTGCTGCTGGGCCGCGCTCGGAACATGGGGAGCCACCCGATGACACCCGAGGACCTACCGGGGCGCGGCGGCCGCGACGCGGCCAGGATCGCCCACCGCACCACACTGCCCGCGGCCCAGCACAGCAACATCGCCGACACCGATTGCGCGGTCGATCCCGGCGACCTCAGTCCCGACGACGCGATCCGCACCCTCAGCGTCCACCACCACTGCCCGCTGCCGTGTCGCCCGCGTGAACGTGCGCTGGTGGTACTTGGCACCGAATACAGGGCGGCGTCAACACCGGACGCGTGTCGGCCCGCGCGTGCGGTGGACGAACTGGACCGACGGCTAGCCGAGCTGATCCGCGAATACCTACGCCGAGTCGCCGACCGGTAACCGCAACCGCGACAGAACGAGCCCGGACGCCACCACCGTCCGGGCTCGTCTAATTCCCACCCGCAGACACCCCTCCAGACAGAAAGCCGGGCGGCCCGTCACCCCTGAAACCGTCCCGGCTCGGTCACAGTGACAGCAGCCCACAGCCTCGAGCGGTAAGGGCGACTGCCACGGGGATGACACAGGGATGACACCGAACGTCGCGGCCGAGGTCATCGGGTTGTGATCCTCGGCCGCCCGTGAGGGTGACCGCCACTCGGGGTATCGGATCGTCGGGTCGCGCCAGGGGTCGTTGCGATCCTCGGCCGCCCGTGAGGGCGACCGCCACAAGACGATCGCATTGCCCTGCAAGATCAACTGGTTGTTGCGATCCTCGGCCGTCCGTGAGGGCGACCGCCATCCCAGGTGCCCCACTCGTCGACCATGACCCTCGAGTTGCGATCCCCGGCCTCCTGTGAGGGCGACCGCCACAGTCGGTGGCTGTCGCCAAGGTGTGCTCCTGGATGTTGCGATCCTCGGCCGCCTGTGAGGCGACCGCCACGTGACGCCTGGAGCGCGCTGGGCCAGGCGGTGCCGTTGCGATCCTCGGCCGCCCGTGAGGGCGACCGCCACGGTGCGCGAACTGGGCGAACGTCGACCAGGCCCCGCGATGGAGTCTGTTTGGGGCGCCTCGGATTCCATAACTGCTGTTCGTCAGTTCGGAACCTCCTTGGGAATCGGTGTGCGCTGGGGGGTTCTTGACTGTGGGAACGCCTGCGATGTGTTCATCGGCGGGTCGCCAGGGTTATCCGACGATTCTGGTGAGTGTGACGCCGTCGGGGATGGCGGCTTCGTCGATGGTGATGGTGTAGTCGGTGAAGCTGCGGATGGGGGTGGTCGGGGTTTGGCGGGTGTCGGGGGTGATGTGGACGGTGTCGGTGAGGGTGTGGGCGGGTGTGGTTCCGTAGGCGTCGTGGTGGGTGAAGATGTAGAGGCCGCGCAGGGTCATTTCGCCTCGGGTGGAGGCGCGGTCGTGTTCGAACATCAGGGTCATGCAGCGCCAGAGCAGGGCGAGGTCGTCGGTGGTGACACCGGTGCGGGTGGCCAGGGGTGCGCTGAAGTGTCCGATGCCACGGTAGAGGCCGTAGGGGACGGTGTGTTTGCTGCCCATTTCGGTTTGTTTGGTGTCGTCTTCTTTGGTGCGGGTGACGCGGGTGATGCCGTGTTCTTGGGCGAGGACGGGATGGATGCTGCGGGAGAAGGTCAGCTGCAGCGGTCCCTGGACACGACCTGCGGTTTTCGTGCCTGTGGTCATGACGGCTCCGAACATGCGGACGTCGTAGAAGTTTTCACACATCCAGCGCTTCGCGACCGGTTCGGAGGTTTTGTCGGCGGGCAGGTCGAGTTGTTTGTAGGCTCGTTCGTGTTGGGAGTTGAGTGATACTCCGGCTTCGACGTAGATGGCGTTGCCGGGTTTGCCTTCGCCGAGCAGACCGACCATGTTGCGGATTTTGCGTTTGATCGCGACGTCGGTGACCAGACCTTGCATGGTTTCGGGGTCGGTTCGGGGGATACCGCCCCCGTCGGGGTCGCCGTTCGGGTTGCCGTCGGTGACGTCGAACAGGAACACGAAGTCGTGTTTACGGGTGGGGTCCAGATGCGGGGACGTGGTCATGATCGAAAGCTCCTTGTCGGTCTCTCTCAGGCGGTGAGTTCGGCGGCGGTTTCTTCCGCGGCCGGGTCTTCGACGGCTGTCATGTTCTGGGCGGCAGCGTTTTTGGCGTCTTTCGCTGCTTTGGCGGCGCGGGCTGCGGTCATGTCGGCGGCTCGTTGGTGGTCGTAGCCGAGGATGAACCGGATCTGGGCTGTGGTGTCGAGGTGTGCGGGCATCGCGGTTTCGTAACCGAGTAGCTCGGAGATCTTGGCCAGACGGGTGTCGAGGGCCCGCCCGGCGGGGCGGGTGGCTTTTTTGCCGTTGAGTTTTTTGAGGTGGCCGTTGGCGTTGAGACGCAGCATCCGCATGGTGGCGGCTGGCTGGCTCATGGCAAGCCCGAAGTAGCGGTCGCGGATGGTGGCATTGATGTCGGGGATCGCTCGCCGTTGGACGGATTCGAGGACGGCGAACATCCGGCCCCACACGTAAGCGGGGTCGGTGGCGGTTTCGTCGAGACCTGGCATGACTTTCTCTTTCAGGTATGGGGGGCGGTTGAGGGCCAGGCGCAGCATCGCGACGCGGGGCAGGTCGACGTGGTGGTCGTTGCGGATGCGATGCAACAGCCTCGCAACCAGGTGTGGTGGTGGTGAACCGCCGTGTAGCGCGCAGCGCAGCAGGTCTCGTTCGATGCCGCGGGCCGCGCTGCCGACGACGTAGGAGCCACGGCGTTTGTCCCAGCGGCCGGTAGCCTGGACCATCCTCTTCAGCCCGACTTCGTGAACGCCATCTGCCCAGAGCTGTGTGGTGCCGTGGTCGTCGAACCAATCCCGGAAGCGTTTCTTGATTTCCAGAACCGGGACATCGATCCAGTCCCGCACCACGACGCGGCTTTGATTCGCCGACAGAGTGATGGCGTGGAAGTCGGTGCCCTCGACGAGTGTGCCCGATTCCCCTTTCCATACTTCCTCACGCAGGGCCGCGACCTGCCCGGGGTGGGGTGCGTCGATGATACGGACGTCGAACTCGACGGCGGGGTCACGCAGCCACCAGGTCAGCACGGTGTCCTCGCCGCGCCGGTGACGCTGTGGGTCCGACAGCAGACTGTTCAGCGCAGCCATGGCCTGGCCGCCGCAGTCCTCGCACAGTGGGGTGTTGGCCAGCTGCAAGGTTCCCATCCGCCCTTGGGCGGAGGTGTTGACCGACACCAGCGCCGCGTCCCGGCCGCGTTTGGGCCGCCCCGACGCGTCGACCCCGACAGGGATCAGGCTGCCCTTGACCATCTCCGGGACCGTTTTCAACAGCGGCCCTTCCGTCGCGCACGACAGGCAGAACCCTTCGCTGCCGGAACTCTTGCGGGTTCGTGCCACTGCTGCCCAGAACTCCATCGCCGACTCCCGCAGGTGCACCAGCTCAGCCGCGACGAGGAACGCCACCAAGTCCGATGACTTGGCCTCCCGCAGTCGCAAGTCGGCCAGAACCTCGAGATGCCGTCCGGTGGTGAAGAATTCACACACATTCTGCGCGACCGGATCGCCGCTGGATTCCCGCCATTCCTGTAGCAGGGTGAGGTAGGCGTCGCGGCGGCGGGCTGCGTCGCGGCGGGCCTTGTCGTCGTCCTTCTTGGCGAGAGCGAAGGCGTATTCAAGTGTGTCGACCAGCAGCATCGCCGCGATACCACTGGTCCGTGTCAGATACGGTGTCGCCAATGGCGATCCGGCCTTGTGCTCGGCGTCGGCGCGGTCGATCAGACTCGGATTCCCGGCATCGTCGAGCACAACCGACCACCGCACCGTCCTGGTCCGGTAGTAGCGGGGCACGCTGTCATCGGTAGTGCGGCTTTTGACGAGTCGGTCAATCAGCATCGGTTCGCCTCCCGCGTTTGGCCGGACCGGTCGAGGGCAGTTGGGTGCCGTTGGGCGGGACGCGCAGGACCCCGTTGGTCAGCTGGGCGGGAAACCAACTGTAGGTTTCGCCTCCGTGCTCGTCGTAGTGGATGCTGTGCAGCATTATCCCGAGTTCTTTGTCCTTGTCGCGGCTGTCCGAAATGGGTTCGGCTGCGGTAGCTTTGCCGAAGCGGGCCGAGAATTCGCGGGTGCCTAGGAACGGCTGGGAGTAGCAAGCGCCCTTGTCGACGCGGCGGCGGAACTGCTCCCGGTAGGCCACCTCTGTCGCTGTGGCGTGTGGCCGGAGCTTGATCTGTGCGTGGATGCGGTAGGCGACATCGCGCAGTCCGACGGTGTTGCGTTGATCGCGGTCGTCCTCGACGTTGTAGTGCAGGCCGGCATGGGCCATCGCGCGACGGACCCAATCATCGGAGACCGTCGATTTGACCTCGTTGCGGCGGATGGAGAACCAGCGGATCGGTTTGAGGACCTCGATCTTGACGATGATGTAGTCGAATTCTGGTTTCCAGAAGATGGCGTCCAGGATTCCCCGGGCGGCCGACGGGGTCATGACTTCGTAGCTGAAGCGTTCGGACTTCATCTCCGGGCGGGTGAAGCAGGCGTACTCGCCACTGACCTCGACTACGAGCGGGGGGTTCGGATAGCGCGGATGGGTGTTGTTCACCAGACGTAGTCCTCCGGGTCGGGGTAGCTGAATTCAATTCCGCGGGCGCCGTACTCGCCGCACCACTCATACAGGCGGCCGCTGCCGGGTCTTGCCGGGTCGCCGACCAGTACCGTGGCCAGGCCCTCGGCCGCGGCTCGCGCAGCTAGTCGCTTGGGTAGCGCGGCGAGGTAGGGCTGTAGTCGCCGGTACACCCACGGCTCGACCCTGCCCGGACCGGCCAGAGCTGTCCGCAACTGTTCTCGTTCGGTGTCGTCGCCGTAGCCGACCAGCACCGGGACGGTGTGTTCGTCGATCATGCGGAACGTCTCGGCGACTTTCGGGAAGTCGAAGGACGCCCGCAACTGCTGGATCGTGGCCCCGACGCCGGTGTTGTCGATGTTCTTCACCGCATACCGGGTGGTGTAGTAGTCGCGCAGCAGCTCCAGCCGATCCGGGTCCCGCCCCGGACCGAAGAACGATCGTGTGACATCCAGGGCAGGCCCGTACACCATCGCCGTGCCTTCCACACTGCCGTCGATCGGGTCGAAGACCACCACCCGGCCCTCGTCGAGCAGCCCGTTACGGTTGCAGCGCCCAGCGGCCTGCAACAACGCCTCCGCAGTCGCGAAAGCCCGATACACCACCGGGAAATCCAGATCGACACCCGCTTCGACCAGCTGCGTGGCGACCACCGCCACCGGCTGCCCGGCGGCGAGGCGCGCGCTGATCTGCGCCAGCACATCACGGCGATGAGCACCGGCCATCCGCGTCGACAGATGCAGCACCGGCCCCTGCGTGTCGTGGGATTCGATCAGCCGATGTAGTTCGGCGGCATCAGCGGTCGTATTGACGATCAGCAGCACCTGGCGCTGCCCTGCCGCGTCCTCGGCGATCTGCTCGAGGGTGGGCTTGGGATCGCACCGCCACTCGAACCGGACCCGTCGTAGCCGGTCGTACAACGGCTGCGGTCGCGCAATGACATTGCGACGCTCCACGTCCCGGAAGATCTCCAAACTGAAGAACTCCGGCTGGGTCGCCGAGGCCAGCAACACCGTCGTACCGAAGTGCTCGCTCAGATTCCGCAGCACCGACAGGATCGGCAGCAACAACGAATCCGGCAGCGACTGCACCTCATCCAGCACGATCACCGAACCCGCCAGCCGGTGCAGCTTCCGCATCGCCGACGGCTTACGGCTGAACAACGACTCGAACAACTGCACCGTCGTCGTCACCACCACCGGCGCATCCCAATTCTCCGCCGCCAACCGCTGCCAACGCCCCACCGGACCGAGCCCGTCCACATCGACGCCACTGTGATGCTCGAGCACATGCTCATCCCCGAACAACCGCCGATACACCTCCGCGTTCTGCTCAGTGATCGACAGGAACGGCACCGCGACAATCACCCGTGCCAAACCGTGCCGGACAGCGTGATGCACCGCGAAACCACCCGCCGCGATCGTCTTCCCAGCACCCGTCGGAGCGGGAAACGGGAAAACCCCGATCGGCTGCGACGCCGCGGCAACAGCCTGCTCGTACACCTCGCTACGGATAGCGTCCACCCCCGCTGCCCCACCATCCGAACGGGCCGGGCGGCCAGCCAGATACTCGAGACGGTTCCGTTCATACACTTCCGCCAACTCCGACAGCCGACGCGGCGACAGTCGCCGTTGCCCGGTGAAATGCCGCTCTGTGTCGAGGAAGTCGGCATCAACCACAGCGCTGAAAACCATCCGCAGCAGCAACTCCACCACACACCGATCCGCCGGTGGCAGCGCCCACACCGGGATCTCCGGCAACGGATCCGGGAAGATCTCCGGCATCACCGCCACCACCCGAGCGACCGCCTCCTGCACCGCGACCCGGTCCGGCCCCTCGGCACGCCCAAGCGCCTTCGCCAGTGCCGGTCGATCGCTCAACCCACCGTGATGACCGAGAACCGCCATCGAAAACAGACCCAGCCCGGCCTCTTTCGCCGCCAACCAGGTCCCGGCAAGTTTATGGTCAATACTCCGGCCCTGCCCATCAACCACGCGCCCACCACAGGTTCCGGCCCGCAGCAGCCCCGCCTGCCACGAGCAGCCGCCTTTACCCGTGTCATGGACTAAGCCGACATACTCCGCAACCTGCGCGGCCCCGAAAACCCTGGCGAACTGCGCCGCCAGCGCGGCAGTGCCTCGTGAATGATCGACCAGATCGTGACGAATCCCCGCCGTATTCTCACTGTGCGCCCACAAACCCGACGACAAACCTCCCCCTCATATCCAGAGCAAATTCGGCACAGGCAGCGACCGTACGCCAAGGGGCCGACAACCCGTGGCGCATCACAGGATTAGGGACAGCAGCATGCTGCCGCCCCCGTTCCGAACTACATCGAACGATCTTCACCCTCGCGGCGCTGATCATGAGCGCGAAGGAAGTCGACGCCGAGACGGCGATCCCACTGACCGTCCTGCTCGGGTCCGGGATCGTGACGTGCATAATGACTCCGACCAACCGAAAGACCGATACCAGCGACGGATCGACAGGACCCGCGCACGGGTTTGCGCGTCGGAGGCAAAAACCTCCAATGCACAGAGATTCCCAGGGAGGTTCCGAACCGGCGAACAGCAGTTATCAACTTCAACACACTCGAAGCAGTGCCTGCGCGCGGCCCCAGTCGACATCCGCCCAGCTCACGCACCGTGGCGCTCGCCCTCACGGGCGACCGAGGATCGCAACAATCACGGGCGAGACGTCCGGACCGGTCAGGTGCCGATGGCGGTCGCCCTCACGGGCGGCCGAGGATCGCAACACCTACGAAGCCGAAGCGTGGAATGCCATCCGCGAGGAGGTGGGCCTTCAGGGCGGCCGAGGATCGCAACTGGGACATGGTGGAGATCACCGAGCACTACGGGCAGTGGCGGTCGCCCTCAGGGGCGGCTGAGGATCGCAACTGGCCGTCGCTGCAGCGGGAAGTGTCGTGGGTCAACACCGTGGCGGTCGCCATTACGGGCGGCCGAAGAGTACGAAGCCGACGCGTCCATGACTCAGCTCAAGGCGGAGCACCACATGGCCAAGCGGACGGCAAGAGTGCTCCGGGAGGCCGGAGCGACGATCCGGCCCAGAGGTGGACGACAGCTATAGGTGACACCCGGCTCGAACTATCCACTACGCCACGACTGGTAGCTACTGACGAAAACAATCAAGGCGCTGCACGGCCTGCGCCGACTAAGCCAAAGCTCGAGGCGGCGTTCGAGGATGGCATTGGCGAATTCGATTGCCAGCCTGGCCTCTTCGCGGCTGGCGTGGGTATACGCCGACCATGACAATGCGCGGTTAGGGTCCTCGGCGGCGCGGATGTTCCAGCACCCACACCGTCGTATCCACCGACCACACCGGGAACAGGTCCCTCGACAAGCGAATGACCGCGCGCATCGCGCCCCGGTCACCAACTCCTTGCGGACCGACTGTTCATGTTCATCCGATGACGCCGCCGCCGATACCGGCATCAGCACCGCTGCCCGCCGATGGCCAGAGTCTGACAACCCCCTTGTTGCACCTCTAGTGGTTGGCCGCCTACGGTCGCAGGGGTCCGAGACGCGGTTCCCGGAGCGGAGGGGCAGTACACCATGTTCGTTGACGAGTTCGTCTCGCGCACGACTTGCCGACTTGGCCGACGTCAGGCGGCCGACGATTACCACGTGGTCGACCCGGCACGACGACTTCCCTCGGCCGGAACCCGGCTCTCGCCATGTGCGGCTCCCGGCAGCGATCAAATGGCTCGACAGGCGCCCGATCTCGGCCAAGGAACTCCAGGACGGCGAACCCGCCCGGTTCACCTACGGCGCCCGCGTCCTCGCCCGGGTCTCGACATCGAAACGAAGGAGCCGGAGCAGGCCACACCAACCGAGAGAGAAGACGGACGGGTGGTCGTCGATGAGCTCGTTGGCCCCCAAGCCGCCAGGATCCGGGGCAATGGATCACACGCGGACTATCTGGAGTACTTGTTGTGCTTGATCTTCCTGCTGCGTTTCGAGAGCCCCGCCAGCATTAGGGACAGAATATTCTACCGCGCTGGTAGCACGGGCGAGTTCCTCGAGAATCCCGAGCGCCTCACCCACGAGCTGATGCTCCAGCACGCAATCCCCGCCGGATTGGAAACGGCGTTTCGGCGCGTAGAACCTGCCAACATCGCTGACCTCGAAAGGATAGTCGAGATCTGCTCGGCCGTGGGCACCAACTCGTTCCGGTATCTGCTCGACCTGCTGTCACACGAGAGGAGCGCATCCGGCAGCGAGTTCTTCACCCCGCCCCGGATCGCTGCTCTTGCCGTAGCGTTGGCTGTCGGGCCAAGGGCCGAGCCGGGCAGTGTCTACGACCCCTACGTCCGCGGCGGCGAGCTAAGGGGTGAAACCACCAGCAACGTACGCTAACCCCTATCGCAGGCCGACCGTCAGCGCGATCCTGCATTGGCACAATGTTCCGTTGCGTTCCTCGCTCCAACAGGGCCGGGAAGTGCAGGTCGCCAACCCTCGGTGGCTTCGTTCGCGAATTCGGACGACACATGCTCACGAATTCCAGCGTCGATCGGAACCGAAAGATGCGCCCGGCTGTTCGCGAACGTCGACGGCACGCCAACGGCCCGAGGACGACGGTTGGCTCGACAACCATTGCAGCGCTGCATTATACGAGCGGTACGGATCAAGGCTTGGTGCTATCGACATTCGTGAAACATCGAACCCGCCAGTTGGGTGTCTCCGTCGGTGTTCGTGAACATGTGCCATCGCAGATGGCGGACAGAGCCACCTCGGCGACGTCAGATTACAAACCCTCCAAGACCGTACGCCGCGGGATCAGCGCGCTACGTCAGCGACTGCAGGCCGCTGGCGAGGTCGGCGTTGATCAGCGCATCACGCTCATCAACGGTGAGCCACCGTGCCGTCGAGCTGCCGCCCGTCGGCCGCTCGACCCACAGCACATCGTCGACGGCTTCCGCGACTGCGTGCAGGTGGCTGATCACCATGACCATTCGGTCCTCACCGGTCTGAGCCCGTAAGACTTCGAGAGCCGAATGCAATGCCTCGGTGTCCAGCGTCGCGAAGCCCTCGTCGAGGAACAGAGACCCGAGTCGGGGCCCGCTGAGCGAATGCAGTTCGGCCAGGGCGAGAGCCAACGCCAACGAGGCCAGGAACTTTTCACCTCCAGACAGTCGATTGGCGCTGTGCGCTACTTGACTGCCGCGACTGACGATGTCGCAGTTGGGGGCGAAGCCGAACTGGTCCTCGGTCAGTTTCCCGAGCAGCGAACTGGCGATTCCGAGGAGCGTCTTGGTGTTGAGAGTGGTGAGGTGGCCCAGGAACTTTGCGTCAACCAATTCCTTCTTGAGTACTTCGAGGGCTGCGTGGCGAGCCTGGCCAGCGGCGATCGCGAAGTCGAGGTCGGCTGCCTGCTGTACCTGCGCTGTGGCCTCGCCTTGTGCCGCACGCAACCGTTCGGCATCCTTGCGTGCATTCGCCATCGCGACGATGAGCGGGCGGACAGCCTGGGACGTGTTCCAGTCGACCGTCTCCGCGATCTCGGGTATGTCGGGCAGTTTCTCCACCTCGACTTTGATACTGGCGATGGCGTTATTGGCTACGAGAGTGTGAGCAGCGCACGCACCGGTCAGCTTCGAGTTGGCTGCAGCCGTCGCGTCGTTCAGTCTGGCGACGAACTCACGTGCGTCACCTATCCCGCGGCCCTTTGGGGCATCCGGAATTAGGCAGTCGCCATCCTCGAGATAGTCAACCGCGCGACCTAACGCTCTTGCCCAGTTGCCCAGCGCATTGCGCAGGTCCGACAGCGGATTGTCCAGAAGTTGGTTGACTTCCTGGTCCAGTCGGCGCTGCTGATTGAGCACATCAGCAGCCTCTCGGCGTACCCGTTCGAGGGATTCGGTCAGACTCTCCATCTCAGCCTTCGAGGCGGCGACTGCTGTGGTTGCCTCGTGAACAGAATCAGCAGTGATGTCGATCACTTCGCTCGGCAGCATGTTGCGGGGACCGACGGGCAGGCCGTTGATCTCGGCTGCGGTCAGGGCGACCGCCGCGTTCTCACGGGCCTCCGCTTGTTGAACCTCGTCGACACGCGAAATATGGGCCTTCTGTCGGTCGACTAGCGCCTTGCGGTCGGCGTCGATGCCGATGGTGGCTTGTGACGCTCTGTCGCGCCGCAGGTTGACGTCGGCTGCGACCGCCGTCTCACATGTGGCGATCGCCTCGATAATTGGGTTTGCCGCAGTCTTGTACGGTGCCGAGTCGCTGGGCAGAACGGCGAGTTGCAGAGCGGCAGTGAGCGTCGCCCAGGATGCGGCTGCGTCGAAGTGTCCACCGACTTCGCCGGCTGCGGCGGCGAACTCTTTGAGCTGCGTGCACGACGCGTCGGCGGATCGTTGCGCTTCGAGCTCCGCGTCACGGTGCTTCTTCGCACTGATCGAGACTGTCCGTTCAGCGGATGCGACTGCGGCTTTGGCATCGGCGATGTCGTCGCTGATCTTCTCCCGCAGCGCCGTGGCCTCGCCGAGCGCCGTCTGGACCTTGCGGATCTCGTCCGAGGTCGCGGTCCCGCCCGCTTCGAAGGGATCCGGTACTTGCTGGTGGCAGACCGGGCAATCGTCTCCGGGATGGATGTCCGCGGCGATCAGTGCGGCCCGATTCTGCAGTTCCAATGCACTTTTTCGCGCCTCCGCGCGGGTGACCGCGTCCTTGGCGGCCACGAGTTCCTGCGTGAGATCTGCGAACAGTTTATTGGCCCTTGCCAGTTCGTCGTTGGCTTCCTGCCGCGCATTGGTTGTTTCGGCGACATGGAAGGCCGCCTCGAGCGCCTCGCGGACTTTCATTCGGAGTTCGTTGGCGCGGCTGCGGACGTCGTCGCCGACTGCGGCGGCCGTGTCGGCGGCGTCGATGAGTGGCTGAGTTTTCTCGCTCCGCTCGTTCAATTCGGCTTCATCGGCAGCGATTTGGCTGGACTCCTCGGCCAGGCTCGTCGTGCGGTCGTCGAGGCTTCGCTGCTCCTGGCGATGACCTTCAGCGCGCTCAACGAGGCGCGCCAAGATCCCTTCGGCGTTGCCCAACGAACTAAGGCCCTCACCTGCCTGTTCGCGCAGTCGGATCTGCTCGACCAGACTTTGCTCACGAGTGTCGATCTCGGCAGCGCTCTCCTCGAGCGATGCCCGTTGTTGCCCTATTCTATCGGCGATCGGTCCGAGCTTGTCCAGGGTGGGGATCGCCTCGTGCACAATCCCTTCGGCGAGGTTGTCGGTGGCAGTCCGAGCCGCGATTGCTGCCGCATGAGCCGCCGAAACCGTCTCCTGCAGTGCGGATATCGTGCCGATGGTCGTGTCCAGTTGGTCCGCCAATGCTTCAGCGACCGAGGCCTTCGAGCCGTATTCCGCTGCGGTCTGTGCCGGATCCGGCCACATGCCCTTGCGTTTCTCCGTCGCTGTTGCGAGAAGCTTTGCGAGTTCCGTCGCCCTGTCCCGGGCGGTTTCCTGGACCTTCACCAGCGATTCCGCCCCGAACAGCTCACGGAGGTGCCTCTTGCGCTCGCTCGCCTTCGAGGTCAGAAGCTGGTCGAACTTTCCTTGTGGCAGCAGTCCCACTCGAAGGAACGTGTCGTAGCCCAGCTGCAGGATGCCTTCGATGCGCTTGGTCACCGCCGTAGCGCCGTCGACTTCTTCGCCGGTATCGAGGTTCTTCAGGTGGTGTCGCCCGGCATTGGGATTGGTGGCATGAATTGTGCGGTGCACCCGCCAGCGGACGCCACCGTGGATGAAGGTGAGTTCCACGCTGCCGACGCTGGCCTTGTCGGCGATGAGAGGCTTCGTCTCTCGGCCATCCCACGAACTCTTGTTGAACAGCGCGAAGGTAACCCCTTCGAGAATACTGCTCTTCCCGGCTCCAGTGTCACCAAGTACCGCGGTCAAGCCCTTGCCAGCGAAGTCGATGGTCGCGGATTCCGGGTAGCTGCGGAACCCTTTCATGGAGAGCGTGACCGGCTTCATCGCAGTGCCTCCGAATCTGTCGTGTGTCCGGTTGTCAGGACGCCGGCGCGGTCGATGTTCTCTGGGGTATGGCCGTCTATCGCGGCAGCCAGCAGGCTCATCTCGCAGCAGCCCGTGCCATCGGCGGGGTCAGGGTCGGCTTGAATGTCAGTGAGAGTGGCCATGACGTGGTCCAGCGCTCGCCCTGCCACGCGACCGTCTGCTAGGTACTCGCGCAGGATCTCTTCGACACTGGGGAGGTCGTCGGCAGTCGTGGTCCTGTCCATGATCTGCTTTTCGGCCCCTGGCCGGTATTCGTCGATCCCCACGATCGTCGCCTTGGGCAGCATCTCGGAGAGAGATTCCGAGAGTCCGAGCACGGGGCTGTCGGCCTGGACGCTGACTTTCACCCACGCATCGCCGACTCGACTCGCATCCGCCCTAATCTGATCCATCGTTCCGGCGAGCCTCACCAGGCGGCGGCCTGACTCCAGTGGCACGAGCTCGATTCGAGGTTCCCGTTCAGGCGCGATCTCAACGAGAACCACGCTCTTGGTGTCCCTTATCTCACCGAAGTCCATCTGAAGCGGACTGCCCGCGTAGCGCGCGCTGAAGCCGACTCCATCGATTCGTTGTGGCTTATGGATATGACCGAGCGCACCATAGTCGACCTTCGGCAGCCCCATTGCACTCGAAGCGAAGTCCGGCCCAATGGAGATCTTCCGCTCGGAATGCGACGGCGTGGCACCCTCAACGAACAGGTGCGCGGCGTACACCAGTACGTCCCGAGGACCACGGTCGTGAGCGAGGCAACGGTAGACGTCGGCCTGCACGGCCCGCATCCGTTCGGCGTAGGTCGCGGTCGCTGTCGCTGGGTCAGAGAAGTCGTAGGCGAACCGGTTAGGGTGCAGATACGGCAGCCCACCCACCCGAACCGTCAATTCCCCTTGCGCTGCTGGATACTCGGCGATCAGCAGGCCGTCGGGACGAGCGTCGGTCGCGAATCGCACCCTGGATTCCGTGCATGTACGGGTGCCCAGGTCGCTGATCATGAACTCCAGGAACGACAGGACGTGCCGGGTGTCGTGGTTGCCCGCGACGACTACCACGGGTGCGATGTCGCCAAGCCGTCGAAGTGCCAGCGCGGCACGGCGCATGTCGTCCAAACTGGGTCGATGACCGTCGAATAGATCTCCGCTGTGAACGATCACGTCAGGAGCGAAATCAGCTGCGATACCTACGATCTCATTCAGTACGGCGTCGAACTCTGCGTCGCGTCGATGACGTCCGATTTGGCGCCCCAAATGCCAATCGGAGGTGTGGAACACGCGTGCTGTCACGGGGTTCTCCGAAGAAGGTAACGGGCGGGCATCCCATGCGCCGCCGCGGTCGAGTGGAGTCGAGCGACACCGAGACTACACCACACTCGGGAGAATATCGGGAAAACATCTGGAACTCTGGTAGTCTCCAAAGCTATGAGCAACCCGCTGGACGAGTTGGACAAGAGCATCGCCGAGCTGCGGCGCGCGATCCGCGATGCATCCGCCGCCGGCGACACGGAGCGGGTCGGCGAACTCCGAGCGCAACTTCGCCGAACAGAACGTGCGTGGGATGCACTGCTGGAGACCGACGAACCGGCCCAGTCGGCCACCATGCCGGGCCAGCCGACATCGGCCGAACCCCCATCAACGACGCTACCTGCTCGCGAGCACGTACAGCGAGCGTTGATGCTCCTCCAGACACCCGCCGCGCCGAAGCTCATCGTCGACGTCCACGACGCGTTCTTCCCTGGAGACCTGACGACAGCCAAACTGTCGAGTCTTCGCCGCGACGAAGAGCGGTCCTACCGTGCTGCTCCCGGCGCTCGCCCCTACTACCTGTGCCCGGCACTCAACCACGAGCTTCTGTCGCCGGCCAGAGCATTGCTCACGATCAGCACCTGGTCGCTCGAGCAACGCATCGTCGGCCCACTCTCGCCGCGGGTGAACTTTCTTACCGGCGCGATTCGAATCGCCGAGGCAATTCGTGGGATACGAACAGCTGGTTCGGAACCCACGCCCGCCGCGATGCGCTTGCTGTGGCGGTTCGCGACCAACATCCCCGACGCGATGCCGCCGGAGGCGAGCCTCGTCGTCAAGGATCTGGACCAGGTGATCGACGCGGCCCTCACCGAACTGGAAGTTCACTCAGACGCCGATCACGCGGCCAGAACCGCGTCCGCGCGACGCGCACGAAAGCAACTGAACGACGAACAGCAACTGTTCGGCGCACCGCTGCGACAGGCCCGGCTCGAGCAAGCCGACTCCTGACACAGGAACAACCCTGATAGACCCTTCTGCCCCTTCTCCTCAAGGAACAACACTGCCGTGAAGGTAGCTCCTGACAGCCGTTTGGACGCGTTGCGTGGGTCCGCGACCCGTCTGAACTTCAACGCTCGGTCACTGGCCGCGCTCGAGAACAATCCACGCTGCACCCTGCGGTCGGTCCTGGACGCCTCCGGCTCCAACAAGAAGGACATCGCGGAACATGCTGGGTACCGAACTCAGTTCGGCCAGTCCATCTTCGCCATCACCCGCGGCAACAACTTCGAGAAGATGGTGAAGGCCAACGGATGCGCCGAACTGCTGCGCGTACTCCGAGACGTCCTCGACCTCCCCATTCCGCAGGTCGGGTACCGGGATCTCAATGACATCGGCGGGGTCAGCACACCGTCCGTCCGTCACAACGAGACCGAAAAAGCGCTGGTCGGTGCCGCCCGGGGCGATGGAGATGGCACCCTGTACGACCATCCGCTACTGCGGTTGGAGGTCGGCGGCCAGTTCGTATTCCTCGAGCCGGACCTGGTCGCGTTCAAGTTCGGCGACAAGTTCTACGTCGTGGAGATCAAGAGCTTTCCGGTCGTCGACGGACAGGCTGACCCCGCACTGGTGAAGTCCGCGACCACCCAGGCATGCGCCTACATCCTCGCACTCCGCACGATGCTCGCGGCCGCCGACATCAACCCCGACGTCGTGTCCGACAAGATCGTCCTCATCGGGCCGAAGAACTTCACCAACCGACCGACCGGCGCATTTGTCGACGCGCGGAACCAGGTGAAGAACCTCGCCCGGCAGCTCGACCGAATCGAACGCATCGGCAACCAGCTCGACCTGCTGCCTGAAGGCACGACATTCGACCTGGACAAAGACGAGGACGGACATCCTCAACGTCCGCAGTCCGAACTGTTGGAAGCGCTCGACTCCGTGCCGGCCGCGTACCGTCCGGACTGCCTCAGCCATTGCGAAATGGCCTTCTTCTGCCGGTCGCGGGCACGGGCCTGCGGAAGTCTCGATGTCCTCGGACCAGCGGTCACCGAGCCCTTGGGCGGCATTGACACCATGACCATGGCATTGGGGCTCGCGCGCGGCGAACTGGAGCCGAACCAAGAACAGGTCGAGATAGCTGTCGCGCTGCGACACGCGGCGCGGCTGCGCGCCGAACTGGTCGACATCGGCGGTACCTCGACGAGGGGCGGGCGATGAGCAAGGTCTCGGCCCTGGCGCGCCTCGAAGCGATGGAATCGATGAGGGCAGTGCCCATCACGAAGTTTCGCCACCGACGACTTTCAGCCAAACCACTGGTAGTTATCCCGCTAGTCATGGCCGGCGAGGCTGGGTCACCGCTCGCGGTGATGGTCGGATCCGCGAAGCGGTCGGCACGACTGATCATCGTGGGTCAGCCCCGCAATCCTGATCAGCGTTTCATCTTCGCTGCTGAATTCGGCAGCGTCGTGATGAAGTACATTAACGAGTTCCGCACAAACCGCCGCGAGATTCGCACGAAAGGCGGCGGGCCGCGATCTCACTTCGTTACCGCCCCGCAGATTCTGGTGCCCAACCGTGGTGGGATCCAGGCGCTGAAGGATCTGGGGCGTACCTGCCGCTTCCGCAAGACAACCGGCGACTATCCAGTCCCCGCGGTCGTGCCTGAGCTGGGCACATGGCTTACAGCCCTGACCGACTCCGCGGAGCAAGCCGGAACCTCGATGCTACTGGCCATCACCGATCTTCTTACTGAACACTGGGCCACTGGTCAGAGCACCTTCGAGGACCAAAACCTGGCTTCCGTCATGGCTTGGATCGCCCCGCCTCAGAACGTCAGTGTCGAGCAGGCCCTTCTCGACGCCGAAAACCCGGTCATCTGCCCACCCGCCGGACCGTCGACGTCTCCGGAATTCG
Organism: Nocardia gamkensis NBRC 108242; assembly: GCF_001612985.1. Taxonomy (GTDB): domain Bacteria; phylum Actinomycetota; class Actinomycetes; order Mycobacteriales; family Mycobacteriaceae; genus Nocardia; species Nocardia gamkensis. Next base: position 9,575 of record NZ_BDBM01000061.1, on the reverse strand, counting down.
ATAATCGACAGCTGCAGCCGGCGATCCGGAACTTCGATGCCGCGCGGCAGTCCGGAAATGTGGATGCCATCAACGCCGCGCGGCAGGAACTTCAGGACCTCATCGGCGAACAGATCAAACCAACGTGGCGAACGATGTGGGACGCGGTCGCTCAACTGAGCAGTGTCCCCGAGGCGCCAAGCGCGGCAAAACGTTTCGAATCGGACTGCGCAACGTTCACCGCCTTCTCCGACTACCAGGACGCTGGTACCGCCCTGCCCCAGCGTGCACGAGACAACGCAGTAGGAGCCGCAAGACGACTCAGCCGACATGAACGGGCCATCGAAGAGTTCGAAGCTGACAAGGCCTTCGACGACCCCTTCGTACTCGCCGACCGACGAAGCATCGGCGAAGCGTTCGCCGGAATCGTTGAAGCTGCAGAACCTAACCGAGTCGTCATCAGCGACAACAATCGTCGGATTTTGCGGCCTCGCTTCCTCATCCGGACACTCGATCCCACCCGACTCACAGATGAAACCCAGTTGATCAGCCCCACCATGCCGGACGGCCACAAGGCCAAGATCATCACAACAGAACTCAAGGCCGACTCCAGCCTCGTCACCGTCGAAGTCGTCGGCGGCATGGGCACGCCTGCCAAACCGAAGTTCGGGTCGGTCCCCGAGGTCGGCCAGACCGTCGCCTACCTTCCGGATCCAGGCTGGCGACCCATACCCCAATTCCCATCTGCTGAGACAGCGCTGTGGACACACACCGATACGACGGCTCCCGATCTCGACATCTCGAATTCCATCACAGCGAACACAGAGGAGTGGGGCGATGACGACTGAGCACCTGATCGACGCCGATCCTGTTACACGGGCTGCAGCGGTCACGGACCGAATCATGACCGATCTAGCCAACTCTGATCACCGGGCAGTCGTGGTTGACTCACCACCCGGAGCCGGCAAGAGCACGCTCGTCGTACGCGCTGCGGGCGAGCTCGTTGCCGGAAACGAACGTCCGATGATCGTGGCACAGACCAACAACCAGGTCGACGACCTCATCCTTCGTCTGGCTCGAGCACACCCAGGAATTCCGATCGGCAGACTTAGCGGCGGCGAGTACCGGCCGTCGCCCGAGACTGCAGGTGCCTGCACCATCGATACGAGCCTCGCTGCCCTGTCCGCGTGCCGAATCGTCGTCGGCACGTCCGCCAAGTGGGCGGTGGTTCGCGACGGCCAGTTCGGTTGGGCCATCCTGGATGAGGCGTACCAGATGCGCTCCGACAAACTCCTGCAGATTGTCGAACGGTTCGATCGAGGACTGTTCGTGGGCGACCCCGGGCAGCTTGATCCGTTCACCATCGCGGAAACAGAGCGGTGGACAGGCCTGCCGCACGACCCGACCAAGAACGGCGTCAGCGTCATGCTGCAGCACAATCCACGCACTCCCGTGCACACGCTGCCGGTGTCGTGGCGCCTCCCCGTGTCCGCTTCGCGTACGATCCAGGAAGCATTCTATCCACGGGTCGAATTCACCTCCGGCACGACAGAACGCACACGATCCCTACAGTTCCGAACCAGGAGTTTCGGCTCCAGCGCACTCGACGAGACACTCGAGATGGCGGCTGCAACAGGCTGGGCCTACCATGAACTTCCCCGCCGACATGTCCCCCGAACAGACGGCGAGACCGTCCAATCCGCGGCACAGCTCGCCACCAGATTGCTCGACCGTGGCGCCACCGGATACTGCGAACGCGAGCCTGACGGTCGCGAGCTCCAGGCCACCGACATCGCGATCGGAGTGGCGCACCGCGACCAAGCCGACCTCATCCGAGCCGCGCTGAGTCGATCCAACAACCCCGCTGCCCGAGAGATCACCGTCGACAACGCCAACCGGCTTCAGGGGCGCGAGTACGAGGTCGTCATCGTGATGCACCCGCTGTCAGGCAGACGTGATGCGACCTCATTCCACCTCGAGTCCGGCCGGTTGTGCGTTTTGACCTCTCGGCATCGCCAGGCCTGCATCGTCGTTGGCCGAGCAGGAATCACCGACCTACTGGACAGCCACCCGTCAACCGAGCCGATCCACCTCTCGGTGCCGGCGAAATTCCCTGACGGCTGGCAAGCGAACCAGGTGGTCATGGCTCACCTCACCCAGCACCGGATAGGAGCATGACTGCCATCACCATTCCCAACCGGCTCGGGTGCTGACGTGACTCGGGTGCCGCGCGGACTGCCGCCGGGTGACTTCACCCTACAGAATGCAGTATAAAATGATCCCACACGGCACGAAGTCAGATTATTCCCATTCATCTACATTGGGAACGGGTCGCCGGGTGTCGTGCCCTCCTTCTCTCCTCCATGTTTATCCAATACGCTCGAACACACCGTCAGTAGTATTCGCGCACGTAACCGAGCGCCTTGTCGAACACATCGCTGTCCCGAATCTTGAACTGTATGTAGAGGGTTTGGCGCAGTACCTGACGAACCTGCTTGTCGCCTTGGATCGTGTCCTGCCAGCCGTCGAAGCGGACACCCCGCACCACTTCGTCGATCCGGCTCACCACATTGCCGACAATGATGGGTGTCTCGTCGGTTTCCAGCGCCTCGAACAGTTCGGTCAGCGCTGCCTGCCCCTGCTCCTCGCGCGGGACCTGCTCGGCAGCCTTTTCCGCCGCCACCGTGTCGCGGGCCAACTCCAGCAGATCACGCAAAAACTCAAGGCTGGATTGCTGGATGCCGGCGTATTTTTCGCGCAGCGCGTTGAGACGCTGACCAAGTTCGACGAAGACCGGGTTGGTGAGGTGACGCGCGATACGTGCGGTGATCTGCTTTTCGATCTCCTCGCTCGACACATCGGGCCCTTTGCCCTGCATCAGATCTTCGATGGTCGCCGCGTCGAGCACGATCTCCTCGGAGCTCTGCGGAATCTCGACCCGTACATGCTCGTTGATGAGATCGATGGTTTTGGCCCCGAGCGCATGCCACACCAGACGGCCGGTGATGTCGGAAGGCCGCACCGACTCGTAAACATCTGTGAGCCAACGGTAATCGTCGCGGAAGGAAGTAAGGATCGGATCGGGGCTCAGTGCCTCCCACAACTGGGAGACGATGCTGTAAACCCGGCCGAACGCGTCTTTAGTGTCATCGTCCGCGATCGCGGACTGAGCCTGGACGAGACCTTCGTACCCGCCGACTGTTCGATCGACCCCCGGGAAGAAGGCCAGTGCAGTCGCGATGGCCGGCGCAAGCTCATTCTTCAATTCCTCGATGTTCGACACGACCCGCTCTACCGCCTTCTCGTCGAAGGCCAGCGATTTGGCGACGTCGTCGAAAATACCGAGGTAGTCGACGATCAGACCGTGTGTCTTGGCAGGCGGATACACCCGGTTGGTGCGAGTGATGGCCTGCAGCAGTGTGTGCTCCTTCAGCGGCCGGTCGAGATACTGGCAGTAGAGGATCGGTGCGTCGAACCCGGTGAGCAGCTTGGCGGTGACGATGATGATCTTCAGCGGATCGGCGGGATCGTTGAACCGAGTGAGAATTTGCTCGAGTTGGTCTGCGGCGGGTGTCCATTGTGCCCAGTCGTTGGAGTCGCCACGGGTTTTCGACATGACGACCGTCGAAGCATCCGGTCCCAGATGTTTGTCGAGTTCGGCCTTGTAGGCAACGCAGCACGCCTTGTCGTAGGCAACCACCTGCGCCTTGAATCCCGACGGCTCAACTCTCGTGCGAAAGTGCTCGGCGATATCGGCGGCGATCTTCGCGATTCGCGAGGGACTCTTGATCAGCACCTCGATCGAGGCCGCCTTCTGCGAGAGGGTGATCTTCTCCTGCTCCGACAGGCCACGGTCGGCGACCAGTTCCTCGAAGGCGGCGTCGATGTCCTCCTGATCGATGTGGATCTCCGACAATCGCGGCTCGAAATGCAATGGGAGCGTGGCACCGTCACGGATCGAGTCATGAAAGGAGTACCGCGACAGGTAGCCGCCCTCATCCTCGGGCGACCCGAACCACATGAACGTGTTGCGGTCGCGCTTGTTGATCGGCGTACCGGTCAGGCCAAACAGGAACGCGTTCGGCAGCGCCTCGCGCATCTTCTGGCCGTAGTCGCCCTCCTGCGATCGGTGCGCCTCGTCGACCATCACGATGATGTTATGACGAGTATCCAGAACACCCGGCGCCTCACCGAATTTCTGAACCGTCGTGATGATGATCCGACGTGCACCTCCGCTCAGCATGGTGTGCAGGTCGGCGCGGGAATCCGCTGATTCGAGGCCCGGCACATCGGAGGCGTTGAAGGTCCCGGTGATCTGAGTGTCGAGATCGATGCGGTCGACCACGATCAGGATCGTCGGATTAGTCAATGCGGCCATCGCGCGCAACTTAAGCGCGGTGAAAACCATCAGCAGCGACTTTCCCGATCCCTGGAAATGCCAGATCAGGCCCTGCTTGATCGTGCCACGCAACACGCGCTCGACAATGAGATTGGTCGCCTGGAACTGCTGGAACCGAGCGATGATCTTGATTTTGCGGTGCTGCTTGTCGGTCGCGTAGAGGGTAAAGAACCGCAGAAAGTTCAGTACCGCAGCGGGTTTCAGAACCCCCTCGGCCGCCTCCCGCACCGCGACCAGTCCGAACTTGGCCGGTGCATCCTCGCCGGGCACCTCCTCGCGCCACGGCCCCCACAGCTCGATCGGCATTCCCACGGTGCCGTAGTGGAAGTCCTTCCCTTCACTTGCGAAGGAGAACACGTTGGGGACGAAGAACTGCGGCACCGTCTGTTCGTAATCGGCATGGACCTGTGCAGCCCCGTCGATCCACGTGTAGGCCGACCGGGTCGGCGACTTCGCCTCGCCGAGAACGAGTGGAAAACCGTTGCACCACAACACCAGATCGAAGCGCTTCTCAGCCCTCCCCTGTCTAAAGGTGACTTCAGTCGAGATGATCCACTGATTCGACGAGTCATCCTCGGGGTAGTCGAAATTGATCAGCCGAACCGTCGTATGCTCCCCGCTCGGCCCGAACGGCATCGACTTCTGCCCAGTCAGCCACGCCATGAACTCCTCATTTGCGACCACCGGATGCCTGCTGTTGCGTGCGGAGAGAAGGATGGCGCGCAAGTGGTACAGCACCTGCTCGGCCTTGGATTCGTCCACCTCGGGATTGAGGTCGACCAAAGCCTCCTTGACCCGGCTCTCGAGCATGACTTCATCAGTGCGCCGTGGGAGTTCGGAACCGGGTACGACTTGGACGTGGGGCGATTCCACGATGTCGCGGATGAAGTCGCGGACGGTGTTGGCTTCGTTGAACTGAGCCATTAGCTATCTCCGAAGATTTCAGTCAGAACTACTGTGCGCAATGCAGTAAGTGTTACAGATTCGGTATCCAGATCCGTCATGGCAGAATCAAGCCTGTCTATTGTCGACAGTGCGTTAAGTTGGTCTTCACCCTCAAGTATTCCGATAGGAAATTCCGAAACTTGGGTTTTATTAATAGATGCCAGATTACTCGTACGCTTGGCTGCCACTCTAAAGTAGGCACGTCCATGGGTCGACTCGGTATGAAGGCTGATCCAGTATGGTGACACACTCGGCTCGCTCACTCGTACGGCGAAGACATGGTTTTGATGAAGACATTGAGGGATTTGACAACGCCATACAGCGCCACGACCAAGCTTGTCGATATCGCCGCCCTCCGTCATGAGAACATCTCCATCCCTCAGGGCGTAGCGTTCAGCATCGGCAACTGACACCGAGATCGTCTTGACGTCGGCGAGATCGATCTCCCCCGCCTGAACGTTGGCAACACGAACGTAAGGCCGATCAACCACTTCTCCGGACGTTCGCTTACCCTTTTGAATTCCCCCCCTGATTTCAGCGACTCGCGCAAGCGGCACCGCCCGGTTTTTCAGCGCACGACCGATGGCCTGGTCTACGAAATATAACCGAGTTGCCCGCATCACATTTCTAGACGCACGTAGCTGGACCCGATGACTTTCCACTCTCCAAATCAGGTCGGCGATCTTATTCTGCTCGTCCAAAGACGGAAGTTTGAACTCGTACTGCTGGAATTGCCCCCATAGCAGGCGCGGGTTCATCGAGCCTGTCGCCTCAGCAGTCGCGTATTCGACGAAGGGGTCGGAGGACAAGACCCACGGAAGGAAGTTCTGAAGTAGACCGTTGTCGGGATCGGCATCGAGAACGTATGTCTTATCGGCAACAACTCCGGAGAAATCTACGACGCCGGTCTTACGCAAGTACGGTCGTGCGGATACGAAAAGGATTTGTCCCGGCTCGAACACATACCTGAATGTGGAGCCCATTTGTCCATCGCCGACGTCGCCCCAGCGTTGAATCACCATCGACTCGCTGTCGATGTGCCCACCCGCGACGTAACGCTCTATTCCCGCCTCAGCAGGGTCAGCTTGTTTACGTGACCGCTGGACGACGTCACCCAGACGAACACGTTTCCACCCCGATTTGTCGAGTTTAAGATTCATTTTCCGATTCCCCCGGACATCAGAGCGAGAACTTCTCGACCCGCGTTGTCCGCACGTACGGCGCTCTCCCGCCATGCCGCCACGGCTGCGGCAACAGTCGTCGCACCCGATTCGGAAGACCGATCCGCACCGTTGACATATGAAGGGATAGCCAGACTGTGGCTCTTCGAGCGGATCTGCTCGTTGTCGGCGACTGTGGCGAATCCGGGTCGTGTGTCGAACGTTCGAAACGCCTCAAGTATGTTCGACTGGTGATCCTCGCTGAGGAAGGACTGGCGCCCCTCGCGGAAATACTCGTTCTTGGCGTCGATGAACAGTATCTTCCCGCGGCGTTCCGGCAATTTGTTGACGTTGAGTACCAACACGATCGCTTCCATGCTCGAGTTGTAGAAGAGCCCGTGCGCCAACCCGATCACCGCTTCGACGATGTCGGACTCAACCATCGCCGCACGAACCTGCGCCTCACCGACACGGGTCAATACGCCGTGCGGCAACAAGATTGCCGCACGTCCCTTACGGCGATCGAGACTTGCGGCAATATGCTGGATGAAGGCGTAGTCGGCTGCATTCTGCGGTGGAACACCCCAAAGTTGACGCCCGTAAGGATCTTTGGCGAACAGGCCCCGATTCCACGCTTTGATCGAGTACGGCGGGTTGGCGAGGACTACATCGAAGGTCTGCAACCGGCCTGCCGCATCGTGAAAAGCCGGCTGCGACAACGTGTCTCCGTGTGCGATATGCCCATCCGTCACGCCGTGCAGGAACAGGTTCATCCGCGCGATGGCCGAGGTACCGTAGTTGAGTTCCTGGCCGTACAGACGCAGGTTGCGCCACTCCTTGCCCTGGCGCTTCACCTCGGCGACAGTCGAGATGAGCATGCCCCCGGTGCCGCAGGTCGGGTCATAGACCGATTCGCCTGGTTGCGGTTCCAGCATCATCGTCATGAGGTGGACGAGGGTGCGGTTGGTGTAGAACTCCTGGGCAGTGTGGCCGGAGTCGTCGGCGAACTTCTTGATCAGATACTCGTACCCGTTGCCGAGCTCGTCTTCGGGGAGGTTGGCGATGGTCAGGGTACGAGTGGAGAAGTGTTCGATCAGGTCCGCGAGGGTGGAGTCGGGCAGGAGATTCTTGTTGCCCCAGTCTCCGTCACCGAAGACGCCAGGCAGGGTGTCCGGGTTCGCCGATTCGATCTCCCGCATGGCATACAAGATCGTGGCACCGATATTGCGTGTCACGGAACGGATATCGTTCCAGTGGCAGCCGTCGGGGATGGCGAACCGGTGGTTCTCGGGGAGGTCCGCGAGCTCGTCGTCGCCATAGATTTTCGCGGCGGCCGCATGCTCTTCGTCGTAGGCGTCCGAGATTCGTTTGAGGAAGACCAGCGGGAAGATGTACTGCTTGTAATCTCCCGCGTCGATGAGGCCGCGCAGTACGATGGCCGCGCCCCACAGGTAGGACTCCAGTTCCCGCTGGCTGATACGTGCCGTCATGCCGAGGCCCCCAATCCCCACTTCGCCAATTCGGATTCCAGGGCAGCGCGCGTCAGCGTGGCTTTCGCCTGGGCTGCTTCGAGATTCGCTAATGCCTCGGCCAACGTTACCTTCTCCTCGGTGTCGGCGGGTGCGACGTACAGCGGGATGTTGAGGTTATACCCGTTGGCGGCGATCTCCTCGAGGTCGACCACGCGCGCGAGACCGTCGATATCGCAGAAGGTTTCGTATGCACCAAGGATCTGCTCGGCGTGCTCGGGCTCCAGGGTGTTCTGGTTGCGTCCGCGCTTGAACAGCGTCTCACCGTTGATGAACAGGACCTTGTTCTGCTTGTCGTGCTTCTTCCCGCGGCGCAGAATCAGTACGCATGCGGCAAGACCGGTGCCGTAGAACAGGTTCGGTGCCAGGCCGATGACGGCATCGACCGCGTCGGATTCGAGGATGTGCGTGCGGATCTTCGCCTCGGCGCCCTGGCGGAACAGCGCGCCCTGCGGCAGGACGACCGCCACACGACCACTCCTGGAGGCTGCGGAGATGAGCATGTGCTGCACCCAAGCCCAATCGGCGTACCCCTTCGGCGGCGTACCACCGAGGCTGTTGCGACCCCACCGATCGGTGACCCACTCCCCTTCGCCCCAATTTTTCAGGGAGAATGGCGGATTGGCCACCACACAGTCGAACCGGGCGAGCCGGTTACCGGCGAAGAACGCCGGTTCGCGCAGCGTGTCCTCACGGATAATCTTGAAGTCCTCGATGCCGTGCAGCAGTAGGTTCATCCGAGCGATCGCTGAGGTGGTAAGCACCTTTTCTTGACCATAGAGCTTGCCCCACAACGTTTTCGGGCTACCACCGGTAGCTTTCACGTGCTCGATGACCTCGATCAACATACCGCCGGTTCCACAGGCTGGGTCGTAGACCGTCTCGCCTTCCACCGGGTTCAGGATGTTGATCAGCAGAGCCACCACCGAGCGTGGGGTGTAGTACTCGCCGGCCTTCTTGTTCGACTGGTCGGCGAACCGTTTGATCAGGTACTCGTAGGCGTTGCCGAAGACATCCGGCGGGACGGCCGCATTGGACAGCGTCTTGGTGGAGAAATGCTCGATCAGGTCCGCGAGCTTGCGGTCGGGCAGTTTGTCCTTGTTGGTCCAGTTCGCGCCGCCAAAGATGCCGTAGAGCGTCTCCGGATTCGCCTTCTCGATCTCCCGGAACGCCGTCTGCAACATATTGCCGATGTTCTCGGTGCGGCTGCGCACATCCTCCCACAGGCTGCCCTCCGGGATCGAGAACCGGTGATTCTCCGCGAAGGCGGCGAACTCGTGGTCCCCTCCCGACTCCTCCAGCGCCTCGGCGAACTCCTCCAGATACACATCGCTGATCCGCTTGAAGAACATCAGCGGAAAGATGTAGGCCTTGAAATCGGCCTGATCGATGCTGCCGCGTAGCAGGTCAGCGGCTCTGCCGAGGTATTGCTCCAGCTCTGGGAGGGATATGCGGACGGTCGTCACGGGGCTCCTTCGGGATCTCGATGACCATTGCGGGCCAGGGCACCGACATATTGTCCGCAGGCCCTCCCATAGCGAATCATCCCCCTCCGGCGTCGTA
>NZ_BDBM01000060.1 GCF_001612985.1 Nocardia gamkensis NBRC 108242 | reverse complement strand
CCGGGCGCGCGCCGGGCCTGGCGCCCGAACGTGCGCGCGTACCCGATCGACCGCGCCGAGGACGTTCTCCCGGTCGCGCGACTGTTCGACTGGGCCGACGCGCAGGGCGGCGGGCTCGATCCGGAATTCGGTCCCGGGTGGCTGCTGTCGACGGCGATGCTGGACGACGGCGGTTCGGTCGTCTCCCTCACCTGTTCGCACGCACTGGCCGACGGGCGCGCGCTGGTGCTCGCGGTGGACGACGCGCTGGGCGGCGCCCGGGTGCGTCCGGCGGATCTGTCCGCGCGGGAATCGGATTGGGCCGACGCCCGGCGCCAGTGGTCGATCGTCCTGCGCGGCACCGCGGCCGCGCTGCGGCACGGGATACCGCGGCGACCCGCCGTGCCGCGCCGGGACGAGCCGCCGCGCCGGGCGGGCAACGCGACGCACAGCGCGGTCCTGCAATGCCCGGCCGCCGAGTGGGACCGCGTGGCGGCGCGCGACGGCGGCACGGCGAACAGCCTGTTCATCCACCTTGTCGCGACCGTGCTCTGGGACAGCGGATTTCCCGGCGACACGATCGAAGCCAGCCTGCCCGTCGACACCCGCGACGAACCCCGGGTCGACAACGACCTCGCCATGACGCGCATCGCGATCACCCCCGCCGACACCCCGGCGACGATCCGCGCACTGGCCCGTTCCGCCTACGCGCACCGCATGTCCGCACCGAGCGGCATGCCCGAAGAACTCCTCCAGGTGATTCCGGACCGCTGGGCCTACGCGCTGTCCGAGGGCGCGGGCGAACGGGACATCCTGTGCTCCAACATCGGAACGCTCCCCGCCTCGCTGCTCCGACTCGGCCCGCACCGCTGCACCGGCGTCGCTGCCCGCGCCATCCATCCCGGCCTGGCCGCCGCGCGACTGCCCCGCACCCGCCTCTCGGGCTACCTCTGCCGAATCGGCGACGACTATGTGCTGAGCCTGGTCGGCCTGGACCCGGCGCGGATCGCGTCGGACGCGTTGCGTGAGCTGGCGCTGCGCGCGGCGAACTGCGCGGGCTTGCACGCCGACGCGTGGTGATTCCCGCGGGCTGACGCGCCGAGCCGCGGTCATCCGCACGGGCGCGCCCGCCGAGCCGCAGGCATCTCCACGGGCGCACCCGGCTCGCGGGTCTCCGCGGCGAATTCGACGACACGCGCAATATTTCGGCGAACAGCGGAGAGTTTCGGCGACCTGGTATGAAATCGGATGGTTTCGCTCGCCGGTCACCGACGGTTCGCGCGAATGCCGCCGACGACCGCGATCGGTCGGGTCGGCCGACTCGCCGTGTCGGTGTGATCACCGCCGTCGGCCGCACCGCCCGATAAAGTCTGCGGCGTAGGCCGACTGGGGGCCGCGACGACCCATTTGCCGTGCAGGCCTTTCGCGCATGAAGTTCCGATTCCATCGATACTCGACTGGAGCATGATGAACCGAAAGCATTCGCGTACTCTCGCCGCGATCGTAGCGGTGGTTGTGGCCGCCACCGGCGCTTTCGCTGTCTCCGATTCCGTGGCGGGCGCCGCGCCAGGAGAGATCAATTCCGGTGGCCTGCATCTGATCGCGTCGGCGAACGCCAACAATGTCGTGCCCGCGGGCGGTGATATCCCGCCGGCAGTTCCCTTCGTGCACGCGGTGAAGGTGTCAGGAGACTTCTCGGTATCTCTCGACGGCCCTTCGGCGCTGCGCGAAGGGGAAATCGCCATCGGATATCTGGTCGGCTGCGCGGTCGACATCTCCAACGGCATCTCGATCGGTATCTCGCCGAGCGTCGGTGTCGACTTCGGGATCGCGCCCTCCTTCGGCCTGGAGGGCTCCCTCACCTGGGATGCGCCCTCCGTGGAGATGAACATGATGCCCGATCAGAAGATGATGATGCCCTCCCTGCAACTGACCGCGCCGCCGAGCGTCAGCGTCGGCGCCGCCGTCGGCATCCAGCCCAGCTTCGACATCGAGGCGGGAGTCGCCGTCGAACTCGCGGTGAATCTGGCCCCCGGTTCGGTCACGGCGGCGGTGATCGGCGCGGCCGAAATCGACGGGGATTCCGAATTCCCTTACACCTTCGCACACACCAATACCCCGTTGAATATCAGCGGCTGCCTTTCACCGGCCTCGGCCATGCCGTTTGTCACCGTACGGGCCGATTCGAAAAGGGCCTCGGCGCAAACGACGGGTTACGGCGCAGCGTTCTGGTTCTGACCGGCGCACCGCACCGAGCGTCCAGCAGCGCGCGGCCCCCAGCCGAATGCAAAAGGTGAGTGGCCGTGCGAGCTACGCGCCGGATCAGCCGGCCGCGCGCTCCAGGACATCCGAGGGAACCCGAACGCCGGGGTCCAGGTCCGTGGAGTCGATCGGGGTGTCCCAGGTCTGGCGCAGCGGGAGGACACCCGCCCACACGCCCCCGTTGTCGATGTCCGACGGGTCGTCCTTCGGGCCGCCGCTCCGGACCTTCACCGAGGCCTCGGTGAGGTCGAAGGCGAGCACTTTCGTGGCGGCGAGTTCCTTCTTGCTCGGGGGTCGCACGCGAGACCACGCGCCGGGCGCCGCGTGGTCGACGATCACGCGCAGCCCGTGCAGGCGCTCGTCGTGATCGGTCACCTCGCGAGCCCGTCCGAGCACGACCGCGGAGCGGTAGTTCATCGAGAAATGCATAGCCGAACGCGCGTAGACCACGCCGTCGACCAGGGTCACCGCCACCGAGATGTCGGCGGCGACGGCCGCGCGCATGTTTCCCGCGCCGGTCGAGCCGTGTAGATAGAGCGTGTCGCCGTCGCGGCCGTAGGCGGTCGGCAGCACGACCGGCGTGCCGTCGAGCAGCACGCCGAGGTGGCAGATCAGCCCGGCGTCGAGCACCGCGTCCAAGTCGGCGCGATCGGTCCTGGCGCGGTCGGTCAACCGGGTCGGCGTGCTGCGCGGCGTGGGCGAGAGCGGCGTGCGTGGGGCGGCTGTTTCGGTCATGGACTCAGCATCGGGCCGCGAATGGCATCATGAAAGTGCCACTTCGAATGATTTTCAGCAGTCCACTTCGAGGAGCAGAACGGTGCTGGAGGACCTTCCCCTCGATCTCGACCGCGACCAGGCGCAGCCGCTGTCGGTGCAGATCGCCGAACAACTGCGCCGCGCCGCGACCGGCGGACCGCTGCGCGGCGGCGATCGGCTGCCGTCCACCCGCGCGCTGGCCGGGCGGCTCGGCGTCAGCCGGACCGTGGTCGCCGCCGCCTACGACCAATTGCACGCCGAAGGCTGGATCAGCGGCAGGCGCGGCTCCGGCACCTACCTGACGACCGCACCGGCCGCCGCGCCCGCGCGCACCGATTCCGTCCACGACCCGGCCGTCGCGCCGCGGCTGTTCGATCTCGCCCCGGGAGCGCCGTGCGTCGACGCGATCGACCCGGCCGCGTGGCGACGGGCCTGGCGCGCCGCCGCGGATCACGACCCGCTCGTGCGCAAGGACCGCGCGGGCGAGCCGGAGTTCCGCACGGCGGTCACCGAGCATCTGCTGCGCCACCGCGGGATCGGCGCCGGCAGCGACACCGTGCTGCTCGCCACCGCCGGGACCAGCTCCGCCGTGAGCGAATTGGCCGCGGCGCTGCTGCGGCCGGGCGATGCCGTCGCCATGGAGGATCCGGGCTATCAGCGCGCCGCGGGGGCCTTCGCGGCGGCAGGCCTCGAGGTCGTCCCGGTCCCCGTGGACGCGCACGGCCTGCGCGTCGACCTGCTGCCCGCCCGGATCAAGGCGGTGTATTGCACTCCGGCGCATCAATTTCCGCTCGGTGCGCGGATGCCCGCGGCGCGGCGGGTCGAGCTCGTCGAGCACGCGCGCGCGGCCGGGATCTTCGTCATCGAAGACGACTACGACGGCGAATTGCGTTACGACACCGCGCCGCTGCCGCTGCTGGCCACCATAGCTCCCGACGTGGTCGTCCACCTGGGTACGATGAGCAAGATCCTGTCCCCCAGCCTCGGTGTCGGCTGGTTGCTCGCCACTCCGGAGATCGCCGGAGCGGTGCTCGCCCACCGGGAGCGCACCGGCACCGGTCCGAGCCCCGCGGGCCAGCGCGTGCTGGTCGCCTTCGCCGCGCACGGCGATCTGGCCAGGCACCTGCGCAGGCTGCGCCGCGCGCTGCCACCGCGCCGGGCACTGGTGGTGACCGCGTTGCGCCGCCGCGGCGTCGGCGTGCTCGGCGACGACGCGGGCTCGCACGTCGTCGTGCCGGTGCAGTCGGCCGAGGCCGAGCGCCGCGTGATCGCCGCGGGGCAGGCGCGTGGCGTCGCGCTCGACGGCCTGTCCAGGTATTACCTCGGAGCCCGCCGTGATCACTTCGGCGTCGCGCTCGGTTACACGGCGCTGCCCTTGCCCCAGCTCACCGCGGCCGCACCGATCGCCGCGGAATGCCTCGCCCGGCCGTAGCATGGTCCGCATGAGCGAACAGGACGTCTTGGGGCGTATCAAGGAACTGGTCGACCAGGAGCACCAGCTGCGCTCGCAGGCCACTCGCGGCGAATTGGACCCGAAGACCGAGCGCCAGCGCTTGGCCGAACTCGAAGTGATGCTCGATCAGGCCTGGGACCTGCTCCGCCATCGCCGGGCGCGGATCGAGCAGGGCGAGTCTCCCGACGGGGTCCGGCCGAATACGGTCTCGCAGGTCGAGGGCTACCTGCAGTAGGCGCGGCGATGTCGAGCACAGCGACCGACTACGACGTCATCGTGATCGGTGGCGGCCCCGCGGGTGAGAACGCCGCCGCCTACGCCGTCGCGGGCAGCGACCGCACGGCCGCCATCGTGGAGCGGGAACTCGTCGGCGGCGAATGCTCCTACTGGGCCTGCGTTCCGAGTAAAGCGCTGTTGCGGCCGGGTCATGTCCTGGCGGCCGCGCGGGCGATGCCGGGCGTCTCGGCCACCGGCCTGGACGTCGAGGCGGTGCTGCGGCGGCGCGACGCCTTCGTGCACGACCATGACGATTCCAGCCAGGTCGACTGGGCGCGGAGCAACCGCATCGACGTCGTGCGCGGCACCGGCCGCCTGACCGGCGCGCGCACGGTCGAGGTCGCCGGGCGGCAGTTGCGCGCCCGGCATGCCGTGGTGCTGGCCACCGGCACCATCGCGAACGTGCCCGACGTGCCCGGCCTGCGCGCCGCGCTGCCGTGGACCTCCCGCGACGTCACCAACCTGCACGAGGTGCCGCGCCGGGTCGCCGTCGTGGGCGGCGGCGTGGTGGCCGCGGAGGCGGCCACCTGGCTGGCCGCGCTCGGCGCCGAGGTCACCCTGCTGGTGCGCGGCTCGGCGCTGCTGGCCGCGGCCGAGCCGTTCGCGCGCGATCTGGTCGCGGGGGCGCTGTCCGACGCCGGGGTGCGGGTGCGGTTCGGCACCCAGCCCGCCGGCGTCGAGCGCCCGGCCTCGAAGGACACCGGTGAAGGGTGGATCCACGGCGGTCCGGCCACGGTCCGGTTGCGCGGTCCCGAAGGCGAGTCGGCGCTCGAGGTGGACGAGATCGTGGTGGCGGCCGGGCGCGCACCCGCCACCGAAGGCTTGGGCCTGGACGCGGTGGGGCTGCCCGATGGATACGTCGCGGTGGACGACCACCTCACCGCCCGCGAGGTCGACGGCGAGTGGCTGTATGTGGTGGGCGACCTCAACCACCGTGCCGCGCTCACGCATATGGGCAAATACCAGGGCCGGGTGTGCGGCGACGTGATCGCCGCACGGGCAGAGAGCAGACCGCTGGACGATCCGCGATTCGTCGCGAGCTCCGATCACGGCAAGGTGCCGCAGGTGGTGTTCACCGCGCCGGAGGTCGCCTCCGTCGGCTTGACCGAAGCCGCGGCCCGCGACGCCGGGCACGCGGTCGAGACCGTCGAACTGGACATCGCGGTGGCCGGATCGGCGCTGTCGCGCGACGACTACGCCGGTCACGCCAAGCTGGTGATCGACGGCGCCACCGACACGCTGCTCGGGGCCACCTTCGTCGGCCCCGAGGTGGGCGAACAATTGCACGCGGCGACGATCGCGGTGGTCGGCCGGGTGCCGCTGTCCACCCTCTGGCACGCCGTGCCTGCCTTCCCCGCGGTGAGCGAGTTCTGGCTGCGCCTGTTGGAGGCGCGGCGCCCGTAGCTACCATTTGCAGATGGTGGCAACAACGGATATCGCGACCGCCGACGGAATCGTCCGCGGCCGCCGGGGCCGCCGCGTACTGCGCTGGCGGTCCATTCCCTACGCGGCTCCTCCGATCGGGGACCTGCGATTTCGCGCTCCGCAGCCGGTCGAACCGTGGTCCGGCGTCCGGGCGGCGACGGAATTCACCTCCGCGGCGATGCAGCACCGTTCCGGGGCGCGGATCGGGCCGCGCGCCTACCAGGTGACCAGCGAGGACGCGCTGACACTGAATGTCACCGCGCCCGCGACGCGGGCGGCGGGCCCGCGTCCGGTGCTGGTCTTCATCCACGGCGGCGGCTACCTCATCGGCACCTCCGCGCTCGGGCTGTATTCCGGCGCGCGGCTGGCGCTGCGCGGCGACGTGGTAGTGGTCTCGCTGAACTACCGGTTGGGCGCGTTCGGCTATGTCGACTTCAGCGAATTCGGCACCGCGGAGCATCCCTTCGACTCGAACCTCGGATTGCGTGATCAGCTCGCCGCGCTGGAGTGGGTGCGCACCAATATCGCGGCCTTCGGCGGCGACCCCGGCAACGTGACGATCTTCGGCGAATCGGCCGGCGCGCACGCCGTGCTCGGTCTGCTGGCCACCCCGGCGGCCAAGGGATTGTTCCATCGGGCCATTTCGCAGAGCCCGCCCGCCGACTGGGCGATCACTCCCGAGGAGTCCCGCGGCTTCGCGCGCCGCTGTGTCGCCGCGCTGGGCGCCACGCCCGACACCGCGCACACCGTGCTGCGCACCGCAGGTGCCAACGACATCCGCCGCGCCGTCGATCGCACCATCGGCGCGGTGGTGCGGGAACAACCGGGCGCATTTCCGGTGTGTCCGGTGGTGGACGGCGAGTTCCTGCCCCTGTCCCCGGTCGACGCGATCGCCGAGGGCTCCGCGCACCAGGTGCCGCTGATCATCGGCACGAACCGGGACGAGGGCACGCTCTTCGCCCGGTTCGCCGACGAACTGCCCACCACCGCCGAGCGGCTGCGCACCGCGCTCGGGCGCGACGCCGAGGCCGAATCCCGGATCGCGGCGGCGTATTCCGGTTATCCCCAGCCGAAGGCCGCGATCCAGGCGGGCGGCGACTACACCTTCTGGCGTCCTTCGCTGACCGTCATGGAAGGGCACAGCAGGTACGCGCCGACCTATGCCTACCGCTACGACTTCGCCCCGCGCGCCCTGCACCTGGCCGGGCTCGGCGCCACGCACGCGACCGACCTCATCGCGGTCTTCGGCATCGGCGACACTCCGGTCGGCCGGGCCTTCACCGCCGCGGGCGGGCGGCGCGGACTGCGGGCGGTCACCCATCAGTTCCAGGACAACTGGCTGGCTTTCGCCCGCACCGGAGCTCCGCTGCCGTCCTGGCCCGCGTACACGGAGGCCCGCAGGTCGACGTTGATCATCGACTACCCCACGCGTGTGGAACACGACCCGGACCGGGCGAAACGACTCGCATGGCAGGGCGTGCGGGTCCCCACGCTGACCTGAGCCGGGCCACTACTTCAGCAGGCGCGACATCCGCCGGTCCGCGAGGATCTTGCCGCCGGTCTGACAGGTGGGGCAGTACTGGAAGGACCGCTCGGAGTAGGAGACCTCGCGGACGGTGTCGCCGCAGACCGGGCACGGCTGCCCGGTCCTGGCGTGCACGCGCATGCCGGAACGCTTCTCGCCTTTGAGGCGGGCGGCGTCCTGGCCGACCGATCGCCGCACCGCGTCGGTGAGCACCGCGCGCATGGCGGTGTAGAGCTCGGCCACCTTGTCGGCGGGCAGGGTCTTCGTGTTCGCGAACGGCGATATCCGCGCGGCGTGCAGGATCTCGTCGGAGTAGGCGTTGCCGACACCGGCCAACAGCGCCTGGTCCACGATCGCGGTCTTGATCCGCTGCGAGGTGCCGTGCAGGATGTCGGCGAACTGGGCCTCGGTCACCTCCAGCGCGTCGGGGCCGAGCCGGGCGATGCCGGGCACCGCCTTCGGGTCCGCCACGACGTACGCCGCGAGCCGCTTCTTCGTGCCCGCTTCGGTCAGGTCGAAGGCGGGCGTCGCTCCTTCGGGGGTGAAGAAATGCACCCGCAGCGCCAGCGGACTCTTGCCGCCCGGCTTGGGCGGCGTCGGGCTCGGTTCGTCGATCCAGCGCAGCCATCCACCGCGCGACAGGTGGGTGACGAGCCACAGCCCGTCGCACTCCATCCCGAGAAATTTGCCCCAGCGCCCCGCGCCGGTGACGTCGCGACCGGACAGCGCGGTGATCGGCGGCTCGAACGTCTTGACGGCGCTGAGGGCGGCCACGTCGACGCGGCCGACTACGGCGCCGACCGCATGCTCCCGGAGGAACTGAGCCAACGCCTCCACTTCCGGTAGCTCTGGCACGCGGTCCAGACTACCGAGCCGCACCGACAATCCGCCGGTTCTCGCGCGGGCAGCTCACCCGCCGCGACGCAGCAAGTAGATGTCCATGATCCAGCCCTTGCGCTCGCGCAGCTCGGCGCGGCGCCGGACGATCTCGTCCCGCACCGCGGGCAGCGGTCCCTCGATCAGGGTCTCGTCCGGCATACCGAGGTAGGCGCCCCACCAGATGTGCACATCCGCGTCCGGAATCGCGGTGAACGAGCAGTCGCCGTCCAGCATCACCAGCGCGTTCTCGGCGCCGAGGCCCTCCTCGCGCAGGCGGCGACCCGTGGTGATGCGCACCGGTTCACCGATGCCGTGCAGCACGACGCGATGCCGCGCGGCCAGCGCCTGCGCGCTGGTGATACCGGGAATCACCTCGTAGTCGAAGCGCACCACGCCGCGGGCGAGCACCCGCTCGACCATCCGCAGCGTGCTGTCGTAGAGCGCGGGATCACCCCAGACCAGGATGCCGCCGACGCCGTCGGACGCGGCGAACGCCGATTCCAGCAGCGCCGACCGGCGATCGTGCCAGTCGTCGACCACGTCCAGGTAGTCGGCGGGCGTCCGGTCGCGCGGCGGATCGGCGATCGGGACGATCCGGTAGGTCCGGTCGGTGTGCGCGTCCAGGATCGCCGTCCGCACGTCGACCAGTTCCCGCTTCGCCTCGCCCTTACCGATCACGAAGAACGTCTCGACCTGCCGCATCGCCTTGATCGCCTGCACGGTGACCTGGTCGGGATCACCGGCACCGATGCCGATCACGTAGAGCTTGCGCATGGGCCCGAGCTTGCCAGGCGGGCGGAGGACCCCGGTCGCCAGGCGCGGCCGAGGACGCGCCCGATCGGCTCGCCGCGCGCGCGACGGCGAAGACTAGAGTTGCCGAACGTGGCTCACGACGCGCTCGATCCGGCTTCCGCCCCCGACACCCAGTACGAGGACCTGCTGCGGCTGGTGCTGGCGTCCGGCTCGAAGAAGGCCGACCGCACCGGCACCGGAACGCGCAGCATCTTCGGCCACCAGTTGCGCTACGACCTCGCGGCGGGCTTCCCGCTGGTCACCACGAAGAAGGTGCATCTGAAGTCGATCGTCTACGAGTTGCTGTGGTTCCTGCGCGGCGACTCCAACGTCGGCTGGCTGCGCGACCACGGCGTCTCCATCTGGGACGAATGGGCCGACGCCGACGGCGAGCTCGGCCCGGTCTACGGCGTGCAGTGGCGGTCGTGGCCGACCCCCGACGGCACCCACGTCGACCAGATCGCCCAGGTGCTGCAAACCCTGCGCACCGACCCGGATTCCCGGCGCATCATCGTCTCGGCGTGGAACGTCGCCGACCTGGACAAGATGGCGCTGGCGCCCTGCCACGCGTTCTTCCAGTTCCACGTCGCCGAGGGCAAGCTGTCCTGCCAGCTCTACCAGCGCAGCGCCGACCTGTTCCTCGGCGTGCCGTTCAACATCGCCAGCTACGCGCTGCTGACCCACATGGTCGCCCAGCAGACCGAGCTGGCTCCCGGCGACTTCATCTGGACCGGCGGGGACTGCCACATCTACGACAACCACCTCGACCAGGTCACCGAGCAGCTCGGCCGCGATCCACGCCCGTTCCCCACGCTGCGGCTGCATCCCGCCCCGACGCTGTTCGACTACCGCTACGAGGACGTGGAAGTAGTCGGCTACGACCCTCATCCGGCCATCAAGGCCCCGGTGGCGGTGTGAGCGAAAGCCGCACGATCGGGCTCATCTGGGCACAGACCCTGGACGGGGTGATCGGGTTCCGCAACACCATTCCCTGGCGGCTGCCCGAGGACATGGCGCACTTCAAGGACGTGACCTGGGGTCATCCCGTGGTGATGGGCCGCCGGACCTGGGACTCGCTGCCGCCGCGGTTCCGGCCGCTGGCCGGTCGGCGCAACATCGTGGTGACCAGGCAGCCCGACTGGTCGGCCGAAGGCGCCGAGCGCATGTCGTCGGTGCCCGAGGCGCTGGCCGCCTGCGCCCCGGACGCGGTGTGGGTCGCGGGCGGCGGTGAGATCTACCGCGCCGCGCTGGAGTTCGCGACCGACCTGCGCGTCACCGAGATCGACACCGTGGTCGAGGGCGACGCTTTCGCGCCGTCGATCGGACCGGAGTGGCGGCCCGACGTTCCGGAGCCTTGGCGCACCTCGGCCACCGGTCTGCGCTTCCGCATCCGGCACTACACCCGGCAGCGGCCCGCCTAGCGGAGAACCCGGTGGGCGCCACGCCGCGTGCGGCCCTGAACGCCGACGTCAGGACCGGGGCCGGTGAAACCCGGCCCGCTCCGCGGCCGACTCGGGCATACTCCTCGATATGCGGCGGGCGGACGCGTGTCCGGCCGAACGCCTCGAGCCGTTGCCACCAGCCCGGCATCGGCTGTGGTGATCTGCGAAAGGCGGTCCATGGAAAAGAAATCGCTGACTGCGGTAGCGCGCCAGCAACTGAAGCTGGCGACCATCGCCACGAGCGGGCGCAGTTCCCAGACACTCTATGGCGGCCATGCGCATTCGCTGCGCCAGACGGTGGTCGGCCTGAAGGCCGGGCACAGCTTAGCCGAGCACGACAATGCGGGCGAAGCCACCTTGCTGGTGCTCAGCGGCACCCTGGTTCTGCTCAGCGGCGCCAACGAATGGAAAGGCTCGGAAGGCGATCTGATCGTGGTGCCCAAGGCGCGCCACAGCGTGAAGGCGATCGATGACGTCGCGTTCCTGCTGACCGTAGCGATGTAGCCACCCGCGCGGGTCCGCACCGCGGCCGGACCGGCCGGGCGTTAGGGTGTCGATCATGGGTGAGCCGCAGCCGATCCTCGAACCGCTCACGCCGTCCGCGATCTTCCTGGTCGCCACGATCGACGAGGGCGGCGAAGCGGCGGTCCGCGACCTGCTCGCCGACATCACCGGCCTGCGCCGCTCGGTGGGCTTCCGCCTGCCGGGCGCGAACCTGACCTGCGTCACGTCGATCGGCTCGGACGCGTGGGACCGCCTCTTCGCCGGGCCGAAACCCGCTGAGCTGCATCCGTTCCCCGGTTACGTCGGCGCACGCCACACCGCGCCCGCGACACCGGGCGACCTGCTGTTCCACATCAAGTCCGAAGTGCAGGACGCCTGCTTCGAACTGGCCATGGCCATCGGCGACCGGCTGGCGGGCGCGGGCACGATCGTGGACGAGACCGTCGGCTTCCGCTATTTCGAGCAGCGCGACCTGCTCGGTTTCGTGGACGGCACCGAGAACCCGGAGGGCCGAGCGGCCGCCGCGGCCGCGCTGGTGGGCGACGAGGACCCGCGATTCGCCGGCGGCAGCTACGTGATCGTGCAGAAGTACACCCACCCGCTGGCGGACTGGCGCGCGCTGTCGGTCGAAGAGCAGGAGCGCGTGATCGGCCGCACCAAGCTGGACGACTTCGAACTCCCCGACGAGATCAAGCCGGCCGACTCGCACGTCGAGATGAACACACTGATCGATCCGGACGGCACCGAACGCCAGATCCTGCGCGGCAACATGCCCTTCGGCAGCGTGCGGGAGGGGGTCTTCGGCACCTACTACATCGCGTACGCGGCCACGCCGAGCGTCACCGAGCGCATGCTCACCCGCATGTTCCTCGGCACCGGCGAGGCCGCCTACGACCGCATCCTGGATTTCTCCGTCGCCCGCACCGGCACCTCGTTCTTCGCACCCAGCGTCGATTTCCTCGACGATCTGCCACCGGCGCCACGGGAGACGGCGGAAGCCGCGGTGCCGGTGGACACCGCCGATTCGGCAGAACTGTCCGGCACCGCCGTGCCCTCGGGCGACGGCGCCCTCGGTATCGGCTCGTTGAAAAGGAGCACCCGGTCATGAACAACCTCCATCGCGAACTAGCGCCGATCACCGCCGAGGCGTGGGCGGCCATCGAGGAGGAGGCGACGCGTACCTTCAAGCGGCACATCGCGGGCCGGCGCGTCGTCGACCTTTCCGGCCCGCACGGCGTCGACTACTCCGCGGTGGGCACCGGGCACACCACACCGATCGACTCCCCCGGCTCCGGAGTGTTCGCCCGTCAGCGGGTGGTCGCGCCGCTGGTCGAACTGCGCGTGCCGTTCACGCTCTCCCGCGAGGAACTCGACAACGTGGAGCGCGGCGCCCAGGACGCCGACCTGGATCCGGTGAAGGACGCCGCGAAGAAGATCGCGTTCGCCGAGGACCGGGCGATCTTCGAGGGATATCCGGCCGCGCACATCACCGGCATCCGCGCGAGTGCGTCCAACGAGCCGATCACGCTGCCCGGCGACACCCGGCTGGTCCCCGAGGCGATCGCGCAAGCGTTGAGCGCGCTGCGGCTGGCGGGCGTCGACGGACCGTACTCGGTGCTGCTCAGCGCCGACCTGTTCACGGCGGTCAGCGAGACCTCCGATCACGGCCACATGATCCGCACGCACATCGAGCGCCTGATCCCGGAAGGCGAGATCATCTGGGCGCCCGCCATCGACGGCGCGATCGTGCTCACCACCCGTGGCGGCGACTTCGATCTGCGCATCGGGCAGGACCTGTCCGTCGGCTACCTGTCGCACGACAGCACCTCGGTCCAGCTGTACTTCCAGCAGAGCCTGACGTTCCTGGTGTACACCGCGGAGGCCGCGGTCCCGCTCACCGTCTGAGCACCGCCCGCGCATCGGCCACATCTGGGAAACCGCCAGGTGTGCGCCGGTGCGCGACGCGGTAGCGTGAGCCGGAAATGCGCCCGAGGCAGGTAGGTGAGATGACAACGGTGCGGGCAGGTGTGGTCCCGACCCAGCGCGCCGCGCTCTACAGCGTGTTCGGCATCCTGGCGACCGTCACGATCTGCGGCTCGTTCGTCGCCGCGTTCGGGGTGAACCGGGTGTTCACCGGACTGCTGGCCGGAGCCGTCGTCGGTATCGCGGTGCTGGCCGCGTTGTTCACCAGGGACGCCATCGTGCTCACCGACCACGCCATCTACCGGCGCAAGCCGTGGACGGTCTCCAGCATCTCGTGGGACCGGGTGGTGGCCGGGCGCTTCACCCTCGACGAGCGCTCCCGCTGGTCGCTGGCGCTGGATCTGTCCGGTGGCGACGAGCCGCACGGCGAGCTGGTGCTGCTGTCCATCCCGCCGGTGGTCCGCCCCGTCGCGGGCGCCTACGACCTGCGCAAACGCGATCAGGTCACGGAGATAAGGGCGATCCTGCGGCGCAAGCGCATTCCGGTGACCGTGCTCCCGCAGATCGCGGGCGCGCTACAGGAGCACTGGCAGATCGCGCCGCCGACCCACTGAGACGGATCTTTGGTCTTTCCGCTCAGCGCAACTCGTGGATCAGCACATCGAAACGCGGGGCGTCAGGCCACGATGGGCGAAGCCACCCGACTCTTTCCCAGCCCCAACGCAGATAGCGCTCGTAGGCGCGCTCGTTGTCCGCTTCGACGAGCAGTGTCGCGCGCTGTTCGGTTCGGGAACCCAGTAGTTCGTCATGCATCGCCCGCGCTATGCCCTGCCCGGCATATTCCGCGCACACCATGATTTCGCTGAGACCGAACGTGCGCGCACCGTCTTCGGTAGTGAATTTCTCCAGGTCGCCGCTGTCGAGATGCAGTCCTGTCCACCATCGCGCGTTCGGGGGTAGCGGCCATCCCCAGATTTGACCGGCAGGTTCGCCGTCGACTCGGGCAAGCACATACGCGAACCCGCTGCCACGGGGACCGGTGTAGGAATCGAACCGGCGCATGAACTCCGAAGGCGAATCGAACGGATCTCCAGAGGCGATGGCATCGACGTATGAACGGCGGTAGACATACTCGACGATCTCTCTTCGCGCGCGTGCTTCGGCCGCTGTGTAGTGCTCGAATTTCACGCCATCCGGCAAGCCGGTCATATGATCACCGCCTTCTGCGTCAGGGAGTCGTACAACTCGCGGAACTCCGCACCGGCGGGCAACCGATCGACTGCTGTTCGAACCGGCTCGAGGCGGCGCAGTGTGCGTGTCGATGCGATGGCAGACAGTTCCGACAACGCCGGGAACCCATGCTCGAGCGCGCCGGTGATATCGCCGAGGCGAGCCCTGGTAGCGGCCGACCATGCGCGGACGATTGTGGCGTTACGCATCGCCGCAGGGTGGTCGACGGCAGCCGCGTACAGTTCGACAGATTGGCGCAGGTCGCCTATGTCCGCATAGCCGCGGGCCTCGTGGTCGGCGATCTCCGAGTAAGTTACGAATCGCAGCCACTGCGGAACTTCCTCCAGCGGTTCGGACTGCATGGCCTGATCCAACTCTCGCCAGGCAGTCGCGATAGCACGCCCGAATGCCATTCGATCACCGAGCACTCCGTAGGCCTGCGCCTCACGAACGGCGATCAAGGCATGTATCCGACCTGGTGGCCGACCGCGCATGAGAGTGCGGGCACGATCGGCCAGTTGCAGTGCTTTGTGCGGGCTTCCTCCTCGACCGGCGCGTGCAAGGGAGCTGGATTGATTCGCCGCGTACAGGCAAGTGTGTGCGATGAGATCATCATCATTGGCTTCGGTGCCGAGCGCCATGGCATCAGCAAAGCACCGGCGCGCAAGGCGGTGCCGGTCTGCGTCGTAGGCCAACCACCCGGCGAGCACGGCAAGTTCTCCGGTCGCCTTGGTGAAGGCACTGCCAGTAGTGGAATCGAATACACCGGTTTGCAGCCGGTCCAAGGCGTGCGTCAGCTTTTCGACGGCAAGACCGACCAATTGCGCACCGCCTGTGCGCTGATCCTCCTGATCGAGTGCGTCGACATCGGCCGACAGCCGCTGAACGTCACTCATACCGATTCGGCCGAAGCTGTCCGGGATGAGCACCGCGACAGCGCCTACCGTAGCTAGCTTGTTGAACTCACGCCGCTTCACGTCGTCCTCGACTTCCCGCACATGCAGACCGACCGCACCGTCACCAGCATTGGCCTGTTCGGACTGAATGGTTTCTGTGCTGCCCGGAACAGGATGCCCTGCGGTTTGCGAAGGTATACCTGCCAACTGGTGCCAGAACCGCTCCCGCTGCGCCGGTTCGAGGCAGTCGTAAACCGTGTCGAGTGCTTCGGCCGACCGCCCCTTGACCGGACGCTCAGTTGTAGCCTTCTGCTCCCACTTCTGCACAGTCGCGGTCTGAAATCCGACTTTCTCCGCGAACTCTTCTTGTGTCATGCGCAAACCAACTTCGCGCAGGGCTCGGACTTCTTTCCGTGTCCACGTGCTGACGATCATTACCCGCCCCTCGCCCGTGCCTCCAACGGTCCGTACGAGAAGCGTACGACCTCGGGTCGAGTTCTGTACCTGGGATCACATGCTCAGCGCGGACAAGCTGGAAGAGCCCCGCCGCCGGGTCGATGCGATGCCTTGATCGGCTCCCCGGCGGCGGGCGCACACCAACGCCGAGCAACCTGACCAAGAGGCCCAACATCGATGGCACACATACCTTTCGGGGACACACCCCGGTCTCGCTGCCACTTCTACCGGCGCGTGTGTGATCTGCCCGCTGTGATCGACCCACCCGAGCTGGGGCGTATCATCATGCGCGCGTCACACGTCGGAGCGTTGACAATGCCCGCTCCGTTAGGGCGAGCCGTCAGGCAAGTCATGCAGCGCCGCAGGGATGCGACAGGGCCGATCGTGGCGCATCCTCGCTCGAACAGGTGGACCTACATTGTGCGGCAGGATCTTCCAGACGACACACGGCTTTTCGCGGAGATGTTTCGGCTCGACGTGTCGATTGTCCGGGAGGGCGGCACGGTTGCACTGCCGTCGCCCACAGCCGAGTCCGGCGCTGTCAGGCATTGGATAGAGGCACCCCGGGACCGGTTTCGTCCGTCCGGAATGGTTGTGGTCGAGTCCATCCGGGCATGTAGCGCTCCGGGTAGTCGATGACCCGGGGGCAAAGCGCGATGACTTCTCCGCTGCCGAACGATCCGGATGTGCATCTGTCGGTGTTCCTGCACGGCGTCCGGCTCGACTTCGCGGCATGCCGCACTGCCGCGTCGACGTTCATCGAAGAGCACCGGAAACGCCACTACGTTGACGCGGTGCACGTGCTTCCCGATAATGCCGAGGGCTGGCCCAGGCTACCGAATGAGAGGTTGTACCTGGAGCGATGAAGGCTCCTTGCCCGGTGACTATATACGCGCGACACTGACCTGTTCGGACCAAGACGAGAAGGAGCTGGGCGTGGGGAACGATGAGCAGTTGACCATGGATCTCGGCGTACCCGTCGAGCAGACCGCATGGGGGAAATGGGTCGACCCGGACCGCCGCGCGGCGCAGGTCCGGAAGTTCATGGACTATGCAGGCATCCGTGAGATTCCTTCGGAGCCGTGGGCGGAAGACTCAGCGGAGGTCGAGCGACTCGATTCTATTATTGCCGACCTGTTCCCGGACTTGGCTACAGCGATGAGACCCGAGAAAGCCGACATGACGGACGCTTTCATCTGTTTCATCGGCGAGTGCTTCATCAAATACGCGGGTGCCGAGTGGATCGAATACAAATGGTTCGGTCGTGATCATTCATTTTATGACCACGTGAATCCGGCCCTTCTATTCGACACATTGGATGAAGACGTAGACACCATATGGGGACTGATGGGAAGCATGATCGAATTCGACCCGGATGTCCACGACGGAATGTTCTCGACAATGGCCGCCATCTTTCGCGAGTATGCAGGCTATCACCAAGAGAAACTCGAGGAAGAAGCCTCCACTGCCCGATGAGGGCTCGCCCACGAATTTCTTGGCCAGTGCTTTCCGCTCATCTGGGGGGGTGTGTCCAGCGATGGACGGGTACGACAGAGACCGCGACAAGGTCCCGAGTCATGAGCGCGGCAGGATATTCGAGAACGGTATCGATCGATTCTTCCGCGACCGCGAGAACGGATACGCCCCGGGGTCGCGAATATATGAAACCACGAAGGGGAGAATCCGGGTCGACCACTCCAAAGAAGTCGGCGCCCGGACATTCACCATAGAAGACAAATCCGGCCGGATCGAAGGAAATAAAGACAAAAAGCAACTGGAGGCGATGCGGGAGATCCTCAAAGAGAACCCGAACCATCAGCACATGTTGCGATCCGTCGAAGGTGAGCCGGTCGCGAAAGACCTGCAAAAACTGATAGACGGCTTGATTCGCGATTTTTCGAGCCAATTTCAGCACAAGCTTATTTCACGATCCGATGCCCGCGAGATTTGGGCCAGAGGCCTCGTCGTGGAGCGCGGTAAAGCGCAGCAGCTCGAATTGCAGGGTATCCGTGAGAAAGCTCGACAGGGGAAGGTACAAGCTTTACAGAATCGTCGGGAAAAAATCGCCGAGCTTGCGCGAGCACGTGAGCGAGCCGAGAAGTTCCGGATTATGCTGAGGTTCCGCGATGGTGCCACGCGTGGTCGGGCGGAAGCCCCCGAGCGCGATCGACAAGCGCGAGAAGAAGCCGAGCGAACCAGACAAGCACGCGGGGTCGATGAGCGTGCAAGGGTCGAACGTGAGGCCGCCGAACGGGTGGCACAGGAATTCCCGGCGCCTAACAAGCGGGAAGAACGACCGGCCGCCGACACTGGGGAACGGGCGGCCCGAGAGGCGGCCGAGGCACGTGCGGCAGCCGAGAACGAACGCGCGGCAGCGGAGAAGGAGCGCGCGGAACATCTGGCGCGGCTGCAAGCGCGCGGAATACCACCGGAGGTGGTGAAGATTCTGGGGCTCGGTCAAGCGGAACCGCCGTCGGCGGCGGTGCGGGAGCCGCTGGGTCATGCTCCGCCGGTTGTGCGGGGCTATTTGCACAGCCAGGATCGGAGCCGGGGGATCGAGCGCAATCGGTAGCCGTACCGTGTCATGGGGTGGGCATTGCCAGGCGGTCCAGCAGCACGATCGCCTCGGCCCGGATCGGGTCGAGATCTCCGGACCAGCCGAGCGTGCGCAGTACCGCCCCGGGGATCGTGCGCTCGGCGTACCTGGGCGCGGCTCCTTCGTCGGAGCGAATGCTGATCACCGTCTCCACCAACCGGAACGGCAGCGACTGCGTACCCGGCACGCTCACCGCGCCTACCTCGGCGAGCACCTGGGCCGCCAAAGTCTCGTAATGTCCGCGCAATTCGTCGCGGCGCAGGCGGAACGCGGCGAAGCGCTCGGTGCGCAACTCCGGAAGCAGGTACAGCGCACCCAGGTTCCAGCGCGAGGCGCACAGTTGCCGCACATCGAACAGCGCCAGCGCGTACAGCCGGACCGGCACCGGCTCGGGCGCCGCGCGCAGCCGCTCGGCCAATTCGATCGGTGCCGCGACGGTTCCGGCGAGCAACGCGTCGAGGATGTCGTCCTTGGCCGCGAAATGGTGGTACAGCGAAGCCTGGCGGATGCCGACCGCGTCGGCGATCGCACGGGTGGAGGTGTTGGCGTAACCGTTGGTGGTGAACAGTTCGCCTGCGGCGTCGAGGATCTCGGCGCGCGGCGTCGATCCGCGTCGACGCCGCTGTTCGACGCGCGGCCGTCCGGGACCGAGGTTTGCCACCGGCCCATTCTGGCAGGTCGGCGCGGGGACGCTCCGGTGCGGGCGGGGGTACGCACGAGCCGGGATCAACCACCGGCGCGTTTTCTGTCACTTGATAGAAATAACGGCAACGCAGAAGTTACCGGAGGTCGCGGAAGCGATACACACAGGTCACCGAAAGCGCGATCGCGGCCGCAAAACTGTCGTCTGATAGTTATTGGCCGATCGCCGAAGGACCGCCCATGGCCACCACGCTCGCCCCGCCCCCGCCGCCCGATCTCACCGGTGACGGCGCCGACCTCGCCCGGTTCGGTTACCAGCCCGTCCTGCACCGCAAACTCGGGCGCTACGCCTCGTTCGCGGCAGGTTTCTCCTTCGTCTCGATCCTGACCACGATCTTCCAGTTCTTCGGCTTCGGTTATTCGTTCGGCGGAGCCGCCTTCTTCTGGACCTGGCCGATCGTGTTCGCCGGACAGTTCCTCGTCGCGCTCAACTTCGCCGAACTGGCCGCGCGCTACCCGATCTCGGGGTGCATCTACCAATGGTCCCGACGGCTCGGCGGCGAACTCGTCGGCTGGTTCGCGGGCTGGATGATGATCATCGCGCAGATCGTCACCGCCGCGGCGGCGGCGATCGCCCTACAGGTGGTGCTGCCGTCGATCTGGAGCGGATTCCAGCTCGTCGGTACCGACACCGCGCTCACCTCGCCGTCCGGCGCGACCAACGCCGTACTGCTCGGCAGCATCCTGCTCGTCGTGACCACGCTGATCAACGTGCTCGGCATCGACCTGATGGCCCGGATCAATTCGATCGGCGTCACCGTCGAGATCGTCGGCGTCCTCGCGATCATCGCGCTGTTCTTCACCACCGCCGAGCGCGGACCGAGTGTGGTGCTGCACACCGATCAGGCCGCGCCGGGTCCCTACTGGGCCGCCTTCCTGGTGTCGGGGCTCATGGCGGCTTATGTCATGGTCGGGTTCGATTCCGCGGGAGAGCTTTCCGAGGAGACCAAGAACCCGCGCCGGGTCGCGCCGCGCACCATCCTCACCGCGCTGTCGGTCTCGGCGCTGGGCGGCGGGCTGATGCTGCTGGGCGCGCTGATGGCCGCACCGAGCCTGTCCGACGGCGCGCTGTCCTCGGAGGGCCTGGCCTACGTGCTCACCGCCAAGCTGGACAGCCCGGCGGGCAAGGTGCTGCTGGGCTGCGTGGCGGTCGCGATCACCGTGTGCACCCTGGCGATTCAGACCGCCGGCTCGCGGCTGATGTTCTCCATGGCGCGGGACGGGAAGCTGCCGTTCGCCGCCAGGCTCGCCGCGGTGCACCCGCGGTACGGCACGCCGGTGCTGCCCGCCGTCGTGATCGGCGCGCTCGGCATCGGCCTGCTGGCGCTCAACCTCGGCAACGCCGCGATCTTCGCGACGCTGGCGAGCGTCTGCATCGTAACGCTGTATCTGGCCTACCTGCTGGTGACGGTGCCATTGCTGATCCGCCGGTGCACCGGTCTACCCGACGCGGGCACCGACGCGCGACTGTTCGGCCTGGGCCGGTTCGGTATTCCGATCAACGCGCTCGCGGTGGTCTGGGGCATCGCGATGGTCGTGAATCTCGCCTGGCCTCGCGCCGACGTCTACGCCCCGGACGGGGGCGGCTGGTGGATGCTCTGGGCCGCACCGCTTTTCGTGCTCCTTGTGCTCGCCGTCGGCGTGTTGGTGCATCGCTTCGTGGTCGGTTGGTCACGCGGTCTCGCGAGCGCCGAGCCCGCGCCGCAACCGGCCTGAACGCCCCGGTGCGGCGGTGCGCTGCCGGGCACCGCCGCAACCCGGTCGCCGTTTCGAACAACCGATCTCCGAGAGGAATTCATCGTGACAACCACTGCGGACACCTCCGGCGCGCGAGCGCACGCACGGGCGCAGGCCGCGGCGGCGACGATCGCGGAGCCCGCGCTGCCCGCGGGCATCTCCGCCGCCGAGCTCACCTTCGCGCAGCGAATTCCGCCGGGCGGCTACGCGAACATCGCCCTCGGGCGCGGCACCCGCGTGCGCCTGTCCGATCCGGACGGCGCGGCCTGCGCGCACCTGCTGCTGGTGCGCACCGACGCCCCGTGGGAGCGCCTGAACGTGGCCGACACGGTCAAGGTGCCGTGGCAGGCGTATCTGGACGGCGGTCACCCGCTGCTGTCGGACCAGGGCCGCGTGCTGGCGACCGTGCTCGACGACACCTCCGGCCACCACGACGCACTCTGCGGGCCGACCGCGGAGGCCCGCCACCTGCTGCGACTCGCGGGCGCCAAACACGGGCTGGCGCCGCGCGACATCGGACCGACGGTCTCGTTCTTCCGCGGCGTGCGGGTGGAGCACGACGGCGCGCTCACCGCCACCGGCAGTGCGGGCGCGGGCTCCTGCGTCGATCTGCTCACGCACCTGCCGGTCACCGTGCTGGTGGCAAACTCCGCGCACCCGCTGGACGACCGGCCCGCGACGGACCTCGACTTCGTCGCCTGGGCCGCGCCGGAAGACCTCGCCACACCCGTCAACGACGACCCGGAATACCGACGGGCGGTGCAGAACACCGAACAAGCCTGGACGGCCGCCCTGACCCTGGAGGCAACCGCATGACCACCGCCCGCGCCATCGTGCTCGACGAGACCGTCCCCGCCCGCGCGCCGTGGTCGGCCGTGGTCCACGCGGGAGAGCACCTGGAGATCATCGATCTGCACGGCAACCAGGCGGTGGACTGCCTGCTGTACTCGGCGGCCGATCACGCCGACCGCTACAGCGCGCAGGCCACGGTCGCCACCCAGCGCAATATCTTCCTCACCACCGGCAGCGCACTGCGCACCGACGCGGGCACCACGCTGATGACCGTCGTGGCCGACGACGTCGGCAACCACGACACCATCGCGGGCGCCTGCTCACAGGAATCGAACACGCTGCGCTACGGCAGGCACACCCGCCACCAGCACGCTTGCGTGGAGAACTTCCTCACCGAGGCCTTGCGCTGGGGGCTGGGCAAACGCGACCTGGTGTCGAACATCAACTGGTTCATGAACGTTCCGGTCGAGGCGGACGGCACGCTGGGCATCGTGGACGGACTGTCCGCGCCCGGCAAGCGGGTCACGCTGCGCGCCGAGATCGACACGCTGGTGCTGGTGTCGAATTGCCCGCAGATCAACAACCCCTGCAACGGGTTCGACCCCACGCCGGTGCGGATGGTGGTGTCGCGATGACCGTCGCCGAGCTACCGGTGGCCGGGTCGGCGCAGACAGAGACGGTGCGACCCGGCGTGCACGTGGTTCGCCCCGGCATGCTCACCACCGTGCAGGACTGGCCGGGCCGGATCGGGTACTGGCACGTCGGCGTGCCGCCGTCGGGGCCGATGGACGATCTGTCGTTCCGGCTGGGGAACCGAGCACTCGGCAACGACGAGGGCGCCGCCGGACTGGAATGCACCCTCGGCGGCCCCGCGCTGCGGTTCGGCGCACCGGCCCGGGTCTGCGTCACCGGCGCCCCGGCGGAGGTGACCGTGGACGGCGTCGCCGTGCCGCAGTGGCGGACGGTACGGGTGCCCGCGGGCGGCGTACTGGACGTCGGCGCGGTGCGCGGACCGGGCATGCGCTGCTACGTGCTGATCGCGGGCGGCATCGACGTACCCGAATACCTCGGCAGCGCGGCCACGTTCACGCTCGGCCGCTTCGGCGGCGGCACCGGCGGCGCGTTGCGCGCCGGTGACTCGCTGCCACTGGGCGCGCACCACGGCCGGGTCACGGCGGGCGTGGCGATGGACGAACAACCCGTGCTCACGCGGCGCTGGGAACTCGCGGTCACCGAGGGCCCGCACGGTGCGCCGGAGTTCTTCACCCGTGCCGACTTCGAGACCATCGTCGGCACCGACTACGAAGTGCACTTCAACTCCGACCGCACCGGCGTCCGGCTGATCGGGCCGAAGCCGGAATGGGCCCGCACCGACGGCGGCGAGGCGGGACTGCATCCGTCGAACATCCACGACACCCCGTATTCGGTCGGCGCGCTGGACTTCACGGGCGACACTCCCATCCTGTTGGGTCCGGACGGGCCGAGTCTCGGCGGTTTCGTCTGCCCGGTCACCGTCGTGGCGGCCGACCGCTGGAAACTGGGTCAGCTGTCGCCCGGCGACAGCGTGCGGTTCGTGCCGGTGCGCGGTGACCACGCGGCCCCCCTCCGGGAGCTCGGGCGCGCGCGCCGGGCCGCGTGGCCCACCGTGCTGTCGGCGGGCGGCGACGGCGACGACGGGGTGTTGCGCCGCGCCGAGGTCGACGACGAGACCGCGGTGACCTACCGCCGCGCGGGTGACGACGGCGTGCTCGTCGAATACGGCGCCATGGCCTTGGATCTCGGCCTGCGCGCCCGCGTGCACGCCCTGCACCAGCACCTGCTCGCCGCCGGGGTGCGCGGCGTCACCGAGTTGGCCCCCGGCATCCGCTCGTTGCAGATCCGGGTCGATCCACACGTCCTGTCCGTGCCCGCGCTGCTCGGCCTGCTCGCCGAGACAGAGGCGCGGTTGCCCGCCGCCGACCAGCTGGTCGTGCCGAGCCGGGTCGTCCACCTGCCGCTGTCCTGGGACGATCCGTCCACGCGCGAGGCGATCACCCGCTACATGCACGGCGTGCGCTCCGACGCGCCCTGGTGCCCGTGGAATATCGAGTTCATTCGCCGCATGAACGGCTTGGCTTCCGTCTCCGACGTCTACGACACCGTGTTCGGGGCCGAGTACTTGGTGCTCGGCCTCGGCGACGTCTACCTCGGCGCGCCGGTCGCCACACCCACCGATCCCCGGCACCGGCTGGTCACCACGAAATACAATCCCGCCCGCACCTGGACGCCGGAGAACGCGGTCGGCATCGGCGGCGCCTACCTGTGCGTCTACGGAATGGAGGGGCCGGGCGGCTATCAGTTCGTCGGGCGCACCACGCAGGTGTGGAATCACCGCTCCGGTGTGGCGCCCGCGGTCTCCCCTGGCGCGGACCGCACCGCGTCAGGAGACGAAACCCCCTGGCTGTTGCGCTATTTCGATCGCATTCGCTGGTATCCGGTCGAAGCGGAAGAACTCCTCGACCTGCGCGCCGATTTCACCGCGGGCAATGCGCGCGTGCGCGCCGAGGACGGCGAGTTCCGTCTGGCGGACTACCGGGCGTTCCTGGCCGAGAACGCAGCCTCCATCGAGGAATTCCGCGCGAAGCAGGCGGAAGCCTTCACGGCCGAACGGACATCCTGGCGCTCGACGGGAGAGTTGACGAGTTCAGGACAGAAACTGTCCTAGCTGTCGGGCAGACTTCTCCCATGTTGGAAACGTCGGCCCGCCTGCTGCGTCTGCTGTCGCTGCTGCAATCCCCCCGCGACTGGACCGGCGCCGAACTGGCCGAACGACTCGACGTGGACGTGCGCACCGTCCGCCGGGATATCGACAAGCTCCGCAACCTGGGTTACCCGGTGGACGCGACGCCCGGTGTGGCGGGTTACCGGCTCGGCGCGGGCGCGAAGCTGCCGCCGCTGCTGCTGGACGACGACGAGGCGGTGGCCGTGGCACTCGGCCTGCGCACCGCGGCGGGCGGCACCATCGCGGGCATCGAGGACAGTTCGCTGCGCGCCCTCGCCAAACTAGAGCAGGTGCTGCCCGCACGGCTGCGCTACCGCGTGCGCATGCTCCAAGCGGCGACGGTCACCGTGCCCGCGGGCGGCCCGACGGTCGACCCGGACGCTCTCACCGCCGTCGCGGCCGCCATCCGGGACAACCACCGCCTGCGCTTCGACTACCGCACCCACGACGGCGCCACGTCCGTGCGCGCCACCGAGCCGCACCGCCTGGTGCACACGGGCAGGCGGTGGTATCTCGTCGGCTGGGACGTCGATCGCGCGGATTGGCGCACCTACCGCGTGGACCGCCTGCTCCCCCGCATTCCGACCGGCCCCCGCTTCACCCCGCGCGAGGCGCCCGACACCGACCTGACCGGTTACCTCTCCCGTGGCGTCACGACCGCGCCGTACCGCTACGCCGCCCGCATCACCCTGCGGGTCACGGCGGATGTGGCCGCCGAGCGAATCGCCCCGACGGTGGGAGTGATCGAGGCGGTGGACGCCGAAAGCTGCGTGCTCCGCACCGGGTCCGATTCGCTGGACGAACTCGCGATCTACGTCGCGGGCTTCGGCTTTCCCTTCCGGGTGCACGAACCGCCGGAACTCGTCGCACACCTGCGCGAACTCGCCGCCCGCCTCGGCGCGGCGGGCGGCTGACCCGGTTCGGGCCGGGACGGCCGCGACGGCTTCGATGTCACAGTTCGCGCCCGCGCGTCGTCGTCTCGGTGAAGCGATGGGAACGCCCCATCGGCACCGACGAGATCGGAGACAGTCATGACCGCGAAGATCCTGGTCACCGGCGGCACCGGAACCCTGGGCCGCGAGGTGCTGCCGCTGCTGCTCGAGCGGGGTGCCGACGTGCGCGTGCTGAGCCGCACCGAACATCGCCCGGACGGCGGCGTGCGCTTCGTCACCGGAGATCTGCTGCGCGACAAGGGCATCGCTGCCGCGGTGGCGGGCGTCGACACCATCCTGCACCTGGCGGGCGACGCCAAGAGCGACGAGGTGGCCACCGCGAACCTGTTGCGGGCCGCTGCCGCCGCGGGCGTCGGGCACATCGTCTATATCTCGGTCACCGCCGCCGAACTGCTTCCGCTGACCTACTTCCGCGCGAAGTTCGCCGCCGAACAGGCTGTCGCCGAGTCGGGTATCCCTTGGACCACCCTGCGCGCCGCTCAGTTCCACGATTTCGTGCCCCAACTGGTGGACACGATGCTGAAATCGCCGGTGCTGCCGGTCCTGGGCGGCGTGCGACTCCAGCCGGTGCGCGTGCGTGAGGTGGCGGCCCGGCTGGCGGAGCTGACCGTCGCCGCGCCCGCCGGCCGGGTGCCGGATCTGGTGGGACCCGAAGTACTGGGTATGCGCGAGCTGGTCCGCGACTACCTGGCGGTGCTCGGCAAGCGGCGTGCGCTGCTGACCACGCCGGTGCCGGGCAAAGCGGGCCGGGTCTATCGCGCGGGCGCGAACCTGGTCACCGATGGCGCCGACGTCGGCGAGCTGACCTGGGCGGACTACCTCGCCGAGCGCCGGGGCGCGGTCCTGGCCGGATGACCCGGCCCAGCTGGTGATCGACGGAAAGCACTCGGGCATCGCCGATTTCGGCTTCGGCCTGGAACTGATCCTGGACGGCCTCGAACGGCTGCTCGCCGCGAACGCGCGGTGATGCTCAGTCCATCCGGAACGTGGCCTCGGGGTTCGAGACGTCCCGGATGACACGCAGCGCCTCGGACAACGCCGCCAGCTGCGCGGGTGTCAGCAACCCGACGAACCAGCGGTCGACGGCGGCCAGATAGTCCGGCAGCACCTGCGCGAGCCGCGCCGCGCCCGCCTCGGTGAGCACCGCGTAGGCACTGCGCCGATCTCCCGGGTCCAGCTCGCGCTCCACCAGCTCGCCGCGCGCCAGGCGATCGACCAGCCGGGTGACGCCACTGGTGGACAGCGCGGTCTGCACCGCCAGCTCCGACATGCGCAGCCTGCGCCCCGGCGAACGGCTCAGCCGCATCAGGGCGTTCAGATCCAGTCCGGACAAGCCGTGCGCGTTCCACACCGGCTCCAACTTGGCAAGCACGCCGCTGTGCGCCTCGAACAGCAGACCCATCGTCGTCAGGCGCGGGTCGTCGAACAGCTCGTTCAGGTCCATGGGCGAAACCTACCCGACTGTTTCTTCGCGGATAGTTGACACGAGGAATAAGTAGCCGTAGAAATATGCATACGCATTATTCCTCGCAGCAACTAATGGAGGTTCCCATGTCGTCCACCGCTTGGATCGCCGGATTCCGCACCGCCGTGATCGACCCGGACGAGCCGATCAAGTTCGCGGACTCGTATGCGTTCACCGACCAGACGGTGCGCCAAGTGCTGCACCTGGCGGGCGTCGGTGCGCGGGTGCGGGTCGGGTTGACCAACCGTTACGGGAAGACGCCGCTGACGATCGGCGCGGCGCGAGTCGCCCTGCGCAAGACGGGCAGCGAGATCGTCTCCGAGACCGACACCGCGCTGCGGTTCGGCGGCGCCGAGCAAGTAGTGGTGCCGGTGGGCGGCGAAGTGTTCAGCGATCCGGTGGACCTCGCCGTCTCGGCGGGCACGGATCTGGCATTGAGCCTCTACCTGCCCGGGCCAACCGGCCTGGCGACCTTCTCGCACCAACCAGGGGAAACCGCCTTCATCGCGGACGGCAACGTCGTCTCCGAGAGTGCGCTCGCGGCCGCCGAGGAGTTTCCCGGACGGTTCTACGTGGTCGGCGTCGACGTGCTCGCGCCCGCGGAAACGCCGGTGGCCGTGGCGTTCGGCGATTCCTGGTTCGAAGGCGTCGGCACCACACCGGGCGCCGATCGCCGGTCGGTGGACGTCCTCAACACGCGCCTGAACCGAGGCTGGGTGGTCAACCAGGGCATCGCGGGAAATCGGCTGCTGCTCGACCGAGTGGGCGAGGCGGGCTTGGCGCGCTTCGACCGCGACGCGCTCGGCGTACCCGGCGTGACCAGCGTGCTGATCAACTTCGGCATCAACGACCTCGGCCTCGGCGGCATGACCGGGCAGCCCCCCGCGACCGCGGACGAACTGATCGCGGGCTTCACCGCCCTGGCGCGGCGGGCGCACGCGGCGGGGCTCACCGTCCACGCCGCCACGATCGGCCCCTACGCCGGCGTCGTCTACGAAGGCCTGCACGTGGCCGAGGCGCAGCCGGCCCGCAGGCACGTGAACGAATGGCTGCGCGGCACCGACGTCTTCGATTCGGTGTTCGATGTGGCACGCGCGGTAGAGGATCCGGCACGGCCCGACTTCATCCGCCCCGAATTCGACAGCGGCGACGGCATGCACCTCAATGACGCCGGGGCGCGGGCGATGGCCGAAACCGTGGACGTGGCAGCGCTTTTCGGGTGAGGCGGTGCGCCACCCGCTAAGGCTCCAGGCCGCGCAGCACGATCTCGACGCCGCCTCGGAATTCGTCGTCGGCCGACATGCCCTTGGCCTGGCCCGCGGTCTGCGCCAGATGCGGATAGTCCGCGGCGGGGAGCTCGGCCATCACGATCGTGCCCCGCCCCGGCAACGGCGCGTAGTGCTTGTTCTGGAGGTAGCCGATCAGGAAGGCGACCAGCGTGCGCTGGGCGATGACGCGGGCGCGTCCGGTGAATCCGCCCTCGGTGAGCACGGCGAGCATCGCTTCCATCACGCGCAGCGATTCCACCGACGACTGCCGATGCCGCAGCACGATCGGCACGGCGGCCGGATGGGCCGAGAACCCGTCGCGGATATGTTCGAGCAGCACCGTCACCCGGTCTTTCCAGCCGCTTCCGGCGGGGAGCGACGTATCGATCGACGCGAAGACGTGGTCGGCCACCAGCACCTCGAGCGCATCGCGGTCGCGCACATAGCGGTACAGGGCCATGGTGGCCATGCCCAGTTCCTGGGCCACCGCGCGCATGGTCAGCGCGGACAGCCCATCGCGATCGAGCACGGCGAGGGCCGCCACGGCGAGATCGGCGGTGGTCAGCGAGCGAGGACGGGGCACGAATTGACAGCGTACAAGCTACGCGCATACTGGTCGTAGGCGTACGAAGTACACCTACGAGAGGAGCCCCATGTCGCTGCCGACCACCGTCTCCGGACGCACCCTGGTCACCATCTCCGGTGCTCGAGTCGGGATACCGGATCCCGATGACCTGATCCACCTCCAGTTCCGCCGCTTCGCCGGATGCCCGGTGTGCAACCTGCACCTGCGTTCGATCGTCAACCGCCGCGACGAGATCGCCGCCGCCGGCATCCGCGAAGTGGTCGTCTTCCATTCCGGCGCGGAGGAATTGCGCAAGTACACCGCCGAATTGCCGCTGGACGTGATCGCCGACCCGGACCGCGAGCTCTACCGCGAATTCGGCGTCGAGACCTCACCCCGCGCCCTGCTCGACCCGCGCGGCTGGCCCGCCATCCTGCGCGGCCTCGCCCACGACGCTTACGCGACCCTGCGCCGCAGGCAGGTCGCCCCGCCCGCGAAACCCGATGGCGGCAGTCTCGGAGTGCCCGCCGATTTCCTGATCGCTCCCGACGGCCGCGTGCTCGCCGCCAAGCACGGCACGCACGTCTACGACCAATGGTCGGTCGACGAACTCCTCGCGCTCGTCGCGGCGGGGCGTGAAGCGTGAGTATTGCCGCAAGACCGTTAGCAGCCAGGGTGTTCGCGTTGATTCCCGCTGGACTGCTCGCCGGAGCGTTCGGTTACGGGGCCATCAATGTCCTGTACGCGTTCCGCCGGGTCCCTTTGGATGTGCGCTTCACCTTCCACACCGCCCTGATGAGCGTGAACGGCGTCGTCATGCAATCGCTGATGGGCCTGACCATCCTGAGCACCCTGGTACTCGCCGCCCGCTCGACCGGCCGCGCACGCCTGCTCGCAGGTACCGCGAGCGTGCTCGCTGCCGCCGCGTTCCTCCTCACCCGCCTCGGCAACGTCCCGATCAACCAGAAGATCAAGGTATGGGCCGTCACCGGCCCGCCCGCCGACTACGCCGAAATCCTCGGCCGCTGGGAAGCGTTCCACTTCGCCCGCACGGCCTGCGCGCTGGTGGCCTTCCTCCTCGTCGTCCTGACCACCCTGCGCCCGGTGAAAGAAGCACGCCCATAGCGCTCCCCTCGACCGGCTTCCGCGAGTGGCACATGGTGGAGCCTCACACGGTCGATGCCGGGAGTTGGAGGGGCTTCTCAGCGGGATACGCCGTGCGGCTCAGGGCAGTAGCGTCGCCGGGTCGATCGTGAACTCGAAGGGACTGCGCAGGGTGACCGCATTGCCCGCGGGTACCCGGTGGGTCAGCTCGTAGGTACGGTCGGCACCGATTTCGTGTGCGAATAGAACGGGGAGAGACTCCCCCGGCAACTGCCCCTTGAAGGCGTTGGGCTCGAATCGCCAGTAATTGGGGATACCCGCCTCGGCGTACACGACAGGTTTGACCATACGGTCTTGCAGGGTGGTGGACTTGGACACCACCTCGACCGCTAGCTGAACCTGAGCAGCGGGGATCCCGCGATCGTCCCAATCTATCGGACCGTTCACCACGATCAGATCAGGAATCGGCTCGTCGTCGTCGATCAATACGCCCACACCTTCGAGCACCAGGCACCCGGACGGAACGCTGTCCACCAACGCGCGGACCAGGCATTGGACCAGCCACTGATGGCGAGGCTTGGGCGCGGCATTCACAACGAGCTGACCATTCAACACCTCGTAGCGCAATCCGTCTTCGGGCATCTGATCGAGGTCGGCAGCTCTCCACCCGTCGGCATGAGGAATCGGCATTGCCATGAAAACCGCCTCCAACCTCGTATAACAGTGACGATGACCGCCGCCGATCTGGACGTGAGTGTAGTCACTCGAGTGTAGTCACTTCGATCAGGTCGAGGTGGATGCGCGAAGCGCAAGATTGAAACCGCTGCGAGTGGCGCACGGTCGAGAGGTCCTCTCGCACTTCGCCGCGCCCTGTGCCACTCGCGACTGAAGGGACGGTCGTCAGGGCTGTTCTAGTACGGCGAATGGGATGGTCGCTTCGACCGGGTCGTCGAGTAGCAATACCCGTCGATGGACCGTGTGGGCGAGATAGCGGCGGCCGGACCAGTCGAGACGGTATTCCTCGATCTCTTCGATACGTTCTTCCTTCTGGTCCAGCCGGACGATCAGGTACCGAGGAATACCTGCGGCCGCGTATTGGATTCGTTTGTCGTTGATATCGGCATCGATAGTCGATTCGGAAGTGACCTCGACCACCAGCAAAATGTGTTCACGCACGGTGTTGACGTCGTAAGGCTCGCAGTCCCGGATCCAGATGTCGGGGTAGCGGATGTTCAACCGCCTATCCGCCGCCGCGGATTCGGTGTCAGCGAATCGTGCGGCAACGTCGGAGTCCACGACCATGCACGGCCCGCCGTCGCGCCGGGCCGCCTCCAGCATTCCGGCCAGCCGCCGAACCACCCGACTGTGCACGGGGCTCTGGGCCATCAGCCGGACCACGCGCCCGTCGACGATCTCGATGTCACCGAGCTCAGCGGTCGCCCCGTCGGCGAACTGCTCGGCCGTCACACGCAGCACCTTTTGCTCGTCCGGAGCGCTCATAGCGGACATCATCGCAGTTCGGACCGGAACCCGGACCACGGACTCGACCGATGATCACTCCAGGGGCCGGATAACTGCCCTGACTCGGCGATTCTCGCGGTACAGATCTTCCGCTGATCGCAGTGGCCCCCATTCGATTCGGGAGGGGGCCACTGCTTTCGTCGAGAAGCTGAACGCGCGTTCTACTCCGCGATCACGATGGTGATCTCGTCACCGGCCGCGTCGGTCGATTCCTCCGGGCCCGCGAACCAGTGGGTGACCTCGCCCTCGGTGAGGTCGGTGTCGAGGTCGCCGGTCGGGACGACGGACAGGGCGCCCGCGGTGGCGGAGGTCAGGAACTCCAGGACCGCGGGGCGGCCGGAGAGCGCGGTGGTGTACGTGGTCGACTCGAAGTCGATCTCGTGTTCCTCGCGCAACCGTTCGGCTTCGTCGAGCGCGTCGGACTGGGTGATCGCGACCGCCCCGTCCGCCGTGGCGACGACGAAGGCCGGGTGTTCCTCGCCGAGCGGGCGGACCCGGTCGGCGTAGGAGACCGGATGCGCGGCCGCCTCGGCGATGTCCTGGCGCACCTGGGCGTCGGCGAGCGCCACCCAGCGGATGTCGCTGTCGGCCACCGGTTCCGCGGTGAGTCCGAATCCGGCGCCCGCCGCGGTCAGCTGCTCGGCGGTGAGATCGCCCGCGAACAGGCATGCCGCACCGGCCTTCTGGACCGCCCAGGCCGCGACCACCGCGTCCACCGAACGCGGCAGCGTCACCGCGACGACGTCGCCCGGCCCGGCACCGCGATCGATGAGCACCCGGGCCAGCTGGGAGGAGCGCCGATCCAGCACGTGGTAAGCGACCTCGTCGTCGCCGGCCAGCAGCGCGGGCGCTTCGGGGTCCTCTTCCACGACCTCGGCGAGCACCTTGGCCACCGTGCGCGCCCCGACCCGGCCGACCGGCTCCGGCGTGGACGCCGTTGCGGTGATGCCGGATTCGGCCAGCAGCCGCGCCCGTTCGCCTTCGTCCAGGATGTCGATGTCGCCGACCAGCGCGTCCGGATCACCGAGCAGCGCCTCCAGCACCCGCACCAGCCGCTCGGCGAGGGTCTCGACCTCTTCGGCGGTGAACCGGCTGCCCAGGTACTTCAGCGTCAGCTCGATGGTGGACTCCGCGATCACCAGCAGCGTCATCGGGTAGTGCGTGGCGTCGTTGACGCCGACGCCGGTCACCGACATGCCGTCGATCGAGCTGGCGGCCGAGATCGCCTCCTTGTCCATCGGATACGACTCGAACACCAGCAGCGTGTCGAACAGCGACCCGGTGCCCGCCACCCGCTGGATGTCGGTGAGCCCCACGTAGTGGTGCTCGAGCAGACCGGCCTGGTCGCCCTGTAGCCGGGCCAGCAGCTCGCCGATGGTCTGGCGGTCATCGATGCGCAGCCGCACCGGCAGCGTGTTGATGAACAGACCCACCATCGACTCGACACCGGGCAGCTCGGCCGGGCGGCCGGACACCGTCGCGCCGAACACCACGTCGCCGCGTCCGGTGAGACGTCCGAGCAGGATGCCCCAGGCGGCCTGCACCAGCGTGTTCACCGTGACACCGAGTTCGGCGGCGTGCTTGGTGATCCGGCGGGTGCGGTCGGCGTCGAGTTCGGTGACCACCTTGCCGATCTCGTAGTTCTCCGCGGCGCGCGGCTGCGGAGCGAGCTGGGTGGGTTCGTTGACGCCCTCCAGCGCCGCCGACCAGGCGCGCAGCGAGGCGTCCCGGTCACGCCCGGCCAGCCAGCCGAGGAAGTTGCGGTAGGAGGCCACCCGAGGCAAGGCGGTCTGGTCGCCGCGCACCGCGTACAGCACCAGCAGGTCCCGCATCAGCAGCGGCATCGACCAGCCGTCCAGCAGGATGTGGTGGGTGGTGATGGCCAGGTGCCATTGCGCGGAGTCGGTGCGCAGCAGCGTGAACCGGATCAGCGGCGGGACGGCCATGTCGAAGTGCGTCGCCTGCTCGGCCGCGACCTGCCTGCGCAGCTCCGCGGTCCGCTCGTCGGCGGGCAGATCGGTGAGATCCACTTCGCGCCAAGGGGCCTCGACCCGATCCAGCACCACCTGCACGGCCTGTCCGTCGTTGTCGGTGACGAACGCGGTGCGCAGGTTCGGGTACCGGTCGACGATGCCCTGAGCCGCCGCCCGCAGCCGTGCCACGTCCAGCGCGCCGCCCAGGTCCACCACGGCCTGCATGGTGTACACGTCCACGGTGGACTGGGTCATCATCGCGTGGAACAGCAGACCCGACTGAAGCGGCGAGAGCGGCCACACCTCGGTCAGCGCCGGGTAGGTCCGTTCCCACTGCTCGATGTCCTGCTGACCCACCCGCACCAGCGGCATGTCCGACGGCGTGTAGCCACCCGCGTCCGGCCGGCGCGCGTGCGTGGCCAGCGCGGTGAGCGCCTCGACCCACAACTGCGCGAACTCCTGCACCTGTTCCCGGGTCAGCAGGCCGGTCGGGAAGGCGAACGACGCGCCCAGGCT
The DNA here is from genome assembly GCF_001612985.1 of Nocardia gamkensis NBRC 108242. Classification (GTDB taxonomy): domain Bacteria; phylum Actinomycetota; class Actinomycetes; order Mycobacteriales; family Mycobacteriaceae; genus Nocardia; species Nocardia gamkensis. Next base: position 12,183 of record NZ_BDBM01000060.1, on the reverse strand, counting down.
GGGCCCCTCGTCGGAGTCGGTGACGATCGCGTTGATATCGATCGTCGCGTTGGCGGGCATGTCGAGGTCCATGTCGACATCCAGCTGACCCAGGTCGGCCACCGGCACCCAGCCGATCTCGGCGAGCTGCTCGGGGATCTCCCCGGCCGACATCCGGCCCAGGTAGTTGAAGCTGATCTGCGCTGCGTCAGATCCCGCCCTGCTCCCACCCGCGCCGACCAGACCCGCCGCGGTCTCCGGATTCAGCTGCCGCAGTAAGCCGTAGCCCAGGCCCTTGTCGGGCACCGCGAGCAACTGCTCCTTGATCGACTTCACGATCTCGCCGAGCGCGGCGCCACCGGCGAACGCGTCGGTGAGGTCGGCGCCGGACAGATCGAGCCGGACCGGGTAGGCCGAGGTGAACCAGCCGACGGTGCGCGACAGGTCCGCGCCCGGCACCACGTCCTCCTCGCGGCCGTGGCCCTCGAGCTTGATCAGCGCCGCGCTGTGCCCGATGGCGGCGTCCGCGGGGCCCTGCGGGGTGACGTCCGGGCCCGTCGCTCCCGCCGCGCCGTCGCCGCGCCAGCGGACGACGGCCATGGCCAGCGCCGAGAGCAGCCCGTCGTTCACACCGCCCCGGTACAGGCCAGGGATCGCGGTGAGCACCGCGTCGGTGACGTCGGCGGGGACGGTGACCTCGACCCGCTCGACGGTGGCGAACGTGTCCACCGCCGGGTCGAACGGACGCTCGCCCAGCAGCGGGTCCGGGGTGGCCGAGACCTGCTGCCAGAACGGCAGTTCCGCGACCCGCTCCGGCGAGCTCGCCGCCTCCACCAGGCTGTGCGCCCAGCGCCGCATCGAGGTGCCGTTGGCGGGCAGCGTCACCGGCTGACCGGCGACCAGCTGCGACCAGGCGACCGCCAGATCCGGGATCAGGATGCGCCAGGACACGCCGTCGACCACGAAGTGGTGCGCGACGATGAGCAGCACATCGCGCCGCTCGCGGTGTCCGACGGCGGCGTCCGCGGTGTCCTCCGTGGTTACGCGAGCTGCCTCCTCCGGGCCCGTCGCTCCCGCCGAGAAAGCGAACCAGACGAACCGCGCCATCGCGGCATTCGCCGGATCGAGCCCGCCCATCGCCCCGTCGAGCGCCTCGGTGGCGACCCGGGCCAGCTCGGCCTCGTCGGTGTCGGCCGCCAGGTCCACGCGGCGCACCAGGGCGTCGACGTCCACCGCGCCGTGCGGTAGGGCCTCGAACGTCCAGTCCGTGCCGGTCCGGCGCAGCCGCGACCGGAGCACGTCGTGGTGGTCGAACACCGCCGCGATGGTGGCGACCAGGGTCTCCCGGTCGATGCCGTCGGGCAGCCGCAGCGCCATGGTCTGCGAGAACCGCTGGTACGACGAGCCGCTCGCGAGGATCTGCCGCATGATCGGGGTCAGCGGGATCTCGCCGACACCGCCGCCGGGCAGCTCCTCCAGCTTCACCTGCTCGGCTCCCGCGCCGAGCGCGGCGATCTCGGCCAGCGAAGCCACGCTGCGCCGCTCGAACACGTCACGCGGGGTGAACTGCACACCGCGCGCCTTGGCCCGGGAGACCAGCTGGATGGACAGGATGCTGTCGCCGCCGAGAGCGAAGAACGAGTCGTCCAAACCGATCTGCTCGACGCCGAGCACCTCGGCGAACACCTCGGCGATGACGGCCTCGACCTCGCTGGCCGGCGCGCGGAATTCGCGCGGGGCCAGCTCCGGCTCGGGCAGCGCCTTGCGGTCCAGCTTGCCGACCGGGGTCAGCGGGATCTCGTCGATCACCACGATCGCCGTCGGCACCATGTGCGGCGGCAGGATGCGCGAGGCGTACTCGCTCAACCGGGCCGTATCGATCTCGCGACCGGGCGCGGCCAGCACGTAGGACACCAGAATCGTCGCGCCCGCCTCGGTCTTGCGGCCGATGGTGATCGCGTACTCGACGTCTTCGTTGCTCGCCAGCACGGTGTCGATCTCGCCGAGCTCGATGCGGAAGCCGCGGATCTTCACCTGGAAGTCCGAGCGGCCCACGTAGTCCAGCTCCCAGCGCACCGACGGCAGCGCGGCGTTGCCCGCCCGCTCACCGGGTTCGGCGAACCAGCGCACCACGTCACCGGTGCGGTACATCCGCGCGCCCTCGTCGCTCCACGGGTTGGCGACGAACCGTTCCGCGGTGAGGTCGGGGCGGTTGTGGTAGCCGCGCGCCAGCGCGCCACCGGCCAGGTACAGCTCGCCCGCGACGCCGGGGGGCACCGGGTTGAGCCGGTTGTCCAGCACCAGCGCGGACATGCCGCGCACCGGACGGCCGATGGTGATGTGCCTGCCCGGGGTGAGCTGGGCGTAGGACGAGATGATCGTCGTCTCGGTCGGGCCGTAGGCGTTGAAGTACTTGCGGCCCGGCCACCATTTGGCCAGCAGTTCCGGCGTGGTGACGTCACCGCCGACGGAGGCCACCTCGAGCGCCTCCATGCCTTCCGGATCGACCGTGCCGAGCACCGCCGGGGTGATGATCGTGTGGCTCACCCGCTCGGTGCGCAGCAGCTCCGCCAGATCGGGGCCGCCGATGACGGTCGAGGGCACGACCACCAGCGTCGCGCCGGTGTAGGCGGCGCACAGCCATTCGAGCACCGACGGGTCGAAGCTCGGCGAGCAGATGTGCAGGAACCGGTGGTGCGATTCCAGCTGGTACAGATCCGCCGCGACGCCGACCAATCCGCCCATGCCCGCGTGGGTCACGGTGACGCCCTTGGGCATACCGGTCGAACCGGAGGTGTAGATGACGTACGCCGGGTGGCGCATGGCCAGCGAGGAGATCCGGTCGGCGTCGGTGACCGGCTCGGCGGACTGGTTCTCGATCAGCTCCCCGAGAGCCGGGTCGTCGATCCGCAGCCACTCCACGTCGCGCGGCAGCCGGTCGACGTACTCGCTCGCGGTGATGCCGATGACGGCGCCGGAGTCGTTGACCATGTGCCGCATGCGGTCTTCGGGGTAGGTCGGGTCCACCGGCACGTGCGCGCCGCCGGCCTTCGCCACCGCCCAGAACGCGGCGACCATCTCGTAGGAACGCGGGAACGACAGCGCCACGATGCGCTCCGGTCCCACACCGCGCGAGATGAGCACCCGCGCCAGGCGCGAGGAGTACTCGTCCAGTTCGCGGTAGGTGATCGAGCGGCCCTGGTAGCGCACCGCGATCTGCTCCGGGTCCAGCCGCGCGCCGTACTGCAGCAGGTCCGGCAGCAGGCCGGTGGCCATGACGTCCTCGCCCTGCACGTGCGTGAGCAGGTGGAATTCGGCCGTGTCCAGCAGCGGCAGATCACCGATCGGGGTCTCGCGATCGGTGGTGATCGCGGTGAGCAGCCTGGTGAAGCGCTCGGCGAACACCCGCACCGTCTCGTCGTCGAACAGGTCGCGCGCGAAGGAGAACTCCGCGTACATGCCCGCGTCGTCGGGGTTCTCCCCTGCCTCGCGGATGGTCAGCGACAGGTCGAACTTGGCGGTGTCGACGTCGAAATCGACCGCGCCCACGTGCAGTCCGGGCAGCTCGAAGCTGCTCTCGGGCAGGTTCTCGAACGACAGCGCCACCTGGAACAGCGGGTGCCGCGCGGTGGAGCGCTCGGGGTTGAGCAGTTCCACCAGCCGCTCGAAGGGCAGGTCCGCGTGCGCGAACGCCTGGAGATCGGCGTCCTTGGTGCGGGTCAGGAACTGGTCGAAGGTGAGATCGCCGTCCACGTGCGAGCGCAGCACCAGGGTGTTGACGAACATACCGATCACGTCGTCGAGCTCGGCTTCGCCACGGCCCGCGATGGGCGTGCCGACGGCGATGTCGTCGGTGCCGGACATCCGCGCGAGGAACAGCGCGAGCGCGGCGTGCACGACCATGAACAGCGTCGCGTTCTGCTGTCTGGCGATCTCGGTGAGCATGCGGTGCAGCTCGCCGGAGATCGGGAACACCACGCGCCCACCGGCGAACGACTGCGTCGTCGGACGCGGCCGGTCGGCGGGCAGGTTGAGCTCGTCGGGCAGCCCGGCCAGCGCGGTGCGCCAGTATTCGGCCTGCTGCGAGATCAGGCTGTCGGAGTCGGTCTCGGAGCCGAGCACGTCGCGCTGCCACAGGCTGAAGTCGGCGTACTGCACCGGCAGCGGCGCCCAGCCCGGTTCCACCCCGGCCGAGCGGGCCGCGTAGGCCAGCATCACGTCGCGGGTCAGCGGGCCCATCGACCAGCCGTCCGCGCTGATGTGGTGCGCGACGAACACGAGGACGTACGACGTGTCGGATTCCGCGTCCGTGACGCGGAACAGCTTGGCCCGCAACGGAACCTCGGTGGTCACGTCGAATCCGGCGGAGATCACCTCGATGATCCGGTGCCGGATGTCCCCTGGCGAGACCGCTTCCGGCGTCAGATTCGGCACGGCCCGTTCGGCGGGCACGATCACCTGATGCGCGGTGCCGTCCTGTTCGGGGTAGACGGTGCGCAGCGTCTCGTGCCTGCTCACCACATCCCCGACCGCCAGTTGCAGCGCTTCGACGTCCAGTTCGCCGGTGAGCCGCACGGCCACCGGGATGTTGTTCACCGCCGAGGCGGTGTCGAACTGGTTGAGGAACCACATGCGCTGCTGCGCCAGTGACAGCGGAATCCGCTCCGGACGCGGCCCGGCCACCAGCTCGCGACGGCCACCGGCGCCCGCGTGCTGCTCGGCCTTGGCGGCGAGTCCGGCCACGGTGGAGGCCTCGAACAGCACACGCACCGGGACACGAGCGTCCAACGCCGCACCGATACGCGCCGCGACCTGCGTCGCCAGCAACGAGTTACCACCGAGGGCGAAGAAATCGTCATCGGCACCGACGCGCTCGACACCGAGGACCTCGGCGTATACCGACGCCACGATCTCCTCGATCGGAGTCGACGGCGCGCGGAAGGCCTGAACCTCGAACTCGGGCTCCGGCAACGCCTTACGATCCAGCTTGCCGTTGACGTTCAGCGGCAGAGCATCCAGCACCACGAACGCCGACGGCACCATGTACGACGGCAACCCGGCGGTGAGCTCCGACTTCACCCGCGCCACATCGACACCGGCTTCGGAATCGCTGCCCACCAGGTAGGCCACCAAACGGTCACCGGTCTTCGGATCGGACTTCGCGATCACCGCCGTCTGGGCGACCTCCGGCAGCGCGAGCAGCGCGGCCTCGATCTCACCCAACTCGATACGGAAACCACGGATCTTCACCTGGAAGTCCGTACGACCCCGGTACTCGAGCTCGCCGCGACCGTTCCAGGCGACCAGGTCACCCGTGCGATACATCCTGGTTCCCGACTCGAACGGGTTGGCCACGAACCGGTCCGCCGTGAGATCGGCGCGACCGAAATAACCACGCGCCAACTGCGCACCCGCGAGGTACAACTCACCGGAGACGCCGTCCGGCACGGGCCGCAAGCGGCCGTCGAGGACGTAGACCCGGCTGTTCCATTCGGGCGCACCGATCGATACGGAGGTCTCGTCGGCGAGGGTGACGCGGTGGCTGGTGATGGACACCGCGGCCTCGGTCGGACCGTAGAGGTTGAACAGTTCCGTGCGCGGGTTCTCCCGCAGGAACCGCTGGGCCAACGCCCCTGGCAACGCCTCACCGATAGCCAGCACCCGCCACAGCGAGTTCGGCATACCGGCCGTCAGCAGCGCGTCCAGCATGGACGGCACGACGTGCAGCGTGGTGACCCATTCCTGGGCCATGAGTTCGTTGAGGTACGCCGGATCCCGATGACCATCCGGGGAGGCGATGACCAAACGGCCACCACACACTGCCGCCGACCAGAACTCCCACACCGACAAGTCGAACGTCGCCGCCGTCTTCAACAAAATCGCATCAGCCGCATCGAGACCGAACTCGACACTCTTCCACTGCAACTGATTCGCGATCGCACCGTGCGGCACCGCCACACCCTTCGGCCGACCGGTCGAACCGGAGGTGAAGATCACATACGCCGTGTTCTCCGGACGCAACGGCCCAACCCGATCAGCATCAACGATCGGTGTGGCAGCAACACCCGACAAATCCAGCTCATCAATACGCACCACCGGCGCGACATCGGTATCGAACTCCGCCTCCGCGTTGCTCAACACACACACCGGAGCCGCAGTCTCCAATATGTAACTCGTACGCTCAGCAGCCTGATCCGGATCCACCGGCACATACGCACCACCGGACTTCGCCACCGCATACATCGCCACGATCAGATCCACCGACCGACGCAACGCAAGAGCAACCCGCGACTCCGGACCCACACCCAACGAAATCAGGTGCCGCGCAACGCGGTTCACCCGGGCGTCGAGCGCGCCGTAGGTGATCGACTCGCCGTCCTCGGTGACGAGCGCGACTTCCTTCGGCCCGGCCGCCACCGTCGCGTCCAGCAGGGACACCAACGTGGCCGAGGTGTCCACCGCCTGCTCGGTCGCGTTGCGCGCGGTGAGCAGCCGGGTCCGCTCGCCGGCGTCGAGCAGTTCGAGGTCGCCGACCGGAGTGCGCGGGGCGGCGACGATCTCGCCGAGCAGGCGCGCGAACCGGTCCACGAAGCCCTGCACCGTCGCGCGATCGAACATGTCGGTCGCGTAGGTGAAGAACCCGGTGATGCCCTCGGGAGCGCCCGCGTCGTCGTAGCGGTCGGTCGCGATGAGGTGCAGGTCGAACTGGGACAGCTCGGTGTCGATGTCCAGGCCGGACACGCTCAGGCCGGGCAGTTCCAGCGCGGACTGCGCCAGGTTCTGGAACGACAGACCAACCTGGAACAGCGGGTGCCGGGCGGTCGAACGCACCGGGTTGAGCACCTCGACGAGGCGCTCGAACGGCACGTCGGCGTTGGCGAACGCCTGGATGTCGGTCTCGCGCTGACGGGCCAGCAGGTCGGTGAACGCCTCGCCCGCCTCGACCCGGGTGCGGAACACCAGGGTGTTGACGAACATGCCGATCAGGTCGTCGAGCGCGGCTTCGCCACGGCCCGCCATCGGCGTGCCGATCGCGATGTCGTCGGTGCCCGACAGCCGGGCCAGCAGCACGGCCAGCGCGGTGTGCACGACCATGAACAGCGTCGCGCCCTCCGTACGGGCCAGCTCGATGAGCGCCTGGTGGGTCTGCGCGTCCACCCGCAGCTCGACCTTGCCGCCTGCGAAGGACTGCACCGCCGGACGCGGCCGGTCCGAGGGCAGGTCCAGCTGATCGGGCAGCTCGGCCAGCGCCTGGCGCCAGTAGGCGACCTGCTTGGCGGCCAGCGATTCCGGATCGTCCTCGTCACCGAGCAGTTCACGCTGCCAGATGCTGTAGTCCGCGTACTGGACCTCCAGCGGCGCCCAGTTCGGCGCCTCGCCCGCCGCGCGCGCGGCGTAGGCGATCATCAGGTCTCTGGTCAGCGGGCCGACCGAGGAGCCGTCGCCGGAGATGTGGTGCACCACCATGGCCAGCACGTAGTCCACCGACCCGTCCGGCGCGGGCTGCGTGCCCTCTCCGGCGATCTGGAACAGCGCGACCTTCATCGGCACCTCGGTGGTGACGTCGAAGATCGTCGAGGTCAGCGCCACCACGGCGGACTCGATCTGCGACGGCGCGACCACCCGCACCTCGAGGCGCGGCACGGCCTGGGCGGGCGGCAGGATGACCTGCACCGGGCCCGCCTCGGTCTGCGGGTAGACCGTCCGCAGGATCTCGTGGCGGCTCACCAGGTCCGCGATGGCGGCACGCAACGCGGCCACGTCCAGCGCGCCCGACAGCCGCACCGCGATCGGCACGTTGTAGGCCGCCGAGGCGGTGTCGAACCGGTTGAGGAACCACATGCGCTGCTGCGCCAGCGACAGCGGAATGCGCTCCGGCCGCGGGCCCGCGGTCAGTGCGCGGCGACCGCCCATGTCGGCGTGCTGCTCCACCCGCACCGCCAGCGCGGCCACGGTGGACGCCTCGAACAGCAGGCGCACCGGAACCCGGGTATTGAGCGCCTCGCCCAGCCGGGCGGCGACCTGCGTGGCCAGCAGCGAGTTGCCGCCCCAGGCGAAGAAGTCGTCGTCCAGGCCGAGCCGCTTGCCCGCGCTCGTTCCCCGGTCGCTGCGCTCCTGCCCGCCGGAGCCGTCGCGATCGGAGATCCGCAGCACTTCGGCGAAGGTGTTCGCCACGATCTGCTCGATCGGCGTGACCGGCGCGCGGAACACCGCCTTCTCGAAGGTGGGCCGCGGCAGCGCCTTGCGGTCCAGTTTGCCGTTGGCGTTGAGCGGCAACGCGTCCAGCTCGATCAGCATCGAGGGCACCATGTACGACGGCAGCTCGGCCGACAGCGCGGATTGCAGCGCGCGCTTGTCGAGCGCGCCCGTCCGGGGCACCACATAGGCGACCAGCCGGTCGCCGATGCTCGGATCGTTGTGCGCGACGACGGCCGCCGCGCTCACCGCGTCCTGCCGCAGCAGCGCGGCCTCGATCTCGCCGAGTTCGATGCGGAAACCGCGGATCTTCACCTGGAAGTCGGTGCGGCCCCGGTAGTCCAGCTCGCCGGTGGCGTTCCAGGCCACCAGGTCGCCGGTGCGGTACATCCGGTCGCCCGACGCCCCGAACGGGTCGGCGACGAACCGGTCGGCGGTCAGATCAGAACGGCCGAAGTAGCCGCGCGCCAGCTGCGCACCGGCCAGGTACAGCTCACCCGAGACGCCCACCGGCACCGGCCGCAGGCGGGAGTCGAGCACGTAGACCCGGCTGTTCCACTCCGGCGCGCCGATAGACACCGACGCCTCGTCGGCATCGGTGACCAGATGGCTGGTGATCGACACCGCCGCCTCGGTCGGACCGTAGAGGTTGTGCAGTTCGGCGGCGTTGTGCCTGCGCAACCGCTGGGCGGTGGCGGCGGGCAGCGCCTCACCGATGGCCAGTACCCGGCGCAGCGAGTCCGACAGGCGGCCACCGGATTCGGTGAGCAACGCGTCCAGCATGGACGGCACCACATGCAGGGTGGTGACGCCGGTGGCGCGCATCAGTTCGTTCAGGTAGGCCGGATCGCGGTGCCCGTCGGCGGCCGAGATCACCAGGCGGCCACCGGAAACCGCGGCCGACCAGAACTCCCAGACCGAGAGGTCGAAGGTCGCCGCCGTCTTCAGCAGCACCGCGTCCTCCGCGCCCAGCTCGAAGACGGAGGTCTCCCACTGCAACTGGTTGACGATCGCGGCGTGCGGGACCGCGACGCCCTTCGGCTGGCCGGTCGAACCCGAGGTGAAGATCACGTACGCGGTGTTCGCCGGGGTCAGCGCACCGGTGCGCTCGTCGGCGGTCACCGGAGCGGCCGTGTACTCGGTGAGGTCGAGCGTGTCGATCGGCACGACGTCGGCCGCGGCGGTATGGAAGCCGTCCCGGCCGGTGGTCAGCACGCACACCGGCGCGGCGGTGCCGAGGATGTAATCGGTCCGCTCCGCAGGCTGGTCGGGGTCGATCGGCACGTACGCGGCACCGGCCTTCGCGACCGCGTACATCGCGACCACGAGATCGCTGCTGCGGCGGATGGCCAGCGCGACGCGGTCCTCCGGGCCGACGCCGCGGCCGATCAGGTACCGGGCCAGGCGGTTGACCCGCGCGTCCAGCCCGGCGTAGGTCAGCTCCCTGCGGCCGGTCGGCTCGTCGGCGACCAGCGCCACGGCCGCCGGGGTCGCGGTCACCGTGGCATCCAGCAGCGAAACCAGCGTCGCGGTGCGCGTGGAGCCCGCGGAACGCGCCGCGAGCAGAGCGTCGAGATCGTATTCGGTGGCGTTCCACGCGGTGAGGATGCGCTCGCTCTCCTCGGACGCGAGCAGATCGATCTCGCCCACCCGCACGGTGGCGTCGGTCAGCACGGCGTCGAGCACCCGCAGGAACCGGTCGGCGAAGCCCTGCACCGTGTTCTCGTCGAACAGGTCGGTGGCGTAACCGAATTCGGTGATGATCTCGGCGGGCGTGCCGTCCTCGGCGTACCGGTCGTAGAGCGTGACGTGCAGGTCGGTCTTGGCCAGCTGCGAGTCGAAGTTAACCGCGCTCACGGTGAGCCCGGGCAGTTCGAAGGTGGTCTCGGCCAGGTTCTGGAACGACAGGCCCACCTGGAACAGCGGGTTGCGCGCGGTGGAGCGCACCGGGTTGAGCACCTCGACGAGACGCTCGAACGGCACGTCGGCGTTGGCGAACGCTTCCAGGTCGCGTTCCTTCACGTCGCCGAGCAGATCGGCGAAGCGTTCGGCCGGGCGCACCCGGGTGCGGAACACCAGGGTGTTGACGAACATGCCGATCAGGTCGTCGAGTTCGCGTTCGCCACGACCGGCGATCGGGGTGCCCACGGCGATGTCGTCGGTGCCCGACAGCCGCGACAGCAGCACCGCCAGCGCCGCGTGCACCACCATGAACAGCGACGCGTTGTGCGCACGCGCCAACTCGTGCAGCCGGGCGTGCCGCTGCGGGTCGATCTCGAAGCGGATCGCCTTGCCCTGGAACGACTGCGCGGGCGGGCGCGGCCGGTCGGCGGGCAGCTCCAGCTGATCGGGCAGGTCGGCCAGCGCCGTAGTCCAGTACGCCACCTGACGGGCGGCCAGCGATTCCGGATCGTCCTCGGATCCGAGCACCGCGCGCTGCCACAGCGCGTAGTCGGCGTACTGCACCGGAAGCGGCTGCCACTGCGGCGCCTCGCCCTGCACGCGGGCCACGTAGGCGGCCATCACGTCACGGGCCAGCGGGCCCATCGACGAACCGTCGGCCGCGACGTGGTGCACGGTGAACGCCAGCACATGCTCGGCTGTATCCGATCCCGCCCTACTCCCGCCCGCGTCCGATCCCGCCCTACTCCCGCCCGCGTCCGATCCCGCCCTGCTCCCGCCCGCGTCCGATCCCGCCCTACTCCCGCCCGTGCTGATCCGGAACAGCGCCACCGCCAACGGCACCTCGACGGTGACATCGAAGGTGGTCAGCGCGAAGCCGATGACCGCGCCGAGCAGATCCTCCTCGGCCACGTCGATCGGGGTGAGCGCCGCCGCCGACCGGTCCGCAGGACGGATCACCTGGTGCGGCCCGTCCGCCGAGCGCGGGTAGGTGGTGCGCAGCACCTCGTGGCGGGCGAACACGTCGCCGATGGCCTGCTCCAGCGCGGCCACGTCGAGCGTGCCGGACAGCCGGACGGCCAGCGGGATGTTGTCCACCGCCGAGGTGGCCGTGTCGAACTGGTTGAGGAACCAGTACCGCTGCTGAGCGGGCGACAGCGGGATGCGCGCAGGGCGCTCCCCCGCCTCCAGGCGCGGCCGGTCCCGGCCGGACCCGGCGTTGTGCTCCACCCGGGTGGCCAGCGCCTGCACAGTGGACGCCTCGAACAGGTCGCGCACCGCGAGCTTGGTGTCCAGCGCGGCGCCCAGCCGCGCGGTCACCTGGGTGGCCAGCAGCGAGTTGCCGCCGAGTTCGAAGAAGTCGTCGTCCAGGCCGACCCGCGCGACGCCGAGCACATCGCCGAAGGTGCCCGCCACGATCTCCTCGATCGGGGTGGACGGGGCCCGGAACACCTTGGCCTCGAACACCGGCGCGGGCAGCGCCTTGCGATCCAGCTTGCCGGAGGCGTTCAGCGGGAACTCCTCCAGCACGACGAACGCCGAGGGCACCATGTAGGCGGGCAGCTCGCCGCCGAGTTCCGCGCGCACGCCCTCGATGTCCACCGAACGACCGGCGGTCGCGATGACGTACGCGACCAACTGGTCGCCGAGCCGATCGTCCGAGCGCACCACGACCACGGCCTGGGCGATCGATTCCAGGGCCGTGAGCGCCGACTCGATCTCGCCCAGCTCGATGCGCAGACCGCGCAGCTTCACCTGGAAGTCGGTGCGGCCCAGGTACTCCAGCTCGCCCTTGTCCGTCCAGGACACCAGGTCGCCGGTGCGGTACATCCGCTCGCCGTCGCCGAACGGGTTGGCTACGAAGCGGTCGGAGGTCAGATCCGGACGCGCGACATAGCCGCGGGCCAGTTGAACGCCCGCGAGGTACAGCTCACCCGCGACACCCACCGGCACCGGGTGCAGCCGCGAATCCAGTACGTACACCTGGGTGTTGAACACCGGGGCGCCGATCGGCACCGACACCGTGTCGTCCTCGGTCACCTCGTGGAAGGTGACGTCGACCGCGGCCTCGGTCGGACCGTACAGGTTGTGCAGCCGCGCGCCGGT
>NZ_BDBM01000059.1 GCF_001612985.1 Nocardia gamkensis NBRC 108242 | reverse complement strand
AGGCTGGCCGCACGGGTCTCCGCGTTCGCCGCGCGCCACCAGGTGCCGGAGAAGGCGGTCTATCTGGCCGCGCACTGCCTGGCGCTGCGGGCGCTCACCGGCCGCACGGACGTCACCACCGGCGTGGTGAGCCACGGTCGCCCGGACCGCGCCGGCGCCGAACGCGTGGCGGGGCTGTTCCTCAACACGCTGCCGATCCGGCTGGACAGCACCGCGACCACGTGGCGCGCCGCGGTGGAGCAGCTCGCGCGACGCGAACGTGAGGCCTATCCGTTCCGTCGCTACCCGCTGCGATCGATCCTCGCCGACGGCGGGCCGGTCTTCGAGACGGCGTTCAACTTCGTCAACTATCACGTCTTCCAGCCCATGCTGGTGCTGGACGGCGTGCGCCTGCTGGACTTCGACGCCCGCGAGGAGACCAACTTCCAGCTGCTGGTGACCGCGGCGACCGACCCGCGCGACGGCCGGATGTGGTTGCGGGTCGACGGTGATCACACGCTGACCGCCGAACAGTGCGAGACCGTGGCGCTCACCCAGCTGCGCATGCTGGCGGGAATCGTCACCGACCCCGACGCGGTGATCGACCGCGGCGCAGGCCCCGCGACCGCCCGCGACGTGGGCACGCTGGTGGCCGAGGCGGCGGCGCTCCATCCCGCCCGCGTCGCTCTGGCCGGCGACGACGAATCGGTCAGCTACGACGAGATGATCGAAAGCTCCGATCGGCTGGCCCGGCGCCTGGCCGCACTCGGCGTGGCACCGGGCGACCGGGTCGGCATCCTCATGGGGCGTCGTCCGCGACTGGTGTTGCTCGTGCTCGCCCTGACCAGGATCGGGGCCGCGTGCGTCCCGCTGGACGTCAGTTACCCGCGGGCCAGGCTGAACCTGATGATCGACCGCGCCCGCCCGCACCGGGTGATCGCCGATGGCGCCTACCGCGACATCGTCGACGACGCCGCCTTGGTCCTGGACAGCGCCGCGCTCTTCGACGACTCCGCGCCCGAGCCGGAAGTGGAACTGCCCGATCACGTTTCGCCCGACGCGGTGGCCTATGTGCTGTTCACCTCCGGGTCGACCGGTGAGCCCAAGGGTGTCGCGATGCCGCATCGCGGCCTGACCTCCCTGGTGGACTGGCAGAATCGCGCGGCCACCGGCACCGGTCTGCTGAGCACACTCCAGTTGGCGCCGTTGAGTTTCGACGTGTCGTTCCAGGAGATCTTCACCACCCTCGCGGCCGGCTCCACCCTGCGGGTGAGTTCGGCCGATCTGCGATCGAACGTCGAGCAATTGCTGAACACCGTCGTGGAGGAGGGCATCGAACGGCTGTTCCTGCCGTACGTGGCCTTGCAGGCGTTCGCCGAGGCCGCCGTGGGACACCGGATGTTTCCGACCGAACTGAAGGTGCTGATCTCCTCCGGCGAACAGTTGCGCATCACCGACGAGATCCGCGCGCTGTGCAAAGTGGTTCCGGGCCTGGTGCTGGAGAACCAGTACGGTCCCACCGAATCCCACGTCGCGACCAAGTTCACGCTCACCGGTCCGGCCGACGAGTTCCCCGCGCTGCCGCCCATCGGCCGCGCCGTCGACGGTGACACCGTGGAACTGCTCGACAGCGCGCTGCGGCCGGTGCCGGACGGCGTGATCGGCGAGATCTATCTCGGCGGCCGCAGCATCGCCCGCGGCTACGAGGGCAGGCCCGCGCTCACCGCACAGCGGTTCGTCGCCACGCACGCGGGCGGAATCCGGTACCGCACCGGCGACCTCGGTGTCCGGCTGTTCTCCGGCGACATCGTCTGCCTGGGCCGCAGCGACAGCCAGGTCAAGATCCGCGGGTTCCGGGTGGAGCCCGCCGAAGTCGAGCTGTGCATCCTGAGCCTGGCGGAGAAGTTCCCCGGCATCACCGAGGCCGCCGTGGTGGCCCGCGGTTTCGGCGGTATCGACGGCTCGCTGATCGCGTTCTTGGTCGGCGCGGCCGAACAGACCGACCTCGCCGCACTGCGGCACGACCTGCGCTCGATGCTGCCCGCGCACATGGTGCCGTCGCGATTCGCCTGGCTCGACGAACTGCCTCGCACGCCGAGCGGCAAACGCGACGACGCGACGCTGCGCGCCTACGGTGCGGATGCCGCGGAGTCGGTGTCGGCGCGGCGAGAGCCCGCCGACGACTACGAGCGGTCGGCGGTCGAACTACTGGCCGAGTACGCGGGCCTGCGCTCGATCGGCGTGGACGACGACTTCTTCGCGGCGGGCGGCACCTCGATCGGGGCGATGCGCGTGGTGATGGCGCTGTCGCGTCGATGGGGCGTCGAGGTGCCGCTGGACGCGTTCATCGGCGCGCCCACCGCCGCCGGGCTCGCCACGCTGGTGCGCGCGGGCGCCGTGCAGCGCACGTTCGACCCGCTGGTGCCGATCAGCGTCGCCGGGGTCAAGCCGCCGCTGTTCCTGGTGCACCCGATCGGCGGCAACGTGCTGTGCTACCTGGCTCTCGCGCGTCACCTGGATCCGGACCGCCCGGTGTACGGGCTGCAGGCGGCGGGCGCGGATTCGGGCAGCGCGCCGGAGAAGTCCATTCCCGCGATGGCGGAGTCGTACCTGGAGGCGGTGCGGCGAGTGCATCCGACCGGCACGTATCACTTGGCGGGCTGGTCGTTCGGCGGCTATGTCGCCTTGGAGATGGCCCGCAGGCTCCCCGAGGACGAGGTGTCCAGTGTGACGCTGCTGGACACGATGGCGCTGCGCGCGCGGACGCGAACACCGATCCCGGAGGAGAAACTCATCCGGTGGTTCTTCCTGGAACTGCTGTGGTACGCGCGCGGAAGCCAGTCGGCGCTGGTCGATTTCGAGCCCGACGTGCACAATTCCGAGGATTTGTTCGCGGCGATGCTGGCGGAGTCGGTGCGCTCGGGCATCCTGCCCGCCGACAGCTCCCCGCAGGCGATCCGGCGGCTCTACGAGGTGTTCTTCGCCAACTACTCATCGATGCTGGAGTACAAACTCGAGCCGTACGACCGCGACATCACGCTGTTGCGCGCGACCGAGGGACTGCCGCCGGGCGTCGACCTGGCGCACAAGACCGTCGGCAGCATGTTCGACAGCGCCGACAACGGGTGGAAACAGTACGCGGCGCGCCGGTTCACGGTGATCGACGTTCCTGGCGATCACCTGAACATGATGTCAGAGCCGAACATCGGCGAACTCGGCTTGCGGCTGGACGAGGTGCTGTCGGCCGCCGACCCCGATCTGGACCGTGAGTGGGACGAATCCATGCTGGACGCCTGAGGTCCGCTCACGCCTTCGCCGCGGCCGCCCCGCGCAGCACGGCCGCGGTGAAATCATCCAAGGGATAGAACAATTCGATGGCCAGCTCCGACAGCGTCACGTCGGCGGGTGCGCCGAAGGTGGCCATCGTGCTGAACATCGACAGTTCGCCGGCCGGAGTGCGGATCCGGATCGGCACCTCAAACGGGCCGGGCGGTGCTCCCGCTCCCGCTTCCGACCCGTCGATTCCGGCCGGCTCGGGATAGGCCGCCACCTCGTCGTGCAGCGCGGCCAGTTCCGCGTCGCCGCTCGCGCTGACCTGCCTGCCGAGCCGCTCCAGGAACAGGGCTCGGACTTGGGCGAGGTTGGCCAACCGGCCCGCGAGCCCGTCGGGGTGCAGCACCAGCCGGTAGACGTTGAGCCGCGGCGCCCGCACGTGTTCGGGAACGCCGTCCATCAGCACGCTCATCGCCGCGTTGCCCGTCACCACGTTCCACAGCCGATCGATGACCACCGCCGGGTACGGTTCGTGCGACGTCAGCATGGTGTTCAGCGCGGTGCGGACCGTCGCGAGATGGGCATCGTCGAGGCCGCTCTCCAGATAAGCGGGGGCGAAGCCGGCTGCCACCAGCAGGGTGTTGCGTTCGCGCAGCGGCACCTCCAGCGCGTCGCACAGCCGCAGCACCATCGCCCGGCTGGGCGCGGCGCGGCCGGTCTCCAGGTACGACAGGTGACGCGCCGAACTGTCCGCGGCCAGCGCCAGATCGAGCTGGCTCAGCCTGCGCCGTTGCCGCCATTCACGGAGCAGGATGCCCGCTCTCGATGGTGTCCGCACCGCTGTCATTCGACCAGCTAAGCACTCGGTCGTGCGGTGCGGCCATGACCTCCGAGGTCATTGCGACGCCGACCTCCGGCCAGGAGGGTTGGCGGCGGGAGTCGAAAGGCCCCGCCGGATCGATGAACGGAGTGCGATATGAGACCAGCCACCCTGGCCCGCCGCGAGGGGAGCGCCGTGTTCCTGCGAACCGCGCTGCGCGTGGACGGCTGGAGCACCGGGATCTTCGGCGGGGTGCTGCTGGCCGGAGCAGGAGTGCTGCGCGACCCGCTCGGGCTGCCGGTCGGCTGGTGCATCGCGTTCGGAGTGGTCATGGTCGGCGGCGCGCTCGCACTGCTGACGCTCGCACGACGCCCCGTGGTGTCCGCGCGCCACGCGCGGGCGGTCGTCGCGGTCAACGCGCTGTCGGCAGCGGGGATGATCGGACTGGCCGGTGCGAACGTCCTCGCACTGACCGGTCCGGGCGTGGCTTTCCTGCTCGTCGGCGCGGCAGCGGTCGCGATCTTCGCCGGACTGGAATCCGCCGGGCTGCGCAGGCTCGGGTGAGCGCCCACCGTACCGACCGATCCCGCCTCGCCGACGAGTCCGGCCTCGGCCGCTTGCTCGACGCGCGAATCGCCGTGGCCGGGTGATGCGGTAACGGCATTCGGTCCCCTCGCGGAACTGGTGACCAGCAGCGGCCGCGGCTGGTCAGGGACAGCGACGAGTGCCGTCCGGATCAGGACGGTCGTACGGCAGGCCCGACGGTGGCTGCTCACCCCGTCCCGGAGTCACGGGTGAGCGGGCACTCCGCGTCCTCGACGGCTCATCGGAATTCCGTTGTGCCCGACTCCGCCGACCGGGTAGAGACATGCGGATGGACCTCTCTATGCCCGAGATCAGATTGCTCGTGCCCGAGGACTGGGCGGTATTCCGGCGTATCAGGCTCGCGGCGCTGACCGACGCGCCGCAGTTCTTCGGTAGCACCCTCGCCGAGGCCCAGGCCCGGACCGAGAGCGACTGGCGGCGCGCGCTGTCGGATCGAGCGCAGTTCCTGGCCCAGCGGGACGGCACCGAAGTGGGCACCGTCGCGGGCATGCCCGACCCGGAACGCGGCGGGGTGCACCTGATCTCGATGTGGGTGGCGCCGTCGGCGCGGGGCACCGGGGTGTCCGACCGGCTGGTGCGCGCGGTGCTCGACTGGGCGGTCGAGGGCGGGCACGACGTCGTCCACCTGGAGTTCGCCGAGCACAATGCCTTCGCCGAGCGGCTGTATCTGCGCAACGGCTTCGTGCGGACCGGGGGCAGCGGGCCGATCGTCCCGGGCGATCCGCGCCGGGAATTCGAGATGGCCTGGCGGCCGCCCACGCCCGGTTTGCCCGCCCACCCGCAGGGTATCCGGGCCGCGACGGCATCCGAGACATCCGTCCCGCACCGCGACGCCGAGCACAGGAGGCAGCCATGACCGATCGCAATTCCGCGGACAAGGGGACCGACGACGTGCGGGGCGCCGGTGGTGTGCCTGCCGAAACCGGGCAGCCGTCCAAGGGCGCGGCGGTGCGCGGCGGAGTCTCCGGAGCGGACCGGGATGCGGAGCCGGGCGCCGCACAGCGTCCCGCGAACACGTCCGGCGAGTCACGCGGTGACGTTGCGGAAGTGCGGAAGGCCGAGTCGGATACGCGTAGCGCGGCTGCCGCGGCGGGAGGCGAGACCGAGTCGGTGAGTTCGGCTCAGGTCTCGGAGGGCGCGTCCGCGCAGGCGGGTGGTACCGCCGGTGCGGGAGGGAAGACGGAGTCGGTGAGTTCGGCCCAGATCTCGGAGGATGTGCCCGCGACAGCGGGCGCTGCCGGCGCTACGGGCAAACCGGAGACGGTGGCCTCGACGCAGGCACCGGAAGGCGCGGGCACGACGGAAAATGCGGATCCGGAAGCCGTGCGGCATTCGGCCGCGGAGGGCAGCCCGAAGGAAACACCGATATACGAGTCGGTGCGCCGCGCCGCCGAACGCGCCGAGCAGGTGCAGGCGGACGCCGCCACCGCCGCCGAACGCGGCGCCGCGGGAATCCCCGGACCGGTGAGCCGCCCCGGCCGCACGCTTCTGGAAATGCTTCGCGACAAGCCCATCCTCGCCGCGATCCCGGCGTCCACCCTCGCCTTCATCCTCTGGCGCGCGTTCCACCGGCGCTGACCCGGTTCACACGCGCCGTCGATAGACCTGCCGGGATCCACCCTCCGGCCCGGGAGCCGCCTCCTCCGCGGGGTGGAAACCCAACTTCTCGTAGAACGCGCGCGCACCGCCGACGACCCCGCCGGGGTGATCGGGCCCGAAGGTGACCACTTCCAGCGTCCCCGGCGCAGGCACGTACCGGCGAACCGCGTCCGCGATGAGCGCCCGGCCGATGCCGTGCCCGCGAGCCTGTTCCGCGACGACCAGCCAGCGCACCCGGTAGACCGGCGGGTTCGACCCGAACAGGATGCCGCCGAGCACCTCCGCCCCCGCGGACCGAGCGACGAGCGCCGTCCCGCGCCCGATGTGCCGCAGCACCGCGGCACGAAACTCGGCATCCTCGGCGGACGCCCCGAACCAGTGCTCGACCTGCCCCGCCAGTTCGAGAAAACCGGCGAGGTCGTCCTCTCGCGCAAGCCTGACAATCATCCGCGCCATCGTGACAGCATCGGTCGGCCGCGTCGACTCGAAGCGACCTCAGCTTGCGGCGGCTCGCAGAGCGGTGTCCAGTTTGGCGCGGAAACGCGCGAAGTGGGGATCGGTGTCGGGAAGGTCGAAACCGGCCACGTCCCACCAATGTTCACCGTCGAACTCACGCGGGTCGAGGGCGTGGCCGCGGGCGCGGTCACCGCGGATCACGTACCAGAGGCTGACGTCTTCGTGCGCGTCGGAGCCGACGGTGGTGGTGACGGTGAGGAACAGCGGGTCGGGCCCCACGACGTCGAACCGTGCCTCGACGCCGATCTCCTCGGCCGCTTCCCGCCGCGCCGCGTCGAGCGGATGCTCGCCGGGATCGACGTGCCCTCCGGTCGGCAGCCACAGCCCGGCGAGGCGATGCCTGCCGAGCAGCACCGCCCGCGCCGCCGGATCGACCAGCACGGCATAGGCGACCAGGTGTCGCGGCGGCGTGGCCGGTTTGGCCCGCCGGAAGATGTCGTCGGTCGAGGCGAGCCAATCCAGCGTCGTGTCGACGTGCTGTCGCTCGAGCTCGTCGAGCGGCGTGATCCGCCGCACGACATCGGCGACCGCGGCGGTGGCGGAGTGCATGGCAGGGACTGTAGCGCCGGGCCCCGACAGGTTCAGCCGTCCAGTACCACCGGTTCGAGCCGGGTGGTGTACGTCGCGGCGCGGTCGAGCGCGTCGGCGGCCGCGGCGAGTTCTCGATCTACCGAGCGCGGCTGTTCTCGTGCGGCCCGGCGCACGGCCGGGCCGCGGACGATTCACGGGCGCAGCACCGACACCAGGAATTCGGTCTGGTCGTACACGGTCTTCTCGAAGACCTCGTCGAAATAGATATCGAAATGTCCTGCGGGATATCGCTTCACCACCGCGTGCTTGGTGCGTTCGGCGGCGCGCAGCGCCGATTTCACCGGCGCGACGGAGTCGTCGTCGCACAGGGCGTACAGCACCGGCATCTTCAGGGCCTTCGCGCGTCGCCCCGGCGCGTCGAACAGTGCGGAGAATGCGACGCGGGCGGCCACTTTCGGCTCGTAGGTCTCGCTCTCGTCGGTCAGTCTGCGGAAGCCGTCCGGCACGTCCGGCGCGCTCATCAGCGCCGCGGCCCGCTTGCGCCCGGCGAGCCGGATGCGGACCGGCTTACGCCGGATCGGCCCGAGCAGCAGGTCGGCGGCCGCGATGGTGGAGACCTTGATCAGGCTGATCGGCCCCTTCGCCAGCGCCGAGGACAGTCCGCTGGTGAACGGCACCTGCGCGACCACGGCAGCGATGTAGGCGTCGTCCGGCGCGACCGAGAGCACGTGCCCGCCGCCGAACGACGTGCCCCACAGCGCGATCCGGGTCGCGTCGATGCCGCGCAGCGTGCGCGCGTACGCGATGGCGGCGTGCCAGTCCTCGCGTTGCCGCGCGATGCTCAGCAACTGGCGCGGCGTGCCCTGACTGGCGCCGAAATGCCGATAGTCGAATACCAGGACCGCCATTCCCGCGGCCGCGAAACGCCGCGCGTACCGATCCAGTCCCATTTCCCGATTGGCCCCCAGGCCGTGTCCCATCACCACTAGCGGGCGGGGTTTGGGTGCGCCGTCCGGGCGATATAGCCACGCCGCGCACTGTTCGCTTCCGGATGGGAAGCCGACCTCGACACGTTCCATGGCCACCAACCGTACCCAGTATCCTGGGACGGCGGACGAGTTGGTCGGGCGGCCGCGGCGCTGGGAACGGGCACGGTTGTGCCGCCGCCCGGCGCCGAGGAAAGTCCGGACTCCACAGAGCAGGGCGGTTGCTAACGGCAACCCGGGGTGACCCGCGGGAAAGTGCCACAGAAAACAGACCGCCCACGGCCTCCGGGCCGTGCGGTGAGGGTGAAACGGTGCGGTAAGAGCGCACCAGCGCCCCGGGTGACCGGGGCGGCTGGGTAAACCCCGCCCGGAGCAAGGTCGAAGGTCGCACCGTTCGCGGTGCGGCTGCGCAGGCGCTCGAGGGCTGCTCGCCCGAGCCTGCGGGTGGACCGCTCGAGGTACCCGGCGACGGAGTGCCCAGATGGATGGTCGCCTCCCGGCCCCAGGGCCGGGGACAGGATCCGGCTTACAGACCAACTCGTCCGCCCGCCGGGCGTGCTTCACAAGTGCGAAGCACGCCTGCGCGGAGCAGGGTCAGCACATGAGTTTGGCCATCTGATAGATCGCCTTGGCCTCTTCGGAGCTGGGCCGGGTGGCGCCGCCAGCCCGCTTGGTGATGTTCGCGACGACGTCGTCCTCCGATTTACCGGCTTTGATGTCCCCGCATGTCTCGGTCAGGATGCTCGCGATCTTCGCGTCGTCCTTGCCTTCGGACAGCTTGGGGAACGCGCCGCGGAAGCTGACGAGGAACGCGCCCGCCTTCACGCTGTCGACCTGCGCGGCGGCCTGCGTCGCCGTGGTGGTGGCCTGCGAGCCGGCATCGTTGGTCTTGTCGTCCCCGCAACCGGTGAGGAGCAGGGCGAAGAGGGTGGCGCCTGCCGCGAACGCGGCCGTGGTTCTGGCCGCGAGCGCGGCGGTAGTTCTGGTCACGCAGCGGCATGCTAGCGGCCTGTAACGACCGTCGCCTCCCGTCAGGTGAACGGGAGGCGACGAGTAGTGGGAGAAAAGAAACGCGCGGTCAGATCGGGTTGATCACGAAAACCTGCGCCCAATAGGCGGCCTGCTCCGGGCCGAGCAGAGGCAACAGGTAGTCGAACAAAATCGATGACATAGGTATGGAGCTCCCAAATTGTCGACGTGCGGGACATTTCGAAGGCGCGGGCGAACCCGACGCCCGTCACGGCGGGCCACGTTAGCAGCGCGGGCGCGCTCGTGTCTCGGGGCGAGAATTTCCGCTGCCCGATTCCTACGGAACTGGCCCTGATCGTGATCGACGTCATAAAGTAGTCGCCGTTGGCAAGGCCCGGCGCAGGGCAGCACCGGGCCATTCATACTTCGATCGCGGGAAAGCAGGTCTCAACACATATGCGAGTAGTTCGCTCCATGGTCGCAGGCGCATTGGTCGCAGGCGCCGCTTCGGTTTTCGCGGTGCTGGGTGCGGGTTCCGCAAGCGCCGTCGCGGTGACCCCGCTGCAGGGTGGGGTTCAGGTCGACCTGAGTCCCGCCGACACGGTGTGGGTGCACCAGAATCACGTCGGCCTGGCTCTCGCCGGGTTGCCGCATCCGTCCGCCGCCTCCTTCGGCGAGGCGCTGGACGCCGCGGCCGGGGTCTCGTCCTCGGTGCCCGGTGGCCGGGTCACCTTCACCGTCTACGGTCCGTTCGATCAGTTGAACGGCACCATGCTGGCGCTCCAGTAGGACCGGCGCCTCAGCGTGGAACTCCACCCGCGGATCGTGTCGGCGCCGGTCGATTTCGGCGCCATACGTTCCGAGTTCGGCCTGGCCTCGGCGTACCCCGCCGAGGCCAGCGCGGAAGCCCGCGACGCGGTGGACGCGTTCGCGGGCATCCGGGTCGATCGCACGGACATCCCGTTCGTGACGATCGACCCGCCCGGGGCCATGGATCTGGATCAGGCCCTGCACATCGAACGCACCTCCGGCGGCTTCATCGTGCATTACGCCATCGCCGATGTAGGCGCCGTGATCACCCCCGACGGCGCGCTGGCCGAAGAGTCCGGCGCCAGGGGACAGACCTTCTATCTTCCCGACGGCACCGTGCCGCTGCACCCGCCCGCCTTGTCGGAAGGCTCCGCGAGCCTGCTTCCCGAGCGGACGCGCCCGGCCGCGCTGTGGACCGTCGAACTCGACGAGCAGGCCGAACCGGTGCGGTTCTCGGTGGTCCGTGCCCTGGTGCGCTCGCGGGCCCGGTTCGACTACTTCCGCGTGCAGGCCGACGCCCAGGCCGGTCGGCTGCACCCCTCCATCGCGGCCCTGCCGGATTTCGGCACGCGGCGCATCGAGGCCGGGCTGGCGCGCGGCGCGATCGGGCTGCGGTTGCCCGCGCAAGCCGTGGTCGAGGACGAGCACGCCGACGGGCACTGGCGGCTGGTGGTGGAACCGCGCACCGCCGCCGACGACTGGAACGAACAGGTCTCGCTGCTGACGGGCATATGCGCGGCGCGGATCATGCTGGACGCGGACGCGCCCGCCACGGAGCGGCTCGCGCTGCTGCGCACCATGCCGCCACCGTCGGAATCCGCGATCGATTCGATGCGCCGCACCGCGCAGGCGCTGGGCGTGGCGTGGTCCGACGGCGAATCGGTCGGGCGGATGCTGGCCGGGCTGGATACCCGCACGCCCGCGGCACTGGTCCTCATGTCCGAGGCGACAACGCTGCTGCGCGGCGCCTCCTACACCGTGGTCGACGGGGTGTCAGGTGAACCGCCCGCGCCGGAAAATCTGCGGCACAGTGCGATCGGCGCCCCGTACGCGCATGTCACCGCCCCGCTGCGGCGGTTGTCGGACCGGTTCACGACCGAGATCTGCCTGGCCAGGTGCGCGGGAACCGAGGTGCCGCGCTGGGTGCGCGAGGGGCTGGCGGGCGCGGCCGACGCCATGCGGCGCAGCGACAACGTCGCGGGCAAGATCGAACGGGCCTGTATCGACCTGACCGAGTCGAGCCTGCTGGCGCCGCGGACCGGCGCGGAGTTCGACGCCGTGGTGGTGCGCGAGGCCAACGGCAACCGGCCCGCCGTGGTCTTCGTTCCCGACCCGCCGGTGCTCGGGCCGTGCGTGGGGAATCCGCCGGAAGGCAAGACGGTGCGGGTGCGGCTGCTGTCGGCCGACCCGGTGGAGCGGAAAGTGTCGTTCGAGTACCCGGCGTGAAGCGCCGGGAGTCCGCTTATCCGAACAGCGTGGCGGCGGTGGCCGGATAGCGGCTCAGCTCGCGACCTGCCGCCGCGTCCTCCGCGGCCGCGAGAATCTCGTAGAGACCGGCATCCTCGCCCGCGGCGGCGGCCTCGGCCGCGCGGTGCAGGATCGCCTCGTGCGACTCCACCGCGTCCCGATGATCGCCGAGCACGGTCTGGAGCTTCTTCGCACGGCTGCCGCGCTCGGCGGCCTCGTCCCCGATCACCTGCTCCGCCGCCTCACACGCGTACCGCAGCCGCTTGGCGCTCTTGCGGATGTCGTGCAGCAACTCCACCCGGTGCAGCGGGTCGACGGTGGCCTCGGCGCGGACCAGGGACTGCACCCGGTCGAGGTCGCGCCGCAGCACCTCTCCGAAGACGTCCGTCGCGGACGCGGCGGCGCGGGAGTGGCGCAGCGGCGGATCGGTGCGCCACCCGGACAGTTCGTCGCGCAGCTCGCGGTAGCGCGCGCCGTCCAGCGCGGCCAGCACCTCGTCGTGCGCCGCACGATAGCGATCGCGCTCGGTGTCGACCAGACGCTCGGTTACGGCGTCGAGGCCGGCCCGCTCGGCATGCTCGGTGAGCAATTCGGCGAACCGGTCGGCGCGCACCTCCGCGTCTCGCGCCGCGCCGAGCAATCCGGCCAGCCACTTGAGTTCCGCGCCCATCGCTGCGGCGGGTTTCTTCGTGAGCAGTCGGCCGTAGGACCGCAGCACGCTGCGCAGCCTGCGGGTGGCCACCCGCATCTGATGGACCGAATCCGGTGCGTCGGCGCGGACCTCGGGCTCGGCGGCCAAGAGCCGGTCGATGTCCTCGCGCAACGCGTCGACCAGTGCGTTCCCGGCCGTGACCACCGGGCGGACCCCTGCTTTCGCGAATCGGTCGGTCGCTTCGATCAGGTGATGGGTGATCCCGGGTTCGCTCGCCGCGTGCCCGGCGTCGTCGACGATGTGCAGGACCGAGCCGGGCCAGGCGCGATGCAGATCCCACGCGCTGACCGCCGGGCAGACGATGTCGTGACGGCCCTGCACGATCACGGCGGGAATGTGGGTGATGGCGCCGATATCGCGCAGCAGCTGGCCCTCGTCGAGGAATCCGCCGTTGCGGAAGTAATGGTTCTCGATGCGCGCGAACGCGAGGGCGAATCGGGGATCCGACGTCTCGGCCACCCGATCCGGATGCGGCAGCAGCGAACTCGTCGCGCCCTCCCAGCTGGACCAGGCGATCGCGGCCGTGCGGGCGAGCTGCTCGTCGGGTGCGTGCAGCAGGCGGTGGTAGACCTCGACAAGGTCGCCGTCGCGTTCGTCCTCGGGCACCGGCGCGAGGAACTTCTCCCACTCGTCGGGATAGACGTAGCCGGCGGCGCCGTTGTAGTACCAGTCGATTTCCTTGCGCCGCAACAGGAAGATCCCGCGCAGCACCATTTCGGTGACGCGGTCGGGATGCCGCTGCGCGTAGGCCAGCGCGAGCGTGGACCCCCACGAGCCGCCGAACACCTGCCAGCGATCGATGCCGAGATGTTCGCGCAACGCCTCGATATCGGAGATCAGATGGCCGGTGGTGTTGTACTCCAGACTCGCGCCGTCGGCCAGGTGCGGGGTGGATCGGCCGCACCCGCGCTGGTCGAACAGCACGATCCGATAGGCGGCCGGATCGAAGAACTGCCGATGGAACGGCGCGGTCCCGCCGCCGGGGCCACCGTGCAGGAACACCACCGGCTTGCCCTGCGGGTTGCCGCTGACTTCCCAGTACACCGACTGGCCGTCGCCGACCGCCAGCATGCCGGAGTCGTACGGCTCGATCGCGGGATAGCGGGTGCGCATCCGACCGCCCGGCTCAGAACGCCAGACCGGAGGCCAGATCCGGGATGCCGAGTGCCTCCACGGCCTGCTGACGCACGTCCGGGCAGCTCTTGGTGGTGAGGCGGTCGACGATCGGTTTGTCGGCCAGCACCGCGCCGTTGATGCCGCCGTTGCGCAGCGCCCACTCGTGCACCAGGGCGTTGAGCCCGATCTTGCCCAGGGTGCCGCCCTGGATTCGCCAGTTGGACAGCTCCGGCCGGATCATGTCGCACAGCTGGGCCGCGGCCGCGTCGGAGATCTCCGGGGCCGTCGGCGTGACGCGGCCGGAAGTCGCGCCCGGCGCGCCGGTGGCCGACACCGTGGTCGAACTCGAGCTGCCGGTGGGGGCCGTGTCCGAGTCGCTGCCGCAAGCGGTCAACGCCCCGGCGGCGAATACGCCCGCCACCAGCAGGGTGCTGCGTGAAATCCAACGGCTGTACGGCATGGGTACCTCTGGTCGTGTCGGTAATGTCGGCATCGAGTCTGCCATTGATTTCGGCGACCGGCCCGAACCGGCCGTTTTCGGTGGGAATAGGTCAGCGGAAGTGCGCGCGGAGCTCGTCGAGCAGATCCTGGCGTACCCGATCGAAGGCCGGCTCGGCGCTTTCCACGGTCCGCCACGGATGCAGGGCGACCAATGGAGCCAGGCGGTCGGCCGCGGCGATCTCGGCCTCGGATACGTCCCCCGCCTGTCGCCAGCGGGCGAAATACTCCGCGCGATAGGGACTGTGCAGCACGCGGTGGGACAGGAACGGGTGGGTGATCACGGCATCGCCCCAGTCGAAGAGCAGGCCGGGCCCCGCACCACGCGCGAAGACGTTGCCCGGGTGCAGATCGTTGTGCTCGATGCCGAGCAGGCCGGATGCGGTCAGCACGGTGGCGGCCGCTTCGATGCCGCCGCCGAGCCCCGGCACGCGCGGCTCGAAATGGCGGTAGACGCTGATCAATTCGCCCGGCGGCAAGTACGGTGTGCCGGTGGCGCGCAGGTCTTCCACGTGCGTGCCGAGCGAGCGCTGGAGATCGGCATAGTGGCGGATCAAAGCGGGCCATCCTGCGTCGAAGCCGTCGGCGGTGGCGCCGCCGTCCGGGCTGAGCAGCCAGCCGTTGTCCGGGTGCACCGCGAGCGGTTCCAGCACGCTGCCGGGACGCAGGTGGGCCAGCAGACGCAACAGCGGTCCCTCGTGGGCGAAGGCGCGCGCGTTGGCCTTCACCCACATCGGACCGGCATCGGTGGGAATACGGGCGAGTAGCGACCATGCTCGCCGCTTGGTCTCCACCGCGATGCCGGTGACTTCGACGCCGTGGGCGCGCAGGATGGTGCGCGCCCAGCTCACCAGGGGTTCCAGCGGTTGGCCGAGCAGCGTGCGGGGTGCGTGCGCTGCCCGGCCGGTGCCGGCCTGGGAATCGCCGGTCAGAAGCTGTGTTCCGGCCCTGGAAAGCTGCCCCGGCGCACTTCGTCGGCGTAGGCCGCGGCGGCGGCCCGCAATTCGTCACCGACGTTGCCGAAGCGCTTGACGAATTTCGCGGTCTTGCCGCTGGTGTAGCCGGCCATGTCCTGCCAGACCAGCACCTGCGCGTCGGTGTCCGCGCCCGCGCCGATGCCGACGGTGGGAATGGTCAGTTTGCGGGTGACCTG
Source organism: Nocardia gamkensis NBRC 108242 (assembly GCF_001612985.1). Classification (GTDB taxonomy): domain Bacteria; phylum Actinomycetota; class Actinomycetes; order Mycobacteriales; family Mycobacteriaceae; genus Nocardia; species Nocardia gamkensis. Next base: position 33,831 of record NZ_BDBM01000059.1, on the reverse strand, counting down.
CCCCGCCAGCTCGGCCGGGACCATCTCCATGACCACGGAGAACGCGCCCGCCTCCTGGACCGCGATGGCGTCGGCGATCAGTTGCTCGGCGCCGTCGCCGCGGCCCTGCACCCGGAATCCGCCCAGCGTGTTCACGCTCTGCGGGGTGAAGCCGATGTGCGCCATGACCGGGATGCCCGCCGCGCTGATGAGCGCGATCTGCTCGGCGACGCGCTCGCCGCCTTCCAGCTTCACCGCGTGCGCCCCGCCCTCCTTCATGAACCGGGTCGCGGTGGCCAGCGCCTGCTGCGGGGAGGACTCGTAGGTGCCGAACGGCAGGTCGGCCACCACCAGGGCGTGCGGCGCGCCGCGCACCACGCCGCGCACCAGCGGGATGAGTTCGTCCACGGTGATCGGCACGGTGGTGTCGTAGCCGTACACGACATTGGCCGCGGAGTCGCCCACCAGCAGAACCGGAATGCCTGCTTCTTCGAAAAGCCGCGCCGAGGAATAGTCGTAGGCGGTCAGCATCGCCCAGCGTTCGCCGTCGGCTTTCATCTGCTGCAAGTGGTGCACCCGAGTCTTGCGCACGACCTTCGCGGTCTTGCCGGGCACCGCACCGTAGGCAGGGGTTTCCGAATCGGATACGGACATCATCGTCCCTTTCGTCTGTGTCGCCTCGGGGCCCGTCCGGGTCCCCGGGATTGTTTGACGAGAACCAGTGTGCCACTCGCCACCGAGACGGATTAAGGCCGATGACCGGTGCAATTGGTCACAGCGCGGGTCGGGTTCGCCCGGGGCGGTGCCCGCGGCGGCTCGATGGCAATATCGAGGGCATGTCGACGGTGCGAAGTGGGCGCGGAGCGTTCCCGGTGGCGGTGCTGGCCTCGGTCGCTGTCCTGATGTCGGGGTGCGCCGTCACCCGCACCGAATCGGGGCAGCCGACGACGGCGCCGCCCACTGGCCTGGAGAAGTTCTACGGGCAGACGGTGCAGTGGGGCGACTGCACCGGATTCGGCGGCCCCGACGACCGGCTCCCGCCGAGCACCGAGTGCGCGCGGGTCACCGTGCCGGTGGACTACGCGGCGCCCGACGGACCGACCGCGCAGATCGCGGTCTCCCGGATCCGGGCGACCGGGCGGCGGGTCGGTTCGCTGGTGATGAACCCGGGCGGGCCGGGGGAGTCCGGCCTCGGCCTGTCGTCGCTGGGTAACAAGACGGAGTTGGCCGAGCGCTTCGACCGGGTCGGTTTCGACCCGCGCGGTGTCGGCTCCTCCACCCCCGTGATCGTCTGCCAGACGCCGCAGGAGCAGGATGCCGAGCGCGCCGAGCCGGAGGAGGACTACACCCCGTCCGGTATCGCCGACGCGGAGGCCGACAACCGCCGGTACGCCGACCGTTGCGCCGAACGCACCGGAAAGGACTTCCTCGCCCATGTCGGCACCCGCGAGGTCGTCCAAGACCTCGACGTCATGCGCGCCGCGCTGGGCGACGCGAAGCTGACCTACGTGGGGTACTCCTACGGCACCAAGATCGGTTCGGCCTACGCGGAGAAGTTTCCCGACCGGGTGCGCGCGATGGTGCTGGACGGCGCCATCGACTCCTCCCAGGACCCGGTGCAGGAGTCGCTGCGGCAGGCGGCGGGCTTCCAGAAGGTGTTCGACGCCTACGCCGCGGACTGTGCGCAGCAGCCGGACTGCCCGCTGGGCGCCGATCCGGCGCAGGCGGTGCCGCGGTTCCGCGCGCTGGTGAACCCGCTGTGGGACAAGCCCGCGCAGACCACCGATCCGCGCGGGCTGACCTACGGTGACGCGCTCACCGGCGTGCGCCAGGCGCTCTACACCGACGAGTTGTGGAAGGTGCTCACGCTGGGGCTGTCGGAGTTGCGCGACGGGCGCGGCGATACGTTGCTGGCGCTGGCCGACCTCTACGACGGCCGCCGCGACGACGGCAGCTACGCCAACACCACCGACGCGTTCAACGCGATTCGCTGCGTGGACGATCCGCGCGTCACCGATCGCGAGGTGACCGGACGCCAGGACGCGCAATACCGCAAAGCGGCCCCGTTCCTGGACGACGGCCACGCCACCGGCGCCGCGCCGCTGGAGTTGTGCACCGCCTGGCCGGTGCCGAACACGAGCGAACCGCACCGCATCTCCGTGCCCGGGCTGCCGAAGACGGTGGTGGTCTCGACGACCGAGGATCCGGCGACGCCGTACCAGGCCGGAGTCGACCTGGCCGGGCAGCTGGGCGCCGCGCTGATCACCTACCAGGGCAACCGGCACACGGTGGCGCTGGCAGGCGGCGTGCCCTGCGTGGACGACGCGGTCATCGCCTATCTGGTCGACCTGACCGAACCCGCTCCCGGTCTTACCTGCTGAGCCGGGCGGGCGCGGTTGCTGGTCGGTGACATCGTCCGGCCCGGTCCGGAGAAAACTCACAAACGGGACGATCCGGTTGTGCGGAGTCTTCCGAAAACATCCAGCTCAGCAATCTTAAGCGTGTATGTAACACAGATTTAACGCCGGATGCTTACGCTCGCGGGCATGGATCGCCAGAAGGAATTCGTGCTGCGGACGCTCGAAGAGCGGGACATCCGCTTCGTACGTCTCTGGTTCACCGACGTCTTGGGCTACCTGAAGTCCGTCGCGATCGCGCCCGCCGAACTGGAAGGCGCGTTCGAAGAGGGTATCGGCTTCGACGGCTCGGCCATCGAGGGCTTCGCCCGGGTCTCCGAGGCCGACATGGTCGCCCGGCCCGATCCGTCGACCTTCCAGGTGCTGCCCTGGGCCACCAGCAAAGGCCACCAGCACTCCGCGCGCATGTTCTGCGACATCACCATGCCGGACGGCTCGCCGTCCTGGGCCGACCCGCGCCACGTGCTGCGCCGCCAGCTGAACAAGGCGGGCGACGTCGGCTTCAGCTGCTACGTGCACCCCGAGATCGAGTTCTTCCTGCTGGAGAACGGTCCGCACGGCGGCGTGCCGGTGCCCGCCGACAGCGGCGGCTTCTTCGACCAGGCCGTGCACGATTCGGCGCCGAACTTCCGCCGCCACGCCATCGACGCGCTGGAGTCCATGGGCATCTCCGTGGAGTTCAGCCACCACGAGGGCGCTCCCGGCCAGCAGGAGATCGACCTGCGCTACGCCGACGCGCTGTCCATGGCCGACAACGTGATGACCTTCCGCTACCTGATCAAGGAAGTGGCCATCGACGAGGGCGTGCGCGCGACCTTCATGCCCAAGCCGTTCGCCGAATACCCGGGCTCGGCGATGCACACGCACATGAGCCTGTTCGAGGGCGAGACCAACGCCTTCCACGACCCGGACGACCCGATGAACCTGTCGGAGACGGCACGCGCGTTCATCGCGGGCATCCTCGAGCACGCGCCGGAGATCAGCGCGGTCACCAACCAGTGGGTGAACTCCTACAAGCGCCTCATCCACGGCGGCGAGGCTCCCACCGCCGCCTCGTGGGGCCGGTCCAACCGCTCGGCCCTGGTGCGCGTGCCGATGTACACGCCGAACAAGTCGTCCTCGCGCCGCGTCGAGATCCGCAGCCCCGATTCCGCGTGCAACCCCTACCTGACCTTCGCCGTGCTGCTCGCGGCCGGTTTGCGGGGCATCGAGAAGGGCTACACGCTGCCGCCGGAGGCGGAGGACGACGTGTTCGCGTTGACCGTCGCGGAGCGGCGCGCGATGGGCTTCCGGGAGCTGCCGGGCACGCTGGACGAGGCGCTGCAGGCGATGGAGCGCTCCGAACTGGTCGCCGAGACGCTCGGCGAGCACGTGTTCGACTTCTTCCTGCGCAACAAGCGCCGGGAGTGGGCGGATTACCGCAGCCAGGTCACGCCGTTCGAGCTCAAGGAATACCTGGGGTTGTGATCCGGGCGATGTCCGGGGGCGGCGTGCCCCCGGTCGCGGCCATGTAATTTGAGAACCATGGTCCGGCCCCCGTCTGCGCGCTCCGCCGTCCCCGGTGTCGGCCGGCTCGGATTGCTCGAGCCGTCCGCCGCCGCGTCGCTGCGCGAATTGGGCTGGGACAACGTCGAGAGCATTCCCGTGCTGTGGGCACTGTCCCGCGCGCCGGACGCCGACCTCGCGTTGAGCACGCTGATGCGGTTGCGCGAGAGTATCGCCGACGGCTGGGACGCCATCGATTCGGCGATCCGCACCGATAGCTCCCTGCGGGGCAGGCTGTTCGCGCTGCTCGGCTCGTCCAGCGCGATGGGCGATCATCTCGTGGCGGCGCCGTCGGCGTGGGAGGTCTTGCGTCGCAAGGAGTTACCCGACCGCGACGAACTGATCGCCGACCTGCTCGCGGTGGTCGAGGCCGAGCCCGCGCAAGGACCCCGCGCAGCCGAGACGGCGTCGCATCGCGACTCGATCGCGGGTGGCGGTCGGGAGGCGGGCGAGCTGCTGTTTCGCGCCGGGCTCTCGGGACCCGATGTGGTGGCGTCGTTGCGCAAGCGGTACCGCGACCAGTTGATGCTGCTGGCCGCGCTGGATCTGGCGGCAACGGTGGAGAACGAGCCCGTGCTGCCCTACCAGGTGGTCGGCCGTCACCTCACCGACCTGGCCGATGCCGCCCTGACCGCGGCGCTGGCGGTCGCGGTGGCGCGGGTCTGCAAGGACGAGCCGGTGCCGGTGCGGTTGGGCGTGATCGCGATGGGCAAGTGCGGCGCGCGCGAGCTGAACTATGTCAGCGACGTCGACGTGGTGTTCGTCGCCGAGCCCGCCGACGCCACCGCCACGCGCTTGGCCGCGGAGATGATGAGCGTAGCGAGCCAGGCGTTCTTCGAGGTCGACGCGGCGCTGCGCCCGGAGGGCAAAGCCGGTGCCCTGGTGCGAACGCTGGATTCGCACATCGCCTACTACAAGCGGTGGGCCCGCACCTGGGAGTTCCAGGCGCTGTTGAAGAACCGTCCGGCCACGGGTGATCTCGCGCTCGGCGAGCAGTACCGTGCCGCGCTGATGCCGATGGTGTGGTCGGCGTCGGAGCGTCCCGATTTCGTCGCCGACGTCCAGGCGATGCGCCGCCGCGTGGAAGATCTGGTGCCCGCCGATCTGCGCGAACGCGAACTCAAGCTCGGGCGCGGCAGCCTCCGGGACGTCGAGTTCGCCGTGCAGCTCCTGCAATTGGTGCACGGGCGGGTGGACGAGACACTGCACGTGCAGGGCACCGTCGAGGCGCTCGGCGCGCTGGCCGCGGGAGGATACGTCGGCCGCGACGACGCGGCCAATCTCACCGCGTCCTACGAATTCCTGCGGCTGCTGGAGCACCGGCTGCAACTCCAGCGGCTGCGTCGCACCCATACGCTGCCCGCCGCCGACGACGAGGAGGGCATGCGCTGGCTGGCCCGTGCCGCGCACATCCGCCCCGACGGCAGGCAGGACGCGGTGGGCGTGCTGGACAGCGAGATCCGCCGGAACGCGGTGCGCGTCCGGCGATTACACGCCAAGCTGTTCTACCGGCCGCTGCTGGAGTCGGTGGCGCGACTGGACTCCGCCGCGCTGCGCCTGAGCCCCGAGGCCGCTATCCGGCAGCTGGCCGCGCTCGGTTACGCGGCGCCCGAACACGCCCTCGGCCACCTCAAGGCGCTGACCGGCGGTGTGTCCCGCAAAGGCCGCATCCAAGCCCTGTTGCTGCCGACACTGCTGGAATGGCTCGGCGACACACCGAATCCCGATGCGGGCCTTCTGGCCTACCGCCGCGTGTCGGAGGGGCTGGCCGATCAGATCTGGTTCCTGCGCGAACTCCGCGACGAGGGCGCGATCGCGCAGCGGCTCATGATCGTGCTCGGCTCCTCGGAGTATCTGCCCGATCTGCTGATCAACGCGCCCGAGACGATCCGGATGTACGCCGACGGGCCCGGTGGTCCGCTGCTGCTCGGCCCACAGCCCGACGAGGTGGCTCGCGGCATCCTCACCGCCGCCGCGCGCTACGACGACCCGAAACGCGCGGTAGCCGCGGCGCGTTCGCTGCGCAGGCACGAACTCGCGCGGGTGGCGTCGGCCGATCTGCTCGGCATGCTCGAAGTGCCGCAGGTGTGCCGGGCGTTGTCGTCGGTGTGGGTCGCGGTGCTCGATGCGTCGTTGCTCGCGGTGATCCGGGCGAGTGAGGCGGAGCGGGGTGCGCCCGCGCCCGCCGACATCGCGGTGATCGGCATGGGCAGGCTCGGCGGCATGGAACTCGGCTACGGCTCGGACGCGGACGTGCTGTTCGTCTGCGACCCGCGGCCGGGGGAGGACGAGACCAAGGCCGTCAAATGGGCGATCGGGGTGGCCGACCGGGTGCAGCAGCTGCTCGGTGCGCCGAGCACCGACCCGCCGCTGCACGTGGACGCCGGGTTGCGTCCGGAGGGGCGCAACGGCGCGCTGGTGCGCACGCTGGCCGCCTACGCCGCGTACTACGAGCAGTGGGCCCAGCCCTGGGAGGTGCAGGCGCTGCTGCGCGCCAACCAGGTGGCCGGTGACGAGGAACTCGGGGTGCGATTCCTGCACGTCATCGACAAGGTGCGGTACCCGGCGGGCGGGGTGTCGGCCGAGGCGGTGCGCGAGATCCGGCGGATCAAGGCCAGGGTGGACGCCGAGCGGCTGCCCCGCGGCGCCGATCCTGCCACGCACACCAAGCTGGGACGCGGGGGGCTGGCCGACATCGAGTGGACGGTCCAGCTCGTGCAGCTGCGGCATGCCCACGAGGTGCCAGGTCTGCACAACACCTCCACGCTCGAAGCGCTGGACGTGATCGAGCAGACCGGCCTGCTGGACGGGCAGGACGTGGCGCTGCTGCGCGACGCGTGGCTGACCGCCACCAACGCCCGCAACGCCTTGGTGCTGGTGCGCGGCAAGCCGACCGATCAGCTTCCGGGGCCCGGCCGCCTCCTATCCGCCGTCGCACGCGTCGCGGGGTGGCCCAACGACGACGGCAGCGAATTCCTCGATCACTACATGCGCGTCACCCGGCGTGCCAAGGCCGTCGTCGAACGAGTCTTCGGTGCGTGAGCGGCTCCCGCGCGGGCTCTCAATCGGCCGGTGTCACGAACCGAGGGTGAGGCCGGTGCGGGCCGCGCGTTGTTCGCCCCAGTCGTAGAGCGCGGTGAGGACGGGCACGAGGGTGTGGCCTTCGTCGGTGAGGGTGTATTCGACCTGCGGCGGCACCGTGTCGAAGACGGTACGCCGGACCAGGCCGTCGGATTCCAGTTCGCGCAATTGCTGGACCAGCATCTTCTCGCTGGTCGTCGGCATCCGCCTGCGCAGCTCGCCGTAGCGGTGCACGCCCTCCTTCAGGTGAGCGAGGATCACCGGCTTCCACTTGCCGCCGATCAGGTCGACGGTCACCTCCACGGCGCAGTGGTAGCGCTTGTCGGGCACATGTCCTCCGGGTACTCACTGAAAAGTGCGTTCTTGTAACACTGTAATCATCACGATTCCATGGATGCCGTTCAGAGGAACCATCGCGGACATGGAGTGAAATTCTATGAAGGTCATCGTTTTCGACCGATTCAAGCCCGGCGTCACACTGGAGACGATCAACCCCTATCTGCCCGAGGAGGTCGCCAACGTGTGGCGGCTGTGGAAGGCGGGCATCGTCCGGGAGAACTACGCCCGCGCCGACGAGCCCGGCGTGGTCATCGTCTTCGAGGTCGACAGCGTCGAGCAGGCGCGCGAGTACGTCGCGGACTTCCCGCTGACCAAGGCCGGGTACCTGGAGTGGACCTACGTGCCGGTGCAGGCGCCGCTGCCGCTGGAGGCGCTGATGGACCCGGCCGTCGACGTCGCCGAGCCCTACGACCGGACCGCGTGAGCATGCGACACGCCTTCGGCCTGAGCATCCCGGGGACCGTAGCCGAGGCCTGCGATCCCGCGCGGATGGCGCTGCTCATCTACGACATGCAGGTCGGCATCGTGCGGCAGATCCCGGAGGGCGAGAAGATCGTGCGCGCCTGCGTGCGACTGCGCGACGCCGCGCGGGCGGGCGGTTTCCGCGTCTTCTACACCCGGCACATGTCGCTACCGGTCGCGGCCTCGGGCGTCGCCCAGTTGCGCACCGCCATGTCCTGGCAGCGCGTGGACGACCCCGCCGAGCTGCGCTCCAGCTTCCCGCAGGGCTCCGCGCAGTTCCAGCTGGTACCCGAGCTGACGCCCGGGCCGGACGAGGTGGTGTTCGACAAGATCACCATGTCGGCGTTCGCGGCGACCCCGCTGGATTTCGCGCTGCGCGACTGCGGCATCGACACCTACGCCGTGGCGGGCATCGCCATGGAGGTCGGCATCGAGCCGACCGTCCGGCACAGCCTCGATCTGGGTTATCTGCCGATCGTCGTCACCGACGCGTGCGGTGCCGGGCATCCGGAAGCGGCCGAAAGATCGTTTGCCACATTGCGATTCGCGGGTGGCTCGCTCACAACGGACACCGCTGTACTCATCGAGTCGATGAGTCGGCCCTCCCGCTGACGCCGTCGAACCGCTGCGCGCCGCCCGCCGGTCCAGGTTCGTGGCCGTAAGCTCGCTCGCCCGGTCGCATTTCGGCTCATCGTTGCCTGTGGGTGAGTCCGCCTTGCGGTCGGGTGCTCGCAGCACCGGTCAAGGACTGGAAACGGTCGACGAACTGGCGGATCGCCGACCGGTCCTCGTCACCGAGCCCGTTCGCGGCCGTGACGGTGACCATGGTGCCGGAGTCGATTCGCAGGACGTCCCAGGCCACCGGCAGGACGGGCGCGTGCACGCTGCGCCCGTTACCGCTGACCGTGATGGACGAACGGCAGACACCCGGAATCCAGGCCAGCTCATGGGCGATCTCGGCCGTGAGCGGCCCCTGCGCGGGAAATTCCTCGACGTACATCCTCGACCTCGTCACGTCGCCGACGGTGGTGAGCCAGTGTAGCCGGGCCGGAATCCGCTCGGACCACACAGAACGCACACCTGCGCTCCGTCGCGTCTTCGCGGAGCTTGCCTAGGCTCGACCACATGCGTGAATGGATGGGCCGGGCATTGCTCGGTGTGGGGTGGTGCGCTGTCGCTGCGGGCGCCATCGGACTGGTGCTGCATTTCGGCGCGTGGCAGCGGCGCGGGCTGGTGCTGCTCGCCTCGGGGGCGACGTACTTGATGATCGGCGCCATCGCGGGTGTGGTGCTGCTGCTGATCGCGCGTGGGTGGCGCAGTGCGGCCGCCGCCGGGGTGCTGGCGGCGGCCGTGCTGTGGACGCTGGTGCCCGCGTTCGTACCGGAAGGGCGGGCCGCGAACGGCCCACAACTCAGCGTCATGCAGTCGAATCTGCTGTTCGGCGGCGCCGATCCGGCCGCTGTGGTGCGCGCGGTGCGGGACAACCACGTCGACGTGCTGACGGTCGACGAACTGACCGATGCCGCGGTCGAGCGGCTGGGGGACGCGGGCCTGCTCGGCGAATTGCCCTATCACTACACCGAGCCCACCCGCGACGGCGGTGGCGGCACAGGCATCTACAGCCGATACCCGCTGCGGGACAACAGAAAGTACGACGGCTACATCCTCAACAATGTCTCCGCGACGATGGATCATCCCGAGCGCGGGCCGATCACCGTCTTCGCGTTCCATCCCGTTCCGCCGCCGTTCGATTTCCCGGCGTGGCAAGCGGAAATGCGCAGAACCCGCGAAATCCTCGACGCGCATCGAGGTCCCGCCATCGTGGGCGCCGACTTCAACGCGACTCGCGACCACGCGGCCTACCGTGACCTCTTGCGCGGCCGCTTCGCCTCGGCCGCCGACCAGACCGGCGCCGGCCTGCTGCCCACCTTTCCCGAGGACCGCGTCTGGGGCCCGGTGATCGGTATCGATCACATCCTCCTGGCCGACGCCACCGCCGAGGAGTTGCGGACGCTCTCCATCCCCGGCTCGGATCATCGAGCGCTGGTCTCTCGCATCCGCCTGCGCTGACCGGGAGCTCGCACCCACCTGCGCGAAGACGTTGCGGGCCTTGCGAAGCCGGCGACGATCGTGGCCGCCATGATGCGCGAAGCCGGTTCGCGGCGATTACGATGTGAGCGCTCGGCGGGCCCGAGACGCGGTACTCGGGGAGGCGAGTTCGATGACGAAGAACAGGCGATTCGGCGCGGTGGCCGTGCTCGCGGTGGTGACCGCCGTGCTCGCCGGTTGCGCAGCGGGAACGAATGATCGTGCGGCGCAGCATGTCTCGCCGCCCGTCGACACCTGGGAGCTGGCCGGATCCATGACGGCCGCCGGCCCCAACGGCCCGCGCAAGGGCGTGGCGGACGCGCCGCTCACGGCGGAGAACGGCGACGGCGGCGCCATGGACAAGCTGGCCCTCAATGCCATCGCCGACGTTCAGGACTTCTGGGCCGCCGAGTACCCCGAGTACTTCCCCGGCACGCTCGAGCCGGTGACCAGGTACATCTCCTGGGACGCCAAGGCGCCGAAGGCCCAGTCGGTCAAGTTCTGCAAGTCCGACACCTACCAGGTGGTGAACGCCGCCTACTGCGGCGGCGACCACACCATCGGGTGGGATCGGGGCGTCCTGCTGCCGAAACTGGTGCAGAAGTACGGCGAGATGGCGGTGGTGATGGTGCTGGCCCACGAGTACGGGCACGCCATCCAAGGGCAGGCGAAGCTGGCGGGTCTGCTGACCCCGCCGCTCGTGCAGGAACAGCAGGCCGATTGCCTCGCCGGTGTCTTCCTGCGCCACGTAGCCGAGGGGAATTCGGCGCACTTCGCGCTCAACACCACCGACGGCCTCAACGCCGTGCTCGGCGCCACGGTGGCCGTGCGCGACCGGGACCCGAACGATCCGGAGAATGTGCACGGCTCGGCCTTCGAGCGGGTGACCGCGGTGCAGATCGGCTATACCGACGGCGCCGACGGATGCAAGAAGATCTCCAGGAAGGAGATCGCGCAGCGCCGCGGCAATCTGCCCACCACCTTCGAGCCCGGCGAGGAGCAGGCCCAGCTCCCGGTGGATGCCGCCGCGCTGACCAGTCTCGGCCAGGCGCTGACCGGGATCTTCCCGGTTACGCGGCCGCCGCAATTCGACTACTCCGGTGTCGGTCGCGGCTGCTCGGACGTCACCGTCACCCGGCCGGTGTCGTACTGCCCTGCCGCCAACCGGATCGGCACCGACGTCCCCGCCCTGGCTCGGCGTGGCGGACCGATGGCGGGCGACGACCCGCTGTCGGCGGTGGTGGACGGCGACTACAACGCGTTCGTCGTCTTCGTGTCGCGGTATGTGCTCGCGGTGCAACAGGATCGCAAGCTGTCGCTGACCGGCGCGGAGACGGCCGGTCTGCGCACCGCCTGCCTCAGCGGCGTGGTGACCACCATGCTGAGCCGGCCGGGCAGCGATCCGCACCTGTCCGCGGGCGATCTGGACGAAGCGGTCTCCGGCCTGCTCGCCGACGGCGCGGCGGCCGCCGATGTGAACGGCAAGGTCGTGCCGAGCGGCTACCAGCGGCTGGAAGCTTTCCGCACCGGCGTCCTGGACGGCGAGAGCGCCTGCCTGGCCCGGTTCCGGTAGGCGCTACACCGGCAGCGACCGCAGCGAGCTGAGCGTGCCCGCCAGCGCGCGGGCCGCCTCGGCGCCCTTGGTCAGGAAGTGCTCGGTGAAGTAAGTGACGTGCTCGCTGTGCTCGTGGAAGTGGTGCGGGGTGAGCACGACCGAGAACACCGGCACGTCGGTGTCCAGCTGCACTCGCATCAGCCCGTCGATCACCGCCGACGCCACGAAGTCGTGCCGGTAGATGCCGCCGTCCACCACCAGCGCGGACGCGACGATCGCCGCGTACCGGCCGGAGTGCGCGAGGCGCTTGGCGTGCAGCGGGATCTCGAAGGCGCCCGGCACCTCGTAGACGTCGATGCCTGCGGGATCGAAACCGAGATCGGTGTATTCGGTGCGGAAGCCCTCGTAGGCCTTGCCGACTATCGAGCTGTGCCAGCTGGCGCGGATGAACGCGATGGATCCGGTTGTACTCATGTCGAGATACTACTTTCCGGTAAGGTGCGCTTCCAGCCAGCCGACCACGTCGTCGAGGACCTTCTGCTGCTCGGGCTCGTTGAACACCTCGTGGTACAGGCCCTCGTAGCGGATCACCGTGAGATCCTCCGACCCCGCGCCCCGCTCGATGAGATCGGAGCTGGACGGCGCGGCGATCGCGTCGGCGGTGCCGTGCAGCACCAGCACCGGCACGGTGAGCCGCGCCAGTCGCTGCTTGACCGAATCCGTCGCGCTCAGCATCTCGGCGCCGGTGCGGGCGGGCAGCTTGCCCCGGTAGACCAGCGGATCGCTGTCGTAGGCCGCGACCACCGCCGGGTCGCGGCTGATCTGCGACGAATCCAGCTTCAGCACACCGAGATTCGGAGTGAACCGGCTCAACACCGGTGCCAGCCCGCGCTGCACCGGATTGCCCACCGGGATGTCCAGCGGCGGGGCGGACAGCACGATGCCCGCGACGTCGATCGGCTCGCGGGTGGCCAGAGACAGGGTGATCAGGCTGCCCATCGAGTGCGCGACCACGAAGCGCGGCACGCCGGGCTGCGCACGGCTCGCGATGGCCAGCATGGCGGCGACGTTGTCGGCGGCAGCCGCCATGGAGCCGATGTTGGCCTTGCCGCCCGCGGACTTCCCGTGCCCGATGTGGTCGAGGGCGTAGACCGCGAAACCCGCGCCGACCAGCCGCCGGCCGACGTGGGTGTAGCGGCCGGAATGCTCGGCCACGCCGTGCACCAGGACGATCACGCCCCGCGCGGCGCCCTCCGGCAGCCACGCGCGCCAGGCGACCGCGCCGTCCGCTCCGTCGAACTCACCGGACTCGGTGCGGATCGCGGGCGGCTCGGTGGGCGTGGCGTCGCCCGCCGTCGGCTCGGTCGTCATGCCTGGGCTCCTGACGTTTCTGGCGCGCCGACCGTCGCGAAATGCTCGATCAGCCGCCGGTTGAACTCGATGAGTCGAGCGTAGTTGACGCGGGAGAGGCGCTCGTCGGTTCCGTGGATAGAGGCCAGATCGCCCGCTTCCAGCACGATCGGCGCGAAATTGCACCGGGTGCCCGCCAAGTCGTCGTAGTGCCTGGAGTCGGTCGCGCCGGGAACGATGCCGGTGGTCACCGCGATACCGGGGACGACGGCACGGGCGATACCGGCGATCAGCTCGAAGGAGGGGCCGGCCCCCGTGATCCGCGACGGCTCCGACGACATACCGATCAGCTCGAAATCGATCCCTTTGTCGCGCACCACTTTCCGGCAGTGCGCAAGCACCGAGGCGACAGTGTCGCCGGGCAGGATGCGGAAGTTCACCATGGCCTCGGCCCGCTGGGGCAGCACATTCGCCCGCACGCCGCCGCGGATCACCGTCGGCGCCGTGGTGGTGCGCACCATCGCCTCGGTCTGTGGCTGGGCCGCCATCACCCGGGTGATCACCGGCGCGGCGACGCCCGCCAGGCCGAGCAGCCGCCGCCGCGGGCCCGGCATGACCTGGCGCATCCTGGCCAGCATGTCCGCGATCACCGGCGTCAGGCGCAGTGGCATCGGATTGTCCTGGATGCGGGCCACGGCTCGCGCGATCCGGCCGACCGCCGTCTGCTTGCCCGGCATGGACGAATGCCCGCCCACCTCGGTGACCGACAACCGCACCGTCGCGTAGCCCTTCTCGCCGAGCATGACCGTCGCCACCGGCTGGCGCACGCCGTCGACGATGCCCGAGGTGATCACCCCGCCCTCGTCCAGCAGCAGATCCGCGCGCACGCCCGCCTGTCGCAGGTGGTCGGCCATCCGCTCGGCGCCGTCGCCGCCGAAGACCTCCTCGTCGTGCCCGAAGGCCAGGTACACAGTGTGCCGGGGCCGCAGGCCCGCGGCGAGCGCCGACTCGACCGCCTCCAGGATGGCCAGCACCCGGCTCTTGTCGTCGATCGCGCCACGGCCCCAGATGTATTCCTCGTCGACCACGCCGGCGAACGGCGGGTGGGTCCAGCGCTCGAGGTCGTCCACCGGCACTACGTCCTGGTGCGCGAGCAGGATGGCGGCCACCCGGTCCGGTTCGACGCCCGGCCAGCGGTAGAGCCTGCTGTGCGCGAACCGCCGCAGTTCGAGTTCGGCGTGCACCCGGGGGAACGATGCCCGCAGGTGCGCGTCGAGGCGTTCGAACGCCGCGCTGTCGGCGTCACGCGGGTCGTCGGTGGACACCGTCGCGCACCGCAGCGCGGCGGCGAGGCGTTCGGCGGTCAGGTCGTCGACCGGTTCCGTCATCGGTCACCGGTGCGGTCGGGCAGATTCATGGACACCGTTGCATTGTTCAACATGCTCGGGTCCAGGGCGATCGTCTTCTCGTTTCGCCACTTCACGATGCCTTCGGTGAGCCCACCCGGCAGATCGGGACGGCGCGTTCCGGTCAGCAGGGGCAGTTCGATGCGCGCGGACGTCACCGTGACGGAGGCGAAGGCGGGGGAGTGCGACCACACGTCGTCGACCACGTCGGTGACCCGCACGCCGATGCGGTGACCGGCCGCGATCGGCCAATCCTGAGCCAGCAAGCGGACCTCGGCGACGTCGCGGACGGGGGCGATCCCGCGGGTGATCACGGTCGCGCGCAGGTCGGGTGCGATGTCGTAGAGCTCGACCGCGACCGTCGCGCTCGCCGGGCCGCTCAGCCGCAGGGTCGCGGTGGGGATGCCGGACAGGTGCTGGTCCCCGGTCAGCGGCGCGGAGACCGACCACAGTTCCCGGTCGGGCCCGGGTATCAGGCCTCGGTCGGTGTACTCGCCGGTTCGAAGTTCGACCGGGACTCGCCGCGCGTCGGCGGGCGGCCACGCGGTCTCCGCGCGCCAGCGGCCGTCGAATTGGCCGACGGTGATCCGCGGTCCGGGAACCACCACGTCACGACCCGCGACGTGCTTGTCGAAGAACGCGAGCAACTCGGTGTCGAAGTGGGGTGTGCCGCATTTGTCGTGGCAGGTGCGGTGTCCCCACTGACCGAACCAGGCCCGGTGCTCGCCCGGCCCTAGGCCGTTCCACAGGTCGAACACCCGGTAGGCCCGGGTGTTGTAGTCGACGAAGCCCTGACCGAGGAACAGCGGGATCGTGTTGCCGCGCAGTCGCGCGACGAGGTCGCGGTCGCGCCAGAAGGCGCTGCCCGGATCGTGGTCGCCGATCTCGGCCAGGTACTGCCGATAGCACTGCCACGGCAATTGCGTCGCGTTCGCCTGGTATTCGCCGGAGTCCTCCGGGCGCGGTGGGGTCGACGCGATGAGCAGGTGCTCGAGCCCCGCGAAGTCGGCGGGGCGCACACCGCTCTCGGTGATCGGCTTGCCGGAGAACTTCCATGAGACGCCCTGCATGTACAGGTAGGAGTACGGGTCGACGACCGGCTCGAACGCGCCCACCGCGGCGAGACCCTCCGGGGCCGCGGCCGAGCCCATGAGTCCGGTCCATGCTTCGTAGGACGTGCCGAACAACCCGACCTTCCCGGTGGACCAGGGCTGACCCGCCGCCCACTCCACGGCGGCGGCGACATCCGCGCGTTCCCCGGGGCCGCCGAAGTCCGGGCAGCCGTCGGAGCCGCCGAACCCGCGCAGGTCGACGATGACGTAGGTGTAGCCCGCGTTCAGGAACAGTTCGGCGGTGAGATTGTCGGTGGACGGGCCCCCGGTCAGGCGCGGCTCACTCAGGTACGCCAGGTGCGCGCGATACGGGCTGACGGTGAGGATCACCGGTGTGCGCGTGTCGTCGGAGACACCGGCCGGGCGCAGGATGTCCGCGTGCAGCCGGGTGCCGTCCTTGCCGTCGATGAACGTCTGCTTCCACTGAGGCACCGGCAGCGGCTCGGCGGCGGCGGTCACCGGAGTGAACGCGGCCAGCAGCAACAGCAGGCCGCACACGGCACGCGACAGGACGGCTCGTTCGGTCACCATAGGACTATCGAGTGTGCCCGGACAGCCGTCCAGCCCCCGGAACCAGGGTGGTCGCCGGACGGCCGTCCGCCGTTCCCGGGCGGACCGGCATCCGGTGGCCCTTCCGGACGTGCGGCTTCACGGTTGTCACACACGGAGGGCTTCGGCGGTCGTACCGATGACGCCGTGGCCGAACGCGACCGCCATCCGCACATCAGGGCCTGCGAAGGAGTGGACGATGGCGGAGAACGCCGAGCCGGGATATCCGGCGTATGTGCGGACCATTCTCGGATTTCGGAGATTCTCGGCGCGATGGCGATCGCGCCACCACGTATCCGGCTGGTGAAGGAATGGGCTGTGCCGGTGCGTTTTCGAACTCACCGGTGCATTCATCTCGCATATGGGCGCACGGATCGGCGGGCGTCCATCATTTCTACCCGGAATCTTTCGCGGCTCGAGTGGTCGCCTCCTGGGCGTTGCGCCCGGCGAGCGGCAAGCCGAGCGTGCCGGTGTCCGTGCGATACGGGCAGGTCACGTGGGTGGGGGAGGCGCAACGGGATGCGGCGGCGGCGTAATATCGAGGCAGGCCATGGCGAATGGCTATGGCTGGGTCCAACTCATCGGTGGCACAAGGTAATCCATCCGGTGTCCGATGGGGTCGGCGTATGATCATGCCGGTGCGAATACCCGGGGGAAGAATGAACGAGCCGCCCACCGCGGACTGGGAACAGTTCGTGCAAGCGCTGGCGCACTGTCTTTCGGAGTTGCCCTCGCGGGCGACCCTGATCATCGCCGCCCCCGGAAATCGCTATGTCCAATTTGTCCAATACGACATCAAATTGTCCGCTGAACTGGCCGGGAACCATTACCTGAGCAACCCCATACCGGAGCTCGCCGCGCAGGAGTTACGCGCACTGGGCTGGCACGAGCCCGTCGTGCGGCGCGACGCGGACAACTGGACCAGGACCCTGTTCTGGCCCATCGCGCCGAACAGCCTGGTCGAGTTCGCCCGCTCGGTCGTCGTCGGCCTGCGCGACGCCCTCGGGGTGGCGACCCCCGTCGAGTTACGCGCGATGGGCTGGACCGAGGCGTCGGGCGACCTGGATCTCACGGTGCTCGGCCCGATCGCCCGGCGCGGGTAGAACCGACCAGGCCGCTGTCCCACGGCAAAGCCGCGACTACCTGGGCACTATCCTGAGAGACATGGCAGCAGGCAAGCCCACCAAGGAAGCGAAGGCCGCGGCGAAAGCGGCCCGCAAGCAGCAGTCGAGAGAACGCCGCAAACAGCTGTGGCAGGCGTTCCAGATGCAGCGCAAGGAAGACAAGCTGCTGCTGCCGCTGATGATCGGCGCCTTGGTCGGCATCACCGCCGTCTTCGTCGTGATCGGCCTCGTCTTCGGGCTGACCTGGTTCCTGGTTCCGCTGGGCGTGGTGCTGGGGGCGCTGGTGGCGTTCATCATCTTCGGCAGGCGGGTGCAGAAGAGCGTCTACCGCAAGGCCGAGGGCCAGGCGGGCGCCGCGGCCTGGGTGCTGGACAACCTCCAGGGCAAGTGGCGGGTGAGCAACGGCATCGCCGCCACCACCCAGTTGGACGCGGTGCACCGGGTGATCGGCCTGCCCGGCGTGGTGCTGGTCGCCGAAGGCTCCCCGCAACGGGTCAAGTCGCTGCTCGCCCAGGAGAAGAAGCGCACCGCCCGGCTGATCGGCGATACCCCGATCTACGACGTCGTCATCGGGAACGACGAGGGCCAGGTTCCGCTCAAGGACCTGCAGCGCTACCTCACCAAGCTGCCGCGCAACATCGACACCAAGCGGATAGACCTCATCGAAGGCCGGTTGTCCGCCCTCAGCGCGCGCGGCGGGCCCGCCTTGCCGAAGGGGCCGATGCCCGCGGGCGCCAAGATGCGCGGCGTGCAGCGGACCATCCGCCGCCGCTGATCCTGCGACTGTGATCGTCGCTTCAGCCGCGCCGGGTTCGCGCTACCGGCCGAAACCGGCGCTCAGCGCGAACGCACCAGCGCCGTGCCGGTCGCTCGGTCGTGCATGCCGCGCCCGTCGGCGTCGGTGAACAGCGCGGGCACCACGAACAGCAGCAGGACCTGCCTGGCCAGCGCCCGGACGAACCCGACCGGCGCGTCCGCGTCGATGCGCACCGTCCGCAACCGCAGGAAATACTGCCCCGGCGTGAACCCGAACAGCGTGACCGCGCCGACGCCGATGACGAACCAGATGAGCAACGTCACACTCGACGCCGAACTGCCGCGAACGATCAGCGCCGCGATGCCGAGCGCGATCATCCAGTCCACGAACAGGGCGGCGATGCGGCGCCCCATACCGGCCAGCGAGCCCGCCCCGGTCTTCGGCAGGCCGAGTTCGGCACCCGGGAACTCGGGGGTTGCCGGGCCGCCGGAGTCGGCCGGGGGTCCGGAGAGCCAGGAGCCGGTGATGCGTGCCATGCCCCCAGAATAGGCGCGACCGGACCGGCGCCCGGGATCGCATAAGCGGAGTTCAGCGTCGGCGAGCATGTCGGCGGGGGCAGGACTACCATGCAAATCGAGTCCGGGTGGTCATCACCACGCGGCCAGACGCACGTGTAACACCGGCGAAACACATCCTTGACTACGGGGAAACACGGCATCCATAGCGTCTGGTCGCGACGAACCCATGCAAGCGACACTGGCTGGGAACCGATCCGTAAGGAGAACAAGTGACGTTCAGCACGGCCGACGAGGTCATCAAATTCATCGCTGACGAGGACATCGAGTACGTCGACATCCGGTTCAGCGACCTGCCCGGTGTGCAGCAGCACTTCTCGATCCCGGGGAAGGCCTTCACCACCGACCTCGCCGAGGAAGGGCTAGCGTTCGACGGCTCCTCCGTTCGTGGGTTCCAGTCCATCGACGAGTCGGACATGCTCCTGCTGCCCGACTTCTCCACCGCGCGCGTCGACCCGTTCCGCGCCGCCAAGACGCTGAACCTCAACTTCTTCGTGCACGACCCGTTCACCCGTGAGGCCTACTCCCGCGACCCGCGCAACATCGCGCGCAAGGCGGAGGAGTACCTGCGCTCCACCGGTATCGCCGACACCGCGTACTTCGGCGCCGAGGCGGAGTTCTACATCTTCGACTCGATCCGCTACGACTCGTCCATGAACGGCGCCTTCTACGAGATCGAATCGGTCTCCGGTTCCTGGAACACCGGTGCCGAGTTCAACCCGGACGGCACCCTGAACCGCGGCTACAAGGTGCGCAACAAGGGCGGTTACTTCCCCGTCGCGCCGTACGACCACTACGTGGACCTGCGCGACAAGATCGCGACCAACCTGCAGAACGCGGGCTTCGAGCTCGAGCGCGGCCACCACGAGGTCGGCACCGCCGGTCAGGCCGAGATCAACTACAGGTTCAACACCCTGCTCGGCGCGGCCGACGACCTGCAGCTGTTCAAGTACATCGTGAAGAACACCGCGTGGGCCGAGGGCAAGACCGTCACCTTCATGCCGAAGCCCCTCTTCGGTGACAACGGCTCGGGCATGCACGCGCACCAGTCGCTGTGGAAGGACGGCAAGCCGCTGTTCCACGACGAGGCCGGCTACGGTGGCCTGTCCGACATCGCCCGCCACTACATCGGCGGCATCCTGCACCACGCGCCGTCGCTGCTGGCGTTCACCAACCCGACCGTGAACTCCTACCACCGTCTGGTGCCGGGCTACGAGGCCCCCATCAACCTGGTGTACTCGCAGCGCAACCGCTCCGCCGCGGTCCGCATCCCGGTCACCGGCAACAACCCGAAGGCCAAGCGCATCGAGTTCCGCGCACCGGACTCCTCGGGCAACCCGTACCTGGCCTTCGCCGCCATGCTGATGGCGGGCCTGGACGGCATCAAGAAGAAGATCGAGCCGCTGGCCCCGGTCGACAAGGACCTCTACGAGCTCCCGCCGGAGGAGGCCAAGAACATCCCCCAGGCCCCCACCAGCCTGGCGTCGGTCATCGACCGCCTCGAGCAGGACCACGACTACCTCACCGAAGGCAACGTCTTCACCGAGGACCTGATCGAGACCTGGATCACCCTCAAGCGCGAGGGCGAGATCGCCCCGGTGAACCTGCGGCCGCACCCGTACGAGTTCGAGCTGTACTTCGACGTGTAAGCCGTCACCGGTTCGTCGGTAGTAGTAGTCAGCGAGTCCACCTGTTCTGTGACCCTCGGCGGTCGCGAACAGGTGGACTTGTCTGCGTTTCAGGCGTACGCGGGCCTTCCCGGGCATGGGAAGTGTGTCGGGGACCGAGAAGAATGGCCCCGTAGCATTGACGGGTGGAGGTGGCATGCGTAGAGAGCTGAGTGCCGTTCCGAGTTCACGTCCGACAGCTTCGCTGCAGGACGTGCTTGTTCGAGCGGTGTCGGTCCCGTGCCTTGTTGCCGCGGAGATGGTTCGTCACCTCTCCGAGGAGGGGTGATCGTGGCGGACATCTGGCCCCGCGATATGCATCCTGAAACGGTGTCGGCGGTGCAGTCCGGTCGGAACGTGGTGAACACGATCGATGACATGCTGGAACGAATCGACCGTATCCGCGCCCGGCGACCTTCGCCCAGTGCCCGAGTGATTCCGGAAGTGGACGGGATGGGCAGGCTCACCGATATGTACATCGCGCCCGGGACGATCGCGAGTGCCGCGAGTGGCCAGGAGATCGCCGCCGACATCATGGCGGCGATTCGGGACAGCACTGTCGACGCCCTGCGGCAGCACAAAATCGCCATCCAGGAAACGGCCCTGCCGAAGGTGCCGTGGCCGCAGCCCTGACTCGCCGGTGCGGTCGACGATACCCAGGAGTGATGCCGTGACAGATCTCGATATGCCGGGCGCTGCGGGAGTGGAGGCCGCGCCCGATTGGCGCAATCTGGTCTACGAGGTGTTCAACCCGGACTATTCCGTCGGCGTGGCCTGCGACCGCAGCGGCATGATCGTCGGTCTGCACCTCGGTGACGAAGTGCTCGACCATCCCGACAGCTGGCTCGCCGAGGAGGTTCTGCGCGTCGCTCGGCTGGCCCGCCAGAAGTCCCGCGTAGGCCGCCGCGCCGAGTTGCTGTATCAAGGCGGATTGCCCCATTTCGCCGACTCGTTGGAGCTGCCTACCGAGGCCGATTACAACCTCATGGAGAAGGCCGAGTTCGCTCGAGATCATTGATCGCGAACTAGGCGGAACCGGACTGTCACGGCTACGCCGGTGTCCGGGCTATTCCTCCGACCCCAGTCCCCAGTGATGGGGATGCCCGAGAATGAGGGGGAGCCGGTGGGAATGGAGTCGTCGATATGGTCGAGAAATTTGTTCAAGATCCGCAGGAACTGCGCAGGCTGGGTGACGCCAACCGCGCCGCCAGCGCTCCCGCGTATGCACGGGCCGAGGGAGATCCCGAATGGGAGGCCGAGTTCGAGGCGCAGTACGGCAAGGCGGCCAACGCGTACCGGGTGTTCGCGGTCCGATACGGCGTCGAGCGGGGCATCGGCTGGACGCAGGTGGGCGATGGCCGCAATACGACCGGTGACAACTCGACGACAGCCGGGAACACATTCGAGGTCACAGATATCGATGGCGGCGTGCACGTGCGACGGACGAACCCGGAGGTCTGAGGCCGAGGCGTCGAGGATTTCGGGTAGGAGGATTTGGAATGGCTGTTCCCGGTTCACAAGCAGTTCGTAATCACATGTGTGATCGGGGGTGGAACTGATGGGTGACATCGAGGGTGGCATCCTCAATCGGGAACAGAGAATCAAAGAGGGAGAGTGGCTCTACTCCCCGAACAAGCAGTACCGCATGGGCATGCGGGACGGCCAGATGGTCATCGAGCATGTCCCCACCGGCAATGTCATCGATCGATACGGCGATACGGGCAGTGGAGCCAACCAGATCAGATTCGAAGATCAGGGGGGTGATGGTAGCGAGACCCGGCTCGAACTCCACGACAAAGATGACGATGAAATCAAAGCGATTTCCGAGCCCGGCGATAAAAAGCACGAAGGTGGCGCGGCCACTGATGACTGGGACGATGAAGACGACGGGGTCGGGCAATATGTTCTGACCAACGACGGACAGTTGGTCGCCGTCAAAGACAAAGTCGGCGACAACTGGGACGGCAATCGCCCGGCGGACGGCAACATCGTCTGGTTCAACGAGCTTCCTGCCGATGTCGCCAAGCGAAAGTTCCTCGGCCAGGACGCCGATGAGAACGATATCACCGACGGCAAAAAGATCTCTGATTTCAAGCTGGAAATCAGAACGCCGCCGGGTAAAGTATCGCCCGAACTCAAGGCGTTCATCGATGTGGCCAATTCTCAGCTGCTCTATCTGATGGCTCAGATGGGCAACGGGAAGCCGGAGAAGCCCAAATTCCTGGTTTCTCCCAAAGAGGGCAAAGACGACAACTGGCGCGACGACAACCTCGCCGACTCCTTTATTCAGCAACTCGAACATCGGGGTCAAGGTTCCGGCTACACCGAAGAAGCATACAATTCTGCCGTCTTCTATCTCAACGGCCTGGCGGACCAATGGCAGAGTGGGGACCTCAAGTTCGAGCAGACGACCGAGGAGCTTTCTCGCACCAATTATTCGTACTACCGCAGTATGTACAACAAGATCCAGGACACCCACGACAAGATATGGGACAAGCTCAACGACGGTGTCGAGGGTCAGGGCCCGGGGCAAGGCCGGATGTACGCGGAAGACGGCCTCCAGAATGTCGCCGAAGAAGCACCGCTCTACGGTCTGATCCGGGATGCGGTGAAGCATTGCACCGACCAGGTCATCGCGTACGCGGATAGGGCCGCGCAGCTTCCGTTTCCGATCGGCTCGAGTTCAGGCTCTGGTTCGGGCTCGGGTTCCGGGTCCGGCTCGGGATCGGGATCGGGATCGGCTTCGAACTCCGGCTCCGGTTCCACGTCGGGCAATACCAGTCATAGCTCGGCCACCCAGCACACGAGCACCAGTCAGCCGTACACACCCCCGTATACCCCGCCGTACACGCCTCCTGCGACGACATCTCAGTCCCCGGCCGCTACCGCTCAGCCGGTCAGTACGAGCCAGGATTTCAGTTCCACATACGACGACCTGCTCACGTCGGGTACGGACACCACCGGTTCGGTGGACAGCACCCAGCCGACCTTGGGCACCGGTAGCGGCGACACCGCGTCCAGCACGGATCTCGGTTCCGTGGTGACCGCGTCGATGCCGACCGGCACCGGAACCGGGACCGGAACCGGGACAACCGCACCCACTGCCAATACCACCGCACCGGCCGCCAACACCGGGAGCAATGCGTCCGATCTGATGGGGCAGATGGCGCTGATGAACGCTCTCGGTCAAGCGACTCAGCAGCCTCGCGTTCAGGCCGATGACAGAGGCTACGACGAGCGGGACTCGCGTGAGGAGCGAGATCGGGAACGAGAACGGGAACGGGCCCGGGAGCAGAACCGCGCCCAGCAAACAGCGAACACCCAACAAACTGGTCAACCGTCTCCTACCGGCGTGACGGCACCGGTGTACGCGGGTGCTCCGCCGGCGGTGACGACGCCGGGCACAACGGTCGACGTCCCCATCGACAATACGAATGTGAAGGCGTCCCCACCGGTGGCAGAAGCCTTGCAGAAGCAGGTGCAGAACGTCGCCCTCGACGCGATGTCCGCGTATAAGGGAACTGCGGGCGAGTTGACGGCGGATCATCCGCCTGCGGTGGTCAACGGTCCCGGCGAGCTGAAAACGGGCGATATTCTCCAATGGGAGCGGCACAGCGCCCTGGTCGTCAGGGATGAGGAGCACAACAAACTGTTCGTTCTCGACGGCGGTCATCTCGTTCCCCTCGACCCCAATAACCCTCCACTGAAAGAAAAGTACGGTGACTTCGCGGGTTACCTGCATCCGACCGGTTTGGATACCGGCAATGCCGATCTGGGGACTACGGCGGCACCGCCGCCGACCGTGAGCCAGGCCCAGCCGACGGCTCCGCCCCCTGTGGCGCCACCGCCACCGCAACAGACCTGAGCGGGCCGAAGGCGTGGCTACGAAAAAGGACATCGTCATCGGAGCGGCAGCGGGTTACGAGTGGCCCGCTGTCGAGCCGTGGGCCAGGAGCCTGGTCGCGAGCGGTTTCGCCGGTGTGGGCGCGGTCATCGTGTACGACCGCGACGACCGCGGCGACGCCATAGCCGAACATCTGGACGCGCTGGGTTTGTATGCGGTCCGGATGCCGCCTCGGGACAGCGTGTACAACGGGCGATTCGAAGATATCGCCCATGTGCTGCGTATGTTCGCGTCTTCGCTCCGATTCGCGATCGTCACCGATGTGCGCGATGTGTACTTCCAGTCGGACCCGATCACGTGGTTGGAAGCCCGCTTGCGATGCCCCTTTCTCGCTGTCAGCGAGGGGGTGCGGTATTCCGACGAAGAGTGGAACCGGGCCAATCTGCAACGAAGTTTTCCGGCACATGTGCAGCGCCTGTGGTCGAAAGCGGTCTGCAACGTCGGGGTCATCGCTGGGGAGGCGGGGGTGATGGCGGATTTGTGCTTGGCCATCTCCTTGGTCGCGGCGTCGTCCGGGGTGTCGATCGCCGATCAGAGCGGGTACAACCTGTTGCTCGATATGGAGCCGTATCGGTCGGCCGTGCAATTCGTGACGTCCGAGGAGGGGTTTGCCTGTCAAGCAGGCACATTTGCGGACCCGGGCAAGCTCGGCGCTTTGCGCCCATTTCTCTTGGAGCCCGAGCCGACCTTGATCGGGGAGTGTGTACACACCTCCACAGGGATGCCGTATCCGATCGTGCATCAATACGATCGGGTGCCCGCGTGGAAACAGGCGCTGTCGAACAGGCTGCGATCGGCCCCAGCGGTGGGTGTATCCGCTCCGCGCCCCGGCCTGGCCCGAGTTCTCGGTGACGCCGACGGCGCATCTGTTCTGCAGACGGCGCAACGCTTCGGGGTGCCGCGCCAACAGTCCTCGATCAGCTTGTTTTCAGCCGCTTCCAGCGATCTCGTGCATGCTGACGGCTCACCCTCTCCGGAGGGCACGGCCTGATCTGCTGAGCTTCCGTCAGTGGGACTGCTCGACGGCTTCCTCCGCATCAGCATCCGTAGCCCGTTGCCTGAAACTGAACTCGTAACTGCTGTAGCGGTATTTGCCGCTACCTGCGTCTTCCCACGTGAATCCGTACTTGCCGATGTGCTCCAGACGGATACGAGTGTCGGCGTAGATGCTGAAGCCACTGCGTCGAGCACGTTCGGAGAACGCGTAATCTTCACCCAGATACCATTGGTTCTCGCCATCCGGGACGATCATCGGCAAGAAGTACGGCACGTTGGCGCGCCCGAACTGCAAGTTGCAGACAGGCAGTTCCTCTTTCTCCGCGATCGTCTCGTAAACGCCGCGTTTGGTGAGCAGGAATCCGCCGGCTGCGTAACGGATCTCCACTGTGCCGCCGCCATCGCCGAAGATTATCTTCTCGGTACCGGGTAGCAGACTGCAGACCAGTTCGCGCGTCATCTTCTTGGCGTAGATACCGCAGACCACCGGCAGATCGTGGGACCGCAGCATACTTACCGCATCGGGATCGAAGCGCACATCCGCGTCGATCCACATCAACTCTTCGAAACCTTGCGCCAAAGCGTCGGTGGCGATTTGGCTGCGGGCCTGATCGATCGCGGAGCAACCGTAGACGCGCCAAACCGGGTAGCCGCGCCGTTCGAGTTCCGCCAGCCCCTCTGAGCAACCGGGTTCGATGTAGTCGTGCACCGGCACCAGCACGACGCAACGCGCGGGGTCCTTTTCCATTTCTCCACCTACCAAGGCTCGAATACGAGCCCAACTGTACCCGGCAGCCCGAGATCAACAGCCAGTGGGAAGGCGGCTCGATGTGGTTACGCACGTGCCTTTTCCCCGCGCATCGACGCGGCGATCTGATTGGGCATCGGTTCGTGGCGGGCATAGGCGCGGGTGAAATCTCCGGTGCCGTGCGAGATCGAGCGCAGATCGATGGCGTAGCGGCTGAGTTCGAGTTCGGGGACCTCGGCGTGGACGCGGGTGCGGCCGGTGCCGTGCGGCTCGGTACCGAGGACGCGGCCGCGGCGGCTGGACAGGTCGCTGAGGACCGGGCCGACGTAGTCGTCGGAGACAAGGACCCAGACTTCGGCGAGCGGCTCCAGCACTCTGATCCCCGCGGTCGCCGCTGCCTCGCGCAGGGCGAGGGCGCCCGCGGTCTGGAACGCGGCGTCGGAGGAGTCGACGGAGTGGGCTTTGCCGTCGAACAGGGTGACGCGCACGTCCACCAGGGGATATCCGGCGGTCAACCCACGGGAGGCCTGCGCTCGAACGCCCTTTTCCACCGACGGAATGAACTGGCGCGGAACAACTCCACCGACCACTTTGTCCACGAACTCGATCCCTGCCCCTTCGGGCAGCGGTTCGACCTCGATCTCGCACACCGCGTACTGCCCGTGCCCGCCGGACTGTTTGACGTGCCTGCCGCGTCCGGTGGCCTTGCCCGCGAACGTCTCCCGCAACGCCACCTGGTGATCGGTCACGTCGACCTGCACGCCGAACCGGGTCCGCAACCGTTCCAGGGCGACGTCGCGATGCGCTTCGCCGAGACACCAGAGCACCAGCTGATGGGTCTGCGCGTTGTGCTCGAGTCGCAGTGCCGGATCTTCGGCGGCCAGGCGGGCAAGGCTTTGGGACAGCTTGTCCTCGTCGGTTTTGCTGTGCGCGCGAATGGCGATGGGCAGCAGCGGGTCCGGCATCGGCCACGGCTCGATCCGCAGGGGGCTGTCGGTGGACGACAGCGTGTCGCCGGTTTCGGCGTGCCCTAGTTTGGTGACGTAGGCGATGTCGCCCGCGATCGCCTGCCGCAGCGGGCGTTGCTGCTTGCCGAAGGGTGCCGAGATCGCGCCGACTCGCTCGTCCAGCTCGTGGCTCTCGTGGCCCCGATCCTCCAGGCCGTGTCCGCTGACGTGCACCGTATCGTCGGCATGCAAGGTGCCGGAGAAGACGCGGACCATGCAGACCCGCCCGACGTACGGGTCGGATGCGGTGCGGATTACCTCCGCGGCCAGCTCTCCGTCCGGGTCGCAGCGCAGCGGATGCGGTTCGGCGCCGTTGCTGGCGGTGATGGCGTGCTCGGCCGGTGTCGGAAAGCCGCCGGTGATCAACTCGAGCAGCTCCACTGTGCCGAGGCCTTGCTTGGCCCCCTCCGGCGCGGGCGCGGCGAACAGCACCGGATGGAAGCTGGCGCGAGCCACCGCACGTTCCAGGTCGGCGACAAGGGTCGCCAGGCTGATCTCCTCGCCCTCGAGGTAGCGCTCCATCAGGCTCTCGTCTTCGCTCTCCGCGATGATGCCTTCGATGAGGCGGTTGCGCGCTTCCTCCAGAGCGGTTACCTGATCGGGCGAAGGGTCGCCCTGCACCTCCTCCCCGGAGGAGTAGTCGCCCACGCAGTGTGGCAACAGCTCCACCATGCCGGTGACCGGCCGGTGGCCGTCCGGATTCTTCGGCCCGTAGACGGGCAGATGCAGGGGCAGGATATTCTCCGACGATCCGCCGCCCAGCACCGTCCGGCAGGTCTCGGTCATCACGTCGAACTCGTCGCGCGCCGTGTCCAGGTGGGTGATCACGATCGCGCGCGGCATCCCGACGGCGGCGCACTCCTCCCACAGCGCCCTGGTCGCGCCCGCGATTCCGTCCGCGCCCTCGGCCGCCGAGATGACGAACAGCGCCGCGTCGGCCGCCCGCAGCCCCGCCCGCAGCTCGCCCACGAAGTCCGCGTATCCGGGGGTGTCGACCAAGTTGACCTTCATCCCGGCCCATGCCACCGGCACGACCGACAGCTGCACCGACCGGTGCTGGCGATGCTCGATCTCGTCGTAGTCCGACAGCGAGGTGCCGTCCTCCACCCGTCCGGCGCGGTTGACCGCCCGCGCGGTGAGCGCCATGGCGTCGACGAGCGTGGTCTTGCCCGACCCGCTGTGCCCGACCAGGACGACGTTGCGGATCTGCTCGGGCCGGTCCGCGGTCACCACGCCGCCGTTGCCCGCGGCAGCTCCGTTGGTCTTGTCCACCATGTGTCTCGCTCCTTTGCTGACACCTGCCGTGCATCCACCTTCCCACCGGGCGTGGCGTTCCGCCGACGAATCGGCAGATCAGGGGTGTGTGCGGTCGAATGCGCAGGCCGGGGGAGCGCTCGCCTGCGCGAGGATCGTCGGGCACGCCCAGCCTGGGCGATAGGCCACGAGCCGTTCGCCCGTCGGTCCCCGCGCGGGAACGCAGCCGGGCGCGGCATCCCCGGCTCGGTCCGTCACGCGAGACGAACGGCACGATGCTCGGTAACCGGTCTTCCGGCCTGGGGGACGTCACGGGCGCGATGCGCTGACCGGGCCCGGTGGCGGTCACCTCGGGACCGAGCAACTGCCGGCGCCACACGCGCGATCAACTTCGGGTCCGCGTCGTCGGCGAGCCGCAGTGGCTGCACAGCCGCCGGAACCGCCGGGCCGAGCGTCTTCTGCAACCAAGTGCTGCCCGGTCGGGAGCCCTCGCTCGTGTCCGGGCAATCTCGCGTTCGCCGCAAGGCCGATCAGCGAGCCACTCTGCCGAGCCCGCGGGAAGCCGAGGTCCCAGCGGAGACGTTCTCCGCACACGATGTGCGAAGAACGCTCTCTCGAAGACCTGGTGGGTGCGATCAGGACAGCCGGCGGATGTCGCCGCGGACGCGGTAGAAGCCGCCGCGTGCCGACTCGGCGATGCCGTCGACCACGTAGCGGGCACCGGCACGGCGAATGTCTTTGGGAAACTGCACATTCCATCCCTGGTGGAATCCGGGGGAGACGACACGCACGCGCAGGGAACTGCCGTGGCTCACGCATTCCACGATGACGCCGGTGCCCGCGTCGGAAGTGATTTCGACGGTGTCGCTGGGCACCACCGCTGAGATCTCGGGGGCTTTCACCGACACCGTCTGCGGCAGCACGCCCTGCTCGGCATCGCGGATGGCGGCGTCGCCGACGTCGAGACAGGCCAGCGTGCCGGTCGTGGTGACGAGGTACAGCTTCTCGTCGTGATACTGCATGGAATAGGCCGAACCGCAGCCGGTGGCCAGCTTCCACACGCGGTTCCCCGCGGCGTCGAAGCAGTACACCGAGGAGTAGTTGTCACCGGCGAAGACGTAACGGCCGTCCGGCGAGGTGGCGCAGGAGAAGACCGCGGCATCGCACTGGTAGATGTGCTCGGCGCGGCCGTTCTTGGCCACCATGCGGACCTGGTTGCGGGAGGTGCCCGCGTAGACGGCGTCGGATTCCTGCCAGCCGAACAGGACGTCTCCTCCGGTGGCCGCTTGCCACAGGGGATTCCCGCTGTCCAGGTCGTATTTGGTGACGCCCGCGGAATGTCCGTGGTAGACACCGTGCGCGTCGATGCGCACCATCCAGCCCGAATTGCCGGTGCTGCGCCGGGTCCACAGCGACTCTTCCTCGTAATCGATCACGGTGATGCCGCCTTGGCGGTCGGAGACGCCGAGGATGCCGTCGTGGATGTCGAGCCAGTAGATGTCGACATCGGCCGCGATATCGTAGGCCGCCCGCGGCACCTTGCCCGACAAGTCGTAGACGCGGCCGTCGTCGCATCCGGCGTAGATCCAGAAGTCGTCGGCCACAATACATTTGACGGCGTCCGGCAGGCGGTACCGGCCGGTGACCACGCCCTCCGGGGTCAGGGTGAACACGTCACCGCTCTCGTTGCCCACCCAGCAGCGGCGCTCGTCGACGAAGATGCCGAAGGCGGCGGCGCCGGAGTCGAAACTCCACAGCACGGGCGCGGCCATCGCGGTCGAGCGACCGCTGCTGATCGCCCGCCTCGTCACCGGACGTCTGCCCCGCGCCCCCATCACGGCGGGCGCATAGCCCTTCCGCACCTTCTCGCCCACCTTCTTCGCAGCGGCCGCCTGCGCCTTCTCCTCGGTGGCGAACGAACTGACCTTCGTCTGCCCCTGCTCGCCGATGCGGCCGAAACGGACACTCACTTGCGTGCCCGCGACGATCACCTCGTAGAACTTGTGCGCGGTACCACTGTCCTCGGACAGTTCGAGATAGGTGGTTCCCCCGATTGTCATAGCGCCTCGCCTGTTTTCGTCAGATCAGAACGAAACGAAAGCTAGCAAGAGCCACCGACATTCAGCGGGTCCGTGCTGCATCGCAGGGCAAGCGTCCGACAGGCGCCGGTAGGGCAGCCGACGGCTGCGGGCCCTGCGCGAGGCGCGTGTCGGCGGTCATTACTCCTGTTCGGGCGTTCATCACGTAGCTCCCCGGGCCCTCGTTCGCGGTCTGCTGGGGACGCGGTCTGCTGGGGAGTTGAACCTCTGCCCTGATCAGCTGATCGTCTCTTCGGCGCTCAGAGGGTTTCCCTCGGTATCGACTTGTTCGTAGTCGATACTGAATTCGAGACCTGCGTTCCTGGAGAGATCTGCAAGGTCTCGAAGCCGAGTAGTAGCAGTATCGGGTGCGTCCTCGATGCGGCCCTCGAGAAGGAAGTAGAAAGGCGCTTCCGGGCCGCCGGCATCGTAACAGTAGAGTTCGAATCCGTCGGTCTCGTAGTGCATCTGGAACCCGCGATGCGGCTTCATCTGCAGATCGTTCTTCGACAGCCACGATCTCAGTATCTGTTCGATGATTTCCGGGCTCTCGGTATAGAAAGTTCCGTGGTACGAGGTAATGGCCATGATCATCCTTGGTTCGATGCAATAGATGTGGCTGGACCCGATGGCGTACGCCGGCCACTCGGCGGGAGCGAATTGGTCGATACTAGTCCCGCTCCACGTTTCGCTTGCGGCGAGCGCTTTCGGCTTCTCCATGGATCGTAGTGATTCCGAGGTTGAGGCGCACGATGATCCGGACGGTAGGGTGTCGGTAGGCGAGTGCTAGTGAATTTTCCGTTCCGGTCCATTGGATCTGCGGAGTCATTCCCCAGGAACGCGCGGTGGGTTCGCCGTAGGTTTCGATGAGTACCGCAGTCATTCGGGTGAAGGTATCGCTCGACGGTGTTCGGCAGTCGTCGCTATCGGACACGGTCGCGACCGGCAGGTCTATGGAATGGACGTCGCGGGCATTTCCGTCCACATAACACTCACCGGCCACATATCTGCTGGTGAATACGACCCGATCGGTTTCGTGTCTTTCTATCGACCAGAATCCGGCTCGTGCGCTGATGGTCATCAGGTCATCCATTCGCCACGACCAAATCAGATTGCGAAGTCCGGTGACGAGTTGGACCAGCTCTGTATCCGCCAATTCCGATCGATGGACTGGTGGCTGCAGTGGAGTGTACGGTGGCACGGCTTCGAGCTGCCGAATCGTTCTATCCATGAGGTCGGCGTCGTATTCAGGCGAGTCGGCCCACTCACTCGAGGGGCTGGTAGGCGATATTGTGCTGAGATCCAGCAGTGGGGTCGGCATCGGATGCGGGGCGGCAGCAAGCGCGGCACCAGCCGTTGACAGTTCATCGGTGGATTGGTCGATGCGAGCCGTCGGCGCCGGATCACCGATATCGGAGAGGGGCGTCGACGACGGCAGCTGTCGTTCGGCGATGGTGAGTCCTACTTCCTGGGCACTCATTTCGGCGAGGCGCTTCCATTCGGAGAAGTCGGTGCGCGGTATGGCGTCGAGCGTAACGGTCCATTCGTTGATGTCAGTGCGCAGTAAGGTCAGCACCATCGCTGTAATCGTCTGATATTGCGGGTGATATTGGAGGCGCTGTCCGAACCGGGTGCCGACCGGGTCGGTGGTGGAGCCGGTTGAGGACAGGCCGAGGTTGTCGCGCAACAGGTCGAGGTGAACTTGGTCGAGCGGGCCATGGAGGATGAGTGTCAGTTGCCGCTTCAGGAGGTTCACTTTGCGCCGCTCGGCATCGATCGATGTCAGCCACTCCATCATAGGAACACCATAGTCGCCTCTGCTATAGCATATCGCGCCACGTTCAACGGTCGCGTTCGGCACGGAGCTGCCGCGCACGTTCGAGTTCGAGCGCCCGTGCTCTGACTCGCGGTGAATTCTCGGGGCGCTCGCGGACAGCTTCCTCCGCTGCCGTAGCGTGCCCGATCGACCGTAGGAAATCAGCCTCGACCAATTGCGGGGAAAGTCCGCCTTGTATGGCTCTGACAGCCTGCGCGTACCGACGCTCCATCGAATCATGGAGGACATGGACGGGAGGTCGCCCTGGCGGCTCGTACACGTACACGCCCCTTGCATGATCGTAATTCGTCGGTGTGAGGTCCAGACACAGCGAATAAGTCTGTATATCCAAGCGCCTTGCCTGATCCTGGCTCAATTGCAGAACTCTACTCGGTCCAACGATCTCGTTATGGTGATGTCGCACAATTTCCTTGCCCAACGTATCCGCTGCTTTGCCCAATGTGCGGGCGCGGTCGGCATCGAGCGCCTGGCCAACCAGTCGCCGATGCGCTGGATCCAGACCCAATGATTCGATCCGGCGAGCCTCTATTGTCTGCTCCTGCCGGATAGCACGCTGTATTGCCTCGAAATGCCGCGTCACCTCACCGAGCTCCCGAGCCCGGCCGCGAGCAAGGGCCTGCGAGTATTCGCGTGCATTGTGCAGGTCGTGCTGGAGGGAAGGGGTACGCAGGTCTGGATGCTGGTCACGGAATTCCAGTACTTCCCGGGCGGCTACCTCGACGAGTTGTCGCTCGGTGATCTCCAGCCGGGTCGTGGTCGCGAGGTTGCGCTCGAGCACGTCGAGTTCGAGGATCTGCCCGACAACTTGCGTGTGCTCGCCTAACTGAAGTTCACGCAGCGCGTCGAGGCTGCTATGGAGTTCGAGTTGCTGCACTGTAGCCAAGCGGTCCCTCGCAAGTGCGATGTTTTTACTCACATCGGTCAGCGGCGCACCCCGTTCGAGCGCTTCCCGGATCCGATCGAGCGCATCGCGAGCCTGGATATGTCCTAGCGACTCCGCCGCGCTCTGCACTCGATTCATCTCGGCGAGATCTCTCGACAGCTGCACGACTTCCCGCATATGCGGGTCCAGCTCCGCCAGCAACTTCCCGCGTTGGCCGTCGATCCGGTCGCTCTGGAATTCGAATTCCCGCGCGGCGTGTAGTTGGCGAGTAAATTCTTGCGCGCGATCCTTGTCAGTAGTTTCGACGACGGGTAACTCGGGACTGGAATCGAAGTCGCTGCCAGGGACGATCAGTGAAATATCCTCGATGTTCAGCTCCGGATATTTGCTCTGGATCTCCTTGCCAGCCGCCTTGAGTGGTTTCGAAATATCGTGAGTTGATCGGATCACGCCTTTTCGTACAGCGTTGGCGAATGTATGCGCCTGATTATTGTAAGCCTTCGGATTTTGGTGGATCTTCTGGGCCAGCTCCTGGAGTTCGGACCGCGTGAGCCCTCTCAGGGTCAGAGCCCCGGGCGGTGCCGCATCGGTGGCCTTGGTCGCTATTCGTCCGTCGTAGCGCTCCACGAGAATTTCATGAAACCTGTCACGGTCGATGACGACAGCGATGTCGACGTCGTTGGCCTGGGGACTCCGCAGCGCCGATCCTTGAACGAAGACACCGTGGTCACCGAATCCGGCATCGTGGAGGATCCGATCGAGATCCCTGGCGAACGCGTTGAAGCGACCGGCGTCATCGAAGCGGTACGGGTAGCCGCGATCGGAAACCACGTTGGCCCAATTTTCCATGTTCTGGGCGAGCAGATCAGGGGTGATGGGCTTCGCGATACGGGAACCGATATGGATGAGGTCGGCGATGCCGCGATCATCGAGTCCCAGTCGACGTCCGTGCTCGATCAGCGCGTTGAGATCCCTCTCGCTGTAGCTGAGTTCGAATTTGGGATCCCGGGCAGCACGGTCGCGAACGCTGTCGACGAGCCTCTCGATAGACATCCGCCCCTGCTCATCGCGCACGCCAAGATCTCGGGAAAAGAGCTCGGTGCTTCGCTCGACGTGGG
>NZ_BDBM01000058.1 GCF_001612985.1 Nocardia gamkensis NBRC 108242 | reverse complement strand
CCTACGCGACGGCCGCGCAAACGCGAGCCGGGCCGCGAACGGCGCAATGCTCGGTCTCGCTTCGCTCGAAACCGGGAGTCGGGGTGAGCGGGGCGCGTAGGACGGTAGCCGTGCGGAAGCAGAAGACGCCGACCACGATGGACAGCACCCCGGTGCGGGGCGCGTAGGACGGTAGCCGTGCCACCTCGATGTGCCGCCGTTACGTCGGTGGGATTGCCGCTGGGCTTCGTAGCGTATATGTGGCGAACAATTCGACGGCGCGGGCGACCCTCTCTGTGGGGGAGGTAGGAGACCGGCCCAAGTCCGCAGACTATGTCGGCGTGGCCAGGGCGAACGGGAGGATGGCGTCGGCGCCGGCCGCTCGGAGTGCGTGAGCGGCGACGGTGAAGGTCCAGCCGGTGTCGGTGATGGTGTCGACCAGCAGGATCGGGCCCGGCACGTCGGTGAGGTCGGGGATCTCCCAGGAGTCGAACAGTCCGGCTACGCGGTGTGCTGAGTTGGCCGCCGAGACGGGTGGGCGGTCGGGGCGGGTGGGCAGGGTGCCGAGGTCCCGCAGGCGGCCGACCTCGGCCAGCCGGGCGGCGAGGGTGGCGGTGAGCACGGGATAGCGCGGGGATTCCAGGGCGAGCACCGACCTCGGGCGGGTGGCCCAATCCCATTCGCGCAGCACGGCGACGCAGGCGTCGAAGACCGCGTCGGGGACCGGATCGTCCGGGCCGTCGAGCAGCGCGCGCAGTCGCTGCCCCCAGCCCAGGTCGGTCAGCCTGCCGAGGACGCGGCCGGTCTCGGCGCCGCCGGCGATCTTGCCGGACAACGGGATTCCCAGCTTGGCCATGCCGGTGGGCCACTGTTTGCGGGGCGCGAGATCGATGCCTGGGCGGTCGAGCCGGGCCTTGGTGGCGGCCACCGCGTCGGCGGCGACGGTGCGGTCGGGGCGGCTGCCGGTGCAGTTGTCGCAGCGGCCGCAGCCGGGCGAATCCGCCGCGTCGGCGGACAGTCCCGGGTCGTCGAGCTGGCGGCGCAGGAATTCCATCCGGCAATCGGTGGTGGATTGGTAGTCGATCATGGCCCGCTGTTCGGCCTCGCGGGCGATGGACAGGCGCTCGTAGCGCTCGGTGTCGTAGGTCCACGGACGGCCGGTGGCGATCCAGCCGCCGCGCACGCGGCGCACCGCACCGTCCACGTCGAGCACCTTCAGCACCATCTCCAGCCGGGAGCGATTCAGCTCCACCAGCGGCTCCAATGCCGCGGTGGACAACGCGCGGTCGGAGTCCAGCGCGTCGAGCACGGCGCGCACGATGTGCTCACGGGGGAAGGCGACGGAGGCGAAGTAACTCCAGATGCGCGCGTCCTCGGGGCCGGGGAGCAGGATCACCTCGGCCCGGTCGGTACCGCGCCCGGCGCGTCCTACCTGCTGGTAGTAGGCGATGGGTGAGGACGGCGCGCCGACGTGCACCACGAACCCGAGGTCGGGTTTGTCGAAGCCCATGCCCAGCGCGGAGGTGGCGATGAGCGCCTTCACCTCGTTGTTCAGCAGCGCCGCCTCCAGAGCCTCGCGTTCTGCGGGGTCGGTCTGCCCGGTGTAGGCGGCGACGGTGTGACCGTGCGAGTTCAGGACGTCGGCGAGATCGTGCGCGGCGGCGACGGTGAGCGTGTAGACGATGCCGGAGCCGGGCAGCCGGTGCAGATGGCCGCTGAGCCAGGCGGTGCGTTCCACGGCGTCGTCGAAGCGGACCACCGACAGGTGGAGCGATTCGCGATCCAGCGTGCCGCGCAGCACCAGCGTGTCGGTGCCGATCTGGGTGGCGACGTCGGTGACCACACGATCGTTGGCGGTCGCGGTGGTCGCGAGTACCGGGACGTCGGAGCCGAGGTCGGCGATCAGCGTCCGGATGCGCCGGTAATCCGGCCGGAAGTCGTGGCCCCAGTCCGAGACGCAGTGCGCTTCGTCGATCACCACCAGCCCGGCGTCGGCGGCGAGCCGGGGCAGGACCTGATCGCGGAAGTCCGGGTTGTTCAACCGCTCCGGGCTGACCAGCAGCACGTCGACCGCGCCCGCGGCGACGTCGGCGTGGATCTCGTCCCACTCGGTGACGTTGCCGGAGTTGATGGTCGCCGCGACCACCCCCGCGCGCTGCGCCGCCGCCACCTGGTTGCGCATCAGCGCGAGCAGCGGCGACACGATCACCGTCGGCCCGCGCCCCGCCCTGCGCAGCAGCTTCGCGGCGATGAAGTACACCGCCGACTTTCCCCAGCCGGTGCGCTGCACGACCAGCGCCCTGCGCCGCTGTACGACGAGCGCCTCGATCGCGGTCCACTGGTCCTCCCGCAGCCGAGCGCCCGCACCGGCCAGCTCGCGCAGCAGCTGTTCGGCGTGCTCGCGCAGGTCGGGGGCGGTGAGGTCGATCGAAGACGCGCCGGTGGCCGTGGTCATGCGCTCCATCGTGCCCGACGACTCCGACAGGTGGCCGCGCGCCCGACCGCCGCCACACCGGGCTAGCCGACTACCGGGTCAGCCGGGCGGCGCCTTCCGGCCACACGATCTCGACCGGCACGTCACGCCGGCGAGCGAGCGCGACCACGGATCCGGTGCCGCCGCTCTGCCCGGCCGCGCCGTCCCACACCGCGATCAGCCGATCACACGATGCCAGCATCGTCTCGTTCGCCGCTTCGTAGGCCTCGAGCCCCGCGTCGTCGAAGTCCATCACCCGTACCGCCGCCGCGCGATCGACCAGTTCGTCGAAAAGGTCGGCCTGGTCGGGCCGCACCTGCGCTTCCCGGTAGTTCCGCGACGGCAACACCACTTCCAGCTGTCCGCCGGCATCCAGGACGGCTTTCGCGAACATCGAGTCGGCGCCGCGGGCGAGGCAGCTCACGCCGACCAGGTCGGGGGCGGCATACGCGGCGAGAAGTTCGCCGATCACGGCGGACACCAGCGGCTCGGTGGCAGGCGTGAAGTTCGTATGCCCGGTGACCCCGATGCGCACCATGCAGGTTTCTCCTATGCCGTCGTCACCTGCGGTCTCGCAGCTCTGTCACGAGTTTCACATAGTCGCCGGGGGAGCATCCTTCCCACGCGGTCGCGGCGCCCGGCTCGCCGCCGGTCGCACCTCAAGCGGGACGCGCGGTCGCCGCCGCCAGCTCGGCCAGCCGGGCCCGGACCAGGTCCGGGCGTTCCTCGATGATGAAGTGGCCGCAGTCGCGGACCAGTTCGAGCCGGTAGTCGTCGGCGCGGGCGGTTTCGGCGGAGGCGAGCGACGGATGGATCGCCGCGTCCTCGACGCCGAACAGGGCCAGGATCGGCACCCGCGCTCGGCGTTGTTCGCCGCGCCCGGCCGATCGGGGGACTTCGCGCAGCAGGAAGGTGCGGTAGGTGTCGGTCGCCGTGCGGGCACAGACGGGGTCGCGGAAGCGGTCCGCGTAGGCCCGGATCACCTCGGGTCCGAACGCCTCGCGATGGCGTACGGCGCCGGCGAAGACGAACTGCTCCAAGAAGCGGGTATGCCGGTGCAGGTAGGTGCCGAACGCCGCGACGGCGGGCTGGTAGAGCAGGAACCGCCACGCGTGCGGGAGGAAATCGCGCGGCGTCTGCCAAGGGTGGGCGATGTTGAGCGCCAGCAGCGCGTCGAAGCGCTCCGGCTCGCGCAGCACGAGCAGGTGGGCGATGTAGCCGCCCCAGTCGTGGCCGGCCAGCAGGACGTGGTCCAGGCCGAGCGCGTCCAGCAACGCGAGCAGGTCGGAGGCGACGTCGTCCTTGGCCCACCGGTGTGGGGCGGGACCCGACCAGCCGTACCCGGGCAGATCGGGCGCGATGATCCGCAACCCGTCCGGTGGATCGGCGAGCAGGTGACGGTAGGCGTAATGATGCTCGGGCCAGCCGTGCAGCGCGAGCACCGGGCGTCCGTCCGCCGGACCCGCCTCGGTGACGTGAAAACGCACGCCGCGGGCGGTCACCTCCGACCGGCGCACGCCGGGAATCTCCGGCGGCCCCGCTGCCGGGTCGGAACCCGGAGCGGGGGCGAAGAAGGACGGCCGCCAAGGCATACCCGATGGTATCCAGGAAGCGGCCGGCGGATCCAGACCGCGACGGTCAGCCCTTCACGCAGAGCACCTGACGCAGCGTCGCGACCACGTCGACCAGGTCGCGCTGTGCCTCGATGACCGCGTCGATGTCCTTGTACGCGGCCGGGATCTCGTCCACCACGCCCGCGTCCTTGCGTGACTCGACGCCCTCGGTCTGGGCGATGAGATCGGCCACGGTGAACTGCTTCTTGGCCGCGTTGCGGCTCATCCGCCGTCCCGCGCCGTGCGAAGCCGACTGGAACGAGGCCGGATTCCCCTTGCCGCGCACCACGTAGGAGCGAGTACCCATCGAGCCGGGGATCAGCGCGAGATCACCTGCGCCCGCGCGCACGGCGCCCTTGCGGGTGACCAGCATCGGCACGCCGTCGATCAGCTCCTCCGCCACATAATTGTGGTGGCAGCTGATGGGCTGTTCGAAACGCACTCCCCGCTCGGCGAATTCGGCGGCGACCGCACGGCAGACCAGGGCGAGCATCACCGCGCGGTTGCGCGCCGCGTACTCCTGCGCCCAGGTGAGGTCGCGGCGGTAGGCCTCCATCT
This sequence comes from Nocardia gamkensis NBRC 108242, assembly GCF_001612985.1. Classification (GTDB taxonomy): domain Bacteria; phylum Actinomycetota; class Actinomycetes; order Mycobacteriales; family Mycobacteriaceae; genus Nocardia; species Nocardia gamkensis. The sequence continues at coordinate 45,528 of NZ_BDBM01000058.1, read as the reverse complement.
CCGGCGTGCCGGAGACGAAGACCGCCAGGTCGCGGTCGGGCAGATCGATGTTGTGCGGCAGCGTGCGCGCGATCGCCATGTGCCGCTCGGCGAGTTCCTTGCCGATGTTGCGGCTGCCGGAGTGCAGCAGGATCCACACCCGCTGCTCCTGATCCAGGCAGACCTCGATGAAGTGGTTGCCGCCGCCGAGCGTGCCCATCTGCTTGCGCGCCTTGGACTCGCGCGGCTGTACCCGGGCGTCCAGCGTGCCGAACGAACCCCAGAAACGCTCCCAACCCGCCCGCAGCGTCGCAGTGCTCGCGCCGAGCCCGGCGACCTGGGAGCCGAGCCGGGTGACGTCCACGGCGTCGTGATGGGCCTGGAAGCCGACGGGCACCGCCGCCTCGATCCGCGACCGCAGCGACCGCAGGTTGTCGGGCAGATCCGCGGCGGTGAGGTCGGTGCGCACGCTCTCCATGCCGCAGCCGATGTCCACGCCGACCGCGGCGGGCGACACCGCGTCCTTCATCGCGATCACCGATCCGACCGTGGCCCCCTTGCCGAGGTGCACGTCAGGCATCACGCGGACGCCGTGGACCCATTTCAGCGCGGCGATGTTGCGCAGTTGCCGGAGCGCGGACTGCTCGACCTCGTGCTCGTGGGCCCACATGAGCGTCTGCGCCTTGGTGCCGCGCAGCTCGACGGGAAACATGGTCTCGATCCTTCCGTTGGTCTTCACTGTCAACGGTAGGTATCGGCGGCACCCGGCGCACCCGAATATCCGACCGACCGGGACGGTGGAGGGTCAGCCCACGGGGTGTTCGAATCGTGCCCGGTAGACGCGCTCGGCATTCCCGTGGGCGATGGCGTTGACCAGCACTTCGGCGTCGGCGGTGGTGATCGCGTCGTCGGCGATCCACTCGTCGATGAGCTTGCCCAGCCCGCGCCGCCAGAGCAGGGCGCCGAGGTAGTGCAATTCCGGGAGCCCGTAGCCGTCCGAGGAGTAGCACAGCGCGCGGAACGGGGCGAGTTCCAGCGTCTCGGCGAGCACGGCTCCGGCCCGCTGTCCGACGTAGGGAATGGTCAGGCCGAGATCCATGTGGACGTGATCGAAGACGTGCGCGAGGTAGGCGGCATGGCGATGGAAGGGCCAGCAGTGCAGCAGCATCACCGACAGCCCGGTGCCCGCGGTCCGGCGCAGGAAATCGGTGAGCAGCAGCGGGTCACTGTGCCGGAGGCGCAGATCGGGGTCGCCGAACCCGGTGTGGAATTGCAGGGGCAGACCGAACTCGGCGCCGATCCGCGCCCCGAGACCGACCAGCCAGCCGAGCACGTGCGGATCGGTGAGCCGGTGTTCGGGCGCGAAGCTGGTCGGCGGGTGATCCCGCACCGGGAAGTCCAGACCGCACCGGTAGGCGACGATCGTCTTCAATCCAACGGCATGGGCGGCCCGTGCGCGCAGTTCCGCCTCGATCCGCTCGTAGACCCCGGACACCGCGCCGACCTGGGCAACGACCCGCTCGGCCACCTCCTCCAACCGGATCACCTCGCGTACCTCGCCGTCCACCAAGGCGGCGAAATCCGCCGTGCCGCCGCCGATTCCGGTGTCCAGGTACCACCGGGTCACGCCGGTGGCACGCAGCAGTCGCGCGGCGACCTCCCTGGCGCCGAGCCGGGCGCGATGACGCAGGTAGACATCCGGGCTGACATGGGCGGGCAAGTCGAGCGCGGGAGCGCACCAGCGGCGCACCGCGAGCCCGATCGCGGAATCGAAACTTCCGTGCGCGCCCTCGCCGAGCAGGCGCTCGAAGCCGCGCCGGTCCAGGTTCCCGGTGTGGACGCCGTGGCAGTGGTGATCGGTGAGCCGCACCCCGTCGGTGAGCATTGTCAGAACCGCCAACGAGTCGAGGCGACCAGCTCTTCGGCGCTCGCGGCGGCGTACCGCTCGGCCTCCGCGCGGCGCACGGTGAGCAGCGCGTCGTGCAGTTCGGCGCCCATGGCGTCGGCCAGTACCTCGGACGCGGCGAGGTGGTCGGCGGCTTCGGCCGGTGTGGTGGGTAGGCGGCGCACATCCGACATCATGCGTGCTTCAGCGTCGAAAGTCGCGGGATCCCCGGTGATCTCGGCCGGAAGGCGTAAGCGTTCGGCCACACCGGCGAGCCCGGCCGCGATCACCGACCCGACGATCAGGTATGGATTACCGGTCGCGTCGAGACATTTGATCTCGGCGTTGGCGGCCCACCCCTCGGTGCCGCGAACTCCGGTGACGAAGCGCAGGGCGGCCTCTCTGGTCTCGCGGCCCCAGCACTGCCAGACCCCCGCCCAGCGCGACGGCGCCAGCCGCAGGAAGCTCGCCGGGTTGCCCGCACCGACCGCGACCAGCGCGGGCAGTTCCCGCAATACTCCCGCCAGGAACGCCTCACCGGTCCGCCGCATGCCGTGCGGGCCGTCGCCGCCCGCGAACAGGGGGCCCTCCTCGTCGGTCACCGACAGGTGCAGGTGCGCTCCGGAACCGGCGCCGCCCGGCTCGATACATGGTGCGAGCAGCGCCCGCCAGCCGTGCCGCGCGCTCATCTGACGGATCGTGTGCCGGACCAGCACCGCCTGGTCCGCGGCGGCGACCGGCTCGGACGGTTCGACCGACAACTCCAATTGCGCGAGCGCGTATTCCGGATGGAACTGCGCCACCGCCACACCTTGCCGTTCGAGCGCGGCGACCAGGTCGGCGGCGTATTCGGCGACCTGCCCGAGCCGCACGATGCCGTAAGCGGGGCCGTGGATCGCCGGTGTGAAGCCCTCGGTGCCGTCGGCGCGGCCCACTGCCCATTCGGTCTCGAAGGCCATGGCCAACCGCAGTCCGGCGGCCTGCGCCGCAGCCGTCTGGCGTGTCGCGAAGTGGCGCTGGCAGGCGACGAAACGGGTGCCGTCCTGGGTGTATTTGTCGGTGGGCGCCCACGCCCAGCCGGGCTGGCAGGCCAGTTCGGTCAGCCCGGCCAGATCCGGGATGAGCCGCAGATCGCCGTCGGGGCCGCCGAGATAGCGCCCGACCGCCATCACGTCGTCGAAGGCGAAGGTCTCGAAGCACGGCGACACCCCGACGCCGTACCGGGACGCGCGATCCAGCCGCTTCGCCGGGACGGCTTTCACGCGCGTGATGCCCGCGTTGTCCACGAAGCTCAGGGCGACCATGGACGCGTCGACCCCGTGAATCGGAGCGGTGTCGCCGTCGGCGGGGATGCGATCCGGCGTGGTGGCCATGCCCTCACGATATCGGCTCGGGCGCAGCGGGAGCCGTCGTGGCGCGCGCCGTTACTCCGCGGCCAGGGCGGCGGTGATCTCCTCGCGGGCGGGGATCGAACTGCTCGCGCCCAACCGGGTCGTCGCCAGCGCTCCGGCTGCGCACGCCCAGGTCAGCGCCCATTCGGGGCCGCGATGCCAGGCCGCGGCCAACGCACCGGTGAACGCGTCGCCCGCCCCGGTGGTGTCGACGACCTCCACCCGCGGGCTCGGTCGGGACAGGCGGGCGCCATCCGGTCCGCGATAGTCCGCGCCCGCCGCCCCGCGGGTGACGACCACCTGCGCGACGGCGTCGAGAGCCGCGCCCAGTTGTTCGGCCTCGACCGAATTCAGCACGGCGACATCGACATTCGACCACAGCTCGGCGGGTGAGGGGCGCACCGGCGAAGGGTTCAGCAGCACCGTCGTGTCGTGCGCACGGGCGTGGCGGGCGGCGGCCGCGACCGTTTCGACCGGAATCTCCAACTGGCACAGCAAGATATCGGCGGCCGCGATCGCCGTCAGGTCGTCCTCGGTCAGCTCGGTCATCCGCGCGTTGGCGCCCCCGACGACGATGATGCTGTTCTCGCCGTCGTCGTCCACCACGATGGTGGCGATGCCGCTCGGCCCGGCGACGGTGCGCAGCCGGTCGGCCGACACCCCCGCGGCGGTGAGTGCGCCGCGCAGTTCGCCCGCGAAGACGTCGTCGCCGACCGCTCCGAGGAAGCGGACCGCGCCACCCGCTCGCTGCGCGGCAATGGCCTGATTGGCGCCTTTCCCGCCCGGCACCATGGCGAAGCCGCTGCCGAGGACCGTCTCGCCGGGCACGGGCCTGCGCGCCGTCGTGGTCACCAGATCCATGTTGACGCTGCCGAGCACCACGATCGCGGGAGCGTCCGGTTCGACCGTCATATCGCCGGACGGTAGTCGCCCGGCCCGGGCCGCGCACCAGACCGCGCGCCCGCGTCGGCGCGGCCCAGCGGGTGGGATCGGCACTGCGCCCCTTGCGTAGGCTGTACCCATGACGGTAGGAACGACCACCCAACCGGATGTCCGTGCGGTGGTGCACGAGGCCGCGCGCAAGGCCAGGGTCGCGTCGCGGGCGTTGGCCCAGCTGACGACCGCGCAGAAGAACGACGCACTGCACGCCGCCGCCGACGCGCTGCTCGCCGCCGCCGATCGGGTGCTGGCCGCCAACGCCGAGGACATCGCCGCGGCGCGGGCCGCGGGCACCGAGGAGTCGCTGCTGGACCGGCTGCGGCTGACCAAGCCGCGCATCGACGGCATCGCCTCGGGGTTGCGGCAGGTGGCCGGGCTGCCCGATCCGGTCGGTGTGGTGGTGCGCGGCTCGACCCTGCCGAACGGGCTGGAGATCAGGCAGGTGCGCGTGCCGCTCGGCGTGGTCGGCATGGTGTACGAGGCCCGGCCGAACGTCACCGTCGACGCGTTCGGGCTCGCGCTCAAGTCCGGTAACGCCGCCCTGCTGCGCGGCTCGTCCTCGGCGGCGAGGTCCAACGCCGCGCTCGTCACGGTGCTGCGCGAATCGCTTGTCACGCAAGATATCCCGGCCGACGCCGTGCAGCTGCTGCCGAGCGAGGACCGGTCCAGCGTCACCCATCTGATCCAGGCCCGCGGCCTGGTCGACGTCGTCATTCCGCGCGGCGGCGCCGGGTTGATCAACGCGGTCGTCCGCGACGCGCAGGTGCCCACCATCGAGACCGGCACCGGCAACTGCCACGTCTACGTGCACGCCGCCGCCGATCTGGCCATGGCCGAGCGGATCCTGATCAACGCCAAGACCCGCCGTCCCAGCGTGTGCAACGCGGCCGAGACCGTGCTGATCGACGCCGCCATCGCGGACACCGCGCTGCCGCGGCTCACCGACGCGCTGGAGCGGGCCGGGGTCACCATCCACGGTGACCTCCCCGGCCAGGTTCCGGCCACCGACGCGGACTGGGGCGAGGAGTACCTCACCCTGGACATCGCGCTCAAGGTCGTCGACGGCCTGGATGCGGCGGTGGAGCACATCAACACCTGGGGCACCGGCCACACCGAGGCCATCGTCACCGGCGACCTCGCCGCGGCGCGCGAGTTCACCGGCCGGGTCGACGCCGCCGCCGTGATGGTGAACGCCTCCACCGCCTTCACCGACGGCGAGCAGTTCGGCTTCGGCGCCGAGATCGGCATCTCCACCCAGAAACTGCACGCGCGCGGTCCGATGGCCCTGCCGGAACTGACCTCGACGAAGTGGATCGTCTGGGGCGAGGGGCAGATCCGGCCGGTCTGACCGGTGGCCGGTCTGACCGGTGTGCGCGGCGGCCGCGGACGATGCCGAGTCGGTGTCCGCGCCGCGCTGCCGTAGCGTGGGGGATGGTTCGGAAGAAAGGTGCCGGGTGGTGTCGGAGAGCGCAGTACAGGAGCCGGTCTTCTCGTCGGTGGAAGACGTGCTCGAACGGTTGGCGAGCACGGGCTACCTGGCGGACAAGGCCACCGCCACCTCGGTGTTCCTGGCCGATCGCCTGGGCAAGCCGCTGCTGATCGAGGGACCGGCGGGTGTGGGCAAGACCGAGCTGGCGCGCGCTGTCGCGCAGACCTCGGGCGCGGAGCTGGTGCGGTTGCAGTGCTACGAGGGCGTCGACGAGGCCCGCGCGCTGTACGAGTGGAATCACGCCAAGCAGATCCTGCGCATCCAGGCCTCCAGTGAGAACGACTGGCAGGAGACGAAGGCCGACGTCTTCACCGAGGAATTCCTGCTGTCGCGCCCGCTGCTGACCGCGATCCGGCGCACCGATCCCACGGTGCTGCTGATCGACGAGACCGACAAGGCCGACGTCGAGATCGAGGGCCTGTTGCTCGAGGTGCTCAGCGATTTCGCGGTGACGGTGCCGGAGCTGGGCACGATCACCGCCAGCCGCAAGCCGTTCGTGGTACTCACCTCGAACGCCACGCGGGAGCTGTCCGAGGCGCTCAAGCGCCGCTGCCTGTATCTGCACCTGGACTTCCCGGACGAGGAGCTGGAGCGGCGAATCCTGGCCAGCCGGGTCCCGGAGCTGTCGGCGGCCGTCGCCGCGCAGCTGGTGCGGATCGTGCACGTACTGCGCGGCATGCAGTTGAAGAAGCTGCCCTCGGTCGCCGAATCGATCGACTGGGGCCGCACGCTGCTGGCGCTGGGCCTGCGTGACCTGGACGACACGACCGTTCGCGCCACTCTCGGTGTGGTCCTCAAACACCAGAGCGACCACCAGCGCGCGCTGGCCGAACTGAAGCTGGCCTGAGCCGTGGCGGCCGGGTCGGTCCCCGCCGAGGTCGCGTCGCTGCGCGCGCCGCACGGTATTCCGGGCCATCTGGTCGGCTTCGTGGAGGCGCTGCGGGCGCGCGGCATACCGGTCGGCCCCTCGGAGACGGTCGACGCGGGCCGTGTGGTGACCGTGCTCGACCTGATGGACCGCGAGGTCCTGCGCGAAGGGCTGGCGTGCTCGTTGCTGCGGCGCACCACCCACCGGGCGACCTTCGACGGTCTGTTCGACCTGTGGTTCCCGGTCGCCGTCGGGGAACGCGCCGCGGCGGAGGACGAGATCGAGATCCCGCACACCCGCTCGGGTGATGTGGACATCCCCGCCCTGCGCGAACTGCTCGCGCAACTGCTGGCGCAGGAGTCGGCGACCTCGCAGTTGGAGGCGCTGGCCGCGCAGCTGGTCGAGCAGCTGGGCCAGTACCAATCCGCCCGCGGCCCGTCTTTCTCGTCGTATCAGGCGCTGAAAGAAGTGCAGCCGCAGACGTTGCTGGCGAAGATCCTCGCGGGTATGGCCCTCGGGCCGGACGCGAGCGAGTTCGACGCCGAGATCGCCCGCCGCGCGGTCCGCCAGCGCATCACCGGTTTCCGCGCGACCGTCGAGGCCGAGACCAGGCGGCGGGTCGCCGAGCGGATCGGCCGCGAACGTGTGGCGAGCTACGGCGTGGCCCGCCAGGCCGAAGAAGTCGATTTCCTGCGCGCCTCCGAAGCCGAACTCTCCGAACTCAAACGCAGCACCCAGCGTTTGGCTCGCATCTTGGCCGCGCGCCTCGCCGCGCGCCGCAGGCACGCCCGCCGCGGTGCCATCGACCTGCGCCGGACCCTGCGCGCATCCATGTCCACCGGCGGGGTGCCCATCGATCTGGTGCACCGCAAGCCGCGACCGGGCCGCCCGGAACTGGTGCTGCTGTGCGACGTCTCCGGTTCGGTGGCCGGCTTCAGCAACTTCACGCTGCTGCTGGTGAGCGCGCTGCGCGAACAGTTCTCCCGGGTGCGCATCTTCGCGTTCGTCGACCAGATCGACGAGGTGACCCGATTCTTCGACCCGCACACCCAACTGGATCGGTCGATGGCCCGGATCTTCGGTGAGGCGAGCGTCGTCGGGCTGGACGGGCACTCCGACTACGGCAACGCGCTTGCCGGGTTCGCCAGGGATTACCCGGATGCCGTCACCAGCCGCAGCTCGCTGCTGATCCTCGGCGACGCCCGCACGAACTATCGTGACCCCGAGTTGAACACGCTACGGTCGCTGGTCGAGGTCGCCAAACACGCGCACTGGCTCAATCCGGAACCGCGCAGCCAGTGGGGCTCCGGCGACTCCGCCGCCGACAAATATCGCGACGTGATCGAGATGCACGAATGCCGCTCGGCCAAACAGCTCACCTCGGTTGTCTCGCGGCTGCTGCCGGTGTAAAAGACCGGCATGGACGATGCCGCGCTGCTGAGCCACTGATCGAAAGGGTTCGTTAAGCGAACCTTTGGCGTGCGCCGACAAGATCGGCGGCCATGGTGAACAGAACGCCGCACGATCCGGCGGCGGTGCACAACAACTATTCGTTCCAGGTCGACCTGCGCGGCATAGTCGATCTGCTCTCGCATCACCTCTACTCCAGCCCGCGGGTCTACCTCCGCGAGCTGTTGCAGAACGCTGTGGACGCGGTCACCGCTCGCAACCGACTGGATCCGCTGGCACCCACCGCGATTCGGCTCACCGTAGGCGAAACCACCCTGCGGATCAGCGATCCCGGCATCGGCTTGACCGAGACCGACGTCCACCGGTTCCTCGCCACCATCGGCCGCTCGTCCAAGCGCGACGACATCGAAGGCGCACGACGGGAATTCCTCGGGCAGTTCGGGATCGGCCTGCTGGCCTGCTTCACCGTCACCGAGTCCATCCGAGTGGTCAGCCGATCGGCCACCGACCCGACGGCGCCGCCCGTCGAGTGGCTGGCCTCGGCCGACGGTACCTATTCGGTGCGCGCGCTCGACCCGGCGGACTACGCCGAGCCGGGCACCTCCGTATGGCTCACCGCGCGTGGGGGAGCGCGGGAGTGGTTCCAGCCGCGGCGGGTGACCGATCTGGCGCGTGAGTTCGGGTCGCTGCTGCCCTACGAGGTGACGGTGGAGTCGGACGCAGGGGCGACGACGGTCACCGAGGGTGTCCCGGTCTGGCGGCGCGTGTTCGCGTCGGCGGACCAGCGCAGGGCCGCCCTGCTGGAATACGGGCGCCGGACGCTGGGCTTCGCCCCGCTCGACGTCATCGAACTCGAGGCCGGTGCGGCCGGGGTCGGCGGTGTCGCCTATGTGCTGTCCCAGCCTGGAAACCCGTCCGACAGCAGTGCGCACCGGGTGTACCTGAAGGGGATGCTGCTCGGCGACGCGGTGCGCGGCGTACTGCCGGAATGGGCGTTCTTCGTGCGCGGGGTGATCGACACCGACACGCTGCGGCCCACCGCGTCGCGGGAGGGGCTCTACGAGGACGAGCGGCTCGCCGTGGTGCGTGAGGTGCTCGGCGATCGGATCCGGGACTGGCTCACCGAGATCGCCGCCGAACAGCCTCAGCGGCTGGCCGCGTTCCTGGCCGTACACGCGCTCGGAGTGAAGGCGATGGCCAGGCATTCGGCCGACCTGCTGCGGATCATGCTGCCGCATCTGCATTTCGAGACCACCGACGGGCGCGTGCCGCTCACCGAGTTCACCCGCAACCACCGCACCGTGCGGGTGACCGCGACCGTCGAGGAGTTCCGTCAGGTGGCGGCCACCGCCGCCGCGCAGGGGATCGGCGTCGTCAACGGTGGCTACGCCTACGACCGCGAGCTGGTCGCGCAGCTGCCCCGGCTGCTACCCGGCGTCGAGGTGGTGGACCTGGACGCCGGCGCGATCACCGCGGCGCTCGACCCGGTCGACCCCGGCGAGGAATTGGCGCTGGCCCCGGTGCTGGCGCTGGCGCGGACCGTGCTCGACCCGCTCGCGTGCGATGTGATCGTGCGCGCCTTCCACCCGGTCACGGTGCCCGCGCTCTACCTCGACGGCCGCGCCGCCCGCAACGAACGCGCCAGGGCGCAGACCGCCGAGGACGCCGACGAATTGTGGGCCGAGATCCTCGGCGCGTTGGCGGTCACGACGCCGCGTGCTCAGCTCGTGCTCAACCATCACAGCCCGATCGTGCGCAGATTGTCCCGCATCGGCGACCCGGCGTTCCTGAGAACCGCGGTCGAATCGCTCTACGGCCAAGCGCTGCTGATGACCCACCGTCCGCTGAGCGCGGCCGACACGGCGTTGCTCAACCGCGCCTTCGGCGAATTCCTCGGCTGGGCCACCCAACGCGCCGCCGACCGCGGCGAAGAGACGGAGTGAGCATGGACGCCGCCGAGATCAGCGCCGCACTGGCGCACATCTACGCGCTGCCGCACGGCCGGACGCGGACCGAGCGACTGGAGACCCTGGCCGCGGCCGCGAAAACCGGTACGGATCGCGCGCTCGAAGGCAGGGTGCTGCTGGAGCTGGCGCAGTCCTACACCTACGCGGGCGAACGCGATCTGGTGCCCGTCGTCTACGGCAGGTTGCTGCGCGTCTACGACGATCATCCCGCCGAATTGGGCCCGATGACGCATTCGGTGCACTGGTACCTGAAATGGATGACCTGGGGCATGATCGACAATCCCGCGATACCGCTGGCCACGATCGATCGCTGGTTCGACGAGCTGGACAACCGCTACCGGCAGCGCGGCTACAGCCTTCGCCCGGTGCTGGCGCTGCGCTCCGAACTCGCTCGCGAGATCGGTGACACCGCGGCCGCCGCCGCGTGGCTGGCGCAGGCCAAGGCCGCCGCGCGCGACAGCATGTCCGACTGCGACGCCTGTGAGCGCAGCGAGTGGGGTGTGACGAGCGTGTACCTCGGCGACGACGAGGCCGGGCTCGCGCAGTGGAAACCCGTGCTCGACGGCGACCGGTCGTGTGCCGAGGAACCGCACCGCGTGCTGGCCGAGGCCTTGCTCCCGCTGGTGCGCACCGGGCGCGTCGCGGCCGCGCGCGGCGCGCACCTGACCGGATACCCACTGGTCCGGCACACCGAGGACCTGCGTCCGTCGGTGGCGTTGCACGTGGAATTCTGCGCGCTGACCGGCAACGAGGCGCGCGGGCTGGAGATCCTCGCCGAACACGCGAGCTGGCTGGCCGATTCCGGCGCCGACGCGGGCGCGCGGCTCGCGTTCGCGACCGGTGTGTGCGTGCTGCTGCGCAGGCTGGTCGCGCTGCGACTGGGCGATCTCCCGCTGGCGGACGGGACGGTGGAATCGGTGCGCGCGAGGCTGGAAACCGAGATCGGCGCGCTGTGCGCCCGCTACGACGCCCGCAACGGCAACAGCGCGGTCAGCCTACGCGCGGCCGCCCGGCTCGCCGCCGAGCCGCTGCTCGAGCGGTTGCCGCTCGGTGTCCGCAGCACGCTGCCTCGCGCCGCGCACATGCCGGACGGCGGTCCGGCGGCCGACGACTTCTCCGGCGATCGAGCCGGTGAGGTGCGCAGGCTGGCCGAACTCGGCGCCGCCCGGCTCGCCGATACGCCCGAGGAGGCGGAAGCGCATCTGCGGGAAGCGCTTGCGCTCGGCACGCCGGTGCTGACCGGGGAGGAGGCCGCCCGGCTCGGCGCGCAGCTGGTCATCGCCATCGCCAGCCAGCCGGACCGCGAGCTCGATCTGGCCGACGCCGCGGTGCGCGCCGCCGCGCGCTGGGAGGGACTGTCCGAACCGGACGTGCTGCACCACACCGTGGTCGCCGCGCGCGCGTTCCACCGCGCCGAGCGCCACGGCGAGGCGGTCGCCCTGTTCGAACAGGCGCTGGCCGGCGGCGCCATCCCGTATCCGCCCGGTGAACTGGCGGTGGTGCGCGCGCAGTTCGGCCGCTCCCTGGACGCACTCGGCCGCCCTCGCGAGGCCGCGCGGCAGTTCCTCGAAGGGGCGCGTCTGGTCGAGCACGATCGGGAACGGACGAAGCTGCACGCCGAGCTGGCGTGGTCGGCCGCAGGCGCGCTCGAGCACTGCGGGCAAGACGACGAGGCGGTGGCGGCCTACCATCGCGCCGCCGAGCTGTGGGCCCGGCTGGGCGCGGTGGCGGCGCGGGCGGCTTGCCTACGGTCGGCGGCCTGGCTCCAGGTGTCGCCCGGAGCCGATCCCGAACCCTGGCTCACCTCCATGCGGACGCTGACCGCCGAGCTGACCGTGCTGGCCGAACGGTCGGCCGAGGCGGCGGAGGAACTCGCGCACACCCGCGAACAACTGGCTGGCATGCTGAGAATCGGCGGCGTACCGGAAACCAGCGCCTGAGGCCTGCGGAGGACCGGACTGCGGGCGGGTGTCCACAGTTCGGTGCCCGCCCCTCGCTGACCGGCCCGTGCGGGCCGTGCGCGACCCGTTAAGCTCGGCAGTCATGCACGAGAGAGGTCGGCGCGGCCGCAAGCTCGGGGTGATGGGCGGCACGTTCGACCCCATCCACCACGGGCATCTGGTCGCCGCCAGCGAGGTCGCGCACCGGTTCGACCTGGACGAAGTGATCTTCGTCCCGACCGGGCAACCGTGGCAGAAATCGCACAAACAGGTCAGCCCGGCCGAGGACCGGTATCTGATGACCGTCATCGCGACCGCGTCCAATCCGCGGTTCTCGGTGAGCCGCGCGGACATCGATCGCGGCAAGATGACCTACACCGTCGACACCCTGCGGGAGATGCAATCGGCGCATCCCGGTGCCGAGCTGTACTTCATCACCGGTGCGGACGCGTTGGCCAGCATCCTGACATGGCAGGATTGGGCGGAACTGTTCGACCTGGCGAAGTTCGTCGGGGTGAGCCGTCCGGGGTACGAGCTGAACATCGATCACCTTCAAGAGCACCTGCGGGATCTTCCGGCGGATGCGGTGACCATGATCGAGGTCCCCGCGCTGGCTATCTCGTCGAGTGAATGCCGTCGCCGCGCCGCCGAGAACCGGCCGGTGTGGTACCTCGTCCCCGACGGCGTGGTGCAGTACATATCGAAGCGGCACCTGTATGTGCCCGGAGCAGCGGAAGGTAGCTGAGCGTGAGCGAGCGCAGCGAGGTGCGGGCATGACGGCGTCGACGGAGTCGGTGGAGATCGCGCAGGTCGCCGCGCTGGCCGCGGACGAGAAGCTGGCGTCGGACGTGGTGGTGCTCGACGTGTCCGAGCAGCTGGTGATCACCGACTGCTTCGTGATCGCGTCGGCGCCCAACGAACGCCAGGTCAACGCCATCGTCGACAACGTGGAGGAGAAGCTACGCGCGGCCGGGCACAAGCCGGTCCGGCGCGAGGGCACCCGCGAAGGTCGCTGGGCGCTGCTGGACTACGTCGACGTCGTCGTGCACATCCAGCACAACGACGAGCGCAATTTCTATGCGCTGGAACGTTTGTGGAAGGACTGCCCCGTCGTGCCGGTCACCGGCCTCACCGGGCCTCCGGAGACACGCTCGGCGGCGACGGAGGACGAGGCGCGATCGTGAGCAGACATGCCGGCGTGCGCACCTTGATCCTGTTGCGCCACGGGCAAACCGAATGGAACGCCGACGACCGGATGCAAGGCCAGATCGACACCGATCTCACCGAACTCGGTCGCAGACAGGCCAAAGAGGCCGCACGCGAACTGGTTTCGCGCAACGCCATCGCAATCCACTCCTCGGACCTGCGCAGGGCCTTCGACACCGCGACGGCACTGGCCGAGCACACCGGCCTCACCGTCGTGCCCGACACCAGGTTGCGGGAGACCAACCTCGGCGACTGGGAGGGCCTGACCCACCTGGAAGTCGACGCCGACTACCCGGGCGCGCGCATGACGTGGCGGCTGAACGCGGACTACACCCCGCCCAACGGCGAGAGCAAACTCGAGGTCGGTGCGCGGTCGCTGCCGGTGGTACGGGAGTTGCTGGTCGAGCGGCAGGACTGGCCCGGCCGGACTATCATCCTGGTGGCGCACGGCGGGCTGATCGCCGCCCTCACGGCCGCGCTGCTCGACCTGCCGCCGCAGAACTGGCCGATCCTCGGAGGACTGGCCAACACCAGCTGGGTGCAGCTCAGCAGTCACGGCCCGAGCATCGAACAGCCCGGCTGGCGTCTGGATGTGTGGAACGCGGCGGCGAAGGTAGCACCGGATGTCCTCTGAAGAGCCGATCAGATCGGTCCCCGACGAACTGTTCCGTAAGGTGTCGGCCAAGCCCGAACGGCAGTTGCCGGACGCGTTGTTCGGCGGCCCGACACCGGCTGCCCGCGAACCCGAGGCAACGTCCGAGGATGCCTCGGGCTCGGCCGTGGAAAACAACGGCCGGTCCGAGTTCGTCGGGGAATCCGACGCGGAGGACGACGTATCCGGCGGCATCGTCGCCGGAGCGGAGCCGCGACCGCACGCCGCCGCCGACACCTCGCCCGTCGCCATCACGAGCGACGCCTCGGAACCGGTTGCCGAGTTGACGGAAGCGCTCGGCGAATCGGTGGCCTCGGCTGCGGACGGAGCCGGGGCAGCGGACGGCGAATCTTTCGCCGCAGCACCGAATGGATCAGCGGAGTCCGGCGAACCGGTTGCTATGAACGCGGTGGCGGCGATCGCGGAATCGGTTGCCGCAGCACCGATCGGATTCGCAGCAGAGTCCGGTGAACCGGTGGCTTCGGCTGCGGACAAGCTCGCGGCCGACGCCCTCGCCGAATCTGTCGCGCCGGATGGGCCGGCAGCAGTGCTCGGCGAATCGGTGGCGGACGGGTCCGCGGCCGACGCGATCTCCGCGCCCACCGACGCCGTGATCGAACCCGCCACAGCGCCGACCGGGCCCGCCGTGTCAGCGGAAGCCGAACTCGCGGCGTCCGAGTCGGCTGCTGCCGATGCGGAATCCCTTGCCGCCGAGCCGGCCGAAACACGCGAAGCCGCGCGCCCGGTGCTGCTGGTGATCGCCGACTCGCTCTCCTACTTCGGGCCCAAGGGCGGACTGCCCGCCGACCATCCGCGCATCTGGCCGAACCTGGTTGCCGCCGAGCTCGATTGGGACGTCGAATTGGTCGCGCGGATCGGCTGGACCTGCCGCGACGCCTACTGGGCGCTGATCGGCGATCCCCGGGTGTGGGCCGCGGTGCCGCGTGCGGGTGCGGTGGTCTTCGCGGTCGGCGGTATGGACACGCTGCCCTCGCCGCTGCCCACCGCCCTGCGCGAGCTGATCCGCTACGTGCGCCCGCCTGCTCTGCGCCGCGTCGTGCGCGCCACCTACAACTGGTTGCAGCCCAAACTGTCGAAACTCGGCAGGCCGGTGGCGCTTCCGCCGAAGGTGAGCGTCGACTATCTGGAACAGTCCCGCACGGCGCTGGCACAGTTACGCCCCGGCCTGCCCGTTGTCGCGGTACTGCCGTCGGTGCACGACTGCGCGGCCTACGGTCGCGTGCACTCCGGTAGGCCTCGGGCCGTCGAGGCACTGCGCGCCTGGTCGGGCCGGACCTCGGTGCCGCTGGTCGACCTCGGTGAAGCGGTGCGCGACAACATCTTCTCCGGCGAGGCGAACCCGGACGGCATCCACTGGGGCTGGGACGGGCACACGGCGGTGGCCAACGCGATGGTGAAGACCCTGCAGGAGGTTCGGTAGTCCGTGGCAGTCGTGGTCGTCACCGATTCGTCCGCCGGCCTCCCTGCCGAACACCTCGACGAACTGGATATCGCCGTTGTCCCGCTGCACGTCCTGGTCGGCGACCGGGCGATGCGGGAAGGCGTGGATCCCGTCGACATCGACTATGCCTCCGACACCGTGACCACCTCCGCCCCCTCACCCGGTGAGCTGCGCGAGGTCTACGAGCGGGCCTGGGAGCGCAGCGGCGGCGATGGCGTTGTCGCGGTGCATCTTTCCCGTCGGCTGTCCGGGACCTGGGAGGCCGGGCGACAGGCCGTGCGCGACATGGACGCCGCCGACCGCGTCCGCCTGGTCGACTCGCTGGGGGCGGGGCTGGCAACCGGGCTGCCCGCCCTGGCCGCCGCGCGCCGAGCCTCGGGCGGGGCGCCGCTGGACGTGGTCTACGACGCGGCGGTCGCCGCCGCCGCGCGTGCCCGCACGTTCATCCTGGTCAATCGCACCGAGCAGCTGCGCCGCGGCGGCAGGCTGTCGTCGGCGGCCACGTTCTTCGGCAGCGAGCTGGTCACCAAGCCACTGCTGCACATCGTCGAAGGGCGGCTGGAACTGCGCGAGAAGGTACGGACGCGCTCCAAGGCGTACGCGAAACTCGTCGCCGCGGCGGTCGACGC
Organism: Nocardia gamkensis NBRC 108242; assembly: GCF_001612985.1. Lineage (GTDB taxonomy): Bacteria > Actinomycetota > Actinomycetes > Mycobacteriales > Mycobacteriaceae > Nocardia > Nocardia gamkensis. Next base: position 29,711 of record NZ_BDBM01000058.1, on the reverse strand, counting down.
GGCCGGCGAGGACGGCGCCGCGGTGGCCGTGCAGCACCTCGGCGCCGAGGACGCCGCGCAGACCGTCGCGGGCCAGTTGCGCGAACTCGTTCCCGGCATCAGAGAACTCATCGTCGCCGAATTCGGACCCGCGCTGGCGGTGCACCTGGGGCTGGGGGCGCTGGGTGTGCTGGTGGTGCCGGGCGGGTGCCACTGAACGTCGCCGAACACAGCAATCTCGGTGATCCGAATAGGGGCGGGCTGTTCGTCCTGTGGTTAGCGTCGGGGCATGAGTGTGTCGAGGCCGCCGCTCCGTTCGCCGCTCACCGTGACCTCGGTGGACTGGGAGCATCCCGACGCGGTGACATTGCGCGCGGAGATGGCTGCCGAGGTCGGGCCGCGCTATGCCCACCTGGCAAAGCAGCTGTCCACGAATCCGAATGCCGTCGACCCGGCCACCGTGCACAGCACCTTCGTCGCTTACTCCGGCGGCCCGGTCGGCCATGCCGCCCTGCGGTGGAACGCGGGGGAACTCGAGGTCAAGCGGATGTTCGTCCGTCCCGCGCATCGTGGCTCCGGCGCCGCGGCCGTGCTGCTCGCCGCCGCCGAGGATGCCGCCCGCACGGCCGCGCAACCTCGCCTGATACTGCAAACCGGTCACCTGCAACCGGAAGCCGTTCGCTTCTACGAGCGCAGCGGCTATCACCGTATTCCGATTTTCTCCCCGTACGAGGTACTGCCCTTGTCGAACTGCTTCGCCAAGGATCTGGGCTGAGCCGGGAATTCCTCTGATCCTCCGTCGGCCGAGTCGGCATCGGCGAGGCCGGTCATCTGCTCGCCGTGTTGCGGCGCCGCATGGTGGGCGTTGACGGGTTAGAGGAATGCGCCGACCGCTCGAGGGCGAGTTGTGCACAGCGCTCCGGTTATCAACAGGTTCGTCGAATCCGCTGGTCGGTACGATTTTTCGGCCGTGTGGCGGCACTACCGTCGCCGCCATGTCACGACAGGACGAACGCGAGCGGGTACGACGGCGATTGGGTGAACTGACCGCCCGGGTCGGCGCGAGCAGAACGGCCGGTGTGGCCGCCGAGACGACGTCGCCGGAAGCCGAACGGGCAGGGCCTATTCGGGCGATAGCGCGATCCTACAGCGGCGAATCCGGACGGAGGATCGGACAGCCGGATCGTGCGGGCGAGTCGAGTGCCGCCCGGGCAGCCGCCCAACGCGTGGGGCGGTCCGGTGCGGGGGCGCGTTCGCCGTTTTCCCGCGAAACCTCCTCACTTGCGGCGGTTTCAGGATCGGCGAGTCGCACGCCGCAGGTCGATCGCCCGCGGCCGGTGGCTGGGGAAGCGCCGTCCACATCTCGTTCTGGCGGGACAGCGGCGGAAACCCCGGCGACCGGATCCGAGGAGGACGAGGACCGGCGCGGATCGACACACGAAGAAGGTTTCGCCGATGGTATTACGCAACAGGGTGAACCAGGGCCGGACGATACCTCCGCTGGGGCGGGGAAATGGAATCTCCTGCGGTTGCCCGGCCATCCGGCACCCGACCGGGAGTCCGAAGACGATGTCGGTCGCGTTCGGTCCCCCGGCTGGCTGGCGGAGCCGGTGACCGGGCCCGACTGGCGGCACCGCCTCGTGCCCGAACGATTGCGGGGCATCCGATTCGATCCGGGGCGTCGCGGGGTGCGTGCGCTCGCGTTCGTCGGGCTCGCCGCGATGGTCGTCGCCGGCGTGATCGTTTTCCGCGAGCGCCCGATCGCCCAGCCGGTGCCACCGTTGGCGCTCGGGCAGGCCGTCGCCTTGGCAACACCGGGTACTGCCGCTTCGGCGAGCGCCGTCGCGGCACCACGGGAGCGCGTCGACCCGCCCCCGCCGACAGCCGAATTGGTCATCAGCGTGGTCGGCCTGGTCCAGCGCACCGGTTTGGTCCGCCTCCCCGAAGGGTCGCGTGTCGCCGACGCGCTCGCCGCTGCGGGCGGCCCGAGTGCGGGCGCGGACACCACCGGCCTGAATCTCGCGCAGCGGTTGTCGGATGGCGACCAAGTGCTCGTCGGTCCGGTCGCTCCGAGCTCCGGCGGGCCGCAGCAGAGCAGCGGCACGATCGGTGCGGGCGGGCGACCGTCCTCCGGATCCGCCGCCACACCGAGCCGCCCGTCGGGCCCGTCGGGTCGGATCGACCTGAACACGGCCTCCGAGTCCGACCTCGACGCTCTTCCCGGTGTCGGGCCGGTCACCGCCCGCGCCATCGTCAGCTGGCGTGCGGCCAACGGACGCTTCACGTCCGTCGAGCAACTCGGCGAGGTCGACGGCATCGGCCCGGCCCGGCTGGCCCGGCTGCGGGAGCTGGTCCGGGTATGACCGCCGGCGGTTTGATCGAGCTGGTCCGCCGGAGGCTGGGATCTCCTGCGCAGTCGCCGGTGGCCGGCACGGGCGAAGGGGTTCGAGGTTCGCAGCAGGGCGTCGCGGCGGAGGATCCCGGCACTGTCCAGGTTCTGGACGCCCGCCTCTTACCGGCCGCGCTGTCCTGTTGGGGCGCAACGATCGTGGCTGTGACGGCGGGGTGGCGAGCCGGGGTGGGACTTGCGGCCGCGTTGACGGTTTCAGCCATCGGGTTGTGGGTGCTGCTGCTGTGGGCGATCGCGCACCGTGGCGAACGCCGGCGAGCGGTAGCGGTGGTGGCCCTCGCGGCTGTCGTCCTGGGGGCCGGCTTCGCGGCTGCCGCGGCATGGCGGGAACATCGGGTGGCGAGCCATCCGTTGCGGGCGGCGGCGGGGCAGTCGCTGCGCGTGGTGGTCACCCCGACGGACGACCCGAAACCACTGCGTGCCAAGGTCGCCGGTGCGGACCGGCAATGGGTGGTCCGGGCGGATCTGCGCGAATACCGGCGCGGGGGTGTGACGGTGCGGGCCGGTGGCGCGGTGGTCGTCCTGGCTTCCGGACCGGAGTGGGCCGACTTGTCGCCGGGCGGCCCGGTCGAGTTCCGGGCCCGGGTGGACCAGCCGCGGCGGCCCGACCTCACCGTCGTGATGCTGCAGGCACAGGGAGCGCCGGTCGTCGCGGGGCCACTGCCCTGGTGGCAGCGCATCGCCGATTCGGTGCGCACCGATTTCGCGGCATCGGCCATGCGGGCACTGCCGCCCGACGCCGCAGGATTGCTGCCCGCGCTGGTCGTCGGTGAAACCTCGGCGCTGTCCGGACAGGTGCGCGAGGACTTCGAGATCGCCGGGCTACAGCACCTGACCGTGGTCAGCGGCGCGAATTTCACCATTTTGCTCTCCGTCGTGTTGTTCGTCGTGCGCGTGCTGACCCTCGGCCCGCGCGGCGCGGTGGCCGTCGCCGCGGCGGCGCTGCTCATGTTCATCGTCGTCGCGCGGCCGGATCCGAGCGTGCTGCGCGCCGGTGCGATGGGCGCGATCACCCTGTTGGCCGTGCTCACGGGTCGTCGTAAGCAGGCGCTGCCCGCGCTGTGCGCCGCGATCATCGCGCTGCTCGCCCTCTGGCCCGGGCTCGCCGTGAACGCCGGGTTCGCGCTGTCGGTGATCGCGACGGGTGGCCTCATCCTGCTGGCGCCGAGCTGGGGCGACTGGTTGCGTGCCAGGGGATGGTGGCGCGTGCCCGCCGAGATAGTCGCCGTGTCCGCCGGGGCGTTCGTGGTCACGACGCCGATCGTGATCGCGCTCACCGGACGGCTCAGCCTGGTCGCGGTGCTCGCGAATGTCCTTGTCGCCCCGGTCATCGCGCCGATCACCGTCGTCGGGGCGGGTGGTGCGGTGCTCGCGAGCCTGTGGTCGCCGCTCGCCGACCTGGTCTTGCGTTGCGCTACGCCGCCGCTGTGGTGGTTGCTGTGGGTGGCCCGCCACGCGGCCGCGCTGCCCGGCGCATCCGTCGCGGTGCCGGGTGGTGTGGCGGGCGGGCTGATCGCGGGTGCCGTCGTGGCGGGCGCGATCGCGGGCGTGCGTGCCCGAGCCGTGCGGCGGATCGCCGCCGCGATGGTGCTCGGCGTCGCGGTGGTGCTGGTCCCGGTGCGGCTCTGGCATCCGGGCTGGCCGCCGAGCGGTTGGATTCTCGCGGCATGCGATGTCGGCCAAGGCGACGGCCTCGCCCTGTCGGTCGGTCCCGGCGCCGCCATCGTCATCGATGTCGGACCTGATCCCCGCCCGATCCGCACTTGCCTGGACCGGTTGGGCATCTCGCGCATCCCGCTGCTGATCCTCACCCATCCGCACGCGGACCACATCGACGGGCTCACCGGCGCACTGCACGAGCGTGCGGTCGACGCGATCGCCGTCGGAATCCACGAGCTCGACGGTCTTGCGCCGCCTACTCCGCCCGGCCCCGGCCGGCCGACTTCCGAAATCGAGCCCGGCTGCGGCTCCGTGCCGACCGCTGCACCGGCCGCGAATGCACCGGCGCTCATCCGTGCCGCGAAGCGCGATGCGGAGAATCATCGCACCCCTCCGACCGGCCGGACAGACGCGCGAAGGCTGCTGCCGGACATCTACGAGCACTCCTCCTACGGGAGCAGGCGCGAGCAACTCGGTTGTGATGCAGCCGCATTCGAGAGCAAAAGGCCGGTGCGCCCATCGGGTGACGCCCGTACTCCTGCCTCGGGGCTCGCGCAGGTCGCGGTCATCGCCAGAAGCGCGGGAGTGCCGCTGCTGGAGTTGTCGGCCGGGCACCTGCTGAGTTTCGGGTCGATCGAACTCGAAGTGCTCGCGCCGTCCAGAAGCGGTCCGCGACCCGTCCGGGGTGCCGAAACCGAGGATGCCAACGACCGTTCGGTGGTCGTCACCGCCCGCACGCCCGCGGGCCGGATCCTGCTCACCGGGGACATCGAAGCGTCCGCGCAGCGGGCTCTGATGCATGCCGGGATCCCCATCCAGGCGGACATCCTCAAACTCCCGCACCACGGATCACGCACAACCACCAAAGAATTCCTGGACGCGGTACGGCCCCGCCTGGTGCTCGTCAGCGTCGGCGCCGACAACACCTTCGGCCATCCCAACCCCGCCGTCCTCGCGGACCTGTCCGCCCTCGGCGCCATGGTGTCCCGAACGGATCGGGAAGGCGACATCGTGGTGTCCGGCAGCAGCGGACACCTACGCGTGACGAGTTCACGAGGTGTCGGTTGGGAACCGTAGGATCGGGCTGTGGACGAGCGCGGCGGATGGAGCAATGCGGCGGTTCCTCGGGGCACGACGCCCTCCGGCACCGAGGAGGCGCTGTCGTGAGCGAGCGGCCCGCGTCGGTGCACCTGGTGCTGGGGGAAGAGGAACTGCTGATCGAGCGAGCGCTGGGGGCGCTGACCGCGCAGGTGCGGGCGTTGGCCCCGGACCCGGACGCGGTGCCGGTCGATCGCTTGCGCGCAGGGGACGCGAGCACCGCGGAGCTCGCGGAACTGCTGAGCCCGTCGCTGTTCGCCGAGGACCGGGTGATCATCCTCGAGGCCGCGGCCGAAGCGGGTAAGGACGCGGTCGCGGTGATCACCGAGGCGGCGCAGAGTCCGCCCGAGGGTGTGGTGCTCGTCATCGTGCATTCCGGTGGCGGGCGAGCCAAGGCGCTCGCGCCCGCTTTGCAGAAAGCCGGCGCGGTCACCCACGACTGCGCCAAGCTGACCAAGGCCGCGGAGCGAGTCGAATTCGTCCGCGGTGAGTTCCGCAACGCCGGCGTGCGAGTGTCCGGCGAGGTGGTCCAAGTGATGCTGGAGGCGGTGGGTTCGGACCTGCGTGAGCTGGCGGCGGCGTGCGGGCAGCTGGCCTCGGACACCGGTGGGAAGATCGATGTGGCGGCCGTGCGCCGCTACTACTCGGGCAAAGCCGAGGTCTCCGGCTTCGACGTGGCCGAACTGGCGGTGGCGGGGGATCGCCCCGGCGCGATGGAGGCGCTGCGCTGGGCGAACGATCGCGGCGTGCCGCACGTCCTGCTCGCCGACGCGCTCGCCGACTCGGTGCACACCATCGCGCGCGTCGGCTCGGCCGGGCGCGGTGACCCGTTCAAACTGGCCCAGCAACTCGGCATGCCGCCGTGGAAGGTGAAGAAGGCGCAAGCTCAGGCCCGCAACTGGACTCCCGCGACCATCGGCTCCGCCCTCCAGGTGGTCGCGACCCTCAACGCCGACGTGAAGGGCGGCGCCGCCGACGCGGGCTACGCGCTGGAACACGCCCTCACCCGAATACTCGATCTGCACGGCGCGGGCTGATCGGGGCCGGTTCGGTCATCCGGCCGGCCTCGCGTGAGATCGAGTGGCCCGCTCCATACGGAGGCGGGAAGTGGTCGTCGCGGGCAGTTGCGGCGAGGCACGCCGCATCCTGCTTGCTGAGAATGGGCGTGCTCGGTCACAACTGTGCCAGTTCGCTCCGGCCGGTTGGAGGACGACGTCGTGACCACGGCGGATCGAGACGACCATGAGTTCGGAGGACGTGCGAACGACCACGTCGACCAGGCCGCAGGTCTTGATCAGGTGAGCTGTTCGCGATTACCAGCCGTCAGCCATTCGCCAGGCACGGTGCCACCGACGACCACCGGAATGTGCGGCGCACGGCCTCGTGATCCATGTCTGAGCATCCGACCGGCTCGACCGCTACAGCGCGCGGGTGAGGCTTTCCACACCCGCGCCCGTCAATCCGGCGAGCCCTGCCGCGCGTCCGGTCGCCACGAGCAGCAGATCGCTCAGCGGTCCCTCGATCTCCGCCGCGCCGGTGCCGGAGGACCACTCCGCGTCGGTGGCAACCAGGCGCAGACCGTGCAGACGCTTCTTGCTGCCGTAGAACGGGCTGCGCAGTACGTGTTCCATTGCGACGACGGCCTGCTCGAGGGGCATGGGGTGTCGCCTGCCGAGAGGGCGGGCGATGTCCTGCCCGTGAATCATGGTGTCGATCAAAGGATCCAGTGGTCCGGCTCCCGGCGCCCGCCGAGTCCAGGCGGCGCCTTCGCGCAGTTGCGCGATCAGCTCGGCGGGTGAGTAGCGGCTCGCGCGGTCGCGTGCCATGCGCTCCGTCATCCGGTTCCAGTCGCCTCGCGCCCGGAGGATTCCCGCGATCGTCGCACCGAGGGTGACCCGATTGGACAGGGTCAGGTGAGCCGAGACGTCGTGCACGGTCCAGCCGGAGCACAGTGAGTCGGCGGTCCATTCGTGGTCGTCCAGGTCGTCGAGGAGGTCGGCGATGGCGAGACGTTCGGCGCGCGTCCACATCGTGATCTCGTCCAGGTCCATGGCCACTCTCCTCGGTAGTTGCGGTCACCGATGTGGACGGTGCGGCGCACCCGAACTGATCTGACTGTGAGACTCGTCACCCCCGTCGGATCAGCCGCCACGTGGGCGTCTGAGCGGGATCGGTGAGCACACTGCGCCGTGGTCGCCGTGGTCGCCGTGGTCGCCGTGGTCGCCGTGGTCGCCGTGGTCGCCGTGGTCGCCGTGGTCGCCGTGGTCGCCGTGGTCGCGGGGGTGCCGCGGCTCCCCGGATGGGGACAGGTCCTTTGCGACCCTGCTGTCGGGTTCTGCGGCATCGCCTCGGCGCGGAATCCCGTGGGCGCGACGCGCCAGTGGCGGGGGACGTAAGACGATCGCCCGGTCGCGGCGATCCACATGCGAGATGGGCGGGTTCGCGCTGCTCGCGGCGTCGTTCGTCCGTCCAGTACACGCCCGGGACCATCACACGCCGAGACACCGCGGCTGCCCCTCGGCCGGGCGATGCAGGTCATGAGGTCAGCGGCCCCGGGTACGAGCACCGACGCGCCGTAAACCGACGCGTGCTCGGGAAGTGCGCGACGCCGAGGTCTGCGCGACGCCGAGGTCACAGCCCTGTGCGGCGGTGCGGGTCCAGTTCCGCACCGCCGCACGTGTCGACGATCAGGCGCGCCCTTCGATCTTCAGGTCGCCGAAGGTGACGCTCTGGGTCATGGGGCGGTTCAGGAACTCGTGCGGGAAGCCGAGGTCCACGGCGCTGGCCTGTTCGAGCCGGGCGAGCTGGGCGGCGTCGAACTCCACGTCGAGCGCGCCGAGGTTGTCCTCCAGTTGCGCCGCGGTGCGGGCGCCGATGAGCGGCGAGGTGACCGCGGGGTCGCGCAGCGTCCAGGCCAGCGCGACTTGCGAGGGCGTCTTGCCGATTTCGTCGGCGACCTGCTTGACGACATCGGCGATGGCGAGCCCGCGTTCGGTGAGCGAGCCGTTGGCGGCGGCCACGTTCTTGCGGCTGCCCTCGGGCGAACCGTCCGCCTCGTGGGCGAGATCGGCCCGGCTGTACTTGCCGGTGAGCACGCCGCTGGCCAGCGGCGACCACGGGATCACGCCGAGGCCCAGTTCGCGCGCCATCGGGATGAGGTCACGCTCGACGGTCCGTTCGATCAGGCTGTACTCGATCTGCAGCGCGATCAGCGGCGACCAGCCGCGCAGGTCCGCGATGGTCTGCATCCGCGCGATCTGCCAGGCCGGCGCGTCGGAGATGCCGAGGTAGAGCACTTTGCCCGAGCGCACCAGATCGTCCATGCCGCGCAGGATTTCCTCGACGGGGGTCAGGAAGTCCCAGGCGTGCAAGTAGAGCAGGTCGATGTAGTCGGTGTTCAGCCTGCGCAAGCTGGCCTCGACCGAGCCGATCATGCTCTTGCGGTGGTTGCCACCGGAGTTCGGGTCGCCCGGTCGGCGCAGCATGGTGTATTTGGTGGCCAGCACCAGGCTTTCGCGATTGTCCGCGGTGAATTCGCCGAGCAGTTGCTCGGAGGTGCCGTTGGTGTACTGGTTGGCCGTGTCGATGAAGTTGCCACCGCGCTCGACGTAGGTGTCGAAGATCTTGCGGGCTTCGTCCCGGTCCGCCCCCCAGCCCCAATCGGCGCCGAAGGTCATGGTTCCCAGGGACAGCGGAGAAACTCGAAGTCCCGAGCGGCCGAGCAGCCGGTAGGTGTCGAGGGTGCGGGCTCCGGACATGTCCAGCTCCTTGTGTTCGCGATGCCGTGTTGTCGATAGCCAGTTTTCAACGGCGCGCGAAGCCGAGTAAGGGAAGCTTCATCCTGGGAAGGCCAGTCCTAGGCAGCCGTAGGATCGACGGTGATGACTGGCACGGTGAACTCCACCCAGCGCCGCGAGCTCGGGCCCGGCGCAGGCTCGCGTACCCGAGGCGGCCCCGGGAACGGCGCGGATTCGACTCAGCGCCGCGACCTCGGGTCCGGCGGCGGCAGCCCACGTGGTCACGGACAGCCCGAGAGCGCGGCGGATCCGACTCGGCGCCGCGATGCCTCCGGCGGCACTCCCGGTAACCGCGCAGGTCGCGGCAGCGCGGATCGGGTGCAGGAGATGGGCGCCTTCCTGCGGGCACGCCGGGAGCGGTTGACGCCGGAGGATCTCGGTTTGCCGCAGCGCAGGCAGGCCCGCCGGACACCGGGGCTGCGCCGGGAAGAGGTCGCCGAACTCGCGGGCGTGAGCACCGACTACATCGTTCGGCTGGAGCAGGGGCGCGGCCTGCGTCCGTCGGTGGAGGTGCTCAACGCGCTGGCGCGGGCACTGTGCCTGAACGACGACGAGCGCGCCTATCTGTTCGATCTGGCGCTCCAGCGGCAGCCGGACCACGGCAAGCCGAGCACCGCCCCGGCGCCCGCCCTGGCCATGCTGGTGCGTGATCTGTCGCCGCTGCCCGCGATGCTGGTGAACCACCGCTACGACATCCTGGCCTGGAATCGGGAGATGGCGGCGTTGATCACCGATTTCGGCGCGCTACCGGAGCGGCAGCGAAACTCCATGTGGTTGTGCCTGCTCGACCCGAGCATGCGGGATTTCTATGTCGAGCGCGAACGCGTCATTCGTGAGGGCATCGCGGATCTGCGCGCGGCATGGGCCGCGCACCCGGACGACCGCGCATTGGCAGACCTGATCGCCGAGTTCACCGCGCACAGTCCGGAGTTCGAGCAGGCGTGGGCCCGCCACGACGTGCGGGTGCAGGGACGGGGGAACAAGCCGCTGCGGCATCCGCTGGTGGGTCCGCTGGTCGTCAGCTACGAGGTGCTGATGCCCGTGCAGGATCCCGACCAGCGGATCGTCATCTACCGCGCCGTCGACGCCGATTCCCAGGCGGCGCTGGACCGGCTGGCCGCCGCTCTGGACGCGCCGTGACCAGGGACTATTCCGCGGAACTCAGGATCAGTTCACCGTCGTCGTCCGCGTCCTCGTAGCGGCCGTCCCACTCCTCGTAGGCGGGCACGTCCTCGTCGCGGGTGACGATCCACTCCAACGAGTAACCGCCGTCGTCGTCGGGAACGAGCACATTCTCGATCTTCAGTCCGAAGCCGAGCACCTCGGCCGCGCGGATCACATCCGGCAGATCCTCGGCGCGAACGACCGTCTGATTGGCATACACGGTTACCATGCGCGGAATGGTAGCTGGAACCTCTGACAAGGCGCGGGCCGAATCCCGAAACCCCAGGTAGAAAGGGCGGGGAGCGCTGTTGCCATCGGGGCACGACAAAAGCCGCCGTGGTCGTCGAGGCCACGGCGGCTGCGTCACAGCACGAGCGCGGTACCGGCGTGCGGTACCGGGTGGATCAGAGCTTGTTGAAGGCCAGCGACAGGGCCGACTTCTTGTTGGCGGCCTGGTTGGCGTGGATGACGCCCTTCGAAGCGGCCTTGTCCAGCTTCCGGCTGGCGAACTGCAGGCGCTCGGCGGCGGCGTCCTTGTCGCCGGAGGCCGCGGCCTCGCGGAAGCTGCGGATGGCGGTGCGCAACGCGGACTTGACCGACTGGTTGCGCTTGCGCGCCGCCTCGTTGGTGCGGATCCGCTTCAGCTGGGACTTGATGTTGGCCACGCCGGTTCCTCGTGTTCCTGTCTGGTTGGTCTGTCCTGGGAAAGTTCGTCGAGCGCGCGACATGCCCGAGGTGGACGGGTAACGCAGCGCCGAAGATCGAGGTTACCAGTCGCCGTCCTGCGCACGAAATCGACACTCGACCGGTCGGACGGCCGCCGCTCGGGTAATCGCCGGTCGGGCGATCGGGTTTCCGTTCTGCGCAGGTTCGTGCTGCAGGCCTCTACCTGCGCTCCAGAAGGTATCGCAGCCGTGCGCCCGGCATGCTGCCGCGCAGATGGTATCTCTGACGTGGTGTATTTCTGGCTACCCCGGTTGCCCGGCACGCTCCCTGCGATGCCAAGACTTCGGTGTCGGCCGGGCGCGACCGGCAGCATCACCCCTGGCAACCAGTATTTTTCCTTGAGACCGCCCTCGACCAACGCCGAAGTTCCGCTGTTGACGGCTCCCTTTTCCGGGGGCGGCTCGGCGGACCCCGAAGTCGTTGTAGAGATCACTCGACTCGCGTAGCGTCCTCAGAGCAACCGTTGCTCTTCGAGCGGCTCTGTTGTCGAAGCGGGTACCACGACTAGTCCGAGCGCAGGTCTGGAACGCGGAAGGTGGACAGATGTCTCCAACGGCCCAGGAAGTAGTCGAAGAGGCTGTCGAGAACAAACCGATTCCCGAGAGCAAGAAATGGGGCGCCGAGGCGCTCGGCACCTTCGTCCTGGTGATCGGTGGCGTCGGCACCGCGGTGCTGGCGGGGGAGAAGGTCGGTCCGCTGGGCGTCGCGCTCGGCTTCGGCCTGTCGCTGATGTTCCTGGTCTATTCGATCGGGCCCATCTCCGGCTGCCACGTCAACCCGGCGGTGACCGTGGGGCATCTGCTGCTCGGCCGGCTCAGCGGCGTGTCCGCGGCGGGATATGTGATCTCGCAACTGATCGGCGGACTCCTCGCCGGACTCGTGCTGTTCGCATTGGCCAAGAACCTGCCGTCCTACGATCGGCCGGTCGACGGGCTCGGCGCGAACGGGTGGGGCAAGCACAGTCCGTCGGCGATCCGGGGACCGCTCGGCGAGGTGGTGGTGCAGAACGGGTACGGGGTGGCCGCCATGATCATCGTGGAGGTGATGCTGACGGCGCTGCTGGTCTTCGTGGTGCTGTCCTCCACCGACCAGATCTCCGACGTGCCGCTGGCCGGGCTGTCCATCGGCGTCACGCTGGCGGTGATCCACCTGGTGTCGATTCCGGTGGACAACACCTCGGTCAACCCGGCCCGCAGTCTCGCCGTGGCGCCCTATCAGGACGGTGCGATGGGGCAGGTCTGGGCGTTCATCGTCTTCCCGCTGATCGGCGGCGCCCTCGGTGCGCTGCTGTACGGCCTGCTGTACGGCCGTTCCCGCGAGATGATCTCCTGACCCACCCGGGCCGAAGCAGGCGTCGCTCGCGCTCAGTGCCAGGCGTATTCGGCGCAGAGCCGGTGGGCGACCAGGTCGAAGGTCTTGCGCGGCAAGATGGCGCCCTCCCGGCGGATGCCCGCCTCCGGCACGTCGAGCACCCGGTCGAGCCGCACCCAACTGGGGCGGCCGTCGTGGTCCCACGCCCCGCTGCCGATGCCGATCCAATTGCGGTCGTAGGCGCGTTCCGGATTCGACGACAGCATGAGGCCGAGCAGCGTGCGACGGTCGCGGCCGACCACCAGCACGGGCCGGTCCTTGCCGTTGCCGGGATCCTCTTCGAACGGCACCCAGGTCCACACGATCTCGCCGGGATCGGCACGTCCGTCCAGTTGCGGCGAGTAGACGATCTGCCGGGCCCGCTCCGCGGTCGGAACCGGCCGCGAGGCGGCGGGCCGCACCGCGACGCCGGTCGCGCGCCGCTGGGCCAGAGACCCCACCAGCCGGTCGACCAACCCGGGCCTCTGCTGCTTGACGATCCTGGGACCCTGTTGTTTGGCGATCAGACCGATCTGCTTGCCGAGGGTGTTCCAACTTCGGGCCATCCCTGGAGAATAACGGCGCACCCGCCGCTTCTCACCCGCGTGGGACCCGTTGTGTCGCCAGGGCCATTCGTCACCGAGCACGCGTGGAGTCCGACACAGGCGCCGATCCGGGGCCGAGTCGACAAATTCCTGCCCGCCGTCCGTCCGGGGGAAGAGGAGTATTGCGCCGAGGCCGAGTGCGGATCGCTGCCGAGAACAGTACGGAACGCCCGGCGGTGGCGAGGGCGGTGGCCTCTTCCCATGCGGGCCGGTCGACGCAGAGCCCGCCGCTCGATCACATTCTTCCCGGGGCCGTGAACACGCAGCGCCGCAGGCGCTGCAAAAACCAACACAGCAGCATGGGACGATGGACGGCAGTTTGCCGATACCCATGAGGAGTGGAGTGCCCGCCAGCTTCGCCGACACGACGTTCACCGATCCCGCCCGGATCCGGAACTTCTGCATCATCGCGCACATCGACCACGGCAAGTCGACGCTGGCCGACCGGATGCTGCAACTGACCGGTGTGGTCGAGGAGCGGCAGATGCGTGCGCAGTACCTGGACCGGATGGATATCGAGCGCGAACGCGGCATCACCATCAAGGCCCAGAACGTGCGGCTGCCCTGGAAGCCCCGGACCGGAGAGCACGCGGGCACCGATTTCGTGCTGCACCTCATCGACACACCGGGCCACGTGGACTTCACCTACGAGGTGTCGCGCGCCCTGGAGGCGTGTGAGGGCGCGATCCTGCTGGTCGACGCCGCGCAGGGGATCGAGGCGCAGACGCTGGCCAACCTGTACCTGGCGCTGGACAAGGACCTGACGGTCATCCCGGTGCTGAACAAGATCGACCTGCCCGCCGCGGACCCGGACCGCTACGCCGCCGAGCTGGCGCACATCGTCGGCTGCGACCCGTCGGACGTGTTGCGCGTCTCCGGCAAGACCGGCGAGGGCGTGACCGATCTGCTCGACCAGGTGATCGCGCAGGTCCCGCCGCCGGTCGGCGAAGCCGACGCGCCCGCCCGCGCGATGATCTTCGACTCGGTCTACGACACCTACCGCGGCGTGGTCACCTACGTCCGCGTGGTGGACGGCAAGCTGACCCCGCGCGAGAAGATCAAGATGATGTCCACCGGCGCCACCCACGAGCTGCTGGAGATCGGCATCGTCTCGCCCGAGCCGAAGCCGACCCAGGGTCTCGGCGTCGGCGAGGTCGGCTATCTGATCACGGGCGTGAAGGACGTGCGTCAGTCCAAGGTCGGCGACACGGTGACCGGCGCGCGCGGTGGCGCGAGCGAACCGCTCACCGGGTATCGCGAGCCGCGCCCGATGGTGTACTCCGGCCTCTACCCGGTGGACGGCTCCGACTACCCGGACCTCCGCGACGCGCTGGAGAAACTGCAGCTCAACGACGCCGCACTGACCTACACGCCGGAGACGTCGGTGGCGCTGGGCTTCGGTTTCCGCTGCGGCTTCCTCGGCCTGCTGCACATGGAGATCACGCGCGAGCGCCTGCAGCGCGAGTTCGATCTGGACCTCATCTCGACCGCGCCGAACGTGGTGTACCGGGTGGAGATGGAGGACGGCGCCGAGCACGTGGTCACCAACCCCTCGTACTGGCCGGAGGGCAAGGTCAAGACGGTGTACGAGCCGGTCGTGAAGTGCACCATCATCTCGCCGAGCGAGTTCATCGGTTCGATCATGGAGCTGTGCCAGTCCCGCCGCGGCGAGCTCGGCGGCATGGACTACCTCTCCGAGACGCGCGTCGAGCTGCGCTACACGATGCCGATGGCGGAGATCATCTTCGACTTCTTCGACTCGTTGAAGTCGCGCACCCGCGGCTACGCGAGCCTCGACTACGAGGAGTCGGGCGAGCAGGAGTCGCAGCTGGTGAAGGTGGACATCCTGTTGCAGGGCGAGGCGGTGGACGCGTTCAGCGCGATCGTGCACCGCGACGCGGCGCAGGCCTACGGCCACAAGATGACCACCAAGTTGCGCGAGCTGATCCCCCGCCAGCAGTTCGAGGTGCCGATCCAGGCCGCGATCGGGTCGAAGATCATCGCCCGCGAGAACATCCGCGCCATCCGCAAGGACGTGCTGGCCAAGTGCTACGGCGGTGACATCAGTCGTAAGCGCAAGCTGCTGGAGAAGCAGAAGGAGGGCAAGAAGCGGATGAAGACGATCGGCCGCGTCGAGGTCCCGCAGGAAGCCTTCGTGGCCGCGCTGTCCTCCGACGCCGCTTCGGACAAGCCGAAGGACAAGAAGTAGGCGGCTAACCCGCCGCGCGCAGCCGGACGCGCAGGCGCGCTCCGCCCAGCGGGCTTTCGCCGAGTTCGGCAGTGCCGGAATGCAATTCGGCTTGCTGACGGACCAGGGCCAGGCCGAGTCCGGAGCCGGGTGAGCCGGGGCCTTTGACGAAGCGGTCGAAGGCGTCGGCGCGCAGCGCCTCGGGGATGCCGCGGCCGTCGTCGTCGACGCGGATCTCCACGATGTCCTCCGGGCCGGATCGGACGCTGACGGTGACGGTTTCGGCCCGGCCGTGTTGCACGGCGTTCGCGACGGCATTCGTGACGATGAGCCCGACGCCGCCGGGCGAACCGGTCACCGTGACCGGAGCGCATTCGGTGAGCTCTACCCGCACCCCCGGGTGCCTGCGCCGCGCGTCGTGCACCGCCCGGTCCAGCACATCGCAGAGGTCGAACGGTTCGAAGACGTCCGGTCCGGTGAGTTCGCCGACCGCGAGGCGTTCCAGGTCGGTCAGCGTGTTCTCGATGTGCTGTTCGGCGAGGAGCACCTCGGACATGATCGCGCCGCGCTGCTGGTCCGGAATCTCCATGGTGGCCAGGACCTGCAGGTCGGTGCGCAAAGCCGTGAGCGGCGTGCGCAACTCGTGCGCGCAGACGGCGGCGAAGTCGCGTGCGCCGGTCAGCGCTCGCTGGGTGGCGCGGTGGGCGGCTTCCAGCCGGGCGAGCATGCGGGTGATCGCGTCGGAGAGTTCCTCGGCTTCCCGTGCGCCGCGGCCGGACAGCGGCGGCAGTTCCTCCAAGGTGTCGATGCGGTGGGTGGCGTCGGCCAGACGGCGCAGCGGGCGTGCGGCGAATCCGGCAAGGAACCAGCCGAGCAGGGCGGCCAGCAACGCGCCCGCCACCCCGATGCCGAGCCCGATGCGCTGGCTGCGATGAATGGCCGCCTCCACGACGTCGCGATCGGGATCGAGCGCGACCAGCACGCCGGGCAACCCGTCGACCCGGGTGATCGCGGCGTCGGCGGGCACGCCCGGCCGCCGCGCGTCCGCCGGCGCCTGCTCGGGGGACAGCGTGGCCGCGGACGGCGGTGCGGGAGCCGCTTCGAGGGGCGCGGCGATCCGCACCGCCATCGACGAGACGGTCTGGTCCAGCTGACGTTCGCCGGTGGCGCCGAGCAGGGTGGCGAAGGTGATCGTCAAGGTGAGCGTGACCAGCGCCGCGACCACCCCCGACACGACGGCTACCCGGGTGCGCAGCGACGGTGACCCACTCATGGTTCCTCCCGGAGGACGAAGCCGACGCCGCGCACGGTGTGCAGCACCCGGGGCACGCCGTCCGCCTCCAGCTTGCGCCGCAGATAGGAGACGAACACGTCGACGACGTTGGTGTCGGTGGGGAAGTCGTATCCCCACACGGCGGACAGGATCTGCTCGCGGCCGAGCACGACGCCGATGTGCTCGGCGAGCAGAGCGAGCACCTCGAATTCCCGCTTGGTGAGCTCCACCGGCTTGCCCCCGGCCAGCACTCGGTGCCCGGCCGGGTCGATCCGTACCCGCCCGACCGTGCGCACCCCCTCCGGCCGCGGCGCCGGTTTCTGCCTGCGCCGCAGCAGCGCGTTCAACCGGGCGACGAGCTCGCCCAGATCGAACGGCTTGGTGAGGTAGTCGTCGGCGCCGCGCTCCAGGCAGGCGATCCGGTCGCTGACCGCGGTGCGCGCGCTGAGCACGCAGATCGGGATGTCGTTGCCCATCGCCCGCAGCGCGGTGACCACGCCGACACCGTCGAGTTCGGGCATGTTGACGTCCAAAACCATCGCGTCGGGCGTGGTGGCGCGGACCATACTCAGCGCCTCGGCGCCGTCGGCCGCGGTGACGACCTCGAAATCGGAGAGCTCCAGTCCCCGCCGCAGCGACGCGAGGACGCGAACCTCGTCGTCCACGACCAAGATTCGTTGTCCGGCCATGGTGTCAATCTAATCCCACAGTCTGAGATGGCGGGTTCGGGTTGCCGAACGGCTGATTCATCGAATTCGACGGTACGGAGCGGATCTTCAGCACTCCTTCGGCAACTCTTAGAGTTCCATTAGTTTTTTCCGGCGCGTCCGCCGCCGCGTAGGCAACGATGCGATCGGCCCTGGTGAGAGTGCGTATCGGAGACTGCGCGCGGTTCGGAAAGGCCATCGGAAATGGGGCTTCCGATCCGGTAATTCGGATGGCAAGGTGGTGTTGCTCACCACAGTGGCATTCTCTCCAGTCCTGGAGAATGTGACAGGCGAGTATTCCCGAAATACTGTTGGGGTGATCTTCACTCGGTCGGACCGGCGCGGTGAGGATGCTGGACAATCGAGAGTGGAGCTTCTATGACGCGTGATCTGCCCTTCGACGACGACACCGAAGGCGCCGACCGCGCAGGCGACACCGCCTACCGGGTGGCCACCGGCGTCGCACGGGTCGCGCGAGCGGGCGCCTATGTCACCGGCGGCGCCTTGGTGGCCGCCAACGGCGGCGGCGTCCCCGCGCAACCGGGCGAATCCCGCCTCGACAGCTGGCACACCGGCTGGGCACACAGCACCGATCCCGATCCCGATCAGCCGAGCCCGGTGATCACCTTCCCGGACCCGGTCGTCGAGCCCGCTCCGTTCTCCTCGCACGGCTCCAACAGCCCGGTCGCCCATGGAAATCCGGCAGGGCCGGTCAACCCGGCCCCCGGGTTCACATTGCCCGGCACCGGCGCAAGCCCCGCGGGATCGCTGCCCTCGCTCGGCGACTACAGCGGTACCGACGCCGGAATGCCGCTGCCGACGCTGCCCGGCGGCGAGTCCGGCGCACACGGGATGCAACTGCCCGGGCACTCCGGAGGCGGTGTCCCCGGGCTCGGCGGCATCCCTGGCACGGACGGCGGTTCCGGATCCGGATCGACCATTCCGGGGACCGAGGGCAACACATCCCACGGCTTCTCGTTGCCCGGCGTCCGGTCCGAGGCAGCGAACGATGTCGACGCACCCGGCGGCCATGGGTTCGGCCTGCCCGGCCACGGACTCGGCCAAGCCGGGCACGGGTTCGGCCTGCCCGGCTCGAACGGCTTCGTCGCGCCCGGCTCCACCGTCTTCGACCTGCCCGGAAACAGCGGCGTCGGCGCGGCGCCGACGCCGGCCGATCCGTTCGACGGCGTCGGCGCGGGCAGCGATCTGGGGGCGTTCGTCGGCACGCAGTGGCAGGTCGACTTCGGGCTCGGCCCGAACGGGATCTACTTCACCTCCGAGATGAAGGTCGATATGGCGGTCGGTCACGTCGGCGATCAGCTCGACGAGTACACCGACTGGCTGGCCGACGGCATCCACGTGCCGGACGGCATCGATCACCCGGTCACCGAACCGAATGGGCCCGGCCATCCCGGGCTGCTCGGTGGGCTCACGTCACCGGGCTCGTCCGCGACGCAGTCGTCGGCGGCCTCCGGCGTCACGCAGTCCTCCTCGGCGGGCACGGCGCAGTCGTCGGGCGTCGCGCAGCCGCTCGCGGCCTCGGCGCCGGTCGCTCCCGCCGCTACGGTCGCGCCTGCCGCGTCGGTGGCTCCTGCCGTCGCCCCGGCGCCCGCGCCCGCCGCGGTCGCCGCCGCTCCGGTCGTCGCGGCCACTCCGCTGCAGACCACGATCCAGCCCGATGTCGCCTCGACCCCGATCGCGAATGTGTTCGCCGCGCCGGAAGGGCCTTCCGTGCTGACCGCTCCGGCGGCGGCCGTCCCCGCGCTGTTCGACGCCGTGCGGCCGACGCCCGCGGTGAAGCCCGCCCCGGTGACCGACCCGCATCCGTCCCATTCGACTCATCCGACCCAGCCGCCCGCGTCGACCGTGACACTACCGACGACGATCGTGAAGACCACGCCGACGCCCAGCGTTCCAGGCGATGTCACCGCCCCGTCCGCGCCGAAGACGCCGGATATCGACGTCACGAAGCTCCCCGGCGCGACCACCGCGCCGCACGGCGGCATCACCACCGCGCCGGACGGGCCGGCCACCAAGACCCCGGGCGCGACGGTCACCCAGACCCCGGCGCCGCATGCCCCGACCACTCCGGACGACGACGTGACGACACCGGGCGGTGCAACCGGCCGCCCCAGCACCGGCGGCACCTCGCACGACACCCCGCCGACCAACCACCTGCCGACCGACGACGTACCGACCGTCAGCAGGCCGGCGCAGCCGACTTATACGGCCCCGGACCAGCCCACCTACACCGCGCCGGACCAGCCGACCTATAGCGCCCCCGCGCACGCTCCGACCGTCGAGCCGTACACTCCGGCGCCGACCTTCAACGCTCCCGCGCCCACCCAGGCGCCGATCAAGCCCCAGGTGATCGACCCGAAGCCGCACGGCATCTCGGCGCCGCTGACGGTGGACCACCCGGATTCCGGTTTCCCGGTCGCCGAGCACACCTACGATCACTCCGCGCTGACACTGGCCTCGGGCGGCGGCCTCTCGAGCGCCTTGCTGCCGGAATCGGCCATGGCGGAAACGCATCACTACGCGTCGGATGTGTCGGACATCTCATTGATGTAGCCGGGCCGCGAGCGGATCCGAGGACTGCGGAGGGACCGCAGGGGGTACCAGAACGAAAGTCACCGAGAGTAAGGAGGAGGGTTGTCTGCCGCTGCCGGGCTGAAGGCTGCGACCGTGAAACATCCGGACGCGATGGCCCCGCTCATCCGAATACTCGACGAGCTGCGGGAGACGGCCCGATCCGCGGGACGCGACGACCTCGGCAGCCGATTGGGCATGGTCCACGCCAGGGTGAGCGATCCCCGGGTACGGCTCGTGGTCGTCGGTCATCCGAAGAACGGCATGAGCACGCTGGTCAACAGTCTGGTCGGCGCCTCGGTCAGTGCGACGAACAGCGATCTGAGCGTCCCGGTGATCGTCGAATACGGGCCGGAGCCGACCGCGACGCTGGTGCGGCAGACCGAGTACGGCCGCACCGAACGCCAGTCGGTCGACCCGCTGGACCCCGGTCCGGCGCTGGCCACCCAGGGCGTCGTCCGCGCCGAGTTCACCCAGCCGAGCCCGTTGCTCGCCGACGGTGTCGTCGTCATGGACGCACCGGGTGCGCTGGGCGACAACCGCACCACCTGGTCGATGATCGCCGCGGCCGACGCCGTGCTCTACGTCGGCGACGCCGGTACCGAGCTGACCATGGAGCAGATCGCCGAACTGGAGCGCATCCAGCAGATCTGCCCGACCGTGATCTGCGTGCTGAACAAGATCGACGTGTTCCCGCACTGGTCGCGCACCCAGCAGCGCAACCGCGAACTGCTGGATTCCGCGGGACTCGGCTTCGCGGTGGCGCCGGTCTCCGCCGAGCTGCACCGGCAGGCCGGGCTGACCGGTGACTACCAGCGCGACATCGAATCCGGGGTGCCGCAGCTGATCGATCACCTACGCGATTACGTGGTGGCCCGCGCGGACGCGGTGGCGTTGGAAGCGGCGGTCCAGGACATCCGCCTGGTCTGCGACCACCTCGCGCTGACGCTGCGCACCGAGGCCGAGGCGCTGCGCGACCCGCGGCGACGGTCCGAGATCACCGATCAGCTGGCCCGCGCCCGCGACGAGGCCGACCAGTTGCGCCAGCGCACCGCGAACTGGCAGGTCGCGCTCGTCGACGGCGCGACAGAGCTGATGGCCGACATCGAGCACGACCTGCGCCACCGGCTGCGCAGCCTGATCCGCGACGCCGAGACCGAGATCACCCGGACCGATCCGGCGCGCCGGTGGAAGGAATTCGGCGCCGATCTGGACGCGCGCATCTGCGAGGCGGTCGAGGAGAACTTCGCCGTGGCGCATTACCGCTCGATGGAGCTGTGCGAGCAGGTGGCCGCCAAGTTCCCGGCCGACAACCGGACCCCTCCGCTACCGGACCTGCGCTTGGCCAACCCGGGGGAAGTGCTCGAGGCGGTGCAGCCGCTGGAGCCGCTGGAGAGCGCGAAAGCCGGTGTCACCCAGCAGTTCCTGACCGGATTGCGCGGCTCCTACGGCGGCATCCTGATGGTCGGTCTGGCCACCAGCCTGCTGGGCATGTCGCTGGTGAACTGGTACTCGGCCGGCGCGGGCGTGCTGCTGGGCGTCAACGCCCTGTGGGACGACCGCAAGAACCGCAAGCTGCGTCGCCGCGCCGAGGCGAAGGTCGCGGTCGCCCGCCTGATGGACGACGTGATCTTCCAGGTCGGCAAGGAGTCGCGCAATCGCTTGCGCGCCATGCAGCGGGTGTTGCGCGACCACTTCACCGACATCGCGACCGAGGTCTCGCGCGCCGCGGACGACGCGCTGCGGTCGGCCGAGGAGAACTACGGCAAGTACGGCGACCGCAGGCCGGAACGGATCGCCGACCTCGAGGCGCGGCTGGGCAAACTGCGCGCGCTGCGCGAGGAGGCCGACGGACTCGTCTCCGTGTAGGCCGTTCCCGGCCGGGTGGGACCGGGTGGCCTTGTGGTGTCGTATCGAGGCCTCCCGATATCAGACCGGATGCCCCTGGGGCGTGTGCGCGGGCTGGAACCGGCCCGCGTGCCGGGAATCCTCGGCGCGGATCACGTGGGTGACGGCGTTGATCAGCGCCAGGTGGGTGAAGGCTTGCGGGAAGTTGCCGAGGTGACGGCCGCTGCGCGGATCGATCTCCTCGGCGTACAACCGCAGCGGGCTGGCGAAGCCGAGCAGTCGCTCGCACAGGTGCCGGGCCCGCTGGATCTCCCCGATCTCGACCAGCGCGGAGACCAGCCAGAAGGAGCAGATGGTGAACGCTCCTTCGGTGCCGCTCAAACCGTCGTCGGTGGTCTCGGTCCGGTACCGCAGCACCAAGCCGTTCTCGGTGAGCCGGTCGGCGATGGCCAGCACGGTGGCGCGCACGCGGTCGTCCTCGGGCGGCAGGAAGCGGGTGAGCACCACGAGCAGCAGCGAGGCGTCCAGGGTGTCACCGCCGTAGACCTGGGTGAACACGCCTTCGGAGTTGACGCCGTTGGCCAGGACGTCGGCCTTGATCTCCTCCGCGATCGCGTACCACTCCTCGGCGTGCTCGTACTGGCCGTGCAGCTCGGCGAGTTTCGCGCCGCGATCCAGCGCCACCCAGCACATCACCTTGGACGAGGTGAAGTGCTGCGGCTCGCCGCGCACCTCCCAGATGCCCCGGTCGGGCTCCTTCCAGTTCTCGATGGCGGCGTGCACCTGCCGGACCAGCAGCGGCCACAAGGTCTCCGGCACCTGCTGGCGCGACTTCACGTGCAGGTACACCGCGTCGAGCATGGTGCCCCAGATGTCGTGCTGATCCTGCCGGTAGGCGTTGTTGCCGATGCGCACCGGCCGCGACTGGTCGTAGCCGCCGAGGTGATCGAGGATGATCTCGTCGAGCTGTCGTTCGCCGCCGATGCCGTAGAGCACCTGGAGGGGGACCGGCTCGCCGTTCTCGCCGGTGGTCGCGTCGTTGAGGAACGCGAAGAAGTCGTCGGCCTCCCGGTCCAGACCGAGGGTGTACAGACCCCACAGCGCGAAACTGGAATCCCGCACCCAGGTGTAGCGGTAATCCCAATTGCGTTCTCCGCCAGGCGTTTCCGGCAGGGATGTGGTCGGTGCCGCCATCAGGGCGCCGGTCGGGGCATAGGTGAGGCCCTTGAGGGTGAGCGCGCTGCGCTGCAGGTAGTTGCGCCACGGGTGATCGGGGAACTTGCCGAGGGTGATCCACTGGCGCCAGCACTCGGTGGTCTGCCACATCTTGTTGGCGGCCTCCTCGAAGGTGCGCGGCGCGGGCAGCTCCGACCAGGTGAGCGCGACGAACACCTCGTCGCCCTCCTTCATCCTGGTGCGGGCGCGTGCCTCCCTGCCCTCGAGTCCGAGGCGTAGATCGGTGGTGAGCACCAGCGTGGGCCCGGCGCTCGGATCGTCGCTGCGCACCGCGGTCGCCTCCTCGTACACCTTGCCGGTGTACTCCCAGCGGGCGGTGGCCCGGTGGTAGTCGAACGCGGGCTCGCAACTCATCTCGAGTTCCACGGTGCCGTTCACGCACTTCACCGTGCGCAGCAGCTGATGCTCGGCATCCCAGTCCATCGGGGTGCGCCGATGGGTCTTGCTGCGCTGATCGTTGTTGTGCCAGCGCCCGAGCACCAGCGCGTCGCGCACTACCAGCCAGCCGGTGCCGGTCTGCCAGGTGGTCTCCAGGATCATCCCGCCGGGCAGGTAGCGGCGGGCGGCGGGCACGTTGACGCCGTACGGACCGACCCGGAAGTGACCCGCGCTGCGGTCCAGCATCGCCCCGAAGATGCTCGGCGAATCCGGCCGCGGCACACACATCCATTCCACCGCGCCGTTGCTGGCGACCAGGCAACTGGTCTCGCAGTCGGACAGGAAGGCGTAGTCGTCGATCGGCGGGTAGGCGCCGTGGCGGTGCGGGTAGGTCGCGCCCGTCGGCTCGGCCAAGCTCGTCGGCAAGCCGTCGGAGTCGTTGAGGGTGAGGTCATCGGAGGACGCCATACCCCAATCTTCGGGCCGATGGGCATCCTGCGTCCACCGCGCGGATTCCCGGCCGCTCCGCCGTGGCCGACGGACTCGTGGAGCCGGCAGGCGAACCGACTAGGCTGGAGCCGTGCATCGCATCGCAGGTTGGTGGGACGGCTTCGAGCTGTGGGTCGCGGGGCTGCCGTTCATTCCGCAGTTCCTCGTGGTCCTCGTCGGCATGGTCCCGATCAGCTTCGCCATCGCCTACGGGCTCGATCGCGTGCTGCGCGCCGTCCTGCGCATCCTGGATCGCCGGTACAGCGCCCACCCTTCGCCGGTGCGGCCGGCCCCGGCCGGCGCGCCGGTGATGCTCGAACCCGAGCAGGCGCCCGAGCAGCGCACCCCGGTGCAGAGCGGGGCGCGCTGATGCCTCGGTCGCGGGTTCAGCTCGCCCTCGTCGCCCTGCTGGTGCTCATCGTCGTCGCCTGGTTGATCGCCCGCTGAAGGTCGGCTCGCAATCCCGGCAGTGTGCGCAGCACCACGTCCAACCCTGCCCGGTGACCCCGAGGTAACCGGCGCGATGCGGTCGGCAGGGCGCTCCACCTGCGGGTACTGATGCCGTGGAACCGGGTGCGTACACGATCGGGGACGGTTGGTCATGGGATGAAACCGCCCTCTTGCTGGGACTCTTCGATTCGAACTCCGTCGTCGGCTCTGATAAAGTTCGCCCGTGTCTTCGAGCGCCGTGCCGCAGGTCCGCCATGAATTGGCGTTGATTGCTGTCGGTGATCTCGCGGTCGCGGACATCTACTGTCGCTGATCGGCAACCGGGCACGTCCGCGTCTCGTTTCCCAGTAGACCGGCGCGCTTTGCGCAGATGTGCCTGCCCTTCCCCAACGGCCCGTTGTGGCCGCTAGTCGCGCCGCTGCCGTATCGCCCGATCGGCAGGTCTGCTGAATCAAACAGATGGTCGCCGCCACCGATGTATTACCGGACAACTGGCGGTCCGCAGGAAAGGTCCACTTCGATGGCTCGCAAATCTTGGCTTTCGCCGCGTCGACGCTACAGCGCCGTTGCCCTCGCCGCACTCGCGGCGGTCGCGCTAACCGCGTGCGGCGGCGGAGCCAGCGACACGACCGGAGGAGACCGCGCGGACGGCAGCGGCGGCACGCTGAACCTCTATGCCTACGCCGTGCCGAAGCCCGGCTTCGACAAGGTGATCCCCGAGTTCAACAAGACCGAGCAGGGCAAGGGCGTCCAGATCCAGCAGTCCTACGGTGCCTCCGGCGACCAGTCCCGCAAGGTGAAGGACGGGGCCGAGGCCGACGTCGTCAACTTCTCGGTCGAACCGGACGTCACCCGTCTGGTCGACGCGGGCCTGGTGGACGCGAGCTGGAACGCCGACGCCACCAAGGGCATCCCGTTCGGTTCGGTGGTCACGATCGTCGTGCGCAAGGGCAACCCGAAGGGCATCAAGGACTGGGACGATCTGCTGAAGCCGGGTATCGAGGTGGTCACCCCGAACCCGTTCAGCTCCGGTTCGGCCAAGTGGAACCTGCTCGCGCCGTACGCGGCCAAGAGTGACGGCGGCAAGAACCCGCAGGCGGGCCTGGACTACCTGAGCAAGCTGGTCTCCAAGGACCACGTGAAGGTGCAGCCCAAGTCCGGCCGCGAGGCGACCGAGACCTTCCTGCAGGGCACCGGTGACGTGCTGCTGAGCTACGAGAACGAGGCGATCTTCGCCGAGCGCAACGGCGACCCGATCGAGCACATCGTCCCGCCGGTCACGTTCAAGATCGAGAACCCGGTCGCGGTGCTGAAGAACAGCAAGAACCAGCAGAAGGCCGTCGCCTTCCGCGACTTCCTGTTCACCGCCGAGGGCCAGCAGGCCTGGGCCGCCGCCGGTTTCCGTCCGGTCGACCCGAAGATCGCCGCCGACTACGCCACGGACTTCCCGACCCCGCAGAAGCTGTGGACGATCGCCGACCTCGGCGGCTGGAAGACCGTGGACAAGGAGCTGTTCACTCCGAACACCGGTTCGGTCGCCGTGATCTACGACAACGCGACCAAGTGACCAGGTGACCCCCGTTACACCGGATACTGGACGACTGTGACAGAGAGCAGTAACGCCGGGACCGCGCAGACCGGTCCCGGCGTCTCCGACCCCGCGCGCCCGGCCCGCGGCAGGCACTGGTCGTGGCTGCGCGTGACCGGCTCGGTGGGCCCGCTCGGCATCGCCACCGCGGTGCTGTGGCTGAGCATCATTGTGCTGCTGCCGCTGGCGGCGCTCACCGTGACGAGCTTCGAGGACGGGTGGTCCGGCTTCTACGACGCCGTCACCGCGCCTGCCGCGCTGGATTCGCTGCGCATCACCGTGCTGGTCTCGGTGGTGGTGGCGGTGATCAATGTGGTGATGGGCACGCTGATCGCCTGGGTGCTGGTCCGGGACGAGTTCCCCGGCAAAAGTGTCGTCAACGCGCTGATCGACCTGCCGTTCGCGCTGCCGACGATCGTGGCCAGCATCGTGCTGCTCTCGCTGTACGGTCCGCAGAGTCCGATCGACATCCACCTGAACGCCACCCAGCCGGGCCTGGTGGTCGCGCTGGCGTTCGTGACGCTGCCGTTCGTGGTGCGTTCGGTGCAGCCGGTGCTGATCGAGGCCGACCGCGAGGTCGAGCAGGCCGCGCTCTCCCTGGGCGCGAACAACTGGACCACGTTCCGCAGTATCGTGCTGCCCGCCCTGACGCCCGCGATCATCAGCGGTGGCGGCCTGGCCTTCGCCCGCGCGATCGGTGAATACGGCTCGGTGGTGCTGATCGGCGGCGCCATCCCGCGCAAGACCGAGATGGCCTCCCAGTACATCCAGAAGCAGATCGAGATCGATCGGCCGGTGAACGCGGCGGCCGTGTCGGTCGCGCTGCTGGCCATCTCGTTCGCGACGCTGCTCGTGCTGCGGCTGCTCGCCGAACGCAGCGCGCGCAAGGAGCAGGCGGCCCGATGAATCTGCATCCGTTGACCCGCATCTCGTTGCGGACGGTGGCGCTCGGCTACCTATTGGTGCTGCTGGTGCTGCCGCTGGTCATCATCTTGTGGCGCACATTCGAGCGCGGGATCGGCGCGTTCGCCGACTCGATCAGCACGCCCGCGGCGATCTCGGCGTTCCAGCTGTCCATCCTGATCGTCGCGATCACCGTCCCGGTGAACGTGATCTTCGGCATCGTGACGGCGCTCGCGCTGGTCCGGGGAAAGTTCCCGGGCCGCAACCTGGTCCAGGGCATCGTGGACCTGCCGTTCGCGGTCTCGCCCGTGGTGGTCGGCGTCTCGCTGATCCTGCTGTGGGGCGCGGGCGGGTGGTTCGGCGGCCTGGAAGAACTGGGCTTCAAGGTCATCTTCAACCTGCCGGGCATGGTGATCGCCACCATCTTCGTGACGCTGCCGTTCGTGGTGCGCGAGGTAGAGCCGGTGCTGCACGAGATCGGCGACGACCAGGAGCAGGCCGCGGCCACCCTGGGCGCGTCGAAATGGCAGACGTTCTGGCGGATCACACTTCCCGCGATCCGGTGGGGCCTTACCTACGGCGTGGTGCTCACCGTGGCCCGCGCGCTCGGTGAGTTCGGCGCCGTGATCATGGTGTCCTCCGCGCTGCCGGGCAAGTCGCAGACGCTGACGCTGCTCGTGCACGGCCGGTACATCAACGACCACAACACCTTCGGCGCTTACTCCGCCGCGACTTTGCTGATGGGCATCGCCCTCGTCACCCTTCTGCTGATGACCATCCTCGAACGTAAGCGGGGCACCAAGTGATCACCGTGACCAACGCGAACAAGAACTACGGCACGTTCGCGGCCCTCGACAACGTCACCATCGACATTCCCTCCGGCGAGCTCACCGCCTTGCTCGGCCCTTCGGGCTCGGGCAAATCGACGCTGCTGCGCTCGATCGCCGGACTGGAATCGCTGGACTCCGGTGTGGTCAGCATCGCCGGACGCGACGTCACCCGGGTGGCGCCGCAGAAGCGCGACATCGGTTTCGTCTTCCAGCACTACGCGGCGTTCAAGCACATGACGGTGCGCGACAACGTGGCGTTCGGCCTGAAGATCCGCAAGCGCCCGAAGCACGAGATCAGCAAGCGGGTCGACGAATTGCTCGGCATCGTGGGATTGGACGGCTTCCAGCACCGCTACCCGGCCCAGCTGTCGGGCGGGCAGCGGCAGCGCATGGCGCTGGCCCGCGCGCTCGCCGTCGATCCGCAGGTGCTGCTGCTGGACGAACCGTTCGGCGCGCTGGACGCCAAAGTCCGTGCCGACCTGCGGACCTGGCTGCGCCGGCTGCACGAGGAGGTCCATGTGACCACCGTGCTGGTCACCCACGACCAGGAGGAGGCGCTCGACGTCGCCGACCGGATCGCGGTGATGAACAAGGGCCGCATCGAGCAGATCGGCACTCCGGAGGACGTGTACGACCGGCCCGCCAACGAGTTCGTCATGTCGTTCCTCGGCGCGGTGGCCCGGCTCAACGGACATCTGGTGCGGCCACACGACATTCGCGTCGGCCGTGATCCCAGCATGGCGCTCGCCGAGCACGAGGGCACCGCGGACTCGGCGGGTGTCACCAGGGCGACGGTCGAGCGTGTGGTCCATCTCGGGTTCGAAGTACGTGTGGAGCTGCGCAACGCCGCGACCGGCGACCTGTTCTCCGCTCAGGTCACCCGCGGCGACGCCGAAGCGCTGCGGCTCTCGGACGGCGAGACGGTCTACGTTCGCGCCACTCGGATTCCGGAACTCCCCACCCACTGAGGTTTCGGTCACCTGTGCTGAGAAGTTGCTGCAGTCGCTGACAATTGGTGACGGCTCTCTTCGCGCGGGGCGCGGCACGGTGGGCCCGCCCGGGTGTCGAGGGCGGCCCGACGCCGGTCGTCGCGGGGTGAGCGTGTGTCGGGCTCAGCACGCGATGGTGGTGTCCACGGCTGGCGGCGGTTCCGATGTCCACTCCATCGGCTAATCGCCCGCACCGCGCTGTGTGGACTCGTCAAGGGGAGTCTCCCCATGTGGAGAGGTGTCGCCGGGGAAGGTCGGGGCGGGAACCGGAAACCGGCAAACTTCCGCCGGGCACGACCTATCCCGGCGTGTCGCAAGGAAATCCGACTGGACGGAATGTGTAGCGCTGGTCGGCCAGGTGAGGGCGTCGGCGAACGCGGAAACGGCCCGGTCGAGCACAGGCGGCTTGCGGACAATCGGATGTCCGGACTTGGCACGAAGATCGCGGGGTGGTTGCCTAAACGACGTTCGAAGCAAATCGGCACGGCGATCGGGTGGATTGCGATGGCGGTTGGTCTCGGGTTGAGCATCGGTACGGTGAACACGGTTTCTGTTCTCGCGGAGGAAGGTTCGGCCAAGGCTCCGCCGGGGCGACGCAAAAAGCAGCGGGCGCAGCCCATCACGCGCCGGACCACGCTGACCTTCGACAGCACGGGCGTGGCCAGAGTCGGCATGATTCCCCGGCACGGGCGCGCGGTCACCGAATTCGCCGATCTCACGCAGCGTTCCAGCACGTGGGCGCGGGTGGGCAACCGTGCGCTCGCACCGGCGGACCTGGTCGCCACGGTGGCCAAGTGCCTGATCGACGAGGCGGTGCGGGACCATCCGGAATGTGGATCCGGCCTCGGTATCGCGGTGACCTATCCCGCCCGCTACGCCGACGAGCAGGTGGACGCGTTGCGGGCGGCGCTCGACGGCCTCGAACTCACGCGGGTCGCCCTGGTCGCCGAACCCGTCGCGGCGGCTGCCTGGCTGGAAGCCGATCGCGGTCCGCTGATGCCGGGTCTCACGCTGGTCTACGACCTGGGCGGCGCCGGACTCGACGTCACCTTGGTCCGGGTGGGCGCGGGATGTCCGCGCAATCCGATCGTCGGCGTTCCGTTGCGTTCGACCGAATTCGGCGGACGCGCGTTCGGGGCCTTGATCGCCGAGCACGCCGGACCCGGCCTGTCCTCGTCCTCGGTCTCCGAGTCGGTCGCCGACACGATCGCCGGAGAACTGCGCGCCCGGCACGTCCGGGAGTCTCTCGAAGTGGTCTACCGCTGTTTGCGGGTCGCGGACGTCACCATGGCCGATGTCGATCGAGTCCTGGTGGTCGGCGGGGCGGCGCGCCCGGCGGAGGTGGCCGAGGTCCTCGCGGCGGAATTGGCCAGGCCGGTGATCGCCGGCGCGGACCCGGAGCGAACCACCGCCGACGGCGCCGCGATCATCGGCCGCAGGACCGCGGTCGCG
>NZ_BDBM01000057.1 GCF_001612985.1 Nocardia gamkensis NBRC 108242 | reverse complement strand
GCTGGAGGCCGCGCTCGCGGAATACGCCGCCGCGCAGGGTGATCCGCTGCACCCCGCCGCGATGATGGCCGCGGCGCTCGGCTACCACCGGCGCGAGCGGCAGCCGCTGTGGTGGGCGCACGCCGACCGGCTCAGTCATCCGGTGGACGAATGGGCCGAGGCTCCCGGCGTTCTGGTCGCCGACTGGGGCACGGTCGACACCAAGTGGCATCGGCGCCCCGACCGCCCGGCGATGCGGCGCTACCTGACCCTGACCGGCCGGATCGGCACCGGTTCGAGCGGCGCACCCGGCCCGAGCACACTCACCCCGGGCACCACCGTCTACACCTTCTACGACCAGCCGATGCCGGACGGCATGGTCACCGGGGCGGGCCTGCGGGCCACCGCGACGGCGACGGTGCTCGGCTGCTCGGTGGACACCGAATTCGACGACACCGTCCGGCTGGAGGAATTGCTGCCCGAGAGTTGCGAACCCTACGACGACCTGCCCTCCGCGATCGCGCCCGGCCTCCCGGACTGGGACGAGAACGCGGAACTGGCGATCGAACTCGCCGCGCAGCAGTTGCTGATGACCCTGCCGGACGCCCCACGCTCGGCCGTCTTCGACCTCCTCGCCCGCCGTCCGCCGCGGCTGCGCGGCGAGGCCGGGTTGCCCGAGGTGCACGGCGACTACGCCGTGGCGATCACCGCCGCGCTGTGCGCCCTCGACGACTCCTACCTCGCCGTGCAGGGCCCGTCGGGCACCGGGAAGACCGCGACCGCCGCGCGGGTGCTGGAGCGGCTGATCACACGGAACAAGTGGCGCATCGGCATCGTCGCGCGAGAGG
This sequence comes from Nocardia gamkensis NBRC 108242, assembly GCF_001612985.1. Lineage (GTDB taxonomy): Bacteria > Actinomycetota > Actinomycetes > Mycobacteriales > Mycobacteriaceae > Nocardia > Nocardia gamkensis. The sequence goes on along the minus strand of NZ_BDBM01000057.1, from coordinate 53,024 downwards.
CCGCCACCGTGGAGAACCTGCTCGACGCGGTCGTGCGGGCGGGCGTGCTGCCGGAACTGGTCGCCAAGAAGGACGCGGCGGCGGTCGCCCCGGAGTGGGTGGTGATCGACGCCGCCCGCTATCCACGATTCCTGGACAACGCGATCAGCGGTTGCGTCCTCGGCGGCGATCCGGCCGATTTCGCGAACGAGGATCTGGTGCCGCGTGCGGGCCTCGACCTGCTCGTCGTCGCCGACGCGGGCAGCTTCCCGCTGGCCGAGACCGTCTCCGTCGCGGCGTGCGCACGCAACCTGTTGCTGCTCGGCGACCCGGTCGCGTCGAGCGCACGCGGCGCCCACCCCGCCCCGATCGGCGAATCGGTGCTCGGCTGGCTGGCCGAGGGACGCCAGACCTTGCCCACCGAGCGGGGCTACTTCCTGGACCGCACCTGGCGGATGCACCCGGCGGTCTGCGAACCCGTCTCCCGCCTCTACTACGACGGGCGGCTGCGCGCCAACGAGACGGTCACGCTGGCCCGTCGCCTGGACGGCGAGCAGCCCGGCTTGGACACCGTCCTGGTGGACCACTACGGCAACGCCACCGAGTCACCGGCGGAGGCGCGCGAGGTGGTGCGCCGGGTGCGCGCCCTGCTCGGCATGTCCTGGACGATCGGCGCGACCACGCGCAGGCTGCATCCGCACGACATCTTCGTGGTCGCGCCGTACGCCGCTCAGGTGGGTCGCATCCGCACCCTGCTGGCCCGCGCCAAGATCGAGGACGTCCTGGTGGGCACACCGGATCGCTTCCGCGGCCGGGAGGCGGCGGTGGTGCTGCTGTCCATGACCACCTCCTCCCCCGCCGACGCGCCCTACGGCATGCCGTCGCTGTTGTCGCGCGGCTTGATCCACGCGCTGTGCCGCGCCATGTGGAAGGCGATCGTCATCCGCTCGCCGCTGCTCACCGAGTATCTGCCCGCGAGCACGGACGAACTCGCCGATCTCGGTGCGTTCCTGCGGCTGACCGACGCGGGTCAGCCGAAGCAGACGCCCTCGCCCCGGTAGGTCGGCACGCCGACGCGGGAGCCATCCTCGTCGACCAACTGCACGGCGTCGAACCGCTCGCACAATTCACCGGCTTTCGCGTGCCGGAACCACACCCGGTCGCCGATCCGGAGTTCCGCGGCACCCGACAGCGGGGTCTGCACCTCACCGGCGCCCTCGGCGCCGAGCAGCTTCAATCCGCGCGGCCACACCGGCTTGGGCACCCGCGACGACCCGGTGGGGCCGGAGGCGATGTAGCCGCCCGCGAAGACGGTAGCGATATCGGCCGCGGGCCTGCGCAGCACGGGCATGGCGAAATACAGCGCGGGTCTGGGAGTGAACGCGCGGTAGTCGTCGAACAGCGTGGGCACATACAGCCCGGACCCGGCGGTCACCTCGGTGACGTCCGGATCGGCGACGCTGACCTCGATGGACCCGCTGCCGCCGCTGTTGACGATCTCGAGTTCACCGGTCACCGAACGGACCGCGTCGAGCACCTGGGCCCGGCGTTTGCGGATCTCCGCCGCCGACGCCCGCTTCACCAAGCGCACCGCGACATTCGAATCAGGAAGCCCCGCGATCTGCGCCTCGTAGGTCATCACGCCCACCACGTCGAAGCCCCGCCGCAGCGCCGCATCCGCCAGGGCGGCCGCCTGTTGCGGCGTGCGGATCGGAGAACGGCGCACACCGAGGTGCAGTGGGCCGATGCGCAGGGACGCGTCGACGTCCAGACAGACCCGTGGCCGTACCCGATCGGTGCCGAGGGCGGCGCGGATCAGGTCGAGTTGCCCGGCATCATCGATCATCAGCGTGATCGATCGCGACGCGATGTCGCCGGCGACCAGTTCCGCCAGCGCCGCGCGGTCCACGGTCGGATAGCCGAGCAGGACATCGCGCGCTCCGTGGCGCACGAGCCAGAGGGCCTCGCGCAGGGAGTAGGACATGACGCCCGCGAAGCCGCCCGCGGCGGTGAGATCGGCGCCGAGGACTTCGGCGAGCACGGCGCGGCAGCGCACGGATTTGCTGGCCACTCGGATCGGGGTGCCCGCCGCGCGACGCACCAGGTCGGCGGCGTTCGCGCGCAGGGTGGGCAGGTCGAGGGCGGCCAGGGGCGGGTCGAGTTCGGCGGTGGCCGCGTGCAGCCCCGCGATCGGCGACGTCTCGGTCACCAGGACAACTCAACCACCAAGTTGGTCAAACGTCCAGTATTTGTCAGATCTCCGCGGCCTTGGTGGCCAGTCCACTGACCATCTCGTCGAGCACCACCAGCATGGTCTCGTCGTTGCAATCGGCCAGCCAGCGCAGGACCGTGCCCTGCACGATCGAGACCACGTTGCAGGCGATCGCCTCCACCGGCTCCAGCCACTGCGTTCCCGACCGCTCGGCACACAGCTTCAAGAACGCGGTGACCTCGGCGTCCTTCTCACGATAGAACCCCGTCGCGATCGGATCCGGGAAGCAATCGGTCCTGTCCTCCCAGCGCGCGCGCAGCGCCTGCAAGGTCATCTCATACGACTTGATCTGCCTGTCCGGGGTGGCCTTGACCAGTGGCCAGTAGGCACTGACCCCCGCGTGCAGCAACACCCGCAGCGCGCGCAGGCCCGTGCAGTCGAGCGTGGCGGCCGCCGTTTCGACCGCGTCGGTGACGGCGGGGCGTAGCCGGATTTCTGTTATCACTTCTCCACGTGCGCTCAACGACGACTCCCTCTCGGCGAAAGAACTCACGCACCTGCGTTGGCGCGACTCGCTGAACAGGGCGGGCAACATCGGGAAATACTCGGGCTGCCCGGTCCAACGTTCACCAATGGTAGAGCGTTTTCGGGGTTTGAGAACGGGTTCGATGGGTAATTCCAGACTGAAAGAATGTTTTGTTACCCAACCGGGATCGCAGCGCGATCATGCCGTGCCGCCCGGAAATCCCGCTATGACGGGGGATCTGGCCGTTCACCTTCGCCCGGCAGACCGTTGACAACGGTACGGTCCGAGTCGTCGGCAACCCAAATCCTGTGGCAAATGCCACAGCGAAACCGCGCGAATCGGTCAGCATAACGTGCGGGGTTCGATCCGCTCCCGACACCGTTTCGTTCCGCGTGCCCGATAGCCTGGATCGGTGACTCTCTCGCCCCCCGCCGACCAGTACTTCCTCTCCGGCACGTTCAACTTCCGCGACACCGGCGGGCTGCGCACCCACGACGGCGCCAAGGTTCGCCCGGGTGTCCTGCTGCGCTCGGCCCAGCTGAGCGGACTCGACGACGCCGGCCACGCGGCGCTACGGGAACTGAGCATCAGCGACGTCCACGACCTGCGCGGACAGCGCGAGATCGACCACATCGGCGCCGACCGGCTGCCCGCGGACGTCCGGCTGACCATCACTCCGTTCGACTCCAGGATGGCCGAGGCTCCGCCGCACGAGGCGACCGCGCGGACCGCCTACACGCACATGCTCGAGGTCTACCGGATGTTCCCGGCGCTGCCCGAGGCGCACGCCGCCATCGCTTCGCTCGCCGAGTCCATCCTGCGCGGCGAAGGCGCCGTGCTGGTGCACTGCGCGGCGGGCAAGGACCGCACCGGCTGGGCCGTCGCCACGCTGCTGCGCGCGGTCGGCGTGACCGAGGCCGACGTCCAGGCCGACTATCTGCTCAGCAACGGGGCCGTCCCCGCGCTGCGCGCCCTGATGACGGGCAAGCTGCTGGCCGGCGAGGAGTTGTCGATCGACCTGCTCGGCGTGCGCGAGGAGTACCTGGACATCGCCACCGCGTCGATGCGCGAGTTGCACGGCGATCTGGACGGTTACCTCGCGACCATCGGGCTGACGCCCGAGTTGCTCACGCGCTTGCGCGAGCGAATGCTGGAGTGAGGGCCGATCACTCGACCGGCGCCACTCCCCTGCGCACCAAGCCGTCGGCGTCGATCGTCACCTGATCGCCGGTGTGGAACCAGGTTCCGGTGAACCGCGCCGCCGTGGTGGTGGGGTCGTTCCAGTAGCGCGGGGTCACATTCGGCCCGCGACAGAGCAATTCGCCGCGGCCCGCCGTCGCCCGCGGCCCCCACAGGGCCAATTCCGTTCCGCCGAAAGGAAACCCGAGCACCGCGGCCGCGTCGGACGAGTCCGGCTGCTCGGCGTCGTCCACCGCGAGACCGATGCCGCTGGTTTCGGTCGCACCCCACACCGACCACTGCCGGGCCGCGGGGAACACGCCGCGCAGTTCGGCCGTGAGCTCGACGGGAGCCACCGGGGACGCGGCGCGTTCGGCGCGATGACCGGCTTTGCTGATCCGCGCGATGCCCTCGGTGCACAGCCCTTCGGCACGCAGTTCGGCGAGTTCGGGCAGCAAGCCCGCGAAGATCCGCGGCGTCGCGGAGACCATGTCGATCCGCTCGGCGGCGATCGCCTCGGCCATGCCTCGGGCGTCTTGGGTGAGTACCACGGTGCCGCCGACGGCGAAGGTCGGCAACAGCTGATCGACGCAGCCGCTGGCGTGCGCCAACGGCAGCAGCACCAGGTTGCGCAGGCCGTCGGTGGGCAGGTCCAGCGCGGCGACCACCGAGCGCACGGCCGACAGCAGATTCTCGTTGGTCAGCTCCACGCCCTTGGGCGTGCACGTCCCGCTCGTGTAGCTCAGCAGTGCAAGGTCGCCCAGCGCCGCGCCGTCGTCGATGTAGGCGGCGCCGTCGGGCAGCTCGGCGCCCTTGGGGCCGAGCACGAAATCGGCACGGCTGTCGGCGATCACGCGCTCGGCCACCGCCTCGGGTAACCCATCGTGAACCAGCACAGGTACCGCGCCGCTGAGCAAGGCGCCGAGGAACGCCTGCACCCAGCGAGCGCCGGAGGACATGTGCACGGCGACGCGGTCGCCGTATCCGATGCCGTGCTCCTGCAAGCCGCCCGCGATCCGGGAGGCGCAGTGCCACAGCTCGCGGTAGGTCAGGCGCGGGCCGCCGATCTCCACCACGGCTTCGCGGCTACCGAAGGCGTGCACTTGCAGATCCAGCAGTTCGGTCAGCGCGGGTGTGAGGTTTCCGTAGCGCAGCACCCCGTCGGCGCCACGGGCTAGCGGGTTGTCCCAGGCGGGCGGGCCGTTGAGGGGATATTCGACGAGCAACTGCGACATTCGTCCTCCGCGTGCCTCGAGGTATCAGGCACTGCGACTATATGACGCATGTCACAACTTCGCTGCGATAGGCGATGAACGTGTCCCAGCTGTCACCGCCCCGAGTAGCGAGCCTTCCCCGGACCCTGCTCGAGGAAACTGCGCACCCCGCCCTTCAGGTCCTCGGTGTCGAACAGCACCCCGGACACCTCGGGCGTCACCGAATCAGCATGTGCCACACCGCCGGAACGCCAGGCCTCGATGATCTTCTTGGTCGCCGCGTTCGCCTTCGTCGGGCCATCGGCCAGCCGGTGGGTCAGCGCCTTCGCCGCCGCGTCGAGGTCTTCGTGCACGGCGTTGACCACGCCCCACTCGGCCATCGTCGCCGCGGCGTAGAGGTCGCCGGTCATCACGAACTCGCGGGCCCGTCCGGAACCCGCGCGTTCGGCGAGGCGCTGCGGCCCGCCCATCGACGGGGTCAGCCCGACCACGATCTCCACCAATCCGAACCGGGCATTCGGCGCCGCGAGCAGGATGTCGCAGGCGAGCGCGATCTCGAAGGCGGCGGTCAGGGTCAACCCGTGCGCGGCGAACACCACCGGGCACGGCAGCGCCTCCAGCGGATGGATGATCTGCGCGAACAGGGTGCGCCACAACTCGGCGCCCTGCTCCGGGGTCAAGCCGTCGAAAACGTGCACGTCGACCCCGCCGGACACCACCTTGCCCTCGGCGCGCAGCAGCAGGGCGCGCGGCGGCCGCGCCGACAGCTCGGCGATATCGGCGATCAGCGCGTCCATCATCGCCCGATCGAAGAGATTGAGCGGCGGATGGGCGAGGGTGAGGGTCGCCACCTCCGCGCCGGCGTCGGTGCGGACTCGTTCCAGCCGGGTGGCCTTCGTTTCACTCATCCGGTCAGCGTACGAGGTCGATCTGGAAGACTGTCGATGTGACCAAGTCGGCCAGCCAGCGCGGTTCCTACGTCGAACCCGGCGAGTTCAAGAGGGACACGAACTACATCACCACCCGGATCACGGCCGACGGCCGCGACGGCTACCCCGTCCAGCCGGGGCGCTACCGGCTGGTCGCGGCGCGCGCCTGCCCGTGGGCCAATCGAACGCTGATCGTGCGCAGGCTGCTCGGACTCGAGCCGGTGCTCTCGCTCGGACTGTGCGGGCCCACGCACGACAAGCTCAGCTGGACCTTCGATCTGGACCCCGGCGGCGTCGACCCGGTACTCGGCATCCCCCGGCTGCGCGACGCCTATCTGGCCCGGTTCCCGGACTATCCGCGGGGTATCACGGTGCCCGCCGTCGTCGACGTGCCGACCGGGCAGGTCGTCACCAACGACTACGCGCAGATCACGCTCGACTTCTCCACCGAGTGGACCGCGCACCACCGGCCCGGCGCGCCGCAGTTGTACCCGGAGCCGCTGCGCGCGGAGATCGACGAGGTGAACCTCGCGGTGTTCCGCGACGTCAACAACGGCGTCTACCGCTGCGGGTTCGCCGGGGCGCAGGACTCCTACGAGGCCGCCTACGACCGGCTCTTCCACCGCCTGGACATGCTCTCCGAACGCCTTGCCGCGCAACGGTATCTGGTCGGCGACACGATCACCGAGGCCGATGTCCGGCTGTTCACCACACTGGTCCGCTTCGACGCGGTGTATCACGGGCACTTCAAGTGCAACCGGTCCAAGCTCAGTGAGATGCCGGTGCTGTGGGCGTACGCGCGCGATCTGTACCAGACCCCCGGGTTCGGCGACACGATCGACTTCGGTCAGATCAAGACGCACTACTACGTGGTGCACCGGGACATCAACCCGACCGGGATAGTTCCCAAGGGCCCTGATCTGGCGAACTGGCTCACCCCGCACGGCCGGGAGGCCCTCGGCGGCAGGCCGTTCGGTGACGGAACCCCGCCGCCCCCTCCGCCGTCGGGCGAACGCGTGCCCGCGATCGGCACTCCCGCGTAATCGGCGATCCGGACGACGTCCGTCCGGACGAAAGCGAGGCAGCCGCCGGTGGAACCGATGCGGCTGGGTACTTCGTTGTCATGACGAGCTGACGGCAACCGGTGCCATACAGTTCTACCCAGCAGACCGGAAGAGGAGGATGCCGCCGATGCTCAAAGGCGCGTTCGAGAAGACGGTGGTCGAACTGCTCGACACCGGGTCCCGCCTGCAGGCCCCCGCGGTCGCCAAGTACGTGGACCGAATTCGTCGCTCCCATCCGGATGACAGCCCCGCGCAGATCATCGACCGGCTGGAGAAGCAGTACCTGCTCGCGGTGACCGGCAGCGGCAGCGCGGTCGGCGCGACGGCGGCTGTTCCCGGCGTCGGCACCGTCGCGGCCATCGCCGCCGTCAGCGCCGAGACCACCTTCTTCATGGAGGCCTCGGCGGTGTTCACCCTGGCGGTGGCCGCGGTGCACGGCATCTCGCCGGAGGACCAGGAGCAGCGCAGGGCGCTCGTGCTGGCCGTCGTGCTCGGCGAGAGCGGCATGCAGATCGTGCAGAAGAGCGTGGGCAGTTCCGCGAAGAACTGGGGCTCGGCCTTCGCCAACCGCATCCCCGGATTGTCGAGCATGAACGATTCTCTGCTGAAGCGGTTCATCATCCGGTTCATCACCAAGCGCGCCGCGCTGATGGCGGGCAAGGTGCTGCCCGCGGGCATCGGCGCCGTGATCGGCGGCGCGGGCAACCGCGCCTTGGGCAAGGCCACGATCAACAACGCGCGCAAGGCATTCGGGAAGCCGCCTGCCACCTGGGCCGGGCACCTGATCATCGACGCCGATCCGTTCACCGCGATCGACCCGGTCGAGCCGCGACCTCCGGCCGAGCCACGATGAGCGGGGCGCTGCCGATCGCGTTCGCGGTCCAGGGACTGACCAAGCGGTACGAACTGGCGACCGCCGTGGCGGACGTCAGCTTCACCGTGCCCTCCGGAGCCATCGCCGCACTGGTGGGTCCGCGCGGCGCGGGGAAGACCACGATTCTGCGGGCGCTGCTCGGACTGGTCGTCCCCACCTCCGGAACCGCGTCCGTCGGCGGGCCCGGTGCCCGGCGCGACGGCATGGGCTCCGCGAGCGTGATCGGCGGCGTCCTCGCGCCCCGCGGACTGCCTCCGGCCCGTACCGCGCGAGAACACCTCTGGATCCACGCCGCCGCGGCGAACGTCGCCGACAGCCGGGTGACCGAGGTACTCGAACTGGTGGGGCTGGACGAGCACGCCACGACCAAGACCGGCGTCCTGTCGATCGGGCAGCAGACCAGGCTGGCCCTGGCCACCGCGCTGCTCGCCGATCCTCCGCTGCTGGTGCTCGACGATCCGATGGACGGGCTCGACGCCGCCGAACGCGGCTGGCTGCACGACTTCCTGCGCGGGCACACCCGCCGCGGCGGCAGTGTCCTGCTGACCAGCGAGAGCCTCGGCGCCGTACTGCCCGCCGCCGACCAGCTGGTCGTCCTGAACGAGGGCACGGTGGTGTACCAGGGCACTCCGGCGCGGCTGCGGCGCGGGCACCCGGACCGTCTGGTGGTCGCGGCGTCCACGCCCATCGCGCTGGCCACCATGCTCGCGGCACAGGGATTCACCGACGCGGTGATCCGGCCGGACGGTCGCCTCGCCGTCGCCGAAGCGAGCGAAGCGCAGATCCGCACGGCCGCCACCGCGGCGCAGGTGCGCATCGACAGCATCGTCGCCGACCCGATCCATCCCGACCGCGTGCTCGCGTCGCTGACCAAACCCACCGCCGCGCCCGCGCCGCACTACCCGGGTCTCTCCGCGCCCGGCGCCCAGCCACCCTCGCCGACGCCCTACGGAATCCCACGATGATCACCATCCTGCCCGCGGACCTGGTGCCGAACGTCAACTCCGAGGTGCGCAAGGTCGTCACGATGCCGCGCGCCAGGACGCTCGCCGCCGCGCTGCTCGCCGTGGCACTGTTCGCGAGCCTGGTGTCGGCGAGCCTGGCCGGGCCGCCGGATCCGCGCGGCCAGCCCGCCACCGGCGCGGCGACGATCGGGCTGTACGTCGCGCTGGCGCTGGTCGTGCTCGCGGCCGCGGTCTTCGGCGCGGTGGGCACCGGCGCCGAGTACCGGTACCACAGCATGGCGGTGACCGCGCTGTTCACCGCGGACCGCGACCGGCTCGCCGCCGGGAAATTCCTGGTCATCGGGTGTTGTGCGCTGGCGGCGGCGGTAGCGGTCGAGCTGGTGTCGGTCGGGGCGCTGTTCGGCGTCGGACACGGCAAGGTCGCCGTCACCGGGGAGTTCTTCGCGGTACTCGGCGGCGGGCTGCTCGCCGCGGTCTGCTGGTCGCTGATCGGCGCGAGCGCGGGCATCCTGCTGCGATCCTCGACCAGGGCCGTGCCGCTGCTGCTCGGCTGGATCGTGCTCGCCGAACCCTTGATCTGGCTGATCGCCCGCGGCCTCGGCATTCCGGGCGTGGTCACCCTGCTGCCCGTCTCCGCGACCGTCGGCACCGTGGCGGTGGGTTCCTACCCCGACAGCGATCTACTCGCCCCCACCCCGGCCGCCGTCGTGGTCTTGCTGCTGTGGACCATCGGCCTGGGCGCCGCGAGCTGGTGGAGCCTGCGCACCCGCGACCTGTGATCCGCGCCTGGTAGGGAACAACGGCTTGTCGGCCGGTGTCGGTACCGTCGATGACGAACGCGGTACGACAAAGGGGACGAGCGAACGACGTGGACGGGGGACGTAGACCCGGCTGGATACGCAGGCTGTGGGCCGAATGCCTACCGCACCGCGCGGTGCTGGGCGGACTGGCGGCGGCCGTGGCCGGCGGGGCGGTCGTCGAGACCGCTGGGCCGCTGCTGACGAAACGGGCCGTCGACGCGGCGGGGATCGGTGACACGGCGGCGATCAGCGCCGTGGCCGGACTGATCCTGATACTGGCCGTCAGCCGGTCCGCGGCCGGGTTCGGACGGCGCTGGCTGGCCGGGCGACTGTCCCTGGACGTGCAGCACACGCTGCGCGTGCAACTGCTGGGCGCCTTGCAGCGGCTGGACGGCGTCGGACAGGACACGCTGCGCACCGGGCAGGTGGTGTCGCGCTCGATCACCGATCTCCAGATGGTCCAGGGCCTGCTGGCGATGGTGCCGCTGTCGGGCATGGCACTGCTGGAGTTCGGATTGGCCGCCGCGGTCATGATCTGGCTGTCCCCGCCGCTGGCTGCGGTCGCGCTGCTGGTGGTCCCCGCGATCGGCGTGGTGGTCTACCGCATGCGGCCCCGCCTGCACGCGGCGACCTGGTCGGCGCAGCAGCGCGCCGCCGATCTCGCCCAGCACGTCGAGGAGACGGTCACCGGCGTGCGGGTGGTCAAAGGGTTCGGCCAGGAAGCGCGGATGGTCGATCTGCTCGAGCGGCACGGTCGCAAGCTGTTCGCGGAGCGGATGCGCGCCGCGCGGATCGATGCCGGGTTCGCGCCGTCGGTCGCGACGATTCCGCAGATCGGCATGGTCGCCGTCATCGCGCTCGGCGGACTGCTGGCGCTGCACGGCAGTATCGGCATCGGCACCTTCGTCGCGTTCGCCGCGTATGTCGCCGTCATGACCGGCACCGCGCGCATCCTCTCCTCTGTGATCGTCATGGCCCAGCTGACCAGGGCGGCGGCCGAGCGGGTGTTCCAGGTGATCGACACCGCGCCGGTCATCGCCGAGCCCGACCACCCGGTGGAGCTGCCGGACGGACCGCTCGGCATCGAGATCGATGCGCTGAGCTTCGGTTTCGACCCCGACCGGCCGGTGCTGCGCGAGCTGGATCTGCGCGTGCGGCCCGGCGAGACGGTGGCGGTCATCGGCCCGGCGGGGTCGGGCAAGTCCACGCTCGCCCTGCTGCTCCCCCGGTTCTACGCGCCCGACGCGGGCAGTATCCGGCTGTTCACCGACGCCACCGCGTCACACGCCGGCTCCGACACCCGCGCGAATCCGCCCGCCGGGGCCCACACCGCCGAAACGATCTGCGTCGACATCGCCGACGTGCGCGCCGCCGACCTGCGCGCCGCCATCGGCGTCGTCTTCGACGATCCGTTCTTGTTCTCCGACACCATCGCGGCCAATATCGCGCTCGGACGGCCTGAAGCCACCGACGAGGAGATCAGGCAGGCCGCCGTCCAGGCCGCGGCCGACGATTTCATCGCCGAACTGCCCGACGGCTACGACACGGTGGTGGGCGAGCGCGGTCTCACCCTCTCCGGCGGCCAGCGCCAGCGGATCGCGCTGGCCAGAACGCTGCTGGCCCGCCCGCGCATCCTGGTGCTCGACGACGCCACCTCCGCGGTGGACGCAGTCACCGAGGCCGCCATCTTCGATGCCCTGCCCGACAACGGCGGACGGACCACGCTGATCCTCGCGCACCGGGAGTCGACGCTGGCCCACGCCGACCGCGTGATCCGGTTGCCCGCTCCCGCCGGGCACCTCGCTACCGAGCCGGACCCGGCTGCGACGCCGGTGTCCCGGGGGCGAGCGCTCGACGGTCCCTCCGGTCGGCGCTTCGGCAGCGCGGCGGCCGACATCAGCGAGACACCCGAGCTGCGCAGGACCATCGAGCTCCTCCCGCCCGCCACCGAGCAGCCGGGCATGGACGCGGAGCGGCTTCGAGAGCCTGATCCGGCGTTCCGGCTCACCCGCTTGCTGCGGCCGGTCCGCGCATTGGTACTGACGGTGATCGCACTGCTGGCCGCGGACGCGATCATCGCGATCGCCTTCCCGCCGCTGGTGCGCTACGCCATCGACGGCGGCGTGCTCGGCGACGAGGCCGGGGCGCTGATCCGCGCGGCGCTGCTCGGCACGGTCCTGGCCGGGGCGGGCTGGGCGGTCGGCGCGGCCACCACGATGCTCACCGCCCGCACCGGGGAACGGGTGCTTTTCGCCCTGCGTGTGCGCAGCTTCGCGCACCTGCAACGGCTCGGCTTGGACTACTACGAGCGCGAGCTGTCCGGGCGGATCATGACGCGGATGACCACCGACGTCGACGCGCTGTCGACCTTCTTGCAGACCGGAGTCGCCACCAGCCTGATCGGCCTGCTGACGTTGGTCGGCATCACGGCCGCGCTGCTGGTCATCGACGTCTCACTGGCGCTGGCCGTGCTGTCGACGGTGCCCGCCCTGGCGATCGCGACGGTGCTGTTCCGGCGGGTGTCGTCCACCGCCTACACCGTGTCGCGCGAGCATGTGTCGGCGGTCAACGCCGACTTCCAGGAGAACGTGACGGGCTTGCGCGCGGTGCAGGCCAACCGGCACGAGCCACGCGCCGCCCGTCGATTCGCCGAGTACTCCCAGCGTTACCGCAACAGCCGGTTGCGGGCCCAGCGGGCGATCGCGCTGTATTTCGCGTTCGTCGTCGGATGGGCGGACGTGGCCTTGGCGGCGGTGGTGTACTTCGGGGCCCGCGAAGTCGCCACCGGCGCCACCAGCGCGGGCACTCTGGTGGCGTTCGTGCTGTATCTGGAGCTGCTGTTCGTGCCGATCCTGCAGCTTTCCCAGGTCTTCGACAATTACCAGCAGGCCAGGGTCGGCCTGCGCCGGATCGGGGACCTGCTGCGCACGCCCTCCTCGATCGCCGCCGATCCGGCCGACCCGGTGCTCATCGACGGCGGGCTGCGCGGCGAGGTGATGTTCGACGACGTCCGCTTCCACTACGCGGGCAGCCGCGTTCCCGCGCTGGACGGCGTCTCGCTGCACATTCCGGCGGGCTCCACCCTGGCCCTGGTCGGGCCTACGGGCGCGGGCAAGTCGACCGTCGTCAAGCTGCTGGCACGGCTGTACGACCTGCCCCCGGACTCCGGTTCCGCCGGTGAAGCAGAGCCCGCGGCCGCCGCACCGAAAAGCGAAAGCGGAGTAGTCGCGGATGCCCCGGGCGCGATCCGGGTGGACGGCGTCGACGTGCGCGACTACCGCCTCGCCCAGTACCGCTCTCGGCTGGGCATCGTCCCCCAGGAAGCTCACCTGTTCACCGGCGACGTGGCGAGCAACATTGCATTCGGGAAACCATTCGCGACACCCGAGGAGATCGCCGCGGCCGCCGCCGCGGTGGGCGCGACGGAGATGATCGCCGCCCTCCCGCTCGGGATGAACCAGCCGGTCGGTGAGCGCGGGCGCGGCCTGTCGGCCGGGCAGCGGCAGCTGATCGCGCTCGCCCGCGCCGAACTGGTCGCTCCGGACTTGCTGCTGCTCGACGAGGCCACCGCGACGCTCGACCCGGACGCCGAGGCATCGGTGCTGGCAGCGAGCCGGTCACTGAGCCGGGAGCGCACCACGGTGCTCGTCGCGCACCGGCTCGGCACGGCCGCGCGCGCCGACCGGATCGCCGTCGTCGATCATGGGCGAATCGTGGAGATCGGCTCCCACGCGGAGCTGCTCGCGGCGGGCGGGCCGTATACCCGGCTGTGGGCAGCGGCGCAGGCGTCGGAGGGAATATTCTCAGGTGACGCCGGGTCATCACCAATAGGGTCGGGGGTGTCGGGTGGTCGGTGAATCCGCCGATTTGCTGCTGGGCCTATCCTCAGATAGGGCGCATCGGCGCGCAATCCGCTGATCCCCGTGCCGGGCACGTCACAAACGTCGCAGCGCGAAGAACGAAATGAGGCGAACACCTGCTGTGAGCAGCTCAACTTCCCAGTTCGGACAGAACCAGTGGCTAGTCGATGAGATGTATCAGAAGTTCAAGCAAGATCCATCTTCGGTCGACGAGAGCTGGCACGAATTCCTGGCCGACTACACGCCTGAGGTGAGTGGCGACTCCGGCAACAGCCAGTCCGCCCCCGCCCCCGCGCAGGCTGCCGCTCCCGCACCGGCTCCGGCGGCCGCCAAGCGCAACGACGCCAAGCCCGCCGGCACCAAGCCCGCCTCCCCCGCGGCTCCGAAAGCGCCCGCACCGGCCGCCGCCAAGCCCGCACCGGCCGCCGCCAAGCCGGCCGCGGTGAACGCGCGCACACCGCAGACCACCCCGGCGCCGACGTCGAACGCCGCGCCGACCTCCGGCCCGAAGCAGGCCGACACCGCCGCCGACGAGTCGAAGGTGCTGCGCGGCGCCGCCGCCGCGGTGGCGAAGAACATGGCCGCCTCGTTGAGTATCCCCACCGCGACCAGCGTGCGCGCCATCCCGGCCAAGCTGATGATCGACAACCGCTTGGTCATCAACAATCACCTCGCCCGCACCAGGGGCGGCAAGATCTCCTTCACCCACCTGCTCGGCTACGCCATCGTGCAGGCGGTCAAGGCCTTCCCGAACATGAACCGGCACTACGCCGAGGTCGACGGCAAGCCGAACGCGGTCACCCCCGCGCACACCAACCTCGGCCTGGCCATCGACCTGCCCGGCAAGGACGGCAGCCGGTCGCTGGTCGTCGCGGCCATCAAGGGCTGCGAGGCGATGACCTTCGGGCAGTTCCACACCGCCTACGAGGACATCGTGCGCCGCGCCCGCGACGGCAAGCTCACCGCCGAGGACTTCTCCGGCGTCACCATCTCGCTGACCAACCCGGGCACCATCGGCACAGTGCACTCGGTGCCCCGTCTGATGAACGGGCAGGGCGCGATCATCGGTGCGGGCGCGATGGAGTACCCCGCCGAGTTCCAGGGCATGAGCGACGAGCGGATCGCCGATCTGGGCGTCGGCAAGCTGATGACGCTCACCTCCACCTATGACCACCGCATCATCCAGGGCGCGGAGTCCGGCGACTTCCTGCGCACCATCCACCAGCTGCTGATCTCCGACGGCTTCTTCGACGAGATCTTCCACGGCCTCGGCGTGCCGTACGAGCCGATCCGCTGGCGCAAGGACATCCGCGAACGCGGCGTCGACAAGAGCGCGCGCGTGCTGGAGATGATCGCGGCCTACCGCAACCGTGGCCACCTGATGGCCGACACCGATCCGCTGCGGCTGGTCAAGGAGAAGTTCCGCAGTCACCCGGACCTGGACGTCACCCAGCACGGCCTCACGCTGTGGGACCTGGACCGCACGTTCAATGTGGCGGGCTTCCACGGCCAGGACCAGATGAAGCTGCGCGACGTGCTGTCCGTCCTGCGCGACGCCTACGTCCGCCACGTCGGTGTGGAGTACACCCATATCCTCGAACCCGAGCAGTTGCAGTGGATCCAGGAGCGGGTCGAGCAGAAGCACGCGAAGCCGACGGTTGCGCAACAGAAGTACATCCTGAACCGGCTGAACGCCGCGGAGGCCTTCGAGACCTTCCTGCAGACCAAGTACGTCGGGCAGAAGCGCTTCTCGCTGGAGGGCGCCGAGGCCGTCATCCCCATGATGGACGCGGTGATCGACCAGTGCGCCGAGCACAGCCTCGACGAGGTCATCATCGGCATGCCGCACCGCGGCCGGCTCAACGTGCTGGCCAACATCGTCGGCAAGCCTTACTCGAAGATCTTCACCGAGTTCGAGGGCAACATGAACCCGGCCGCCACGCACGGCTCCGGTGACGTGAAGTACCACCTCGGCGCGCAGGGCACCTACCTGCAGATGTTCGGCGACAACGAGATCGAGGTCTCGCTCACCGCGAACCCCTCGCACCTCGAGGCGGTCGACCCGGTCCTGGAGGGCCTGGTCCGCGCCAAGCAGGACCTGCTGGACAAGGGTGACGGGGCCGAGGGCTTCTCGGTCGTGCCGCTCATGCTGCACGGTGACGCCGCGTTCGCCGGTCAGGGCGTGGTCGCCGAGACACTGAACCTGTCGGGCCTGCGCGGCTACCGGGTCGGCGGCACCATCCACATCGTGGTGAACAACCAGATCGGCTTCACCACCGCGCCGGAGAACAGCCGCTCCACCGAGTACTCCACCGACATCGCGAAGTTCATCGGCGCCCCGGTCTTCCACGTCAACGGCGACGACCCGGAGGCATGCGACTGGGTGGCGCGCCTGGCGGTCGACTTCCGGCAGAAGTTCCGCAAGGACGTCGTCATCGACATGATCTGCTACCGCCGGCGCGGCCACAACGAGGGCGACGACCCGTCGATGACCCAGCCGTGGATGTACGACGTCATCGACACCAAGCGCTCGGTCCGCAAGGCCTACACTGAGAGCCTGATCGGCCGCGGCGACATCTCGCTGAAAGAGGCCGAGGACGCGCTGCGCGACTACCAGGGCCAGCTGGAGCGGGTGTTCAACGAGGTCCGCGAGCTGGAGAAATACTCGCCGGGACCGAGCGCGTCGGTCGAAGACGACCAACCGGTGCCCGCGAGCGTCGTGACGGCCGTGGACAAGGCCGTCCTGCAGCGCATCGGCGACGCCTTCCTCAACGTGCCCGACGGCTTCAACGTGCACCCGCGCGTCAAGCCGGTGCTGGAGAAGCGCCGTGAGATGGCCTACGAGGGCAAGGTCGACTGGGCCTTCGCCGAGCTGCTCGCCTTCGGCACGCTGATCGACGAGGGGCGCGCGGTGCGCCTGACCGGTCAGGACTCCCGCCGGGGCACGTTCACCCAGCGGCACGCGGTGATCATCGACCGCAAGACCGCCGAGGAGTACACCCCGCTGCACAACATCGGCAGCGAGAACCCGGGCTGGTTCGCCGTGCACGATTCGGCGCTGAGCGAATTCGCCGCCGTCGGCTTCGAGTACGGCTACTCGCTGGGCAACCCCAACGCGCTGGTGTTGTGGGAGGCGCAGTTCGGTGACTTCGTCAACGGCGCGCAGTCGATCATCGACGAGTTCATCTCCTCCGGCGAGGCCAAGTGGGGCCAGCTCTCCGACGTCGTGCTGCTGCTGCCGCACGGCCACGAGGGGCAGGGCCCGGACCACACCTCCGGCCGCATCGAGCGCTTCCTGCAGTTGTGCGCGGAGGGCTCGATGACCGTCGCGGTGCCGTCCACCCCGGCCAACTACTTCCACCTGCTGCGCCGCCACGCGCTCGACGGCATCCGCCGCCCGTTGATCGTCTTCACCCCGAAGTCGATGCTGCGCAACAAGGCCGTGGTCTCGGACCTGAAGGACTTCACCGAGAGCAAGTTCCGCTCGGTCTTCAACGAACCGTCCTACGAGCAGGGCATCGGCGACCGCAGCAAGGTCAAGCGCGTCCTGCTGACCAGCGGCAAGCTCTACTACGAGCTGGCCGCCGAAAAGGCCAAGCAGAAGCGCGAAGACGTGGCGATCGTGCGCATCGAGCAGCTCTACCCGCTGCCCGTCCGCCGCCTGAACGAGGCCCTGGAGGGCTACCCCAACGCCACCGATCTGGCATGGGTCCAGGAGGAACCGGCCAACCAGGGCGCCTGGCCCTTCTTCGGCCTCAACCTCCCCGAAACCCTCCCCGCCCGCTTCGCCAACACCAAGCTGCGCCGCATCTCCCGCCGCGCGATGTCGGCCCCGTCCTCGGGATCGAGCAAGGTGCACGCGGTGGAACAGGCGGAGATCATCGCGGAGTCGTTCGAACCGACGAGCTAGTTTCCTGCTGTGACGCCGGCCCGTATCGCTCAATCCTTTGAGCGATACGGGCCGGTTTCGTATCTGTGGGGTTGAGTTCTAGGACGTCGTCGAACAAAGTTTCAGGGCCTGCGGGACAGGTCGTCGGCTCTCCTGATCGCTGCTCACGCCTCGAACAAGCTCACACCTTGACGATCTCGATCTTCGGACCGCACAGCAACGCCATGTCCTCGGGGTCCGACGTCACCACCGTCGCCAGCCCACGAACCGAGCGGGCCGACGCAGCCAAAACGGCGTCGATCGCGTATTTGTGCCCACCAAGGCCATGCTCGCGCAACAGCACAGCGGCCTGCGCGGCCAACTCTCGCGTCACGGCGTGAACATCGATCTGTGACAACGTCCATGCGATGCGGGCAGCATTCACTTTGCTGTAATCGGCTTCCACCGTCGTCATAGCCGTGGTGGCCACTCGTACGCCGTCCTCTTTCGCAGCCTGCACCCACGCGAGCATGCGGCGATCCTTCCGATACAGCATGGACAGTCCCTCGCTGTCGAGGAACAGCACATCCGGCATCAGGCGGCCGATCCGCGCGAGCTCCGGCGGCGCCGCTGGAAACCCAATTCCGCCCGAGCCTCATCTATTTCCGCGCGCGTCAATGGCTCATTGTCCTTCTCGAAATCAGACACCAGTTCCCCCAGTTTGTCCATCGCCACACGCTGCTCCAACGCCTCGGCGACGTAGGCGGAGAAGCCGCCGGAGCCGACATAGGCTCGAGCCTGCTCAGCGAGATCCTCCGGAAGGCTGATCGAGTATTTCTTACTACCACCCATGGTCTTTATGCTACCAAGGGTAGCAAAGAGGCTACCAGCATCCACGCTTGCGCTGTCGCGCGAATTGTTAGGGCCTAACCAGTCCGTACTGAATTCACCAGTTACTGAACGCTCAACCCATCGGCATCAAATACCGGAGCGGCACCATACCTCCGTCGTCGACGGAATCGCTGCTGTCCTGAAAAGCGGGCGGCTACAGTACGGCCTCGGCGCTTATCGTCGCGGAGTCACTCGCAACCCTGGGCGTGGGTGATCGGGGTACACCGCTTGTACCAGTTGCGGACAGTGGTAACGGGTGTAGATGCAGAAGTGCTTACGCATGATGTCGAGAACCAATCGGGCCGCGGCGGTGGTGACATGTGGGTCATCGACAAGGCGCCGGAGACTGTCCAGAGTCGAGCACTGCACCGAGATGTCGTCACTGCCCGCGTCGGCATACTCGCCATACGACAACCGCACCCGAGGATGCCGACGCAGAAATTTGCGTTCGGCCTCGGCGGTGGGAACCAGCAGGCTGCGGCGGACAGACCAACGAGCAGGCCGAGGAGTTCACTCAGCGCTTCCGCCAGGAAGCGCGGGTAACCGCGCGCATCCGCCACCACGGGGTGCCGCAGGTATTCGACGCGGTGCTCGACGCCTCGTTCGAGGTGGTGTATCTCGTGATGGAACTGATCGACGGAATTCCGCTGCGCGACTACATCAACCCTGGCAATCCGCTGCCGCTCACCTGGGTTGCTGCGGTCGCGGCGGAGATCGCCACCGTGCTGTCCCACGCTCACGCGATCCCGGTCGTGCACCGCGACCTCAAGCCGGACAACGTGCTGGTCACCCGCGAGGGCGCGGTGAAGGTGATCGATTTCGGTATCGCCGCGATCCTCGATGTCCGATGACGCGCACCGCGTGCGAGAACAAGAGGCCTGGTTGATCCGCGCTGGACGAAGCGGGGAACGCGAGCCCCGCGCCCTACAGGACGGCCTCGCCATCCTCGGGTGGGACGAGGTGGGCGACCTCAGCCGGTACCGAACCGGGGGTGAGCTCAAATCGGCTCTGCGTCAGGCATACCCGGACGCCGGTCGAGCGTTGATCGGTAACTGGGCCGGACAGCTGTGGAAATTCGAGACGGAGATCCAGTACGGCGATCTCGTGGTGATGCCTCTCAAGACCCATGCCGGATACTTGGCGGTCGGCAGAGTCAGCGGCTCGTATGAGTTCCGTCAGGACGAGCCGAAAGAATTCCGGCAGGTGCGAAAAGTCGACTGGCTCCGCACCGATATACCGTGGGACGCGGTCCGACCCGATCTGCGGGCCAGCCTCGGCTCTCTCCTCACGGTTTGCGGCCTAACCCGCCACAACGCGCCACACGCATCGAGCATTTGGCGGCTCATGGTACCGATCCCGGCTTCGACGGGGACGAGGAGGCCACCAGCTCGGCCGAGCCGCTGGACGACGCCGCCTCCAGAGACCCATCGAATCCGCGTGAGCTGACCATTCGAAGCCTGCTCGAACACTGGGGCGTCGAACGACGCACTGCCGCGGTGATCTCCATGATCAAGTCGGATCTCGCGAGCAACGGACTGACCACGCGGCCCGCCTTCACCGAAGGCGCGTTGAGTGACATCGTCGCGCTTGTGCCGCTCGGAACAGAACCCGGGGGCGTCACGGTCACCGGCGCGGCCGAGGACATCGAGAACGTGACCGAGCCCGAGCCGATGTCTCGTCGGCTCGGCAGCCTCCCCGCTCGGCTTGTGTACGTGCCGTCCTCGGTCGATCCGACCTACGTCAAAACTTTGATGCTGCAACACCAGTTCTCCCAGGTCGCCGTCATCGATGAGGACGGCCCCTATCACGGTGCGGTGACCTGGGAGTCGATTGGGCAGGTGCACATCGCAAGCGATGACCCCACCTTGGCGAAGGCGACCGTATCGGCCCTCGTTGTCGATCACGATGCCCTTCTGCTCGATCAGATCGATGCGATCTACGACAGAGGATTCATCTTCGTCCGGGATCAGGACCGGGTCAGAGTCACGGGTATCCTGACCGCCTCGGATCTGACTCGTCAGTTCGGCACGCTCGCACGTCCGTTCATCCTCATCGAAGAGGCCGAGAACCGGTTGCGTCGTGCTGCCGACGAGCATTTCGAACTCGAGGACCTCAAGGGCTCGGTGGCCAACCATCAGAAGTCCCGGGTCAAGGACGCCTCGGACTTGACCTTCGGCAATTACGTCTTCCTCCTGCGCGACCCCGACCGCTGGCGCAAGCTCGGCTGGCGACTGGACCGAAGCCAGGTCATCGATCTGCTGGAAAGAGTCCGGAACGTTCGCAACGACTTGATGCATTTCGCGACCGACCCCTTGTCGGAAGAACAATTCGCCGCGGTCACCGGGCTCTTGCAACTGCTCCGTACAGCCGAGCCGAACCCGTAGCAGTCGGCATCGGAGCATCGACGACTACCTCCCGAAGGACGACGACGGTGTATGAGGAAAGGGTGTCGCCGCACCAGCAGGTAGCAGACGTGCCTTTCCTCTCCCGCGACTGTCCAGTCGGCACGTCGCCATGGTTCGGCATGCCGACCGAGCGTCATCGAGCGGGCATGAGCGCGGAGATCATGGCCATCCCGGCCGTTATACGGGGCACCCGTATGCGCGAATTCGCCGCCGCGCGCTGCGCGCAGGACCGGCTACAGCAGTGGCGGAAACGTGCACGAATTCAGTCTCCACTGAACCAGAGATACCCATTCCTACGGATAGCGGCTTCGGCAGCATCGCGCAATACTGCGAGCATCTCCGCTTCTTTGTCGTTGTTCGGCGACAGATGCGCTAGTTCGTCCAAGAGCATGGCCAGTTGGGTCGTGTTGAACATTGTGTCCGCGTGCGCGTGGAGACCCCGAAGCAGTGAGCCCGACGGAGCATTCTCTCGATACTTGACAAGCGTGTCCTCCACGTCCCCGTATACCAGTTCGACCCGTTCGTGGATTTGATTTTGAACAACTATGTCGATTCCCAATTTAACTCCCTGGCTTTTACGGGATCGGATACATGGTGATGATGCCGCCGAATCGGTCGGTGATGATCTTGTATCGGCTGGTGGCGTGACCACCCAACTTCTCCGACACGCTGCCGATGACTTTACCGGCGTCGACCTCGCGTTCGAAGTTGCCGTCGTGGTTGGGTCCACGTGCCGGTGAGTTCTCGGCCGCTTCGGCCAGCTCATCGAGTTCCTCGCTGGTAATCGTGTCGGGCCATGTCCCCTTCGAAGGATTATAGTTGGGAGCGCCTTTGACATGCTTGCCGAGAATGTACTTTTCGACTTCATCGGTCATACCCGGAGCCGGATTTCCCGGAGCCAGCGGCAAGTTCTCGAATTTGTC
This sequence comes from Nocardia gamkensis NBRC 108242, assembly GCF_001612985.1. Classification (GTDB taxonomy): domain Bacteria; phylum Actinomycetota; class Actinomycetes; order Mycobacteriales; family Mycobacteriaceae; genus Nocardia; species Nocardia gamkensis. Next base: position 31,335 of record NZ_BDBM01000057.1, on the reverse strand, counting down.
CTCATCATCGATGTAAACCTTCATGGCGATGATGGCAGCAAGTTTGAGCGCGATATCGGTGAGGCTGGGGACTTTGTCGAACGCAGTGACGGTGAAGGCTGCGGCGCCCGCCACCGCGGAGGCAGTGCCGATTATTTTGATGAGTTTGCTGGCGTCGTAGGTGCTTTTGAGCACTCTGGCGGTGTTGCCCGCGATCGCTACGACGCCGACACCGGCGGCGACGTCGCTGAGTGCGGCGGTGATCCAGGAGGCGGCGACACCGATGACGACAGTGGCTCCGGCTGCTATCAAAGCGTTGGTGACCGCGTCCCTGAATTTGTCGCGGGTTTCGGAGGTGGCGGTGCTGTACTCCGCGACAGGTGTAGCGAGGTTGAGGGACGCGGAGGCAAGCTGGGTGGCGCCGCCGTTGAGGGTGGTGAGGTGACCGAGGATGGGGTCGAGGCCTTTTTTGTCCTGGATGTCGCTGAAAAGGTTGCTGATCTCGGTGATCCGGGATGCGGCATCGGTGATGGTCTTATGTTCGGAGAATGCCTTCCAGGTCGATGCGGCCTTGGCGAGCTTGTCCTTGTTGCCGTTGGGCAGCTTGCTTCCGAACTCCTCTTGGACTTTCCCGACCAGGGCGTCGTAGAAGCCGGGGACACTGCCACTTCCCTCGGTGACGCCGTCGCCGTTATTGCCGACCGAAGTCGGGATGGTCACCTTGTACTCCGACATCGCCGTCACGGTGGGCCGGTCGGGCATCGGGTTGGAGTTGTTGGACAGTGCCCAGTTGTACCCGGCTGCGTAGAGCATGTTGCCGAAGTTGGTGAGGGCGTCGGCCAGGTTCGTGCAGGTCTGCATCGTTTCCCGGGCGACGTGGTCGTAGGTGCTCCCCCATTGTTCGCAGCCCGCGGTGTTCCCGGCCATGCCAGCGCATTCACCCTTGACCGCGTCGTGGACCGGTTTGTCGGCGGCACGGAGGTCGGTTGCCAGCGCGTGGCATTTCTTGCCGGCGTCGTAGTAGGTCTGCCAGTCGATAACCAGTACACCCATGTGTCTTATCCCTGGGAGAACATCTTGTAGTTCGTGTCGTGGGCGGTGGTGTAGCGCGCATGGGCCGCCTTCGCCGCGTCGCTGACATCCTTCACACCTTCGACGAACTCCCGTGCCCCGGCGATCCATTGAGTGTGGGCATCGGCGTACGCCTGGGCCGCAACCCCCTCCCACCCAGTACCGGCCAGGGTCTCGACCCGGTGATCGATCTCATCGAGATGCTCGCCGATGAACCCGGCCAGACCCGACAGACGAACCACGATCTCATCGAGATGGTCCAGGTCGACCGAAAACCGAGAGTTCATGGCAGATCCAAACTCGAAGTGCTCAGAGACGCAGCGTTGCTTTCATCGCGTGCTTGATAGGTTTCCGCGGTGACGCCGAGCTTTTCCGCCATACCAATCAGGGCGGTCATGATTCTGGCGCCGCCATCGCGGACCTCGGTCCAGCCCTCGGAGAATTCGTTGGCCGCGTCCCCGGTCCAGCCGCCATCGGTCAGCGAAGCGACGTCCGTCGCGGTGGAGTCCAACGCCGCGTGCAGCGCCTCCGCCAACTCGTAGACGTACTTGCCGACCTCGCGCACCTTCTCGGGCACCACGGCGAGGTTCTGGCCAGAGGCTGGTGTCCCCCCATCACTCATGACGCGAATCCTAACCGATACGCGCTTGGGTACCGGTAGAGCGAGGTAGGAGATCTTGGTCGGTTGTGGCGCTCAACTCCGCCTTCCTCGACAGCGTCGAAGCGCAGAGCGACCTGGCACCAGGCCGCTGCCAGGTGAATCGGTTCAGCCCACGCTCTGGGCACGCCCCCGGCAACTATCAACAGCTGACGCGGCGGCCACCATTGATATCGCCATCGCACTCGCTGGCTCGAGCAGCGCGAATAGTCGCTACTCGGGATATGGAGCCAATCAGCTTGCGACGCGGACAAGGTGACGCTCCACGGACAAGTCATCCGAAGACGACGGAACGCCCTATCGACAGTCCTATGAATCGGACGTCTTCATTCTGTCCAATATCCTGGGCTGCCATTGGTAAAACCAACTGAACTTGTAGGACTCCCCATCGGGCGACGCGGTTGCGGCATAGGTGAATCGACGGTCAGTCGTACGGACCGGGACTTTGTCGACGAGTTGCTCGAAGCGCGGTTCGACCCGAACCGGGAGCGTTGTCGGGTCCGGTGTTATCACCGGAAAACAAAGGCGCTCGATCCGGGGCGATTCCCAGCTGATGGTGGCGTAGATATCGAATGCTTTCCCGGCGAGTGAGAGAAAGTCATCGCTCGGGTCCGGAAGTCCGGCATCCCGGTGCAGCGACACGATGGCGCGGGGTTCGAAGTAGTCGGCCGACAGTCCGGGGAAGTACACGTTCATCGTCTTGTCGTGGTAATCGATACCGAGCAAGCCGACTTTGTCCGCCAAGCCGTGACGTGCGAACATGCGGGCATGGTCGGCGAGACTGGGCGGCATGGACGGTAGTTCGGCGAGCTCCGATACCTTCTGCATGCCATCGGCGGGAAAGAACGGCCAGATTTTCTTGAAGCCGCCGACTACACCGATGTCGATCCCGTAGCTGTGGATCGGGCACCGTTCCCGGACCTGGTCCAGCAGAGCGCCGACCGGATGATCGGTCTCGGGAATGAGTTTGTTGGAAAGGGCGATGTCGTAAGGGTCGATGTCGCTCGGCAGCGTCAAGAAGCGGTAGTCGAGGTCTCCCGAGCGGCGGGCGTCGGTGACCACTCGGAGGGAGATCACGGAACGCGTGAGCATCGCGCCGTACGCGGTCAGAGTGGGCCGGACAGCTTCTCGAGTGCAGGGCACGTTCCATAGCCGCGCGGATTCCTCGATGGCCGCGTAGAGATCGTCCAGCTCGGATTCGGTAGTGGTGAACACGCGTCCTTCCAGAGATCGGTGCTACGAGCAACATCACGGTTCCGCCAATTCCATTCAACCAGAATGCAACTCAGAGCCGGGTGCCATGTGTGGGAATGCCGGCACCGCATCCTTCCAGTGTCACGCGGTTGACGAACGGAGGTAGCGGGTGAGGGCATGACCCAGATGCGGGCCGAGGGGACCGGCGTGGTCGGTGGTGGTGTGCAGGCGTGCGGCGTTTTCCAGCAGTGTGGCGTAGGTATCGGTGGTAGCACGGATTCGGTGATGAGCGGTCTCGGCGATGACGACGGCGAGAGGTGCGGCGGGCCACCACCAGACGGTCAAAGCAAGGTAGAGAACGGACCAGGCCGCGAGCGGCGCGACTTCGGGCAACAAGCGGACCGCCCGCCGAAGCTGTTCCGCCGCCCGGCCCGGCTGCGCCGCCGCGGCGAGCTCGGCGGCGCGAGTGTCATGCTGACAGCGGATCTCGTTCTCGATCCGATGAGTCGAAACCGACGGTTCGGTAAAAGGACCAACTGCTACCGGAGACACTCGATCCGGTGGCGAAGGTCGCGGCCGACAGCGACAACGCCGTGCGGGGCCGTGGTCTGGTGGCCGACCCGGATGGGCCCCGCATGCCCGCCTGCGTCGTCAGCACTTCGGCGTGCGCGGAGTGCACAAAGGCAGCAGGTTCATGCGGGCCGGGGTTTCCGTGACGGGCGGCGGTGGGGGAACCGTCTCGGTGGTGAGCACAGGAGCTTGGGTCGGTTGCACAGCGCCGCCGGTGGGCGGCGAGCAGGCGGCGGCCAGTATCCAAATCGTGCCGATGACCAGCACGATCAGCGCCACCGCGGCGATCTGTTGTGAGCGGTGGCTGCGTGGCTTCGATTTCTCGGAGGTGCGGCCGGGGATGCGCGCGGACAGCGCGGTTATCTGGTCGCGAACCGTAATCCGTGGACGCTCGAGCACAGCGGTCGGCGCGGGGCGGCGCAGTGGCTGCGGTTCGGGGGTGGGTGTGGACCATGCTGTGGGCCGGCTCGGCTGAGGTGCCTGCGGCGGGCGCGGGCGCGGCGGCCGGTCGGCGTCGGGCTCGATCCACGACGACCAACTGTCCGTGAACGACGACGGTGCGGGGGCTGACTGCGCAGCCGGATCGACATCCTCTTCGGCGGGCGGGGGTTCTGGTTCAGTTCGTTCCGGCGCGGAGGACTCAGCTGCGGCGGGGCGTATCGACGCCACGTGTCCGGCGGCGAAGCGTTCCGTCGCATAGGAATACGGCTCGGCGACTTCTTCCCGTGCGGGCCTCGCCGCTTCTGCCCCCGCGGGCCTCGCCGCGAGTCGCCCTTCGAAGCGCGGCGGCTCCGGTTGGTGATCTTCTGGCACGCCAGGTGCGAACGGCCGCGCGTCCGCGAGAGAGAAGGCCGACTGGCGCTCTTCGTCGCGAGCGTACGAATGAGCTGTCGTATCCAACGGCTCCGGCATCGATGGAGGCTCCGGCGCGAGGAATTCCGGCGCGAACGGATCTTCCTCGGTAGGTTGCATCTGCACCGCCGCGGCGACGGGCGCCTGCGGGGGATGTGACTCGGACGCCTGTACGTCCTGGCTGCTGTCCGGAACAGCCGTGTGCCCGAGCGGCTGCCGAGCCGTCGACGACCTGTCACCCTGCGGTGCGCTTTCGGTATCGGACCGCCTCCCGTGCTCGGACTCCGAACCCTCGGGCTCTCCGAAATCGGGTTCACGGGCGTCGGTCTGCTTGGGCGTAGACAGCGATGCAGTCGACTGATCTGCTTCCGACAGCTGATGGTCCCCATCGTCTGTGACGTCACGGCCCTCGACGACTCGCGTCGATGCGGTGAGCCGCGTCGCATCCGGATCGGCGTCCGGCGGCTCGGGCACGGTATCCACCGGTGGTGCGTCCGAACCCGCCGACTCGTCGGCGTCGGACCCATCCGTAGGCGTCCTGTCCTCGAGTTCAGGAGTCTTCCGCGTGACACTCGCCAACGCAGCCAGCGTCCCTGCCCGCAACTTCCGCTCCGGCGGGAAGCCGTCCGCTGCCAAGTCGTCGACGGTGATCTGATCGCCCAGGTTCAAGTCGGTGAGCAGGGCGTGCGTGCGTTCGGCGGTCCAGATGAGCTTGCGGCTCGCGGTGCGGTGGAACCACGCGCGCAGGTCGGCCTGCCCGGCCCCGAACACCACCGCGCAACCGCGCCTGCGTGACTCGATGTTCAGCGTGAGGTTCGAATCCTGGGGCGGCACCACGACGATCAGGCCGTCGACGAAGGCTTCCGCGTTGTGCTTGCGCACCAGCGCCTCCAAGTTGGAGACGTTGTTCGTCACCTGGTCGAACGGGCTGCTGTCGTGGTCGCGCACGTGGACCGGGTCGCCCGCGTAGCCGGACAGCCGCCAGCGGCCGTTGGCCTGCACCGACAGGACACCGCTCGTCGCCTCCGGGACGGTGCCCTTGACCTCGACGACGACCGCGGCCCTGGGGGTGATCACCACCAGATCGGCTTCTTGCGTTTCGTCTCTGCGCTCGCGGTCGGGTAGGTAACACCCCGAGATCGCGAGTCCCACAATGACGTACTGGCCGGTCCAACTCCGCATCCAGTCGAGCACGCGCTGTTCGGATCGCGGCGCCGTCGTTCGTTCATTGATGACCAACATCGGCGGCCTCCATCGCCGTCCCACACCATCGACCACCCAACGGTATGCGCCGGGTTTTCCGACACAAAATCGAAAGGCACTGGAACAGCACGGTATTGGCAGCACAAGGGCATGCGGAGTGCGGCGTGTGGGCAGCACCACACTCGTGGGCCGTCCGCTGATCAACTCAGGCGGCGCACGTTCGCCACGGACTGTACACGCCGCCCGATGTCGTGAAATTGAGCATCACGATAAGCACCATCATCGTCAGCGTGGTCCAGCGCCGTAAGAAGGTGTGCAACCCGATGCCCACCGCGAGAATCCCTGCTGAATAGAGCCATGACATCGCCCAGACGGCGGCGGCGTAGTCGTGGTCGACCACATGGAATACCGGCCCGGCGACACCGAGGCCGATAACGCTCACCGCCAGCGATGTGACCAGGCATCTCACCCGGGAGGTCGATCCCGCCAACCGCCGCAACCACATCCTGCGCGCCACCCCGCCGGGCAGCGGATCGCACGGGAGGCCGAACAGCGCCGCCGGGAGGCGTTCGCCGAACGGTTCCGCGACTGGGACGACGAGGACCTCGCCGAACTCGCCGGGTACTTGGTCCGCTACAACGCGGCGGACGACTGATCGTCACACCACCGGCGCGGCAGCGGCCATAGACCGAATTGGCCGAGGTCCGGCAGACGCGAGCAAGACCTCACCCTCGCAGCGCCGAAGCCAGAGCCGGATCCACCGAGAACGCTATGGCGATCAGCGATTCGACCAGCAGGTCGACGAGCTGTTCGCGGGAGATGGGTTCGGAGCGCAACCACGTGAGCGTGGATTCCTCCACGAACGCGATCCACCCGCGCATGGCGAGCATGAGCCGGGGATGGTCGGACTCGGCGACCGGAACCGGCGTCTCGGCCAGGATGATGCCGATGATGGCGTCGCGGGTCTGATCGACCAGCGGGGCCAGCTCGGGGCTGACGCTGGTCGGCCCACGCAACAGCGCGAGGTAGGACGTGCGGTTCTCGGTGACGTACTCGATGTAGCGCTCGATGGAATCGCGCAGCATCTCGAACAGACCGAGCGAGCGGTCCGGGATCACGCGCTCGATCAGTTCGGCGTTGGCGTGTCGCACGATCGCCAACTGGAAATCCTGCTTGGTCGGGAAGTAGTGGAACAGCAGGCCTCGGGAGATGCCGGCCTGGGCGGCGATCTCGCTGACGGAGATGTCGTCGATGGAGCGCTCGCCGAGCATCTTGGCGCCCAGGGTGATCAGCTGCTCGCGGCGCTCGTCGGGACTGAGCCGCGTGCGCTTGGGGGCGTCCGACTGAGTTCTGGTCACCGGTTCATCCTACTGAACGGGAGTCAATACACTGTTGACTCGTGCTCAATAGCACCGTAGGCTGCATTACATGAGTCGCAAGGTTACAGACAAAGCTGTCGCCGGCCGATCCACGCGCCACGCCAGGACGATCATCATCGGCAGCGGGTTCGCGGGTCTGGGTCTGGCCATCCGGCTGACCCAGCAGGGTCGCAACGACTTCCTCGTGCTCGAACGCGGCAGCGATGTCGGCGGCACCTGGCGCGACAACACCTACCCCGGCGCGGCCTGCGACGTTCCTTCGCACCTGTACTCGTACTCGTTCGCGCTGAATCCGGACTGGTCGCGGTCGTTCTCCAAGCAGGGCGAGATCCAGCAGTACATCCAGGACGTGTCGAAGCGCTACGACGTGCGCGACAAGCACGTCTTCGACTGCGACGTGACCAGCGCACGCTGGAACACCGAGACCGCGCTGTGGGAGATCGAGTCGAGCAAAGGCAGCTTCACCGCCGACACGGTGGTCTCGGCGGTCGGCGCGCTGTGCGAGCCCGCGCTGCCGGACATCAAGGGCATCAACGACTTCGAAGGCGAGATCTTCCACTCCGCCCGCTGGAATCACGACGCCGATCTCACCGGTAAGCGGGTCGCCATCATCGGCACCGGCGCCTCGGCCATCCAGATCGTGCCCGCCATCGCTGCGAAGGTCGGCCACCTGGACGTCTACCAGCGCACCGCGCCCTGGCTGCTGCCGCGCCTGGACCGCCCGTACACGAAGGCCGAGCGACTCGCCTTCAAGCGCGTGCCGGGCCTGCAGCGACTATCCCGCGCGGCTATCTACGCCGCGCGCGAGACCCAGGTGGTCGGCCTGGCCAAGGTTCCGGCCCTGATGCAGCTGTTCGAGGCGATCGCGAAGGCGAAACTGCGCTACGAGATTCGTGATCCGCAGTTGCGCGCCAAGGTCACGCCGAACTTCCGGATCGGCTGCAAGCGCATGCTGATCTCCAACGACTACTACCCCGCGCTGGCACGCCCCAACGTCGACGTGGTCACCGACGGCATCGCCGAGGTACGCGCGAACTCGATCGTCACCGAGGACGGCACCGAGCGCGAGATCGACGCGCTGATCGTGGCGACCGGCTTCCACGTCACCGACTCGCCGACCTACGAGACGATCTTCGGCCGCGACGGGCGCACGCTGTCGGAGGTGTTCGACGAGATCGGCCAGCAGGGCTACAAGGGCTCCACGATCGCCAACTTCCCCAATATGTTCTTCCTGCTCGGCCCGAACGTCGGCCTCGGGCACACCTCGATGGTGTACATGATCGAATCGCAGATCAACTACGTCGCCGACGCGCTGGCTACCATCGACCGCCTCGGCCTGCGTACCGTGGAAGTGCGCCGCGACGTGCAGGATGCCTACAACAAGGACCTGCAGGCGAAGCTGGCGGGCAGTGTCTGGCTGACCGGCGGGTGCTCGAGCTGGTACCTGGACAAGCACGGCAACAACACCACGTTGTGGCCGGACTTCACCTTCGAATTCCGTCGCCTGACCAGAACATTCGACGTGTCGGCGTACGACATCTCCCTTTCCCGAACCGATGTGAAAGCAGTGGCATCGTGAGCAGTGACGCTTACTTCAAGAACAAGGTCTGTGTGATCACCGGAGCGGGCTCCGGGATCGGCCGTGCGCTGGCGGTGAATCTGGCCCGGCGCGGCGCCAAGCTGGCGCTGTCGGATATCGACGTCGACGGCCTCGCCGAGACCACGCGCCGCTGCGAGCAGCTCGGCGCGCAGGTCAAGTCCGACCGGCTGAACGTGGTCGAACGCGAAGCGGTGATCCTCTACGCCGACGCGGTGAAAGCGCACTTCGGCACCGTGCACCAGGTCTACAACAACGCGGGCATCGCCCACCACGGCGAGATCATCCGCTCGGAGTACAAGGACTTCGAGCGCGTGATGGACGTCGACTTCTGGGGCGTCGTCAACGGCACCAAGGCGTTCCTGCCGATGGTGATCGAGTCCGGCGACGGCCACATCGTCAACGTGTCCAGCCTCTTCGGCCTCATCGCGATCCCCGGCCAGAGCGCCTACAACGCGGCGAAGTTCGCGGTGCGCGGTTTCACCGAGTCGCTGCGCCAGGAGATGCTGGTGGCCCGGCACCCGGTCAAGGTCACCTGCGTGCATCCCGGCGGCATCAAGACCGCGGTCGCGCGCAACGCCACCTACACCGAGGGCATCGACAGCAAGTCGGCCGCCTCGATGTTCGACAAGAAGCTGGCCATCCACACCCCTGAGATGGCGGCGCAGACCATCACCGAGGGAGTGCGCAAGGGCCACGGCCGTGTGCTGATCGGCTGGGAGGCCAAGCTGCTGGATCTGTTCGTGCGGGTGACCGCGTCGGGCTACCAGCGGATCGCGGCCAACGTCGAGCGCCGATTCCTGCCCTGAGCCGGGATCCGAGGAACGACGAATGCGCGACATCGACCTTCCGCTGCCCCTGGCGCGGGCGATACTGAATCCGATCTTCCGGGTGACGCTGCACAAGCGGTTGCCGTTCGCGATGCAGCGCAGGCTGCTCGACCTGAGTTCACGGGCGCAGCTGTTGCCCGCGGGCTCCGTCGTGCAGCCCCTGCGCCTCGGCGGCAGGCCCGCCGAGCGGATCGGCTTCGCGGACACCTCCGAGCACGGCGCGGTTCTCTATCTGCACGGAGGCGGATACGCCGTCGGCTCGCCCGCGACGCACCGCTCGCTGGCGGCCCGGCTGGCGCGGGACACCGGGTGCGCGGTCTACGTGCTGGACTACCGGCTGGCGCCGGAGCATCCCTTCCCCGCCGCACTGGAGGACGCCGAAGCGGCGTTCCTGGAGCTCGTGGCCAGTTCGGGCCTGCGGCCGGATCAGATCGCCGTCTCCGGCGATTCCGCGGGCGGCGGACTGTCGCTCGCGCTCGCGCAGCGCCTGATCGCCCGGCACGGACAGACCCCGGCCGCGCTCGGTTTGATCGCCCCCTGGGCCGACCCCAACGAGATCCCGGAGCGGGAACGCGATCTGGTGATCAACAAGCCCTGGTCACGAGCCTGCGCGGCCGCCTACCTGGGCGACGGCGACGGGGCCGACCCGGCCTACGCCCCGCTGACCGGTGAACTGCGCGGCCTGCCGCCCACCTACGTGCAGGTGGACGTCAGCGAACTGCTGCACCGCCAGTGCGTCGCGCTGGTCGCCGCCCTGCGCGAGGCGGGTGTACACGTCCGCTTCACCGAGAGCAAGGGCTTGTGGCACGTCGCTCAACTGCAAGCCGCGCTGGCCGGACCCGCGGCGGCCGCTCTGCGCGAACTCGCGGAGTTCCTGCGCGAAGCCATTCAACCGGCGGACCTGCGCGAACTAGGATGAAACCCGAGCGGTTCCCCAGCCTGTGGTGATGTACGGAGGCGATTGGCGGTGGTCGACCTCACGGCCCAAGCGCAGGTGTCGTAGATTACTGGCGAGTAAACCCACGTGGAAGGGCACTGATGCGAGAGTTCGAAGTCCCGGCTTCCTACACCATTCCGGATGACGCGAACAATTCCGACAACGTCTTCCGCCACGCCGAGCAGTCACCGAACACGGTGCTGTTCAACGTGCCGAACGGCAGTGGCGGCTGGCGGGATGTCACCGCCGCGGAGTTCGCGAAAACCGTCACCGGGGTGGCGAAAGGCCTGATCGCTTCGGGGCTCGAACTCGGCGATCGCGTCGCCATCATGGCCCCCACTCGCTACGAGTGGGCCGTCCTCGATTTCGCCATCTGGGCCGCGGGCGGCTGCACCGTCGCGATCTACGACAGTTCCGCCGCCGAGCAGGCCAAGTGGATCCTGCAGGATTCGGCCACCAAGCTGCTGATCCTGGACAGCGACAAGCACCGCAAGGTGATCGACGAGATCGAATCCGGGTCGCTGCCGGATCTGCGGGAGACCCTGCAGATCGACAAGGGCGCGCTGGACGAGCTGACCACCCGCGGCGCCGAGCTGGACGACCAGGCCGTGCACGAGCGTCGCGCCCAGGTCGGCGCGCAGTCGCCCGCCACCCTGATCTACACCTCGGGCACCACGGGCCGTCCCAAGGGCGTCATGCTGAGCCACGCGAACCTGTACGCGGAGTCCAAGTCCGACCGGATCGCGCTGAGCAAGTACGTCACCGAGGGCAAGAAGACCCTCATGTTCCTGCCGCTGGCGCACGTATTCGCCCGCGCCGTCGCGCTGGCCGCGTTCGACGCGAAGGTGATCGTCGCGCACACCGCCGACTGGTCCACCCTGGTCGAGCAGTTCGGCAGCTACCAGCCGCACTTCATCCTCTCGGTGCCGCGAGTGTTCGAGAAGGTGTTCAACAGCGCCAAGCAGAAGGCGCACGACGGCGGCAAGGGCAAGATCTTCGACGCCGCCGCCGATACCGCGATCGCGTGGAGCGAAGCGCTCGACAACGGCGGACCGGGCATCGCGCTGAAGCTGAAGCACGCGCTGTTCGACAAGCTGGTCTACAGCAAGCTGCGCGCCGCCCTCGGCGGTCAGTGCGAGGCGGCCGTCTCCGGCGGCGGTCCGCTCGGCGCGCGGCTGGGTCACTTCTTCCGCGGCGTCGGCGTCACCATCTACGAGGGCTACGGTCTCACCGAGACCACCGCGGCCATCGCCGTGAACACCCCGGAGCGGATCCGGGTCGGGTCGGTCGGCCGTCCGATCGAGGGTCACGCCGCCAAGATCGCCGAGGACGGCGAACTGCTGCTGCGCGGCTCGGTCGTGTTCAGCGGCTACTGGGGGAACGCGGAGGCCACCGAGGACGCCTTCGAGGACGGCTGGTTCAAGACCGGTGACCTCGGCGCCATCGACGGCGACGGCTTCATCACCATCACCGGCCGCAAGAAGGAGATCATCGTCACCGCCGGTGGCAAGAACGTCTCCCCCGCGCTGCTGGAGGACTCGCTGCGGGCGCACCCGCTGATCAGCCAGGTGATGGTGGTCGGCGACGGTCAGCCGTTCATCGGCGCGCTGATCACGCTGGATCCGGAGTCGCTGCCCGGCTGGAAGGAACGCAACAGCCTGCCCGCCGACACCCCGATCGAGAAGCTGATCGAGAACCCGGATCTGATCGCCGAGGTGGACGCGGCGGTGGCCGAGACCAACAAGAAGGTCTCGCACGCCGAGCAGATCAAGAAGATCCGTCTGCTGACCATCGACTGGACCCAGGAGACCGGCGAGCTCACCCCGAAGATGTCGCTCAAGCGCGCGGTCGTGATGAAGCAGCACGCCGACGACGTGGCGAGCATCTACAACTGAGCTGATCGCTGCGAGGCGCTGTCCGCTGTTCGCGGACAGCGCCTTTCGCGTATCCCGGCTCGTCCACGACGAACAGCGCCCGGCCACCCACCGCAGCGCGCGCCGCGACCGCGACCGAATGCACCGTGAGCGAAATCGCCGGAGCGGAGTTCGTCGGCGATCGAGCGTCGACGACGGTGGCCGACCGGGTCAGCGGTTGCGGTGGCCCACCGGCAGTAGTCTCGATGCCATGGCCGATCTGCGACTGCGCGTGCCGGCCGGGATGGTCTCGGCGGGCCTGACGCTGGGCGTGGCCGAACTCCTCGCGGCTGTTCTCGATCCCGGCAGCGCACCGCTGCACGTCCTCGGATCGGCAGTCGTCGACCACACGCCCGACGGGTTGCGGGAATGGGCCATCACCACCTTCGGCACCAACGACAAGGCCGCGCTGTACCTGATCATGGGCGTGATCACCGTGCTGGTCGCCGGGCTGGCCGGTGCGATCGAACGGACCGGCCGAGCCGCCGGATCGTGGTTGTTCGTAGTGTTCGGGGTGGTCACGGCATGGGTGGCGGTGACGCGTACCGGTCTGTCCGCCGCGTTGCCGACGGTCGTCGGCGTTGCCGCGGGTATCTACGCGCTGCGCGCACTGACCCGTCGTATCGATGCGGCCATCGAGAAGTCCACTGGCGATAACCGAATCGGCGCGACGCTGCCGACCGGTGATTCCGAGGTGCCGACCGAGACCGGTGGGTCGGCGTCCACCCCGGGCGGCGGAAATCGAGGGAGCTCCGGACCCGCGTCGGATGTCGACGAGACGTCCGACGCCGCAGTCCAGGCGGGCGCGGGCACCGGTTCGCCTCCGGGCGCGAAAGCTCTTGACGCACAACAGCACGAAGCAAGTCCGGCTGGAGTGGCAAACGCGACCGCACCGGCCGACGAAGCCGCACCGACAGCGGGGGCATCGAGCGCCACCGGGTCGTCCTCGCCGGTGGCCGACACCAACCGGTCCCGGGCCGCGGAACGCAGGCAAGTCTTGCGGGGACTGTTGGTGGTAGGCGGATCAGCCGTGGTCACCGGGGTCGGCGGCCGCGTGCTCGGTGCCCGCCGCAGCGACGTATCCGGCGAGCGCGCCGCGGTGCAGCTGCCGGAGCCCTCCGCCCCCGCCGAGCCGGTCGCGCCGGGCGTCGATCTCCGCGTACCCGGGCTCACGCCCTATCTGACCCCGAACGACGACTTCTACCGGATCGACACCGCGCTGATCGTGCCGCAGGTGTCCAAGGATGGCTGGTCGCTGCGTATCCACGGCATGGTCGAGCGCGAGATCCGGCTGGACTGGGCGGATCTGGCGAATCGTCCGGTGGAGGAACACCTGGTCACGCTGGCCTGTGTGTCGAATCCGGTCGGCGGCGACCTGATCGGCAACGCGCGCTGGCTCGGCTACCGCGTGGATCGGCTGCTGGCCGAGGCGGGCCCGCACCCCGACGCGGACATGGTGCTCTCGCGCAGCGCCGACGGCTGGACCGCGGGCACTCCGCTGGCGGTGCTCACCGACGGACGCGACGCCCTGCTCGCGATCGGCATGAACGGCGAACCCCTTCCGGTGCAGCACGGTTATCCCGCCCGGTTGGTCGTGCCCGGGCTCTACGGCTACGTCTCGGCCACCAAGTGGGTGACGGAACTGGAAGTCACCCGCTTCGACCGCGCGACCGCGTATTGGACGCGCCGCGGCTGGTCGGCACTCGGCCCGATCAAGACCGGCACCCGCATCGACACCCCCCGCGCCCGCGGCCGCCTCCAGTCCGGCCGCATCCCCATCGCCGGTGTCGCGTGGGCCCAGCACCGCGGTATCCGCGCGGTGGAAGTCCAGATCGACAACGGCCCCTGGCAGCAGGCCCGCCTTTCCGAAGAACAGTCCATCGACACCTGGCGCCAGTGGGTCTTCGACTGGGACGCCACCTCCGGCCCGCACACCGTCCGCGCCCGCGCCACCGACGGTTCCGGCGAAATCCAAACCGCCGACCGCCGCGACGTGATCCCCGACGGCGCCACCGGCTACCCCTCCGTCACCGTCCAGGTGGCCTGAAACCGACAGCGGTCGCCGATCGGTCAGCTGGCTACGGAGTCGGCCTTGGCGCGTTCTCGCTCGGGTTGCGCCGGGGCGGATTTGCCGTGGCGGATGAACAGCACCGAGGCGGCGACGCCGATGAGCAGGATGGCGGAGGGGAGCAGGGTGGACTGGCTCAGCGCGGTGCTGAAGGAATCCTTGACGAACTCCGGGATCGGGCCCTGGCCCGCGCCGCCTTCGGCGACCTTTCCGCCGCCCAGTCCGTTCGCCGTCATCCGGGCCGCCACCAGCGCGCTGATCGCCGCGCTGCCGAGCACCGAGCCCACTTGGCGGGTGGTGTTGTAGACGCCCGCGCCCGCACCGGCCTGCTGGACGGGCAGGTTGTGGGTGGCCGTGGACGCCAGCGGGGCCCAGATGCAGGCGTTGGCGAAGCCGGCCAGCGCCGCGGCCACCAGGAACCAGGCCAGCGACGAGTGCGGTTCCATCAGGGCCGCGAACCAGAACACCGACAGCGCGAACAAGCCGAAGCCGACGGTGGGCACGATCCGCGGGTGCAAGCGGTCGGCGAACTTGCCGACCAGCGGGGCCGAGAAACCGGTCACGATCGCCATGGGTGCGAAGACCAGCGCCGACTTGGTCGGCGACAGCTCCCGCACGGCCTGCAGGTAGAAGTACGTCGGCACCATCAGGGAGGTCACCGCCGCACCCATCGCGGCGATCGCGGCATTGGACAGCGCGAAGTTGCGGTCGCGGAACAGGCTCAGCGGCAGCAACGGCTCACCCTTGGTCTTGGCCTGGTTGACCAGGAAGACCGCGAGCACCACGATGCCCGCGCCGATCAGCAGCCAGATGCGCAACGACCAGTCGTAGCTGTTGCCCTCCTGGATGCCGAACACCAGCAGGAACATGCCGACGCCGCTGAGCAGCACGCCGGGGATGTCGAACTTGTGCTCGTGGGTCGGCAGTGCGGGCACCAGCCAGACCGCCAGTGCGAAGGCGACGACGCCGACCGGGACGTTCACGATGAAGATCCACTCCCAGCCGAGACCGTCCACCAGCACGCCGCCGAGGATCGGGCCGACCAGGGTCGCCAATCCCGCGACGCCACCCCACAGGCCCATGGCGGCGCCGCGCCGGTCCGGCGGAAAGGTCCGGGTGATCACGGCCATGGTCTGCGGCGTCATCAGGGCGGCGCCGATGCCCTGCGCGGCGCGGGCCGCGATCAGCATGGCGATGCTGCCGGACAGGCCGCACCACAGCGACGCCGCGGTGAATACCGCCAAGCCGATCAGATAGATGTTCTTGGGGCCGAATCGGTCGCCCAGCCGGCCGGTGACCAGCAGCGGCACCGCGTAGGTGAGCAGGTAAGCGCTGGTCACCCAGATCACCTGCGAGATGTCGGCGTGCAGGCTGGTCATGATCGCGGGATTGGCGACCGCGACGATCGTCATGTCCAGCAGGATCATGAAGAAGCCGACAACCAGCGCCAGTAGCGCCGGCCACGGATTACGTTGTGTGGACATCTGTTTCGTTCCTAACTCGGATTATCCGAAAAATTCGAGACGGGTTTCGCCGCGCTGCCGGGGGGCATCGGTGGCGACACCGCGGAATCGGCGCCGTGGTAGGCGGAGCGCGCGCCGGTCACCGGGTCGAAGTTCTCCCATTCGAGTGCACCGCCGGCCAATTCGGCGGTGAACTCCTCGACCCAGGCGAGTTCGGCGGCGAGCAGAGCCCGCAGATAGGGCAGGGCGATCCAGTAGCGGCGGGGGACGACGTGCTCCTCGGCCCAGGCGCTCAGCATGTCGGCGTCGGCCAGTTCGGTTTCCAGTACGCCGATTCGTTCGCGCAGCAGCGCGAGCACCTCCGGCTTGGGCAGATTGTGCAACTCCCCCAGCGCCACCGGGAAGATCGGATACTCCGGGACGGGACGTCGCACGATCTCGGCGATCCGGTTGCGCAGCGCGTCCCTGCCGCGCCCGGTGATCCGGTAGGTGGTGCGCTCGGGCCGGTTGCCCGCCCGGTCGACGCCCTCGGCGCGGACCAGTTCCTGGTCGGCCAGCCGGGACACGGTGTGGTACAGCGAACCGGGCCGCACCTTGACCAGCTTGTCCTCGCGCCGGGCGATCAACGTCTGGAACATCTCGTACGGATGCATGGGCCGCTCCTCGAGCAGTGCGAGCACGGCGATGGCCAGCGGTGTCACCGGTGGATGCGCCTGCCCTTGCCCCATGCGGGGTCACCTCCGTTGCTGAATCGTCTCGGCCCTCGGCTGCCGCCGTTCCGCACGCTATCGCCGGACGCCGACATGCTCCACGCTAAATATTCCACGTGGAATATACGGCTCGGAACAGTCTGCGGACAAGACGGGTCGACCCGTGATGAGCCACACAATCCCCGGCCTCGCGTATCGCGTTCCCGACTACCTCGCGGATACACGACGAGAGGCCACCGAGACGTCAGGTTCTCGATGACCTCTCGATTTCAGCTCCGGCCGAAGGTCGACACCGTTGGCAACCTGTCCAGCGCCGTTGCTGTTGCAAGACCGGAAATGAAGCGTTGTTCGCCAGAGCGGACCGCCGCGCACGCCAGGCCGGAGACCCTCGCCGACTACAGCGCGTGCTTGTCCAACCAAGCACGCGCGACGTCACCCGGCGCGGCGCCGTCGTCCCGGACGCTGCGGATCATGGCCGCCAGCTCGTCGGTCATCAGCTCGCCCGCGACGTAGTTCAGCTTCTTGATCTGCCGCTGGTCGAGCAGGCCTTTGCGGAACAGCGGCAGCACGTTCTCGGCACGCACGGCGTAGTCGTCGTCGGCCAGCACGGCCAATCCGTCGGTCGCGCCGGGCGTCAGCTCAGGGGGACCACCGAGAAGACCGACTTGAACGCGTCCGTCCAGCAACGCCTTCCGCAACGCGGCCGGATCCGGGAAGGCCACGGTGGCCGCGAAGTCGCACCCGTCGACGCGCTCACGCCCGGCGGAAGGCAGCAGGCCCGGCGTGGTCGCCACACCGACGGTCAGTCCGCCGCAGCGCGGCGCGAGATCGCCCACCGTCCGCACTTTGTCCTGGGCCGCCGCCTGCGTGGTGAGCAGCAGCCGCGGCCGCAGATCGGCGCCCTCGGCGCGGTCGGAGACCACCAGCCCTTCGGGCAGCGCGGCGCTCACCGCCTTCACCACCTTTTCGGGGAGCCGAACCGTCGCGTGTTCGTCGAAGTGGGCCAGCAACGCCCCGGTGTGCTCGCCGACCACTTGAACCCGGTCGGCGTCGAGCGCCGCGAGGTAGTCCGCGCGGTCGCCCAGCCCCGGGGCGACCGCGGTGCGCGCGCCGGTCCGCGCCAGTGCGCCCGCGTAGATCTCGGCGAGCACCGACGACTCGATCGAATCACCCGCGCCGACGGTGATCGACGGCGCCGGCTCGTCGTTCCCGCAGGATACGGCCAAGGCGACCGAAGCGACGACCAGCAACCGAGCCAGCACCCGCTGTGACGCGGCCAACACCATCCGGCGACACCAACCCTCCGACGAACCGACACAGCCAACGGGAAAACCCGGAAGCAGGCAGTATGGACACCCAGAATGTACCGGCGGCCGTTCGGTGCCGAGCCCGCGCCCGCCGTCCTGTCGGAAGGACTCTCGTGAAATCCACCCGCACCCCAGACGCCGCCGCGCGTCGGCGACCCGCCGTGCGCGGCACGTTACGCGCCGCCCGGGTCCTCGCCGCCGCAGCCGTTCTCGCCGCCGCGATGATCCTGTCGGCTTGTGGCAATTCCGATCCGCTCGCCACCGGCGGCAGCTGTTCGGGAGACGGATTGATCGTCGGTTCGGCGAATTTCCCGGAGTCCGAGACCGTCGCCAACGTGTACGCGGAGGCGTTGCGCGTCAACGGCTTCACCGTGGACACCAAGCTGAATATCGGCAGTCGCGAAGCCTACATTCCGGCGTTGCGGCAGTGCGCCATCTCGGTGATCCCGGAGTACACCGGCAACCTGCTGCAATACCTGGACAAGAACGCCACCGCCACCAGCGCGGCCGACGTGGAGAGTGCCCTCGGCAAGGCGCTCGGTTCCGATCTCGCGATCGGCGCGCCGGCGCCGGGAGAGGATTCGGACGCCGTCGTGGTCACCCGCGCCACCGCGCAGCGCTGGAATCTGAGCACCATCGCCGACCTGGCAGCGCACTCGGCGGAGGTGAAGTTCGGCGCCCCTGCCGAATTCCAGGAGCGAGCGGGCGGATTACCCGGTCTGAAGAAGAACTACAACCTCGACATCGCGGCCGACAACTTCGTGCCGATCGCCGACGGCGGCGGTCCCGCCACGGTGCGCGCGCTGGTCGAGGGCAAGGTGACCGCGGCCGATATCTTCACCACCTCACCGGCCATCGCGCAGAACGATCTCGTGGCGCTGCGCGACCCGAAGCACAACTTCCCCGCGCAGAACGTGGTGCCGCTGCTCAACGCGAGCAAGAAGTCGGACAAGGCGCTCGCGGTGCTGAACGCGGTGTCGGCGCAGCTGACCACCGACGAGCTGCTCCGGCTGAACGAGGCCGTCTCCGGTGCCCGCAAGACCGAGCCCAAAGCCGCCGCCGAGGCCTGGGTCGCCGCCAAAGGGCTGAACAAGCCGGTGGGCTAGGGAGGGGAATCCGTTGTCCGATATCGAATTCTCCGGTATCAGCAAGACCTATCCGAACGGCACCCACGCCGTCACCGACTTGGATCTGCGCATCGAATCCGGGTCGTTCACCGTTTTCGTCGGCCCCTCCGGCTGCGGGAAGACGACCTCGATGCGAATGATCAACCGCATGATCGTTCCGAGTTCGGGGACGATCACCATTGCCGGACAAGATATTTCGACAGTCGATCCGGTCCGGCTGCGCCTGGGGATCGGGTACGTCATCCAGAGCGGCGGCCTGCTGCCGCACCGGACGGTCGTCGACAACGTGGCGACCGTTCCGGTGCTGCGCGGCGACTCCCGGCGCGCAGCCCGCGCCGCGGCGCTCGAGGTGCTCGACCGGGTCGGCCTGGATCGCTCACTGGCCCAGCGGTATCCGGCGCAGCTGTCGGGCGGCCAGCAGCAACGCGTCGGCGTGGCCCGCGCGCTGGCCGCGGACCCGCCGGTCCTGTTGATGGACGAACCGTTCAGCGCCGTCGACCCGGTGGTGCGCGCCGAATTGCAGATCGAAATGCAAAGGCTCCAAGCCGAATTGCACAAGACGATCGTGTTCGTCACGCATGACATCGACGAGGCGATCACGCTCGGCGATCGGGTGGCGGTGTTCGGTCCCGGCGGAGTGCTCCAGCAGTACGACCCGCCGCAGCGCCTGCTCGCTCAGCCCGCCACCGATTTCGTCGCCGATTTCGTCGGCCGTGATCGCGGTTATCGCGGCTTGTCCTTCCGTGCCGCGAACGACGTTCCGCTGCACGAGATCCGCACGGCCGTGGCAGACGAGGTGCAGGAGCTGCGGCTGGACGCGGGCGAATGGGTGCTGGTGGTGGACGCGGCGAACAAGCCGGTCGGCTGGATGGACGTCACCGGGGTCGAAGGGTTCCGCGCGGGCCGCGCACTGGCCGACAGCATGTCGGCGGGTGGCTCGCTGTTCACCCCGTCCGGTGACCTGCGCCAAGCGCTGGACGCCGCGATCTCCTCGCCCTCCGGAACGGGCGTGGCCGTGGACGACTCCGGCGCCGTGCGCGGTGGCGTGCTGGCCACCGAAGTACTCGAGCAGTTGGCCGGCCAGCGCGCACGGGAGGACGCCGAACGCAACCGCCACTTCTTCGAAGAACAGGTGCGATAGGCGGCCATGAGATACCTTGTCGAGAATTTCTCGGAGATCATGGGATTCACCGCGACCCATCTCTATCTCGCGCTGGTGCCGCTGCTGCTGGCCTTGGTGATCGCGATTCCGGCCGGTGCGCTGGTGCGGCGGGTGTCGTGGCTGCGCCGGGTCACGGTGACCGCCGCGAGCCTGGCCTACACCATCCCCTCACTGGCGCTGCTGGTGATCATTCCTCCGCTGGTGGGCATCTCGGCCATCGATCCGCTGAACGTGGTCATCGCGCTCACCATCTATTCCACGGCGCTGCTGGTGATCGCGGTCCCGGCCGCCCTGGATTCGGTGCCCGTCACCGTGCTCGACGCGGCCGACGCCGTCGGCTACGGCCCGCTGCGGCGCACACTCACCGTGGACATGCCGCTTGCCGTGCCGGTCTTCGTATCCAGCCTTCGGGTGGTGCTGGTGACCAATATCGCGATGGTTTCGGTCGGCGCGCTGATCGGCGTCGGCGGGCTCGGCAAGCTGTTCACCCAGGGCTACCAGCGCGATTATCCGGACGAGATCATCGCGGGCGTCATCGTGACGCTCGCGCTGGCGCTGATCGCCGACCGGGCGGTGTACGCGCTGGGCCGCTGGGCGACGCCGTGGGTGCGCGCGGATGCCAGGACGGCGAAGGCGAAAGGCGCTGCCACATGAATCTGTTCCTCGACGCCTGGCACTACTTCACCGACGGCGCCAACTGGAGCGGTCCGTCCGGTATCGGGACCCGGATCGTCCAGCACCTCTGGTACAGCTTCCTGACCATCGCCGTCTCGGCGGTGATCGCGGTACCGCTGGGCCTGATCATCGGCCACACTCGGCGGGGGGCGGCGGTGCTGGTCGGGTTCGCCAACGCCATGCGCGCGCTGCCGACCCTCGGCCTGCTGACGTTCCTGGTGCTGCTGCTCGGCCTCGGCCTGGTCCCGCCGCTGCTCGCCCTGGTCACGGTCGGCATTCCGCCGCTGCTCGCGGGCGCGTACGCCGGCATCGCGAACGTTCCCGCCGACGTCGTGGACGCCTCACGCGCCATGGGCATGACCGAGCGGCAGATCCTGTTCCGGGTGGAGGTGCCCAACGCGCTGCCCATCCTGCTCACCGGGCTGCGCGGCGCGACCCTGCAGGTGGTGGCCACCGCGACGATCGCCGCCTACGTCAACCTCGGCGGGCTGGGCCGGTACATCTTCGACGGCATCAGCCTCTACCGCTACGACCGGGTGCTGGTCGGCGCGCTGCTGGTGGCCGTGCTGGCAATGGTGCTGGACGGCCTGCTCGCGTTCGCGGTGTGGGCGAGCGCGCCGGGTGTGGACCGGTTGCGCCGCGCGCCACGCCCCGTGGCCGCACCCGCTGCCGAGTTGCAGACCACCGGCTGATCACGGCGAACACCGTTCCTACGACAAGGACGCCCCGTTCGATATGAACGGGGCGTTCTTGTAGCTGCGTGAGGATGCGCGTTACGCGACGCCCTCCGCGCGGGCAGCCGCGGCGACCGCTTCGGCGACGGCCGGAGCGACCCGCGGGTCCAGCGGGCTGGGCACGATCTTGTCCGGACCGAGTTCGTCGGCGACGACGCTGAGGATCGCGTCGGCGGCGGCGATCTTCATGCCCTCGGTGATCCGCCGGGCTCCCGCGTCCAGCGCGCCCTTGAAGACACCGGGGAACGCCAGCACGTTGTTGATCTGGTTCGGGAAATCGCTGCGGCCGGTGGCCACGATCGCGGCGTACTTGCGCGCCACCTCGGGGTGGATCTCCGGGTCCGGGTTGGACATGGCGAACACGATCGACTCCGGCGCCATCGACGCGATGAGCTCTTCGGCGATCAGACCGGCGGACAGGCCGAGGAACACGTCGGCGCCCGCCAGCGCCTCTGCCGCGCCGCCGGTGAGGCCGCGCAGGTTGGTGCGGGTGGCCAGCTCGGCCTTCACGTCGTTGAGGTCGCCGCGCTCGCGGTTGACGATGCCCTTCGAGTCGAGCACTGTGACGTCGCGGACACCGGCGGCGAGCAGGATGTTCGTGCACGCGACACCGGCCGCGCCCGCGCCGGACACCACGACCTTCAGGCCCTCGATGCCGCGGCCCTGCACCTTGGCCGCGCCGTTGAGCGCCGCGAGCACCACGATGGCGGTGCCGTGCTGGTCGTCGTGCATCACCGGGCAGTCGAGCGCCTCGATGACGCGCTTCTCGATCTCGAAGCAGCGCGGCGCGGAGATGTCCTCCAGGTTCACCGCACCGAAGCTCGGGCGCAGCAGGATCAGTGTCTCGACGATCGCGTCGACGTCCTTGGTGTCCAACACGATCGGGATCGAATCCAGGCCGGCGAACTTCTTGAACAGCGCCGCCTTGCCCTCCATGACCGGCAGCGAGGCGCGCGGGCCGATGTCGCCGAGGCCGAGCACGGCGGTGCCGTCGCTGACCACGACCACGAGCCGATCGGTCCAGGTGTAGCGCTTCGCCAGCGCCTCGTCCTCGGCGATCGCGCGGCTGACCTGGGCGACGCCCGGGGTGTAGGCGATCGACAGATCACGCTGGGTCTCCAGCGGCGCACTGAGTTCGACCGAGAGCTTGCCGCCGAGATGTCCCGCGAAGATTTCGTCGTTTGTGATTTCGGACAGGCTTGCGGTGGAATTCGGTGCATCAGTCACAGGTGACACGATTTCACTCCTGCTCAGGTCGGGCTAAACCGGGGGACGGTTACCCCTGGGTAATGGGTATAAGTCGTTTCACTACGCTCATCGAGTGCGCTGACCGGTATGTTTCGAGACGGATGCGAGCGGGCGAACACGACTTGCCGGTATCTCGATGGCGGGCGCGGCACTGATCCGCGAAACAGAAACCGGACGGGTGGGCCCGGACAGAACATGCGGTGTGATCTCGCGGGTCGCGACGGTACGTCGGCGAGGCGGAGACCTCCGTGATTCCCTCACCCGGCGGTGGCGGAGGTAAGGAATCCGACACATTCTGCCAGTCCGGTGGGCAAGTTGCCAAACCGGTTACTCCCTGGGCCGTGTCGCGCTCCATCACCCAACGGTAGGAGGCGGGAATTACCTTCAGGTAAGCGGAAACTCCCCGTTCACGAGCGCGGCGCGGTGAGTGATCGCACCGCTCGCGGCGTTGCCGGTGTGAGTCCCGCGCGGCGGCGGGCGGGCGCGGCCACGGCAACGCGGGCGAAGATCATGCCACGATATCGTGGGGCTGCTCCGGCAGGCTCGGCGGCGCGTCGGGGCGCACCCACACGCTGCGCACGCCACCGGAGATCAGCCGCATCCGCCAGGTGTCGGACGCGCCGGGATGATCGGTCCTGCGGTGCATGCCGCGGCTCTCGGTGCGCATGAGCGCGCTGTATTTCGTCCAGCGCGCCACCGCGAGCAGTGCGGCGGCCTGCCGGGCGCGCAGCAGGTCCACACCGCTACCGCCGAGGTCGAATTCCGCGCCGGGCCACATCCCGTCGAGTTCGCCGATGCTGTCGCGCAGGCTGCCCGCGCTGCGCCAGTAGCTGCGCCGCAACGGCAAGGTGTGCTCCTGGACGAGGCCGACCACCGCTCGGGGGTCGATCCGCGCCACAGCGTTCAGCCCGGCTCCCGGCACCTCGCGCGCCGGGGCGCGGCGATCCGAGGTCCGCGCGAACTTCGCCGCGGCGGTGCCCGCCCACACGCCCGACGCGATCGCCCACGCCCCGCTCAGTCCGCCGGATCCGCTCACCGCGCCGGTGATCGCCTCCCGGCTGACGACGTCGCCCGCGGCGAACAGGCCCGCGACGGTCGTCGCGCAATCCGGCCCGGTGACGCGCAGTCCCCCGGTGCCGCGCACGGTGCCCTCCAGCACGGCCCGCAGCGGCACCCGTGTGGCGCGGTCGACGTGGCCCTGGTGCGTCGGCCGGGACCGCAAGGCGACCGGCACGTCGTCCAAGGCGGCGAATATGCGCTGTCCATCGGCGATGGCCGCGAGCGCCGCCGACATATGGCCGGACAACTCGGCGCCGGATTCGTCGTAGAGGGGGGCGGATCGCGAGACGAAACCACGGAGCGCGGCCTGCTCGTCCTTGTCCGGCGAGATCAGGCTGTAGGCGCAGGAGAATTCCATTCCGGACAGCTCGGCGCCCGCTTCCGCGGCGAACAACAGGCCGTCGCCGGTGTCGACGTCGGTGCCGGCGGCGCCGGACAGGAACGCGCAACCTCCCGTGGCCACCACGACCGCGCCCGCACGCACGCTCCAGTGCCGGAACCCCTCGTGCCCGCTCAGTCCGCCCGCGCCCGCCACCATCCCTTCGCGATCGACGAGCAATTGCAACGCGGGATGATGGTCGAGTACGCGCACCCCGGCTCCCCGCAGCACGCGGCGCATCCGCCGCAGGTAGCGGGCGCCGTCCAGATGCATCCGCCGTCGCGCCGGGTCACCGGCGACGCGACAACCCCACCGGGCCAATTGCTCGACCCGCTGATGGGTCTCCTCGAGCACGCGGTGCATCAGGTCAGGATCCGCCAGCCCGCCGCCGTGCGCGTGCGCGCGCCGCACCGCCTCCTCCCGCGCCGGGCCGGGCGGGATGTGCCACAAGGAGATCGCGCCGCGCGCGGTCGGCCCGCTCGAGCCGCAGTGCGCCTTGTCGACGAGCACGACGGTGGCGCCCGCCGCCGCGGCCGAGACGGCCGCCCAGGCACCGGCGGGACCACCGCCGATTACCAGTACACTCGTCTCGAGTTCAGTCACAAAGAAAAATGTTCCGGCACAATTCATCCGGCCGCAACCAATGCCCGGAAATCAGCTCCACCATTGTGTCCACAGCAATAGTCCAGCAGCCAGAAAAACGATCATGGATGCGGCGCAGGCGGCCACCCCGCGGTGCCGGTCCGAATATATCTGCGCCGCGAGGGCGACCACCGCGGCCGCGACATGCCAGGTGACCGATTCACCGCCGGGACCGGGGAAGCCGCGCCGATCCGCGAGCACAGCGGCGCCGACCACGACCAGCATGCCCACCACGGTGCCCCCGGCGACGATGCCGCTGAGTCCGCGCAGGAGTCTCACGGGGTGACCACCGGCACGCCGGATGCCTTGCCGACGAGCTTCTCGAACTGCGCGGGATCGGTGGTGTAGTCGCCGAGCCGGATGGTCTTGTTCGAACCGTGGTAGTCCGACGAACCGGTGGTGAGCAGGCCGAGTTCGGCGGCGAGATCGGTGAGCACCGCGCGGTCGGCCGCGGAGTGGTCGGGGTGCGCGATCTCCAGGCCGCCGAGCCCCAGCGCGGCCAGTTCGCGGATGTCGTCGAGCGCGAGCAGCCTGCCCCGCTTGCGCGCCCTGGTGTGCGCCAGCACGCTGACCCCGCCCGCGGTGGCGATCATCTGCACCGCCCGGCGCAGCGGGGTGTCGGCCTTCTCGGCGTAGTAGCGGCCGTGCGGGGCGAGCAATTCGTCGAACGCCGCGTCCACGCTCGGCACCACACCGGCGGCGACCAGCGCGCGGGCCAGGTGCGGTCGCCCCGCCGATGGACCGGCCGAGGCCAGCACGGCATCGGGATCGATCGGCAGTCCGTCGGCGGCCATCCGCTCGGCCATGGCGCGCAGCCGCTCCACCCGTTCGGCGCGCAGCCGCTCGCGTTCCTCGGCGAAGCCGCGATGGGCCGGGTCGAACAGGTAGGCCAGCAGATGCACGGGCACCGGCCAGCCGTCCTCGCCGAGGCCGACACACGACATCTCCATGCCGCGGACCAGCGTCATGCCCGCCGGTAGCGCGTCGACCGCTTCGGCCCAGCCCGCCGTGGTGTCGTGATCGGTGATCGCGACGACGTCCAGGCCCGCGGCGGCCGCGTTCCGCACGAGTTCGGCCGGGGTGTCGGTGCCGTCGGACGCGGTCGAGTGGGTATGGA
Organism: Nocardia gamkensis NBRC 108242; assembly: GCF_001612985.1. Taxonomy (GTDB): domain Bacteria; phylum Actinomycetota; class Actinomycetes; order Mycobacteriales; family Mycobacteriaceae; genus Nocardia; species Nocardia gamkensis. The sequence goes on along the minus strand of NZ_BDBM01000057.1, from coordinate 5,461 downwards.
GGTCGATGCGCACGCCTTCAAGTCTTACAGTGCGGCGGCGTCTTCCCGCACGCGCAGGCGAGCTTCCGGCAGCCTGCGGCGACGTAGCATCGTCAAGGTGCCGTCCTTTTCTCCGCTCTCCTCACTTCGTGGATCCGGCCGAACGCCCGCGCACCGTTTCATCCCGGTCCCGACGGCGCAGGCGATCGTCGACTGCGCGGTGTACGTGGACGGCAAGCGCCTGTCCGGACGCTTCACGCATGAAGCGGCCCTCGCGCGAGCCCGCGAGGAACACGGGTTCGTCTGGGTCGGGCTGCACGATCCGGACCGCACCCAGATGGCCGACATCGCCGAGACCTTCGGGCTGCATCCGCTGGCCGTGGAGTACGCCTTGGAGAAGCACCAACGGCCGAAGCTGGAACGTTATGACGATTCGCTGCTGCTGTTGCTGCGCACGGTCAGCTACGTCGAGCACGAGTTGAACAGCGTCAGCGAGATCGTGGAGACCGGCGAGATCATCGTGTTCACCGGCCCCGACTTCGTGGTCGCCGTCCGGCACGGTGAGCATTCCGGGCTGGCCGAGGTGCGCAAGGCGTTGGAGGAGGACCCCACGCAACTGGCGCTCGGCCCCGGCGCGGTGCTGCACGCGATCGCCGACCGGGTGGTGGACTCCTACATCGAGGTGGCCCAGTCGGTCGAGGACGACATCGACGAGATGGAAGAGGAGATCTTCACTCCGCGTAGCAGGGTCACCGTGGAATCCATCTACCAGCTCAAGCGCGAAGTGGTCGAGCTGCGGCGCGCGGTGAATCCGCTGGCCGCGCCGCTCGACCAGCTGAGTCATAAACCGGATCTGCCGGTGCCCAAGGAGGTCCGGCGCTATCTGCGCGACGTCGCGGAGCAGCACGCCGCCGTCGCCGAACGGATCAACGACTTCGACGAGGCGCTCAGCGCGCTGATCAGCGCCGCGCTGGCCCGGATCGGCGTGCAGCAGAACACCGACATGCGCAAGATCTCGGCCTGGGTCGCGATCGCGGCGGTGCCGACGATGATCGCGGGCATCTACGGGATGAACTTCGATCACATGCCCGAACTGCACCAGGTCTGGGGTTATCCGATGGTGTGGGTGCTCATCCTCGCCATCTGCACGGGCTTGTTCTTCACCTTCCGCCGCAACAAGTGGCTGTAGCCGGGCGACGGATCACAAGCTGGCGGCGCCGCGCCTCGGGTCGCGCACGTCGATCCCCGCCTCCTGCCACGCCTCCCGCAACGCCTGCGCGCCGCGAACGCGTACCCACGCCGCCTCCGTCGCGGTCACCGGCGTCACGGCGAAGTACCGCACCGGCTCGGCCGGGTCGGGCAGCGACACGGCCGGAATGTCGCTGTCGCCGAGCAGAACCGCGGTGAACGGCGCGTCGCGCCACATCGGCTCACCCAGATCCAGCAGCGCGTCCGCTTGCAGCACAACGCCTTCCACGACCGGAGCCGCGGCGAGCACGCCGAGCGATTTGGCCAGGCCGGAGCTGGCGCCGACGCCGGACCGCAACGTCAGAACCAGCTCGGCGCGCGGCCCGCGCACCGGGTCGGCGTGCACCGCGGCGGGATCGCCCATCGGATGCCTGCTGGCGCCGAGCGTCACATAGTGCACCAGATCGCCCTCGGCGATGCGCAGGATCTCGATCGGCTCCAAGCCCAGGAAGGTGACCGACGCGGCGTCGACGTGCGCGGCCTCCACCCCGAAATGGCCCAGCACCTCGGTGCGGACCGTCTCCAGTACTTCCATGCCTCAGATCGCCAGCCGCGCGAGCATGTCCCGAGCCTGTTCGGCCGACTTCGGATCGCACAGCACGTCGTAGCGGCCTGCCACCAACTGCATGGTGGAGGCGAAATCGCGCTGGCCCCTGGTGGCCGCGTACGGGATCGAGGTCGAGATGACGCCGAAGATGACGCCGCCGATCAAGCCGACGAGCAGCGGACCCAGCGCCCCACTGGTGGTGAACAGGCTCAGCAGCAGACCGAGGAACAGGCCGAGCCAGGCGCCCGACACCACGCCGCCGCCGATCACCTTGCCCCAGGTCAGCCGATAGAGGACCCGCTCGACCTGCATCAAGTCGACGCCCACGATGGTCACGTCCTGCACCGGGAACTGGTTGTCGGCCAGGTAGTCGACCGCCTTCTGCGCCTCGACATAGGTCGGATACGAGCCGACCGGCCAGCCCGACGGGGGTGTCGGGAGGCCCTGCCGCGCACGGCTCGAGTTCCCCAAGGGATTCGTCATGGTTCCATTCTGCTATTCCGACGCATCCCGCGGTGGTGTGAAACGCGTGGTGCGCGTCATTCCGGCGGCACGGCCCTTCTCCGCGATCACGTGGGCCATCTTGGCGCTGGCCTCGTCGATCATCTCGTCACCGAGCATCACCGCGCCGCGCGCGCCGCCTGCAGCCGAGGTGTGAAAGGCATAGGCGTAGAGGATCTCCTCGGCACGGTCGTAGTCCGACTGGCGCGGGCTGAAGATCTCGTTCGCCGCCTCGATCTGTCCGGGGTGCAGCACCCATTTGCCGTCGAATCCGAGCGCGGCCGTGCGCGCCGCGGCCCGCCGGAAACCCTCCACATCCCGGATCTGCAGGTACGGGCCGTCGATCGCCTGCAAGACGTGCGCACGGGCCGCGAGCAGGATGGTCATCAGGATGTGGTGGTAGGCGTCGCCGGTGTCGTAGCCCTCCGGTTGTTCGCCGACCACCAAGGTGCGCATGTTGATGCTGGCCATGAAGTCCGCCGGGCCGAAGACCAGCGTCTGCACCCGGGGGCTCGCGGTGGCGATCGCGTCGATCGCGCGCAGCCCGGCCGCGTTCTCGATCTGCGGCTCGATACCGATCCGCCCGGCGTCGAGGCCGCAGGCCTTCTCCAGCTGGGTCAGCAGCAGGTCCAGCGCGCGCACCTGGCCCGCGTCGGTCACCTTGGGCAGCAGGATCGCGTCCAGCGCCGCGCCCGCGCCCTCGACCACGGAAATGACATCCGCGTAGGTCCATTCGGTGGTCCAGTCGTTGACCCGCACCACGCGCAGTTGCGTTCCCCACCCGGAGTCGTTGAGCGCCGCGACGATGTTCGCCCGCGCCTCGGCCTTCGCGACCGGGGCCACCGCGTCCTCCAGATCGAGAAACACCTCGTCGACGGGCAAGGTCTTGGCCTTCGCGATCATCTTCGTGTTGCTGCCCGGGCAGGCGAGCACCGAACGGCGCGGCTTCATGATCACTCCCGTCGATCGTGGCGGGGTGCGAACACCCGCCCGCGAACATCTAGCCTGACAGCATGGCAGCTACCAGGGTGTACGTCGCCAGGCTGGCCGGTTTGGCGGTGCTGGGACCGGACGGCGAGTCTATCGGCCGGATTCGCGACGTCGTCGTGGCCGTCCGTTCCGACCGCCAGCAACCGCGGGTGCACGGCTTGGTCGTCGAACTGCCCACCCGGCGGCGTATTTTCGTGCCGATCCTGCGGATCACCGCGATCGAACCCGGCGTGGTCACGCTGAACACCGGAACGGTGAGCCTGCGCCGTTTCAATCAGCGACCCGGCGAGATGCTCGCCCTGGCACAGATCGTCGACTCGGTGGTGCGGGTCGAGGACCCGGACCTGCCCGACCTGGCGGACGTGGACGTCCACGTGGTCGATCTCGGCATCGAGCAGACCCGTTCCAGGGACTGGCTGGTCAGCAGGGTCGCGGTGCGCGGGCACCGCAGGCTGGGCCGCAGGCGCACGGTGCACGTGGTGGACTGGACCATGGTGTCCGGCCTGACGCCCTACGAGATCGGCAGGCCGGGGCAGGACGTCACGCAACTGCTCGAACAGTTCGAAGGCATGCGCGCGGCCGACGTGGCGCAGCAGTTGCGCGAGCTGCCGGAGAAACGGCGGATCGAGGTGGCCGTCGCGCTGGACGACGAACGCCTGGCCGACGTGGTGCAGGAACTCCCCGACGACGAGCAGGTCGAGTTGCTCGGTCACCTGGAGGTGCGCAGGGCCGCCGACGTGCTGGAGGCGATGGACCCCGACGACGCCGCCGACCTGCTGGGCGAGCTGCCCGAGGGCGAGGCCGAATCGCTGCTCGCCCTGATGGACCCCCAGGAGTCCGAACCGGTGCGCAGGTTGCTCGCGCACTCCCCCTACAGCGCGGGCGGTCTGATGACGCCGAAACCGATCATCCTGACGCCGTCGACGACGGTGGCCGAAGCGCTGGCGCGGGTGCGCAACCCCGACCTCACCCCAGCGCTGGCCTCCATGGTGTTCGTGGTGCGTCCGCCCACCGCGACGCCGACCGGCCGCTACCTCGGTTCGGTGCACATCCAGCAATTGCTGCGCGAACCTCCCGCCCACCTGGTGGGCGGCATTCTCGACACCGACCTGTCGCCGCTGCGCCCAGATCTCCCCTTGGCCGCGGTGACGCGATATTTCGCGACCTACAACCTGGTCTGCGGACCGGTGGTGGACGAGGAGAACCATCTGCTCGGCGCGGTAAGCGTCGACGACGTCCTCGATCACCTGTTGCCCGAAGACTGGCGCGACCAGGAAGAGACCGACGAGAGGGGCAGGGCGTGACCGCGCGGGGCCCCGCTCACGCCCGAAAGGACACACCGTGAGCGAGAACGACCCGGGCATGCGGCTCGGTCCCAGCAGGGCGCGCCAGCGTTTGGAAACACCGGTGGAAAGCCGGTTCCGGTTCGAGTGGGACGCCGAGGCTTTGGCCCGCAGCAGCGAACGGGTGGCGCGATTCCTGGGGACCGGACGGTATTTGGCGGTCCAGACGATCCTCGTGCTGGTTTGGATTCTGCTGAACATCTTCGTGGTCGCCCTGCGGTGGGACCCATACCCGTTCATCCTGCTGAATCTGGCGTTCTCCACCCAAGCCGCCTACGCGGCGCCGTTGATCCTGCTGGCGCAGAACCGGCAGGACAACCGGGACCGGGTGGCCCTGGAGGAGGACCGGGTGCGGGCCGCGCAGACCAAGGCGGACACCGAGTTCCTCGCCCGGGAACTCGCGGCGCTGCGCATCGCCGTCGGCGAAGTGGCCACCCGCGATTACCTGCGCCGGGAATTGGAGGAACTGAAAGGGATTCTGGACCGAATGGAGTACGGGGAATCCCCTGATCACGAGATCCGAACGGAAAGCGGCGGAAAGGGTGGCCGCAAGAAAAGCTCCGGCCGAAAGCCTGCTCCAGCAGCGGTTTCACCGTCGGGAACCAGTGATCAACCGAAAATACCGAATAAGGACCTGACTGGTGGGTAACCTGGACAACGTTGTCCAGAGTGGCCGGCGCAGGGGTTGTCGCGACGGCTGCTCCCACGACGTCGAGGATTGGGTGTGGCCGAATGCGTGTATCTGCTCCGATAACGGTCTCGGCTTTGGTTGTTGCTGGTGTGGTGGTGAGTGGTTCGGGTGCGCAGTCGCCGGTGGGGGTGTCGGTGCCGCGGGCGCCTGAGGTGTTGGCGG
>NZ_BDBM01000056.1 GCF_001612985.1 Nocardia gamkensis NBRC 108242 | reverse complement strand
GCAACAAAGTCACGTCGTGCTCCTCGTTGTAGGCCAGGGTCAGCAGCTCGCACTCACGCCACCGCGCGCACATCTCCCGGAACGCCCGCGACCCCACCGGCCCCAGCCCCGCGACCTCTTCGAACGCGATCGACATCCGGTTCGGCCGCGCCAACAGCCAGCCCAGCAACCACCGCTCCTGAACCGGCAACGCCTCCACACCCAACAGCAGCAGCCGCGCGAACTCCTCGCTCATCACGCCACCGCCTCAGCAGGCGCAACCTCGCACACGCCGCCGATGCAGAAGCAACGCTCGGTCGCCGTATCCGGGTCGATATGCCCGCGCACCCACTCCGTGCCCCCGCAATCCGGGCACACCTGCCAGACCAGACGAGCGTGCTTCTCGATGCACCCCGCCCGCTCGCAGGACCGCTCCAGGCAGTACACGCAGAAACCCGCGAAGTTCAAGCGAGGGGGACGAAGATCCTTGCGAACAGAGTTGCGGGGGAAGCTATCAACTATGATGGACATGGCTTTGGAGCTCCAATCTCTGAGGTCGATCGATGCAGCTGAAGCGGTTGCACCCGCTTTGGTTTTCAGCTCCCCGGTGGTTGCACCCGCCGGGGAGTTTTCGTTTGTCGATACTTCGTATGCTAGCACGCGATTGCAGGCGTGAACTAGCACACAGACTCGAATGGCCAAAATCCGCCAGATGGTAGACTTGTATGCCTACTAGTACGCGATTGCCAGGAGGTAATACATGTCGCCGACGTTGGACCGGCCCGCTCCGGCATACATGCAGATCGCAGAACATTTCAGGAAGTTGATCAAGAACGGGGAGCTCCGCGAAGGCGCGAAACTTCCATCTGTAGTCGAGATTGCGCAGGGTTGGCAGGTTGCCAGCGCTACTGCGGCCAAGGCGCTTGGCCAACTGCGTTCAGAGGGATACGTCCAGAGCAACAACCAGGGCACTTTCGTGTCGATTGCGCACAAGCAGACCACCGGCCCGGACCGGTTGCAGATGCTTCGCGCCACCGGTAACGGCTATCGCCCTGGCGAGACCGCCGAGGTTGTCAGCGCCGAACTGACAGAAGCTGATCCCGCAGTGGCGCAAGCGTTGTCGCTCGCGGAAGGCTCGTCCGTCATCCGCCGACGCCGCATCTACCGCGATGATCTTGGAGTAGTGACGGTCTCTACATCGTGGCTTCCTGGCTCGTTCGCAGACGCGGCACCGGAACTGCTGTCCACCGAGCCCTTGCCGAAGATGACGTTTGGCTTGATAGAGGAACGGACAGGTCGACGAGCTGTGAGGCGACGCGACGTCGTAGCCCTTAACCCGGCACCCGCCGAGATTGCGACCGTGCTGGGTACGCAGCCTGAAACGCCGTTCCTGACCATGACGAACCTCTACTGGGATCAGAACGGCGATCCCACCGAGTACGCCGTTGACTTCCTCGGCACCGGCCGTGAACTCAGCGCCGAGTACTCGCTCGGGTAACTCCAACCTCCACCAACGGCTGAGATGCCACCCGGTTCGTTTCATGAGCTGTCGGCATCTCAGCCGTTCTCGTCTTCACAGCCGTGCCTACGTTGTGCGAGTTGTTGCTGAATTTGGCTATATAGGATCAAGAGCGCACCGGCGGCGCTACGCGCCGCCGCCGCGCTGCGACGCGCAGCGCGGCTCCCTGAACAGCGGTCGCCGCGGCGCGTCGAGCGCGTCGGCAGCGCGATGGCCGCCGGTGCTCCTTGGTTCTATTCGCGTGTTCTGGCATCCGCTCCGGCGACGTGGAAGCACGCGGACTCCTCGGCTCTGTCCGCTCTTTCCTTCACCGAGCAGTGCTGGGCACTCCGTCAGCCGTCCCCGACTTGCTCTCCCGCAGCTGTCCACGGAATCCGCCGGCACTCGCTCGTGGGGCCTGGCTGTGGTCCGGTCGGAGGAATCCGAAACGAGCTGACCTGCGCGGATTAATTGCTGAACGATCTGAGGAGGAGAGCTGGCGGTGGTACGACCTCCGACCGTCTGCCTCCTTCAAGGCGAGACACGTGCGGAGCCAGCCGCCATACTTCAAGCCATGGACTCGATTGATTGGGGGACGCTGCCTACATGGGTAAGCGCATTCTTGACCAGCGGATCACTCGCCCTCGGCTTCTACATTCTACTGAGAGACAGGAAGAAGGAAGAACTTACCGAAGCACGAAAGGTCATTTGCTGGATCGACTATGACAACGATGCCCACGTCAACCACGTCCTGAACACCACCGACCGCACAGTTTCGAGAGTTCGCGTTCTGGTGGAACTGCGTTCTGCTGCAAACGTTCTGGAGCCGTACCACCTCGCCAACATAATTCGACCAGGGGAAGAGGCCACTGCCTCGACACCGCGGCGAGTTGGAGATGGCAAAGCTGTTCCCGAGTTCATCGAATTCGATGACGCCGACGGAATCAGCTGGGTGAGAGACCTTCGTACCGGGCTTACTCACCGCGCGTCGACAGGACGCCAACTCACACGACGGGAACTGCGTGATCGGAAGCGGAGACTACGCAAATCGTGAACACTTCGTCCCGCTGACCTGCATAGATGAACTGCTGGACGCGTCTGATGACGGACCTCCGTCCCCGGAACTGGTGTGGTTGTGAAACCCCTGCCTCCTCATGGCCCAATTGTCTGACTTCAGTCCGGGCGAGTAAAGGGCGCTGCGCGTCGCTGCGCGATGCCTACGGCACCCTTGACTAGCCCTCCTTCAGCTCAGAGCGGCCAGTACGAGGAAGCAGGGGAAGGGAAGTCGCCCGGACATACGAAGGCCGCGCCCGTGCGCCGGAAACTGGTCGTGGAAATTGGATTTGACCGCGATCAGCTGGCCACTCCGAGTACAAGCTGAGCCAAGGCATTCCCCGGAATCGCCGCCACCACATTCGTCGTGAACGGCCACACGAAGTTATTCATTGCCGCCCTCCACCGATCCTTGTGCCGAGTGGATGCCCCTGCACGAATCACAGACGCTGCCAGTCGGTCTGTGGCCTCTCGCAACTCGAAGTCGCCCGCCTCGCCGTAGTGGTCCACGCACCACTCCAGGTGGTCAATTACCCGCCCCATGTGTGCACGCAGATCATCCGGCAGCGAGTCGTCTTCAGCGAGTGTCTCCCTGACCTCGCGCGCGTAGGCACCGAGCTTGTCCAAGCCGTCACTGTCGACAGCGGGAACGAAGTCGTCAAGTCGCTCGGCGAGAACCTCCAAGAGATCCAGCCGGGCTTCGTTCGTGCGCGCGGACCCGCCAGCAGACCACCCATGTGGATATACGAAGACGACTGCGCACCAAACAGGAAACGTGGCCTGGTAGACCGAGACGTTCCGCCCACGCTCGGTCATTTCGTTCAATAGCTGCTCAATCGCTGCCAAATGCTTCACGGCGAGCCGATGTGCATGCCATCTGTCCGCGTCCGGTTGCCTGGCCTCGGTGGCGGAGTGGTTGCCTGGGCGGTGCCAACGATTGAACTGTTCGAGCAGAAGCGTGGCGGGATTCGCCATCTACATTGTCCTCCGACGCAGTGACGAGCTCAGGTACGAGCTGTACAAATCCTACCCATCCCGTCCGCATTCGGTCCGCAGTAGGCCCAACCTCGGCCAACCGTGCCAACGCTCCAAACCGCCGTTTCCCCAGGTCGATTCACAGTGCCAGCGTCAGCCAACGATGCCGTGACCTGCAACGATGCCGACTATCGAACTGCAAAGCCGTTAACGCGGGTTCGATTCCCGCCGCTCGCTCCAAGTGTCCTCGGTGCTCGGCTCGGTGCACGTCATCGCCGAGCCGAGCATTTCGAGGCACGCCGCTACCCGGTATGCCCCGGTTCCCGCGCAGCGTGCCGCGTCAGACGGGGTCGCTCGGTTCGGTGTACGCCACCGCCGTGCCGACCACGTCGAGGCGCACCCGCTGCCCGGTGACGGGGGCGGCGACGCTGGCGCGGCGTACCCGGATGGGAGTGCCCGCGCCGTCCAGGTCGATGGTGAGGATGACATCGGCGCCGCGGAAATCGACGGCGCTGATCCGGCCGCTCTCCGACTCGTTCTCCGAAGCGACATCGGCCACGAGCTGTTCCGGTCGCAGCATGACGGTGGCCGGTCCGCTCACGGCGTTGCGCTGCACCGGAATCCGGCCCAGTGCGCACTTGGCGACATCGCCTTCGACCACCGCCTCCAGCAGCACGCAATCGCCGAGGAACCGGGCGGTGAACAGGTCCTTCGGCGTGGCGTAGACCTCCTCCGGCGTCCCGACCTGGGTGAAGCGCCCCTCCCGCATCACCGCGACCTGTTCGGCGAAACTCAGCGCCTCCTCCTGGTCGTGGGTCACCAGGATGCTGGTCATGCCCGCCTCGCGCAGCGTGTCGGCCACGGCCTGCCTGGTCGTGGCGCGCAGGCCCGCGTCCAGCGCGCTGAACGGCTCGTCCAGCAGCATCACCGACGGCTTGCGCGCCAGTGCGCGGGCCAGGGCGACGCGCTGCTGCTGGCCGCCGGAGAGTTGATGCGGCCGCCGGTCGGCGTAGGACGCGTGCAGCGACACCATCTCCAGCAGTTCGCGCACCCGCCGGTGGTTGCGGCGGGCCGAGCCGGGCAGGCCGTAGGCGATGTTCTGGCCGACGGTCAGATGGGGGAACAGGGCCCCGTCCTGGGCGACGTAGCCGATGTTGCGACGCTGCGGCGGCACCGAGACCCGTTCGCCGACAACGGTTTCCGTCCCGATCGACACCGAACCCGTGTCCGGCGACTCGAATCCGGCGATCACGCGCAGCAGCGTGGTCTTGCCGCAACCCGACGACCCGACCACGGCGGTGGCGGTGCGGTTCGGCACATCCAGGGTGATGCCACCCAGAACCCGGGTGTGACCGAAGGTCTTCGACACATCGGTGACGACAACGCGACTCATATCCCGGCCGCCTTCTGCGAGTTGGTGAACAGCAAGTACGTCACTGGCACGGCGGCGGCGATCATGATCAGGGCGTACGGAGCGGCGGCGGCGTAATCCAATTCGCCGGACAGGCCCCAGAATCGCATCGCCAGCGTGCGAGTTCCGTTGGGCGCCAGCAGGAGGGTCGCGGTCAGCTCGGTCGCCACCGCGACGAACACCAGTGCGGCCGCGGCGGCCGCGGCCGGCGCGGCGAGACGCAGCGTGACCAGGAAGAACGTCGCCGGCGCCGATTTACCCAGCGAACGGGACGCCTCCTCCAAGCCGACCGGCACCTGGGCGAGCCCGGCCCGCACGCTGACCAGGGCACGGGGCAGGAACAGCAGGAGATAGGCGGCGATCACCATGCCCGCCGTCTGGTAGAGCGCGGGCGCCCACCGGATCGTCACGGTCACCATGGCCAGCGCGATCACGATGCCGGGCAACGAGCTGGTGACGTAGTTGGCGCCCTCGACCAGCCGTGCGAACGCCGAGGTGGAACGCACCGCGATCCACGCCACCGGGAACGCGCACAGGGTGGTGAGCAGCGCGGCGACGGCCGCGAGGCCGACCGTCTGCCCGAGCGCGTTGCCGATGTCGGTGACATCCCATACCGCCGCTCCGCCGATGCGCAGCCAGCGCCCGATGGTCCACAGCGGCACGCCCAGCGCGGCCGCCGTCACCGCGACGAGCACGGCGAGAACCGGTAACGTGCCCGCGCCCAACCGGATCCGGACCGCGGCGCGCGGAGCACCACTGCCGATCCGCGCGTAGCGCGCCCGGCCGCGCAGTCCCGCCTCGGCCCCGAGCAGCGCCAGACAGCACAGCACGAGCACACCGGCCAGCATGCTGCCCGCCGGACCGGCGAAGCTGGACTGGTACTGCTCGAAGATGGCCGTGGTGAACGTGTCGAACCGGACCATCACGAAGGCGCCGTACTCGGCGAGCAGATGCAGCCCGATGAGCAGCCCGCCACCGAGGACGGCCAAGCGCAGCTGCGGTAGCACGATCCGCGCGAACACCGCGACCGGTCCCGAGCCCAGCGCCCGCGCCGACTCCTCCACCGCCGGATCCAGGCGGCGCAGCGTGGCGGCGGCGGGCAGATAGACCAGCGGGAAATAGGACATCGTGGAGATCACCACGCCCGCCCGAAGACCGTGCATGGTCGGGAAGACGCTGACCCAGGCGTAGCTGTTGACGAAGGCGGGCACCGCCAGCGGAGCCGCGAAAACCGGCCCCCACCACGACTTCCCCGGCACGTCGGTGCGTTCGACCACCCAGGCCAGCCCGACGCCGAGCGCCACACAGATCGGCACGGTGCACGCCACCAGCGCGGCCGTATTGCCCAGCAGCTCACCGACTCTGGGCCGGAACACCAGTTCCGCCGCCTGATCGACACCGGTGGAGAAAACGGTCGAAACGATGTATCCGAGCGGCACGAACGTAGCCGCCACCAGCAGCAGCGCGACGCCCGTGACCACCGGCCCCGGTCTGCCGACCCGGGGTGCCGCGACGACGTTCCGCAGTGCCACGGCTACAGCAGACCGGCTTCGGTCATCAGCTGCGAGACCTTCTTCGAATCGAGCTTCGACGGGTCGAGCGGCGGAGCCTGCAAGTCGGCCAGCGGCGGCAGCGCCGGGTTCGCGGCCACGCCGCCGGCGACCGGGTATTCCAGCGATGTGCCGTCACGCAACACTTCTTGCCCCGCCTTGCCGACGATGAACGCCAGGAACTTCTGCGCCGCCTCCTGCTTCTTGCTCGCCTTCAGCACGCCGCCGCCGGAGACGCTGACGAAGGCGCCCGGGTCCTGGTTCCTGAAGTAGTGCAGGGCGGTGTCGGCGCTGCTCTCCTTCGTATTCGCCTGGTCGCGGTACCAGTAGTAGTGGTAGATGACGCCGCCGTCCGGGCTGCCGGAGTTGACCGCCTTCATGGTGGCGACGTTGTTCGGGAACGGCGTCGCGTTCTCCTTCATGCCCTTCAGCCAGGCGCGGGTGGCGTCCTCGCCCTTCAGCGCGAGCAGGGCGGCGACGATGGCCTGGAAGTCGGCGCCGGAAACGCCCGCGCCCCAGCGCCCCTTCCACTGCGGTTGCGCCAGGTCGAGCAGCGAGGCAGGCAATTGGCCGGGCTGGACCTTGTTCTTGTTGTAGACGAAAACCGTCGAGCGCGCGGCCACGCCGGTCCACTTGCCGGTGGACGGGCGGAACTGCGCGGGCACCTGCGCCAGCGTCTCGGCGTTCACGTCGGCGAACAGGCCCGCGTTCTCCACCAGTGCCATGGCGGGGGAGTTCTCGGTGAGGAAGACGTCGGCGGGCGAGGCAGCGCCCTCGGCGACCAGCTGGTTGCCCAGCGCCGTGTCACCGCCCTGGCGCAACGTCACCTTGATGCCGGTTTCCTTGGTGAACGCGTCGGCCCATTCTTTGGTGAGCGACTCGTGCTGCGCGTTGTAGACGGTGATCTCGTTCGCGTCGTCGGAGGAATTCGAGCAAGCCGTGCTGCCGAGCGCCGTCATCGCGAGGACCAATCCAGCGGCAATCGTCTTCCATCTGACCGGCTTCATCCTCGTCCTTCCGACCGCGTTCCCCGTTGCATATGTTGAGCCTTACCTAAGGAAGATACAGCGTCCGACGTGGGCAAACGTTTCCCGGATGCGGCGAACCCGCCCGCCCGCTATCGCAGACCCGAGAAGTCGCGCGGCACAACGTGATTGCGATCGGCGCAGGTGCCAAGCGTGTAATCCGGAAGCAGTCCGAAGTACTCGCCGCGGGTGAGCGCGCTCCAGCGCCGCGCGTCCTCGGTGCGGGTCTTGTAGAAGTTGACCATGTAGCCGCCCTCGTAGAGGCGCAGCAGGCTGTAGCCGCCCGGATACTCCTTGACCGCGGCGACCTCCAGGAACTCCACCGCGCACGGCACGTCCGGCCTGGTGCGGCGGTTGCGGTGGGTGTGGCCGCTGTGCTGTAGGAAGACGCCGGGGGAGCGGGTGTAGAGCGCTTGCAGTTCGCCGCTGTCGCGTCCGTCGAGCACGAAACCCGGTCCGGCGAGGTTGGTCAGCCCGGACTCGGCCGTGACCGGGTGGTGGCCGAACAGCAGGGTCGGCCGATCCGGATCGGCGCGCAGACGTTCGGCGAGGTGATCGAATTGCATGCGTTCGATGGAGCCGCCAGCGCCGTCCAGGCTGCTGGTATCCAAGCCGAGCACGCGCAGACCGCCCACCTCGTGCTCGACGAGTTGCTGGCGCGCGGAGAAGGTATCGGCCCAGCAGTCACGGTGATCGGCGGGCGCGGGAGCGCAACCGGCGTACTCGTCGCCCGTGTGCGGCCGGTCGTGATTGCCGCGCACGGCGAGGTAGTCGCGGCCGAGCGCACCCCACCCGTCGAGACGGGCCCGCACCGTGCGGGTGTCGAGCTCGGAGGCTTCGGCGGTCAGGTCGCCCGCGAGCAGTAGCAGTTCGGCTCCCCGGTCGGGACGGCGCAGGTCGTCCAGCACCGCGGCCAGCATCACCTCGGGATAGGGCGCGAGGCCGGGACCCTGCCGGAAGCCGGGCGGCAGGTCACCGGCGATCAGCCCGCTGACCTGCTCGCCGAAGTGCACATCGTTGGCCAGCGCCAGGGTGCGCAGCCTGCGGCCGGGCGGCGGAACCAGGGTGGCAAATTCGCCGCGTGCTTCCGGCGCGGCGGGATCGGACGTGGTGAGCGATAACGCGGGCGTGGCGCGCAGACCCGCCGACCAGGCTTCGAAGCGGTAGGCGCGGCCCGGTTCGAGCCCGCCGATCTCGGCATAGTGGAACGGCGTCGGGTGGTCGTCGGCGAAGACCGGCACCGGCGCGCGCGCCGAGTCGGCGGGACCGATCCGTACGTGGGTGTCGGCGTCGACGGGGATCAGCCGGCCTGCCGGGTCGGGGGCGAGCGTGGTCCAGGTGAGGATCACCGAGGTGTCGGTGATCGTCACGACTTCCAGATCGGTGGCGACCGCCGCGTCCGGCAGTGCCCGAGCTTTCGTTCGACCGGCGAAGGGGAGGAGTGCGGCGAGGCCGAGTGCCCCGAGAACGGTTCTGCGGTTCGGTCCGCAACAACTCATGCGTTGGTGCATGCGATCAGCGCGTGCCCTCCGCGGAGCAGACCTTCCACTTGCCGTCTTCTTTCGTCAGATGTTCGGTCGTGCTGGATTCGGTATCGGGCTGCTGGCCGGGCACCGCGACGGTGAGCTTGCCGGTGACCTTCGCGGTCGCGGTGTCTCCGGTGACGACGATGTCGTCGATCCTATCGATGGTGACCGAAATCGAGGTGTTGTCGAATTCGCTCTTCTCGCTCTCGGTCATCGCCTCGAACGCGGCGCGTTCGTGCGCGCACGCCTGCTCGGCCGCCGCGCGGAAGCCGCGGGTGTCGAGGGTCTCGTAGAAGTCGCGAATCGCGAGTTCGATCCGCTTCTCGTCCGAGGCGAGCGGACCTCTGCCCTGCGAGGTCAGGAACACCCCCGCGATCACCGCGCCCGCGATCACCAGAGCGACTATCGCCACCAAGCCGACGATCAAGCCGGTGTGGCTCTTCTTGGGCGGCGGCGGATATCCCCAGGGCGGGTAGCCGGGTGGCGGATAACCAGGGGCCGAGGATGGCTGCCCGGGTCCGGGGGGCGGATAACCAGGGTCCCAGGGTGGCTGCCCGGGTCCGGGGGGCGGATTACCCGGGCTCGAGGGTGGCTGCCCCGGTTCGGGGGCGGATTACCCGGGTCCGAAGGAGGCTGCCCTTGTTCGGGCGGAGGATAGCCAGGCTCGGGCTGTTGCGGGTGGGGCGGTCGATCATCCGGCGGTTGCCCGCCCGGCGGATAAGTCATCTCGTCCTCCGGTCTACCCCCGGTGCCTGGATCTTTACGCCAAGGCGTGCCCGGGGTAGCGGAAACCAAACGGGTCGGATCGTTCGGGCGGGCGGCGGGCGATGTCGCCGAGGTGCGGTGGTCGAACGCGCGGCGAACGGTTTCGGCGACGTCAGGCGGCCAATGCGGCGTGCCGGCGCGCGGTGTCGGTGTACTGGTGCAGTCGCGTGATGCGGCCTTCGTCGTCGACCTGCCACAGGTGCACGAACTCGGCCTCGTACGCGCGGCCGGTCGCGCGGGCCGCGCCGCGATAGTGACCTGTCACCACGACGGTGCCGTCCGTGGTCTCCTGCCAGGTCTCGTCGAACGGCGCGGTGTCGAAGTCCCTGGCAACCGCGCCCCAGATCCGCGCCATGGCCGCTAGCGGGCCGTGGAAGGCGCCGCCCGCGCCGCACGGCATGCCCGGGGCGGTGCGCACTTCGAACTCCGGATGCAGCAGGGCCAGGATCGCCGGTCCGTCACCCGCCTGCGTAGCGGTGTAGAAACCCTTGACTACCTCGCTTTTCACGGACATGTCCGCCTCCTTCTGAAGTGATTGTTCTAGAACGAACATATTAGAACGTCTCGGGCGCGACGGCCATGGTCGTGTGGCCGGTGTCATGTCGTCCGATTCGAGACCGGGTTGCCTGGTGCTTGCCGCATATGTCCGGCTAACATTCGAACATGGGTTCGATAAGCGATGAACCGCCGCGAACCGAAGGCACGGGACCGGAGCTGGTCTACCCGAACAGGACCGGCCACTACTACCGGACACTGACCTACCCGCCGCGCCCGGTATGGGTGCGGCTGGACGCGATCCTGGTCCGCGACCCCGGTACCCCGCGGCATGTGAACGGCGCCGGAGTCGTCATGCGCGGCGAGCGCCCCGGCACCTTGACGCACTGGTTCCCCACCGTCGACGGGGACTGGATGGGGCGGGTGACCTACAGCATCCAGTTCGCCGACGGTCGCCCGGACCTGCACGTGCGCGACCAACTGGTCCCGGCCTACGCGCTGCGCCCCCGGCGCACCGAGCGATCCGAACCGGAGTCCGCCTGATCGGTGAGTCCGCCGAATGGAATGCTGCATAGACCCCAATGTCGTAGCTATCGGTTTGCCCTTCGTCTCCGGGTTTGCGAGACCCCTGTGAGCGCCCGCTTCGCCCCTGTTTGCCAGGGCGGGGGCGCGCGACCGAGCGGGTTGTCCGGCCGGTTGCCAATCGGTTGTCGCCGTAGGGGGCCGGTGATACGTTGCCCGGCATGGGATTTCAGTTGCCGCATCCCGAGGTGCTGTGGGCGCGCGTGACCGTCTTGGACGTGATCACCGCCGCCACTCGCACGGATCGGGTCGCGAGCGGACAGGAGATCGGGCAGACGGCCGGAGTGGAGGGTGGCCGGCTGATCAGCGACGACGGCGAGGGCAACTGGTACTCGCTGGTCAGATATCCCGGCGACCGCGCGCTGCTATTCGGGCGGGACGAGGACAACGAGGTCGCCGGGACCTCCTACGATCCGCTCGCCGCGGCGCCCGCCTGGGTGCGCTCGGTGGAACCGACGGCAAAGCTGCCCGGCGGCGTCGACGGCCCGGTCAGCTTCGTGCGCTGGTGGGAGTTCGGCCGCTGGCAGCACACGCCGACCGACCTCGACGACGGCCTCGAAATGGGCCTGAGCGCCGCTTCCGACCGGGAGAGCTTCACCGGCAGCGTCATGAGCGCCGCCATCCACGCGAAGTGGGTGGAGATGGACTACGAGGCGGGCAAGCTCACCGCCCTCACCGTCGACCCCACCGCCCTGCACGCCCTCTGCGACGCCACCGAGAACGGCACCGTCACCAAGGCTCATTTCTACTTCCTCCAGCCCGGTCTGACGGCCCCCGCCTTCACCTACCTCACCAACGCCGGCGTCCTCACGTCCGCCGCCAAGCCCACCGAACCCCTGCCGTAAACGTCGCGCCGCATACGGCACCCAACCATCCGAGAAGGGCTCCCGACTACGGGGGCCTTTTCTTATATGACGGCGGCATTGGCGGCACGCGTCCACGTGTCATGCCACGACTGTCGGTGGGCTGCGCTGCGGGCGGTAGTCACCCAGCTGGTCGCGCAGCGCGAACGCGAGCGGATGTCATTCTGTTCGGCCGAGTGCCGGAACGTCGCGGCCGAGTCGGCCGCGGACAACGGCCTGCTGGTTCGGGCGTTCACCTCGCGTGTATGTCGATAACCGGTTTCCGCGACGGTTCGAGGGTGGCCAGCAACGTCCGCATGACGTCGTCGCCGACCGCGACACACCCTGCTGTCGGCCTGCCGACATCGACGTGGACGAAGAACGCGGAGCCCCGCCCCGGCACGACCGGAAAGCGGTTGTAATCGATGACCAGCGCATAGTCGTACTGCGGTTCGGTTCGCCCGAGATTCTCGCTGAGGGCGGTGTCGAACGGGCATTCACCCTCGGCGCACCGATACTTCTGGTTGTACAGCGGGCTTTCGGTGTCGGACACCCACCACCAGGTATTGGACGGATCGACCGAAAGGTAGGGAAGTTTCGCGCCCACGGCAGGCACCCGGCCGAATCCTTCGGTCAACGGAAAGGTGCCCTCCGGCGTATATGCCGCCCCTTCTCTGGCATCCCGCGAAATCCCCTCCGCACCAACCCAAGCGGGCACAGCAAGCGTCCGCTCCCACCGCCGGAACCGCCCCCGCTGCCACAGCTCCAACGTCCCCCGGTCGGCCCCCGCCGCCGCACTCACCCAGACAACTTGACTCCCCGGAACCACATCCACATCGAAGGGCGGCCGCTCTCTACCGGCCACAGCCCACAACACACCCCCCAGCACCACGGCAACGGCCACGAGCCCGCCCACCACAACCCGGCCTCGCCGCCCCCCACTCCCATCCAATCCCATTCACCCTCCTACGTAGACGAGCGACGAGTGGCACACGGCTGCGGCAAATGTCGAGTAGACCTCTCGATGGTGTGCCACTCGTCATCATCATCTCGGGGTTATGGCCTGCCAGTACTGAGTTCTCACCGTGTTCCAGAGGTCGAAGAGTTTCGGGAACCACTCGCGTACCTGGGCCAGGTCGGGGCGGTCCTCTCCTTCGCCGAAGTAGATCATGCCGGGGTCGCCGTTGGGGATGTCGATTATCGAGCCGTCCATTCTCATCCGGTAGGCCGGGGCCCCAGCGGCATGGTCGATGAGCGACTCGATCGCGATCCGCGACCCGCGCACGATCCGCCAGAGGACGGTGTGGTCACCAAATGTCGTGCTGTGCAATGGTCACCCTCCCGCGCGAGGAGTCACCGGTATCGCTCGCGAGCACCCGACGACCGCTGACAGTGATCTGGTATCCACTGCGGCCGACCATTCCGGTGTGAACGACCAGACCGGCCGCCTCGAGGCGTAGTAGTGCGCGGCGAGTTCGACTTCCGGACGCATTCGTCGTTCTCACCAGCGAGTCCACGGACAGGATTCCGCCCGGCGCGAGCGCCGCCAGCACGGCGGACTGAGCCTTGCTGAGTCGGGGGTGCGATGCCATGGGGCAGAGGATGTGTGGCAAGCCGATATCCAGGCCCGGCAACGAAATCGGGTCGGCAAACTCGCGCAAATCGCCAGATCGCGTTGTGCAACGCCGCCTACGATCGGCGCGTATTGCAACTGACAGCAACCTCGGAATGCAACGACAGGGGAGCGTGCATGACAGACGGTCAGGCGGAGGAAACGGGCAGCACACTGCCGCGTAGGCAACTCGGCCGATATCTGAGGGAGGCGCGAGAGGGTGCCGGACTGACGCTGGAACAAGCGGCGTCGCTGATGGAATGGCACAAATCGACGCTGAGTCGCTTGGAGCGCGGATTGACTGAGAAAGTCAGGGTCCGCGACGTTTCCGGGCTCTGCGAAGTCTACGGGCTGAGCGAGGGGAAGACTGCCGTAGCCAAGGGGCTCGCGGAGCAGACTCCGGCGAAGTCGTGGTGGCACACCTACGGAGACCTGATCCCGGCCTGGTTCAACCTGTATGTCGGGCTGGAAGCGGGCGCAACGGAATTGGCCATCTTCCAGCCGTTGCTCATACCTGGCCTGCTGCAAACCCGCGCTTACGCTCGCGCCATCGACCGTCGCTATTTTGCCGAGGACACCGACGAAGAACTGGAGCGGCGTGTGCAACTTCGGATTCAGCGGCAGCACATGCTCACCCGGTCGCGCCAGCCGACGAAGGTTTCGTTCGTACTCCACGAGGCCGTGCTGCGAACCATCGTCGGTGACCGGTGCGTGATGGCTCCGCAGTTGCGGCATCTAGCGGACGTCGGCACTCTGGACAACATCGAGCTCCGAATTCTGCCATTCCACGCCGGAATTCCAGTCGGGATGGCTCTCCCGCCCTTCACGATCCTGGACTTCGGCAACGACGTCCGAGGCAAATTGATCGAGCCGCCGGTCGTCTATTGCGAGAGCTACACCGGTAGCGCGTACCTTGAAGGACGGGCGGATGTGCTGCGGTTTCGCCAGGCTTTCACCGTTCTCCAGCAGTCGAGCCGCGACAGCCGCCCGAGCAGAGACCTACTGCGAGAGATAGCAAGGGAGTTCGACCGTGACCGTTGATCTAGCCGGTGCTCGGTGGTTCAAGTCGAGCCACAGCGGGGGTGGAGCCGACTGCGTGGAGGTTGCCCACTTTGTTGGCGGCACCGTCGGCGTCCGCGACTCGAAGAACCCGACTGGTCCGGCGTTGATCTTCCCTCCCGAGCAGTGGGACACCTTCACCACGGGCGTGGCCGACGGCGAGTTCGATCGACCGTAGGAGTCACCGCAGCCGACCACGAGCCTCGGGCAAAGCCCGGGGCTCGTAATCATTGCAGCAGCTAGCATTCGAAGTGCCTGCAATCCCGGTGCTGGAAAGACGGGCGATCGGGTGTCGACCACCGGGAGTTCTCGGCATCCGCGCCCGTACCAGCGTCCTGCCGATTCGAATCAGGTGTGTCCCGCGACCCATTGTCAGTGGGCGGCGAAGAACTGCCAGATGATCTCCGAAGCATCGAATTGGCGGCTCACCGCGCCGACCAACGCCTTGGGGAGATACTGCTCGCCGCCCGGCCAGGTGTGGCCACCGTTGGTGACCGTGTAGAGGACGACGCCGACATCGTCCGGGCACAGTGCCGTCTCGATCTTTACTGAGGTCCCGTCGTCGCCGCGTGGGGGCAACTCACTGGCGTTCGGCGGTGGACAGCCGTCTTCCCGCGCGACAGCTGTTGCGTGGCCGCCACCGACAGGACCGGGCCGGTGCCCGTGCGGCCGTGATTGCCCGACGTCACGCGCACGACACCGCCTTCGTACGGGACGATCGGATCGGCGGTGCCATGGATCTCCAGCACCGGAAGTGGATGCGCGAGTGCGCAGTTCGTCTCGTCCGCAGCGGGAAGTGGACCGGCCACCGGCGCGATCGCGGCCAGCTTGGCGCTCAGGTGACACCCCAGATGCTGAGTGAACATGCCCCCGTTGGACATCCCGGTGGCGTACACCCGAGCCGGATCGACCTCGTCGGCGGCGACCAGGTGGTCGATCAGCGCCGAGACGAACCCGACATCATCGACACCCGCTGCGACCGCGCGTGTGTCGGCACCCCGGCCGTCGTTCCATGACCTGTCGATCCCTTCGGGGTAGACCGCGATGAATCCATTGGCGTCGGCCAGCCGATCGAAACCGCTCTTGTTCGCCATGTACCCGGCGCTACCGCCACCACCGTGGAAGACCAGAACCGCCGCGAGCCTGCCTTGCGGTGAACCCGCCGGACGGTGGATGAGGTAGTGGCGTTGCGCGCCCGCGTAGTCCAGGACGCGGTGCGGATCATCGGGTCCACTGGCACGCGAATGCGCGCAGGCGGCGGTCAGGACCAGGGCCGCGCCGACGACGATGGCGGCCAACGATCTCAGCACGGCTCGATGGTAGGAGCCCCGGCATCGCGAGGCCACCCACTGATGCGGCCGCTGTCCGCACAGTGTCGCTGCGTGGTCGATCGCACCGATTCGCGGGACGGTGAACGCCCTATCGGTGATCCAAAAGTTTCGGGCGTCAACTGCACAGGATCTCGTACCTTACGAGCATGAAGTCGATGAACTACACCGAGGCGCGAGCGAACCTCGCCTCGGTTCTCGACAGCGCCACCGAGGATCTGGAAGAAGTGGTGATCACCCGTGCCGGGCGCGAACCGGCCGTGGTGGTCGCCCTGAGCGAATACCAAGCGCTGAAGGAGACCGCGTACCTTCTCGGCAACCCCTTCAACGCGCGACACCTCGAGCGTTCTATCGCGGAACATCGCGGCGGCAGTGTCACACCTCGGGTCCTCGCCCACGAGGCCTAGGCCGCCGATGAGAAAGGCCCCTTGACCAGCTGGTCAAGGGGCCTTTGCTCGGTGCCCTCGGCAGGATTCGAACCTGCGGCCTTCTGCTCCGGAGGCAGGTCAGAGGTGGTTTTTGGCGTTTTCGGTCAGGTGGTGACGTCTGGTCAACGGGCGGCTGGGTCTGCCTCAGTCCGGCGGTGTGTGGGTCGGTTGTGTCACCGCTGTGTCACCGATCGTTGATGAACGGACCACGGTTGGCCCTGATGGGTAGTGGGTTGCGCGAAGAGGTGGGCTGGCTGCGCCTGCCCCTTATCGGCCTGCCATTCGCGCGTAGAGGCTCCGGGGTCAAGAGTGGCGATAGCCATCACGCAGTGACGCCGTAGGCGCTCTTGACGCTGGAGGGGCGCGTGAACATAATGCAGGCCACTACCCATCAGGGCCACGCGGCCGAAGGTCGCGCAGTGGTTCTAGTCGAACTCAACAATGAACGAGATGATCAGGCCATCGGTCGTAGATTGCAGCGTGTGAGAGACGATCCGGCCGTCTCCGATCGCTGAGGCAAGCTCGGGGTTGTTTGCAAGCTTGTCCTCTGTGAGGTCCAGGTGGATAGCTTGGCCGACGTCGGGAATGATCGATTTGTTCGCTGTCCACAGGACGATTCGTTGAGCCATGGCACGGGACGATACGTGTTCGAAGCTGGGCACTGTAGTGAATCCGGCGCAACCGCAACACGAGTAGTGGGGGCCGAAGCCCCCGGTCCGGTCAGTAGTGCGAGTGGGCGAGGACCCGTGCGTTGTGTTCGGCAATCTGGCGGCAGCGGTCGCAGCGGTAGAGGGTGCCGGTCAGGGCGAGGTGGCTGCCGGGGTAGGAGTGGGTGGCGGGGTTGGCGCATCCTCGGAGCGAGCAGGTGTAGTAGACGGTGGGGTTCATCGGAGGTCTCCTGTTCGGTCGGGGTGGTTGATCTGCCCTTGGGCTACCTCGTGTTCGGGGTTCGGTGAAGGGTGGGCGTGCCCACCGCGGAGCGGCTTGCCCTTCGCCGTGCCCCGGTTGCGTGGTAGGGCTTGACCCAGATCAATCGCCCCGGCCGGACAGGTGGCCGAACTCTGGCGGCTGGTGCCCGGTTCGTGGATGTCTCGGCCCTGCTGGTGACCACGGCCGGTGGACCGGGCAGAGTGCCGGCCGATTCGTGCTCGGCTGCGGGAGGTAAGTCGGGTACGGCTCTCGGCGTGCCCAGCACTGCCTCGGTTGATGCAGAAGTGACCAGCAGGGACTCCGTGCGCCCCGGCGGCCGAGTGGCGCCGACGCGCTCGACGCGCCGCGAGCGACGCCCCATCAGCCGCGCTGCGCGTCGCAGCGCGGCGGCGGCGCGAAGCGCCGCCGGGGCGCTCTTGATCCTGTATGGCGAAATTCGGCAACAACTCGCGCAACGCAAGGGCCGCACGGAGAATCGAGTTCATGACTGGTCTCGCGCTGACGCCGGAGCGTCGAACGGAACTGGCCGAACTGCTCGGAGACGAGTCTCGGCTGAAGGCTGAGTACCCGAAGGTGGCCGAGTACCTGGACACGGCACCGATGCTGTCAGGGACGGGCAATGAGGAGACGGACGCAGCGTTCGACCTGAGGTTTGTCCATTACATGACCGGTGGTGAGTCCGCCTCGGGGAATCCGTACTGGGACATCGTGGGGCCTTCCGTCGCCGTTGACGGGCAACGTCGGGTCGTTAATGGCGGAAGCTCGACCGGCAGTGTCCGGCTGGGCTTCGTGCAAACGATCTTGCAGAGCACCTATGCCTACGCGATTCCGTCCCCGGAGACGCTTGACTGGGTGAAGACATGCAGCAAAAAGCGGACGGTCTTCGAGTTGGGAGCGGGGCGCGGCTACTGGGCGCGGCTGCTCGCCGAGGTCGGAGTGCACACGCGCGCCTTCGACTCTGAGCCGCCGCACAAGGTACCGAATGCTTCTTTCCCCGGTGCGGAAGGTCAACGGGATGCCTGGTATCCAGTCGGCGGTCTCGATGAGTTCGAAGCAGAGCTTGACCGCGACTCGGTGATGTTCCTGTGTTGGCCTCCGGGATGGGGTGACCCGATGGCGTCCAGAGCCTTGGGCCTGTTCGAGGCGCGCGGAGGTCGCCGTCTGATCTACGTCGGTGAGCCGAAGGGCGGCAAGACGGGTGATGACGCGTTCTTCGACCGGCTGACGGACCGGTGGACGCTGGAATCACAAGATGCCCGGTTCGTCTCGTGGTGGAACCTTTCTGACGTCGCGCAATGCTGGGTTCGCAGCGGTTAGGCCGAAACGAAGCGTGGCCCGATCGACGGTGCGACCGGGCCACGCGGGAATTGCTCTGCCTCAGGGTTGGGTGTCAAGCGCCATCCGGAAGACGAACGACTCGTAGCGGTCTCGCGGATACGACACGTCCGACACCATGAGTACTTGGCCGTCGGCCTTGAGGAAGCGCTGACGGACTGCCTTCACGAGTTCCCCGGACGGCACCTCGAGCCATACAGCGTGTGTCGGTACGGGCGGCCGATCGGCAAGCGTTTCCTCGAGGATGTCGGCGGCGGCCACATCCGTGCCGGGCCGCTGATAGCTGTCAGATATTGAGATAGGGCGCCCCTGCTCTGATGCCATCGTGATGATGTGTTCAACGTCGTCGCCTGGGGCGATGCCGAGCAGGGCGGCAAGCTCATCATCGGCCGACACGGTAGACGACTCGCGGTCAATCCGAACCTCGTCTTCTCCGGCCGCTGCTTCGTTGCCGAAGGTGACCTCAGGATCTTCCATCTGCCGCTCCGGAGAGACACGCACCAACGTCGGGCGAGCCGCGACGAACGTTCCCCGGCGCTCGATGGTGTAGACGAGTCCTTGGCGCAATAACAGGTCGATCACCTTCCGGATGACAATCTCGGACACGCCGTGCTGCTTGGCCAGCTCGGAGTAGCTCGGTAGCTGCATCCGAGCAGGCAAAGCACCGCTGCGGATGTCCCGCGCGATCTCTCCCGCGATCGAAACGTACGCAGGTTCACTCATTCGCTTACTCCTCTTCGTAGGCCGTCCCCGCTGATGATACGCAACTGCGTATACGCACAGGTCAGCTTGCGCACCCTTCCATGTCAAGCCGCCTTGCAACTGCGTATACGCAAACCTCTTGTGTGTATACGCTGCTGTGTATACGCTGTTGTGTATGCACAAAGGTGCAGATGAGTACTCCGCGAGAAGTCAAGGCGACAAGGAGATTGAGCAATGGCATTGAAAGACATGTGGATCCCGACCGACTTCCGTTCCGTGTTCCCGAAGGGCGTGCTGCTGCTCGGCGACATCGAGGCACAGACCGAATTCAGCGAGGACCGCAACGCGCCGAAGCGTCAGGCGGTCGACTACGACCGGGAGGGCAACGGCTCGGGTAAGCGCCTGTGGAAGGCGACGATCATGGACCGGGCGGGAGGCAAGGCGAACCAGGCCGGTTTCGACATCACGTTTGTTGCTGACCAGATGCCGGTTCCTTCGGAGCCGGAGGTCATGGAGGGCTTGCGTCCGATCGAGTTGGAGGGGCTGCTGCTCAAGCCTCGTGTGGTCGGTAACGGCCAGTTCAAGTCGATCGGCTTCATGATCCGCGCGACGGGGATCAAGGGCGACAACTCGGGTGCGAAGCAGGCTCCGGCCGATCCGGGTGCGGCTCGTCCGGCCGGTAAGGCGGCGTGATCATGTCGTTCTTCCACACGAGCGTTTCCGGCTATGACGGGATCACCGCCGAGTACCACCCCGAGCGCGATTCGACATACGGCGGCGGTGTGATCCCGGCGACGGTGTTCATCGAATTGGTCGACGCGCATGCGTATTTGAGCTTGAGCATCGAGGATGCGCGCGCGCTGGCCGAAGCCCTGCCGGGTGTTTTGGCCGAGCACGATGCCGTGGTGTCCGCGTCGGCGGATAAGGCGGTGGCGTGATGTTCGGCAAGCGTGAGGACCCGCAGCGGGTGAACCTGCGTTACGTGGCGGAGACCGATCAGGTGTTCGTGTCGCTGCACTCGAACTCGGTGTATCTGGCGATGACCGCTGATGAGGCGCTGGAGTTGGCGGCGGCGTTGACGGCCACGGTCACCGCGGGGCGGGTAGGCGCGTGATGAATACGGCGGATCAGTCGGCGGGGATGCGTCTTGCGCGCTGGTCCGCCGTGGTCATCATCATCGCGGTCGGTGCGGCGGCGTTCCGGCTGTCGTTCGCCACGCTCAAGGACCTCGCGGTCCTGGCGCACATCCCGGCGTCGGATGCGTGGCTGTTCCCGCTGATCGTGGACGGCACGATCCTGCTGGCGACGTTCGGGGTGCTGGTCCTGGCCAATGCCCCTGAGCGCCGGTTCTTCGTGACGGTCCTGGTGATCGGTTCGGTGGTGTCGGTGGCGGGGAACTCGCTGCACGCGGTGGCTGCCGGTCGGGAACTGCCGTGGTGGGCCTCGGCGCTGGTGGCTGCGATCGCCCCGATTTCCCTGCTGGCGGATACGCACGGGTTGGCGCTGCTGATCCGTGCGGCACAACGTGATTCGGCACCGGCTCCGGTGGTCGAGCCTGCCCAAGTACGGGCAACGGCCGAACCCGAGTCTGAGCCTGAACCGGTGCCGGTGCCTGGGTTGGAGCCTGACCCGTTGCCGGTGCCTGAGCCGGTGCGGGTGGCTGAGCTTCGCCCGGTGGCTGCTGCGCCGGTCCAACTTCCTGTTCGTTCTTCGCGACCGCAGCAAACCATGCTGCCGATCGCTGTCCCTGTTGGGGGTTGAAATGAGTTTTTCTGTAACCGTTCCCGCTGTGGTGACGGGTGTTTCAGCGCTGGTGAGCGTGCTGGCCGGTGTCGGGGTGCTGGTGGACCAGACCTCGGATACTCCGGCCCCACTGGTCCCGGCCGCTGCGTCCTCCTCGGTGGTAGCCACCACCACCGAGAATCCGGCTCCCGCTCCTCCTGGGTGCGTCATGTTCTGCACCGACGCCGGTCTCGGCCGGTCTGAGGTCGGCAAGGCTCCGGTTTCGCCCCCGGCTCCGGAGGGGTGCCGCTTGTTCTGTGAGTTGGAGCGCGGCCCGCAAGGTTGGGGGTTCGTCAGATGAGTATCGCGGGAACGGTGATGCTCGCCGGTGGTATGTGCACGGGCGCGTCGGCGTGGTGGTGGCTGCGGTCACTGGCCGCGCGGGGTGCGGAGACGCTACCGGCTCGTGCTGCCGGTGAGGTCACTGCGGCTGCTCCGGTCGAGCTGCGCACGGCGGTGTCGGTGGTGACCGACTCGGGGCAGCTGGCCCTGATGTGGCCAGCTCTCAAGCTGGGTTCGCCACAGACCGGCTACCCCAACATCGTCGCCGCGGCCTACACCGAGTTCGGGATGTCGGTGGATGTGCAGATGCTCGGCGGGCAGTCGCTCAAGGACTGGAACAACGACAACACCCGCGACGCGTTGGCGCACTACTTCGGCGTCCCGCAGGTGACTGTGACATCGCCTGATCCGGCGTTCGTCCGCCTGGACCTGCGGGTGTTCGACACCCTGGCCGACACCGTCGTGGTGCCCGGTCCGGCGGGTGTGGTGGACCTCGAGGCGGTGCCGGTCGGGGTGACCGAGGACTTCGACACCTGGCGGGTGCGGGTGCTTTATGGGCACATCCTCATCGCGGGCGCTACCGGGTCGGGTAAGGGCTCGGTGCTGTGGTCGATCATCGCCGCACTCGGTCCCGCGATCAAAGCAGGATTGGTCGATCTGTATTTGGCTGATCCGAAGGGCGGCGCAGAGTTCGGCAAGGGCGAGGGCCGGTTGTTCGTCCGGTTCACCACCGACAACGCCACCATCTTGGAGATGCTCAACGAGGCCGTGGAGCTGATGCGGGAACGGCTGGCGCGGATGCGTTCGGCCGGTCTGCGCAAGATCGTCCCTTCCCCGGATGAGCCGCTGATCCTGATCATCATTGACGAAGCCGCGTCGCTGTCGTCCTACGCGACCCGGGAGGAGCAGCAGGAGTTCCGGCGCCTGACCGGCCTGCTGTTGTCGCAGGGGCGTGCGGCGGCGGTGTCGGTGATCGCGGCGTTGCAGGACCCGTCGAAGGAGACGATGCCCAACCGGCAACTGTTCCCCGTCCGCATCGGCCTGCGCCTGGATGAGCCCACTCAAAGCGGCATGGTCCACGGTCAAGGCGCACGCGATCGCGGGGCGCGCTGCGACGAAATCTCCGATCAGACACCGGGTGTCGGCTACGTCGGTGAGGACGGAACGACCGAGTTCGTGCGGGTGCGCGCGTACTTCGTCTCCGATGACGACATCGACGCCATCGTGGACGCCTACTCACCGGCACCGCAGATCACCGGTCCCGTCGAGGATTACAGCGGTTTCGATCCCGATGACTTGGGTGATGAGTCCGAAGACGGGCCGGTGGCGGCATGAAACGCGGTCTGGTCATCGAACAGCACGTGGTCGTGTACTGCGACACCTGCGGCGACCACTACACCGAGGGTGAGAACGAAGCGATCTGCTTCGACTCCATCACCCAGGCCATCGCGTATCTGACCGTCCATTCCGCGGGCGGTGTGGGCTGGGTCTACGACGGCGACCGGGTCGTCTGCGACGGCTGCCAGGCCACCAACCGGTGCGTCGAGCACGGCCACACCTTCCCTGAGTCCTGGCGTACCACGGTGTGGCCGCTGGGCAATTCCACCCGTTCCCGCACCTGCGACGTGTGCGGCGTCCCCGAAATCGAGGCCCAGCCATGAGCAACCACACCACCGGACACGGCTACGACGACAACGTTATCGACCTGCAAGCACGCCGACGCTGCCACCTGGAGCGCTCCGGGCTGGATCCGGCCGCGATCGCCGCGCACCTGCTGGCCGAAACCGGGTCTGTCCCGCTGTGGGACACCAGCGAGGACCACGACTACGACGGCGGGGACTGGGCGGCATGAGCAACACCCGACCGGCCGCAGCACCGCAAGTCAATCCGATCGTGCAGGCCGCTTCCGACCAGGTGACCAGTCGTAAGCGGCGTCCCCGCAAGGACCTCTCCGCCCCGTGTTCGGGGCAACTGTCGCTGTTCGATCCCAAGCAAGGAGACCAGTCGTGACCACGAAAACCCACAACGGGCAGCGTGACCCGTTCGATCTGATCGGGCTTGCGGCGCTCAACCTCGTGTGGTTCACCATGCTCGCGGTCGGCGTGACGGTGTGGTGGGCGCTGCTGTTCCCGATGTTCTCCATCCCGGTGGTTCTCGCGGGCGTGGCCGGCCTTTTCTGGGGACCGGTTGCTGCCCTCGTGGTGGTCGGGGTGTCCATCGCGGGGATCATGCTCTGGCGGCTGCGGCGTCCGGAGATGTTCGAGCGGTGGGTTACCCGCCGGGCGCGTACCCGGTTCCTGATCTGGTTCCGCTACCGGCGTCGCTGGGCCAAGCTGATGTCGGCCTGTCATCTGAGCATCGACCGCGGCGACCGCACGTTCATCCCACGGTTGCTGTCGGCCGACATCGGCCCGGTGACTGATCGGGTGCGGGTGCGGATGCTCGACGGCCATTGCCCGGCTGACTTCGAAAACCGGGTCTCGCATCTGGCGCATGCCTTCGGCGCGCTGGACTGCCGCGCCACCATCACCGGTCCCGGCACCGTCGAGTTGGCTTTCCGCCGCTCGGATTCGCTCGCGGAGACGGTCATCCTGCCGCGGGTGGACCACTGGACCAAGGGACGAGGGCAGGCGGCATGACCACACCCATCAACCTCGACAACGACGACAACGAGGCTGCTCCGGTCCGTCAGACTGCCGCTGAGCGGCGTGCACTTCCGAACTTCACTGATGTCGCTCTGGCTGCGGCGGAGAAGTTCGGGGTGTGTGTGCGGCCGGTGACGATGCGGTCGTTCGACCCGCGAACCGGGAAGGTCGAATACGTTGCCTCGCCGTGCAAGTCCACCGTGGCGTCGGTGTGCAAGCCGTGCGCGGACAAGGCCCGGTGGCTGCGGATGACGCAATGCCGGGAAGGCTGGCACGCTGAGGTCGAACCGGTCGAGGAAACCCGCGACCCCTCCGACACGCAAACCGAGCTGCTCACTGCTCGTGCCGATCTGGCCCAGCAGTACCGCCAAGCCCGCGACGAGGGTGATGACGAAATGGCTGATGCGATCGGGGAATTGGTTGGCAGCCTCGATCGCGACCTCCGCGACTCGGGGTTCCGTGGCCCCATCCCGCCACTGGAGCCCAACGATCGCAAGCGGCGTTCTCGCTCGACCAAGCGGCGTCAGGACGTGCCGAACCTGCCCCGCAAGAAGGTCGAACGGCACACGATCGGGCGGGTGATCGGCGGGTACCGGTCCTCGATGATGGTCACCCTCACCATGCCGTCCTACGGGTCGATCAACCAGGACGGCGCGGTGGATGCGGAGGGCAAGCCGTGCTCGGACGGTTCACCCCGCAACCCCGACAGCTACGACTACGCCCGGGCGGCTCGCGACATCGTGTTCTTCTCCAAGCTGGTCGACCGTTGGATTCAGAACCTGCGTCGCTGCGTCGGCTACGACGTGCAGTACTTCGCGACTGTGGAACCCCAGAAGCGCGGTGCCCCGCACCTGCACCTGCTGCTACGCGGTGTGATCTCCCGGGAGATTCTGCGCATGGTGACCGCGGCGACCTACCACCAGGTGTGGTGGCCGCACTTCGACCCGGAGAACGAGGTGTACTCCGGGGAGAAGATGCCGGTGTGGGACTACCGGGCCATGACGTTCGTGGATCCCGACTCCGGGCAGGCGTTGACCGGCTGGGATGACGCCCTGGATGTCCTGGACGCGGTGGATGATCTGGAACCGGCGTACACGGTGCGGTTCGGCGAACGCATGGACCCCGGCCACATGAAGGGCTACATCCCTGGCGAGAAAGCGGACCGGGCTATCGGGTACGTGACGAAGTACCTCACCAAGTCGATCAGCGAAGTCCTGGAGACCGAATCGACCCGGACGGCGATCCACTACGACCGGTTGCACGCGGAGTTGCAGCACACCCCGTGTTCGCCTCGCTGCGCGGTGTGGCTGCGCTACGGCATCGTCCCGCTGGGCGCCAGCGACAAGACGATTCCGGGCCGTTGCAAGGGCAAGGCGCATCGTCGGGACACTCTTGGTCTGCCCGGTCGTCGCGTGCTGGTGTCGCGTCGCTGGAGCGGGAAGACGCTGCCGGATCACAAGGCCGATCGGGCGGAGTTCGTTCGGCAACTGCTGGCGTCGGTCGGCATCCACAAGCCGGATACCTCGCATCTGATCATCCGGCCGGTCGAGCCCGGTGACCAGTCCGCGCCGCCTCGGGATCACCTGATCCTGGCCGCGATCGCCCAACGCACGAAATGGCGCGCGGAGTACACCAACGCCTTGCTGGCGGCGGGTGCAGGGGCGCAGCAAGAACATTCGGCAATTCAGCAAGCAGCTTAGAAGGGGGTAGGGGAGATGGCTCAGTTGCTCACGGAGCAGGAGGTCCGGAAGCTGATTCCGGTCGGGCACAGCAAGTACTACGAGTTGATCGGCTCTGGTGAGCTGCGGTCGGTGAAGATCGGTCGGCGTCGGTTCGTGACCGAGCAGGCGGTAGCGGACTATATCGCGAGGCTGGACGCGGCGGCATGAGCAGGCAGCAACTACCGCCGCAAATCACCAAGGTGACGGTGACTGATCGGCAGACCGGGAAGCAGGTTGTCCGGTATCAAGTGAGGGCCGACGCTGGGGTCGATCCGGAATCCGGCAAGCGGCACCAGGTGCGGAGGCGGTTCCGGACCGAGAAGGAAGCTCGTGCGGCCCTGACGAAGTTCATGGCTGAGGCTGCGTCCGGCAGCTTCGTGCCTCGTAAAGACGTGACCGTAGAGGAGGTCTGTCGGGACTGGCTCGATAGCTTGCACTGGGCTCGCCCGACGACGCTGGGCGGTTACAAGTACAACCTTGCTCCGCTGCGCGAACTGCACGGCGGCCTGCCGGTGCAGAAGTTGACACGCAAGCACCTGGACGACCTCGTGGCCGCGTTGAAGAAGGGCGGCACCAAGACCGAAAAGGGCAATCTCCGGCGTCCGTGGGCGGCTCGGTCGCTGAAACGGACTGTCGAAACTGTCTCGATGGTCCTCGACTATGCGATTGAGCGGAAATTGCTTGCCCACAACGTAGCTCGTGCGATCAAGCCGAAGGCGGGCAAGAAGCGCAAGCCGCTGACCTACACGCCCGTCGAAGTGTCCAAGCTGCTCGCCAGTCTTGAGACAGATCGTGACGGGCACTTGTGGTTCCTGGCCCTGTCGGGTCTGCGTCGCGCCGAGATCGGCGGTTTGCGTTGGAGTGGTGTGGATTTCGCGGGCAAGACCATCACCGTGCACATCGGTCGTGCTGCGGCGGAGGGCAAGGCGGTGGAGGACGACCCGAAGACGGAGGCGTCGGTGCGCACTCTGCCGATGGATGACGAAATGGTGGAGGTTCTTCGGCGGGCGCATCGTCGGCAAGCGGCCGATCGGTTGCAGCTTGGGGAGGCGTACCGGGACGGTGACTATGTCGCGTGCAACGAGGACGGCACGCCGTACCACCCGGACACGCTGACGCATCGGTGGGCGAAGGCGGTCAAGAAGGCGGGTGTCCGGCACATCCGATTGCATGATGCTCGTCACACCTGCGGCACGACGATGCACCTGCGCAAGGTGCCGCTCGCGGTCATCGCTGCCTGGCTGGGTCACGCCGACGCCAGTGTCACGGCGAGGATCTACACCCATTCCCAGGACGAAGCGCTGAGGGAGGCGGCGAAGACTTTGGGCGAGGTTGTGTCATCTCGTGTCATCGAGGCGGGCTGAGGTTGCGGACGAGAAAGGCCCCTGCCAGCGAGCGTGCTGGTCATGGGGCCTTTGTCGTGCGTGCCCTCGGCAGGATTCGAACCTGCGGCCTTCTGCTCCGGAGGCAGACGCTCTATCCCCTGAGCTACGAGGGCGGGATAGGACTCGGTCGGGGCCTGGATGGCGGTCCGATCGGGCTGGGTCAGCCTATCGTATCGGCGGCCGTCCGCCAAAAAGGGTGGACGGCGGCGGGGTTCGGGTCATGGGAGGGGGGCGGCGCCCCGGGCGGTGAGCATGGTGGTCATCAGGTCGGATTCGCCGCGTTGGGTGGTGGCCATGGTTTCGGCGAGGGTGCGCACCGCCGTGGTGTCGGCGTGCTGGGCGGCGTAATCGATCATCGACAGCCCGCCCTGGTGATGGCGCAGCATGAGCTGCAGGAACATCGTGTCCAGCTTGGGGCTGGTGGCCTGGCGGAGCGCGGCGAGTTCGGCGGGGGTGGCCATGCCGGGCATGGTGGACACCGGGCCGGAGTGGTGTGGCATGTCGGCACCGGAATGATCGTGGCCGCCCATCGGCTCGGTCATCCAGCCCATGAACCCGTCGACGCTCTGCGCGGGCTCGCCCCACAGCTGCAACCAGCCCTGCATGCGTCCGATCTGGCTCTGCTGGGTGGTGAGGATGTCGTAGGCCAGGCGGCGTACCTCGGTGTCGGTGGAGCGAACCAGCAGCACGCCCGCCATTTCGACGGCTTGGGCGTGGTGCGCCGACATGTCCTGACTGAAACCGACGTCCACCGGGCCCGGGTCCGGCTCCGTGGAACCGTTCAGCGGAATCCGGGCCAGCACGCCGATCGCGAAGCCGATCAGGATCGCGCCGATGATGCCGAGGATCAGCAGCGCGGTGCGCTGGCGGCGGAACTGTCCGCCGACACCGGCCCCTGTTTCACGTTCGGATCCGTCGAATTCGCGATCTCCGGACACGGCGGCTTCGCGACCGCCGGGCCTGGTAGATGCTCCACGCTCGCCTGACCCGGCGGGTGTCTCGCGACTGTCGGCTTCGGCCTCTGCTTCGGGGCCGAACCCAGTGGCGCCGTGACTACTGGAGCTGGAGGCTTCACGATTGCCGGAGGCGATGACTTTCTGCATCCCGGATTCGGCGGACGCGGCCTCACCTGCTTCGCGACGCCCAGACCCGCGCTCACCGGACTCCGCGCCGCCCCGATCGCCGGACACTACTGCCCCGCGCCAGGCGCGGGCTGCGCGGGCGCGGGCTGCGCGGGC
>NZ_BDBM01000055.1 GCF_001612985.1 Nocardia gamkensis NBRC 108242 | reverse complement strand
CGGAGCGCCGGGCACACCGGGAAGTCCGGGAAGACCCGGCACGCCGGGCACGCCGGGCAGACCACCGGGCATGCCGCCGAGTTCGGTCTGGTCCTGCTGCAAGCCCTTGCCGTCCATCGGCACCGCGTCGGGTCCGGGCGGCGTGGGGTCGAACGGCGGCGGGTTCTCGGTGTCGAAGACGATCGTCGAGCAGTCCGCGCCGACCTCGGGATAGGCGTAGTTGTTCAGCCGCAGAGCTGTGATGAACTGGCCGACGCGCTTGTCATCGGGGCTGTCCAGCTTCAACTGGTGCCCCCAGGACTGCAAGGAGACGGCGGAGTCGAGGCCGGGGTAGGGCGACATCATCGTGTACGGCTTGCCCTCGACCTTCGCCTTCAGCGTGGCGATGCCGTCGGCGTTCACCTTGTCCGGGTTGTAGGCGATCCACACCGCGCCGTGCTCGAGGGAGTGCACCGCGTTCTCCACCCGGATCGGCTTGCTGTAGACGATGCCGGTGCAGGTCGCCCAGGACTGATCGTGCGGACCGCCGAACGGCGGCGCCTGGTCGTAGGCCACGCGCTGGTTGGACGCGATGTGCAGACCCGCGGGGTATTCCTTCTTCACCACACCCGCGATCCCGTCGGACGGGTCCTTCTTCTGCGCGCTCGGCGTGTACTTGTCCAGGTCGGCCTTTTCCCGGTACTTGGGGACCAGGTTGTAAGCCAGTGCGCCGATCAATGCGATGATTACTACGGCCGCGCCGATGGCCGGCCAGGGGATCTGCCGGGTTTTCTTCGGAAGCTGTCCTTGTCTGCCTCGCTTGCGGGGATCTGACAACTTCGCCGCGGCCTTGGCGGCCTTGGCCGATTTGGCGCTGGGACTGCTAGGCATCGCTCAGTGTGCTCTTTCGACGTTGATGGATCCGCTGGCTGCGCAGTGCCCACCCCGAGGTGCACACCCGCCAAGACCATAGGATAGAGACTCGTGACTCCAGCTGACCTTGCAGATCTCCTTCGCTCGACAGCGGCGAAGGTGCTTGTCGAACGTGGACTGGACCCTGCGGTCCTGCCCGACGAGGTCACCGTGGAACGCCCCCGCAACCCCGAACACGGCGACTATGCCACGAATGTCGCGATGCAGGTGGCCAAGCGCGCCGGAACCAAGCCGCGTGATCTGGCCACCTGGCTGGCCGACGCGCTGGCCGAGGCCGACGGCGTCGCCGCCGCCGAGGTCGCCGGGCCCGGGTTCCTGAACATCCGCCTCGCGGCCTCCGCGCAGGGCGCGATCATCGAGCGGATACTCGCCGCGGGCGCCGCGTACGGCACCGCGGAGACGCTGAAGGGCACCCGGATCAACCTCGAGTTCGTCTCGGCCAACCCCACCGGTCCCGTGCATCTGGGCGGAACCCGATGGGCTTCGGTCGGCGACGCGCTGGGCCGCATTCTGGCCGCGCAGGGCGCCGACGTGGTGCGCGAGTACTACTTCAACGACCACGGGGCGCAGATCGATCGGTTCGCCGCCTCGCTGGTCGCGGCCGCCACCGGCGCGCCGACCCCGGAGAACGGATACGCGGGCGCCTACATCGGCGAGATCGCCGACAAGATCCTGGCCGCGCACCCGGACGCGCTGAGCAAGCCGGAGGCCGAGCGCCTCGAGGTGTTCAGGGCCGCGGGCGTCGAGCTGATGTTCGCGCACATCAGGGAGTCGCTGCACGAGTTCGGCACCGACTTCGACGTCTACTTCAACGAGAGCTCGCTGTTCGCCTCCGGCGCGGTCGAGCAGGCCGTCGAGCGGCTGAAGAACTCCGGCGACCTGTACGAGAAGGACGGCGCCTGGTGGATCGCCAGCTCGGAATACGGTGACGACCAGGACCGGGTGGTCCTCAAGAGCGATGGCAAAGCCGCCTACATCGCCGGCGACATCGCCTACTTCCAGGACAAGCGCTCCCGCGGCTTCGACTTGTGCATCTACATGCTCGGCGCCGACCACCACGGTTACATCGGCAGGCTGAAGGCCGCCGCGGCCGCGTTCGGCGACGATCCGGCGACCGTCGAGGTGCTGATCGGGCAGATGGTGAACCTGCTGCGCGACGGCGTCGCGGTGAAGATGAGCAAGCGGGCGGGCACCGTGGTGACGCTCGACGACCTGGTCGAGGCGATCGGCGTGGACGCGGCGCGGTACTCGCTGGTGCGCTCGTCGGTGAACTCGAGCATCGACATCGACCTGAACCTGTGGGCCAGCCAGAGCAACGAGAACCCGGTCTACTACGTGCAGTACGCGCACGCGCGGACCGCGTCCATCGCCCGCAACGCCGCCGAGTTCGATTACGACTCCGTCACCGCCGACCTCGCGCTGCTGTCGGCGGAGGAGGAGGGCGAGCTGATCCGCACCCTCGGCGAGTACCCGCGCGTGGTGGCCGGTGCGGCGAGCCTGCGTGAACCGCACCGGGTGGCCCGCTACCTGGAGGAGCTGGCCGGCGCGTACCACCGTTTCCAGACCAACAAGAACCTGCGCGTCCTGCCGCTGGGTGACGACCCCGTCTCCCCGACGAACGCGGCCCGGCTCGCTCTGGTCAACGCGACCCGCCAGGTCCTGGCCAACGGCTTGGCCCTGCTCGGCGTCGGCGCGCCGGAGCGCATGTGACCGGCCGGTCGACCACAGCGAGGAAGGAAGGCTCAGTGAGCGAGCACAGCGAGGTCGGAGAATGAGCGCGCATCCCGCCGGTCCACGGCACGCCGAGATTCCGCACGCGCCGAACCTGCCGGAGCGTCCGAGTGATCCGAAGCAGATGATCGACCTGCCCGCCAACGTATGGCCGCGCAACGCCACTCGCGACGAGGCCGGCGTCGTCCACTTCGCGGGCGTGCCGGTGTACGAGCTGGCCGAGCGGTTCGGCACCCCGCTGTTCGTGGTCGACGAGGACGACTTCCGTTCCCGCTGCCGTGACATGGTCCGCGCCTTCGGGGCGAACGCGCGAGTCCACTATGCGTCCAAGGCGTTCCTGTGCGGCGAGGTCGCCCGCTGGATCCGGGACGAGGGCCTGGCGCTGGATGTCTGCTCCGGCGGCGAACTGGCCATCGCGTTGCACGCGGGCTTCCCCGCGGAGCGAATCGCGTTGCACGGTAACAATAAATCCGTCGCGGAGCTGGAAGCCGCGGTCTCCGCCGGTGTCGGTCACGTGGTGGTCGACTCGCTCATCGAGATCGAGCGCCTGGAAGCCGTCGCGATCCGCGCGGGCGTGGTGCAGGACGTGCTGGTCCGGGTCACCGTCGGGGTGGAAGCCCATACCCACGAATACATCTCGACCGCGCACGAGGACCAGAAATTCGGCTTCTCGATCGCGGGCGGCGACGCGATGGAGGCGCTCGCGCGCGTCTTCGACGCCGACAACCTGCGCCTGGTCGGCCTGCACAGCCACATCGGCTCGCAGATCTTCGAGATCGACGGCTTCGAGATCGCCGCGCGGCGCATGCTCGGCCTGCTGCGGGAGGCCGTCGACAAATTCGGCGTCGAGCGCACCGCGCAGATCGCGACGCTGGATCTCGGTGGCGGACTGGGCATCTCGTATCTGCCGTCGGACGACCCGCCGCCGCTGGACCGGTTCGCCGCGAACCTGCGCGAGCTGGTCGCGGCCGAAGCCGAACGCGCGGGCCTGCCCACGCCGGTGATCGCGGTGGAGCCCGGCCGTGCCATCGCGGGGCCAGGCACGGTGACCCTCTACGAGGTGGGCACCATCAAGGACGTCTCGCTGGACGGTGGCCTGCGCCGCCGCTACGTGAGCGTCGACGGCGGCATGAGCGACAACATCCGGCCCGCGCTGTATCAGGCCGACTACGACTGCCGCCTGGTCTCGCGGTCGTCGCAGGCCGGACCGGTGGTCGCGCGCGTCGTCGGAAAGCATTGCGAGAGCGGCGACATCGTCATCCGGGACACCTGGATGCCCGCCGATGTCGGCCCCGGCGACCTCGTCGCCGTCGCCGCCACCGGCGCGTACTGCTACTCGATGTCCAGCCGGTACAACCAGTTGACCCGTCCCGCGGTCGTCGCGGTGCGGGACGGACAGCCACGCCTGATCCTTCGCCGGGAGACGGTGGCGGACCTGCTCAGCTTGGAGGTGGAAGCGTGACGGCGAACGCGAACAAGGGTGCGTGGGGGACCGATCGCCCGATCGGTGTCGCGGTCCTGGGCATGGGCAATGTCGGCACCGAGGTGGTGCGCATCCTGCGCGAGCACGCCGAGGACCTGCGTTCCCGCGTCGGCGCCCCCGTGGTGCTACGCGGTGTTGCGGTCCGCAACCTCGACACCGACCGCGGTCTTCCCGCGGGCCTGCTGACCACCGACGCCGACGCACTGGTCGCCCGCGACGACGTCGACCTGGTGGTGGAGGTGATCGGCGGCATCGATCCGCCGCGCCGGTTGATCCTGGCCGCGCTGAACGCGGGCAAATCCGTGGTGACCGCGAACAAGGCCCTGCTGGCCGACTACACCGGTGAACTCGCCGCCGCCGCCGAGCGCAGCCGCGCCGACCTGTACTTCGAGGCCGCCGTCGCGGGTGCCATCCCCGTGGTGCGCCCGTTGATCCAGTCGCTGGCGGGCGACCGGGTGAACCGGGTCGTCGGCATCGTCAACGGCACCACCAACTTCATCCTCTCCGCGATGGACGAGACCGGCGCCGACTATTCGGCGACGCTGGCCGAGGCCACCCGGCTGGGCTACGCGGAAGCCGATCCGACCGCCGACGTGGAGGGCTACGACGCCGCGGCCAAGGCCGCGATCCTCGCCTCGCTGGCCTTCCATACCCGGGTCACCGCCGCCGACGTGTACCGCGAGGGGATCTCGCGGATCTCCGCCGAGGATCTGGAGACCGCCTCGGCGCTCGATTGCACGGTCAAACTGCTGGCCATCTGCGAGCGGGTGGACGCGGGCCCCGGCGAGCCGGGACCGGAGGACGGCGGCAAAGAGCGCGTCTCGGTGCGCGTCTACCCCGCGCTCATTCCGCGCAAGCACCCGCTGGCCGCGGTGACCGGAGCCTTCAACGCGGTCGTCGTGGAGGCCGAGAACGCCGGGCGGCTGATGTTCTACGGGCAGGGCGCGGGCGGCGCCCCGACCGCCTCCGCCGTCCTCGGCGATCTGGTGATGGCGGCCCGGAACAAGTTCTACGGGGGTCGCGCTCCTGGCGAATCGGTTTATGCTGAGCTACCGATCGCGCCGATCGGCGATACGCCCACCCGCTATCACGTCAACCTCCAGGTCGAGGACCGTCCCGGGGTTCTGGCGGCGGTGGCGGGCGAATTCGCCAATCACGGGGTGAGCATCTCGACCGTCCGTCAAGAAGGGCACGGCTCGGGGGCGCGCCTCGTCGTGGTGACCCACCACGCAGTGGAGTCGGCGCTCGCGGACACCGTGGCCGCCCTGGCGGAAATGGCATCCGTCACATCTGTGACCAGCGTTCTGAGATTGGAAGGCACCGAAGAATGACCACAGCGTCGCGCAGCGACTCCATGAGGGGTGGCGGCCGGGAGCCGGGGGGCCGTACGACCGGCGTCGCGCCCCAGGCAGGTGTGCACTCCCGCTGGCCGGGCCTGATCGCGGCTTACCGCGACCGGCTCGCGGGCGCGGCCGACTGGGAACCGGTCACGTTGTACGAGGGCGGCACGCCCTTGGTGCCCGCGCCGCACCTGTCCGAAATCACCGGGTGCGATGTG
This sequence comes from Nocardia gamkensis NBRC 108242, assembly GCF_001612985.1. GTDB lineage: Bacteria > Actinomycetota > Actinomycetes > Mycobacteriales > Mycobacteriaceae > Nocardia > Nocardia gamkensis. The sequence goes on along the minus strand of NZ_BDBM01000055.1, from coordinate 20,411 downwards.
TACCTCAAGGTGGAGGGCCTGAACCCGACCGGTTCGTTCAAGGACCGCGGCATGACGATGGCGATGACCGACGCCAAGTACCGCGGCCAGCGAGCGGTGCTGTGCGCGTCCACGGGCAACACCTCGGCATCCGCCGCGGCGTACGCCACCCGCGCGGGCATGAGCTGCGCCGTGCTGATCCCGCAGGGCAAGATCGCGATGGGCAAGCTGGCCCAGGCGGTCATGCTCGGCGCGAAGATCATCCAGGTGCAGGGCAACTTCGACGACTGCCTCGAACTCGCCCGCAAGGTCACCGCAGATTTCCCCAGCGTCGGCCTGGTGAACTCGGTGAACCCGGCGCGCATCGAGGGCCAGAAGACCGCGGCCTTCGAGATCTGCGACGTGCTCGGCAAGGCGCCCGACGTGCACGCCCTTCCCGTCGGCAACGCCGGCAACATCACCGCGTACTGGCGGGGCTACCGGGAGTACTACGCCGACGGCGTCACCGGCGGGCTGCCGCGCATGCTCGGCGTGCAGGCCGCGGGCGCTGCCCCGCTGGTCAACGGCGCACCGGTGAAGGACCCCGAGACCATCGCGACCGCGATCCGGATCGGCGCGCCCGCCTCCTGGAACGGCGCCGTCGAGGCCAAGGAGCAGTCGGGTGGCGCGTTCCGCGCCGCCACCGACGAGGAGATCCTCGACGCGTACCGCCTCGTCGCGGCCACCGAGGGCGTGTTCGTCGAGCCCGCGTCGGCGGCCGGTGTGGCCGGCGTGCTCGCCGCCCGCAAGGAGGGCTGGCTGGACTCCGGGCTCACCGTGGTGTGCACCGTGACCGGCAACGGTCTGAAGGATCCCGACACCGCGCTGTTGGGCCTGCCGCAGGTGCAGCCGGTCGCGGTCGACCCGGTCGCGGTCGCCGTCGAACTAGAGCTGGCCTGAGTTGAATTCGCGCGAGAGCCAGCTCATGAGCGCGACGCTGCCCGCCGGTCTGACCGTGACCGCGCGGGTACCCGCGTCCACCGCGAACCTCGGTCCCGGGTTCGACTCGCTCGGTATGGCATTGGGGATCTACGACGAGATCCAGGTACGCACCACCGATTCCGGGCTCACCATCCGGGTCGAAGGCGAGGGCGCCGACGATGTCCCTTGGGGCCCTTCACATCTCGTGGTCCGCGCGATCGAGCGCGGCCTGGAGTCGGCCGGTGTGTGGGCCGACGGTCTCGATGTGGTGTGCCGCAACGTGATTCCGCATTCGCGCGGGCTGGGCTCCTCGGCCTCGGCGGTGGTCGGCGGACTCGCCGCGGGGTGCGCCCTCGCCGCGAAGCTGGACCCGGCACTGGCCACGTCGGCCGACCGGATGGTCCAGCTGGCCGCGGAATTCGAGGGTCATCCGGACAACGCGGCGGCCAGTGTGCTCGGCGGGATCGTGGTCTCGTGGACCGAGAGCGAGCGTCCCGCGGACGAGGCTCCGGGCACCGAATACCACGGTCGCACCTACCGCGCGGTGCGGCTCGAGGCCCATCCCGCGCTGCGTCCGGTCGTGCTGATCCCCGAGGAGCGCTCGTCCACCGCGCACACCCGCGGCCTGCTGCCCGACGTCGTGTCGCACGGCGACGCCGCGTTCAACGTCAGCCGCGCCGCGCTGGCCGTGGTGGCGCTGACGCAGCGTCCCGACCTGCTGATGCCGGGCACCGCGGACCGTTTGCACCAGGCCCAGCGTGCCCCCGCGCTACCGCTGACCACGGCCTGGATCACCCGCCTGCGCACGGCGGGGATCGCGGCCACCGTCTCCGGGGCGGGCCCGACCATCCTGGCCCTGGGTACCAGCGAATTTCCAGCGGAACTGCGCGAAATGGCGGCAGCCGACGGCCTGCGCGTGGTGGAGCCGGGAATCGCCGAAGGTGTCCTGGTCGACTGACGGCGAGTCTGTCTTGCCGAGATTCGCAATGGACAGCTATCCTGGGCAAGTCCGTACATCGTGCGCATCAGACGCCGGTGCTTCATCAGGGCAATCGCTCCAGCAGGCTCCAGGCTCGAGCCTCCAGGCCATGGGGGTGCTGCGTAGCTGCGCAACTGGAATGATCTCTCCCCACCTTTCACCAATGGTGGAGAAGCCGCCGGTCCGGCGGAGCAGGTGATACGGCACACAGCGCCCGGACGGACGCATCCCAGTCCGGCAGAATGCCCGGGCTGCGGGACGAACCCTCGAAACAGCACACGGCGATCGAGGGAAGGAAAGGATTTCCGTGACAGATACGGACCTGCTCGCGACACCCGGCGTGGAATCGAACCCGACGGGCGACCGCGAAAGTGAATCCGGACAGATTTCGAAGATGAGCGAACACACCGACGTCGCACGATCGGGGCTGACTGGAATGTTGTTGCCGCAGTTGCGCGCGCTTGCGGGGGAGCTCGGTATCCGAGGCACCTCCGGGATGCGCAAGGGCGATCTCATCGCCGCCATCAAGGAGAATCAGGCCGCCGGAAGGGCGGCGGCAGCCAAGGCGGAGAAGCCCGCCAAGAGCGAGGCCAAGTCCGCGGTAACCGCCAAGGCCGACACCCCCGCGAAAGCCGATGCCCCCGCCAAGACCGCCGCTTCCGCGGCGCCGGCCAAGGCCGAGCAGGCGACCCTCGACGTGACGCCCGCGGCTTCGGCCGCGCCCACCGAGGCTCCCGCCCCGGCGAAGACGGCCCCCGCCGATTCCGCGCCCGCCGCCACGAACGCGGCCGAGTCGGCATCGTCCACGGCGACCGAGACCACCGAGGAGTCCGGCAGGGAGAGCGGCCAGCGCGGCCGTGGCCGGCAGCGCCGGGGCCGTGACCAGGCGCGATCGGCGACCGAGACCGCACCCGCCGAGACGCGTTCCGACGAATCGAAGCAGGACGCCGACCAGGGTGGCGAGCGTCGCCGCGACCGTGGCCAGGGTGAGCGCGGCCAGGGTGACCGTCAGAGCGACCGCGGCCAGGGTGACCGTCAGAGCGAGCGCGGCCAGGGTGACCGTCAGAGCGACCGTGGCCAGGGTGACCGTCAGAGTGACCGTGGCCAGGGCGAGCGCGGCCAGAGCCAGAACGGCAGCGCGGGCGGCCGCGGCGGTGACGACGAGGAAGGCGGTCGCGGACGGCGCGGACGCCGTTTCCGTGAGCGTCGTCGTGGGCGCGACCGCGAGACCGGTGGCGGCGAGGCCCGTGAGCTCGAGATCCGCGAGGACGACGTCCTCCAGCCGGTCGCGGGAATCCTCGACGTGCTGGACAACTACGCCTTCGTCCGCACATCGGGTTACCTGGCCGGGCCGAACGACGTCTACGTGTCGATGAACCTGGTCCGCAAGAACGGCCTGCGCCGTGGCGACGCGATCACCGGCGCGGTGCGCGCTCCGCGCGACGGCGAACAGTCCAACCAGCGCCAGAAGTTCGATCCGCTGGTGCGGCTGGACACGGTCAACGGCGGTGACGTCGAGGCGGCCAAGCGCCGTCCCGAGTTCGGCAAGCTCACCCCGCTGTACCCGAACCAGCGCCTACGGCTGGAAACTCAGCCGAACAAGCTGACCACCCGTGTGATCGACCTGATCATGCCGATCGGCAAGGGCCAGCGCGCCCTGATCGTGTCGCCGCCGAAGGCGGGTAAGACCACGATCCTGCAGGACATCGCGAACGCGATCGCGACCAACAACCCCGAGGTCTACCTCATGGTGGTGCTGGTCGACGAGCGTCCCGAAGAGGTCACCGACATGCAGCGTTCGGTACGGGGCGAGGTCATCTCCTCGACCTTCGACCGTCCGCCGTCAGACCACACCTCGGTCGCCGAACTCGCCATCGAGCGCGCCAAGCGCCTGGTGGAGATGGGCAAGGACGTCGTCGTGCTGCTCGACTCGATCACCCGGCTCGGGCGCGCGTACAACAACTCCTCGCCCGCCTCGGGCCGAATCCTCTCCGGTGGTGTGGATTCCACCGCGCTGTACCCGCCCAAGCGGTTCCTCGGCGCGGCGCGCAACATCGAGAACGGCGGCTCGCTGACGATCATCGCCACCGCGATGGTGGAGACCGGGTCGACCGGTGACACGGTGATCTTCGAGGAGTTCAAGGGCACCGGTAACGCCGAGCTCAAGCTGGACCGCAAGATCGCGGAGCGGCGAGTGTTCCCCGCGGTGGACGTCAACCCGTCCGGTACCCGCAAGGACGAACTACTGCTCAACCCCGACGAGGCGGCGGTGTTGCACAAGCTGCGCCGCGTACTGTCCGGCCTGGACTCGCACCAGGCGATCGATCTGCTGATCGACCGTCTGAAGAAGTCCAAGAACAACCTCGAGTTCCTGATGCAGGTGAGCAAGACCGCGCCCGGCGCGCTCGACGAGTGAGCTGACCAGCTGTCCGGTCGAAAGGGTCCCGCTGCTGCGGGACCCTTTCGGCGCTCCGGGGCCGAAGAACGCCACGCCGATCGTGGCGGCGCCGCAGATCAGGAAGCTCATGACGAGCGCACACGTCCCCACCCCGGAGTTCGGCGCGGCGGACCCTGCCCGGACGTATACGGCGTTCTCCGGTGCCGGGTAGGGCGTACCTGCCGGGAGCGCGAACAAACCGACGGCGACCGCGAGAGTCAGCAGAACGAGGATCGCGGACGCGATTCGGATGTTCACAAGGTCTCCTTCCTGTCTCGGCACGCCGATGTGCACCAGGTATGCAACTCTATGAACGAATTTGTTCACGTTCCTGAGTAGCGGACTACCCGACTTCAGGGTCCCGGAGGCGGCGCGGATTCGCGTGCCCGGACTTCCAGGGGCGGGAACGTTAGGGGAGTACCTGGGCGGGAACAAACCACCCGCCGGGGGCGTTTTGGGAGCGTAACGGCAGTTCTGGCATACTGAACCGTCGTTGCGTCTGCTCAGGTGAGCAGAGCTCCCGCCTAGTCGGTTCCGGTTCACGCTCAGCGCCTGCGCGCGCGGGCGACCCGGCGACCACAATCGAGAGGACATCCATGAAGGCAGGAATTCACCCGACGTATGTCGACACCACGGTCGTCTGTGGTTGCGGCAACACCTTCCAGACTCGCAGCACCAAGGAGTCGGGACACATCACCGTCGAGGTCTGCTCGCAGTGCCACCCGTTCTACACCGGCAAGCAGAAGATCCTCGACACCGGTGGCCGCGTGGCCCGCTTCGAGGCCCGCTACGGCAAGCGTGCCGGCAAGAAGGCCGACGCCAAGTAGCTTCCTCGCCGACGCCCGGTCCTGCTGCGCAGGCCGGGCGTCGGTGTTTTGTACGGACCGGCATCAGGAGAAGGAAGCACTGTGACGCAACCGTCCGCCATCGATGACATCCTGGCCGAGTACGCGGGCCTGGAGACGCAGCTGGCCGATCCGTCGCTGCACAACGATGCGGGCGCCGCGCGCCGGGTCGGCAAGCGGTTCGCCGAGCTGGCTCCGGTCATGGCCACCTATCGCAAGCTCGAGACGGCGCGCGACGATCTGTCCGCCGCCAGGGAACTCGCCGCCGACGACTCCGCGTTCGCCGCGGAGGTCCCGGAGCTGGAACAACAGGTCGAGGAACTGGAACAGGCGCTCGCCGACCTGCTGGCCCCCCGCGACCCGCACGACGGTGACGACGTCGTGCTCGAGGTGAAGTCCGGGGAAGGCGGCGAGGAGTCCGCGCTGTTCGCCTCCGACCTGGCCCGCATGTACGTGCGGTACGCCGAGCGCCACGGCTGGAAGGTCGAGATCCTCGACGTCACCCTGTCCGACCTGGGCGGTTACAAAGAGGCGACGCTGTCGATCAAGAGCCGTGACGCGACGCGCGAGGGTGTCTGGTCGCGCTTCAAGTTCGAGGGCGGGGTGCACCGGGTGCAGCGCGTCCCGGTGACCGAATCGCAGGGCCGCATCCACACGTCGGCGGCGGGCGTGCTGATCTATCCGGAGCCCGACGAGATCGAAGAGGTGCAGATCGACGAGTCGGATCTGCGCATCGACGTCTACCGCTCCTCCGGGAAGGGCGGTCAGGGCGTCAACACCACCGACTCCGCGGTGCGCATCACCCATCTGCCCTCCGGCATCGTCGTCACCTGCCAGAACGAGCGCTCCCAGTTGCAGAACAAGGCGCGCGCCATGCAGGTGCTCGCGGCGCGGTTGCAGGCGCTGGCGGAAGAACAAGCGGATCAGGAGGCGGCGGCGGGCCGCGCCAGCCAGATCCGCACGGTGGACCGCTCCGAGCGGATCCGCACCTACAACTTCCCGGAGAACCGGATCACCGACCATCGGATCGGTTTCAAGGCGCACAACCTCGACGCCGTGCTCGACGGTGATCTCGACGCGCTGCTGGACGCTCTCGGGAAGGCGGACCGCGAAGCACGTATGGCCGCGGAATAACCGTCTTTCGGGCAGAGTCGGTGCCATGTCTACGACCCGAGTCGCGCTGCGCCCCGTCCTCAACGACGCCATCGAGACGTTACGGACGGCGGGGGTGCACAGCCCCCGCGCCGACGCCGAGCACTTGGCCGCGCACGTTCTCGGTGTGGAGCGAACCCGGCTGGCGCTGAGCCCGCTGGTGGCGCCGGACGAGCTGGACGCGTTCCGCGAGCTGGTCGCCCGGCGTGCGGAGCGAATCCCGTTGCAGCACTTGACCGGGACGGCCGTGATGGGCGCGCTCGACCTCGCGGTCGGCCCCGGCGTCTTCGTGCCGCGCCCGGAGACCGAGTTGCTGTACGCGTGGGCGCTGGCGCAATTGGAAGCGCTGCCGCACGATCACGCGCCGATCGTCGTCGACCTGTGCACCGGATCAGGAGCGCTCGCGCTGGCTGTCGCACACGCGCGCCCCGACGCCGAGGTGCACGCCGTCGAACTCGATCCCGCCGCACTGGTCTGGGCGCGGCGCAACGCAGACGACCGCATCGCCGCGGGCGATACCCCGATCACCCTCTACGCCGACGACGCCACCGATCCCGAACTGCTCACGGATCTGAACGGCCGAGTGGACATCGTGCTGTCCAACCCGCCCTACATCCCGGAGGGCGCCCGCCTCGACCCCGAGGTGGCCGAGCACGATCCGTCCGTCGCCCTGTTCGGCGGCCCGGACGGGCTGTCGGTCATCCGCGGGATGGTCCCGAACATCACCAGGCTGCTGCGCCCCGGCGGCGCCACCGCCATCGAGCACGACGACACCAACGGCTCCGGCGTAGCCGCCCTGCTCACCGCCACCGGCGTCTTCACCGACGTCGTCGAACACCCGGACCTGGCCGGCAAACCTCGCTTCGTCGCCGCCACCCACACCTGACCCGCGCTTCGCCCGCCTCTCGTCGGACTTTGCGCGCTTCCCGCTTCGGAACCACACATCCATCGAGAGGGATCGACCAGGGTGCGGCGACCGCCGCACCCCACGTGACGACTGATTTCGCGAGCACATGGGTAACTCATCGGGCACGCCCAGAACCAGTTCGGCACTCGAGGCGGGAGCCCCTCTCACCTCACTAGTACGGCCTGAATACGCGGAGAGGCGGGGGAGCATGCCAGGATGGGTGCCGTGAGTACCGTCTACGACTGCGCGGATCCCGACTCGCGCGCCGCCGGACTGTCCGCAGCCACCAGCGCCCTGAAATCCGGACGGTTGGTCGTGCTGCCCACCGACACCCTGTACGGGCTGGCCGCCGACGCGTTCGATGCCACCGCGGTGAGTTCCCTGCTCGCGGCGAAGCGTCGCGGCAGGGACATGCCCGTGCCGGTGCTCGTCGGTTCTTGGCACACCATCGACGGCCTGGTCTTCTCGGTGCGCCCGCAGGCGCGCGAGCTGATCCGGGCGTTCTGGCCCGGCGGCCTGAGTCTCGTTGTGCAGCAAGCGCCTTCGCTCGCCTGGGATCTCGGTGACACGCGTGGGACGGTGATGCTGCGGATGCCGCTGCACCCGGTCGCGCTGGAGCTGTTGCGTGAGGTCGGCCCGCTGGCGGTGTCGAGTGCCAATGTGTCCGGGCAGCCCCCGGCGAAGACCGCGCCCGAAGCCCGTGACCAGCTCGGTGACCTGGTCGGCGTCTACCTCGACGGCGGCCCTGCCGAGCACGCGGTGGCCTCCACCATCGTCGATCTGACCGCCGATCAGCCGCGCATCCTGCGCGTGGGCGCGGTGCCGGTCGCCGACATCGCCGAGGTGCTCGGCATGTCGCCGGAAGCGCTCAGCGGCGCCGCACAGCAGCGCGGATGATGGGTTCGAGTGCCGTCGTCCCGCTTCGGGAGCTGCTGGTCGTGCTGCTCATCTCCGCGGTGGTGACGTTCCTGGCCACCGGTGGGGTGCGGGTGCTGGCGATCGGCTTCGGCGCGGTCGCCGTGCCCAGGGACCGGGACGTGCACGTCAAGCCGGTTCCGCGGATGGGCGGCGTCGGCATGTACATCGGTGTGGTCGCCGCGGTGCTGTTCGCCCACCAGCTGCCCGCGCTGCGCAGCGGCTTCGACTACAAACCCGACATCCCGATCGCCGTGCTGGTGGCCGCCACGGTCATCGTGCTGGTCGGGATCGTCGACGATCGCTGGGGGCTGGACGCGCTGACGAAGTTCGCCGGCCAGGTGACGGCGGCGGGCGTGATGGCCGTCATGGGATTGGGCTGGTACGTCATCTACAACCCGTTCAGCAACACCACGGTGGTACTGGACGGCTTGCAGGGCGGGCTGGTCACGGTGGCGGTCACCGTCACCCTGGTCAACGCCATGAATTTCGTCGACGGTCTGGACGGCCTCGCGGCCGGTCTGGGTCTGATCGCGGCGCTGGCCGTGTTCGTGTTCTGCCTGGGACTGATGAACGAGCAGGGCGGCTCGGTGGACACCTACCCGCCGGCATTGCTGGCCGCCGCACTCGCGGGTGGATGCCTCGGATTCCTGCCGCACAATTTCCAGCCCGCGCGCATATTCATGGGCGACTCCGGCTCGATGCTGATCGGATTGATGCTGGCCGCGGTGTCGACCGGCGCGTCGGGGCGAATCCCGTTGCAGGGGTACGGCCCGCGCGACATCGTCGGTCTGCTTTCCCCGCTGTTGCTGGTCGGCGCGGTGATGTTCATTCCGGTGCTCGACCTGTTACTCGCCATTGTGCGCCGGGTTCGCGCGGGCGTGAGTTTCTCGACGCCGGACAAAATGCACTTGCATCATCGCTTGCTGCAGATCGGCCATTCGCACCGCCGCGTGGTTCTGTTGATCTATTTGTGGGTCGGCGTGCTCGCCTTCGGCGCGGTCGGCACCTCGCTGATGGACCGCACACTCGTCGTGTTGCTGATGGCGGGCGGGCTGGTATTCGCCTTGGTGATCACCGCCATTCCGGGGCTGCGGCGTGGGGACCCGGCGGGTGACGGATCGGCGTCCGGGTAAAGTCGGCGGCTGTGAGCTTCACACCCCGACCCGTGCCAGGCCCCGACGCGCCGCTGCGGTCCGCGCTGCGCTACGGACTGATCGGCCTGGGCGTGCTGGTCGTCCTGGCCGTCGCGCTGGGCGCCGCCGTCGCGGGTGGCTCCGGGGTGTGGGGCGCCGTGCTCGGCGCCGCGATCGGTGGCGGCTTCATCCTCACCACCGCGGCCGTCGTGCTGTTCGGCGCGAAGCTGCCGCCGAGCACCGCGGGCCTGATCATGCTGGTCAGCTGGGCGGGCAAGGTCCTGGTGGCGCTGATCGTCGTCGCGATCCTCCAGCGGTTCCACTTCTACGATCGCGTCGTGCTGTTCCTCACGGTGGTCGGAGCCCTGGTCATCGTGCTCGGCGCGGAGACGTACGGCGTTGTCCGGCAGAAGGTTCCGTACGTGACGACGACCGACCCGGACACCGCGTCCGGTACCCGGGAGTAACCAAAACACCCCACCCCCTACACGCTGTCGTAGATGACTTGGTAAAGTGTTGGTAAGCAAGCGACCAAGTCGGGGATCAGTAAGGGGTCACCGCCGAGATCCCCTGCATGGGCCGCTATGCTTACTGCCGTGCCGGGCTCCGAGGGGTGTTCCGGTTCTGCATGTCGACGAATGTCGCCGACACACGTACAGACGCCTGGTGGAAATCAAACCACCGCCCAGCTGCTGACGAACTTCGAGCCGACCTGAGTCGACCCAAATTGATCGTCAATGTCCGATCGAACCGCGGGAATGACCGTACCCGCGGCCCGAACACGGGAGAGAACGCTGAGCGTCACCACTCTGGCGGCCGAGTTCCACGCGCCGTCGCTTACCGACTTCTTCCCTCCAGCTGTGCTGTTCGAGGGAACGCCGTTCGAACTCGATCGATTGATGCTGATCCGCATTCTGATGACGGCCGTTCTCGTCGTCGTGATGGTGCTGGCATTCCGCTCGCCCCGGATCGTTCCGCGCGGCCTGCAGAATGTGGCCGAAATCGGCCTGGTCTTCGTCAAGGAGCAGATCTGTGACGAGGTCCTCGGCAAGGAGTCGGGACGGAAGTTCTTGCCCCTGATCGCGACGATCTTCTTCACGGTCCTCTTCCTGAACTTCTCGGGTGTCGTGCCGGGGTTGAACATCTCGTCGAACGCCCGAATCGGCATGCCGCTGGTGCTGGCCGTCATCGCGTACCTGACGTTCAACTACGTCGGTATCAAGAAGTACGGATTCCTCAACTACATGCGCAGCAGCATCGTCGTTCCGAACGTTCCCGCCGCGCTGCACGTGCTGCTGATTCCGATCGAGTTCGTCTCGACCTTCATCCTGCGTCCGTTCACGCTGACCGTCCGACTCATGGCGAACATGCTGGCAGGCCACATCATGCTGGTCCTGTTCTTCAGCGCGACCTGGTTCTTCCTGTTCGACGCCACCTCGTGGATGAAGGTGTTCTCGCCGTTCTCGCTGCTCGCGGGACTCGGATTCACCTTCTTCGAGTTGTTGGTCATCTTCCTGCAGGCCTACGTGTTTGCGCTGCTGACCGCCGTATACATCTCACTCGCACAGCATGCGGCCGACCACTGACCTGACCGACCCAACTACCGGAAACCTGCTACACCACGCCGACCGGCGGGTGAGCAACAGAAAGGGAATGGAAGACTCATGAGCCTCGCTTACCTGGCCCAGGAAGCCGCCACGAACGAGAGCACCTTCAAGGGCCTGGGCGCCGTCGGCTACGGTCTCGCCGCGATCGGCCCCGGCATCGGCGTGGGCATCGTCGTCGGTAAGGCGATCGAGGGCATCGCCCGGCAGCCCGAGCTGCAGGGCACCATCCGTACCAACATGTTCCTCGGTATCGCGTTCACCGAGGCCCTGGCCCTCATCGGTCTCGTCGCCGGCTTCATTTTCTGATTCCGATGTACGAGTCAGTTTTGCTCGCGGCGGCGGAGGGAGAGGATGTGAATCCTCTCGTCCCCGAAACGTACGACATCGTCTGGTCGATCGTCTGCGTCATCATCATCGGGTTCCTGTTCTACAAGTACGTGACCCCGCGCCTGATGAAGACGCTCGACGAGCGCTCCGAGAAGATCGAAGGCGGCATCGCTCGCGCGGAAGCCGCGCAGGAAGAAGCTCAGCTCACCCTGCAGCAGTACCAGCAGCAGCTGGCCGACGCCCGGCTCGAGGCCGCGCGCATCCGTGAGGACGCGCGTACCCAGGGCCAGGAGATCCTGGCCCAGATGCGCTCGGAGGCCCAGGCCGAGGCCGACCGCATCATCGCGGCGGGCCACACCCAGCTGGAAGCCCAGCGCCAGCAGATCCTGACCGAACTGCGCCACGAAGTCGGCCGCACGGCCGTCGACCTGGCCGAGAAGATCATCGGGCAGTCGGTTTCGGACGAGGCCAAGCAAGCGGCCTCGATCGACCGTTTCCTCGACGAGCTCGACCAGACGGACGCAGGCATCGGGGTCGGAAGGTAACGACGCGAAAGTGAGAAGCATGTACGCAGCGAGCCGCGAGGCCAGTGCCCGGTCTCGGGAGGCGCTTCGGGCCGCTCTGACCGGAAGCGACAGTGCTGCGGCCACGACGGGGTCGGAACTGTTCGCCGTTGTCGCCGTGCTGGACGACCAGCGTTCGCTGCGTGTGGCGCTCGCGGACGTGTCGGTGCCGGGTTCCGCGCGTGCGGAACTCTGCGAGCGGGTCTTCGGCGGCAAGGTCAGCGCTGCCACGCTGGCAGTGCTGACCACCGCGGTGGCCGAGAACTGGTCGCGCACTTCTGATCTGGTGGACACCTTGGTGCTGCTCGGCCAGGAGGCGTTGCTGGAGTCGGCGGCCCAGCGTGGCCGGATCGAAGCGGTCGAGGACGAGCTGTTCCGGCTCGGCCGGATCATCAGCGACAACCCCGAGTTGGACCAAGCGCTGTCGGATCGGTCGCAGCAGGCTTCGGCCAAGGGCGAGCTGATCCAACGGCTGCTCGCCGGCAAGACGGAGCCCATCACCCTGACCCTGGCGGAGCAGGTGGTGACCAGGCAGCGGTCGGGCATCAGCGCCGCCTTCGACGAGCTGTCCGACCTCGCGGCGGGGCGCCGCGATCAGATCGTCGCGCACGTGCGCGCCGCGATCGGGCTCAGCGAGCAGCAGCGCGACCGGCTGGCCGCCTCGCTGCGGCGCATCTACGGCAAGGCGACCACGGTGCACATCCAGGTCGACCCGAGTTTGCTGAGCGGAGTCGTGGTGCGCGTCGGTGACGACGTGATCGACGGCAGCGCCATCGGCCGACTGGAGAAGATGCGCAGGGCTCTGACCTAGCGCGCTTCCACCACCCCCGACATTCCAGACCCAGACAGCGAGAGCAGGAAGAACATGGCGGAGCTGACGATCTCCTCCGACGAGATCCGTAGCGCGATCGAGAGCTACACCCAGAGCTACACCCCCGAGACCTCCATCGAAGAAGTCGGTGTGGTCACCGACACCAGCGACGGCATCGCGCACGTCAGCGGCCTGCCCTCGGCAATGGCCAACGAGCTGCTCGAGTTCCCGGGCGGCGTGCTCGGCGTCGCGCTGAACCTCGAGGACCGTGAGATCGGTGCGGTCATCCTCGGCGAGTTCGCCGAGATCGAGGAGGGCCAGGAGGTCCGCCGGACCGGTGACGTGCTCTCGGTCCCGGTCGGCGACAAGTTCCTCGGCCGCGTGGTGAACCCGCTGGGCCAGCCGATCGACGGCCTCGGCGAGATCGAGTCCGAGGAACAGCGCGTGCTCGAGCTGCAGGCCGCGACCGTGCTGGAGCGCCAGCCGGTCGAGGAGCCGCTGGCCACCGGCATCACCGCGATCGACGCGCTGACCGCCATCGGCCGTGGCCAGCGTCAGCTGATCATCGGCGACCGCAAGACCGGCAAGACCGCGGTCTGCATCGACGCGATCCTGAACCAGAAGGCCAACTGGGAGACCGGCGACCCGACCAAGCAGGTGCGCTGCATCTACGTCGCCATCGGCCAGAAGGGCTCCACCATCGCGGGCGTGAAGGCCGCGCTGGAGCAGCACGGCGCGCTGGAGTACACCACCATCGTCGCCGCCCCGGCCTCCGACTCCGCCGGCTTCAAGTGGCTGGCCCCCTACACCGGTTCGGCCATCGGCCAGCACTGGATGTACCAGGGCAAGCACGTGCTCATCGTCTTCGACGACCTGACCAAGCAGGCCGAGGCCTACCGCGCCATCTCGCTGCTGCTGCGTCGCCCGCCGGGCCGCGAGGCCTACCCGGGTGACGTCTTCTACCTGCACTCCCGGCTGCTGGAGCGTTGCGCGAAGCTGTCCGACGAGCTGGGCGCTGGCTCGATGACCGGTCTGCCGATCATCGAGACCAAGGCCAACGACATCTCGGCGTTCATTCCCACCAACGTCATCTCGATCACCGACGGCCAGGTGTTCCTCGAGTCCGACCTGTTCAACAAGGGCGTCCGCCCGGCGATCAACGTCGGTACCTCGGTGTCCCGCGTCGGTGGCGCCGCCCAGACCAAGGGCATGAAGAAGGTCGCGGGCTCGCTTCGTCTGGAACTCGCGCAGTACCGCGAGCTGGAGGCGTTCTCCGCGTTCGCATCCGACCTCGACGCGGCCTCGCTGGCGCAGCTCGAGCGCGGCGCCCGCTGGGTCGAGCTGCTCAAGCAGGACCAGTACTCGCCGGTGCCGGTCGAGGACCAGATCATCTCGATCTACCTGGTCGACCGCGGCCACTACGACTCGGTCCCGGTCGGTGACATCCGCCGCTTCAACGCCGAGCTGCTGGAGGAGCTGCACCGCAGCGCCGCCGACGCGTTCAAGGCCATCGCGGGCGGCAAGGTGCTCGACGGCGAGGCGGCCGAGCAGGTCGAGGCGGCCACCAAGAAGTTCCTGGGGACCTTCCTCACCTCCGACGGCACTCCCGTGGTGAACGAGGCCGAGGCGGGCCAGCTCGACCACGAAGAGGTCGAGTCGCTGTCGGTGACCCGCAAGCACGTCGAGAAGTAACGCGAGCCGGCAAATGCGCTATTCGATCCGCGGCATACGCGACGGGCACGAAGGAGGAAGCGTGCGCGACCTCCTCGTGCTCGGCGTACGCCGTCAATCCCACGCAGCGAATGAAGGGAGTGTGAACCGCTGATGGCAAGCTTGCGTGAATTGCGCTCCCGCATTCGTGGTGTGAATTCGATCAAGAAGATCACCAAGGCCCAAGAGCTGATCGCGACCTCGCGAATCTCCAAGGCTCAGGCCAGGGTCGCGGCCGCGAAGCCGTACGCGGAGGAGATCACCAAGGTCCTCAGCGAGCTGGCGAGCGCGTCGAAGAACCTGTCGCATCCGCTGCTGACCGAGCGCGCCAACCCGGGCCGGGCGGCCGTGCTGGTGATCACCAGTGACAGCGGCATGTGCGGTGGCTACAACTCCAACGTGCTCAAGCGCGCGGAAGAGCTGATGACCACCCTGCGTGACGAGGGCAAAGAGCCGGTGCTCTACGTGATGGGCAACAAGGGCCTGACCTACTACGCCTTCCGCAACCGCTCGTACGTGTCGGCGTGGACCGGGTTCTCGCAGCAGCCGAAGTATTCCGATGCTTCGTCCGCCTGCCACCACCTGGTCGACGCCTTCATGGCCGGCTCCGAGGGAGCGGTGCCCGCTCCGAACGGGACGGGTGACATCGCAGGCGTCGATGAGCTGCACGTCGTGTACACCCGCTTCGTCTCGATGCTGACGCAGAGCCCTGAGGTGCGCCGACTGGCGCCGATCCAGGTGAGCTACGTCGACGAGAACTTCGACCTGGGTGAGGACATCGTGTCGGATTCGCCGACGGCGGAGGTCCACGCGCAGTACGAATTCGAGCCCGACGCCGATGTGCTGCTGGCGGCGCTGCTGCCGAAGTACGTCAACACGCGTATCTACGCGTCGTTGCTCGAGGCAGCGGCATCCGAGTCAGCGGCTCGGCGCACCGCAATGAAGGCCGCCACCGACAACGCCAACGAACTCGCGAGCGTGCTCCAGCGCGAGGCCAACTCGGTGCGTCAGGCCCAGATCACGCAGGAAATCAGCGAAATCGTCGGCGGCGTGAACGCGCTGGCGTCGAGCTCGGACCGCGACTGAGCGCCACACGCGGCCTGAGCGACGGGCACGGAGTAAGGCCCCCGAAGGCCGCACATCGACACGGAGAGAACCAACACCAATGACCGCAGCTGTCACCCAAGACAACACGAGCCGGACCGGCGGCGCCGCAGGCCGCGTCGTCCGGGTCATCGGCCCCGTCGTGGACGTCGAGTTCCCGCGCGGAGCCATTCCCGAGCTGTTCAACGCTCTGCACGCCGAGATCACCCTGACCTCGGTGGCCAAGACCCTGACCCTCGAGGTCGCCCAGCACCTCGGCGACGGCATCGTGCGCACCATCTCGATGCAGCCGACCGACGGCCTGGTCCGCGGCGCCACCGTCACCGACACCGGCAAGCCGATCTCGGTGCCCGTCGGCGACGTGGTCAAGGGCCACGTCTTCAACGCGCTGGGCGACTGCCTGGACACCCCCGGCCTCGGCCGCGACGGCGAGCAGTGGGGCATCCACCGCAAGCCGCCGTCGTTCGACCAGCTCGAGGGCAAGACCGAGCTGCTCGAAACGGGCATCAAGGTCATCGACCTGCTCACCCCGTACGTGAAGGGTGGCAAGATCGGTCTGTTCGGTGGCGCCGGTGTCGGCAAGACCGTTCTGATCCAGGAGATGATCACCCGTATCGCGCGGGAGTTCTCCGGCACCTCCGTGTTCGCCGGTGTCGGCGAGCGCACCCGTGAGGGCACCGACCTGCACCTGGAGATGGAGGAGATGGGCGTCCTCCAGGACACCGCCCTCGTCTTCGGTCAGATGGACGAGCCGCCGGGCACCCGTATGCGCGTCGCCCTCTCGGCGCTGACCATGGCCGAGTACTTCCGCGACGTGCAGCACCAGGACGTGCTGCTGTTCATCGACAACATCTTCCGGTTCACCCAGGCCGGTTCCGAGGTGTCGACCCTGCTCGGCCGCATGCCCTCCGCCGTCGGTTACCAGCCCACGCTGGCCGACGAGATGGGTGAGCTGCAGGAGCGCATCACCTCGACTCGTGGCCGGTCCATCACCTCGCTGCAGGCCATCTACGTGCCCGCCGACGACTACACCGACCCGGCTCCGGCGACCACCTTCGCCCACCTCGACGCGACGACCGAGCTCTCCCGCCCGATCTCGCAGAAGGGCATCTACCCGGCCGTCGACCCGCTGACCTCGACCTCCCGCATCTTGGAGGCCTCGATCGTCGGCGACCGGCACTTCCGGGTCGCCAACGAGGTGAAGCGGATCCTGCAGAAGTACAAGGAACTGCAGGACATCATCGCCATCCTCGGTATGGACGAGCTGTCCGAGGAGGACAAGGTCCTCGTCGGCCGCGCCCGTCGTCTGGAGAAGTTCCTCGGCCAGAACTTCATCGTGGCCGAGAAGTTCACCGGTCAGCCGGGTTCGGTCGTGCCGCTGGAGCAGACCATCGACGACTTCGACCGCGTCTGCAAGGGTGAGTTCGACAGCTATCCCGAGCAGGCCTTCAACAGCTGCGGTGGTCTCGACGACGTCGAGAAGGCCGCCAAGAAGATCCTCGGAAAGTAGTCACCGATGGCGGAAATGTCAGTCGATCTCGTCGCGGTCGAACGATTGCTCTGGTCCGGCCAGGCGTCGTTCGTCAGCGCGCAGACCACCGAGGGCCAGATCGGCATCATGGCCGGCCACGAACCGTTGCTCGGCCAGCTGGTCGAGGGCGGCATCGTGACGATCGTGGACACCGACGGTCAGCGGGTCGTCGCCGCGGTGCACGGCGGATTCTTCTCGGTGACCGCGAACTCGGTTCGGGTGCTGGCCGAGTCGGCGGAATTCGCCGACGAGGTGGACGTCGAGGAGGCCCGCCGGGTGCTGGCCGACTCCGACGCCAGCGAAGAGCAGCAGAAGGCGGCTCAGGCCCGCGTGCGCGCGGTCGAACAGACGGCGAACGCGTAGTTACAACCTGTTTTCGAGCACGACGGCTGTCGGCGGTGAAGAGTCTCTTCACCGCCGACAGCGTCTTTCAGGCGAGTCGGACACGGCCGGGCCATTTGTAAACTCGGTGCCGTGGTTGAATGACCGCACGCGGTGTGAACATCAGGCTCGCCGAGCTGCAGTCCACGTCACCACGAAGGGCCTGCGAACACCCGCCAATCGAATGCCGTGTGGACCACACGGCGGCGTAGCGAAGGGACGAACAGCATTGCAAACCGGGATGGTTCTCCTGATCATTCTGGTGCTCACGCTCGTGTTCCTCGCGCTTGCCTCGACTTACCGCCTCATCATGTTGCGGCGCGGCGGAACCGCCGCGATCCTGCGTGTCCTGCCCGCTCGCGGCGGTCAAGGATGGCGCCACGGATTGATCCGCTACGACGAGGACCGTCTGGTCTTCTTCAAACTCACCAGCCTCAAACTCGGCCCGGACTCCGCCATTCGGCGGCAGGGCATCGAGATCGGGGATCGCCGGGGTCCGCGCGGCGACGAGTACGACATCATGACCGACGACATCGCCGTGATCGCGGTGTCGGACCGCTCGGGCGACTTCGAACTCGCCTTGGATCGCGATTCCCTGACCGCCTTCCTGTCCTGGGTGGAATCCCGCCCGTCCGACCGGACGCGGCGGATGCCGGGTCTGTAGCTCTCGGCGGACCCGGTCCGGCCGCGCCCGCTAGGGTTGTGCTGTGAGCGTGCATTTGACCCGGATCTACACCCGGACCGGTGATGACGGGACCACGGGATTGAGCGACTTCTCCCGGGTCGCGAAGACCGACCCACGCTTGGTGGCCTACGCCGACTGCGATGAGACGAACGCCGCCATCGGTGTGGCGATCGCCCTCGGTGGGCCCGACGCGACGATGCTCGCGGTACTGCGGCAGATACAGAACGATTTGTTCGACGCAGGCGCGGACCTCTCCACACCCGTCGTGGCGGAACCGAAGTATGCGCCGCTGCGGGTCACTCAGCCCTACATCGACCGGCTCGAGGCATGGTGCGACGAGTTCAACACCGCGTTGCCCGCGCTCGATTCGTTCATCCTCCCCGGCGGTACGCCGCTGGCTGCCCTGCTGCACACCGCCCGGACGGTGGCGCGCCGAGCGGAGCGCTCGGCGTGGGCGGCGATCGAGGCGCATCCGGAGGACACCGAGGTGCTGCCGGCCAAGTACCTCAATCGCCTCTCGGACCTGCTGTTCATCCTGAGCCGGGTGGCCAATCCCGGCGGCGATATCCTGTGGAAGCCCGGCGGGGAACCGCCGAGCGCCTGATCGCGTAGGACCGCAGGCGAGTACCCGGGCGATCACGGGGTATTGCCGGCAAGGCGTCGGGACCACCCCGTCGACCACAGAACGCGCCCATCTCGCGGCACTCGCTCCAACGGCGAAAACGTCCGGAGGCGAGGGGAGTCGTGGAGAGGCGGCACCGTAGTGCGCCGCCCCAACTATCCTTGCACCAACAGTGCGCCGAATACGCGGAGAGGCGGCATGGAACGGTTTTTGGTTACCGGCGGAAATCGACTCGTCGGTGAGGTCACGGTGGGGGGCGCCAAGAACAGCGTCCTCAAACTGATGGCCGCTGCGCTGCTCGCCGAGGGCACCACCACGATCACGAACTGCCCGGACATCCTCGACGTGCCGCTGATGGGCGATGTGCTGCGCGGCCTCGGCTGCGACGTGGCCATCGACGGCGGGACGGTGTCCATCACCACGCCCGCCGAACCGAAGTACCACGCGGACTTCCCCGCGGTGACGCAGTTCCGCGCGTCGGTGTGCGTGCTGGGGCCGCTGATGGCGCGGTGCAAGCGCGCCGTCGTCGCACTGCCCGGCGGTGACGCCATCGGCTCCCGCCCGCTCGACATGCATCAGGCAGGCCTGCGCCTGCTCGGCGCGACCAGCGAGATCGAGCACGGTTGCGTGGTGGCCAAGGCCGACGAGCTGCAAGGCGCCCGGATCCGGCTCGACTTCCCCTCGGTCGGCGCGACCGAGAACATCCTCATGGCGGCGGTGCTGGCCGAGGGCGAGACGGTGATCGACAACGCCGCGCGCGAACCGGACATCGTCGACCTGTGCAACATGCTCGTCCGGATGGGCGCGCGGATCAGCGGCGCGGGCACCTCGGTGCTCACCATCCAGGGCGTCGAGCGTCTCGCGCCGACAACCCACCGCGTCATCGGGGACCGCATCGTGGCCGCGACGTGGGGCATCGCCGCCGCGATGACCCTCGGCGACATCCGCGTCACGGGCGTGAACCCCAAGCATCTGTCGCTGGTGCTCGACAAGCTGCGGTCCGCGGGGGCGCGCATCTCGTTCGAGCAGGACGGCTTCCGGGTGGTCCAAGCCGAGCGCCCGCGCGCGGTGAACTTCTCGACCCTGCCGTTCCCCGGTTTCCCGACCGACTTGCAGCCGATGGCCATCGGGCTGGCGTCCATCGCGGACGGAACCTCGATGATCACCGAGAACATCTTCGAGGCGCGCTTCCGGTTCGTGGAAGAGATGATCCGGCTCGGCGCCGACGCGCGCACCGATGGGCACCACGCGGTGGTGCGCGGGATTCCCCGGCTGTCGAGTGCTCCGGTGTGGTCCTCGGACATCCGGGCCGGCGCGGGTCTGGTGCTCGCGGGCTTGGTCGCCGACGGGACCACCGAAGTGCACGACGTCTTCCATATCGATCGCGGGTATCCGAATTTCGTCGAGCAGCTGCAGGAGCTGGGCGGCGATGTCACGCGCGTCGGCGCCGCGGATTGAGCGCTCGCGCCCATCCCGATGGGCGCGAGTTATCGATCGTTTCCCTGAAAACCCGTGATGACCAGGGGATTTGACATCGTGCACGCAGACACGTAACTTATTCCAAGTCAGAGCGACACGGACACCGACCCGGGGCCCAGGAGCTGAGCGGAAACGCTGAGCCGGAGGCCAGGGAAACGAGGTAGGACGAGGAGCGCCTGACGCTCACATGGCTCGATCGCGACCCCGGTTTGCAACTGGGTTCACTACTGAGCTAAGCTGGAAAAGTTGCCTCACTGAAGTTCCGAAAATGTTCGGAGTGA
>NZ_BDBM01000054.1 GCF_001612985.1 Nocardia gamkensis NBRC 108242 | reverse complement strand
CGCGTCCGGGGCCGAAGACCCCGCGCGTCGGTAACAACCCCTATTCGTCGGCTCCCGAGCGTCCCGCGCCGCGTCCGGCCCCCGGTCAGGGTGGTCCGCGTCCGGGTCCGGCTCAGGGTGGCCCGCGTCCGGGTCCGGCTCAGGGCGGTCCCCGTCCGGGTCCGGCTCAGGGTGGCCCGCGTCCGGGTCCGGCTCAGGGCGGTCCCCGTCCGGCCCCCGGTCAGGGTGGTCCGCGTCCCGGTGGCCCGCGGCCGAGTCCCGGCTCGATGCCGCCCCGCCCGAATCCCGGTGCGATGCCGTCGCGTGCGGCGCGTCCGGGTGGCGCCGGAGGCCCCGGCGCCGGTCGTCCCGGGCGCCCCGGTGGCGCCGGTGCGGGTCGTCCCGGCGGGGGCGGCGGCGGTGGCTACCGCGGTGGTGGCGGCGGCGCCCCCGGTGCGGGTGCCGGTGCGCCCGGTGCCGGTGGCGGCGCGGCCGGTGGTTTCCGCGGTCGTCCCGGTGGCGGTGGTGGCGGCGGTCGTCCGGGTGGTCCCGGTGGCCGCGGTGGCGCGGCAGGCGCGTTCGGCCGTCCCGGTGGCGCTCCCCGTCGTGGCCGCAAGTCGAAGCGGCAGAAGCGGCAAGAGTACGACTCGATGCAGGCGCCCGCCGTCGGCGGCGTGCGGCTGCCGCGCGGCAACGGCGAGATCATCCGGCTCGCCCGCGGCGCGTCGCTGTCGGACTTCGCGGAGAAGATCGACGCGAACCCGGCCGCGCTGGTCCAGGCCCTGTTCAACCTCGGTGAGATGGTCACCGCGACCCAGTCGGTGAACGACGAGACCCTCGAGCTGCTCGGCAGCGAGATGAACTACGTCGTCCACGTGGTCAGCCCCGAGGACGAGGACCGTGAGCTGCTGGAGTCGTTCGACCTCACCTACGGCGAGGACGAGGGCGGCGAGGAAGACCTCGAACAGCGTCCGCCGGTGGTGACCGTCATGGGTCACGTCGACCACGGTAAGACCCGACTGCTGGACACCATCCGCAAGGCGAACGTCCGCGAGGGCGAGGCCGGTGGCATCACCCAGCACATCGGCGCCTACCAGGTGCTCACCCATCTGGGCGACGAGGACCGGCTCATCACCTTCATCGACACCCCCGGTCACGAGGCGTTCACCGCCATGCGTGCCCGCGGTGCGAAGGCCACCGACATCGCGATCCTGGTGGTCGCCGCCGACGACGGCGTCATGCCGCAGACGGTGGAGGCGATCAACCACGCGCAGGCGGCCGACGTGCCGATCGTGGTGGCGGTCAACAAGATCGACAAGGAAGGCGCGAACCCGCAGAAGGTTCGTCAGCAGCTCACCGAGTACGGCCTGGTCGCCGAGGAATACGGCGGCGAGACCATGTTCGTCGACATCTCCGCCAGGCAGAACATCAACATCGATGCGCTGCTCGAGGCGGTCCTGCTGACCGCGGACGCGGCGCTGGACCTGCGGGCCAACCCGGACATGGACGCGCAGGGTGTGGCCATCGAGGCGCACCTCGACCGCGGTCGGGGCCCGGTGGCGACCGTGCTGATCCAGCGCGGCACCCTGCGGGTCGGCGACTCGATCGTGGCGGGAGACGCCTACGGCCGCGTGCGCCGAATGGTCGACGAGCACGGCGACGACGTCGAGGCGGCACTGCCGTCGCGGCCCGTCCAGGTGGTCGGCTTCACGTCGGTGCCCGGCGCCGGTGACAACCTGCTCGTGGTCGACGAGGACCGGATCGCCCGGCAGATCGCCGACCGGCGCAATGCGCGCAAGCGCAACGCGCTGGCCGCACGCAGCCGCAAGCGGATCAGCCTGGAAGATCTGGATGCCGCGCTGAAGGAGACCAGCGAGCTGAACCTGATCCTCAAGGGCGACAACTCGGGTACGGTCGAGGCCCTCGAGGAGGCGCTGCTCCAGATCCAGGTGGGCGACGAGGTGCGTCTGCGGGTGATCGACCGCGGCGTCGGTGGCGTCACCGAGACCAACGTCAACCTGGCTTCGGCATCGAACGCGATCATCATCGGATTCAATGTCCGCGCCGAGGGCAAGGCCACCGAGCTGGCCAACCGCGAGGGTGTCGACATCCGGTACTACTCGGTGATCTACCAGGCCATCGACGAGATCGAGAAGGCCCTCAAGGGCATGCTCAAGCCGATCTACGAAGAGGTCGAGCTGGGCCGGGCCGAGATCAGGGCGATCTTCCGTTCATCGAAGATCGGCAACATCGCCGGTTGCATGGTCACGTCGGGTTCGGTCAAGCGCAACGCCAAGGCGCGCTTGCTCCGCGACAACGTGGTGATCGCCGAGACGACGACGATCTCGTCGCTGCGCCGGGAGAAGGACGACGTCACCGAGGTCCGCGAGGGCTTCGAATGCGGTATGACGGTCACCTACTCCGATATCAAGGAAGGCGACATCATCGAGGCCTACGAGCTGCGCGAGAAGCCGCGCGACTGATAGACCGAGACGAAATCCGGACGCCGCGCGACGTGCGCGGCGTCCGGCCGGTCTTCCTGACAGTGGAGGGTGTGGGTGTACCTGGGTGCACTGGAGTTCGACCTGCTGCTCGGCGATGTGCATTCACTGAAACAGAAGCGCTCGGTGATCCGGCCGATTCTGGCCGAATTGCAGCGTTTCGGTGTGAGTGCCGCCGAAGGTGGGGAACACGATCTATACCGTCGCTCGCTACTGGGCGTGGCCATGGTCAGCGCAGGCATGGATCACCTGACCGAGGTGCTGGACAAATGTGAACGGCACGTCGCGTCCCGTCCGGAGTTACAGTTGCTGGCGGTGCGCCGCCGGATCTTCGGGCCCGAAGACTGACCGGCGCAGCGACGGCGCGGAGGACGGAGCTCCGGTGGCGACACCGGTCCGCGCTCCGACCGCCATCGAACAGAGTTGAGAGTGAGGAGGAAACGGCCATGGTGGACCAAGCCAGGGCACGCCGACTCGCCAAGCGGATCTCCTCGATCGTCGCGACCGCGATCGAATACGAGGTGAAGGACCCGCGGCTGCGTTTCGTGACCATCACCGACGCCAAGGTCACCGGCGATCTCCGGGAGGCGACGGTGTACTACACCGTGATGGGCGAAACCCTCGACGCCGAGCCCGATTACGAAGGTGCGGCGATCGGCCTGGAGAAGGCCAAGGGCGTCCTGCGCTCCAAAGTGGGCGCGGGAACGGGGGTCAAATTCACCCCGACGCTGGCATTCGTACTGGACACCGTGCCCGACGCGGCACGGCAGATGGAGGAACTGCTCGCCAGGGCGCGGGCCGCGGACGACGAGGTCGCCAAGGTGGCCGCCACGGCCAGGCCCGCGGGTGACGCCGACCCCTACAAGGTCGAACGCGACACCGACGAGTGACATGCGGTAGTCGATGACGACGATGCGGGAAACGGCCGATCTGGATGTGGCCGTGGCGGCGTTGGACGCCGCGCGCTCGGTGACCATCGTCTGCCATGTGCAGCCCGATGCGGACACCGTGGGAAGTGGTCTCGCGCTGGCGCTGGTGCTGCACCGGCGCGGGATCCCGGTACAGGTGTCCTTCGCCGAACCGGCGGAGTTACCCGTGTCGATGCGGTCGCTGCCCGGCGTGCGGCACCTGGTGGCGCCCGCCGAGGTGCGTGCGGAGGTGGACCTGCTGATCGCCGTCGACTGCGGCAGCGCGACCCGGTTGGGCGCGCTCGCCGACCGATTGCCCGGCGCCGCAACGACAATGGTGATCGATCACCATCGCTCGAACACCTCCTTCGGCGCGATCAACGTGGTCGATCCCGGCGCCGAGTCCACCACGAGCCTCGTCGCGCGGGTGCTCGACGCGTGGGGCGTGCCGATCGACGCGGATGTCGCGCATTGCCTCTATGCCGGTCTGGTCACCGACACCGGCTCGTTCCGGTGGGTGCGGCCGGGTACCCACGAACTCGCGGAACGGCTGCTGGCCACCGGAATCGACGGCGCGGACATCGCTCGCACTTTGATGGACACCCACCCGTTCGGGTGGCTGCCCATGTTGTCGCGGGTGCTGGGCACGGCGCAACTCGTTCCGGAGGTCCGCGGCGGTGTGGGGCTGGTATACGCGTTCGTGCGTCGCGACGACATCGACGACGTGCGGTCGGAGGAAGTCGAGAGCGTGATCGACATCGTGCGCACGACCGCCGAAGCCGGAATCGCCGCGGTATTCAAGCAATCCCGCGTCGTGCCGGACCGGTGGACGGTGTCGCTGCGCTCGCGCGACAGCGGATCGTTCGCGGGCGACGGGGTGGACGTCGCGGAGGTGGCGACAGCGCTGGGCGGCGGCGGCCACCGTTTCGCCGCCGGATACACCGCGTACGGCACGCCCGGCGATCTGGTCGGTGCGCTGCTGGCCGCCCTCGGATGAGGCGTGGCCGTCGGTAGTGGCGCCGTGCCGGGGCGCCCGCGCGGTGGCCGTGACGTCGTCGGGGCGTCGCCCCGCTCGTCCGGAAGCGGGGGTCGGATGATGCCTGCCGCACGCTGCCGTGGTTGTCAGTGGCACCTGCCGAGGTGGAGCGTGAGCGGAACGATGGTGGTCCCGGGGAGGTGTTCGTGAACGCGCAGGGATGCAGCGACGCGGAGATCGGTGACCCGGCTTCGCTCGTGGATGGGGCGGAGCCTGCGCGTGTGGACCGTGCCGCCGCTGCCGGACCGAAGCGCATTCTCGGCATCGCGTTGCCTACCCTCGGTGTGCTGGTGGCCGAACCGATCTACCTGCTGTTCGATCTGGCCGTGGTCGGCAGGCTCGGGGCGCTCGCGCTGGCCGGTCTGGCCGTCGGCGGGCTGATTCTGGCGCAGACGAGTTCGCAGCTGACCTTCCTGTCCTACGGCACCACCGCGCGCTCGGCGCGTCGCCACGGCGCGGGCGACCACCGGGGAGCCGTCGCCGAGGGTGTGCAGGCCAGCTGGATCGCGGTCGCCGTCGGCGTCGCGATCCTCGTGCTGGTCCAGGCTTTCGCCGTACCGGTGACCAGCGCCATCGCGGGTGGTGGGGAGATCGCGGAAGAAGCCCTGGGCTGGGTGCGGATCGCCCTGTTCGGCGTGCCGCTGATCCTGCTGTCCATGGCCGGGAACGGGTGGATGCGTGGCGTCCAGGAGACGCGCAGGCCGTTGGTCTTCGTGGTCGCCGGACTCGCGGTGTCGGGCGTGCTCTGCCCCGCGCTGGTGCACGGTCTGTTCGGCGCACCGCACCTGGGCCTGCCCGGCTCGGCCGTGGCGAACGTGGCGGGGCAGATCGTCACCGCCGTCCTGTTCCTCGACGCGCTGATCCGCGAACGAGTTCCGCTCGCCCCACATCGGTCGGTCATGCGGGCCCAACTCGTGCTCGGGCGCGACCTCATCGCCCGCAGCTTCGCCTTCCAGGCGTGCTTCGTCTCGGCGGCGGCGGTCGCCGCGCGTTTCGGCGCCGCGTCGGTGGCGGCCCACCAGTTGGTGCTGCAACTGTGGAACTTCCTGGCGCTGGCCCTGGACGCGCTGGCCATCGCCGCGCAGACGCTCACCGGTGCCGCTCTCGGCGCGGGTGACGCCACCGGCGCCCGCGGGATCGCGCGGCGCGTGACCCGCTGGTCGGAGATCTTCAGCCTCGGGCTCGCCGCCTGCTTCGCGGCGGGAGCGGTGGCGATTCCGGCGCTGTTCACCGAAGACGCCGAAGTGCTCGAGCGCGCCCATGTGGTGTGGTGGTTCTTCGTCGCGCTCATTCCGGTGGCGGGCATCGTCTTCGCCCTCGACGGCGTGCTGCTCGGCGCCGGCGACGCGGCGTATCTGCGTACCACCACGCTCGGTGCGGCAATGCTCGGTTTCCTGCCCGCCATCTGGATGTCGCTGGCCTTCGACTGGGGCGTCGCCGGAATCTGGTCCGGTCTCGGGGCGTTCATGCTGTTGCGGCTGATCGCCGTCGCGTGGCGGGCGCTGTCGGGCCGGTGGGCCTCGGTCGGCGCCGAGATGCCGAGGTGACCGACACCCGGCTCGGTCGGTGCGCGCGAATCCGGACGGATGTGCCAAGGTAGGTGTGGTGATACCCAAGTTGATGGCGGTGAGCGACATTCATGTCGGGCACCAGGGGAATCGGCCGGTCGTCGAGCAGATCAAGGCGGACTCGCCGGAGGACTGGCTCATCGTGGCCGGCGACGTGGGGGAGAAGACCGAGGACATCCGGTGGGCGCTGGAGCTGCTGCGCCGCCGCTTCGCCAAGGTGATCTGGGTGCCGGGCAATCACGAGCTGTGGACGACGGCCAAGGATCCGGTGCAGATGTCCGGGGTGGCACGCTACGACTACTTGGTGTCGATGTGCCGTGACCTCGACGTCCTCACGCCGGAGGACCCCTTTCCGGTATGGCGGGGCGCGGGCGCCGAGGAGCACGGCGGCGCGGTCACGCTGGCGCCGATGTTCCTGCTGTACGACTACTCGTTCCTGCCGGAGGGAGCCACCACCAAGGCGGAGGGTCTGGCGATCGCCCGCGAGCGCAACGTGGTGGCGACCGACGAATTCCTGCTCTCGCCGGAGCCGTATCTGACCAGGGACGCGTGGTGCCACGCCCGGGTGCAGGTGACCAAGCGCAAGCTCGACGCGCTCGCCCCCGATACCCCGGTCGTCCTGATCAACCACTTCCCCCTGGTCCGGCAGCCGACCGATGTGCTGTTCTACCCCGAGTTCGCGCTGTGGTGCGGCACCGAGCTGACCGCGGACTGGCACACCCGCTACAACGTGGTGTGCTCGGTCTACGGCCACCTGCACATCCCGCGCACCTCGCACTACGACGGCGTCCGGTTCGAGGAGGTCTCGCTGGGCTACCCGCGCGAATGGCAGCGCCGTGGCCTGCCCGAGCGGTTGCTGCGCCAGATCCTGCCGACCCCGCAGTACCCGCCGGGCACGTTGAACAAGTGGGGCGGGCACTTCCAGGTGACTCCCGAGATGGAAGCCGCCGCCGCGGAGATGCGCAGCAAAGCGCAGCAGCGGCGCGGACTGGCATAGTCGCGCGGCACATGGCGCTGCGATCCCGTCCGGTGGGGCTCGACTACGCTCGTCGATGATGATCGAGAACATTCTGCCCACGGGGGTGGCCTCGGCCGAGCTGCTGGCGTACCCGGAGGATCTGCGGCCGCATCCAGCGGAGGAGCATCTGATCGCCAAGTCGGTGGAAAAGCGGCGCCGTGACTTCATCGGCGCGCGGCACTGCGCCCGGCTGGCGCTTACGCAGCTCGGCGAGCCGCCGGTCGCCATCGGCAAAGGCGAGCGCGGCGCTCCGGTCTTTCCGCGCGGGATCGTCGGCAGCCTGACCCACTGTGACGGCTACCAGGCCGCCGCGCTGGGCCACAAGCTGCGGTTCCGTTCCATCGGCATCGACGCCGAGCCGCACGCCACGTTGCCGGACGGTGTGCTGGACTCGGTCAGTCTGCCCCAGGAGCGGGAATGGCTGAAGACCACCGATTCTGAGCTGCATTTGGACCGGTTGCTGTTCTGCGCCAAAGAAGCCACCTACAAGGCGTGGTTCCCCCTGACGGTGCGCTGGCTGGGCTTCGAGGACGCGCACATCACCTTCGAGATCGAGGACAGCTCCGCCGATTCCGGGCGCGGCAGTTTCCGGACCGAATTGCTGGTGCCGGGGCAGACCACCGACGGTGGGCCGCCGCTGCACTCGTTCGACGGCCGTTGGCTGATCACCGACGGGTACATCCTGACCGCGATCGCGCACGTCTGATGGACGGACTCGGTGGGCTGCTCGTCATCGACAAGGCCGGCGGCTGGACCAGCCACGACGTCGTCGCGAAATGCCGGAAGCTGCTGCGCACCAAGAAGATCGGCCACGCAGGAACCCTCGACCCGATGGCGACCGGTGTGCTCGTGCTCGGTGTGGAGCGCGCGACCAAACTGCTCGGCCTGCTCACCCTCACGACCAAGGCGTACACCGCGACCATCCGGCTCGGGCAGTCGACCAGCACCGACGACGCCGAGGGCGAGGTGCTCACGACCACCTCGTCCGTTCACCTCACCGACGACGACATCGCCGCGTGCACAGCCGAACTCACCGGGAACATCGACCAGGTGCCTGCCACGGTGAGCGCGATCAAGGTGAACGGTGAGCGCGCCTACGCCCGCCACCGCGCGGGCGAAGACGTGCAGCTGGCCGCCCGCCCCGTCACGGTGTCGCGGTTCGACGTGCTCGCCCGGCGCGATCTCGGCGATTTCGCCGACCTGGACGTGGTGGTCGAATGCTCCTCGGGCACCTATGTGCGGGCACTGGCCCGCGATCTCGGCGCAGCGCTGGGCGTCGGCGGCCACCTGACCGCGTTGCGCCGAACCAGGGTCGGGCCGTTCACCCTCGAGCACGCCCGCACCCTGGACGAGCTGGCCGCCGCCGCGGAATCAGGCGCGCCGCCGCTGAGCCTCGACATGGACGCCGCGGTCCGGACCGCCTTCCCGCACCGGGACATCGACGATACGCAAGCCGACGACCTGCGCAACGGCCGCTGGCTCGCCCCGGCCGGGCTTTCCGGCGTCTATGCCGCCATCGACCCGGCAGGCCGCGCCATCGCCCTGCTGCGGGAGTCCGGTAATCGCGCGTCCTCGGTGATGGTCGTCCGTCCGGCCAACCTTTGATCCATGCCGGTGTCGTATCGACAGATCCCGGCGCGGTTCCGGTAAGCCCTGTCGCTCAGGAGAATCCGTACAGTGTGGGCTGGTCGCCTGCGGCGGCCGTGGGCGGGTAACGGCGGCGAAGGTGGCGGACGTGATGCCGGGTCTAGCCGCCGATCTGGTGGCGCAGGCG
Organism: Nocardia gamkensis NBRC 108242; assembly: GCF_001612985.1. Classification (GTDB taxonomy): domain Bacteria; phylum Actinomycetota; class Actinomycetes; order Mycobacteriales; family Mycobacteriaceae; genus Nocardia; species Nocardia gamkensis. The sequence continues at coordinate 46,676 of NZ_BDBM01000054.1, read as the reverse complement.
CTGCACGGCGTCGTCCATGTGCTCCACGAGCAGGGCCCGGGCGCGCGCGGGGTCGGCGGTGCCGATCGCCTCGCGCAGGTCGACGTGTTCCCGGGCCTGTTCCCGCAGGTCCGGGTAGGTGGTCTGCAAGGCGCCCAGGCACATTCGCGTCTCGATCAGCAGGGTGCGGGCCGCGCGTACCAGCCGGGGACTGGCGGCGCTCTCCACCAGCGCCTCGTGGAAGGCCTGGTCGGCCTCGGACACCCCCACGGCGTCACCGCGTTCGGCGCAGGTGACCATCTCCTCGACGCTGGCCCCGAGCGCCTCGTAGGCGATCGCGCGGCGGCTGTGCAGGATCAGATCCAGCGCGCCGCCCTCCAGCGCCGTCCTGGCGCGGTAGATGTCGACGACGTCGTCGAGGCTCAGTTCGATGACGAAGATGCCGCGGTGGCGGATGCTGTGCAGCAGGCCCTCGGACACCAGACGCTGCATCGCCTCGCGCACCGGCCCGCGGGAGACCGCGAATTGCGCGGCCAGGTCGGCTTCGCCGAGCTGCGAGCCGGGCGCGAGACTGCCGCGCATGATCGCCTCGCGGAGCCGATCGGCGATCATCTCCGCGGTCGACTGCCGATTCACCGGCTCGAAATCAACGACGGACATCGATCTGCCTTTCCGCGAACAACGTGCCGAGGCCGGGAACGACCGGCTCGGCGCCGGCCAGCCGCAGACCCGCCCAGATGGTGACCTGATTGGCTGTGAGCACCGGTTTGCCCAGCGTAGCCTCCAGGTCCGGCAGCACCGCCATGGTGTGCATCGCGGTGTCGGGGATGAGCAGCGCCTGCGCATCCGGGTGGTCGTTGTCCGCCGCCAGCCGCAGCACCTGGGCCGGGGTGAGGGTGCCGACCTCGGCGGCGGTGTCGATGCCCGCGCTGGACATCGAGACGACGTCGATTCCCGCGTCGGCGAGGAATTCCACGAACAGCCGGGCGACTTCGTCGGGATAGCTGGCGGCGATGGCGACGGTGCGCAGTCCGAGCGCGTGCACGGCGTCGGCGAACGCGATGCTGGTGCTGGTCGCGGGCACGCCCGCGACTTCGGCCAGCGCGCGCACCTGGTCGCGGGCGCCCTCGGGCCCGTAGACGAAACTGCCTGAGGTGCAGGCCCACACGATCGCGTCCGGGCGGTGCGGGGCGAGCAAGGAGGCGCCGAGGCGCAGTTTCTCGGGGCTGCCCAGCTCGAGCAGTTCGGGTACGGCGTGCAGATCGGTGCCGTAGATGTGGGCCACCGGAAGGTGCGCGCCGATCGCCGCCGCCGCGAGCGGGTAGTCGTCCTCGGCGGCGTGGTCTGGGTAGATGAAACCGACGGTGGGTGCGTCCATGCGATGTTCTTCCTTCAGAAAACGTTGAGCAGCCACTTGCCGGGACCCATCATCGGCAGCTTCATCCGGCCGAGACAGGCCCACATGGTGAGCTGGTTGGCGGTGAGCACCGGTTTGCCGAGTGCCTTCTCCAGCGGCTCTATCACGTCGTAGGTCGGCAGGTTGGTACAGCTGACGAAGACGGCCTGGGCCTCGGGATCGTCGGCGCCGACGATGCGTTCGGCGATCGTGCGGTAGCTGACCTTCCAGATGCCGCCGCCGAGCCCGAGGTGGTCGGAGCGCACCACCGAACACCCGGCCTCGGCGAGGAATTCGTGCAGCCGGTGGGTCAGGATCTCGTCGTAGGGGGTGAGCACCGAGATCCGGGTGAGGTCCAGATGGCGGATCGCTTCGAGCAACGCGCCCGAGGTGGTGACCGCGTCCTGCGCCCCGGCCCGGCAGATGGTGTCGCGTAGCGATTTCTCGTAGGCGAGGCCTTTGATGAAACTGCCCGACGTGCACAGGTACGCCACGACTTCGGGTTCCACGTGCAGCACGTTGTGCGTGGCCGCGGTGAGATGCGCCGCGTCGGACACCAATTCGGCCATCTCCAGCGAGACCGGGACCGGCTCGTAGGGGGTGCGCGCCAGATGCAGACTCACATCCAGTGGCGCCCAGCGCCAGAGCTCTCGTTCGAGTGCGAGATCGAACGGTGCGATGATCCCGATGCCTCGTTGGGCCACAGGCCCCTCGAGGTCGGGAAAGCTCAGATCCACTACGGCCCCTCTCGCGCTCAGCCGGGACGACCTCCGAACACGATCGGATTGTTGACAATCATACGATGTGATCTTAGTGTGTCAATGTGGAACAGGGCCCGATTGTCGTCGTCCTGCACAGTGACAGTGTGCCCGACGCCGAGCGAATGGACCGAGTAGCAGGCCGCGCCACCATCAGGTACACCGAGGCGCCCGGATTGGCGGACGCCCTGCGCGGAGCGGAGGTCTTGTTCGTCTACGACTTCCGTACGCGGGCGCTGCCCGGCGCCTGGCATGCCGCCGACCGCTTGCGATGGGTGCACATGGGCTCGACCGGCGTCGACCCGGCGATGTTTCCCGAATTGCGGGCGAGTGACGTGGTGGTGACCAACACCCGAGGCGTCTTCGACGCAGCGATCGCCGAATACGTGCTCGGCCAGATCCTCGGTTTCGCCAAGGACCTGTCCGGCTCGCTGCTGCTGCAACAGCGGCACGAGTGGCGGCATCGGGAATCCGAACGAGTCGCGGGGGCGACGGCGCTGATCGTCGGCACCGGCTCGATCGGACGCCATATCGCCCGGTTGCTGCGCGCGGTCGGGATGACCGTGCGCGCGGTGGGCAGGCGCGAGCGCGCTGCGGATCCGGATTTCGGCGAGGTCGCCACCGATCTGCATGCCGAACTGGCCGGTGCCGATTACGTCGTCGCGATCGCCCCGCTCACCGAGCAGACCAGGAACATGTTCGACGCCGCCGCCTTCACCGCGATGAAACCGCACGCCAGGTTTGTCAACGTCGGCCGTGGGGAACTCGTTGTGACCGACGATCTCGTTGCCGCGCTGCGCACCGGATCGATCGCCGCGGCGGCGCTCGATGTGGTGGACCCCGAGCCGCTCCCCGCCGATCACCCCCTGTGGGAACTGCCGAACGTCCGGATCACCCCGCACAACTCCGGTGATTTCATCGGATGGCGCACCGAGATCGTCGACGCATTCACCGAGAACTTCGACAACTGGATCGCCGGACGTCCGCTGGACAACGTGGTCGACAAAAGGCTGGGGTACGTGCCCGGCTGAAGGAGCCCATCCATGAGCTACCCCGACAAGAACCAACCCACCGACCCGACCGCCATGACCGCGGTCGAGCTGGTCTCCGCCTACGCGGCGGGCGCGTTGTCGCCCGTGGAGGCGACCGAGGCGATCCTGCGCGCGATCGCCGACCGCGACGGCGCGCTCAACGCCTTCTGTCTCGTCGACCCCGATCGCGCCCTGGTGCAGGCGAAGGATTCCGAGGCCCGCTGGCAGTCCGGTCACGCCCGCGGTCTGCTCGACGGTGTGCCGATCTCGATCAAAGACGTGTTCCTGACCGAGGGCTGGCCCACCCGGCGCGGGTCGACGTCGATCGATCCGGCCGGACCGTGGCCGGTGGACAGCCCGGTGGCCGCGCGGCTGCGCGAAGACGGCATGGTCTTCCTCGGCAAGACCACCACCCCGGAGATCGCCTGGAAGGCGGTCACCGACAGCCCGCTGGCAGGTGTCACCCGCAATCCGGCCGATCCGTCCACCACGGCGGGCGGCTCCTCCGGCGGCAGCGCCGCGGCCGTCGCCGCGGGCATGGGCCCGGTCTCGGTGGGCACGGACGGCGGTGGCAGCGTGCGCATCCCGGCCGCCTTCTGCGGCATCGTCGGGTTCAAGCCCACCTACGGCCGGATTCCGCTGTTCCCGGCCAGCCCGTTCGGTCCGCTGGCGCACGCGGGCCCGATGACGCGCACCGTCGAGGACGCGGCGCTGCTGATGGACATCCTGTCGCTGCCGGATCCGCGCGACCCCACCGCACTGGCTCCCACGCTCACCGCGTTTCGGGCGGAGATGCAGCGCGACGTGCGGGGATTGCGCGTGGCGTACTCGCCGACGCTCGGCTACGCCGAGGTGGACGCCGAGGTCGTCGCGATCGTCGACGCGGCGGTGGCTCGCCTGGCCGAGGCCGAGCTCACGGTCGGCGCCGCCGATCCGGGCTTCGAGGATCCGCGCGAGGCGTTCGAACTGCTGTGGGCGGCCGGCGCGGCCACCATGCTGTCCGGCTTCCCGGAAGGCACGCGCGACCGGGTGGACCCCGGGTTGCGTGCGGTCTGGGAGCGCGGTGAGACCGTCACCGCCGTCGACTATCTCGCCGCGCGCAACGTGGCGGCCGGAATCGGCATCACGATGGGCACTTTCCACACCGACTACGACGTCCTGATCACCCCGACGGTGCCGATTCCCGCGTTCGAAGCCGGACACGACGTGCCGCCCGGCAGCGGCCTGCGCAGCTGGCCGGAGTGGACGCCGTTCACCTACCCGTTCAATCTCACCCAGCAGCCCGCGATCAGCATCCCGGCGGGCGCAACGCGCGCGGGCCTGCCGGTCGGGCTACAGATCGTCGGTCCGCGTCACTCGGACGACCTGGTGCTGGCGGTGGCCCGCTACGCCGAATTCGTGCTGGCTTCCTGAACGCGAGTGGCCACGCGGCATGCCGCGTGGCCACTACTGGATGTGCCGACAGAGCGGACCGGCTCAGGCGGTGAGCCAGATGGCCTCGGCGGCGGGGCGCCCCAGGTCCGTCTGCGAGTCGGTGGCGCCGATGCGGATGGCGATGGTGCCCGCGAAGTCGCGGCGTTCGACGACCGTGATCGCGGTGTCCAGCGCGATGCCGACGGAGTCGAAGTAGCGCAGCATGTCGGGGTCGGCGTCGGAGATGCGCGCGACCCGGCCGGTCTCGCCCGCGTGGAAGTCGCTGAGCTGGCGCGCGGGCGGGGTCGGCACCGCGCCGTCCACGGAGGGGATCGGATCGCCGTGCGGGTCGCGATCGGGGTATCCGAGCTTGGCGTCGATCCGCGCCATCAGCAGTTCGGAGACCGCGTGCTCGAGCACCTCGGCCTCGTCGTGCACTTCGTCCCAGCCGTAACCGAGCTCGTTGACCAGGAACGTCTCGATGAGCCGGTGCCTGCGCACCATCGCGACGGCGGCGCGGCGGCCCTCGGGGGTGAGGGCGATCGCCCCGTAGCGGGCATGCTCGACCAACCCTTGGTCGGCGAGTTTGCGGACGGCTTCGGACACCGTGGAGGCCGACACGCCGATCCGCTCGGCGAGTAATTTGGTGGTCACCTTCTCCTGCGACCACTCCTGCGCGGTCCAGATGACCTTCAGGTAGTCCTGGGCGACCGACGAGAGCACAGGCGCGATCGTCGCGGTGCCGCCGTGCGTATCGCCCGGCGCCGGGGCGTCGGCCAACTCGCGTCGAGTGGCGATATCTCGTTTACCGGGCACACCCCCGAGCTTAGGCACTGGCGTGCCGATACACACATCCTCGACCCGCGGCCTGCGCAGCGACAACGAAGCGCTGTTCGCCGTTCACCCGTCGCGAGGGGCGGATCGGTGTCCGCGTGTGCGTGGGTCAGACCGTTGTCGACAGATCCACCGCGTCGCGTTGCGCGGCCACGCCGTCGAATCGGCGACCGGTCAACCGGGCGGTGGCCGGTGCGCCCACCGGCTCGCCGGACAACTCGTAGAACGTCGCCGTGGCGAACCCGGTGAATTCGTCGCCGGTCACGTCGAGCTCGAAGGCGACGATTCCTTTGCGCACCACGGCGGGGTCGGTGCGATCGACGGTGAACTCCAGGAAGGCGCCGGTGACCCGCTCGCCCGCGCTCCGCCAGGTGCCCATGCCGTTGCTGTCGCTCGTGGCGCGATTGCCGTGGTCGGGATTCGATTGCAGCATCGTGCCGCCGGGATGGAACTGCATCACGTGGTAGCCGAACGGAGCGCCGTCGGCGCGAACTTCCCAGGTGCCGTGCACCGGATGCCGATCGCTCATGCCGTCTCCCCGCAGACGATCGCGAGCGCGGCGATGCCCCGATCGATATCGTCGCGCGGCACGTTCGCGAAACTCAGCCGCATGGTGTTGCGGTGCTCCGCGACGTCGTCAGCGTAGAAGGCGCTGCCGGGCAGGAACGCCACCCCCTGCCGCAGTGCCCGCGCCAGCAGCCCATCGGCATCGAAATCGGGCGGCCCCTCGATCCACATGAACATCCCGCCCTCCGGCTCGACCCAGCGGAACCCCGGCGGGAAATGCCGCTCGAGCGCGACCGACAACGCGTCCAACTTGGCCGCATAGGCGTCGACGAGCTGGGCGAGGTGTGCGATCCCGGCCGAACTGCCGAGGAATTCGGCGGCAATCGCCTGGCAGTACGTCGAAGTCTGCATATCAATGCCCTGCTTCAACGCCAGCACGGTCCGCAGGAGATCCGGGGGCATCACGGTGATTCCGACGCGGATCGCGGGAGCGAGCGTTTTCGACAGCGAGGTGATGTAGACCGAGTTGTCCGGCGCGAACGACGACAGCGCGGGCTGTGCCACGCCGCGATAGCGCAGGTCGGTGTAGACGTCGTCTTCGACCACCAGCGTGCCGTGGCGGACGACGATCTCGGCGATTTCCGCACGCCGATCGGCGGGCATCGTCCGCCCGGTTGGATTCTGGAAAGTGGGCAGTAGATAGACGAATGCCGCGTCGTGTCGGGACAGGGCTTCCGCGAGCGCTTCCGGAACGAGGCCGAATTCGTCGGAGGGCACCGGCACGACGGCGGCTCCGTGGCTGCGGAATTCCTTCACCGCCGGGCCGTAAGTGGGAGTCTCGACCAGCACCACGTCCCGCGGGTCGAGCAGCGCCAAACACACATTGTGCAATGCGCCGGAGCCGCCGGTCGAGATATGCAGGCGATCGAGCGTGCACCGAATATCGCGATTGCGCAAAAGGTTTCGGGCTTCCTCCAACAGCGGGGCGAATCCCTGGGTCATCCCGTACTGGAGGACGGCGCTGCCGTATCTGTCCACGACCGTCTGCGCCAGCGTGGCGACGAGTTCGCTCGGCAGCAGAGCGGGGTCGGGCGATCCGACGGCGAAGGACACCACGTCGGGGCGGCTCGCCAGCGCCGCGAAGATGTCGTCGATGGGCCCGCTGGTCACCTCGGCCGCGCCGCGGCTGCGTTTGCGGACGGCCACGTCAGCCGACCGGATCGAGGCGCCGCAGGCGGGCAACCACTTCGGGTACGTCGGCGTCGTATTCCGGCGTCAGCACCACGTCGTCGTTGAACAGCGGATCGGTCCGCATTTCCACCGCTACCAGATCCTCGGCCTCGTCGAGATTCACCGCCACGTGCACGACGCCTTCGGGGATGTAGATGAACTCGCCCGGACCGTGGAAATGTGGCGTCAGCTCCGGGCCGATCAGGGTGACCGCTCGTCCGCGCAGGCAGACGACGACGATCTCGCTGTGCGCGTGATAATGCGCCTTCGACATCGCGCCCGGGGCCATATTGACCATGCCCGCCGAGATTCCTGTGGCGCCACAGGTTTCGGTGGTGACGCAAGGAATGAGACGTTGTCGTTGCCGGCCGATTGTTTCGGCTGAATCGGACGGTTTGATCACACGCACGTGCTTGACTGCACTTTTCATGGCTACTCCGGGGCACTCCGTCACCGACGGAGTGGACGCTAGACCATTCCCGCTGCTGGCGAGACGAACTCGTCGGCCCATGGGAAACCGGCGTGTATCGGCGCTTTCGCGATGCCGTACGGTTCCTTTCCGGTGACCTGATATTTCCGGGCTGATGTCGTCGACACCGACGGCGCGGCACCGCGATGCGCCGTCGTGCAGCGGCCACGGCCACCCCCCGGTTATCCCTCGGGCGGCTGCCGCGCGTCTCCTGCCGCGGCGGGGGGTGGCCCGACCGATCGGCGCCGTTCCCGCCGGGTGGCGTCCGACCTGTCCGCGCCCGCGGCGCCAGGCACGGCTCGCGCCTCCGCGTCGGCTCACCGCAGTGGAACCGTTGTGTGAGATCAGCACGCCCGAATACTGTTCGCTACCTGATTTGCGTAGGCTGCGCACTGTGCAGAGATGGCGAAGTCTCGACGAGGTGCCCGCGGACTGGGGGCGCTGTGTCCTTACGATCGGTGTGTTCGACGGTGTGCACCGCGGCCACGCGCAGCTGATCAGCCGGGCCGTGAAGTCCGCCGCCGCGCGCGGCGTGCCCGCCGTGCTGATGACGTTCGATCCGCACCCGATGGAAGTGGTCCGCCCCGGCTCGCACCCCGCGCAGCTGACCACCCTCACCCGCCGCGCCGAACTGGCCGAGGAACTGGGCGTGGACGTGTTCTGCGTCATGCCCTTCACCCATGAGTTCATGAAGCTGACTCCCGCGCGTTATGTGCACGACCTGCTGGTGGAGCGGTTGCACGTGGTCGAGGTGGTGGTCGGTGACAACTTCACCTTCGGCAAGAAGGCCACGGGCACCGTCGATACCATGCGCGAGCTCGGACAGCGCTTCGGTTTCGAGGTCGACGGCGTGACGCTGCTCGCCGAACACGCCGTGACCTTCTCCTCGACCTACATCCGCGCGTGCGTCGACGCCGGGGACATGGCAGCCGCGGCCGAGGCGCTGGGACGTCCCCATCGGGTGGAGGGCGTCGTCGTGCACGGGGACGGCCGGGGCAAGCAACTCGGTTTCCCCACCGCGAACGTCGCGCCGCCGATGCACGCCGCGATTCCGGCCGACGGCGTGTACGCCGGATGGTTCACCGTGCTCGGCCCCGGCCCCACCATCGGGACCGTCACCCCGGGCGAGCGGGCCATGGCCGCCATCTCGGTGGGCACCAACCCGACCTTCTCCGGCCGCGCCCGCACCGTCGAGGCGTACGTGCTCGACGGGGAGGCCGATCTCTACGGTCAGCACGTCGCGGTGGACTTCGTCGAGCACATCCGCGGCCAGCGCAAGTTCGAGTCGGTGGAGGAGCTCGTCGAGTGCATGGGCCGCGACGTGGAGACCGCGCGCAAGATCCTCATCGCCGTCGCCGCCGGGTGAGCGTCAGGACTTCATGAAGTCGAGCAGGTCGTCATTGAGCTGCGCGGCATGCGTGATGTACAGGCCGTGCCCGGCGGTCGGGTACTCCTTGTAGACGCAGTCCGGAACGAGTTCCGCGGTGCGCCTGCTGCTGGCGTCGATCGGGATGGACTGATCCGGCACCCCGTGCACGACCAGAGCGGGTATCGGCAGTGTCCGCAGGGTCTCGCGGTGGTCGGACGGGAAGGTCGACTCCCAGACCGCGATGGTGGCCCACGGCGCGGCGGACAGGCAGCGGCGCGTCTCGTGCTCGATCAGCGCGGGGGAGACGTCGTTGCCGAGATGGGTGGCGAAGTATCCTTGCGCGCGGTCGGCGAACCATTTGGGCCGGTCGGTGCGCCACTGCGCGACGGAGGCCAGGGCCGCCTCGTCCGGCAGGCCAAAGGGGTTGTCCTCGGTCTGCCGCAGGAACGGCAGCGTGGTGGCGAACAGCGCGATGCGCGCGACCCGCGCGGTGCCGTGCCTGGCCAGGTAGCGCGCGACTTCCGCGCCGCCCGCGGAGTGGGCGACCAGGGTGAGTTCGCGCAGGTCCAGGTGTTCGATCAGCTCGGCCACGTCGTCGGCGCGGGTGTCCAGGTCGTATCCGGTCGACGGCCGGTCGGAGCGGCCGTGCCCGCGCCGGTCGAGCAGCACGCAGCGGTAACCCCGCTCGACGAAGAACGGGACCTGGTACTCCCACATCTCCGTGTTCAGCGCCCACCCGGCGATGAACACGATCGGTGCTCCGGTTCCGTAGTCCTCGTAGGCCAGGCGGGTGCCGTCGGTCGTCTCCAGGTAGGGCATCGTCTTCTCCTCGTATTCGGCGGTACGACAAGAAGATTCGCAGCCGGACCGCGCCTGGTCGATTACCCGGAAGGTAATGCCGGTGCTTCCCTGCGGCGCGCGGCCGGAACCGGGGGCGAGATCCGCGGGCGGCGATTTCGGCGCGCGGCGTCCGGTCCGGTAGGGTGGTCCCTCGGGTTTGCTGCGGTCCGCGGTGGCGCCCATACCCGGGTAACCGGACCTTCGAGCGCGGAACTGAGAAACAGGAGTGGATGCCCCATGGCGCTGACCACCGAGCAGAAGTCGGCGATTCTCGCCGAGTACGGCCTGCACGAGAAGGACACCGGTTCGCCGGAGGCGCAGATCGCGCTGCTGTCCAAGCGGATCGCCGACATCACCGAGCACCTGAAGAAGCACAAGCACGACCACCACACCCGGCACGGTCTGATGGCGCTGATCGGTCGTCGCAAGCGGCTGTCGAAGTACCTGCAGGACAACGACATCAACCGCTACCGTTCGCTGATCGAGCGCCTCGGGCTGCGTCGATAGTTCTTTTCGGCGCGTTCGGTGCCGAGGTTCGCGGCCGCTCATGGCTCGCGTCCGAGTAACCGCTGCCGGCGACTTCGTCGCGGACGCAGCGATCCCTCGACGCGAGCCGGGCCGCGAACGGCGCGCGACCCTGCGGCGGTATGGCCGCCGTGGTCGACTTGCGCGCTTCGATGTGTGGGGGTGAGCTCGGACCGCCTGCCGGGCCAGGGCGTGCCCGGCCCGGTGTGCCGATGACAGAAGTCGTTCGGCGACCGCGAGGACCGATGGGTTCGGTCGACTTCGAGGAGTCGGGTCCGGGCGCTCGTGAACCGCGGTGGCGGTAACAGGCGGTCCGACATGGAGTGCCCGAGGCGGTCGCTGGTTCAGCCGACGGGGAGACGTACAATCGCTCCGTTGGCTATTTGTGTATAGGGGTGGATCGCCCCCCTGCGCACGACAACATTGCACAGCCGTATGCACCCGCCCGCGTGGCGTCGGTCTTCGGTAGTGGCCTATCGGCAGTGAGTTGACGCCGTCGGGCTTCGATCGATGACCGCCTCCGCGTCGCCGTCTCCAAGGGGATTCGGCCGGGTGCGCGCGTCGCAGCCAGGAGGGTTGCCGCGCGTCCGTACCCGGTACGGCTGACGACAGCCGGATCGCGCCACCGTGCGCTCGAGCCGGCGAAGACGAGAGGTTGAGAGAGAAGAATGACCGAAACAACTGAACGCAAGAGCACCGCCGTCGAGGTCGAACCGGGCGTGTACGAATCCGTCGCGCTGATCGACAACGGCAGCTACGGCACCCGCACCATCCGGTTCGAGACCGGACGCCTCGCCCGGCAGGCCGCCGGCTCGGTAGCCGCCTACCTGGACGACGAGACCATGCTGCTGTCGGCCACCACCGCGGGCAAGCAGCCCAAGGACCAGTTCGACTTCTTCCCGCTGACGGTCGACGTCGAGGAGCGGATGTACGCCGCGGGTCGCATCCCGGGATCGTTCTTCCGCCGTGAGGGCCGTCCCTCCACCGACGCGATCCTGACCTGCCGCCTGATCGACCGGCCGCTGCGCCCGTCGTTCGTCGACGGCCTGCGTAACGAGATCCAGGTTGTGGTCACGGTGCTGAGCCTGGACCCGAAGGACCTCTACGACGTGGTGGCGATCAACGCCGCGTCCGCGTCCACCCAGATCTCGGGCCTGCCCTTCTCCGGCCCGGTCGGCGGCGTGCGCGTCGCGCTGATCCACGACGGGGCCGGGTCCCAATGGGTGGCCTTCCCGACCACCGAGCAGCTCGAGGGCGCCGTGTTCGACATGGTCGTCGCGGGCCGCGTGGTCGACTCCGGTGACGTGGCCATCATGATGGTCGAGGCCGAGGCAACCCCGAACGTCATCGCGCTGGTGGAAGGCGGTGCGCAGGCGCCGACCGAGGCCGTTGTCGCCGAAGGGCTCGAGGCCGCCAAGCCGTTCATCGCCCGCCTCTGCCGCGCCCAGCAGGACCTGGCCGAGCTGGCCGCCAAGCCCACCGAGGAGTTCCCGCTCTTCCCGCCGTACGGGCAGGACGTGTACGAGGCCGTCGAGGGCACCGCCAAGCGTGAGCTGAGCGAGGCGCTGAGCATCTCCGGCAAGCAGGAGCGCGAGGAGAAGATCGACCAGATCAAGCTCGCCGTGCTCGAGCGCCTCGTCGACGACTTCGCCGGACGCGAGAAGGAATTGGGCGCGGCGTTCCGCTCGGTCACCAAGAAGCTGGTGCGTCAGCGGATCCTGTCCGACGGCTTCCGCATCGACGGCCGCGGCCTGGCCGACATCCGCGCGCTGTCCGCCGAGGTCGCGGTGGTGCCCCGGGCGCACGGCTCGGCCCTGTTCGAGCGTGGCGAGACCCAGATCCTGGGCGTCACCACCCTGGACATGGTGAAGATGGCCCAGCAGGTCGACTCGCTCGGCCCGGAGACCAGCAAGCGCTACATGCACCACTACAACTTCCCGCCGTTCTCCACCGGTGAGACCGGCCGCGTCGGTTCGCCCAAGCGCCGCGAGATCGGCCACGGCGCGCTGGCCGAGCGGGCGCTGATCCCGGTGCTGCCCAGCCAGGAGGAGTTCCCCTACGCCATCCGCCAGGTCTCGGAGGCGCTGAGTTCCAACGGCTCCACCTCGATGGGTTCGGTGTGCGCGTCCACCCTGTCGCTGCTGAACGCGGGCGTGCCGCTGAAGGCGCCGGTCGCCGGTATCGCGATGGGCCTGGTCTCGGACACCATCACCAACGATCAGGGTGAGGAAGAGGTCCGCTACGTCGCGCTGACCGACATCCTCGGCGCCGAGGACGCCTTCGGCGACATGGACTTCAAGGTCGCGGGCACCCCCCAGTTCGTCACCGCGCTGCAGCTGGACACCAAGCTGGACGGCATCCCCTCGCAGGTGCTGGCCGGCGCGCTGAGCCAGGCCCACGACGCGCGCGCCACGATCCTGGACGTGATGGCCGAGGCCATCGCCACCCCGGACGAGATGAGCCCGTACGCGCCGCGCGTCACCGCGATCAAGATCCCGGTCGACAAGATCGGCGAGGTGATCGGCCCCAAGGGCAAGGTGATCAACCAGATCACCGAGGAGACCGGCGCCAACATCTCCATCGAGGACGACGGCACCGTGTTCGTCGGCGCGACCGACGGCCCGTCGGCGCAGGCCGCGATCGACGCGATCAACGCCATCGCCAACCCGCAGCTGCCGAAGGTCGGCGAGCGCTTCCTCGGCACGGTCGTCAAGACCACCGCCTTCGGCGCGTTCGTCTCGCTGCTGCCGGGCCGCGACGGTCTGGTGCACATCTCCAAGCTGGGCAACGGCAAGCGGGTGGCCAAGGTCGAGGACGTGGTGAACGTCGGCGACAAGCTGCGGGTGGAGATCGCCGACATCGACAACCGCGGCAAGATCTCGCTCGTGCCGGTCGAGGAGAACACCGAGGAGCCCGGCGACGACGCGGCCGATGCGGGTTCGGCCGGGACCGAGTAGTACTTGTCCCTGTGACGAAGAAGAAGACGACAACCCCTCTGCTCAGCACCGGGCAGGGGGGTTCGTCACTCGAGCTGCGGGCGGACTCGGACAGCGGAGTACGGCGCACCGTGCTGCCCGGCGGATTGCGCGTGGTCACCGAGCATCTGCCCGGGGTCCGCTCGGCGTCCGTCGGCGTCTGGGTCGGCGTCGGTTCGCGCGACGAAGGCCCCACCGTCGCGGGCGCCGCGCACTTCCTGGAGCACCTGCTGTTCAAGGCGACGCCGACGCGCTCGGCCCTGGACATCGCCGAGGCGATGGACGCGGTCGGCGGCGAACTCAACGCGTTCACCGCGAAGGAGCAGACCTGCTACTACGCCCACGTCCTGGACGAGGACCTGCCCCTGGCCGTCGATCTGGTCTCGGACGTGGTGCTCAACGGTCTGTGCCGGGCGTCGGATGTGGACGTGGAGCGCCAGGTGGTACTCGAGGAGATCGCCATGCGCGACGACGATCCCGAGGACCTGGTCGGCGATTCCTTCCTGGCCGCGCTGTTCGGTGACCATCCGATCGGGCGCCCGGTGATCGGTTCCGTCGAATCCATCGAGGGGATGCGGGCCGCGCAACTGCGGTCGTTCCACCTGCGGCGTTACCGGCCGGACCGGATGGTGATCGCGGTCGCGGGCAACGTGGAGCACGACCACACCGTGGAATTGGTGCACCGTGCTTTCGAGAACCGGCTCGAGCCCGCGGCGACGCCCGCACCGCGGCGCGAGGGCAGGTTCCGGCCGCACGGCGCTCCGCAGCTGCACTGGAGTCATCGCGACAGCGAGCAGGCGCATCTGGCGTTCGGCGTGCGCGCCTTCGGGCGGCACGAAGGGGAGCGGCGCTGGCCGCTGTCGGTGCTGAACACCGTTGTCGGTGGTGGGCTGAGTTCACGTTTGTTCCAACGTATCCGGGAAGAACGCGGGCTGGCCTACTCGGTGTATTCCAGCGTCGACACCTTCGCCGACACCGGCGCGTTCTCGGTCTACATCGGCTGCCAGCCGGAGAACCTGGGCGAGGTGGCGGCATTGGCCCGAGGCGTCCTCGAGGAAGTCGCCGCCGACGGCATCAGCGACGCCGAATGCGCACGCGCCAAGGGCTCGCTGCGCGGTGGGCTGGTGCTCGGCCTGGAGGACTCCGCCTCGCGCATGAATCGTCTGGGGCGCAGCGAACTCAGCTACGGCAACCACCGCAGCGTGTCGGAGACCCTGGCCCGTATCGACGCCGTCACCACCGAGGAGGTGTCCGCCGTCGCGCGCACGCTGCTGGCGCGGCCCTTCGCCGCGTCGGTCGCCGGGCCGTACAAGCGCACCCGTGAGCTACCTGCCGCCGTCCGGCGGTTGGTGCCGAGCTGATCGTCGCGAGCGAGGGGACCGCGGCTTGGCGGGGAATCCGTTACCGCGATACTGTTTCCGCCGCCCGGCCCTCGGTCCCCGCTGGAGGGCGCTGAACTCGATTGTCCGGGTATGGGATCCGGCGATCTCTGCAAGGAGTCGAGATGAACCGAACGAATCGTGCCCTTCACGCGCTGGTAACGGTATCGCTGCCCGTCCTCGTGCTGTCCGGGTGCGGCGGAACGGACGCGGAGGCGGGCAAGGCGGGCGAGCCGACCGAGTCCGCACTGCGCGCGGAAGCCACGAAGATGACCGACGCGCTGGCCGATCACGACTACGCCGCCGCGTACCGGTTCCGTTCCGCGCGGTGCAAGCTCACGCTCAACGAGGACGACTACGTTGCGTCCATGGCGCAGCTCTACGACGGCCGGGACCTGAAGTCCAAGCCCGCGCGGATCACCGTCACCACCTCCGGCTCGACCGGCACGGTCACGGTCGAGCACTCCGACGCGCGCGCGGGGCAGGACGACACGAAGCCGAAGACTTGGACATTCATCGACGGGCAGTGGCGCTTCGACAACTGCTGAGCGCGTACTGCCTCGGCAGGGTCAGTCTCCGCGAGCACGATTGGCGGCCGCGACGATCGTCGGCACCAGCCCCGGCAGGGCGGACTCGAGGTCGTCGATGCGCAGGCGCTGGCAGGTGTGGCCGTCGATGATCAGGCGCTCGATCACGCCCGCTTCCCGCAGGATCTTGAAATGGTGGGTGGCGGTCGATTTGTTGATCACCTCGTAGAGCGCGCCGCAGCGGACCGCCGTTCCCGCGTTGCCGAGCCGGCGCACCATCTCCAGGCGCACCGGATCCTGTAGCGCGCTGAGCACCGCGGGCAACGCGGCCACCGGGGGCGCCTGCTGGTCCGCGTCTCGCGCATCGGGCATGATCCGGCTCACTCTCAGGTTTGATGATCGTCGTACTGGATGTATCGTCGACTGCGGTTCGATCATCATCAAACTTACCTGATCGGAGTTCCGATGGCAGCGACAGTGGCGGTGGCCGTCGATGAGCAGACCGCACAGCCCTGGGCCTATGCTCTGATCCTGGCGGCCAGTGGCGTAGCGCTGGGGGTTTCGGGCGTTCCGGCGCCGCTCTACGGCATCTATCAGAAGCAGTGGCATCTCTCCCCGCTCACCACGACCATCGTGTTCGCGGTGTACGCGGTGGCCGCCCTGGGCGCGGTGCTGGTGTCCGGGCGGATTTCCGACGTGGTCGGCCGGAAACCGGTGCTGCTCGGCGCTTTCGCCACGATGGTCGCCGGGCTGCTGGTGTTCGTGCTCGCCGACAGCGTGCCGATGCTGCTGCTGGCGCGTGCGCTGCACGGCATCGCGGTCGGCTCGACCGTGGTCGCGGGTGCCGCCGCGCTGCTGGATCTACGTCCGCACCGCGGCGCGCGGTCCGGGCAACTCAGCGGTGTCGCCTTCAACGTGGGGATGGCGGTGGCGATCCTGGGCTCGGCGCTGCTGGCGCAGTACGCACCGCATCCGCTGCGCACGCCTTACGTCGTGATCACCGTCGTCTGCTTGGCGATCGGCGGCGGAGTGCTCGCGCTGCGCGAACCGCACTCGGCCCGGGTGGCCGGACGTATCCGGATCGCGAAACCCGCCGTACCGCAGGAGATTCGCGGCGACTTCTGGTTCTCCGCCATCGGCGTGATGGCGGCCTGGTCGGTGCTGGGCGTGCTGCTTTCGCTGTACCCCTCGCTGGCCACGCAGCAGACCGGCATCCACAACCTGGTCTTCGGCGGCGCCGTCGTCGCATCGACCGCGCTCTCCGGCGCCACAGTGCAACTGTTCGCGACCGGCGTGCCCGCCCGGTGGGCCGCGATCCTCGGCGACGCCGGCATGGCGCTGGCGCTCGTGCTGACGGTGCCCGCGCTGGCCACGCACAACTGGGTCGTCGTGCTCGCCGCCGGCGTGGCGCTGGGTGCGACCTTCGGCCTCGGCTTCGGCGGATCGCTGCGTCACCTGTCGGAGGTCGTGCCGCACCACAAGCGGGGCGAGACGATGTCGGCGTACTACTTGCTCGCCTACTCGGCGATGGCCCTGCCCACCATCCTGGCCGGTTGGGCGGCCACCACCTGGGGTCTGAGCACGGTGTTCCCCTGGTTCGTCGGAGTGGTCGCCCTCGCCTGCCTGCTCGCGGCCGGTCTCGGCCTGCGCCGCGACCGGGCGGAGGTCCAGCGGGCATGAGCGGCGATTGGCTTTTCGCCATGAGTGTCCGCTAATGTTCTGTGTCGCATCACGGGCACCGCGATGCGAATGCGGATGTAGCGCAGCTGGTAGCGCATCACCTTGCCAAGGTGAGGGTCGCGGGTTCGAATCCCGTCATCCGCTCCACGAAGTCTCCCGGCCCGCTTCCGGAGTCACCCGGAACGAGCAGGTCATTCCAGGTTCCGGTGTCGTTCGAGCGCATCCGGCGCACTTGTCATTCGGTATCCCGCCCAGAGCCGACCCGCGCTAGTGCGGGTGAGCAACGAGCCCGGTCCGGTATCGCGCCCCGGAAGGGGGTGCGCCCATGGCTTGCTCCGGAACCGCGTCATGCCGAAGCCGAGAAGTACCGGCATCGTCGGCGGCGGGTGAAATGGCGCCGCTTCTTCACGGTTGTACCGCGAAGTCCGAAGTTGCCTACCGCGACCTCTTGCATCCATTTCTGGATAGTGCTATAAGAAATCTATCTGATTCAACACAGGTTATCTCGGTACTACGAGGTAGATGGAGTGAGTTGTAGGTGACGACCATGTTGATGCGTACCGACCCGTTCCGCGATCTGGAGCGGTTCACGCAACAGGTGCTCGGCACGGCAGCACACCCGGCCGTCATGCCGATCGACGCTTGGCGCGAGGGCGAGGAATTCGTGGTCGAGCTCGATCTACCCGGTATCGATCCCGGCTCCCTGGACCTGGACATGGAACGCAATGTCCTCACCGTGCGCGCACAGCGCCCCGAATTGGACTCCGGCCGGGAGATGATCGCCGCGGAGCGCACTCGCGGAGTGTTCAGCCGTCAGATTTTCCTCGGAGAGGGACTCGACACCGAGCGCATCGGCGCCGACTACACCGATGGCGTACTCCGGCTGCGAATCCCGGTCGCCGAACGGGCCAAACCCCGCAAGATCGAGGTCGCCCGCGGTAACGACCACCAGGTGATCGACGCCTGATCCCGCGGGGCCCAGCACGTTCCGGTAGGAGGTGAAGGGTCGTGACCATGCTCGACACGTGGGATGACGTCTGCGAGTCACCGCTGCTGGATGCCGAACTCGAGGTGTTGTTCGCCGAGGTGGACGAGATCCTTTGTGAAGCTCTGGCTCCCGCGCGATGTCCGTCGGCGCCGCCGCGCCTGGCTTCTGCCCACGAGGGTGCCACGGGGCTGCGGCGCTCCCCGGAGGTGGCCGCCCTGCGTGGCCGAATCCCCGCGCACCGTCCGCACCCGCGCGAGCGCGGACCTCCGCGGGGGAAGAGGCATCCAGCCGGTGCCAACGGAAAGACGAACACAGCGAAAGGCAGGTGATGCTCCGGACCGATCGAACCGTCACGTCACTCTCTTCCGACGCGGGCCCGGCACCCGGTGTCCCGGGCCCGCAGCTCCCTATCCCTGCGACACGCTTTCCCATGACAATCACCACGCATGCCCCTGTTCGATCCCGGCCGCCACGCGGGCATCGCGAGACCGTCGTTCCCGCCACGGCCACCGAATGGCGCCACGGCACCGTCGCCTGGTTCAACACCGAGAAGGGCTTCGGCCACCTCGAGCCCGATGACCGCACGAGCCCGGTGTTCGTCGACTTCCGCGCCATCGACACCCGCGGATACAAAACCCCCGGCCCGGGGCAAACCGTCGTCTTCACCACCACGATCACCGACCGCGGACCCGAAGCGGCGACGGTGCGTCCCTACCCACGCCCCGGTACGTCCGGGCGGTAGTCCCGCCGCGCCGGGACCTCGCGTCCGTCGTCCCCGGATTCGTTCGAGCACAGCCGATCGCAATACCGGAATCTGTGCGCTGATCAGCGCAGTTCAGGGTGCGATTCGGGCGGTATTTCGGCTTCGCATGTTTCGTCCCGATCGGTCCGGGCATGTCAGCACCTGCGGGCTTCGCCGTGAGGCCCCGATCGGTTACTGCTATTCGACCCCAGTCGTCCGCGGCGAACGGAGCCGGCAGTGAAGATCGCCATGGTGTCCGAGCACGCAGGCCCGCTGAGGGGGGCCGGAGCGACAGGGGCGGATACCGGGCCGCCGCAGCCCGCTACGGCCGGAACAGGCGCCGGACGGTGCACGGCGTCGGAAGACGCGTTGGAGCGGGATTGATGGCGGCGGCCGATCCGCTCGTCGTGATCGGCGACGCGCTGCTCGACATCGACGTCGACGGCCGCGCCGACCGGTGCAGCCCGAATTCCGCGGCTCCTGTCGTCGACGTCGCACACCGGACGTTCCGTCCCGGTGGGGCGGGACTGGCAGCCCGGCTCGCCGCGACGGGAGAGCGGGAAGTCGTTCTCATCGCGGGCTTCGCCTCCGACGAGGCGGCTGCCCGGCTGCGCGGACTGCTGGACGGCCACGTCCGGGTCATCGCGCTGCCCTTGCGCGGTTCGACGGTCTGCAAGCAGCGGGTGCGAGCGATCGGTCCGTGGGCCGCCCCGAACGGGCACGCCAGGACCAAGGAGCCCCGGCGGCCGGTCCTGATCACCAGGATCGATTCCGGTACGGGACGACTCGGCACCGACCTGCTGCCCGAGGCGGCGCACGCCGCGCTCGCGGCGGCGCATGCCGTCGTGGTCTCGGACTACGGTCGCGGCACCGCGACCCACCCGCAGATCCGCGCGCTGCTGCGCGCCCACGCCGCTCACGTCCCGGTCGTCTGGGATCCCCATCCGCGCGGATCCGTGCCGATCCCGGGTGCGGCGCTGGTCACCCCGAGTCGCGCCGAAGCGCTCGCCCTGCTGTCCGGTCGGCTCGACGACGGACCGGACCTGTGGAAACTCACCAAAGGGTGGGCGGTGCAGGCGATCGCGGTGACCCTCGGATCGGAGGGCGCCCTGATGTGCCTGCGCGCGTCGGGCAAACGCCTGCGCATCCCGCTTCCGGTCGCGGCCAAGGCGCCCGACGGCAGCGATGCCTGCGGTGCGGGCGACAGTTTCGCCATCGCCGCGGCAGCCCACTTGGGCGAGGGCAGCGGACCCGAAAGCGCGGTGCGCCGTGCGGTACTCGCGGCGGCCGAGTTCGTCGGCTCCGGTGCCGCCGCCGCATTCTCGGAATCGGAGCCGGCCACGGTTTCCGAAGTGCCTGCCCCCTGGAGCGATCCGGGGACGTGACACTCGCCCCGGCTACTCGGGTTCGGGACCTGCTGGACACCGCGCATCCGGCGCGACGGCTCGGATCGCGCACACGGTGATCGGGCGGCACGCCGTGCGTCGGCGCTGTCTTCCGGGCTCGAAAGCTCTGGATGCCATGCGGTTACCGCGGATCGAGAATTCCTGGGTGGGCTCGTTTGCCGGGCGTTGTTCCGGGCTTATCGCACCCGGGCGGGACATGGATGACATACTGGCTCGTGGGTCCCCGGTTGCCGCCACGATGTGCGCGTGCGCCGGCCGTTGAGTCAACAGCGGATTCTCGGCCCGACGCGTCCGCGTCCGCGTGATCCCGTCGAGGGATGGCAGCGGCCCGCGGGCCCGTTGCGGCCGCAAGCCCCTTGTACCTCGGAGAGGCACTGCATCCATGACTCGGCATATGGAGCCCCGCACGTCCGTCTTACCCCCCACCGGTTCGGCACCGTCCGAGCCCCCTGCGGTCGGAAGCTTCCGGTTCTGGTTCGCCACCCGCCGGTGGGAATGGTCCGCTGAGGTCTATCGCATGCACGGCTACCGGCCCGGCGAGATCGAGCCCACCACAGAGCTGTTGCTCGCGCACAAACACCCCGACGACCGCACACACGTGGCCGAGACCATCACCCGCGCCATCGATCACGGCGAACCCTTCTCGAGCAGGCATCGGTTCATCGACCTGTCCGGCCAGGAACACACCGTGCTCGTCGTCGCCGACCGGATCCTGGACGACACGGGCACCGCGGTCGGTACCTCCGGCTTCTACGTCGACCTCTCCGACACCCTCGCCGAGGCGCACGAAGCCATGCTGGCCGCGACGCTGCCCGGACTCTACGAGAACCGCGCCGTGATCGAGCAGGCCAAAGGCGTGCTCATGCGCATCTATCAGATCAGCGCCGACCAAGCGTTCCAGGTCCTGCGCTGGCGTTCGCAGGAAACCAACACCAAGCTGCGGGCGCTCGCCCAGCAGTTGATCACGGAGCTGCTCCTCGTGCCGCCGCCACCGCCGGACCTGGTCGCCGCCTTCGACCACATCCTGCTCACCGTCCACCACCGCATACCCCGCGACTGATGATCGAGCGACCGGCGGCCGGAACGCCGCGGGGCATTTCGTTTTTCGGACCGATGCCCCGGCAGACTTCGTCTATCGCACTGACACCACCGGCGCTCACTGCCAGGCTCGAAGTCGCGGTCTTGTGCCGATACCGGCCGCCGGGGAGGTGCGCATGACCTGTCAGAACGGCGTGGAAGGCGTCCGAACCGCCGACGGCCTGATCCTCGTCACACACGGTGAACTCGATGCGGCGACGGCCGAGGGATGCTTCACGTCGATGACCGAGATCGTCGAAAAATACTGCGACACAACGCCGAACCCTCCTCCGGTGCTCATCGACCTGTGCGAGGTGCGTTTCCTGTCCTGTGCGGGCGTGCGCGTGCTGTTGGGGCTGGCGGAATGGGGTGCGCGAGCGGGCGTGCCGGTCGGCATGACCGTGCCGGACGAGGTGCCGGTGCGGCGCATCCTGGACCTGCCGGCGGTGCGGCAGAGCGTGCCGGTCATGGCGTGCCCGGCGCCTGCGATGCACGGCAGCGACCGGCCGCGCGTGTGCCGGTCATCCTCGTCCGCCCGGGCGGACGAGGCGGTGGGGCGGGCGGACGAGGAGCAGCGGCCGCATCCCGCAAGCGCACATGCACACCGCTCGGCCGTCCGAAATACGAACAAGACCGCCCACGAGCGCTTGACGCAACGATAGGGCGGTACTCGGCGACCGTCGCCTCGTCGGCCATCGCACGAGCGCGTCGACCGCTGGAAAAGGGGAATCGAGGAAGCTCATGTCACTGGCGACCGCGAACCACAGGACCGCCACGCCCCGCCGGGCCCGGCGAGGAACCGACAGCTACGACGGAATCGAACCGTGGCTCGAGAAATTGCACGCGATGGCCGAGAACGACCCCGGACGTCCGCGGCTGCGGGAAGAGATCATGCGCCGGTGCCTGCCGCTGGCCGAGCATATCGCCCGTCGCTTCGTCGGTCGCGGAGAGAATTACGACGATCTGTATCAGATCGCCGCCGTGGGATTGGTGCTCGCGGTCGACCGCTTCGACCCGGGAAGGGGATCGTCGTTCCTGTCGTTCGCGGTCCCCACGATCATGGGGGAGGTGCGCCGCCACTTCCGGGACCACAGCTGGGCGGTGCGGGTCCCGCGCCGGATCAAGGAGATCCAGCTGACCATCGGCCCGGCTGTGGAGCGGCTGTCCCAACGTCTGGGACGAATGCCCACCGCCCTCGAGATCGCCGTGGAGCTGAACATCGACCTGACCGAGGTCACGCAAGCGCTGCTGGCGGGTAACGCCTACTCCACGAACTCCATCGATGCCGTCATCGATGACGACGACACCGGCAGCGCCGCCGTTCGGGTCGCGGAGACGTTCGGCGAGGAGGACCCCTCCTACGACCTGACCGATGAAGCGCTCGCGGTCGCCCCGTTGCTGGCCGAACTGCCCGAACGCGAGCGGCGCGTACTGCGCATGCGTTTCTTCGAGGGATGTACGCAAGCCCAGATCGCCGCCGCGCTCGGCGTCTCGCAGATGCACATCTCGCGCGTCTTGTCGCGGACGCTCGCCGAACTCCGTGAGCGCGCTCTGCGCGACTGATCGCGTCTACCCTCGCGCCGCGCTCGGCCGGGATCGCCGCAGGCCAGGGCGCGCGCGGGATCACGCTTGAAGCGTCGTATGGGGGAATCGGCCGTACGCGTCGCGGTAGGCGGTCGCGAATCGTCCCGGATGGGCGAAGCCCCACTCCGCGGCGATCGATGTCACGGTGTGGCCGTCCTCGGGTGAGCAGTCGCGCAGTTGTTCGTGCGCCCCGCGCAGCCGAAGGTGCCGCAGGTACGCCATGGGCGTGCTGTCGAGATGGCGACGGAACGCCAGTTGCAGCGCGCGCACGGTGACGTAGGCGGCCGCGGCGATGTCGGCGACGGTGATGTCGTCGCGGACGTGCGATTCGAGGTATGCCAGAGCGCGCCGCACCGTCTCGGGATGGGCGTCGTTGCGGTCGTGCGCGGTCGGATCGGTGTGGGCCGTGCTGGGAAGGGCGTGCAGCAGGCTGGCGGCGAGGTACTGCGCGGCAGTGGAGGCGACCAGCGGTTGTTCACTCACCGTGCGGTCGACGGCGAGACCGCGCATGTGCTCGAGCACATGCGACAGGTGCCGCGCGGCGGCGGGGGAGACCGGCCGATGACCTATCAGCCGGATCGGTTCCAGGTCGCGGTCCGGGGCCGAGGCCGCGACCCGGGTCAGCAGAGCGGGATCGAACATCGTGATGCTGTACCGGGCGTGGTGGACCACCCCGGAATACGGCAGGTCCGGTGGCGTGAGCAGCCCGATATCGCCCGCCTGGAAGAAGTCGGTGGTGCCGTCGAGGTAGTTCTCTTCGATCATCCCCGTGGACACCTGGCACAGGCATATCTTGCCCAGCGGCTGGGCGTCGTACTTCATGTCGAAGCTCAACTCGAGTTCGTCCAGGCTGACCGGACCGAGCAGTTTCCGGGTGATGTTCGTGCGGACCGGTACCCCCGTGCTGTTGCCTATCCGCATCTTGGTGTAGTTCAGATTGAGGAAGTCCTCGGTCGCACCCAGACTGTCGCTGTGGAAGGTGAGTGATTCCATCGATGCGACGCTCCTGCTCTCTCGAATACGGCATCCCGTCCGGCACGTCGTAAGGGTCTGTCGAGCCACTTCGCTCGACGTACGGACTGGTCACAACCGTTTCATTCGGTGGCAGGTCATCGGCTGCGGTCGGTACCACAGAGAAAGCCGATCCGGACATACCGCTACGGCGTGTACCCGCTTCGTCGAGGTCCAATCGTCGGAGCATCCTCCTCTCTACGGCGGCGTCGCGTCGAGCCGGGTCCAGCGACGCATCCGGACGTGAGCCCCCGGCCCGCACGAGTCTCGGAAGTGTTTCGTCCGTGTCCGAGCGGCCACCCTGAACACGAGGGGCGCGGTTCGCCCCTGCACTGGAAACCGTCCGAAGAGACGAGGAGGTCCTATGGTTTCGCGGGACACGATCGCGCAATTGCGTCAAGACATCACCACCGCCGAGGACACCGGAGACGAAGCCAACGCCGAGCGTCTGCGTGGCGAACTCGCCGAAGCGATCCGGGAAGCAGGCAAGGACACCGAGACCGATCAGCGGTGACGAATCCGCGCCCGCGCGGGCCGGTGGCGCACCGTGCCGCCGGCCCGCGCGCCGGTCACCCGGCGCTCTCCCGGTTCTCCAGCCCGACGGCCTCGGTGAGTTCCCTGCGGTGACGCAGCAGTTCGGGATGATCGGCGCTCAGCTCGCTCATCAGGTCGGCCGGTCCGTCGGCGATCGCGTTGAGTTTCTGCTGGATGGCGGCGTCGGACTTGGAGGCCACCGCGCCGGCCGTCGGTTGCCGCCGTTTGTCATTCGTCGGGATCATCGCGTGGCGGCAGATAGGGTTCGGCGTCTGCCGGATGGCCGTGGGCGATGTTGCGCGCCCGTGCCAGTTCGGCATCCAGCTCCGCGCCCAGCAGGACCGCGATATTCGAGATCCACAGCCACACGAGGAAGACCACGACGCCACCCAGGGAGCCGTAGACCCGGTTGTAGGAACCGAAGTGGCCGACGTAGAACGCGAATCCCCAGGACGCCCCGGCCCACAGCAGGACGGCCAGCGCGCTGCCGGGGGTCAGCCACCGGAATCCCGGCTGCCGCACATTCGGCGCCGCCCAGTACAGCAGGGCGAAGACCAGGCTGATCAGTGCCATCATCACCGGCCACTTGACGATGCCCCAGACGGCGATCGTGGCCCGCGCGAGTCCGAGCCACCCGCCGATCCGGTCGGCGAGCGAGCCGCTGACGACGACGCCCACCGTGCAGACGCCGAGCAGGATCACCACCGCGGCGGTCAGGGCCACCCGCACCGGCACCGTCTTCCAGATCGGGCGTCCTTCCTGGATGTCGTAGATGGCGTTGGTCGCGCGCATGAACGCGCCGATGTAGGCCGACGCGGTCCACAGCGCCGACGCCGACCCGAGCAACGCCAACGGGCCCGCCGGGGCTTGCGCCTCCTGGATCTCGTTCACCGCGTCGACGAGCAGATCCGTTCCACTACCCGGCCCGATCTCGCGGATGGTGTCGACCAGTGCCCGCGTGTCGTTGCGTCCGAGCATGCCGAGCCCGGCGGTCATGACGATCAGTCCCGGAAACAGCGACAGCACACTGTAATACGTCAGCGCCGCGGCCCAGTCGGTCAGATTGTCCCGCTGGAACTCGCCGACCGACCGCTTGATCACGCCCCACCACGACCGTCCCGGCAGATCCGCAGGCCCGCGCAGTCTGCGTCGCGCGGCGAACCCCTTCTTCGAGTCTTGCACCAGACCGGTCACCTCCCGACGCCAACCACCTCCCGCTGGCGCGCGGATACCCGCCGTACGGGCCGCGAAACCGCCTCCACGCCCGAGGTGTTCGCGGCGCCCGGCTCGCTCCCGGGGCGGCGCGCAGTGCCCGCGACGCCGGAAAATCCGTTGTTCCCGGCAGGGCGGGACCGTAATGTCGCTTCCGTTTGCCTACCGATCGATCGAAGGAGATCCCATCGTGGAACCCGTCACCGAACGCGACATCAGGTCGTCGTTCGTCAACTGTTCGAAAGGAGACGCCAAGCGGTTGCCCGTGCCCAGGGACCTGGACGTGCGGCCCTGGGCGGATCTGGACTTCCTGGGCTGGAGCGATCCGTCCTTTCCCGGGCGCGGCTACCTGGTCGTCCCGCAGGACGACCGCCTGGTCGGCGTCGCCCTGCGGTATGCCACCGGGGGCACCGGACGCGCGCAGATGTGCGCGATCTGCCTGACCACCCACACCGGTGGCGGGGTCTCGCTGATGACCGCGCACAAAGCAGGTGAGTCCGGGCGCAGGGGTAACTCGATCGGCACCTACATGTGCACCGATCTCGCCTGCTCGCTGTACGCGCGGAACAAGAAGCGCCCCGCGCTCGGAAGCAGGTATCGCGAGGATCTCACTCCCGAGGAAAAGGTCGAGCGAGTCCGCGACAACCTGAACACATTCCTCGCGAAGCTCTACGCCTGATCCCTCAGCCCATCCCGAGCCCATCCCGGCAGCCGACGCGCTGCCCGTCCGAACGGAGGTAGATGCCATGTGCCGACACTCGAGGACCGCACGCTCGAGCCACCCGAACCAGCCCACAGCGCAACGGATCTCGGGATGGCCGTGATTCCTCGCCGGTCGAGTCGGCCCGAATCGGCCGGACCGTCTCGTCCGGCGAGGAGTCGCGGCTTCGGGTACCGACCTCGCTAGCCGGTCGAATCGTGGTCCGTGGGTTCCCACACCGCACGCAGGCTGGGTGCGCCGGGGACCAGATCGGGCAGGTCGGGTACCGCTTCGGCTTCGGCGACGAGCGGGGCGATGATCGCCGCGTGACGGTCTCGGGCCAGCCGCGCCGCCTGCCTGCCCGCCTCGGTGACCGAACGGCCGAGCTGTTCCGGTGTGCTCCGCAGTGCCGCCGGGGCGAAGCGCACATCGACGAGGACGCCCGCCGCGTCCACGGTCACCTCCACCAGTTTGTCCGCCGACTCGGCCGTGCAGCGCACGGCGGCCAGCTTCTCGCGCACCTCCGACAGGTGGGTGCGCTGCTCGGCGAGCGCGTCCAGAATGTGGTCGACCTGGTTGCGGATTCCGCTGTTGGCGGAGCGCAGCCCGTCGCGTTCCCAGCGATCCACCGGCACCGACCTCCTCGGGTTCACCTTTCCCCCGAACCGCAGCTTTGCGATCCGAGCCGTCACCGGGACGACGCGCGGCCGGGAACGAGGCAAGGAATTGTCCGGCACTCCGGTCACCACCGCAGCGCGCACATCCCCGTGCTGGGAATGGTCAGGCGGGCGTGGACTCGGTTTCGTGCACCGTCAGCCAGCGAACGCCACCGGGATCCTCGGTGGTCAGCACCGCGGTCACCCGGCGATGCGTGGTGTCGCCGGCCGCCCGGTGCGTCTCCAGGAACCGCACGACCGCGATGCCGCCGGACCGTTGGAGTTCTTCGACCTCGGACACCTCGATGGTGAGGCCGGGCACGGCGTTGCGCGCGCCACGCAGACCCGCGAGCAACGCGTCGCGCCCCAGCACTTCACCCCCGGTGGTCACCATGCTGAACCGCTCGTGCTGCGCCGCCGCGAACCGCTCGAACACCTCCTCCGGCGCCGCCGAGCCGAGCCACGCCGCGAGGTCGGCATGCAAGCGTTCGACCACATCGGCCAGATCCACACCCATTCGTGCATAGTAGGCACCCCGCGATCGCCGCCTCTGCGAGCCGCATCGCGCTTCGCAGGTCGACCGGTGCACGGGGCCGTGGGCGAAGCCCGGTCTCGCGGCCGTCATCGGTGGGCTCGGACCGCCGCGAGCGGTAGCGTCGGCGGAATGAAGATTCGTGGAGCGGTCCTGGAGCGGATCGCGGCGCCCGCGCCGTTCGCCGAGTCGGCGCCGATCACGGTGTGTGATCTGGAGCTGCGCGAGCCGGGACCGGGAGAACTGCTGGTCCGGATCGAGGCGGCGGGGCTGTGTCATTCGGACCTGTCGGTGGTGGACGGCAACCGGGTCCGACCGGTGCCCATGCTGCTGGGCCACGAGGCCGCCGGGAAGGTGGAAGCGGTCGGTCCCGGCGACGGCGATATCACGGTCGGGCAGCGCGTGGTCATGACCTTCCTGCCGCGGTGTGGCGAATGCGCCGGGTGCGCGACCGACGGCCGCACGCCCTGTGTGCCCGGCAGCATCGCCAACAACGCGGGCGAGCTGCTCAACGGCGGGCGGCGATTGTCCCGCGACGGCGCCGAGGTGCACCACCACCTCGGGGTTTCCGCTTTCGCCACGCACGCGGTGGTGGATCGCAGGTCGGTGGTGCCGGTCGACGACGACGTGCCTGCCGAGGTCGCCGCCGTCCTCGGCTGCGCGGTACTGACCGGCGGTGGCGCCCTGCTGAATTCGGCGCGACCCGGTACCGGGGACCGGATCATGGTCGTCGGTCTGGGTGGCGTCGGTATGGCGGCGGTGCTGGTCGCGGTGTCGCTCGCCGCGGAAGGGCACGAGGTGATCGCGGTC
Organism: Nocardia gamkensis NBRC 108242; assembly: GCF_001612985.1. GTDB lineage: Bacteria > Actinomycetota > Actinomycetes > Mycobacteriales > Mycobacteriaceae > Nocardia > Nocardia gamkensis. Next base: position 18,512 of record NZ_BDBM01000054.1, on the reverse strand, counting down.
GACACCGTAGCGGACAAGCTCGCTCTCGCCCGGGAGTTGGGTGCGCACGCGGCCTATACCCCGGCCGAGATCGCCGAACTCGGTGTGCAGGCCGAGGTGGTGGTGGAGGCGGCGGGCAACGTCCGCGCCTTCGAGACCGCCGTCGCCGCGACCGCGCCCGGCGGCACGACCGTCACCGTCGGGCTGCCCGCCCCGGACGCCCGTGCCGCCATCTCTCCGCTGGCCTTGGTCGCCCAGGGCCGTTCCATCGTCGGCAGCTACCTCGGCTCCGCGGTGCCGTCCCGGGACATTCCCGAGTATGTCCGCATGTGGCGGGCGGGACGCCTGCCGGTGGAGCGGCTCGTCTCCGCACACGTCGGGCTCGACGAAATCAACCGCGCCATGGACGAACTCGCGGCGGGGCACGCCTTGCGCCAGGTCATCGTCTTCGACTGACCGGGCCTGCCGCCGCACGGCGACCGTTCAGCCGACGGGCCGGTCCATCGCGTCGACGAATCGTTCGAGCAGACGGGCGAAGTCGGCGCGCTCCGCGGGCGTCCAGTCCGCCATGGCGGCGGCCATGGTCGTGCGCCTGCCCTTTCTGGCTTCGGCCACAGCCCGGTTACCGGCGGCGGTGAGGCGAAGGACCGAACGCCGTCCGTCGCGCTGATCGGCGCCGCGTTCCAGCAGGCCGGCGGAAACCGCCTGCGCCACCAGGCGACTCGCCCTGGGCTGATCGACGCCGAGCGCCGGAGCGAGCGCGCCCACCGTGTCGGCCGAGCCGTCGGCGACGGCGTCCAGCACACGGAACACGGCGACGGGAATCGCGCCGTCGCTCAGCGCACCGCGCGTCTGCCTGCGCCGGATCCGGACCATCGCCGCTTCCACGGCGACGGTGATCGCGTCGTGGTCGTCCATCACTCCACTCTGTCATGAGCGCGATTCATATGTACTATTACATCTAGTTGTTTTAATTCATACATAGGAGTGATGATGGCCATCCAGCGTGGTATCGGTTACTGGCTTGTGGAGCTCGATCGGTTGATAAACCAGCGCTTCGACGAAGATCTCGCATCGGGCGGGCTGAGTCGCAGACGCTGGCAGAGCCTGCATTCGCTGGCCGACGGACCGCAGCGCGCCGACGACGTCCGCGACGCGCTCGACACCTTCTGGACCGCCGATTCCGAATGGCCCACCGAGCTGGCACAACTCGTGGCCGCCGGACTGGTCTCCGACGACGCGGGTGTGCTGTCACTGACCGAGCGGGGCCGCGCCACGCACGAGGCGGCCTTCGTCCGGATCGGCCGGCGCAGGCGGCAGATGGCGGAGGGCATCACCGACGAGCAATTCGCCGAGGTGCTGCGGTTGCTGCAGAGGATGGCCGTGAATCTCGCTGGTCCGCCGAGCCGGGAGGCCGGTGAACCGCAGGCGGTGCGATGAACGCCGGGCGGCGGAGGGATCGCGCTCGACCGGGCCCATTAGGCTGATCCCGACCGGAAACGGAACGAGGAGGTGCGGTGACCATTCGGGTCGGAGTGCTCGGAGCGCGCGGCAAAGTCGGACAGGCGATCTGCGCGGCGGTGACGGCTGCGGAGGACCTGGAACTGGTCGCCGCCGTCGACAAGGACGATTCGCTCGAGGCGTTCACCGCGGCGGACACGCAGGTGGTCGTCGACTTCACCCATCCGGACGTGGTGATGGGGAATCTGGAGTTCCTGGTGGCCCACGGCATCCACGCGGTGGTCGGCACCACCGGGTTCGACGAGGCCCGGTTGACGCAGGTGCGCGGCTGGCTGGCCGCCCGCCCCGATGTCGGTGTGCTGATCGCGCCGAACTTCGCCATCGGCGCGGTGCTGTCCATGCGATTCGCCGAGCAGGCCGCCCGCTTCTTCGAATCGGTGGAGGTCATCGAACTGCACCACCCCAACAAGGCGGACGCGCCCTCCGGCACCGCCTACCGCACGGCAGGCCTGATCGCCGCAGCCCGGGACAAGGCGGGCCTCAACCGCAGTCCCGACGCGACGACGACCGAACTGGAGGGCGCGCGCGGCGCCGACGTGGACGGAGTGCGGGTGCACTCGGTGCGCCTGGCCGGTCTGGTCGCCCACCAGGAGGTGCTGTTCGGCACCCAGGGCGAGACGCTCACCATCCGGCACGATTCCATCGACCGCTCCTCGTTCGCCCCCGGCGTGCTGCTCGGCGTGCGGGAGATCGCCGACCGCCCCGGCCTCACCGTCGGACTCGACCCGTTCCTGGACCTGTGATCGCACGTCGGCGCGCGCGGCGGGCGCGCACGGCGCCCGTCGGAGCGCGATCGTGAGCGGCTCGGATCAGGCCGATCGGAAGGGCGGCGGGGAAGTCCTCAAGGTCGTCGCGCTGATCGCGGCCCTCATCCTGGTGCTCGGTTTCTACTTCCTGCTGCTCGGCCGGATCGCGTTCGGCTTGATCGGTTCCGGCGACGTGGCGGCGATCGTGATCGGCGTCGGCGTGCTGATCCTGCCGCTGCTAGGCGTCTGGATCGTCGTGGCCACCGTGCGCGCGGCCCTGGCGCATCAGCACCTGGCGCGGCGCATCCACGACGAGGGCCTCGAGCTCGACACCACCGATCTGCCGCGCCTGCCCTCCGGCCGCATCGAACGCGCGGCGGCCGACGAGCTGTTCGCCACGGTCAAGGCGGAGTGGGAGGCCGACCCGGACAACTGGCGCGTCTCCTACCGCCTGGCGCGCGCCTACGACTACGCGGGCGACCGCACCAGGGCCCGGGAGACCATGCGCCGCGCGGTCGCCCTGGAACGGCACGAGCGCGACAGCGCCTGACCGCCGCGCGGGCCGATACCATCGCAGGGTGGCCCGGTTGCTGATCATCCATCACACGCCGTCCCCGCATATGCAGGCGATGTTCGAGGCCGTCGTCTCCGGGGCCACCGACCCCGAGATCGAAGGCGTGGAGGTCGTGCGCCGCGCCGCGCTGGCCGTCACCGCCTCCGACGTGCTCGCCGCCGACGGCTACCTGCTGGGCAGTCCGGCGAACCTCGGTTACATGAGCGGTGCGCTAAAGCATAATTTGCACGGTTACCGGGGTACTAGCTTACGGGTATTGGGGCGTTGTCAGCGGAGCCTGGGATGACAACAGTCGTGGCGTGGGAGCGCGAGGTCGGCTCACAGCGCGAACTTGTGATGGCTAGCGATAGCCGTCTAGGTGGCGGCGAAGATTGGGACGCATGCGCGAAAATCTTCGATGTCGGTAGGTCGGACGCGCTGTTGGGGTTCGCTGGCAATACATGGCGAGCATTGCCCCTTATATTTCAGGTGCTTGCAACCACGAGATCCTACGAGGGATCGTTGCTACGAACCTTGGACTTACCAAAGTACGCCGGTCATCTTGAGCGCGTGTTAAATGTGGTCTTGGACCAAGCTATGGGACCAGCCGCAGCAGATCCTCCCGACTGTGAATTTCTGCTAGCGGGATGGTCCTGGTCCGAGGGCCGGTTCCTGATCTACCACTACCTATTCGACAAGGGTACTTCGCAATTTGTTCTTGCTGGGTTGCGCAACCCTCCGCCTTCTATCGCAAGGCCTGCCAAAGTCCGTTTGTATGGCGTAATTGGTGACGCTGGCCGCAAACTCACCGGACAGATGGCAAAGGGTTACAACCTTGGGGCCATGTCGGGGAAGCTCGATTACCGTCCTCTAGAGGCGCTGTACAAGCAGACGATGGATCCAGAAATACGCAGCGTAGGTGGCCCAGTGCAAGTTGCGAAGGTTTATAAATCAATCAGAGTTGAGCACTTCGCAACTCGCATCCACGGGAAGCTCTACATCTCTGGGCGTCCGGTATTACCTCACTCAGAGCACGTCGATCTTCGTGTGATTGCACGTGGTGAGGATGGAACGTGGGAAATCGAGCGACGGAAGGACTCGGTTGAGTGACGTGTCATCTGGTAGAGGCTGAAGGTGTCGTTAAGCAAAGGTCGCGCTTGTGACCCGCCTCCTGATCATCCACCACACCCCCTCGCCGCACTGCCAGGCGATGTTCGAGGCCGTGATCTCCGGCGCGACCGACCCGGAGATCACCGGTGTGGAGGTGGTGCGCCGCGCTGCGCTGGCGGTGACGCCGACCGACGTCCTGGAGGCGGACGGGTACCTGCTCGGCACCCCGGCGAACCTGGGGTACATGAGCGGCGGGCTGAAGGTCGCCTTCGATGCGATCTACTACCCCTGCTTGGACTCCACGCGCGGACGACCGTTCGGGGCGTACTTCCACGGCAACGAAGGCACCGAGGGTGCGGAGCAGGGTGTCACCTCCATCACGACCGGCCTGGGCTGGGTGAAAGCGGCAGAGTACGTGACGGTTTCGGGCCGTCCGTCGAAGGCCGATATCGAGGCGTGCTGGGAACTTGGCGCGACCGTGGCCGCACAGCTCATGACGTGAGCCGTGGCGGCGCTCTCCAGACGAGCCGGGTTCACGTCGCGTCTGGGTAGAACTGAACGTGTCGGACGCTGCCTCTATGCTCCCGGCATGAGTCCTGTTCCTGGCGACGACGTCGGATCATCGGAGATCAATGTTGTCCGCGTCGAAGACAGCGTGAGCGTCACGTTCAGCGCAACGGTGGCAGTTCGCAACTATTTGGCTGTACAGCATCTTTGGTCCGCACTGCGGTCCGCTCGCATGTGCGACGAGCGCGAATCGGAGCTGGTTGCGGCCGGTGAGATCAACGTGGACCTCGGTCATCGTGCCGATGCGATCAACGCGGTCCTGTCGTCCGTGGCGTTCCTAGAAGCGTTCGTCAACGAGACCTTCTCCGACGCCGCCGAGCCTGGTGGCAGCAACTACCGCACCGACGGGCTCAGCACTGCCGCTGTTGAGCAGATGGCCCAGTTCTGGACGGGCGGAGCGGTTCCCGTCGAGCGCGGTATGCCGGTTCTGCGGAAGTACCAACTCGCACTGCTGTGCGCGGGTCAGCCGCCGTTCGATACGGGTAGCGGCCCTGCGCAAGCGGTCGGCGTTCTTATCGAACTGCGCAACGCCCTGGTGCACTTCATGCCTAAAACTCAGGACGTTGCGTCCGCGCACAAGTTGGAGAAAGACCTGAAACCTCGCATCACGCCGAACCGGCAGGCCATCGGTGCGCCCTGGTATCCGAATAGTGCGCTCGCCGCCGGGTGCGCTCAGTGGGCATGTCAGACCGCTATGGAGCTGGTTAACGAATGGCAGAGCCGGATGGGTCTGGTGTACGACTACCGGAAGAGTCTCAACAACGATATGCCGACCCCGTAGCGGCTTGGATTCCAACAGCGTTGCGACGACTACTGGAATCCAAGCGGTTGAGTGATCGCTTTTATCAGCTCGCGTGGTGGTCGGTGTCCCCCGAAGTCGGTCCACGTCTCGGGGTGGGCAAATCGCAGCAACCTCCAGTGAAGATCTTGCGCGCTGTCCTCACTAGCAGTACCGAGGGCTTGCTTCCGGGTGTGGTCACGGATGAGGGCCATCTCGGAGCTGGGCACGCGCACTAGCTCTGCGGCGACGGGCTCAGCCTCGACGTCGAGCGGCGACGCGAAACGGCCACCCGGCCCTGGGGCCGAGGCAACGGAGAACCCATCCTGCTTCTCGCGATCGACGTCGGCGGGCACCCCGCCCGGCTCGGGGACGCCCCCGTTCTCCCACGCGCTGTAATCGCCCCAGAACGGTCCCAGGTCGAGCGCGTAGTTATCCGTCGCGGCGATCTGTCGCGGTGATTGTTCGACACGGCGAGGTGCTTGGGAGTGCCTGGCGGTGAGGACAGTTCAACCGTGCGCCCGCTCTCCCACGCGGCGACCGAAGCATCGTAGACCGCGTTAGCCCGAGCCAACTCTTCCTGAGCTAGGACCAGGAGCGAGCGAGCACGTCCCACAGAGTTGTTGTCGAGTAGGGTGCTCGCGTCGTTGATCAGCGCGGCACGTTTGAGATGAGGGTGTGCCAGTAGCGGCGCGCGTTATCCGCGGTGAGCCGGAGGGTCATGCGCCAATGATGCACCGCTGCACCGACAGTGATGGAGTAGCGCTGTAAATCGGTGGCCCGGCCATACTGTTACGCAGCCCCCGTACGCCGCTCCAGCTCGGCCCTGATCAGCTGGCGGGCAGTGTCGCCATGGACAGCTTGCTCGGCCAGCCGGGTGAACACCTTCTCGTAGAGGGCGATCTCTCGGGGCTGCGTGATGGCGGACTCCGCGGTGATGGTCTCCACCAGCACCTTGCGCGTGTCGTACAGCACGAAATCGGTGGTGCGGCGGAAGAACGCGCTCGCCGCCGGGACGATGCCGAAGACCAGCCGAGGAAGGCCCATCAGGGCGAGCACATGCCGCAGCTGCTCGACCATGACCCCGTCGGTGCCGACGGTGGTCTTGAGCGCCTGCTCACCAACCAGGAAGTAGAAGCGGTGCCGTCCCTCCCGGAGGATTTGTTGCCGCTCCATGCGGGCGGCGACGGCGGCATCCAGGTCGCGGCGGGTGTTGAGGAACTCCATCCCGGCGGCCATCAGCGAGCGGGCGTAGTCCGCAGTCTGCAAGAGCCCGTGGAATACCTGGGGGTCGAATCCACGAAGAAGTTCGGTCCGTTCCTCCATGCCGCTGATCTGACGCTGATGGTTCGTGTAGCCGTGGCCGACTATCCGCCGCCATTCCATCCACGCGGCGGAGATATTGCGCACCGTCGCCAGCAGGTCCGGGTATTCATCCTCGGCTTCGGCGATCCGGCACCAGACGGCCAAGTCCTCCTCGGATACCGCTTGCGCGCCGTTCTCAATGCGGGAGACCTTCGCCGGATGCCAGCCCGCCTGTTCGGCAAGTTGGTATCCGCGCAGACACGCCGCGATTCGGAGGCCACGCAATCGGGCTCCCAGGTCGCGGCGCGCTTCACCAGCATTGGTCACTTGTCGTACTCGGCGTGCGGAATCGCCTTGGACCACAATTCGTCTCGGCGCTGGGCGTAGTGTGCCGTGATCACGGGATCTGTGATCGCTGCCCAGCCCGGCGCAGCGGTGCCGTCGCTGTTGAATACGGTGTAGGCGGCCATCTCGTCATCGAACAACCACCAATCGTCATCGGGCAAGCCGGGCGGCGCATCCTGGCGCGGCAACCACCGAATGTCTTCGCCAACTTCGATGTTGGTGGAGGTGGTGCCCACCGAGAAGCGGGTGTAGTCCCCGTGTGGCTCGGAGATCACCCGGACCCGCTGCACCGCGCACCCAGACGCGGTGACCTCCCATATGAGCGCATGCCACCGCGCGCTCGCCGCCGGGTCCTGCGGCTGGCCCGCAAGGAACCGGCGCACCCGGTCGGCTTCCCCGGCAACGCCGCTGTAGTCGTCGCGGACCTCCAGGTGGAAGGCGCGCTTGTGAGTGCGGAAGGCATGCGTCAGGTCATCGAATGTCAGGTGCAGCATCGCGCCTCCGCTCCGTGCCGATGGGTACCTCGACCGCTGTTTCGTGGCTGGGCAGCTGAATCTGTTCTAGGGCTTCCGGATCGGTAACGGGCTCGCCGGTCAACATGAACGTGCCATGCCCGGTATCGCGCAGCAGCGCGCCGAGGCATGTCCCCGGCTTCAGATGACGGATCAACCGGTGGGGTATCTCGATGGTGTCGGGCCAGTCGGTGCGCCAGCCTTGAGTGACGTACGAGCCCCGGTCGCTCAGGAACAGGGTGGGCGATTGCCCATCGGTGCTGTCGCCGCCGAGTCGTTCGAGCTTCATGATTCCTCCCGTGGTGTGGATGTTCCGCCGTGCGGGCACGTATTCATCATCGGGTGGTTGACCGGGCCGCGCACCCAAGTTCGGCGCAATATTGCGCAATATTCTTTCTCGCGCGAAATACACACGCATAGCGTGTGGTCAACCCCGCCGCCGGGTGGACGCCGCGCCCTTCGGCTCCCCGGCGGCGGGTGCCTACCAACCGGCGACCGAGAGACTGGCCATGGACTTACCCGCGTGCTGGGATGACGAAGACGCTCGGAAACTGGCGCTGGCCCCGAGCGACGGCGCGAGGTTCTTGCACCATGCCGATGGATCGTGGGAACTGATCGGCGACGACGGGTGGCCTGTTAATCCGCAGGATCTGGAGGCCGACGTACTGGCCGCCATCGCAGTCGTCACGTACGCACCGATCGACATCGAGCCGATCTCCTTGGGGGATAACGAGATCCGATGAACAACGGATGGATCATGCTCGGGTGGGTGCTCGTGATCGGCCTGCCGCTGACCGTCGTGCTCGCGGTGATCCTGTGGCCGGAGCGCATCCCGCGCGAGCGGTCGGTGGAGGGCATTCGGGAGTCGATCGAGCACGAGGACGAACCCTTGTAGACGCGCCGTTGATGATGTCGAATTAGCCTCGAGGAACCGCAACGAAGGCACCGAAGGCGCCGAGCGCGGGGTGGTGAGCGTCACGACCGGGCTGGGCTGGGAACAGGCCGCCGCCGCGGTGGTGATCTCCGGTCCGCCCGCCAAGGAAGACCTACAGCGGTGCTGGGAGCTGGGGGCCACCCTCGCGGCCGGGCTCATGGCCTGAGCATCCCCCGAATTCTGGTGTCTGACCATGGCGCACCATCGACCGGCATACTGTCTGCGGTTGTTGTCGCGGTGGGGATGTGAACGAGTAGCTCGGGATGGGAGAGCCAGGTGACCTGGGCCGAAGGGAACGAGAATGCCCCGCGCCGAATCGGATTGGTCGAGGACCACGAATCGGTCGCCATCGGTCTCGCCGCGATGCTCGCGCCGGAAACCGATCTCGATCTGGTGCTGACCGCCGGCACGGTGCCGGAACTTCTCGCCGCCGCCGACGGCGTGCCGAAGCTGGACCTGGTGGTGCTGGACCTGCGGCTGGCCGACGGGTCCTCGCCCGAGGACAACGTGCGCGCCCTGCGTAACCGCGGTATCGAGGTGCTGGTCTTCACCGGCGCGGACAACGCCTTCCTGGTGCGCGCCGCCGCGCGCGCCGGGGTGCTGGGCGTGGTGCGCAAATCCGAGGACGTGCCGACCGTCGTCGCCGCTGTGCGCCGCGCGGCCGGCGGCGAGCAGGTGGTGACCACCGATTGGGCCGCCGCCATCGACGGCGATCCGCAACTGTCCCATGTGGGCCTGAGCCCGCGTCAGGAGGAAGTGCTCACCCTCTACGCGTCCGGGGAGAAAGCCTCCCGGGTCGCGCGGTTGACCGGTCTGTCCGAGCAGACGGTCAACGACTATCTCGGCCGAATCCGCCAGAAGTACGCCGACGCCGGTCGTCCCGCGCCGACCAAGACCGACCTGTACAAACGAGCGGTCGAGGACGGCTGGCTCCCGGTTCCCGAGCGGCATCCGCGCGGATGATCGCGTCCAGCATGCTGGACACCGAGTCGCGCTCTCGCTCCCTCCCGCTCCACCGATTCCGGGTGAACCGCTGGCGTCGCGGAGTCGTCGCGCTGTCCAGGGAGAAGGCCTCGGAGGGCGCCGCCGACCGCATCTTGCGCAGGTTCGGCCTGGCCATCGGCATCGCCGGGGTGATCGCCGCGGTCGTCGAGTTGCCCGAGATAGCCGACCAGAGCCGCTTCGTGCCGGTCCGGTGGACGGTGGTCGAGGTGGTGCTGGCGTTCGGGCTGTTCCCGGTGCTCGCGATCGTCTCGATCGGCATGAGCAGGCGGGTGATCCAGCGGGTCGCCGGTGCGGCGGCGGTGAGTTTCCTCGCGGCCATGGCGGTGGTTCCGCTGGCGTATGCCGTGCCGGATGCCGAAGGGGCGGCGTCGGTGTGGTTGTACCGGGTGCTGGCGCTCGGCGTCCTCGCGGCGGTGCTCGCTTGGCGTCCGCCGCTCGCCGTGGCGTACCTGGTGGTGGGCGCGGCGTTCAGCGCGCTGGCGAATCTGGTCGTGCTGCGGGAGACCACCGCGCTCGCGCTGCTCGGCGATTTCGCCAGGGCCGCCGGATTGAGCGCGCTGTTCCTGTGGTGCGTGATCTATGCCAGGGCGGCGGCCGCGCGAGTGGATCGCGAGTCGGCGATCGAGAGCAGCCGGGCGGCGGCGGTCGCGGGCGCGGCGGCCCGGGAGCGGGAACGTGCGCGCTTCGCCGCGCTGATCCACGACGCGGTGCTGTCCACCTTGCTGGACGCCTCGCGAGCGGGGACCGAATCACCGGTACTGCGCCGCCAGGCCGAACGGACCCTGGAGCAGCTCGACGAGTGCCGGGTGGCCGGGTACGAACCCGACCGCCTGGACGCGCAATCCGCGATCGGGTTCCTCCGCTCCGCGGTGCACGAGGTGAACCCCGGCATCCGGTTCACCACGCGACGCTGGCCCGGGTTCGACGATCTGCATCTGCCGGTGGACGCGGCGAGCACGATCGCGGCCGCACTCGCCGAGGCCGTGCGCAACAGTCTGCGGCACGCCACCGTCGCCGGGCGCGAAGTGCGCCGGACCGTCACAGTGACGATCAGCGCGGGTGGGATTCGCGTGGTGTTCCGGGACGACGGAGCGGGTTTCGACCTGAGTGAGGTGCCGGTCGATCGGCTCGGCATCTCGGTGAGCATCCTGGGCCGCATGCGTCAGCTGGCCGGCGGCGCGGGTTTCGTGGAATCGCAGCCCGGTGAGGGAACGACCGTCACGCTGGTGTGGGGCGGAAATGGCTGAGCGGGAAACCGAATTCGGGCTGCGGGATCTGCTCGGACTGCGGGACCGCGCGGCCTGGCTGTTCCTGGTCGTTCTCGAAGCGACCATCGTGCTGTACATGATCAGGAACTTCTCCGAATCGCCGGTGGCCGCCGCCGTCGCGGCACTGGTCGTGCTCGCGCTGGCCGGTGTCGTGGTACTGGTGGCGCCGACCGATCCGCTGCCCTGGCCCGCGACCGTGTTCGTCGCCGCCTCCGGGCCGCTGGCCACGACCCTGACCTCGTTCGATGTCGAACACGGCTGGTCGAAGCAGGTCTGGACGGCGTTCGCCGCCTCCTATGTGCTCGCCGTGCTGGTGCTGCGTGGACGTTCGGCCGCGGCCTGGCTGGGCGTCGCGGGCATCGGCGTGGTGATCGCCGTGGTCGGTGTGGTGGCAGGCCTGCGGGTGGGCGTCGTCGTCGGCTCGATCGTGCCGGTCGCCACGGTCGCGGGGGTCTCCCTGTTCGCGGCGATCATGCGGCCCACCCAGCGTTCGCTGCGCCTGCTGCGCGAGGAGGCGGCCATGCGTGCCGCCGCCGAGGCCTCGATGGCCGCGGAGAACTCCGAACGCACCCGTCAGCTGGCTCGGCTGGACGCGGTGGCGCGCCCGATCTTGGAACGCATCGCCGACGGGGAGGAACTCACCGCCGCGGAGCGGGAACAGTGCAGGCTCCTGGAAGCCGAACTGCGCGACGGCCTGCGGGCCCCGCAGCTGGCCACCGATCAGCTCAGCAGCGCCGCCCGCGGAGCCCGCTCCCGCGGCGTCGAGGTGATCCTGCTCGACGACGGCGGATTCACCGGCGTCCCGCATCGGGTCCGCAGGCAAGTGATCGACGCCGCCACCCGGGAACTGGACGCCGCGAACGATGGTTCGGTCACCGTCCGCATCCTCCCGACCGGCCGCCGCGTCCTGGCCACCGTCCTGGCCACCGCGTCGGACCGGGACCGCCGCACCGAGATCGACACCACCGGCGCGGTGACCGTCTCGACCTGACGGCGCGATTCTGTCGGTGCCTCGTGGCATGGTTGCCGGTCATGCGGAAGATGGGTGCGGCGGCGGCGCGGCGAACGGCCTTGGCGGCGCAGGGTTTCGGGGTGCGCCGGCCCGGGCGGGCGACGCGGCGGACGGTGCTCGGGGTCTTGGACAGGACCCAGTTGCTGCAACTGGATTCGGTGTCGGCGGTGGTGCGGGCGCATTACGCGCCGGTGTTCAGCCGGATCGGGCCCTACGATCGCACCCTGCTGGATCAGGCCGCGTGGAGCGACGGCGCGCGGCGGCCGCGGGCGCTCGTCGAGTACTGGGCGCACGAGGCCGCGCTCATCCCGGTCGAGGACTGGCCGCTGTTGCGCTGGCGGATGCGGCGCTACGAGCACGGGCGTTGGTCCGGCATGCGCAAGGTGGTCGAGCGCAACCCGACCCTGGGCAAAGACATCCTGGATGTGATCACCGCGGTGGGCCCGGCCACCGCGGGTGAGGTGGAGCGCCACCTGGAGTTGGACAAGCCCCGGCCGAAGGGCACGTGGTGGAACCTCAGCGATACGAAGATGATCTGCGAGCAACTGTTCGCGGCGGGCGCGCTGTCGGTAGCGACCCGGGTGGGCTTCGCCAGGCACTACGACCTGACCGAGCGGGTGCTGCCCGCGGAGGTGCTGGCGCGCGACGTCGCAGAACCGGACGCCGTCCGTGAGCTGGTGCTTCGCGCGGCCACCGCGCACGGCATCGGCACGGAAGCGGACCTGCGCGACTATTACCGTCTTCATCGCACCCAGACCGAACCCGCCATCGCCGATCTGGTCGACGCTGGTGAGCTGATCCCGGTGGAGGTACCGGGCTGGGGGAAACCGGCCTATCTGCGGGCGGGCGCCGCGACACCGCGGCGCGTCGAAGGCGCCGCGCTGCTGTGCCCGTTCGACCCGCTGATCTTCTTCCGCGCCCGCACGGAACGGATTTTCGACTTCCACTACCGCATCGAGATCTACACCCCGGAACACAAACGGGTGCACGGCTATTACGTCTTCCCGTTCCTGCTCGACGGTGAACTCGTCGGTCGGGTCGACCTGCGCGCGGAACGCGCGAACGGACGGTTGTGGGTGCCCGCCGCGTTCGCCGAACCCGGATACGACACCGCGGCCACCGCGCACGCCCTCGGTGGCGCGCTGCGCGAACTCGCCGATTGGCTCGAACTGGACGAGGTCGCCATCGGCGACCGCGGCAACCTGGCCGCGTTGCGGTAGCGCGACTGGGTCAGATGTCGCGTTTGGGCCCGTAGCCGCGCATCTGGTCGCGCAAGGCCCCGTGCACAGCGCTCGACAGCCACGAGTTCAGGGACTGACCGCTCTGTGCGGCAGCCTCTTCCGCGCGCGCTTTCATCTGCTCCACCAGCCGCAGCGTGACCCGGCTGATGTCTCCGGTCATCTCCTCGAAGGTGGCATGCTCGTCGCCCACCGTGCTCTTGCGCACATCGATGGAAGCGTCCGTGCCGTCGATCGACACGTGCACCGTACGGTCACCCAGCGCGGCGCTGACCTCGGCGGCGAGGTCCGACAGCGCGGCGAGCAGGACCAGTCGGGCCGAGCCTTCCGTAGCCGCGGCCAGGGCTGCCGCCGTGGCCTGCGTCTTCTCGTCGCCGAGCGCCGCGGCCGCGATCAGGTCCTCGCGCAGCCGACTGGTGTACTTGTTCAAATCCATGACATCAGTGTGACGTCATATGTGATGTCGAGCAAGTGCTGGTATGACATCAGCGCGCCGCCGTCGATATGGATTCGCGTCTGTGTTGCGGCCTGATCGCCGACGACGGTGTCGAGGGCGTGTCCCAGACCGGGTAGCCTTTCTGACCATGACGAACGGTGAATCGACGCCAACGGAGCTGCGTGCGTCCGGCACGGTAGGTGTCGCGATGGTGACCCCCTTCAGCGCCGACGGCAAGCTCGACGTCGATGCCGGGGTCGCGCTCGCGGCCCGCCTGATCGACCGTGGTGTCGACCTGCTCGCGATCTCGGGAACCACCGGTGAATCGCCGACCACCACCGAATCGGAGAAAGCGGATCTGCTGCGCGCCGTCGTCGATGCCGTGGGCGCGCGCGCGACCGTGATCGCGGGTGCGGGCACCTACGACACCGCGCACTCGATCGAGCTCGCGCGCAACGCGCAGCGCGCGGGTGCACACGGTTTGCTCGTGGTGACGCCGTACTACTCCCGGCCCTCCCAGGAGGGGCTGATCGCTCATTTCACCGCCGTCGCGGATGCCACCGACCTGCCGGTGACCTTGTACGACATCCCCGGGCGGTCGGTGGTGCCGATCGCCAGTGACACCATCCGCAAGCTGGCCGAGCATCCGCGCATCGTCGCGGTCAAGGACGCCAAGGGCGACCTGAACATGGGCGCCGAACTCATCGCGAGCACCGGCCTGACCTTCTACTCCGGCGACGACGCGCTCAACCTGCCGTGGCTGTCGGTCGGCGCGGCCGGATTCATCAGCGTTATCGGACATCTCGCGCCCGAACGGTTACGCGCCCTGCTGGAAGCGTATACGGCGGGCGAGGTCGTGCGCGCCCGCGAGATCAACACCACGCTGCTGCCGTTGCACGCCGCGATGGCCAGGCTGGGCGGTGTCGCGATGAGCAAGGGTGGCCTGCGGCTGCTCGGTGTGGAGGTCGGGGAGCCGCGGTTGCCCCAGCTGATGCCGACCGGTGAGCAATTGGAATCGCTCGCCGCCGACCTGCGCTCGTCGGGGGTGCTCTCGTGAGCGAGTCCCTACCCCGTCGCCGCCGCAGCGCCTCCCGCCCCGCCGGAGCGCCCGCCCCGTCCGCGGCACCGGCCGAGCAGCCGGTGCCTGCCACGTCGCCGGAGACCGCCGCACCGCCTCGGCCCGCGTCGGAGGAGACCACGGCGGACGTCGCTCCGGTCGTCTTCGCCGAGGAGAACGCTGCTCCGGTCGTCTCCGCCAAGGAGGCCGCGCCCGCGCAGTCGCGCAGGGAGCCCAAGACACAGAACGCGGCGCCCCGGCGCCCGGCCCGCGGTCGCGGCCAGTCCGGCGCTCGGCGGGCCGAAGCTCCGCAGCCCCAGGCGGCTCCGGTCGCCGCGCACGACCGTCTCGGCGCCCCGCCCGCCCTGCCCGAGAACGGCCTGCGCGTGTTCGCCCTCGGCGGCATCGGCGAAATCGGCCGCAACATGACGGTCTTCGAGTACGGCGGCAAACTGCTGATCGTCGACTGCGGTGTGCTGTTCCCGGAGGACCAGCAGCCGGGTGTCGACCTGATCCTGCCGGACTTCCGCCCCATCGAGGGCCGGATCGACGACGTGGTCGCCGTCGTGCTCACCCACGGTCACGAGGACCACATCGGCGCGGTGCCGTTCCTGCTGCGGCTGCGGCCCGACATCCCGGTCGTCGGCTCGAAGTTCACCCTCGCGCTGGTCGCCGCGAAATGCCGGGAGCATCGCCTGCACCCGAAGTTGGTCGAAGTGACCGAGGGGCAGCACACCACGCACGGTCCGTTCGGCTGCGAGTACTTCGCGGTCAACCACTCCATTCCCGACGCGCTCGCCGTCGCCATCCGCACGCCGGCCGGCGTCGCGCTGCACACCGGTGACATCAAGCTCGACCAACTCCCGCTGGACGGGCGGCTCACCGATCTGGCCGGCTTCTCCCGGCTCGGTGACGAGGGCGTCGACCTGTTCCTGGTGGACTCCACCAACGCCGAGGTCCCCGGCTTCGTCACGCCGGAACGCGAGATCGGCGGCGTGCTGGACTCGGTCATCGGCAAGGCCCGCGGCCGGGTCATCGTCGCGTCCTTCGCCAGTCACGTGCACCGCATCCAGCAGGTCGTCGACGTGGCCCAGCAGTACGGGCGGCGGGTGTGCTTCGTCGGGCGCTCGATGGTCCGCAACATGCAGATCGCCCAGGACCTGGGCTATCTGACTGTGCCCGACGGCGTGGTCGTCGACCTCGACGCCGCCGCGACCCTGCCCAGCCACCGCCTGGTGCTGATCTCCACGGGTTCGCAGGGCGAGCCGCTGTCGGCGCTGTCGCGGATGGCGCGCGGCGACCACCGGCAGATCAACATCCGGCCCGACGACCTGGTGGTGCTGGCCTCCTCGCTGATCCCCGGCAACGAGAACTCGGTGTTCGCGGTGGTCAACGGCCTGGCCCGGCTCGGAGCCACGGTGGTCACCCAGCAGAACGCCAAGGTGCACGTCTCCGGGCACGCCTCGGCGGGGGAGCTGCTGTATCTGTACAACGCGGTACGTCCGACCAACGCGATGCCGGTGCACGGCGAGTGGCGCCACCTGCGTGCGAACGCGGCGCTGGCGGTCGCGACCGGCGTGCCGGAGGAGCGGGTGGTGCTCGCCGAGGACGGCGTGGTGGTCGACCTGGTCGACGGCATCGCCTCGGTCGTCGGCCGGGTCCCGGTGGGCCACGTATACGTCGACGGACTGTCGGTGGGCGATGTCGGGGAGTCGACGTTGTCCGACCGGCTGGTGCTCGGTGAGGGCGGTTTCATCGCGATCACCGTCGCCATCGACGAGACCACCGGCAAGGCGGTGAGCACACCGGAGATCAGCGGACGCGGCTTCTCCGACGATCCCGCCGCCCTGCTCGGCGCGGCGGAACTGGTGGAAGCCGAACTGCTGCGGCTGGCGGGCGAGGGTGTGACCGATATCCACCGGATCGCCCAGGGTGTGCGCCGCGTGGTGGGCCGCTGGGTGGCCGACACCTATCGTCGTCGGCCGATGATCGTGCCGACCGTCATCGGCGTCTGATCTTCCGGAAATCGAAAAGCGCCGGACAGCTCGGCTGTCCGGCGCTTTTCGCTGGTTCGGGACCGCTTACTCCTGGCAGGCGGCCGATTCGATCTTCGCGCTCTTGACGATGTTGCAGGCGAAGGTGTGGTCGACCTTCCATTGGCCGCCCTCGGACACGAACTGGATGAACGCGTCGTCCACCGGGGTGCCGTCGATGGTGACCTTGGCGTCGGCCTTGAGCTTGTTGTCCTTCGGGTCGCCCACGTTGGTGACCTCGACGGCGACCTTCTGCTTCTTCGCGGCCTCGACGAGGTTGGCGACCAGATAGGGATCCTGCTCGGCGGCCTGGATCCAGCTGATCTTCTCCTCGTTGGGCACATTCGGGTCGAACGCCTTCTGCAGCCGCTCGTTCAATTGCTGCACGGAGGGCTTGGGCAGTGCGGGTGAGGACGGCGTGGTCGGCGCGGAGCCGGCCTCCTTGTCGCCCTTGTCCGAGCCACCCTCCAATTCACCCGCCGCGTGGCTGGGGTTGGCGCTGGTGCTCGGGGACGAGGAGTCGTCATTGGAGGCGCAGGCGGTCAGCGAGCAGGCGACTGCGGTGAGGACGACGGCCACGGTGGTCCGGAAAATGCGGTGCTTCACGATGTTTCCTTCGACTCGAAGTCCGGGCGTCAGCCGTGGTTGGACGTGCAGTTCCAGTGCACGATGTAGGCGTCGGAATCGTTGCGCGCCAAGGCTTGGCCCTGCGCGCTGCGGCGCGACGACGCGTACCCCCAACTCCAGGTGCCGGTGTCACCGGAGTACGCCACGGCGCCGCAGCCGTTGCGGAACCAGACCACCGACTGGCAGTCCGCTGCGCCGCAGGAGCTCACGGCGCGCTGCTGTGCGGCAGCCGAGTTCGGGTAGTCGTAGGAGTACCCGATCAAACCGGTGGAGGTGGACAGCGCGATCGCGCCGTAGTTGTTGGTGTAGGCGTTCGCGGCGGGCGCGCTGACAGCCAGCGCGGCACCTACCGCCGCGAGCGCGGCCACACCGGTAGCAAACTTCTTCACGAGGATTTGCCCCTTCTTGTCATAAGGCCCACGACCCGATGGGCCGAGTGACAAGGTACAGAGCCGACTCTCATTGCGCTAGCCGGGGATTTCCCGGCATAGGGAGCGCGAACGCCGAGAACCCGCGGGGTGGCACCGCACTCCCGGTGCCCGCGGGGCGTCGCGTCGTGCGGCGGTGCGGCCGGGGCGTCGGTATGTTCGGGGGTGTGACTATGGCACAGCGGGAACGCCGGGGACTCGTCGAAGCGATGGAGGCGGCGGGGCCGGACGCGCGCACGCTCTGCGGCACGTGGACGGTGCGGGACCTGGCCGCGCACTTGGTGGTTCGCGAACGGCGGCCCGACGCCGCGGGGGGCATCATGGTGAAGCCGCTCGCGGGGTATCTCGACCGCGTGCAGGCGAAGGCGGCGAACAAGCCGTTTCCCGAACTGCTGGAGCAGGTGCGGACCGGTCCGCCGTGGTGGTCGCCGCTGCGTCCGCTCGACGCGGTGGTCAATCTGTCGGAGATGTTCGTGCATCACGAGGATGTGCGCCGCGCCGAGCCCGGTTGGCAGCCACGCGAACTGCCCGCCGCCGACGAGGACCGGCTGTGGTCCATGCTGCGCAAGACGGCCAGGATGGCCTACCGCAAGGCGCCGGTCACGGTCGAGCTGGCGACGCCGGACGGCAGGCGCACGGTGGTGCGATCGGCGTCCGAGGACGTCGTCACGCTGACGGGTAGGCCCTCGGAACTGGTGCTGCACGCCTTCGGGCGGGACGAGGTCCGGCTGGAGACCGCCGGATCCCCGGAGGCCGTCCGGGCAGTGCTCGAGTCAGACCGATCGGTCTGATTCGAACGTCATCGCTTGGTCGCGAAGGTCCCGGTGACCGGCGGAAAGCAGCGCCCGGCGCGGCGGTACCAGTGTTGCGGATGGTCCGGATGGGGCGATTGCGGCTAGCCTGGGGCCATGGCAGGTAAGTCCCGCAGCACCCCGACGACTCGGGCGCGGGCGGGATCGGCGCGGGGGAGGACCACCACGGCGCGGTCTCGCGCGGCCACGCCCCGCGCGGCGACGCCCCGCGCGGCCACGCCCAGAACGACCGCCGCGCCCCGCAGG
>NZ_BDBM01000053.1 GCF_001612985.1 Nocardia gamkensis NBRC 108242 | reverse complement strand
GCGGCGACCGGTGGGACTGCTGCCGGGCGAAGCGGTGCGGATCGCCACGGGGGCGCACGTCCCGGACGGCACCACGGGTGTGCTGCGCGACGAATTCGCGCACATCGCCGACGAGACGCTGTACCGCCTGCCGGACACTCCGCTTCGCGACGACATCCGCCGCCGCGGCGAGGATCGCGCGGCCGGTGATCCGGTCGCGCCGGAGGGCACGCCGGTCACCGCGGCGTTGGTCTCCGCGGCCGCGAGCGTCGAAGTCACCGTGGCGCCGGTGCGCGGCCCGGTCCGCGCGCGCATCGTGATGACCGGGGACGAGATCCGCAGCGAGGGGCCGCTGCAAGCGGGGCAGACCCGCGACTCGATCGGTCCTGTCCTGCCGGAGCTATTGTCCTGGAACGGCATTCGCGCCGCCGATCGGGTGCATCTACGCGACACTCCGCACGGCTTCGACGAGGTCGTGACCGTCGCGGCGGAGTATGACCTGCTGGTGATCGTCGGGGCGACCGGCGGCGGGGCCGCCGACCAGCTCCGCGGTGCCCTCGCCCGCGCCGGAGCCGAGATCCTGGTGCCGCGGCTGCGGCTGCGGCCGGGCGGTTCCACCGTCGTGGCCCAGCTCGCCTCCGGCAGCACGGTGCTCGGCCTGCCCGGCAACCCGTTCGCCGCCGTCGCGACGCTCATGGCGCTCGCGCCGGCGATCGTCGAGGGCCGCACCGGCGCCGCTCCCGCGCGCCCACTGCGCGGACCGCTGCACAACGCGGCCGAGATCACCGGACCGGTGCCCCGCATCGTCCCGGCCCGCGCCGCCGACGAAGGTGGCTGGATCGGCGACCCGACCATACGCACGGCACACCTCGGCGGTCTCGTCGACCGCGACGGCCTGGTCGTCGTCCCGCCCGAGGCCGACGACGGAGCGATCGTCGAGTTCCTGCCGCTGCGCCGCTGAGACAACGTGCGGTTCGTCGCTTTTGGGCACGAAAGTGCTTGCAGCGCAGTCTTTCCAGGAGAACGAGTGCGCACAGGAAGCCGAGAGCTCGCCGAGACCCGGTCCCGGCGTCGAACCGAAGTCGTTGTCTCACAGCGGAATCAGCGGTAGCGGCGGCGACCACTCGAATGACCCGCACGCTTCTTCACGACAGCGGAATCGAATTCACCGCGATAAACACCGACGCACCCGCGCAAGCGTTACCGCTACCCCCGGCGCACCCTTTGCCCCAACTCTCCGGCGCGCCGGCCAGGAGAATGTCAACCAGAGGCACACCGCAACCGAATTCGTTATCTAAATCAATGCGAATATTGCCTCTACCTGCGTAAACATGACAGATCTGCCGCTACGGGGCTTATTTTTCATTTCCTCTTCCAGACGCCATATCCGCTCGCTATCGTGAGTTCGTTAGGCGAATATCAATCCCCCGGAAAGGACCGTGTGGAGATGACTGAAAAGTCGAAGAAAACGCCTAAGAAAATGCCGAAGCAGATGCCGAGGCAGCAGCAGCAACAGCGCCAAGAGCAGGACATGCGCGAGGGCGCGGACATGGAAGGCCGTCGGGGCACCAGGAGCGAGATGCCCGACCGGCGCGGCGAGCAGGAGCGCCGCCGCTAGTTGATCTGCGCCACCCGCGCCGCCGGCCCCAACTCCTCCCGGGACCGGCGGCCGCGGTCGTTCGAGACCAGTGCGCTTACCCCTCGGGTAATTGCCGCACCGCGCGCGGCGGACCTACCGTCGGTGCGACGCCATCCCCGGCGTGATCGAACGAAGGAAGGCCAAACGCCATGTCCGCCTATGGCTTCGCCCACCTCCGCAGTCGCAGGGCCCACCCCGACATCCTCGAATATCTGGAGCGCATCCAGGCCACCTTGGACCCGTTCGGCGGCCGTTTCGTCGTCCACGGGCCCCCGGCCGAGGTCGTGGAAGGCAACTGGCCCGGCAGCATGGTGCTGATCGAGTTCCCCGGGATGACCGAGGCGCGGGAGTGGTACCACTCGCCCGCCTACCAGGAGATCCTGCCGCTGCGCGCAGATCACATCGACGGCGACCTGCTGCTGATCGAGGGCGTCGGCCCGGACTACGACCCACGCGAACGCGCCGCGAAACTGCGCACCCCGGCCGCCTGACGCGATTTCGGCGCGCCATCCTCCGTCCGATACCGTTGACCAGGCACGACACGGTTCGACGCGAGAAGGATGCGCCTGATGGACGACAGCTCTCTGGTCTGGGACGACGGCGCGCTCGTCACCATCGACCAGCGCGGCCTGCCGCACGAGGTGCGTGAACTGCGACTGAGCACCGTCGACCAAGTGATCGACGCGCTCGAGGCGCTGGCCATCCGCGGCGCGCCCGCCATCGGCATCGCGGGAGCTTTCGGCGTCGTCATCGCCACCGCCGCACACACCGTGGACGGCGTGGTGGACGAGGCGGCGGTGCAGGCCGAGGCGGACCGGATCGCCGCCGCTCGCCCGACCGCGGTGAATCTGGCCTGGGCGGTGCGGCGGGTTCGGACGAAGGTGGGCCACGGCGCGGGCGCGGTCCTCGCCGAGACGCTCGACATGCTCGCCGAGGACGGCCGGGTCAACCGGGCCGCCGCCACCCACGCCGCCGACCTGGTGCAGCGCCTGTGCGCGGATCGGCCGCTGCGTGTGCTCACCCACTGCAACACCGGGCGGCTGGCGACCAGCGCGTTCGGCACCGCCATCGGCACGCTGCGGGTGCTGGCCGAACGCGGCGCGATCGAACAGGTGCTGGTGGACGAGACCCGGCCGCTGTTGCAGGGCGCGCGGCTGACCACCTGGGAACTCGCCGAAGCGGGCATCCCGCACCGGCTCACCATCGATTCCGCCGCGGCCTGGGCGATGGCGACCGGACAGGTCGACTGCGTGCTCGTCGGCGCCGACCGGGTCACCGCCAACGGCGACGTCGCCAACAAGATCGGCACCTACGGTCTCGCGCTCGCCGCCCGCCACCACGGCATCCCGTTCGTCGTGGTCGCCCCGGAGTCGACCCGCGACCTGTCGATGGCCACCGGCCGGGAGATCGTCGTGGAGGAACGCGCGGCGGCCGAGGTGACCGGATTCGGTGGCGTCGCAACGGCTCCCGAGCACACCGAGGTCTTCAACCCGGCCTTCGACGTGACGCCGGGTGAGCTGGTGACGGCGGTGGTCACGGAGAACGGCGTGGTGCACCGCGGCGATTCGTCACACGGCGACGCCACCACGAGCACCACCCCCGAACTCGGATCCGATCAATCGCACGGCGCGGCCATCGCGGACATCGCTCGCGAGCTCTACCGGCGCGGCTGGATGCCGGGCACGGCGGGCAACATCTCGGTGCGCACCGGCGCCACCGCCCTGGTCACCGGAAGCGGGTTGTCCAAAGGCGAACTCACCGAGCGCGACATGGTCACCGTGCGGATAGCGGACTCCGCGCCCGTGGCAGACCACGGACGCAAACCCTCCGCCGAGACGACGATCCACACCGCCGTCTACCGGACCCGCCCGGCCCAGGCGGTCGTGCACATCCATCCGCCGTTCGCCACCGCACTGGCCACCCGCTCGGGGTCCCCCGGCACGCTCGCCACGCTGCGGATCACCGACTACGAGCTGATCAAGGGGCTCGGCGGCGGCGATCCGGCCGTCGCGGAGATCCCGGTCTTTCCGAACTGGCCCGAGGTGCCGCGCATCGGCGCGGACATCGAGCGCTACCTGCTCGACCATCCCGGCGCGCTGCCCGTCCTGGTCATCGCCGGTCACGGCATCACCGCCTGGGGCGATGATCTCGCCCAGGCGCGCGATCGCGCCGAATGCCTGGAAGCATTGTGTGAGCTGGTGTCCCGCACCGGCAGTCCGGCGGCGTTCGCCCCGCGCGACGACTTTCTCGAGATTGGACCGACATGACCCTCCTGCAGGTGATGGCCGCGGGCGACGCGGCCGACGTGCGCGTACGCACCAGCGACGACGAGGTGATCGGCACCGAACTGGCGAAGCACGGCGTAACCTTCGGCCGCTGGCCGGTGGTCGAGAACGCCGCGTCGGCGTCTTCCGAGGATCTGCTCGCGCACTACGCGACGAACGTCGCGGAACTGAACGGCTCCGGGCGCTACAAGCACATCGACATCGCCCGCATCCACCCCGACGACGCCGACCCGAAGTGGCCGGAGATCGCCGCGGGCGCGCGCGGCAAGTTCCTCGACGAGCACCGGCATGCCGAGGACGAGGTGCGCTTCTTCGCCGCCGGACGCGGCTGCTTCTATCTGCACCTGGGCGAGGAGGTCTTCGCGGTGGTGTGCGAGGGCGGCGACCTGCTCTCGGTACCCGCGGGCACGCTGCACTGGTTCGACATGGGCCAGCGCCCCGATTTCATCGCCATCCGCTTCTTCGAGGAAGCGGACGGCTGGGTCGGCGACTTCACCGGCGACAAGATCAGCGCGGGCTTCCCCACCCTCGACGAGCTGCTGACCGCGCCGTGATCGACGCCGTCGTCGTCGACATCGAGGGCACCACCAGCCCCACCGCCGCGGTCCGCGAAGACCTGTACGGCTATACCCGGCAACGGCTCCCGGAGTGGCTGGCCGAGAACAGCTCCGCCGCCGCGCCCATACTCGCCGCGACCAGAGAGCTGGCCGGGCGACCGGAGGCCGACCCTGCCGAGGTCGCCGCGATCCTGCGCGAGTGGCTCGACACCGACGTCAAGGCCGAGCCCTTGAAGACCGCGCAGGGCCTGATCTGCGCGGAGGGCTTCCGTAGCGGCGCGCTGCACGGCGAGTTCTTCCCCGACGTGCCACCGACCCTGGCCGCCTGGCACACCGCGGGGTTCGCGCTGTACGTCTACTCCTCCGGATCGATTCGCAACCAAAAGGATTGGTTCGCCTACGCGCGCGGCGGCAGCCTGTCCGGCCTGATCAGCGGATACTTCGATCTGTCGACGGCGGGCGGCAAGCGCGAATCCTCCTCCTACGACAAGATCGCCGGAGCCATCGGCATACCCGCCGAACGCATCCTGTTCCTCTCCGACCACCCCGACGAACTCGACGCCGCCACCGCCGCCGGATGGCGAGTCATCGGCCTCGCCCGCCCCGGCGAGCCCAATCCACCACGACCACCGCACCACTGGGTCGACACGTTCGCCGACATCGATCCTGCCGCCTAGACCAGTCAGCGGATACGCCGGGTTCGCCTCGGCGGCCGCGACATCCACCAGGGAACATCCCGCACCACCGCGACCCGGCGCCGACGACCGGGCTGTCCGTCGCGAGCTGCTCGGAGTTCGCCCGGTGCGGGCAGGTGGGCGCGGAACTCCGATGCGGTCCAGGCCGATCGCTCCGCTACCGCGCGTATCCTGGCAGAGGTGGCCGAAAGCAACATCGGCGCAACCATGGCTCGGATTCTGCGCCGCATCGATGTCTCTCTCGATGAGGTAAGTCGGGTTCTCGCTCGACGTACCCACGCGATAGCCCGGGACCTTCGTCGCGGATCGAATGCGTTGATGGACGGCGACGCGGCCAACGCGCTCGAGCTGCGCCGCGCCGGAACCGACCACCGCAAGGCCGCCGCCGACTATGTGCGGAAGTTCCCGGGGAAGTGGGTTCAGCCTCCGGTGCGCCGCATCGAGAACGCGCCGGAACTCGTCGCGGATGAACTCGAACGGATCTTTCGCGCCGGAGACCGCGCGCGGTGGGCGAACTACGACCCCAGGTTGTGGCAGCAAGGCCATCGGGCGTTCGAGGCGTGGCTGAAGACGGAGGGGCCGCTCGCACCGCTGAACGAGCACTACGGTCTGAACTGCTGGGAGATGGTCACCTATGCGGCGACCCGAGCCGGCGTGCTGGACAAACATCAACTGCGAGATCTGGTCGAACTGCGTCGGCGTCCGGACGGCACCTGGGGTGGCGACTACCTGGAGGTGTGGCTCGACCGCATGGGGGACTGGCTGATCCCGGAGGGACGTCGCCGCTACACCGGGGAGCCGGACAGCCCACGGCCGCAACGCGGCGATATCGTCATGTGGAACAGAGGCGAGCACGTCACGGTGGCCACCGGGCGCACGGGGCCGGACGGATCTCCCGAGCTGTATTCTTTCTGGAACCTGCCTAAATACCCGCTGACGTGGGACGAAGGCACCAGTTCGTATTCGGCGGTGTCGGATGCGGTGCAGGTCACGACCGTCGATGAACTGACGAACGCCATGCACAGCGCGCGGGACAAGGACGGCGACATCGTGTTTCCGCGATCGCAAAAGTTCGACATCTTCTTCGGCCGCGGTCCGTGGTGAACGTTCCAGCACAATTTCCGCAAATTGTGATCCAAGCAACTGGCCGCGTACCGGAAAGCTACCGGGAATCAGCCGAATACAAGTAAAAACAGCACGACCGAAGCACTGTGGAGTTGTGTTAACAAATGTAAAGCGCGAGAGAACCGGTCGTTTCCAAAGCATCACCGACCCGGCGGTGATCCACCCCCTCAGAGCTGCTTTTGACCAGGTCATCACGTATCCGCCCTGGTCGTCTCGTCAGGCGCGTCTCGGCGGCACCGCGCCACCGTGACCGCCACGTTGCGCCGATCTCACAACTCACCGCAGGCCCGAATGGGCTGTGAGAGAGTTGTTTGGCGAGCCGTCGACGTCTCCCTACGCTCGGAACATCAGCCCGATTTTTACAGCTCGAAGGGGACGTCGTGGTTAATTCCCGCACCCAGGGTCACGCACCCTCCGCCCCGGCCACCGACGCCGGGGACGCGCTCTTGCGGCTGGGGAAGTACTTCCACCGGGGCGAGGTGTCGTCCGATCAGCGGACGCTGCACAAGGTCGGCGGGCGCAGCGCCGACGAGTTCTACCGCGATCGCTGGTCCCACGACAAGGTGGTGCGCTCCACGCACGGCGTGAACTGCACCGGCTCGTGCTCGTGGAAGATCTACGTGAAAGACGGTGTGATCACCTGGGAGTCGCAGCAGACCGACTACCCGTCGGTGGGCGCCGACAAGCCGGAGTACGAGCCGCGCGGCTGTCCCCGCGGCGCGTCGTTCTCCTGGTACACCTACTCGCCCGCCCGGGTGCGCTACCCCTACGTGCGCGGCACGTTGCTCGAGCTGTACCGGGAAGCCAAGTCCCGGCTCAAGGATCCGGTGCTGGCCTGGGCCGACATCGTCGAAGACCCGGAGAAGGCGCGCAGCTACAAGGCCGCTCGCGGCAAGGGCGGATTCGTGCGCGCCGAGTGGTGGGAGGCGGCCGAGATCGCCGCCGCCGCACACGTCTACACGATCAAGCAGTACGGCCCGGACCGGGTGGCCGGGTTCTCGCCGATTCCGGCCATGTCCATGGTCAGCCACGCCGTCGGCGCCCGGTTCATCTCGCTGCTCGGCGGCTCCATGCTGTCGTTCTACGACTGGTACGCCGACCTGCCGGTGGCCTCGCCGCAGGTGTTCGGCGACCAGACCGACGTGCCCGAGTCGGCGGACTGGTTCGACGCCGGTTACCTCATCATGTGGGGCTCGAACGTGCCGGTCACCCGGACACCGGACGCGCACTACATGACCGAGGCCCGCTACCGGGGCCAGAAGGTGGTCGTGGTCTCCCCCGACTACGCCGACAACACCAAGTTCGCCGACGAGTGGGTGCCCGCGCGCCCCGGCACCGACGCGGCCCTCGCCATGGCGATGGGTCACGTGGTGCTGAAGGAGTTCTTCGTCGAGAAGACCACGCCGCGCTTCCTCGACTACATCAAGCGCTTCACCGACCTGCCGTTCCTCATCACCCTCGACGAGCGTGACGGGGCCTACGTCCCCGGCAAGTTCCTCACCGCCGCCGACCTGGGCCGCACCGGCGAGGGTGTGCAGTTCCAGACGGTGCTGCTGGACGCGCAGGCGCAGCCGGTGGTGCCGAACGGCTCGCTCGGCCATCGTTTCGGTGACGAGGGCGCCGGACGCTGGAACCTCGATCTCGGGGACGTCGATCCCCTCCTGAGTCTGTACGGCCGCACCGACGACGCTGCGGCTGTACAGATTCCCCGCTTCGACAGCGACACTCCCGGCGTGCTCACCCGCGGCGTGCCGACCGCGACCGTCGCGGGCAGGCGCGTCACCACGGTCTTCGACCTGTTGCTCGCGCAATACGGCGTCGGCCGCGACGGTCTGCCCGGCACATGGCCCAGCGGCTACGACGACGCGGACGAGCCCTACACCCCGGCCTGGCAGGAAGCCATCACCGGAGTGCCCGCCGTGCAGGCCCAGCGCATCGCGCGCGAGTTCGCCGACAACGCCGAGCGTTCCGGTGGCCGCTCGATGATCCTGATGGGCGCGGGCACCAACCACTGGTTCCACTCCGACCAGATCTACCGCGCGTTCTTCACCCTGACCCTGCTGACCGGCTGCCAGGGCGTGAACGGCGGCGGCTGGGCGCATTACGTCGGGCAGGAGAAGTGCCGCCCGGTGACCGGCTGGTCCACCCTGGCCTTCGGCCTGGACTGGCAGCGCCCGCCACGGCAGATGCAGGGCACGGTGTTCTGGTATCTGACCAACGACCAGTGGCGCTACGACCCGTTCACCGCCGAGCCGTTCGCCTCCCCCCTGGGCACGGGCAAGTTCGCCGGCCGCACCGCCGCCGACAACATCGCCCTCGCCACCCGGCTGGGCTGGATGCCCAGCTATCCGACCTTCGACCGCAACCCGCTCGACCTGGTGGACGAGGCCGAGGCCGCGGGCAAGACCGCTCCCGAGCACGTGGTGGACGGGCTGAAGTCCGGCGACCTGCGGTTCGCCTGCGAGGACCCGGACGCGCCGGAGAACTTCCCGCGGTGCCTGACCGTGTGGCGGGCGAACCTGCTCGGCTCCTCGGGCAAGGGCAACGAGTACTTCCAGCGTCATCTGCTCGGCGCCGACTCCAATCTGCAGACCACCGATGCCACCGGCGTGCGGCCGCAGGAACTGACCTGGCGGGAGACCGCGGCCACCGGCAAGCTGGATCTGCTGCTGTCGCTGGACTTCCGGATGACCAGCACCACGCTGTTCTCCGACATCGTGCTGCCCGCCGCCACCTGGTACGAGAAGCACGACCTGTCCTCCACCGACATGCACCCGTTCGTGCACGCCTTCTCCCCGGCCATCTCGCCGCCATGGGAGGCCAAGACCGACTTCGACGCCTTCCACCGGATCGCCCGCGGGTTCTCCTGGATGGCCGAGAAGCATCTCGGCAAGCGCAAGGACATCGTCGCGGTGCCGTTGCAGCACGACTCGCCGGACGCGACGGCCCAGGCGGGCGGTCGCGTGCTGGACTGGAAAGCCGGTGAGTGCGAACCGATTCCGGGCAAGACCATGCCGAAACTGGTCGTGGTCGAACGCGACTACCCGAAGCTGGCGGAGAAGATGGCCGCGCTCGGGCCGCTGATCGACACGCTGGGCGTCACCACCAAGGGCGTCACCACCTATCCCGACCAGGAGGTCGAGTACCTCGCCGGGATGAACGGCACGGTCGTGTCCGGTGTGGCGCAGGGCCGCCCATCGCTGGCCAAGGACACCCACGCGGCCGAGGCGATCCTCGCGTTGTCGGGCACCACGAACGGCCGTCTGGCCGTCGAGGGTTTCCACGCGCTGGAACGCCGCACCGGCACCAAGCTGGCCGACCTGGCCGCGGAGCACGAGGGCAAGCGGATCACCTTCGCCGACACCCAGGCCCGCCCGGTCCCGGTGATCACCTCGCCGGAGTGGTCGGGCAGCGAGACCGGCGGCCGCCGCTACTCGCCGTTCACCATCAACACCGAGCGACTCAAGCCCTGGCACACGCTCAGTGGGCGCCAGCACTTCTACCTCGATCACGACTGGATGATCGAGCTCGGCGAGCAGCTGCCGATCTTCCGCCCGCCGCTGGACATGACCGCTCTTTTCCACGAGCCCTCGATCGGCGACGTGGGCGACAAGGGCGTCACCGTGCGCTACCTGACCCCGCACTCGAAGTGGTCGATCCACTCGGCCTACCAGGACAACCTGCACATGCTGACGCTCTCGCGCGGCGGCCAGACGATCTGGATGTCCGATCGCGACGCGGCGAAGATCGGTGTGGCCGACAACGACTGGATCGAGGCGATCAACCGCAACGGCATCGTGGTGGCCCGCGCCATCGTCAGCCACCGGATGCCCGAGGGCACCGTGTTCATGTACCACGCCCAGGACCGCGCGGTGGACGTGCCGCGCATCGAGGGCATCGGCGAGGACACCAAGGGCCGGGGCAAGCGCGGCGGTATCCACAACGCACTCACCCGCATCATGATCAAGCCCTCCCATCTCATCGGCGGCTACGCGCAGCAGTCCTTCGCGCTGAACTACCACGGCCCCACCGGAAATCAGCGCGACGAGGTCACGACGATCCGCAAACGGTCGCAGGAAGTGGAGTACTGACATGGGTGACGGCGGCATGTGGGCCCACACGCACCTACCGACGCAAGAAGGCGGTACCGACATGGGTGACGGCGGCACGCGGACCCCCCACGCACCTACCGACGCAGGAAAGCGGTACTGACATGCGAGTCATGGCACAGCTGGCCATGGTGATGAACCTGGACAAGTGCATCGGCTGCCACACCTGCTCGGTCACCTGCAAGCAGGCCTGGACCAATCGCGGCGGCACCGAGTACGTCTGGTTCAACAACGTGGAGACCCGGCCCGGACAGGGCTATCCGCGGCAGTACCAGGATCAGGAGAAGTGGAAGGGCGGCTGGACGCTGAACAAGCGCGGCAAGCTCACCCTGAAGTCCGGCTCCCGGCTGAAGCGGCTGCTGAACATCTTCGCCAACCCGGATCTGCCCACGGTCGAGGACTACTACGAGCCGTGGAGCTACGACTACGACAACCTGCTGTCGTCGCCGCCGATCGACACGACGCCGGTGGCGAGGCCCAAATCGCTGATCACCGGCGAGGACACGAAGGTCACCTGGGGCGCCAACTGGGACGACGACCTCGGCTCGGGTCCCGAGCAGGTCGGTAAGGACCCGCTGCTGGCGAAGCTGTCCGACCAGGTGAAACTGGAGTTCGAAGAGACCTTCATGTTCTACCTGCCGCGGATCTGCGAGCACTGCCTCAATCCGTCGTGCGCGGCGTCGTGCCCCTCCGGCGCGATCTACAAGCGCGCCGAGGACGGCATCGTGCTGGTGGACCAGGACAAGTGCCGCGGCTGGCGGCAGTGCGTGTCCGGCTGCCCGTACAAGAAGATCTACTTCAACCACAAGACGGGCAAGGCGGAGAAGTGCACCTTCTGCTACCCGCGCGTTGAGGTCGGCATCCCGACGGTGTGCTCGGAGACCTGCGTCGGGCGATTGCGCTACATCGGCGTGATGCTCTACGACGCCGACGCCGTGCTGGAGGCCGCGTCGGTCACCGAGGACGCCGATCTCTACCCGTCCCAGCTCGGTGTGTTCCTCAATCCCCATGATCCGCGCGTGATCGCCGAGGCCGAGCGCGCCGGGATCTCGCCGGAATGGATTCAGGCCGCCCAGGATTCGCCGGTCTACAAGCTGATCGTGGACTACCAGATCGCGCTGCCGCTGCATCCGGAGTACCGCACCATGCCGATGGTCTGGTACGTGCCGCCGCTGTCGCCGGTGGTGGACGTGCTCACCGAGACCGGGCACGACGGCGAGAACGCGTCGAACCTGTTCGGCGCCATCGACGCGCTGCGCATTCCGGTGGAGTACCTGGCCGAGCTGTTCACCGCGGGTGACGTGGGCCCGGTGCGCGCGTCGTTGCAGCGCCTGGCGGCGATGCGTTCGTTCATGCGGTCGGTGAACCTCGGGGAGGAGCCCGATCCCTCGATCGCGCCCTCGGTGCGGCTGGAGCCGGAAGAGATCGAGGCGATGTACCGGCTGCTGGCCATCGCCAAGTACGAGCATCGCTACGTCATCCCGACCGGCGCGGGAGCCCGCGCGCACGAATTGGATTCGCTCGCCGCCGGATGCAGCCTGGACACCGACGGCGGACCGGGCATGACGGCGTTCGACCAGATGGTGGAGAAGTTCCACCTCACCGACTCCAACGGCGCCGCGCCGCAGGAGAAGTCGTCCCGGATCAATCTGCTGAACTGGGACGGGAAGAGCACCGACGGTTTGCTGCCGAGCAACGACGCTGCCAACGGCAATGGGCACGCGAACGGCCACACCAACGGCTCCGGCAACGGCTCCGGCTCCGGCAACGGGAACGCCGACGGCGGCGCGAGCAACGCCGCCGCCGGTGATCCGGCCTCGACTCCGACCGGAGCGGGGCGATGAGCCTGCTGAAACTGCGGCGCCGCCCGGAACCGGCGGTCGAACTGGCCCAGCGCGACCGTCAGCTGGTCTGGCGGATCGCCGCGCTGCTACTGGACTATCCGGGCGAGCAGACGCTGGCCATGGTCGACCAGTTGGCGACGGCCGCGGCCGCCCTACCGGACGAAATGCGCGCCCACCTGGACGAATGCCTCGACTATCTGCGGACGACTCCCCCGCTGGAACTCGCCGCGGACTACGTCGCGACCTTCGACATGCGCCGCCGCGCCAGCCTGCACCTGACCTTCTACGCCTACGGCGACACCCGCAAGCGCGGGATGGCGCTGCTGCGGTTCAAGCACGCCTACCGGCACGCCGGTGTCGAACTCGGTGACGAAGAGCTGCCCGACCACCTGCCCGTGCTGCTGGAGTTCGCCGCCACCGTCGATCCGATCGGCGGCGAACGGCTGCTCGGCGAGCACGTTCCGGTGCTGGAGCTGCTGCGGCTTTCGCTGTCGGACAACGGCTCCCCCTATGCCGGAGTGCTCGCGGCGATCGGGGCCACGCTGCCGCCGCCGACCACCGCCGACCGCAGGCGCATCGCCGAACTCGCCGCCCAGGGGCCGCCCGAAGAGGAAGTCGGATTGGAACCCTTCGCGATGGACCCCTCCCTGTTCGACGGATCGGAAGGCCGACGATGAACGCAACGCCGAACCTGCCGATCGCCCTGTGGCTGATCCTGCCGTACATCGCGTTCACCTCGTTCGTGCTCGGCCACCTGTGGCGCTACCGCAACGACCAGTTCGGCTGGACCACTCGCTCTTCACAGATGTACGAGAGCCGCCTGCTGCGCCTGGGCAGCCCGCTGTTCCACTTCGGCATGCTCGGGGTGTTCGGCGGTCACGTGCTCGGCGTGCTGATCCCGGAATCGTGGACCGACGCGATCGGGGTCTCCGAGCACATGTACCACGTGATCGCGGTCGGCGCCGGGTCGGTGGCCGGTCTCGCCGTGCTCGCCGGCGTTGGCATCCTGCTCTACCGGCGTTTCACGGTGCCCGCCGTCCGCAAGGCGACGACCGGCAACGACAAGCTGATGTACGCGCTGCTGGCCGCCGCGCTGATCACCGGCCTGCTCAACACGTGGGGCAGCAATCTGCTGTGGGGCACCTACAACTACCGCGAGACCGTCTCGCCCTGGTTCCGCAGCCTGTTCACCCTCGCCCCTGAGCCCGAGCTCATGGTGGACACGCCGTGGACCTTCCAGCTGCACGGTTTGGTCGTGCTCGCGCTGATCGGGCTGTGGCCCTACACCCGGCTGGTGCACATGTTCAGCGCGCCCGTCGGCTACTTGATGCGGCCGTATGTGATCTACCGCAGCAAGGAATACGACGCTCCCGACAAGCGCCGTTACGCCCGGGCGTGGGACGCGCCCGTGACCCCCGAACGCTGGCGCTAGATACGCCGCGCACGAGACGACCCCGCCCGGACAATGGCGTCCGGGCGGGGTCGTCCGCATTGCCGGGCGTGGCGGCGTCATTCGCCCGGTTGTCCGTGAGGGGTCAGGCGTTGTCGTAGACGTCCTGCAGCGCCTTCACGTCGAGCTTGGACATCGACCGCAGGGCGGTGCCGACGGCGATGGTCTTGGCGGGATCGTCGCCGCCCATCAGCTTCGGCAGCGCCGAGGGCGCCACCTGCCAGGACAGGCCGTAGCGGTCCTGGAGCCAACCGCACGGGCCGGGCTCGCCGCCGTCGGCGGTGAGGGTTTCCCACAGGCGGTCGATCTCGTCCTGGGTGTCCACGATCACCTGCAGCGACGCGGCATCGGTCAATGGGTGGCCCGGGCCGCCGTTCATCAGCGTGACCGCTTGACCATCCAGGTTCAGCGAGACGATGAAGGCCGACCCATCGGAGTTGCGGGAGATGTCGACGACCCGCGAGTTCGGGATCACCGAGGCGTAGAAGGCGGCGGCTTCCTCGGCGGCGTTGTCGAACCAGAAGAAGGTGTTGACGGACATGATGTGCTCCTGTGCTGTGGTGTGACCTGCTGTCACCTTCTGGTCGGAACCGCTCAGCCGCCTTCGACATAGTTCGCCGATTTCTCCGGAAATTTTTTCGGGAGCGTCGGGCACTCTCCGCCAGACGATCGCTGAAAGAGCTTCCGCAGCCCGGTACTTCTCCGCTTTTCGCAGGCAGAACCCATCGACCCAGTAGGTAACCAGGCATACGCTGAGGTTTGGCCGCCGCAATGTGGTCTACCCCACTTCTGGGGGACGTCAAGTCTCGGCGCCCCGGCTTCGCCGGAGCGGTGGCAGTCGAGGCGAGCTAGGAGTGAGAAATGAAAGGTGGAGGAAGAATCGCGTTAGGGGTGGGCATCGGGTACTTCCTGGGCCGCACGCGCAAGATGCGCTTCGCGTTGTCGCTCGCGGGC
This sequence comes from Nocardia gamkensis NBRC 108242, assembly GCF_001612985.1. GTDB lineage: Bacteria > Actinomycetota > Actinomycetes > Mycobacteriales > Mycobacteriaceae > Nocardia > Nocardia gamkensis. Next base: position 41,346 of record NZ_BDBM01000053.1, on the reverse strand, counting down.
GCCGCGATGGCCCGGCGATCCGGGGGAACGCCGGGAGACCTGCTCGAGCGTGGGACCTCGTTGCTCAAATCGTCGCCGGAGTTGGCCAAGATCACCGACACCGTTCGCGGCGAGTTGCTCGGCGCCGCGCGGACCGCCGCGGTGACCGCCGCCAGCAACCGCATCGATGCACTGAACGACCGGTTGCAGCAAGGTTCGACGCTCCTGGCGAGCGGGGATCGGCGCGGCTCGCGGGAGACGGATGCCGACGAGGACGACTACGACGAGGAATCGTCCGAGTACGACGAGGAACCGGCCGAGGACGACGAGCAAGCATCCGAGGACGAAGGTCCCGAGGACGAGTACGAGGAAGACGAAGAGGACTCCGACCAGCCCGAGGACGAGGACGAGGACACCGAGCGGCCCGCCGCGCGGACGCGTACTCGCAGGTCGGCCGCCGGCGCCCGGCGGGGAGCCGGCTCTCGGGCCGCGGACCGTTCGTCCGACTCCGGGGATCGCAAACCGACCGGGACCCGGGCGCGCCGCAGTCGCGCCGATGCCGGTGAAGCGCCCGTGCGACGCACGAGGAGGTGAGTTCGATGGCGAAAACTCTGCGCGACGCGACGGCCGGGGTCGGCAAACTGGCCGACACGGCGGGCCGGGCTACCAAAGCCGCGACCGGAGCGGGTTCGAGCGCCGAGAAGAAGGCCCCACAGACCTCGCCGACCGGTCTCCTACAGGAATCGATGCAGAACCTTGCCGGAACCCTGGCCCAGCGTGCGGCGTCCGGGCTCACGAACCAGGTGTCGAAGACGGCGGGCAGGTTGACCGATTACGCCGAAGGCGGCGGAGGAAACCTCCTGTCGGCGCTGACCGGCGTGGAGAAGCTCGCCGGAGGCGCCTCGCCGTTCCAGGCGGCCATGAGCATGGGCAAGAGCAAGCTCGGCCACACGCTGCGCGAAGGGTTCGAGACGGCGAAGGAGTCCCTGACCGGCGGCAAGGGCAAGGGCGGCGGCAAGAAGATCAAGCTGACCAATATCGTCGAGCACATCGACGTCGGCGTCCCGATCGACCTCGCCTACGACCAGTGGACCCAGTTCGCGGACTTCCCGAAGTTCACCAAGAAGCTCGAGCAAGTCGAGCAGACGGCCGACGAGAAGCTCAGCTGGACCGGCAAAGTGTTCTGGTCCCGGCGCACCTGGGAATCCACGATTCTCGAGCAGGTGCCCTTCGAGCGGATCGTCTGGCGGTCCAAAGGCCACAAAGGCTACATCGACGGCGCGGTCACCTTCCACGAGCTCACGCCGGGCTATACCCGCATCCTCGTAGTGCTGGAGTACCACCCCAAGGGAGTCTTCGAGAAGACCGCCAACATGTGGCGCGCGGCCGGCCGCAGGTGCCGCCTGGAACTCAAGCACTTCCAGCGCCACGTCATGACCGAGTCCGTGCTGCACTCCGACGACATCGTCGGCTGGCACGGCGAGATCCACGAAAGCAAGGTCGTCAAGGACGACGAGACCGCACGACAAGAAGAGGAGAACACCGAGGAAGACCACGCGGACGAGGAGAGTTCCGCGCAGGAGGAGCCGGACGAAGAAGAAACAGACGAGACCGACGAGCGAGACGCCGACGAGCGCGACGAAGACGAGGAGGGCGAATCCGAGTCGCCCCGCCGTCGACCGGCCGCCCGCCGTCGCACCACGGTGACCCGCCGGTCGCGCGAGAAGCGAGGAGCAAACGCATGACCATCGAACCCGCAGGAGGCGGCGGCGGAGGTGGAGCGGGCACAATGGCGCGCCCGAATTCCTCCAGCCTGGCCGACGTGATCGACACGATTCTCGACAAAGGCCTGGTCATCGACGCGTTCGCACGCGTGTCGCTGGTCGGCATCGAACTGGTGACCATCGACGCCCGCGTCGTGGTGGCCAGTGTCGACACATATCTGCGTTTCGCCGAGGCCGTCAACCGGCTGGAGATCTCCACCCAACCGAAGGGGCTGACCGACCTCGTCGGCGAGGGCACCCAGGGCTTGGCGAAGCACAAGACGAGCGGCGCGCTCGAGGCGGCGGGCGAGAAGGTCATGGACTTTCTCGGCGACGTGCAGGAGAAGCGCCAGACGGCGAACAGGCCCCGACGCAAGGAGGATTGATGACTACCGCTCGAGCCGCCGTGTACGTCTACGGGATCGTGCCCGCCGATGTGGAACCCGAGTCGAACGCCGTCGGTGTCGGTGATCCTCCGGGCAAGGTCGGGGTGGTGCGGCACGGCGAGATCGCCGCGCTGATCAGCACACTCGAATCCGATCGACCGCTGGGCACACCCGACGACCTCACCGCCCACGCCGAGTTGCTGGACGGGTCCGCCGCGGTCGCCCCGGTCCTTCCGCTGCGGTTCGGCGCGGTCATGACCGACGCGGAGGCGGTGGAGAACGAATTGCTCGAGGCGAACGAGAACGAATTCCGTTCCGCGCTGGAGCAACTCGAGGGCCGTGCGCAGTTCGTGATCCGAGGGCGGTACGTGGAGAACACCATCCTGCGGGAACTGCTCGACGAGAATGCCCGGGCCGCCCAGCTGCGCGACGAGATCCGCGACAAACCCGAAGACGCCACGCGCAACGCCCGGATCGCGCTGGGCGAGCTGATCAATCAGGCCATCGAGGCCAAGCGCGCCGAGGACACCCGCAGGGTGGTCTCCGAAATCGAGCAGTTCGAGCCGCTGGTCAACCAGCGCGACCCGTCCCATGAGGAAGAGGCCGTCCACATCGCGGTGCTGGTCGAGCTGGCCCGGCAAAAGGAACTGGAGGAAACGCTGCGCAGACTCGGCGAGGAGTGGGACGGCCGCGTGGAACTGAACTTCCTCGGTCCGATGGCCGCCTACGACTTCGTGACCAAGCGCGCACCCGAGGAGTAAGACATGTTGTTCGGTGTGGTCACGTCGATCTTGTCGTTGCCTGTCGCCCCGGTGCGCGGAGTGATCTGGTTGGGGGAATTGATCCAGGACCAGGTGGACCAGAAAATGCACGATCCCGCCCTGATGCGGCGGGAACTCGAGGAGATCGACGCGGCCGCCGCAGCCGGTCAGCTGTCCGAAGAGGAGAGGAAACAAGCGCAGCAGGCGGTCCTGGATCGCATGACCGGTCGGCAAGCGTGATCGCGATCGACCGGAAGGAGTGACTCGCGTGGCACGCAAGACCACTTCCGAAGACTCCGAGGACGTGCACTCGGCTTCCGACGAACCACCTCCCCTCACCACGGCGCAGGCCGTCGCGGTGGCGGTGGAACTCTTCGTGGAACTGACCTCGAAACAGGTGCAGGGCGTCACCTCGCTGGAACCGGCCGAGGACGGTTGGCAGGTGGAGATCGAAGTGCTCGAGGACCGCCGCATCCCCTCGTCGGCGGACATCCTCGCGCTCTACGAGGTCGAGATCGATCTCGACGGGAACCTGGTGGCCTACCGCAGAACGAGGCGCTATGCCCGTGGCAGCACCGATATCGGAAGGGATCGGCGATGACGGTGGTCGGCGGCGGTTCGTCCGCACCGCAGCCCTTCGGCGGCGGGGGGCATTCGACGAACCTCGCCGATATTCTCGAGCGGGTGCTCGACAAGGGCTTGGTGATCGCGGGCGACATCCAGGTGAACCTGCTCGACATCGAACTGCTCACGATCAAGCTGCGCTTGGTGATCGCGTCCTTGGAGACGGCCAAGTCGGTCGGCATCGACTGGTGGGAGACCGACCCCTGGCTCAACAGCAAGGCCCACACTTTGGAACGGCAGGATCACGATCTCGAACTCGAGAACCGTGAGCTCCGCGACCGGATCGCCGAACTGGAGGCCGCCGGCGAACAACGTCAACCGATCGATCGCCGCCGCGAGCCGAGGGAAGAGCGGTCGTGACCGAGGGTCTCGGAGTCTGGTTGTACGCGGTGACGTCCAGCCGGGGCGGCTCGGAGGACTTCGGCGAGCTGACCGGCGTCGCGGGTGAGCCGGTGCGCATGGTGGTCTCCGACGATCTGGCGGCCCTCGTCGGCTCCGTGCCGCTGGAGGTGTTCGGGGAGGAGCCGCTGCGCGGTCAGCTGGAGGATCTCGATTGGCTGGAGGGGACGGCCCGGGCACATGACGCCGTCGTGTCGGCCTCGGTGCGCCGCGGTCCGACCGTCCCGCTCCGGCTGGCCACCGTCTTCCTCGACGAGGACCGGGTGCGCGACCTGCTCGACGAGCGGCGAGCGGACTTCGCCGCCGCGCTCGCGCTGGTGAGCGGACGCACCGAGTGGGGCGTGAAGGCCTATGGTGACCGGGCCGCCCTGACCGCCGCCGTGGCCGAGGCCCGTGCGGGCGAAGGCAGCGGGAAGGGCGCGGGCGCCGCGTATCTGGCCCGGCGCCGCGCGCAGCTGTCCGCACAGGAAACCGTGGAACGCGACGCGGCGCAGCGGGCCGAGGAAATCCACACACGCTTGGTTCGCCATGCCGCGGCGGGCCGACGGCAGGCACTGACCGATCCGACACTGAGTGGCCGCCGGGATTGGATGGTGCTCAACGGGACATATCTCGTGGACGACGATCACACCGACGACTTCGCCGCAACCGTCGCCGCACTCGGCGACGAATTCCCCGGCATCCGGCTCGAACTCACCGGCCCCTGGCCGCCGTATTCGTTCGCGGGCGTGGAACGAGAGCCGGCATGAGCCGGGCGGGCCGCGATGTCGACGAGCGCCGCGTCGCGCTGGTCGATCTGCTGGATCGGGTGCTGGCAGGCGGCGTGGTGATCACCGGCGACATCAGGCTCGCCATCGCGGACGTCGATCTTGTCCAGATCTCGCTGCGCGCCCTCATCTCCTCGATCAGCACCCTGTCCACGTCACTCGGGCCCGCGACGCACGGCGCGCTGGAACCGCCCGATGACTGAATTCGGCGGCATCCCCCCGCGCATCGACACCGAACCCGAATCCGTCGAACGCGGACTGGTCAGCCTCGTCCTCACCCTGGTGGAACTCCTCCGCCAACTCATGGAGCGCCAAGCACTCCGCCGAGTCGACGCGGGCGACCTCACCGACACCCAGATCGAACGCATCGGTACCACCCTCATGCTGCTCGAACAACGCATGGACGAACTCCGCGACCACTTCGGCCTGACCCCCGAAGACCTCAACATCGACCTCGGCCCCTTGGGCACCCTCCTCCCCCGCGACCCACCCTGATTCGTGTCCAGCGGCACATGGTGGAGAGTCTTCTCGGCAACCACGAGTCGAGGTGTGGTCGCGCGTGCGGCAGGATTGGGCGCACCATGACCGGCGGCGATCAGCTCTCTCCCGGCAGCCGGCGGCTGCACATCGCACGGCTCGCGCTGTTCGCCGCGGGCCTGGCGGTGATGTTCTATCTCGTCGCCGTCGCGCGGGTTATCGACGTCGAGGGGGTGCGCGGCATGGTCGCGGCGACGGGGGCTGCGGCGCCGTTCGCCTATCTGGTGGTGTCGGCTGTGCTCGGCGCCGTCTTCGTTCCCGGGCCGCTGCTGGCAGCCGGGAGTGGTCTGCTGTTCGGGCCGCTGGTCGGGACGTTCGTGACACTGGGTTCGGCGGTGGGCACGGCGACCATCACGAGCTTCCTCGGGCGGCGGGCCGGCCGCGAGAGCGCGCGCGGCTTGCTCGGCGCCGAGCGCGCCCAGCGCATCGACGCCCGGATCGAACGACGCGGAATGTGGGCCGTCGTCGGTCAGCGCTTCGTCCCGGGTATCTCCGACGCCCTGGCGTCATATGTCTTCGGCGCTTTCGGAATTCCGTTGTGGCAGATGGCCGTCGGCTCGTTGATCGGATCGGCGCCACGGGCCTTCGTCTACACCGCACTCGGCGCATCGATCGGTGACCTCTCGGCCCCTCTGGCCTATACCGCGATCGCGGTATGGTGCGTCACCGCGATCATCGGAGCTTTCGCCGCACATCGCGGCTACCGCAGTTGGCGCGGGCGGAGTGCACGTCGCGAAACAGTGCCGGACCGCGACCCGGACCACTGACCCCTCGCCTGCGGACGGGGCGGCGTTCCCCGGTTACGCGCCGAGATCCTCGAGCAACCGGCGGTAAGCGTCGGCGTCGAGCAGCTCGTCATCCGAGGCGCCTTCCGCCCGCCTGATCTTGAACAGCCAGGCCGCGTACGGGTCGTTGTTCACCTGCTCGGGGTCGTCGGCGATCGCCGGGTTGACCTGGACGACTACGCCGCGCGCCGGGCTGTACATCTCGGCGATGGCCGAGACCGCCTCCACGGCGCCGACGGCCTCGCCGGTCCCGACGAACGTGCCGACGCCGGGCGTGGTGACGAACAGGATCGTGCCCAAGTTCTGTTGCGCATGGTCGGTGAGTCCGACCGCCAGCGTGCCGTCACGCTCCGGCCGCGCCCACATGTGCGCATCGGTGTACTTCAATTCAGCAGGAATCATCGACATGTCTGGGTCTCCATCCGGAAGTCGACGCACCGCAGATCGCCCGCCGCGGACGATCACCGCACAGCTTGCTACACGGTCCGCGTCATCCGAGTTCGCACACGCCGACCGAAGACCAGCGCGGCCGGATCATGTTCTAGCGATCCCGCACGCGCCGAGACTCACGAACTCGGACACAGGCGCATCGTCGTGCACACGACCGTTCGACCCGAGACAGCCGCTTATCCAAGAGCCGCCGAGACCGCTACGGCCGGACTGTCGGCACCTTCGACCAGAGACGAGAGCGTTACGCGCAGGGCGGGGCGGGTGCGTCGATGAACAGCGGGTCGCCTGTCGGTGGGGCGTAGACGACGTCGAGGACCAGCGGTTCGCTGCCACGGTTCAGACCGACGTGGACATTCCATTCGCCCGCGGGCTCGTAGATGAACTCGCCGGTGCGATAGACCGGTGCGTCACATTCGGGACCGGGGTGGGTGAGCGTCCCCGATCGGACGAAGCCGAAGACCGGGCCGACGTGGTAATGCCAGCCGGTGGAGCCCCCGGGGCCGATCGTGATCTCGCGGACGACCAGATCGGTGCCCGCGACGAACGGTAGGAGCCCGGCGGGGATCCGGGCCTCACCGAGGGTGACGGCGGTGATGTCGCTACCGGGCGTCGCGTCGGCAGGTGCCGCACTCACCAGGGCGGCGGCGAGCACCACCGGCACCACGGCGACGCGGAGAAAGAGCGTCATCTCTGGCAGCCTAGTCACGGGGGTGTCACACCGGAACCTCGTTCGGCAACGACCCCGGAGAATCGGAATCCTGCCGAGCGCCGCCCCTGTGGTGGCGAGTATCCACGACAAGATCACTGGATTACCGTACGTACGTGGCCCGGACAGACGAAGAGGATTCGGCGGCGAAGATCATCGACGCCGTGTTGTCGATGCTCGAGTCGGACGGCTATGACGCGGTCCAGTTGCGGGCGGTCGCGCGGAACGCGCACGTCTCCCTCGCCACGGTCTACAAGCGCTACTCCACCCGTGACGATCTGATGCTCGCCGCGGTCGAGCGATGGATGGCGACCAATACCTACGCCACCCCGGCGCCGCAGATCGAAGGCGAGACGCTTCGCGATGGCCTGATCCGGTTGTTGCGGTATGTGTTCGAACCCTGGGAACGAAATCCCCGGATGCTCGAAGCCTACTATCGCGCACGATTCGGCCCCGGCGGCCGACGACTGGACGCCCAAGGCTTCGACGCCGTGCTGCCCGCCATCGCAGCCCTTTTCGCCGACGCCGAGCCCGAGTACACAGCGGACATCGCGCTCGTGCTGACCCATATGACCTACGCGCTGATCGGCCGCTTCGCGAACGATGATCTCGACATCGTCGAGATACTGCCCGCCCTCGAGCGGACCGTCCTGAGGCTGACCGGGAACAACGAACCATCGGCAGCTGCCGCCGGGCGCGCGCGACCGGGCGCGCAGAGCTTCGCGTGGAGCGATTCGCTCGTCTCCCCGTTCTCCCCCGATCTCACCACCGACCGGGATCGCTCGCCGCACCCGCCGGACCAGACCGAGTAGACGCGTCCACACGATGCCCACGAAAGCACCGCCTGCGCAGTTACGCCCGTGAAATGCTTTCCGGCACCGCATATTTGCGCATTCACGACATTTACCCCATAGCGCAACCTTCCGAAGCCGGTCGTTTGCGAGGTATTCCCGCCTGCGGTGCGGCGTCGAGTTGCTCCGCGCGCCCGGCCGGTACAGCATCTGCGGTATGCCGTCCACACCGCTGAATCCAGCAGGCGACGTTCCCGACACCGGAATCCCCGGCCATCTCGCCGCTCATATGACCATGGCCGAGCAGCACGAATGGCACCGCGCCTACCTGCGCCGTCACCCGGTGTCGCGGCGCAATATCCTGCGCGGCGCCGCGGCGGCCGCGGCCGTGGCCACGATCGGCACGGCGCCGTTCGGCGGGCGCGCCTACGCCGAGGACGCCCAGCTGGCGGTGGGTGGACGACGCGTCGCTTTCGGCCCGGAGGCGGCCGGCCAGTTGCGTTTCGCGGCGCAGCTGTCCCGGCGTCCGGCGGGCGCCACGGTGTACCTCGATCACGGACCGACGCCCGCGTTGGGCGCCACGGTGGAAGCCGAAGTGCGCAACCTGCTCACCCAACTGCCCACCGACGACGGCGGCGTGCTCGCGGCCGAACAGTTCTACGTGCACGCCCCGGTGGATGGCCTGCCCGGCCGGGTGCCGCACTTCTACCGCTGGCGGACCTCCGACGGATTCGTCGGCGACATCCGCAGCGCCGCGCCCGCGATGCCCAGCGCACGCCCCGCGGTCCTTCCGTTCCGTTTCACCATGATGGGCGACCAGGGCACCGACGAGACCCCTGCGCTGCCCGAAGGCGTCGCTCCCGGCGACTACGACGACAAGTACTACAAGGCCGACAACGATCCGGCCGCGCCGCACGCGAGCAACGTGTTGCGCCAGATCGCCGCCGCGCGGCCCGATTTCCACATCCTCGCAGGCGACATCGCCTACGCCGATCCTTCCGGCGCGGGCAAGCCGGGACAGTTCGCCGCGCACGGAGCACGACCGGCGAGCGGGTTCGACAAGTACAACCCCTACGTCTGGGACGTCTACTTCAACGCCATCGAGTCCAGCGCCGCCCAGACGCCGTGGATGTTCGCCACGGGCAATCACGACATGGAAGGCACCTACGGCGAGCACGGCTACGGCGGGCACCTGGCGCGCCTGGACTTCCCCGGCAACGGTCCGGCGGGCTGCCCGTCGGCGTACGCGTTCACCTACGGCAACGTCGCGGTGCTCTCGCTGGACGCCAACGACGTCACCTACGAGATCCGCGCGAACAGCGGCTACTCCGGTGGCGCGCAGACGAGCTGGGTGGAGCGCACCCTGGCCGCCTACCGCGCCGACCCCGACATCGACTTCATCGTCTGCTTCTTCCACCACTGCGCGTACTCGACCACCGAATCGCACGCCAGCGACGGCGGCGTGCGGGACGCGTGGGTAGGACTGTTCGACCGATTCCAGGTGGATCTGGTGTTGCAAGGCCACAACCACGTCTACGAGCGCACCGATCCGATCCGCGGTGGCCAGGCGACGAAGGTCGCGGGCGACAACTCGATCGTCTACCCGGAGACCGACGGGACCGTCTACTATACCGTGGGCGGCGGCGGACGCCCGCGCTACGAATTCCAGCCGGGCTCACGAGAGACCTTCCGCGGCAACGAATTGCCCGACACCGGGGTGCCGAACAGCTACGTCTGGACGCCGGGCGGCGGCAAGCAGGACGAAGCCGCGCCATGGTCACGGGTCCGCTTCCGGAATTACTCGTTCCTGCGCGTCGACGTCCGGCCCGGCGTGTTCGCCAGCGAGATGGATGTGGTCGCGGTCGACGAGTACGGCCGCGAGTTCGACCGTGTGCTGTTCCGGCGGCAGGTCCGGCCCTGAACCGGGCCGGTTCTATTTCTTCTTCGGCGGGAGGGTCCGGGCGTAGGCGACGCCGCGCTCGACCCATTCCCGCAGGACTTTGTCGTCGTCGGTGGTGGTGACCCGCAACCAGCCGACCATCTCGCGACCGCCCATGACCATGGGCTGCACGGCGTCACCCAGCAGCCGCTCGCCCTCCTCGGGATCCACCCGCACCAGCAGACCGCCCTGCCCGCTGGCGGCGACCGCCATATTGCCACCGATCAAGAAGGCGAGTCCGCCGAACATCTTCCGCTCGGTGAGTTCGGGGCCGGGCACGATCAGTTCCCGGATTCGCTCGGCCAGCTCTTCGTCGTATGCCATAGCGGCATTGTTCACCCGGTATCCGACAAATCGGCGTTCCGCCGGTCGAGAGCCCGCGTGTCGTCTCCGGGGCCTCGGCGCGGCGTAGGCGGCCGAGCACATCGATGACGCGGCATGTATCCGGCGACCGTGGCCGATACTGAAAATTACTGCACCACAGTCTTTTTGATCGGACCCCTAGGCATACGGCCGAGGTACGTACGTACACTCCCGAGCCGCCTGGTTGTCATTGGACGTTCAAGCGGATGTTTCCGTACCTGTCTGTAATACAGGCGTGAGACGGGGCCGCGCATTGTCATCGGCCTCAGCGCGCAATCCGTTCCACTTCTCGCAGTCGGCTGCGCCCCACAGACGGGACGAAGGACTCTTCCGTGCACATCTGCCCCCCAGCGGTGCGATCACGCGCTGTCCGCCGTAGGTCATCGAGGCGGCATCCGATTCCGGTCCCGGGCACGTTCCGCACGGCGGTGCGCGCACTGCGCGGCGGGGGGCCGAACCGGTGGCCGCGTCTCGAAACAGGTCCTTGGCGGCGCCGGGCCGTCTGGATCGCCCTGATCATCTTCGCGCTCTTCGTCTTCCCCGGCTTCGTCGGCGCGCTGGCCGCCGCCCAGGACGCGGCGGGCGGCACGGCCGGAACCTCTCAGATCGACGGCCTCAGCTGGATGAACATCCACGACTCGTCGGGTATCGCGCTGTCGGACTACCGGTTCGCCACCGGCGACGAAAGCCTGTTCAAGCCGCGCGCCACCATCCTGTGGGCCGTACTGGGTTTCGAGTTCATCGGTTACATAGCCATCGTGACGACGGCGATCTGGCTGATCGGCTACGCGCTGAGCTTCCGGTGGCTGGATATGTTCAGCGCGGCCCTGCACGGCGTGGCCGACGCCATGACGGCACAGATCGCGACCCCGATCATGCTGGTCACCGCGGCGAGCATCGGCGCGGTCTGCGTCGGGTGGTTCATCGCGCGCGGCTACCACGCGAAGGCCACCATGCAGGTGGTGACGATGGTGGGCGTGGCGCTGCTGGGTCCGTTGTTCCTGGCCGAGCCCTTGGCGGACGTGCTGTCCTCGCACGGGTTGCTGGCGCAGGGCCGCGACCTCGGCATCTCGGTGGCGGCGGGCTTGAACGGCGACGCCGATCCGAATCCGACCCAGCTGGTGGCGACGATGCAGAGCGATCTCGCCGACAATTTCGCCCGGCAGCCGTTGCAGGTGTGGAATTTCGGCCATACGGTCGACCAGCGGCCCGCCTGCCGGTCGGCGTGGTCGGCCGGTGTGGCGGCAGGCGACGACGCCCGGGTGATCAGCGGCTTGAAGTCGTGCGGCGACGCCGCCGCGCACGCGAAGGCCGAGAACCCCTCCATGGGGCAGGTCGCCACCGGGCTCATGCTGCTGACCTGCGGCGGCATCCTGCTGGTCTTCGCGATGTACCTCGGACTCAAGGTGATCAAGGCCGCGCTGGACACGATCTATCACGGGTTCATGTCGATATTCGGTTTCGCCGCAGGCGGATTCGTGTACGGACCGACGCAGACCTTCCTGGTTCGCAATATCGTGGACAGCTTCGTCGCTGCGGCGCGCATGACGGCGTACACCATCTTTCTCGGGGTCTACATCCTGTTCATGGGCAACCTGTTCGCGCAGGCCCGCGGCCAGGTCATGGCGGTGATCATCATCGCGGGCACCGTCGAGATCGTCGCCGTGTTCCAGCTCAAACGCCTCAGCAGCGGCCTCAGCCGCGGCAACGACTGGATCGCCAACCGGTTCGGCCTCGCGATCCAGGGTCAGGGCAAGTCCGCGAGCGGCGGCAGCGCCACCGCCCTCGGCATGGGTGGTGGCGGCGCTGGAAAGTCCGCGCCCGGAATGGGTTTGGTGAGCACCCTCACCACGCTCAATGCCGTCAACTCCTCGCCGGTGACGGCATGGCTCGCCGGAGGACGGGTCAATCCGTTGAACCCGCTGTCGAGCACACGAAGGAGGATCGAACGCTCCACCAGGAGAATCCTGACCAGCCGCGAAGAGGGATACATCGAGCACCAGCTGGCCCGCACGAACTGGCGCTCTGTCGCGGTCGACGCGGCCGCGCCGATGGGCGGCATGCGCACCCAGCTGGGCGTCTCCCGTGCCCTGAAAGTGCTTCGGGACAACAAGGTTCCCGATTCACGGATCCATGCCGTGCTGCTCTCCTCCGGCGCCACCCACGAGCGGGTGACCCACGCGTTCACGGCGTACTCCGTCCAGGAATCGACGGCATCGCAGAATCCGTACAGCTTCGCACCGTTGCAGAAGGCGATCGCGGCGGCCTGGGCGGTGGACAACCATGTGCACCACGAGGCGCACGACGCCTTCGCCGCTCAGGCGGTCATCGCGGCGGACAGTTTCGTCCGGCACAGCAACGCACCGGCCCCCGGCGCCGCCATCGATCACGGATTCGTGCAGCGGGTCGAGCAGAATTGGCATTCGGACCGGGCACTGCGGGCGGCGATCACGCCGGACGAGTGGGACGGCGCGGGGCGTGACACTCGATGGGCGATCGGGCACCGAGTCGCGACCTTGCACCAGCAGGCGGCCCGGACCTACTACGAGAATCCGAACGACATCAACCGGGAAGCCTTGATGCGATCGGCCAGACGCGTCGCCAACCTCGACCACCTGGATCCCGAGGGTGGACTCGACCCCTGGAATCCGTAGCGAACTCGCGCGTACCGGGTCGATCCGGCTCGGCCGCCGGGTCGTCCCGATCAGACGCCCAGCGCACCCGCGAACAGCGACCAGGACTCGTGCACGTCGTCCTGCCAATAGGTCCAGGCATGCGTGCCCGCGGGGCGGAGATTCGCCGTGAAGGGGATGCCGAGAGCGCTCAGCCGGTCCACGAACGCCCGGGTGCAACCGTTGATCACCGTCTCCATGCCTCCGCCCACCAGCAATCGATCCATCAGCCGGAAGGGGTTGCCGTCGATGCCGGGATCGCTGAGCGTCTCGTGCGATCCCGGTACGCCGGTGCTCGCGGAGATGTAGAGCGCCACACCGCGCAGCCGCTCGGCCTGCACCATAGGGTCGTGTTCGGCCCAGGCCGGATCGCCGGGAGGACCCCACATATTGGCCGGGTCCGCGCCGAACACTCCCAGTTGCGATCGGACGATCGCCTGGCCCATCGGATCGCTGGTGCGCGGACACCCGCTGTAGGCGCCGACCGCCTGATACAGGCCGGGCGCACCGATCGCGAGATCCAACGCGGAAGTCGCCGACATGGAAAGTCCCGCGACGGCGTTGCGGCCGTTCATCCCGAACCTGGCCCCGAGCAGCGGCGGCAGTTCCCTGGTCAGGAACGTCGTCCACATGTTGCGGCCGAGCACAGGGTCATCGCGCAGCCAATCGGTGTAGTAGCTGGCGCGCCCGCTCAACGGCACGATCACGTTGACCGGTTTGTCCGCGAAGAACGCCGCGATGTCGGTGCGCCGGGTCCACGGACCCCCGTCCTCGCCCCCGTCCACGGCGTTGAGCAGGTACAGCGCGGGAGCGCCGGAACCCGGATGCGACATCCACAGCGTGATGGGGCGATCCATCGCCGCGGAGTGGACGACGACTTCGAACTCCCGCCCACCCAGCGGGCGGACGTCGAGAATGCTCGCGCCGGGATCGGCGGCGGCGGTCGTGGCCGGGACGAAGGCGGCGCACACCGCGAGAAGTGGAACCAGGCATCGCAGGAGCCGGTACATGAGACGAGTGTCTATCACCCCCACCTGGGTGCATACGGCAATCGTCGAGCACGTTCTCAATCGCACATGAAATTGCCGCTCAAACGCTATAAATGCCGATAATCTTGATTACTCGATCTATAAAGCAATTATTGGGCGAATATCAACGTATGATCGCGCTGCGACCGTCGGGCCGCGCATCCACGGCCGCACCGTGCGCGCGAGACCCGCGCGCGGGTCTCGCGCGCACCCGGATCAACCCCCGCGCACCACCTGCGCGAACACCTCATCCAGATCGGATGCCTTCAGTCCGAACGTGTCACGAATGGCTGAATCGTCGACTGTGAAGACCTCGTGTGACATGTGGTAGGTCTCGAACAGTTCGGCGTAGAACGGATCGGTCAGACCGAGCAGCGTCAACTCCCTATCGTTCATGACGGCCAGCCGCGGCTCGGTCGCTCCGGCGGCCGCCGCGAACCGCCCGGCGATCTCCCGCACGGTCGTCGTGATACTCGGCGCATGCCAGGGGCGGCCCCACGCGCGCTCGTCGCGCGCGACGGCGACCGCTGCCGCCGCCGCGTCACCGACCGCGGTGTAGGCGTGCGGCAGGTCGAGTTCCTGCGGCAGCAGCGCCAACTGCCGGGCCAGGATCTTCGGCTGGGCGAGCAGCGTGAACAACGAGATCGCCCCGGGGCCGACGAATTGCCCCGCCCTGACCTCGGTGACGCGCACCCGTCCCGCCCGGTGCGCTTCCTCCGCTTCCCGCCACATCCGGGCGCGCACCCGCCCTTTCGGGCCGGTGGCCGCGAGCGGGGACTGCTCGGTGACCGGACCGTCGACGGGACCGTAGCCGTACAGATTGCCGAGCATCACGTAGTTCGCACCGGTCCGCTCGGCGACGGACCGGATGGACCCGAACAGCGGCGGAATGGTCTGCGGCCAGGTGTGATACGCGGGCATGGCCATGTTGAACAAGGTTTCCGCACCCTCCGTGACGGCGGCCAGCGCGGCCGTATCCAGCGCGTCCATGGCGATTCGTTCGATCTGCGGGTGCTCGGGCCCAGCACCGCTGCGGCTGACCATGCGTACTCGGTCGCCGGACTCGGCCAGTAGCGCCGCGGTGGCCGAAGCAGTGGCGCCGCGCCCGACGATGACATGCGTTGGCATGCGAATTCCTCTCTACAACAACATGATTCACGCGACAGCTGGCCCGTTCCCGCCGTTTGCCGATCGCGTACCAGTCAGCCTGCCGGGACGCGGGCCGGTAGACTACTGGCCGGATTGCCAACTATCCCAAGGATCGGGCCATGCTGACTGTCGCCGTTGTCGCGGTTCCTCCGGTGAAGGCTTTCGACCTGGCCATGCCGGAAACGGTGCTCGGCGCGGCGATGGTGGACGGCGAACCCGGCTACCGCATCCTTGTGTGCACCGCGGCGCCCGGCGTGCTGCCCGCCGGACTGGGCGGCTTCGACGTGGTCGTCTCCCGGGGCTTGGCGGCGATCGAGGAAGCGGACATCGTCATCGTGCCGAGCACCGGCAGCCGCGCGGACGCCGACGCCGCCACACTGACCGCCCTGCGTGGCGCGGTGGCCGCGGGCAAACGCGTCACCTCGATATGCAGCGGCGCCTTCGTCCTGGCGCAGGCGGGCCTGCTGTCCGGCCGCACCGCCACCACACACTGGGGCCTGGCCGACGAACTGGCGGCGAACCACCCGGATGTGGCGGTCCGCAGCGACGCGCTGTTCATCGAGGACGGTCCGATCACCACGGCCGCGGGCGCGGCGGCCGGAATAGATCTGTGCCTGCACCTGATTCGCGTCGACTACGGCGCGACGGTGGCGAACGCCGCCGCCCGCACCGCCGTCGTCACGCCGGTGCGGTCCGGCGGGCAAGCTCAGTTCGTGGACGCGCCCCTGCCCGCGGAGAAAGGTGTCACGCTCGCGGACACCCGCGCCTGGGCGCTGCGGCGGCTGGACACGCCGCTGTCGCTGGACGACTTGGCCGCCCACGCGCGCACCAGCGTTCGCACACTGACCCGCCGCTTCCACGAGGAAACCGGTCTCAGCCCGCAGAAATGGCTGCTGCACCAGCGCTTACAACGCGCCAGGGAACTGCTGGAATCCACCACGCTGCCGATGGATCAGGTGGCCAGGCACAGCGGCCTCGGCTCGGCGGAGTCGTTGCGGCAGCACATGATCCGGCAGGTAGGGGTGCCACCGAGCAGCTACCGCGCGTCGTTCACCCGCGCGCCCGCCTCGATGAGCGGCGGGGAACTTACTCGGCCCTAGCGCGCGGCAGGCGGGCCCACCGAACCGACGCGACCGAGCGATCGCTCCACGGCCGGCCTGCTACCGGCTGTGCGACTCGCCACTGTGACGGCGCACTTGCCTACGCCTGCCGGGTTTCCTCGGTAGAAGTTGACCATGACCAAGACTCTCGTCACGGGCGGAACCGGCGCGCTGGGCAGGCTTGTGGTGGATCGGCTGCGCGAAGCGGGTCATGATGTGCGGGTGCTTTCCCGGCGCTCGGGCGCGGGCACGCATGTGGGCGATCTGCGCACCGGTACCGGCGTGGCGCAGGCCGCGGCGGGTGCCGACGTAATCGTGCACGCGGCTTCGGATTTCCGTCGGATGGGCGGCTCCGACCTCGCCCAGACCGAGCATCTGCTGCGGCACGCGCGAGAGGTCCGGCACCTGCTGTACGTGTCGATCGTCGGGATCGACCGCATCCCGTTCCGGTATTACCGGAACAAGCTGGCCTGCGAGCAAGCCGTCATCGACAGTGGTGTGCCGCATACGATCCTGCGGGCGACGCAGTTCCACGAGCTGATCGCGGCCGTGTTGCACAGCGTCGAGAGATGGCCGATCGTGCCGCTGCCGCCGCACTTCCGTTTCCAGCCGGTCGCCGCCGCCGATGTGGCGCGGCGGCTCGCCGCGTTGGCCGAGGGCGAGCCGCTCGGCCGGGCTCCGGACTTCGGGGGTCCGGAAGTGCGGACGATGACCCAGTTGGCGCAGGTCTGGCAAGCCGCCCGGCAGCGGCCGCGGCGGATCGTCCCGCTCCCGGTGCCCGGCCGGATCGGGAGCGCGTTCCGGGCGGGCCTGAACACCTGCCCGGATCATCCCGACGGCACACAGACCTGGTCGCAGTACGTCGCGGCGAACCCGGCGAATCCCTATGCCGCCGAACCAAAGCGATGACCGCGGAACCGCGTCGGACCGGGCGGCTCACCGACTCGTCCGAGCCGCCGAAACCGGGGACCAGCCCTGCCGGTACCGGTGGCGGCGCGGAACCGGCCGTGCCCGCGCTTGTCGGCGGCGCTCCGGAGACCGGCGACCAAGCAGACCTGACCGGCGGCACAGGTGAGTCGACCGCCGATCACTGAGCGAGCCCGCACTCACCCCACCTCCCCAACAACTACCGTTACCAGCCGACGATCAGTAGACCGGTCCGACCGGCCATACGTCACTCGACCGCCGATCGCTCAGCGAGCCCGCACTCACCCCACCTCCCCTAACAACGACCGGTACCAGCCGACGATCAGCAGACCGGTCCCACCGGCCATGCGTCACTCGTCCGCCGATGCTCAGCGAGCCCGCGCCCGGACCATCTCCCCCGCCGCGACCCGGTAGCGGTCGGCGATCAACCGGACGACCGCCGGGTGCACACCGATTGGCTCGGCGACGCCGTCGGCTCCCGCCTCGTGCAGGCGCTGCTGGAACAGGCCGTGCGCGAGCAGGTACGAGGCGACGAAGACCCTGCCCGCCCCTGCCGCGCGCAATTCCGCGACGACGTCCGGGACGCGCGGCGCGCCGGTCGCGACGTAGCCGATGCGGACCGCGACACCGAGGTGTTCGGCCAGCAGCGCGGCCGCGCGCCGGACGTCCTGCCGGGCACGGGCATCGGAGGAGCCCGCAGCGGCGAAGACGACCGCGTCGCCCGGGGACCAGCCCGCCGCGCGCAGGCGCATCGCCATGATCCGCGCCAGCGCCGGGTCCGGGCCCATGGCGGGCGTGACCGTCACCGCGGGATGGGCGCTCTCGGCGACCTCACGCGGCACGTCCTGGTAGACGTGATATCCCGAGGCCAGGAACGCCGGAACCACGACGGCGGGTACGGATTCGCCGGTGGGGGTGACCAGATCGCGCAGCACCTCCGACGGCGAAGGGCCGAGCACGTCCACGAATGCCGTGCGCACCCAGGGACCGTCGCCGGTCTCGGTGCCGGGCCCCGAAATCCCGGCACCGAGTTCCTTCGTCACGGCCTCGGCGAGCGCCGCGATCATCTGTACGCCCTTGGTGCTGCGGGTCCCGTGGGCCACCACCACCAGGGCGGGCGCGGTCACCAGTTCCCCGCGGTCTGGATGTGCCGAGGTGCCCGGGTCGGAATTCCGACGCCGGGCACCTGCGGGCCTCCTGTCGCGGTGGGCCGTGGATTGTTGTCGATACATTCCGCCGGGTCCAGCGCGAGCCGGTACCCGCGTTTGACCACGGTTTGAATCGCTTTCGGCGTGCCGAGTCCGGCGCGCAGCCGGGCGATGGCGGTCTCCACCGCGTGCGTGTCGTCCCCGCCGCCGGGCAGCGCGGCGAGCAAGTCCTCGCGGGAGACGACCCGGCCGGGCTGACGGGCCAGCGAGCGCATCAGGGCCATCGGCGCGGGCGCCAGCTGACGCACCTGACCGTCGACCACCACGCACGCGCCGCGCACGCTGATGATGTGGCCCGCGGCGTGAATCCGGTTGGCGCGCCGGGGCAGTTCCTCGGCGACGTGGCGGGCCAGCGCACCGAGGCGGGCCCGGCCCGGCATCGAGGTGGGCACCCCGAGTTCCTCCAGCGGCGCGGCCGTGATCGGGCCGACGCAGGCGGGCAGCACCCGGCCGCGCAGCGCGTACAGCAACCCCTCCAGCAGTCCGGTTTCCTTGGCGCGCATCAACATCGACGCCACGGCGGGGGCGCTGGTGAAGGTGACGCAGTCCATGCCGGAGGTGACGATCGACTCGATGAGGTGATCCATCGGCCCCTGATCGTCGGGCGGCACCCAGCGGTACACCGGCACCGGCACGACATCCGCGCCCGCGCACCGCAGGACCTCGCAGAAGTCGGGCACCGGCTCCCACTCGGTGGTGGCACCGTGCAACTGCACGGCGATCCGGACGCCCTCCACGCCTTCGGCGAGCAGGTGATCGAGCACTTCGGCGGAAGACTCGGAGGCGGGCGACCATTCCTCGCGCAATTCCGCGGCGCGGATGGCGCCCTTGGCCTTCGGGCCGCGCGCGAGCATCCGGGTGGTCCCCAGCGTCGCGCGCAGATTCTCGGCCAAGCCCCAGCCTTCGGCCGCCTCCATCCACCCGCGGAACCCGATTCCCGTGGTGGCCACGGTGATCTGTGGTGGATCGGCGACCAGCTGCCGGGTCACTCGTTCCAGCTCGTTGTCGTCGGAGAGCGGGATGATCCGGATGGCAGGCGCCGAAACGATGGTCGCGCCCCGGCGTTCGAGCAGCGTGGCGAATTCCACCGCCCGCCGGGCCGCCGTGATGCCCACCGTGAATCCGGCAAGGCTCTCGCCCGCGTCAACTGTTGTCATTGGCGTTTCATCCATCCGAGGACGAGAGCGCGGTGGCCACCGGCTCGTTGGAAATCGAAACGATGCCGTGGTCCACGCGCACCGCGTACACCGGCAGCATCGCCGATTCGTCGTCCAGGCAATGCCCGTCGACCAGAGAGAAGGCCTGCTTCAGCAGCGGCGAGGCCACGACGGGCGCCCCACCGCGATCGCCGACGATCCCGCGCGACATGACCGCCGCCCGGCCGATCGGATCGATATTGCCGACGGCATACAGCATGCCGTTCTCCAGCAGGAACAGGGCGGCCTGCTGGCCGCCTTTCAGCAACACCGCAACGCCGCGGCCGGGGATCAGGTAGTCGAGACGGCAAGCCTGTGTCCACCCGGTGGCGGTAGCTGTGGCAATGCCGGGGGTATCGATCACGGTCATCGGTGTCATCCTCCAAACGCCTTACTCATTGGTACCGGCGTTCTGTTTCCAAGCGGTTAAGCGGTCATTTCCCCTGCGTGGCGACCGGAACTTTGGGCAGTCCCAGCAGGACGGGAACCTTCCGCTCGCCCGAATCGTCGAAGGAAATCGTCGGATCGGCTTCCTCCGGGGCGTTGACGAACGACACGAAGCGAGAAAGCTTCTCCTCGTCGTCCAGCACGGCGGCCCACTCGTCGCGGTAGCCGGCGACGTGCTGGGCCATCGCCGCCTCCAGATCCTCGGCGATGCCGAGGCTGTCCTCGCAGATCACCTGCTTGAGGTAATCCATGCCGCCCTCCAGCGCTTCCTGCCAAGGAGCGGTGCGCTGCAAACGATCAGCGGTGCGGATGTAGAACATCAGGTACCGGTCGATGTACTTGATCAGCGTCTCGTCGTCGAGTTCACCGGCCAGCAGCACCGCGTGCTTCGGGGTGAGGCCGCCGTTGCCGCCGACGTAGAGGTTCCAGCCGTTCTCGGTGGCGATCACGCCGACGTCCTTGCCTCGCGCCTCGGCGCATTCACGGGCGCAGCCGGAGACCGCCAGCTTCAGCTTGTGCGGCGACCGCAGGCCGCGGTAGCGCTTCTCCAGCAGCACGGCCATGCCGACCGAGTCCTGCTGGCCGTAGCGGCACCAGGTGGAGCCGACGCAGCTCTTCACGGTGCGCAGCGACTTGCCGTAGGCGTGACCGGATTCCATGCCCGCGTCGACCAGCCGCTTCCAGATCAGCGGCAACTGCTCGACGCGCGCGCCGAACAGGTCGATGCGCTGGCCGCCGGTGACCTTCACGTACAGGCCGAATTCCTTGGCCACCTCACCGATGGTGATCAACTGCTCGGCGGTGACCTCGCCGCCGGGCATCCGCGGCACCACCGAGTAGGTGCCGTTCTTCTGGAGGTTGGCCAGGAAGTGGTCGTTGGTGTCCTGCAGCGCGGCCTGCTCGCCGTCGAGGATGTGGTCGCTCGAGGTGGAGGCGAGGATGGACGCGACGGTCGGCTTGCAGATGTCGCAGCCCGCGCCCTTGCCGTACTTGGTGATCAGGCCGGAGAAGGTGCGGATACCGGTGACCTGGACGATCTGGAACAGCTCGGCACGCGACTGCTCGAAGTGCTCACACAGCGCCTTGGACATCTCCACGCCGGACTGCTCGAGCAGCTTCTTGAGCATGGGAACGCAACCGCCACAGGAGGTTCCGGCGGTGGTGCAGCTCTTGATCGCCGGGACGTCGCAGGCGCCGTCGGCGATCGCCCCGCAGATCGCGCCCTTCGACACGTTGTTGCACGAGCAGATCTGCGCGTCGTCGGGCAGCGCGTCGGCGCCCAGTTCGGCGCCCGCGGGCGAGATCAGCGCGGCCGGTTCGGCGGGCAGCGGGCGGCCGACCAGCGGGCGCAGCGCCGAGTAGGCGGTGGCGTCGCCGACCAGGATGCCGCCGAGCAGGGTCTTCGCGTCGTCGGAGACGACCAGCTTGGCGTAGGTGCCCTTGGCCGCGTCGTGCAGCACGACCGACAGCGCGCCCTCGGTGACGCCGTGCGCGTCACCGAAGCTGGCCACGTCCACACCCAGCAGCTTGAGCTTGGTCGACATGTCCGCGCCCGGGAACTCGCCCGAGCCGCCCAGGAGGCGGTCGGCCACGATCTCGGCGGTGCTGTAGCCCGGCGCGACCAGGCCGTAGCACACGCCCTCGACGGCGGCGCATTCGCCGATGGCCCAGATGTTCGGGTCGGAGGTCTGCAGGCCGAGATCGGTGATGATGCCACCGCGGGGGCCGACCTCGATCCCCGCGTCGCGGGCGATCTGGTCGCGCGGGCGGACACCGGCGGAGAACACCACGAGCCCGGCTTCGATCACCGTCTCGTCGGACAGGGTGACCTTCACTCCCTGGTCGGCCGCCTCGATCGAGGAGGTGCCCACGCCGGTGTGCACGTGCAGCCCGAGGTCGGTGACCAGGCGCTCCAGGATGGCGCCGCCGCCCTCGTCGACCTGGGCGGGCATCAGCCGGGTGTTGTACTCGACCACGTGCGGGGTGAGCCCGAGCAGGCGCAGCGCGTTCGCGGCCTCCAGGCCGAGCAGGCCGCCGCCGACCACCACGCCCACCGCGCCGGGGCCGGCGGCTTCGGCGGCCGCGCGGATGCCGTCGAGGTCGTCGAGGGTGCGGTAGACGAAGCAGGCGGGGTCGTCGTGGCCGGGCACCGGCGGCACGAACGGGTAGGAACCGGTGGCCAGCACGAGCGCGTCGTAGGCGAGGATGTCACCCGACGAGGTGGTCACCTTGCGCGCCGCCCGGTCGATGGACTCGGCGCTCTGGCCCAGGCGCAGCTCGACCAGCTCGTCACCGGCGTACTCGTTGCCGGGCAGCGCGAGCGCGCTCGCGTCCCAGGCGCCGACGTAGGAGGAGAGGCCGACGCGGTCGTAGGCGGGCAGCTTCTCCTCGCTGAGGATGATCACCTGCCAGCGGCCTTCGGTGTCGCGCGAGCGCAGCGCCTCGACGAACCGGTGCCCGACCATTCCGTGGCCGACGACCACCGCGGTCTTACGAGCGACTGTGGGGTTCATCTGTGTGTCCTCCTGGACTGGATCGGGTGTCAAGCGCGGGCCGACGAGCCGGCGGACGGGGTCTGGGACGGGGACTGGCCTGCTTCGGCTTCGAGGACGAAGGTCTCCGCCTCGGCCACGACATCGGACTCGGCGGGCAGGCCCCGCAGGCCGGGACGGCGCAGGAACACCGCCCAGACCACCAGGGCGCACAGCACGTAGAAGGCCATGAACACCCAGAACGCGGTGGTGGCCGACTTGGTGGACGCGTAGGAGGAGCGCAGCACCAGGTTGATGCCCACGCCGCCGAGGGCGCCGATGGCGCCGACGAAACCGATCAGCGCGCCGGAGGTGTTCTGCGACCAGGCCGACCGTTCGGCGGGCGTGGCGTCCAGGCTCCTGGACTTGGCCTCGAACACCGACGGGATGATCTTGGTGACCGACCCGTTGCCGATGCCGGAGAGCACGAACAGGGCGATGAAGCCGACCACGAGCGCGGTCATCACGGCCCCGCTGGCCACGCCGTTGTTGCTGTCGGCCATCGTGCTGGCCACGGTGACCAGCACGGCCGCCGCCATCATGGCGCCGAAGACGTAGAGGGTGACGCGGCTGCCGCCGATGCGGTCGGCCCACTTGCCGCCGTAGGGCCGGGCCAGCGAGCCGAGCAGCGGACCGATGAAGGCGATCTGCGCGGCGTGCAGCGTGGCCTGCGCGACGCTGTCGCCGCCTGCCCGGAAGCTGATCTGCAGGATCTGGCCGAAGGCGAAGCTGTAGCCGATGAACGAGCCGAAGGTGCCGATGTAGAGGAACGCGATCGCCCAGGACTGCGGCACCTTGAGGGCGGTGAGCATGTAGGACAGGTCGGCCTTCTGGTTGGGCAGGTTGTCCATGAACAGCGCCGCGCCCAGTCCGGCGATCGCGATGAGGACCAGGTAGACCGCGCAGATCAGCGAGGCGTACCCGTTGCCGATGGTCGCGATGACCAGCAGGCCGATCAGCTGGATCACCGGAACGCCGATGTTGCCGCCGCCCGCGTTCAGGCCGAGCGCCCAGCCCTTGAGCCGCTGGGGATAGAACGCGTTGATGTTGGTCATGGAGGAGGCGAAGTTGCCGCCGCCGAAGCCCGCGAAGGCCGCGACCACCAGGAACGTCGTGTACGACGTGCCCGGCTGATTGATGAAGTACAGCGCGAGCAGCGTCGGGATCAGCAGCATCACCGCGCTGAACACCGTCCAGTTGCGCCCGCCGAACCGCGCGGTCGCCACGGTGTAGGGAATCCGCAGGAACGCGCCCACCAGGGTCGGCATGGCGACCAGGAAGAACTTGCCCGCCGGGTCGATGCCGAACTTGTCGGTCGGCATGAACAGCACCATCACCGACCAGATCGACCACACCGAGAAGCCGACGTGCTCGGCGAAGACCGACCAGATCAAGTTGCGCCGGGCGACGTCCTTGCCGCCCGCTTCCCAGGCGGCGACATCCTCCGCATCCCAGTGCTCGATGCGCGGCCTGCGGATCTTCGTCCGTCCCAGCGCTTCCAGACGGTTACGCGTCAACGTGCTCAACGGGGCCTCCCAATGTCGGTTGGCTCCACGGTAGGAAAGGGGTATTGCCGAAATGCTGCGCGAAATGACCGTCAAATCAACGGTTGCTCACGATTACCGGTGACCGGGGGTGAGTTTCGCGGGAATGTTTCAAGCATGTGACACAACGGTTTCCATGCGTCACAAAAGGACAGAATTCGAATTCCGCGGGCGGTGAGGTGTGACGCGCGCTACGTCGCACAATTCGGATGCGCACATCCTCACCCTGTTCGCACAGTCGCGCAACCGGAGCTGTGAGATTCGGCGCCGGGCCTCAATTCCAGGTGTCTTCGAGCAGCCGCGGCTTGCACGCCTGCCAGGCGCCCGCCAGCAGGACCAGCACCGCCAGGCCGAGCAGCGCGAACGGAAGGAGCCAGCCACCCGTCGCCGTGTGCAGCACGCCGAACAGCAGCGGGCCCACGCAGGCCACGGCGTACCCGACGCCCTGCGTGAAGCCGGACAGCGCGGCCGACCCGGCAGGGGTGCGGGTGCGCAGGTTGATCAGCGTCAGCGCCATCGGGAACGTACTCGGGCCGAGACCGAGCACGACGACCCAGAGGATCGGCGCGGCCATCGGCGCGACGAGCAGTCCGGTGAACGCGATGAAGAACAGCACCGCGCAGCCCACCACGACCGGGAACGGATTGCGGAACCGGGCGACCACGGTGGGCGCGGTGAGCGCGGCCACCAGGCCGACCACGGCGAACAGACCGACCATGGCCCCGCCGTACGCGGCGCTCGCGCCCGCCTCGCTCAGGATCTTCGGCAACCAGGTGAACATCGCGTAGGTGGTGAGCGAGGTCATGCCGAACATGCCCGCCATTCCCCAGGCGATGGGCGAGCGCCACACGCGCCCGGTGGGCGGCTGCTCCGGCACGGCCGTCCGGTCCGCGCCGTCGTGTCCGCGCCTGCCGCGCAGCACCGCCAGCCACGGCACCGCCGCGGCGAAGCCGAGCACACCCCACACCCCGAGCGACACGCGCCAGCCGTGCGCGTCCGCGACCGGGACCGCGATGAAGGCGGGCACGACCGTGCCGAGTTGCACCATCACGATGTACAGCGAGCTGATCACGGCGAGGCGATCCGGGAAGTACCGCTTCACCAGCGGCGGGATCACCACGTTGCCGATGCCCATGCCAGCGAGGGCGAGGGCCGAGAAGACGAGCAGTTCGGCGGTGCCCGACATCAGCACCCGCAGCACCATGCCCGCGCCCGCCATCAGCATGGCCGTCAGCGCCGTGCGCTCCAGCCCGAGCCGGACCGCCAGGACCGGGGTGAGCAGCCCGGACAGCGCGAACATGGCGGTGGGGATCATGCCGAAGACGCCGACAACGGCGGCCCCGTAACCGATCTCGGCGCCGATCCGCTCGGCCAGCGGGCTGTACGCGGTGACGGCGACCCGCAGCGTGAGCGCCGACATCACGATGGCGGTGAGCACCAGCAGGCGGCCCTCGGTCAGCGCACGTCGACGGCGCTCGACCAGGACGGATTCCTGGCGAGCCTCGGTTCCGGGAAGCGTCACAATCACCGAGAAATCATAGGATGACCGGATGATGACCGGCAACGATTTGTGATGGGCGGTACTCTGTCGAGGTGCAACCCGTCCGGCGCACCAGCCTCATCGCCCAGGTGACCGACCAGCTGCGTGCCGAAATTCGTTCCGGCCGTTGGCCGATCGGCTCCCGCATCCCGACCGAGCCGGAGCTCACCGAGCTCACCGGCACCGGCCGCAACACGGTGCGCGAGGCCGTCCAGGCCCTCGTGCACGCCGGCATGCTGGAGCGTCGCCAAGGTTCCGGCACCTACGTGATCGCGGCGTCGGACCTCGGCGGAACACTGGGCAAGTATTTCGCCGACGCCGAGGAACGCGACGTCCTGGAACTGCGCCTCGCGCTGGACGTCACCGCCGCGGGCCTGGCCGCGCGCCGCCGCGACGACACCGATATCGCGAATCTGCTGCGCCTGCTGGCCGAACGCGACAAGAAGTGGGACGAGGACTCCGCCGCCGCGATCGAGGCGGACGTCCAGCTGCACCGCGCGATCGTCGTCGCGAGCCACAACGCGGTGTATCTCGAGTTCTACGATTCGCTGCTGCCCATCATCGAACAGGTCATCCGCGCACGGACATCGAAGTCCGACGACTCCTATCCCGAGGAGCACGCCGCCTTGGTGCACGCGGTGATCGACGGCGATCCCGAACGCGCCGCCTCGGAGACGCGGTGCTTCCTCAACTCGCTCATCGCGGAATATCCGGACGCGCGATAAACGGCGCAGGTAACCGAGTGGTCACCATTCGGAGCCGCGCGATGTGAGTCGGATTTGCCGGGAACGTCATCGAGGGCCACGGGGACGCAACACGCGGCTCCTACCTTTATCTCGACCGTAGCCAGGCACTCGACAGCCGCCGGCGGCACAGCCGCGATGAGGGCCGGTCGAGCCGAATCGAGAGGAAGCCGATGACCGTCGTAGCAGCCACCGGCCAGCAGTCGCACCCAACGACTTTCGAATACCAGAAACGTGGACGCTGGCTCGATCACTGGGATCCGGACAACGCGAAGTTCTGGGAATCCGGTGGCGCGAAAACCGCGCGCAAGAATTTGATGTTCTCCGTATTCGCCGAGAATCTCGGCTTCAGCATCTGGGTCATCTGGGGCACCGTCGTGACCAGCATGGGGGCCGCCGGATTCGACTTCCTCGCCGGTCTGGGCAAGGGCAACCCCATCGCGGTGAGCAACGCCCTGCTGCTCACCTCCACCCCCACCCTGGTCGGCGCCGCGCTGCGCATTCCGTACACCTTCGCCATCCCCCGGTTCGGCGGTCGGGCGTTCACCGTGTTCAGCGCGGGGATGCTGCTGATTCCGACGCTCGGCCTGGCCTGGTTCGTCAACCAGCCTGGCACGCCGATGTGGGTGTTCCTGCTGCTGGCGGCGCTCGCGGGCGTCGGCGGCGGCAACTTCTCCTCCTCGATGGCCAACATCAACTTCTTCTTCCCCGAGGGCAAGAAGGGTGCGGCGCTGGGCATCAACGCCGCGGGCGGCAACCTGGGCGTCGCCCAGACGCAGCTGGTGCTGCCGCTGCTGATCACCTTCGGCACGCACCTCATGGCCAAGGACCCGGGCGGCTACCGCTTCGGCATCACGCTGTCGGTGCTGGTCTGGGTGCCGTTCATCCTGGCCGCCGCGTTCGGCGCGCTGCGCTACATGGACAGCATCAGCACCGCCAAGTCCGACGGCAAGTCCTACCGGCTCGCGCTCACCAACCGGCACACCTGGGTGATGGCGATCCTCTACATCGGCACCTTCGGCTCGTTCATCGGCTTCTCCTTCGCCTTCCCGACGCTGATCAAGGCCAATTTCCCGGACCTGGCCAAGATCGGCTGGATCACCACGCTCGGTAACCTCGCGTTCCTCGGCGCGCTGGTCGGGTCGTTCAGCAGGCCGTTCGGCGGCTGGGTGTCCGACAAGGTCGGCGGCGCGAAGATCACCTTCTCCGTCTTCGGCGGCATGGCGATCGCGGTCGCGCTGATCATGGCGGGGCTGGAACTGAAGAGCTTCCCGCTCTACCTGCTGGCGTTCCTGCTGTTGTTCGTGCTCACCGGCATCGGCAACGGCTCGACCTACCGGATGATCCCGACCATCTTCAGCGCCGAGTCCAAGAAGTACGCCTCCGAGCACGGCCTCGACGCGGCCGAGGCCGCCGCTTCGGCGAAACGCCAGGCGGGCGCGGCGATCGGCGTCATCGGCGCGGTCGGCGCCTCCGGCGGCTGGCTGTTGCAGCAGGCCCTGCGGCTGTCCAACACCCACCTGCACAGCATGGCTCCCGCGTTCTGGGCCTACGCCGGGGCCTTCCTGGTGATGGCCGCCGTCACCTGGTGGTTCTACCTGCGGTCCTCGTTCGCCATCCAGCGCGTTCCCTCGCTGGCCTACGCGAACGTCTGACCGCCCCAGCCGGTCCCGCGGCCCGGACACCGCGGGACACGGGCGCGACAACCGCCGTCCCCCTCCGGCGGAACCGCCCAACCGAACGTCCGCTCATCGCCCGTTCTCGGGTCCAGCAATGGGTTCCGGCCTGCGCCGGGACGATGGGCGGACGTTCGGTTTCGCCGTTCCGAGAGAACGCGCCTGATCGGCGCTTTGCTCGCTTCAGCCGGCAGCGCTGATGCGCGCCGGTATCGCGAGGTGTGCACCCGGGCGCGCGGTCAGCTCTTGTTCAGCTCTTCGGCAAGCATGACGATGATGCCGCTAGGGCCGCGGACATAGGTGAGCTTGTAGACGTCCCGGTACGTCGCCACGCCGCGCAGAGGGTGGCAGCCGTGCCTCGCCGCGATCTCGAGGGCCTCGTCGATGTCGTCCACCGAGAACGCGACGCGGTGCATCCCGATCTCGTTGGGCCGGGTCGGGCTCGTCTCGATCGCGTGGGGGTGGATGTACTCGAAGAGCTCGAGCCGACCGTTGCCGTCTGGTGTCTGGAGCATAGCGATCTTGGCGTGGTTGCCGTCGAGACCGACGGCGGTGTCGGTCCATTCACCGCTGACCGTGTCCCGGCCGATGACGGTCAGACCGAGGTCGGTGAAAAAGGCGATCGTCGCTTCGAGGTCGCGAACCGCGATGGCGACGTTCTCCAACTTGATGGGCATGACTTCTACTCCTCATGTTTCGCGCTGTGGAACGGAGCTGTCGCGCAGATCTCGACATGTAGGCCCGTGTGCTCTAGAGGTCTCATTGTCGTTCAGCATGGGCCTCGCAGTGCATGCCCGTGCGGACGGGTTGGCCGTCTATTCCTGGGACGGCGTGGCGTTCTCGACATGTCGGCCGCACGGCTTCTGCTGAGTCGGGGCCGGTGGCGTGTATCGCGCGTCGTGACCTGCCGGAGGCAGGGGCCAACCCTGAGCCGGGCCTGCGGTGACGCGCGGCGGATAGGGGGCGAATGCGGCGGCACTGCCGGCGGCGGCGAAACGCCTCGCGGCTCGCGGCTCGCGGCTCGCGGCTCGCGGCTCGCGGCTCGCGGCTCGCGGCTCGCGAGGTCAGTACGGTAAGTGCACCCCGTCGCGCACGTCTTTGACGGTTCTGGCGATCATCTGTTGCAGGGTGGCGGCGATGCGTTCGGAAGTGGTGGATTTGATCATCACCGGGTCGTCGCCGAAAGTGACGTATCGACCGTCCTTCTCGACATCGTTGAGCTGGAAATCCTTGCGCCCGTTGATGTGCCGATTGTCCACGCTCCCCATCGCGTAGACGCCGACATGACCGATCAAGGTCATCGCCCGAGTGAAGAACCGCTCGAACTCTTCTCGCGGCGTCGGGCGCCAGGCATCGCGCACCGGCGGACGCGGCCGCGTCAGTTCCTCCACCGATGCCTGCAATTGCTTACCCTGCCCAGGCCCGCAAGCGGGAAACACGTCGACCACAGCCCGCGCCACCGCACCGGCGGACAGCAACGTCAACACCACGTCGCCGCCGTGCTCGACGTCCGGCCCCGGTTCCTGCACCGCGATCGCGCCGTGCTCGTAGTGCACCCCCGCATGCGCCCGCAGCCTGCGGTCCCGGCGCGCGCCGGCGAACCCGGCCACTTCGACCCGGGCCTCCGGCGCAAGCAGCACTTCGACCGCACGCAGCAGATCGTCGTCGATGCGCGGGCGCAGCGACTGCGCCGCGGCCTGCCGCAACCGCAAGCTCTCCGAACGGAATTCCGTCGTGTATTGGTGCTGCAAGGGATACGGCAGCACGTCCCGGCCGGTGGACTCCCACAGCGTCCGGAATTCGAGCGCGGTGAACCGCCAGCTCTGCACCTCGGTCATCGGTGACGTCCTTATCGCGGGTTGTCACCGATGACCGGCGGCACCGACTTGGGCAGCTCGTCGAGCCCCGTCAGCTCATTGCCGTGTTCCTGGGTGATCAGGTAATCCGGAATACCCTTGGTGGATTCCTCGTCGGATTTGCCACCCCGCGCGCCGGGGGCCATTCCACCCATACCGCTCGTACCGGCGCGACCTGGCGACGCACCGGTCCGCGCGGCGGCCGGGACCGCGTTGGGGTTGTTCGGTGCGCCTTTGGATGGCACGGAGACACCCGGCCCACCCGGATGGGAAGGACTTCCCGGACTGCCCGGCGTACTCGGGTGCGGGGTGCCAGGAGTAGTGGGCGAAGTGCTCGGCGCGGGCGTCGTCGAGGCAGGTGTCGTCGCCGGTGTTGCGGAAGCCGGTGTGGTCGAATTCTCCGTCGTAGACGCCGGGTCGGTGCTGGTCGACTCCGGTGTTTCAGAGGTGGTGTCCGAGGGCTCGGTGCTCGATGGAGTGGACGGATCATCGGTGGAGTTCGTATCGGAAGGATTCGAGCTGGGCGACGATGTCCCCGAAGGGTTTCCGCTGCCATTGTTCGTGCCCCGTGGGTTGCCACCGTCGCCGGTGCCGTTCGGATTCGCAGTCGACACCGGTCGGGGAATCACGGGCACGTTCGTATCGGACTCCATGACAACCGGCGCGTAAACAGTTCGAAGCACCCGCAACGCCTCGGTTTTCGCGTTGTACTCGGCGACGTCGTCATTGCGCCAATCTCGCCCGACCACGAATCCACGGAGGTTGTCCCAACCGCTGCGATGTTCCGGCGCGTGCGGGACCAATTGCTTCGTCGGCTCCAGCCCGGTTTGCAGTTCGGCCAGCTTGTTTCCGGTCAGCCGGGCCGCGTTCGAGACCTGCGCACCTTGGGCGGCATAGTCACCGACCGCGCTCGCCGCCGCATTACGCGCCTCCCCACGCCACACACTGTCGTCGGTGGCCCGCTCCATCGCCGTCGTGAAGGTCTTCAACGAGGCCTCGTGCCGGTCGGCGATGGTGTTCCAAGCGGTTACCAGATCACTGACCGCGTTCAAATCGATCTGGTCGACCTTCTGCCGAAGCGTCGCGACGTCGTGCCGCTCGAACTCGTCCGCGTCCAGAACTTCCCTCGGCCGGAATTCACCCTGGAACCCGACATCGGCGGCCTTGCTGCGGACGCCATCGCGCTGCTGGTTGTACCTGCCCTGCACCTCGGCCGCGTCGACCTCGGGCTGTGCCTCCTCACCCGCGATCCAATCGGTGACGCTGCGCCACATAGCCGAGCCCAGCCCTTGATCGATCTGAAATTGCGGCATACCACTGTACGGATTACCCATCAGCGCACCTGCTCAGTTGTACTCGCGATCTGCGCCGCGTTCTCGATGTCCTGCCCGGTGATGCGTTTGAACGAGATCGCCATGACTTCGCGCATGTTCTGCACGGTCTCGATGTGCTCTCGAATGATCTGGTCGATTGAATTGGAATCTCCCGTGGCCTGTTTCAAGAACTTCTTGCTCAATGCAGCAGCCATCGTGAAATCGCCAAAACCTGAGACGTTCTGAGCGCCTTGCGCCGCGAAGAGGATCCTGTTCAACTCGGCGAGACGCTCATCGCATGCCTTGGCGCATAGGTATGCGGCGTTCTCATCATCGAGATACAGCTCTCCCGCACGGGCCTGACCGGCCAAATTCTTCCAAGTCGCCGCATTGTCCTCGCTCATCGGAAACTCCTCCCCCAGTTATTGCGGCAATACCGGCACGATGGCACCGCCCGCCCGAGATAAGCTTGTGCAGGGTTCTTCGGGACTGTTGATCGAGGCCTTATTGGAGACACGCAGTTGAATCACACCCTGATGCGCAGGAAACACGACGTCACAGAGCAGATCCTTCGAAGCGCCTTCGACCTTGAATTGCCGTCCTGCGCGACCGGCGACTGTCACGTCTCGGAAGTCGACATTGCCAGGCTTCTTCTCGAACTCCGAAACCGTACGAGCAGTGGAAAACACCGAGACAAAGTATCGGGAACCTTCCCAATTACAGATTTCCCAGCCGGACTGAGGCACCCCGGCGATACCGGGCTCCTCGGTGGCCGGATCGACCCCGGCCGCCCGCAACGCCTCATCGGGAATCCCCGTGCACGGGTTGAACAGAGCTTGGGCCGCAGTCGTACTCGAACCCGTCGTGGGCGAACCACTCGTGGTGTCCTCGCATCCGACGACGCCAGCCGCCAGCGCACCGATAAGCAGTGCCAACGTGATTCGACGACTCATCCCCACCCTCTCGACCCGCGACGACTCAAGTGCGCCAACAGTAGCAGAGGCCCGCCGGCGTCCCCCTGCCTGCGTTGGCCCAGAGGGGACCGCCTGTTGTCCGAACGATGCTGGCGACCCCCTGGATCGGGATGCTGAAAGCTGCAGGACACCTCGGCGGGGTTGCCGCCTCACTCGACTGGGCAGCCCGAAGTCTCAGGGTCACCGGAATCATGGCCTACGCAGTTCGAATTGCCCGCGCGCTCGGTTCTGACGATAGATATACAACAGGACCAGAGTAGCGAACACATCGATCGAACCCGACGTTGATATATACCAAAACGAAAGGTTGTTATGAAACCGCACTATGAATATCAGGCAGAGAATCGTCGAAGCCAATATGCATAATACCAGAAATGCACTGGTGGCGACGCGCAACCAGCGCGGAAGTCGGTCGTTCAGCAAAATAGTAGGAATGATGGATAATGCAGCCAGCGAGGTCGCAGCCAACACAATGACATCTAATTCGGTGATGTCGACACCTTCGGAATCAATCTCAAGGATACGATGCCAGAACAGGGCGGAGAATCCGGCAATCGCTGCCACGCCCAATGCGCACCATGTGCTTCTTCCCCGTTCTATTATTGAGTCCATGTTCATATCGTTACCGCACCGACCAATTAGCGGTACCATCCAGCCTGGTTCCGTCGTCGAAGGTCTTTGTGTTCGGGTCGGGCCATCTTCCGCCCGGAAACGGCCCATTGTCCGTGGCAGTGGCTTCTAGCGCCACAAGGCCGGTCACTTGAGCACCGGTCAGCGTCGCCAGCGCGGCAAGAGCGGCAGCCATAGAAATCGAGGTCGAGGTGATTGCTTCGAGCAAGAGTGCAGCTCCGGCCCACGAGAATACGCCGGAACCGAGCCCGGCAATTGCGGCTGCTATCTCTGCTATCGCCTTCGAGAGAATTGCTCCCATTGCGACATAGAAGACAAGTCCACCGACGGCAACGGCCAGGACTGAGGTCGATGCATCCTTCCCGATCTCACCGATTCGCTTGACCGCCTCTCTTTGCGAGGTCATCGTCCTTGCGTATGCTAGCTGTGCAGCACCCTGCCACTCCCGGTTGACCGACAACACATCAGGATTTATCTCGCTTTGCACAAGGGTTGCGGATTCACGCACGCCATACCAATCGAAAGCGCATTTTCCTAGAAACAGAGGCGCGGCGACTCCCTTCAGGACATCCTTGATCGTATCCCAAAGCCACTTGCCAAATTCTATGATTTTTTCCCCGGTCCACCTGATCGAGGCTTCCATTCCATCAGTGACCCACCAGTGGTCGATTGCGTTATCGACGACATGCGGAACGGAGTCCAGCTTGCTCGACAGAACGGTTAAGTTCTTCTCGATGTCTTTGATGATCAATTCGAAGTGAGCGGCATCAAATTCCATTACTACCCTACTCTGATTCTGCCGAATGCTACCAGAGGTCTTTCACTTGATCGGCGAAGTTCCGGTCTTCATAGTCATAAGTGTCGGCGACCTTTTTCAAGGTAGCCGACACCTCAGTAAATGCGTCAACACCTTCCCTGCATCGGTCGGAGGCGCGATCGACAACCTTCGAATGTGCGCTAACAACACCTTGGAACAGCCCGGCTTCAACTCGATTGAATTTCAAATCGACAATTTTCGTGGAGATGTCGTTGAGCGAAGTGGCCTCGCGGGCCCAGATGTTTGCTTCGGCACGCAGATCGTCGGTTGCTACTTTGAGGTGTCGGGCGTCGGGACGAGGAGCCATGAGGTATCGCTTTCCGTGTTCGCGGAGCATTTATTTACTGAGTTTAGTCAAAACTCCGATGGCATCGGATATGATTCGATCCAGCTCCGCGGTCGTAGATTTTTGCGTAGCTACGTGACTGAGCTTTCGGCGGGCTTCGGTGGCGGCTTCATCAACCGCCCATGAAATAGAAGATCCTGATCGATCTGCTGCCCAGTACGGTGCAACTGTGCAGTCCATGACAGATCCTGTCTCTGACAGCGTTATCGTTACCCAGCCTTCGGCC
Organism: Nocardia gamkensis NBRC 108242; assembly: GCF_001612985.1. Taxonomy (GTDB): domain Bacteria; phylum Actinomycetota; class Actinomycetes; order Mycobacteriales; family Mycobacteriaceae; genus Nocardia; species Nocardia gamkensis. The sequence goes on along the minus strand of NZ_BDBM01000053.1, from coordinate 7,173 downwards.
GTCTCACTTTCGCCAACATAGACATTCTGGTTTTCTGGTGGCCTACCGGCCTGCTCGGACGCGGTGAGAGCCGCATCAATCAGCTGGTCCAGCGGAGGGCTTGGTCGCTGGTCGGCTACAGGCATGAGCGAAGGTTCGATCGGCGCTGCCGGGAAGCCGCCCGGTCGTATGTTCATCAACCGATTCAACGCACCAGAATCGGCGACACTTTCTGCGGATTCGGTAACCTTGGCTATTTCAGCATATCGCGCAGCCTGAACAATTGCCTCCCCCAATTGGTCGGGCTGCAAGTTTTGATTCCATTTATCGAGCACTTGGACTTCCAGCAGTTCATTCCGCTGGCCTACCGTTACGGTGACGGCTCCCGTGGAATCGGTACCTGTCGCCTGGTCAGATGTAGCAGCAGCAAGGGCATCAAGCTCCTGCTTCATGCTTTGGGCGTATGCGTGGAAGCGGCCGATTTCCAGTAGTAGTTCGTCATTCATGTTGATTCCGTTCTCGGGGAGGAGCAACCTGATATATCATTTCTGAAGGAAATACATCGTTGTCACCTCGGACGGCTCCTATCGCATTGAGCCGCCTTCGTTACGCAGTGCGTCCGAACGCATCAGTTCGGATTGTCGGTGGTGTTCGCGATCTGCGTCGCATTCTCGATGTCCTGCCCGGTGATGCGCTTGAACGAGATCGCCATGACTTCGCGCATGTTCTTCACGGTCTCGATGTGTTCCAGAATGATCTGGTCGATCGAGTTGGTATCACCGGTGGCCTGCTTCAGAAACTTGCCGACGAGCTTGTCCGCCATGTCGAAATCACCGAAGCCGGAGACGCTTTGGGCAACAGCGGTGAACCTACGTAACCCCTCCAGGTCCGCAAGACGCCGGTCACATGCCTGCGCGCACTGATACGCGGTATTCTCATCGTCGACGTACAGCTCGCCCGCCCGAGCTCGTCCTGCCAGCCCACTCCACAGTTCCGCGTTGTCCTCGCTCATATGACCCCTCCCTGATCAATGTGGTAGCGCAGGCACAATCGACACGCCGACCCGTTGCAGGATCTTGCATGGGTCCTCGAGGTCGTCCCGACCTGCCCGGTTCAGGACTTTCAACTGCACAACCCCCTGAGTCGCAGGGAACAACACATCGCAATCGAGATACTTTGAAGCACCCTCGACCCTGAACTGCCGACCTGGGCGACCTCCCACGGTGACATCCTGGAAATCGACGTTCCCGGGCTTACGCTCGAACTCTGCGACCGTACGACCGGTGGAAAATACTGTAATGAAGTACTTGGGGCCATCCCAGTTACAGATTTCCCAGCCAGACTGGTGCACCCCTGCAATACCGGGCTCCTCGGTGGACGGATCGACCCCGGCCGCCCGCAACGCCTCATCGGGGATCCCCGTGCATGGGTTGAACAGAACTTGCACGGCAGTGGTACTCGAAGCCGTCGTGGGCGAACCACTCGTGGTGTCCTCGCATCCGACGACGCCAGCCGCCAGCGCAACGATGAGCAGTACCAACGTGATTCGGCGACTCATCCCACCCTCTCGAACCGCGACGACTCAGGTTGGCCAACAGTAGCAGACGACCAGGCGGTATCCCCCGGCCTCGCCGGTGATACGGATTCCCAACGCGTACCGGGCACGAGGCGGCCTGTGGCTCGGTGACCGGGCGGCATAGGTTCGGGCTCTCCGCATTGAGAGGCAGAGGGTTTGGGGTGGATCTAGGGTGGCAGTGCAGTAACGAGCTGAACGAAAGCTAGGACATACGACTGAGTTCGACTAATTATCGAAGGAGCTGAATCGATGAAGTTTGTCAAGATCGCAGCCGGGTTCGCGCTGGCCGCTGCCGCAATCTCTGTCGCTCCCGCCGTTGCCTCCGCTGATGATCCGGAGTTTCCGCGCAACGGCGTCATCCCGCCGGGGACCTACCACATCGGGCGGGGCCCCTCCAATGTGATCGGGTCGCCTATCGAGAACTGCGACTTGCAAGTCTTCGTGGACGGCAAGACGGTGGCGCTGGTTTGCGGCGGCTCGAGTCGGGGCGGGCATCAGACGCCTGTCGGACCGGACGAGACATATGTTTCGTTCGACTTCGTCCCCTTCGGGCTCGACCTGCATGACATCGACCCCCGCCAAGGGCTCTGGAGCGGAACGGTGAATATCGCCGGGACTCCGATTATCGCCCCATACCCGCTGGCAGCAGTCTGGCTCAGCCGCCGCTGAACCGGATGCGCCGCGGATGCGCGGCTCAGCTCGCCGCGACGGATACGGCCTGGACATCGGAGTGGAGTCGAAGTCCAGGCCGTCCTCCGGCTACCGCGATTTCACTGAGCAGAGTGCGTATCGAATGCGCCATCCATGACGCACGCAGTGAAGGCGTCCCACTGCCCCGGCGTGAAGGTCAACGCCGGGCCGGTTGGGTTCTTCGAATCGCGAACCCCAACCCGTCCCCCATCGAGCCACGCAACCTCCACACATGCTTCGGCATCTCCGCTGTGCTGAGATTTGAACCAGTGGACGGCGAACTTCTCTACGGTCATCGCTCGTGCCTCCACGCTAGGTTCCTCAGCAGGTCTCGTGAGGCTTGCTCTCCGAGCGCACAGTGCCGCAACTGTTCGTAGAAGTCTCGATATCGCTGAACGTCGTCATGTTCCTCGAAAATCATTGTTCCTATCGCTCCTTCGGTATAGACAACAGATGGCTCGTCACGCGGGAAGTCGAGGATGATGTACGGCGGTATCGGCAATCCCGCTGGGAACCCCGCGCTGAAAGGGATGATTCGGACCGACACGTTGTCGCGCGTCCCCATGTCGGCCACGTGGCGGAGCTGGGAAGACATGTCGCGGTCAGATCCGACAACAGTGCGCACCACCGTTTCGTGCAACAGGAATTCAGCAGGCAACGGCTTGTGTCGTCGCGTCAGGATCGCTTGCCTTCTCATCCGAAGTGCGACACGCTGCTCCACTTCTTCTGGCGCGTTGGGTGGGGGAGCTGCCGCCATCACCCGCGCATAGTCCTCAGTTTGCAGCAAACCGGGCACCGCGAGAGGTTGATAGAAATGGAACCCGGTAGCTATGGCCTCCAATTGCAGATACGTGTTGAACCCCGGCCGCACCAGATCCCGGAAGTCCTCCCACCACGGTTTCATACGCGCCTGCTCGGCAAGCGATTTCAGGTACTCGATCCGCTCGTCCGGCAGTCCGTAGTACTGGCAGATGTACTCGATGTCCCGGACTTTGATCTTCTCGTTCTGCCCCAACTCCAGCCGCCCGAGCGAGGATCGGCTGATCTCCAGGACTTCGGCTACCTGCTCGAGGGTGTAACCGTTGGCCTGACGCGCGTCGCGCAGTGCACGGCCCAACTGGCGACGCGGCAGCGTCGTCCGGCCGATGTCCGACTTGGTACCGACCATTTCCGTTGCGTCCTCCCCTGCTATCCCACGGTGTGACCTGCTTTTTCCCACGGCGGGAATCGATGTCCGCCCACTCGGGAAGCGCTCAGCGCGTACGCGCCGATTGCTGGGCACCGGCCGATTCGAGCTCCCCGTCGCGAGCACGTTCGCAGCATATGCACATGGCCGAACAACACGGAACAGAACTCGATTTCGTCACGAATTCCCGCGCGTCGGAGTGGATTACGGACGATCAACAGCCGACGGTGCACGGCATCGGGACACACCGGCACGGGCGTCGCGAGGTAGTGGATGGACTACTCGTTCCGCCCGGAATCTGCGCGCGCGCCGACGTGCGGCTGGCGCACGAGCAGATGCGGGCGCACCTGACCTGCCAGATCGAGCGGTGCGCGTGGAAGGCGGCTGCTTACCGCACGCTGGTGATCGCGGGACGGCTGACACCGCAGGCGGTGAGCCATCGGGAACGCGCCGCCGCACGAGGAATCGGGTTCCCGTCACATGACGAAAGCGGCAACATCGACCGTGCCCTCGACGTGCAGACGATCCAAGCGGTGCTGGAACGATTGTCGGCGTTGGTGGCCCCACCCGATGCTCTGCGGGGGTGAGCCGGTTGCATCGCACCACGATCGGAGCCGTGCAGGCTTCCTGGCGGGTGGTGGGAAGTCGGATCGAGATCGTGTTCTTCCGCGACGGCTCCGACCCCACACCGGCCTACCGACTGCGCAACAACGGCGACACCGTGCCGATTCCCCTGGGGCAGAGCGGTCTCGTCGCCTTCGACGAGCGCGCACTGCCAGATCTGGCGCAGGTCCGCGAATGGTTCCCCCGCCACTTCCGGCTGTGGGACGCGGTCCGCGCCGAGTTCTGGGATGTTCTGCTGCCCGCGCACGGGGCGCGCACCGCAGACCTTCCTGTCCCGCCCCGAGCGGATGAGTTGGCCTGATCCGCTACTTCACACAGGTAACCGAGAGCCGAATGTCCAAGCGACGAAATCGCCCGCGACCCGCGACCCCCAAGCACACGAATTCCACCATCCGATATCCACCGAGGACCACGATCGACTCGATACTCACGACGATGATGGCGGAACGCCGCGCGGATTCCGCCGGCTCCGACACCGTGCACTTCTGGGGGTTCGCCCACGCGGAAACCTCCACGGCACAGGACGCGGCCTACACCGCGATAATGCTCGATCCCGACGCCGAACGCTCCCCCATCCTGGATTCGGCCGAATGGCTGATCCGGCGATTCACCCGCCGCGTGTGGGGCTTCGGCCTGGCCTACCTGACGGTGGGCGAGATATTCCCCGGAGCCGACGGCGTCCCGCCGGATGCGATACAGGCCGCGGAGGCGGGCCTGCTGAGCGAACGCGCGACCGCCGACCCCATGTGCGCGGCAACGATTTTCGATGCCCGAGCACGCGCCTACACGGCGCTGACCTACACACACCTGCCCGAACTCGGACCGACGCCCACCTGGGTGAACGACACCCGCGCGGCCACCGACGCCTGGGTCACCCTGTTCGACCAGCGCGCCGTCGCGGCACACGTCTGGGCGGCGGCCATAACGCTGGATCCGCGGACGAACCACGCCGCCATAACGCGCCTACGGTCGCACTGAAGCACCGGGACTTTCGGGCCGAAGGCCAATCGGTAATTGTGTTGGCCCCGCCCGGACGCGTTGTTATGGTGTGGGCGTGAATTCCCCGGAGGCGTCCAGACGATAGCCGCCCGGCATATGCGCTGGGCGGTGTTGTGAATGCAGAAACTGCTGGTCGTAGCGCGACAGGCAGATTTTTCGCGACGCCGGACGATGTTCGTTTCTCCGCGATCGGGCGACGGTTTCGCCCGATTCCGCGACCATCTCGGGCGCCGTGTCGGCTGCGCGGCGCCCTTATCCGGGGAGTTGTCCTTCTATGCCCATTGTGGTGTTCGTGCTGGCTGTCGCGGTGTTCGCGCAGGGCACGTCCGAATTCATGGTGTCGGGGTTGCTGGAGCGGATCGCCGACGATCTCGGGGTCTCGCTCGGCACGGCCGGTCTGCTGACCTCGCTGTTCGCGGCGGGCATGGTGCTCGGTGCACCGGCGATGGCGGTAGCGGCGGGCCGGTTGCCGGTCCGGCATTCGGTAGCGGCGTTCTTGGCGGTGTTCTGCGCGACTCATATCGTCGGCGCGGTGACCAGCGAATTCGCGGTGCTGCTGACGACCAGGGTCGTCGCGGCGGTCGCCAACGCGGGGTTCCTGGCCATCGCGTTGGCCGCTCTGCCGCGCTTGGTCGACCCGGCCGTGGTGGGCCGCGCGACCTCGGTGGTGGTGTCCGGGGTGACCGTGGCCTGCATCGCCGGTGTGCCGGCCGGGACTTTGCTGGGACAGATTTGGGATTGGCGTGCCGCGTTCTGGGCCGTCGCCGTCATCAGCGGTGCTGTGGTGATCCCGGTATGGGCCATGGTGCCACGCACTGTGCGCGCCGGTGATCGGCCGACACCCGAGAAGCCCTCTTCGATGAAGGAGTGGGCGGTGCTCGGCACACGCCCGGTTCTCGTCACGGTCCTTGTCGCGGTACTGGTGAACGCCGCGACGTTCGCGGGCTTCACGTTCCTCGGTTCGATCACCGCCGGGCTCGCCGAGCCGGACAACCGCTGGGTTCCGATCGTGCTGGCTCTGTTCGGCATCGGATCGTTCGTCGGCGTGACGTTCACCGGCCGCTACAGCGACGATCACCGAAAGCGGATCATCACGCTCGGTACGAGCGGGCTCGTCGGAGTGTGGCTGCTGGCCGCTTCGACCGCCCACACCCTGCCCGGGGTGGCGATCATGGCGACGGTGTCCGGGGCGATCGCGTTCGGGGTGGGATCGACGCTGATCGCGACGATCGTGCAGACCGCCGTGCCCGCCGCGCCACGGATCGCGGGCGCCCTGGCCACCACCGCGTTCAATATCGGCGCCGTTCTCGGCCCCGCCACCGCCGCCGTGGTCGTCGACCACACCGGTCAGCCCGCGAAGGCGTTGTGGTGCGGCACCGCCTTCACGATCGCCGCGACGGCTGTGGTCCTGACCTCGCGAAGGCCGGTCGCACCACGAGCGGCTGACGCCGCGGCCCCGGCAGGAGACCCGATCGAGTAAAGCTGGCGAATTACCGCTAATAGACTTGACGAACCGCATATCGAGATGTCACTATCAATATGGGAAGACACGAGAAATCATGTGTCTATTTCTTGATGTCCTCGACATCGGCCAAGTTTGGGTGTAATTTAAGGCTTCGCGCCGGGTCGCGTGCTGTCCAACTCTCGAAATGCGAAATGACTGTGGAAAGTGGCACTGTCGGCGTGCCACCTCCCACCCGTTGTTGTCGAGGCATGTTCGGGCACAGTCCAGCACGGTGCGTACAGGAGAACTACCGCCCACAGGACAAGCAGATACCGCGACGACCACGCGAACGCGTGGGCGGCGCGAGGTGCTGGAAGGACGCATCTTGACAATCTCGAGTCAGGCCGACGTCGATGCAGGAATGCCCGTCGAGACCGGGGTCTCCGGGGCGTCGAAGCGGGTCTCGTTCGCCAAAATTCGTGAGCCCCTCGATGTTCCGGGGTTGCTGGATATCCAGCTCGATTCTTTCGATTGGTTGATCGGTGCGCCCGGCCGCCACGAACGGGCGGCGGCGCGCGGCGACGCACGGGCGGGCGGATTGGCGGAGGTGCTAGAGGAGCTCTCCCCGATCGAGGATTTCGCCGGAACGATGTCGCTGACCCTGTCCGATCCCCG